>QQVM01000017.1 GCA_003389385.1 Bacteroidota bacterium
TATATCTTTCAGGATCGCTCAGGAAGGATAATATCACTTTATAGCCAAATAGGCTGAAGGGCATCCTGGTCAATTGTACATTTAGAAAGGTAGATGTGTTTTTATATGGCGGTTGTGCAACGGCTACTGCTGTTATGCCCTCGTTGCTTTCCGGGAAATACATATTGGACTGCTGTTGTGGTAGCCGAATGTTTTGGTTTGACAAAAATAACCCAGCTGTATTATTTGCAGATATACGAGAACTTGAAACCGAATTATGCGATGGTCGAATGTTGGAAGTAAAGCCCGATATAATTGTAGATTTTAGAAAAATGCCATTTGAGGATAACACTTTCAAAATGGTAGTGTTTGACCCACCGCACTTACACAAGCTCGGGCAAGATACCTGGATGGCTCAAAAGTATGGTGTATTGCTGCCAAGCTGGGAGCACGACATAAAAGAGGGTTTTAATGAGGCAATGAGAGTTTTAGAACCATTTGGAACTTTGATATTCAAGTGGAATGAGGTTCAAATTACCACAAGTAAAGTCCTGCAAATAATAGGCGTTCAACCGCTTTTTGGTCATCCAAGCGGAAAACACGGCAGAACAAAGTGGATGGCTTTTATGAAGGGTGTGTCCTGCAATGGGGCATAACTCTTTTATTTGAGACCATCCATCACCCCAATCCCGCAAAACACAACCAATGCAAATAGGAAATTACATAATCAGAAGTTCGAAGTCAATACGTAAAATATTGATAAAGTATAAAGACGATAAATCGCCTTCAGTTTTTCATGGCTGGAATACGCTATTTACCATTTATCAATGTCGAATATTTGGAATTTGTTTTTACAGAACAATTGATAGCGACTTAAAAACAAGAGAAGAAATTAAAAATCTAAAATCATGAAAAATAAATTCTGGAAAGCAGTCAGCATCATATCGAGAATACTTGTCTTTCCTTTTGATCTCAGCTGTTGAAAACTCCATTCACGAAAAGTGAAAATAGATAAAGCCATGCAGTATGACGAATTTAAAACCATGTACACCCTTAGCAGAATAGAGCGAAATATGAGGGCCATTAATAAATTAATAAATTGCAATACCTTAAGAGAAATCATTACTGATGAGCACATCGAAAAAAGGCGAGTCAAAAGAAAAAGCAAAGTCTAATCGGCCTAAAAAATACAAGTCGCATATTCGCGACAAGGACGGGCTGACACCCCTGCAAAAGAAATTCTGCCATGAATACCTGGTGGATTTCCATTGCACAAACGCAGCTATTCGCGCAGGATGCAAGCCGGGTGGCGCGTCACAGACAGCAAATAAATTCATGGAAAGCAAGCCAGTCCAAGCATACCTTCAGCGGCACGGTAGAGGACTAATGAAAAAAATAGATGTACAGACAGAGGACCTTTTGCGCGAGCTTTCCATTATCGGATTTTCTGATATCCGCAATTATTTTGATGAAAAAATGAACGCCATCCCGCTGCATGAGCTGGATAGAAAAATAACCTCCGCCATTGAAAGCGTCAAAGTCAGACACTCGACCTTTCGCACCGGAAGGACTACAGAGGAGCGCATTACCACAGAATTCAAGCTGCATTCCAAGCTGGATGCAATTGAAAAGCTGGGCCGTTATTTGGGCATGTTTGAAAAAGATAACAAGCAGAAGCAGCCCATCAATGCAATTCAAATTAATCGAAGCATAATTACATCAATTCATTCTACAGGTCAGGAAGCCATGCAGGATGATTCAACAGCAACTGACCCGAACACTGACGCTTAACGTCAGCTACTCTCCGGCGCAGCATCAGATATTTTTTGAGAATTCGCACGCTAAGTTCCTGATCGTAAAAAAGGGGCGAAGATTGGGCGCAACACGGGGGGCCGCGCAGGCATTTGTCGAACTTGCGCTGGATGGCATGGGGCCGTTCCTTTGGGTGGATACCGTGAACGGCAACATTGACCGTTATTACGAGCGATATTTTCTGCCAGCTTTAAAGCAGCTCCCTGGTGACTGGTGGTCGTGGAACGTCCAAAAAAAGCTGTTAAAAATCCGTGATACCTGGATCGACTTTCGCTCGGCCGATTTGCCAGAAAATATCGAGGGATTCGGATATCGAAAGATCTTTTTGAACGAAGCGGGAATTATCCTAAAGAACAATTACCTCTATACACACGCGATATTGCCGATGCTGATCGACTATCCGGACTCTCAATTGATCGCCGCCGGAGTGCCAAAAGGCAAGCACAAACGCGACGGTGGCAAGCATAAATTCTATGAGCTATGGGAAAATTGCGAGGCCGGGAAAGGGGGATACACCGGGCTTTCATTCACATCGTACGATTCTCTTTTGTCAAAAGATGAAATTCGTCGCATGGAAATGGAAATGACAAGAAGCGAGGCCGCGCAGGAAATTTATGCCGAGTTCGTAGATATGGAGGGCGAGAATCCATTTGCGCATCACTACGAGCCTGCTGTCCATGAGTCTGAAGATTCGGTGTTCAATCCAAGAAGGCCAATCATTATATCCGTAGACTTTAATTTAAATCCATTCGGCGTCACATTCTCTCACATCTGGCAGGATGCGGACGGACACCATGATCACACCTTTGATGAGGCCGAAATTCAAAACGGCAGCATTCCTGCCATGATCAAATTGATCAAGCTTCGATACGGTGGACACCTTCATTCGGCCATGCTCACGGGCGATAATCAGGGCAACAAGCGCGAGCTGGGCCGAATGGACAATGCATCCTACTTCCGGCAGCTTCGCACAGGACTTTCCCTGCGGCCCGCGCAGGTGATTGTCCCGGGCAACCCCACACATGCAGATTCGCGCGGAGATGTTAATTATCTGTTCTTTCATTCAAACAAACAAAAGTTCCCGCTTACCAGAATTGAGGTCAAAATTAACCCCAAAAATTGCCCTGTGTTGTGCCGTGACTTGAAGACGGTAAATTGCAACGCATTCGGTGAAATCATCAAGCGCAACAGAAATGACTTGAATCAGCGCGCAGACATGCTTGACACCTACAGGTACAAGGTGAACACTTTCTGGAAAAAATTCATCATTCAAGATCAAAAGCAAAGACAGCATGGCAGGTAAAAACTACATCGTCAACGAGCGTCCCGAGGGTATGAGCTGGGAGGCATACAAGAAACTTCGCAGCCTTCAGGGCAAAGCCCTGAGGAAATACAAGAAGGGCCGCCTTGCATTTGTATCTGTGGAGCAGCATATAGAGCGCGACGCATCCGGCAAGCGTGTGATTACGCGAAGTCAAGGAAAAACCTATAAGAAAATTAAATGAACTGCATCATTGACATTGCCAAGGACTTGTTTTATTGTCCTTCGAAATTAAAAATAGGAAAGCTTTCCGAGGCGCACGAAAACCTGTATGTGTATGTCCGGACCATTGCCACAGGTCGCGTATTGGTATTACAATCAGCTACGGACGAGATCGGAAACCTTGAAGTCGAGCTTTCTCCATCGGACATTCCTATGAATCTGGCTGTAGAAATTTACGTCCGGGAAAGCCTTCTCAGTGCAGGGGAAGATCTTGAATTCACTACGGTGGACGAGCGTACGGCCAAGCGCGTGCGCACACAATTCAGGCCGCACAAAGACAGTAATGGAAAAATGCTTTCAGGAGAGGCGCAAATCGAACTGGTGCAAACATTGGAGGCGTGATGTTTTATAATCTGATCTGCCTTTTAATTCTCAACTGTATGTTCATCTTTGGCATCTGGTATGCCGCTGGATTTGAGTACAATCACACCGTGCTGACTATTCCGGATAAAATTCAGCCTAAACATGTTGATCTTGAATCGGCCGGTCCGCTTTATCGCATCCACATATTTCTTCAAAATAACATCGGCGTGTATTGGTCGCGCCCGCTCATATCCTGCCCACCTTGCATGGCCTCGGTCTATTCCGCCCCGTTCGTGATTATCTTCATTGGCATCAGCTGGCACCTGCTTTGGATTTATCCCATTTACGCGACCATGCTATGCGGACTGAATTACATCATATTAAAATTGATTGATGCATGAAAATCTTATCAGGGAAAGATTTAGAAGATATTTACAACAAAAACAAAGAAGCCATCATTCGCATTCAGCGAGAGCAGGATGCGCGAAAAATGCCCACCTTGAAAGACATGGTCTTTCGATATCGCGATCTTGAAGGGCGCGCTTATTACGGCTTTTCTGCCGATCAGCACATGCCTTTGCAGCGATTCGGCAAAATGAAAGACTATTTGATGTGGATGACCTCAAGCATTTCACCGGACGAGCTGATTACATTGGTTCGCGAGGGGAGCCGCATTTTGGAGGAGGGCATCAAGCATCCCTCACGGGCGGCACGCATCGGATTGATATTATCTGAAATTGAAAACCGGGCCAATATGACCCTGCACACCGAGCTATTGATGAATTATTTGGCCGTACAGTGGGCCAGAGAAGACGAGTCGCCGGAATTCTTCAACAATCAAATTCAGCTGGAAAAAGTGGACATGTTCAAGAAAGAGTTATCAGAGGGTGACGGTCGCTTTTTTTTTCAGTGCGAGGAATTGAAAAATCTATGGTCTCGGTGGAAAATGTCGGAAAGCGAATTTCAGGCATCCTGGCGCGAATCCCTTCAGGAGCAGAAGAACATGAATCTGATCATTCAGATGATTTCTTCATCGGTCGAAGAATACGCCGCCGCAGCGCAGATTTTGAAAAAGGATTGATGATTCTCTCGGGCGGCAGTGTTCATGAATTAGTTGAATTAAAGCGGATGACCATTGGCCAATACCTTGACAAATTGGATATATTTGTTAAGCAGATCCAGTCGGATCACAAGTAAATTTATTTGTTGCCTTCCTCGTTTGCGGCAAAAAGCACGTGGGTGATTTTAATTGATTACCATCCATGGCAGCAGAACCAATCGTCGCAAAATATAAACTCGAGCTCGATCAGTTTAAATCGGACGTAGAGAAATTAAAAGGCCATTTCAAAGAGGCAGGAAAGGCGGCCGAGGATTCGGCCAAGTCAGCCAGCAATCATTTCAATGCCATAGGCAGTATTGCCAAGTCCATCGGCGCAGGCATCGCGGCGGCATTTACCGTGCGCGAAATCGTAAACTTTGCCAAGAGCTCAGTGGAGGCATTTCAGAAGGCGGAGGTAGCGGCGAGAAAACTTCAGACGGCCGTGGGAGCGAATGGCGGCATAACGGCCGATTTTGACCGGCTGATACGACAGAGCGCAGAGCTGCAAAAGCAAAGCATCTTTGGCGATGATAATATTCAGCAGATTCAAACAGCGGCCCTGCAATTTGGACTCACAGCCGACCAGGTAGAAAAGCTTACGCCCATCATCCTTGATTTTGCCTCGGCCACAGGGCAGGATCTGTCCACCGCCATGGACGCAGTACTCAGGGGCGTGGAAGGCAACGTGCGCGGCTTGAAATTGTATGGTGTGTCGGTGGGAGAGAATCAAACGCGCGCTGAGCGGTTTGCAACCATTCAGCAGCAGCTGAATGAAAAATTCAAGGGTCAGGCCGAGATTCTGGGGGAGACCTCCGCAGGAAAATTAAAAAAGTTTGCAAACGCATGGGATGACCTGAAAGAAAAGGTTGGCGAAGCTCTTCAGCCGCTGGTCTCCGGAACGGCCGATCTGCTAAGCAATCTGGTTTCTCTTTCAGAGACTAAACTATCTGAGAGTTTGGAAAAAGAGCGTCGAGAGCTAAGCGCAACCACCATCGAGATACTTGGGCTCGCCGTAGGCACAAAGGAAAGGACCGATCGCATCAAAGAGTTGCAGGCGAAGTATCCGGGATATCTGAGCAACATAGATGCAGAAAAGGTAAAAAATGGCGAATTGGAAAAAGCGCTTCGCAATGTGAACGATCAACTGCTTTATAAAATTCAACTCAAGAAAAACGAGGAGCGATTACAGCCGCTGCTCGAGGCAGAGCAGGAGGCCACAGATCGGGTGGCCGAAGCCAGAAGAAAGCTTGCCGACGGCCTTGCTAAAGTGTTTGAGCTTTCTCAAAAAGTGGCTTCATCTAGGAACCGTGAAGCGGTTGAAGAATTAAAATCACTGGACGTGCGCACGCAAGCTCAGGAATTGCTCTCTCAGCGCATCAAGCTGGACGGGGTATCGATCGGAACAATTGACCGATTACTGAGATCAAACTTAGAATTAAAGCAAGCTGAGATTGACCGCGCGGCCGCAGGAGTAGAGGTCGAACGTGTGCAAGCGGAGATCAACGCCAAGATGCGTGAGTTTAACTCCATTCTGCAAGGAAGCCAACCGCAGCAGGAGACGGCCAATAATAAAACACTGCAAAAGCAAATTGATTTAACGCAACTTTCTATTGAGCAGCTACAGAAGCTCAGGAAAGAGAGGGAGCTTTCCAGTACGTTTGAGGACAAAGACCTGATCGAGCGCATTGACAGAGAAATCAAGCGAAGAGAAGAGCAATCGAAGCAGCGAGAAAAGCTGGACAAACAAGCGGAGGAGCGGCTGAAAAAAGAAGCGGAAGTGAAGGCTGAACTGGCAAAAAAGGAGCTGCAGCAGGACGAGGATAATGTCAAACTGGAAGTGGCCAACCGCATTGATGCGCTGAAAGATTCGAATAAATCAGAGGAAGAGCTTTCCATCGAGCGCACCCGCATTGAGCTGTTTCAGCTTGAGCAAAGACTTGCCAACTTCAATGATTATGTAGGGAAGATTGAAGGCATGGAGAGCCGCATCGTAGAGGTGCTGGTGTCCATTGCCAACAAACGGCTTGAGCTGAGCGAGAAGCTTCGAAAGGCCGACGAGGATGATTTCGAGTCCTTCATGAAGGAATTCGAAAAGCATAATAACGAAGTAAAAAAATCTATAGAGGATTTAAAAAAACTTAGAATACAAGGCGAGGAGCAGGTTCGCGACAAGCAAATTCAGACAGTCGGAGCCACGGCAGAACTGCATAATACATTCACAGAAAATCAAATTCGAAATGCAGAAAGGCAGCGCGATGCAACGATTGATTCTGTGGATCAGCAGGAGCAGAAGCTGCGCGAGGACTTAGATAATAAAATCATCAGCAATGAGCAGTTCGAAAAACGTATGGAACTGCTCCGCGCCAAGCGAGAGAACAGCGAAAGGGAATTGCAGTCGCGCATTAACAAGCTTCGCGCTCGTCAGGACTTGATCACCAAGGCCAGGGCTGTTTTTGAGATCGGACTTGCCACAAGGCAAGCCATCATGAACATCATCAAAGAATACTCCCATTTGCCACCTTTGATGGCAACGCTCATTGGATTTACCTCTGGACTTGCCGCCCTGCAGTTGACCGGAGCATTGGCCCTGCAACCTCCGCAAGGTTACTACAAGGGCGTGCGATACCTCAAGCGCGGACGCTATCCGCAGGGACGCGATACAATTCCGATCATGGCCGATGAGGGTGAACGAATTATCTCTAAAGAAAAGAACCTGAAAAACTGGAAGGTGTATGAGGCCATCGAAGATGAAAGATTCCAACAATATGTATTGGATAATTTCGTGACACCCGCATTGCAGCGATACCGCTCGCAGCGCGAGGCGCACGAGAAGAAAAGTTTTGCAGAGAACATCGCACAGGGTCTCATATTCCATTCTGGCGAGGAATTCATGAGCGGATATGACTTCAAAAGAATGTGGAGCAAGGGGATTAAGATCGCAAACATGGATGCGCTGCTGCAATTGATGCAGCAAAACGGCAGCCCTTACCGCGGAGGTTGGCGATGAGGCTGCGATTTTCATTGGACGGAAACATTCTGATCGAAATTCCTAAGGGAGCCGATCAGCTAACATCTACACTTCGTTACGACAAAACCATCAAGGCGAGACTGCTTACACAGGACGCTAAACTTAATTTCTTTCAGGATGGATACCTGTATGTGAAAGCAAAATTCGAGCAGGACTTATGCAATGAGATTGCTGTGCTGATTGAGATTGATATTGATGAAAACGGATTTTATCAGACGTATTTTGAAGGGTATATTCCTATGCCATCCTGTGAATTTTCAATTCACCCTAATTCAGTAAGTTGCTCAATAGAAGATCGCTCTTTTTACTCTCGCATCAGCAAAAACAGGGGCATTAAGGCCAAGCTCAGCGCCGGGCGCACAAAGAATGACGTGCCAATCGATCCGGCTGTCTATCACTCCATCGAATATTTCCGTCAGAACAACGGGGCATATAATTTTTTAGACCGATACACATATCCGGCATACGAAGTGCTGAAGTACTTGGTTCGCTTTATGTCTGATGATGAGATAGAATTCCACAGCGATGTATTTTCTATCACAGGTGAATACGGCAAGCTTGGCATCATCATCGGACGAGAGCTTCGCGGCGGCGGCGGCTACTCGCACTCCGTGATTCCTGAAATTTCATTCGAAGAAACTATCCGGGAGATTGACAAGAAGTATCACATTGCCATGATGATTGACCGCGCCCCTTCAGGCAAGTTCCGCCTGCGGGTAGAAAAGGACAGCGATCTACGCTCCGGCAGTACATCAGTCAGTATTCCCATGATTAAAAATATCAAGATGAAGGTGGATGCTTCGCTGCTGTACGCTTACATCAATGCAGGAAGCAATGACACGGATGACAACTCTGCACTGGAATTTCCAGAGCAGATAAGGTTTGTTGGATTTCGCGATGAGCAACTGCCCGTGGTGGGTCAGTGCAATACAGATAATTCACTGGATCTTAAATCAAATTGGGTGATTTCTTCCAATGTAATTTTTAATCAGGTGTCGGCCGGATCATCAATCGGGCATGACGATAAAATATTCATGGTGGAAGTTGACTGGTCTACAGGCAAAGCCATGCAAAGCGACTGGCTTGATTCTGGATATTTTTTTTACAACGAAGGGCTGACTAATCAAAAATGCATCGAAAGGTGGGCAGGTGGCATTCCGCGCAGCATTGCAAATTATCTTGGCGGGGACGATCACAGATTCTCAGCCAGCAAAATTGACCCAAATTTCAGCAACCTGTATTTTGATTTGACCGGAGGGGGCGCTGGATCATTCGGCGCGCAACTCAATCCAAGAGATGATTTTAGTGCGCCGCGTTTTGACACAAACAACAATTATGGAGATGGAACCGCTCAGGGCAGCCTGATTACAGTGCACTCAAAAAAGAGGTTTACTGCAGCGCTGGGCGGGTTTTATCGCTTTCGCTGGGGGTTTCATTTGATCGTCACCTACATTTCACCAGGCGCAAACGGGCATGTGAGATTGAAATTAAAAAGATACAACTCATCTAATTCATTGATCGAGGAACGCGTGGCCACCTTTGCCATGCAGCCCTATCCGGCGGCCAATTATCAGATGCAGAATGAAATGGTCGAAGGCTTTACAATGAATGCAGGCGATTATATCCTGCCTGAATTCGGATACACGAAACAAAACTTAAACACTCCGCTTCATGCGGATGTGACAGTGCTGGACACTTTCTTTTCCTGTCCATACAATTCCATCGGCGGCGGACTTTGGAAGACCATCGACTCTGCTGACTTTCCAGCCTTGTTTTTCTCATTCAACGCGCCGCTGTCTTTCGATCAGTACAAGCAAATTATTCAGTCGCCATCGGGAGCAGTCGAGTTCGGTACGGATGAAAAAAATTACATCGCATGGGTCGATAATCTTAAGCATAATCTTCGCACAGGAATGGGCACCTTCAGCTTATCATCCACATTAAAGCAACTTCCAAAATGATACAACACATCCCCAATCAGCCGATTCGCTTTCCGGTGCAAAAACTGGATGACTTTGATTTGTGCAACTCATGTGTAGATGAAAAGCCGTATCGCATGAAGCTCCATCCGCAAAAGGATGCGTTGGTCTACCAGTTCAGAAATCCCGGGCTAGACATAAGTTCGCAATTTCAAATGAATGATTTTGAAAGCAAATTCACAGATGAGATGAATTCCGGAGACAATTGGTCGCCATCCGGTTCTGTTGAATTCGGCGGCGGCAGTGCGAACAAATCTCCGGGCGGGGCCGCATCATTGGAATTAACCGGCTGGGCGCCGGTGTCAGGTCGGCACTACGAAATCTTTGTGACAGTTTCTGGATATGGAGGAGGCGAACTTGTTATTTCGCATCATACAACCGACTCTAATCCAATTACCAGCAACGGCACTCATTCATTTTCATTTTATGCATTCAATACCAACAATGTGTTATTTTCATTTGACTCGGACGCGGAAATGTCCATAAATCAGGTGTACATACTGGAGCTGCTTCCTGGCTACAATGCATTAGGATGGGAGGTTACTCGCCCTGTTGATCTTTCATTTGGCTCAAATTTCATTTTAAAACATACGATCGGAAATACCCAATCAGCCGTATGTAACGTGATGACGCCTGTGCCAGGCACGAATTACCGCCTCCGCTTTCGTGTGTTTGGGATGACACAGGGTTCCCTCAATGTGCAGATGGGTGGGGTTTCCATTCCTATTACTTCAAATGGGATTTACAACTACGGATTTCAGACGCCGCTGGCGGGAAGCCCACTATCACTAATCCCTGATTCAGGTGGATTTTTTGACGGCTCATTTCAGTTAATATCCGCATCCGAGGAGACCACGCATCACTTTGCTGGACTATTTGATTCGAGCGACAATCTTATTCGAGACCTAACTGCAAACATTCTCTATGAAGATGGATTTGCGACCATCTATTACCCACTTGCATTTGGAGATGATTCAGGGAATTCCATTCCGGATGGATGCTATAAGATATGCATTTCAGACCAGTCAAACGCTTCTAGTCCTGGAGGAGACCTTTTGTTTGGCGCTGGAGAATTCTCCTCCCAGCTTGCATGGGAAATGATCGGAGGAGCGAAGGTGGAGAACGGATTTCTGGTGATTACAGAAGAGGGTCAAGGCGGACAGTTGGCAATCAGTATTTCTGATTTTGAATGCTTTGTTCTGGAATTTCGCATTCGAATCTTTGAAAACACAGACGGGGTACTCGAGTCCAAACTTGGCATATCAACAAGGAGCATACCTATCGCTTGGCAGTCGTCCGGCGGAAGTGGGCATCAGGAATATGTGTACCGTTACCTTCATACAGTTAAAAACCCCGCTTCAATATACTTTCGATGGACGGGGGCAGGGGAAATTTATATTGATCATGTTAGAGTGTTTCCGGGCCCCTTTTGTGGCGACACCGCAGGCCAGGAATGTTCCGAACCCTTCAGTATGGATTCATCAAGCGACTGCTCAAAATCCATCACCGCGAAAATGGACACAGTTGCGGGCGTGAAATCTGCTTACGGCTTTCGCTGGTTCAATTACTTTCTACCAAATTTCCGAGAGACAATTGACCTTTACGCGCCTGTGTATCCGGGGGAGGACGAGAAGTACAGCTACGACGATGGGGCGATCAAACGGCCCTACGGAATGAGCTCAAAACGGTTTGATTTGGTTTTTCCGCGCGTGGACGTGCACTTGCACGATGCGATCAGAATCATGCTCAAGGCCGATGAACTTCGCATTGGAGACAGCCCGTTCAATGACTTTCGTCAATACGCTTGTGTGAGCGAATCATATGAACCGAATTGGCCGCGACGCGTTAAGACAAAATTGTCCGACAGCAAGGTGGAGGTTGTTAGTAAAATCAGCAACGAACTGTACGGCCATAACGTGTACTAATCGGCCTTAACAGTATATTTGCTTATCGCGCTTCATGACGTCCTTTAATTGGGCGTCAGTCTTTTATTTACCGTTGCCGGGAGCCCTTCCGGCAAAAAGACGCAAGGGATTCATCAATTATTTAATTTCTTAAAAATGGCAATAGATTATTGCGATCAGGACCCCTTGGGAGAAGCTGATGTAATTGCCTGTCCGAAAAATGACCTCGTCGGCGGTTTTTCTGCTCTTGTAATCCTGGAAGACGGACACACAGTGGAAGACCCCTCGAGCGCATCCGAGATAAATGCAAACATCAACACCGGCCACGCACACGTGGTAAAACGCTGCTCATTGGCGGTGGATGCGGCCACTCCTGTCGAACAGGAGTCGCTCGTGCCGTGCGAGACCCCTTCGCTACTTACCTACGATCGCGGCGGTCCGTACATCAACCCGAATGTCACACCGAACAATGTTTCGTTTCACGACAGGCTCTTTGATGGACGCGTATTCCCGGCGATGATCATCGCAAACTGCGGACGTGACGGTGTGATTGAAAAGGTGTTGTTCATTCAGGGTCGCATCAAGCTGAAAGGCTCGTTGATCGCTCCGAAAAACAACAATGAATTCATGCGCTTTGAAGGCAGTTATGCTTACAAATCCAGCAAGAATCCGACGTTGCACGATGCACCTCAGGGCATCTTCTGATCTGAGTTTAAAAAGCGAAAGCCGGGCGATCACTTCCCAGGCTTTCGCTTAATTTTTATTCAAACATGAACCAAGGCATTTTACTTCCTGCATTCGGTAAGCGCGGATATTATTTCGCGGCATACAACCTTGCCTTTTCCATTAAGCACTTCAACAAGGACATTCCCATTGCCATATTGCACGGCAATAAATTAAAAAAAGAATTACACCTGCCCCACATGCACACCGTGTTCGATCACCTCATTGAATTGCCACAGGAGGTGATGATGATGGGGGGGCGAATGAATCCGGCTGCAGTGAAACTCTGGGCGAGCGATTACAGCCCATTTGAATGCACAATTCAACTGGACGTGGATGCGCTTGCGATGCAGGATTTATCAAGCATATTCGATGAGCTACAAAGCGCAGGAGGGTCTTTTTATTCGCATGTACTAGACCATCATAAGATCGGATCGGGCGATGACATTTCGTTCATGAAATGGGCCAGCGAATCCATCATTCAACAGAAGTACAATTTGCCAGAAGGCGCCATGCTTCCCGGCACAAACTCCTCGTTTCTTTATTACAAAAATGACGAGACAGGAAGAAAAATATTTCAGCGGGCAAGAGAAAATTTCCTTGATCCCATCCCGCTTCAACAGCTGCAAATGCAGTGGGGCGGAAGCCAGCCCGATGAACTTTATTTGAACATCGCTCTTGCGCAAGAAGGCGTCAATGCAAAAACCGAAAAGGATTATTTGTTTCTGGCAGACAAGATTTCCAATCAATCACTCTCGTGGATCAAGGATAATTATCCGCTGCTATGCTTGTACGGACCTGGCAACCGACCTCGCTTGATGTATCTGGAATGGTACGACCGGATGCTGCATTCGATGCATTCTGCTAAAAAGCTGAATCATGTTTTCAAGCATCACACAATACTTTCAGACAAGTACGCTAATGCGCCAAGCACACCAAAGCAAGTGAAGCAAAACATCGCACCCGTTCAGCCTGTGATTGCAGAGCCCGTCGCAAAAAGACCGGAAAAAATTCGCCTGCACGTTCCTTTTTTTGAGGGAAACGATGCGCTGCGAAAAGCCGAGATACTTACATGCCTGCACGAGAATTTGAAATGCGAACAGATCGAAAGAATCTTTCTGTATAGCGAACATGATTTTTCCGACAAAGTGCTTTCCCTCCATGAAATGGGCAGCGGAAAATTATCGCTCATTCGTTTTTCAAACCGCCCGACATACAGGTCCATCATCGAGAGCATCAACAGTAACAAGCCGGCTAAATTTGACATTTCCATCATAGCAAATGCAGATATCTTTTTTCAGGACACATACCTGAACATGATCAAGGATGTGAATTTCGATTCGCGCGCATTGGCATTGTCGCGCTGGGATTTAAAGAGCGCAGACATTTCCGGAGCGGACCATAATGCAAAGCATTTCAGTTATGAATACTCTCAGGACCCTTGGATTTTCAAAGGAAAAATCCCGGCAATGGACTGCGACTTTCCATTTGGCATTCCAGCTTGTGACAATCGCATGGCCTATGAAATGAAAAGGCATTTCACTCGAGTAGACAATCCATCCATCCAAATTAAAACCTTTCACCTGCATTTGTCAAACGAAAGAACATACAGCCAAGCAGACAGGCTGCCGGGCAATGTATCTCCGATCAAGCCCTCGCATTACGCTCCAATCAAAAAAAAGCGAATGCTGATGATTCAAAAAGGAAAAGTCGGAGACGTGCTGCTTTGCCTTCCCATCGCACGGGCGTATGCAGACAGATACACGGTCCAGTGGTTGCTGCCAAAGCAATACCACTGTCTTTTTGATTATGTGGACTATGTCGCCCCGGTTGAGAGGGCACAAGGCAAATATGATTACACGCTTGACCTTTCGTTCGGACAGGGCGGAAAGCCAGAGCAGTGGTGGAGGCGCGAGAAAAGCGGATTCCGCTCTTTTGTCGACGCAAAGTATCATCTGGCAGGAATTGACGTGAACGAAAAAAATAACCTGGTCTATGACCGGGATTATAAAAAGGAGAATGCGCTGCTGGAAATTATCCGCCAGAAAATTGGTGCGGGAGAATTTGCACTAATGCACACTCAAAGCGATTACGGAACGCCCGTGAAGGTCAAAAGCGCAATGGCTGCCCTGGAATTCTCACCCATCGAAGGGTACACAATTTTTGATTGGCGCAAAGTAATAGAACAGGCTGCCGAAATTCATTGTATCGATTCCTCGCTTTGCAATTTCGTTGATGCTATCCCAGAGGTGCGAGACATTCCAAAGACATACTATCCGACCGACAAAGTCCCGAACATTTGGGATCGCACAATATTGACCAACAACTGGATCATTCAGGAAAACTAATTATGGCAATTCAAGATACTACAGGAGCATCCATAGCAGGCACGCAACTATACAATGACATACTTGCAGTTGCCATGGTGGCCGAAAACATGAAGTTCATTGAAGTAGGCGCAGGAATTGGAGATGGCATTACTCGGGCACTTATAAGAGGAATGTTATCCAAGCCAAATGCCATGAATCCTGGCAGCGGGCTACAGTTGCATTGCATCGAATTGTCCGAAGAAAAGTATCAGTTGCTTCAAAGCGAGCTCTCTCCTTATGGTGTATTTTCTTTCGCGCACAATGGCGTGTCTGCCGACCTTAGCTGGTACATGAGCGAAGAGGCTGTACGCGAGTTTTATCATAGTAAAAAAACCAGGGCGAGCGAGCGGCCAGTTGAAGTAATTCTCAGTTCGCGATCAAAAGAGCTTGAATACATAGACAGTAAGGGAGAGAGCTTCAGTCAAAACATACTGAATGAAATTAAAGGGGTATATGGTATTCCAGACGTATTGGTGATGAATGGAAGTGAATTTACCTCTGTTCAGGAAATGGAATTGATGATTGGTGCTCGCTACATTGTTCTAATTCAGAATGACAATTTAAAGAATTATGACAATCACAATGCACTGCTTGGTTCTGAAAGCGGATACAGACTTGTGATCGAAGGTCAGAGCCGGTTAGGCGGATACTCAATATTTCGAATACTGGAGTTGGAGGAGGGCCCATGAGACTTGCAGGTGAAATAATGGCCGCGGGCATGACCTGTGTATCTGATCTGAAGCAAAAAATTTTCCAAATGGTCACGCAGGAGAAGCCAATGCGCATACTCGAGACCGGCACCTATCTTGGCACTGGATCTACGCGTGCGTTCGTTGATGCGGCCATATCATCTGGGCATTCGCTACAATTTCATACAATTGAGGTAAACGAAGGGCACTTTGAATTGGCTAGGAAAAATCTATCAGACGCACTATTAAATTTCAAATGTTCATTTTACATGTGGAATGGACTGAGTGTTCCTGCATCATTAATTCCCTCAGAAATTGATGTTGATTTCCCGGAAAGCGTCATTACTGACTCCTTCGATGAATCATTTTATCATAATGAGATTGTTGGATTTATTCAGGACGATTGCATTTCAAAGGCCATATTGGCGATGGGAGGATTCCCAGACATGATACTGCTTGACTCCGCTGGCCACATGGGCACAATAGAATTTTGCCACCTTATGTCTCTGCATGACGGCATCACCCCATTCACTTTGATTCTGGACGACACCATGCATCGAAAGCACTACAAAACGATGGAGCTGGTTCGCAAAGATAAATCATTTAAAATCTTACATGAGTCTGAGTCAAAATTTGGCTTTGCAATTATTCAATTTAAACCATGAAGCGAATCGCATTCACAATTATGTACAACGCAGCGCACCATCTGCGCCATTGCGATTTTGCGCTAAAAATGATCTCCATGTTTGATCATTGGATCATTGCCGAAGGCTTTGCTGGCAACAAAGGGTCTACCAGCTGGTGCAATGAATTGAACTGCCCGATCAGGTCAATTGATGACACAATCAATTTGATCGGCGATTATGCCGATAAGCAATCTGAGTGCGTTCGCCTTGTCTCGCCGCGAAAGTGGGAAAGCAAAGATGAAATGGTGAACGCTTGCATCGATATAGCCAGAGATATTATTGACGGGCAGGACTGCTTCTTATGGCAGGTTGACGCGGACGAGCACTGGACTGATGATCAACTGTCCAGAAGCGAGAAGTCAATCATTGCCTCTTGCGCCGACACAGGCATGTTTTTGTGCAATTATTTCATAGGAGAAAATTTGATCGTACGCGGTCAATGGGGCGAAGGACTGATGACGCCATACCGCAGGTTATGGCATTGGAAGGGACAGCGTTTCGCATCGCATGAGCCCCCTATACTTTCTGGCGGCAACGGAAAAGAAATGCTTCTGCAAGAGCGATTCGATCATTATGCGTACTTCTTTGAACACGACGTGAAATTTAAAGCCATGTACTATAGTGGCCATGAGCACGTGTATCGTAATTGGAAAAAAATTCAATCGGGATCTGTTAAATTTCCTGCGCCTATATCTACGCTTTTCTCAGGAAAAATGTTTTCCTCCACCAAATCAAGAATCTACCAAATCAAAAATCATGAGAAAGAGGCTATTTAAACCAAGGCAATGCCGCGGCACCAAGCAAGGGTGCAGTTACACTCCCAAAGAGCGGATGAAAAGCGGGTTGATAATTCTATTCAGAAGAGCAAACAAAAGAGAAAATGCAGCAAGAAATCCAGCATATTAATTCCCTGCTCGAGCAGGCGAAGGCAAAAATTAAAAAAGGCGTCTCGATTAAGAAGTCTGTGAATGATGTAAGCGTTCGCGAGTACCAGGAATTTAATCCGCTTTATGCGCGCGCATGTCAGATACGCGACAAGATCGCAGTGCACGCCGAAGGAGATGAGTTTCCGGAGCATCTATTTGTCGTTCGTGCCCCGCGCATGACAAAGGATGAATTTGATTACATCAAATCCAACTACAAGAATGAAACGCGCCCGGTGTATCTGGATTTTTTCAATACCGTAATGAGAATTTTCCATGATAGCAACTGGTCAATCGACTGGCCCTCCTTTGATGAAGACGGTAATCCGCTTGCTCAATACATGGAGAATTTGCCCATCTACGGATCGGAGGAAACTTTTACGCGCGATATTGTCACGCACGCCAAGCTGACAGATGCCATGGGCGTGATCGTGGTAAAGCCGCGCACGATCAAAACAATTAAGAATGATCAGGGCGAGGAAGTGATCGATAACCGGGAAAGATTCGAGCCTCTGCCATATTATTTCCGATGCGATCAAGTGCTGTTTTACGAGGAAGGCGAGTATTACTTCCTTCTGTCTGACGAAAAATCAGAAGTAGATTATGGTGGCCGAAAATCAAAAGAGGGTGTTGTATTCGAATATCACGACAAAAATCACTTTTACCGAATAGAGCAGTACGGGAGGAAAAGCGACTATAATTTCAGAGTCATCCATCAATATTCTCATAACTGGAACCGCGTTACAGTGCACCGATTAAAAGGTGTTCCACGTGTAACAAAAGATGGTGTGCTACATGTTTCTCCTTTTTATTTCGCAGTTGATATTCTTGATCTTGTCACATTGAATGCGACCAATCTGCAAACGATCATCAACAATGCAGCGTATCCGTATCGCATTGTCTACGGCGATGAATGCGATTTTCAAATCACACTCTCGGACAATACTGAAGCCGCCTGTAACGGGGGAAAGATTTTCAATTCGGATTTGAATGCTACCATTACGTGTCCTTCCTGCAATGGCAGCGGGCTAAAAAGCAGACTCTCGCCTCTTGGTGTGATGATTATCCGTGCGCCAAGCACTGAATTCAAGGGTGATGCCGAACTCAAGCAAGATCCAATCAAATGGGTGGAGCCCTCGACCAATCAGCAGGATTTTTTAAAGAAAAAAATTGCAAGCGATGAAATTCGTGCGCGCAAAATCATACACCTGCATTCTGGTAATTCGGAGGCCTCTGCCGGGCCGGACTTGGCTACGAAAATGGTCTTGGATTTAAAAGCCCTGTATGCATTTCTAAAGCCGATCTCTGATCAGATATTTGACCTCAAGTCTTTCATCATCTGCGCAAGTGGATGGATACGTTACGCCGAAGAATCAAAAAAAATGAATCCGGTGATTTCTTATCCGGTATCATATGACTTTAAAACCGAGACGGATTATATTTCGCAGATATCAGAAGCGATCAAGGCGGGACTTCCTCCGATGGTCATCCATTCAATCATGTTCCGGTTTTTACAGTCTCTTTACTACAACGAAAAGCGCACGGCAGACGTATTCTCGCTCATTGTTTCGGCAGACAGACTGCTCGTCTTTGATTCGCAAACCATACAAAGCAAGATCAGGGACGGTCTGGCTGAAAAATGGGAGTCAGTGCTGCACGACAGCGCGATCATTTTCGTGAATGAGATGCTGATTGCAGAGCCGGAATTCTTTGATAAATACAGCCCTGAAGAAAGGAAAGAAAAGCTGATCGAGGCGGCAAAGAAAAAGGCCGCAGACATTGAGGCCGCACGAAAAGCTTCTGCCGGAGCTTCGGCTCAGTCCCGCGTAAATGAAATCCTGAATTGATGCGCTCGGTAGAGGATATCATCGAAAAGAAAATCAAGCTGCTGGAATCAGTCGGCGAAGAGTTTCTGGAGCAGGTGCAAAAAACACAACTCAAGTTATATCGTGAGCTGCTTGAAATACTTGGATCACTGGAAATTTCAAAGGGTCGCATTGTGCTAAATACAGAAAACCTTCGCATTACTGAAGATGTACTCGAAGAATTGCGCGAGATGCTATTTGGCTCTGAATACATCGAGGCCGTGCGATCGGTGGCAAGCGGTATGGAAAAAGGAAAGGAATTGTCAGATGAATATTTTCAAAAGGCTTTCCCTGATTTTTCCCAAAGCGAATTGGCGGATAAGATTTTTGAGAATTCGAAAAAAAATGCCGTGGATCTGCTGGCAGGAGCAACGCCTGAAACAGGATTTCTGCAGGAGTTGAAAGATGAAATTTCGCTTGCAGTCAATAGCGGCGCATCCTGGCAGGACACTGTGGATCGGCTCCGGCTGATTGCAATCGGAGATGAAACACAAGAAGTCGACGGCAAGCTTTTAAAGTATGCCAAGCAAGTAGCCAGTGATAGCATTGCCATTTCAGATCGCTCTTACAATAGCGCGATTGCAGATGAATTGGAGTCAGAATGGTTTCTTTTTGCGGGCGACGTACTGCCCACATCGCGGCAGTTCTGCATCGAGCGTTCATGGAAATATTTCCATTACAAAGAGGTGGAAAGCTGGGCAGAGCTCGAATGGTCTGGGAAAAATGATGCGACCAATAAAGAGACAATTTATTCCACGCTAGGAGGATGGCGTTGCCAGCATTCACTCATTCCCGTATCGATCGACACCGTGCCTCGCGATGTAATTGAAAGAAACATGGCCAACGGAAACTTTACTCCGAGTGAATTTGAAAAGCAAGAATTGGAATTATAATACACACAGACAATGAAACAAGAATTGATTCGCTGCATCAATGCGCAAAAAAACAAAGTGAGATTCTTCCCCAAACGATTCGCCATGGACAAGCACTGGCAGAATTCAACTGGATTTATTCCAGACACGTCAGAACCTATTCAGGTGGGCGATCTTTTGAAGGCTAAAACGGAGGCCCTAATTAATGACAATATTGGAGCCAATAACGTCCAGCAAATCACTGATGATGTTGATATATTTGAAATGCGCTCTGGCGACGAAAACACTGGGCATGTAAATTTGGTATCAGAAACAGCTCACACGAAAAAGTCCGCAAATCGCAAGCGAACATCGGGCAAAAAAGTAAGTAAAACATGAACAAAGAAATTCTTGACTTCCTGGGAATACAGGAAGATGATGCGAAGGATTTAAAGGGTTTTTCAAGTAAATTCTCTGAACTTTTTATCCGAAAGCAAAATTTGAATGACTCGAAGTCTCCCGAATACAAAGAGATCGCACCTTCGATCATTGGCAAAGTAGCTGGCAATGCTCAGACGGTCATCACGCGCAAGCTCAAAGAAGCGGGCGTGGACATATCCAAAAATGACTTTAAGGATAAGATGATCGAAGAGGTCGTGGAGTTTGCATTTGATCAACTTTCCGGTGCGTATGGCACCAAGATTAAAGACCTTGAGAAGGCTGCTGCTGCAGGCGGAGATCAGGCATTGACTGATTTGAAAGAAAAGTATGAGTCATTGCAAAAGAAAAATCAGGACACAGAAAGCGCGCTCTCAACGCTGAAAAGTGCTTTAAGTGAAAAGGAAAAAAACTTTGCAAGCGAACTCAAGGGATTCAAGCTGAAGTCTGCCAAGCGCGATTTATTCGGCTCAGCACAGTATGCAGAGGGCATTCAGGATGTGGCCAAGATTGGATTTCAGACGCATATTGAAAACAATTTCTCGCTTGATTTGGACGAAAACGAATCGCTGGTACTTCTCACTAAAGAGGGTCACCGGATTCCGAATCCGAAAAAAGCAGGCGAGTTTCTCTCTCCGCTTGACATCATGAAAGAAGAGGGATTGAAGCTCGGAGTATGGGCTGCTAATCCGCATGAGAAGGAAAAGAAAAAGCCTTTTGAGGCAAAAAATAATTTTGGTAATCAAGGCCATCAGGGAGCATTTCCTGCTGGTGGAAATACCAGAAAGATCAGCAGTGCGATAAAGCAGTAATGCTTTATCAAAAGCGCGAATAGCACTCGACTGATTCGTTGCATCCGGCTGCAAATGAGCCGGAATAGGTTGCCCAGTCCTGCGGGCATGAACGTCAGGATGTGTTGCCAGATACGCAGGCATGAATGCGGATATTTCAAACCTAAAAAACGAATCTTAAAAAAATGAGTGGATCAAACCTGATAGCAAACTGTCCTGACATTCAGGACGAGCTCAATAATTATTTCTTGGAGTGCGACGCGAGCGCGCTCCGTCAACCTGCCCCGTTCTTTGATTTCCTTTGGAGCGACCTGAACCGTAGCGGCATCCAGCAGATGATCGCGCCAGGTGGCGGAAAAATCAAAAAAGTAGTGCTTCGCTATGATCAGCTGATCATGGAAGACGAGGCCACCGAGGTGAACATGCTCGAGAAAAGCTGCACTGCGGAAACCAAGCGCGGCGAACTGACCGAGAGCTACACGATCGATCCGTCATCCGGATTTCAATTTGAAGAATTGATCTCAGCCGCTGATTACGCTTACGGCTGCAAGTCAACCGAGTGGTATCTGGCGAAAAAAATCCAGAAACTCATCGACGCAACCGTGCGTAAGGCACAGACAGTGCTGGCAGAAAGGGCCGTGGCACTGGTCGGCAACTGGGACGCAGAAGTAGATCCTGTTGTAGACGTAGGAGGGGTGGACTTTCTAAAAGTGGCCACAAAGAAAACCGGCTCATCTGATATCAATCCTGGCGCGTTCGAGGACATAGATGCGGCTGCATTGTTGACCAATTTCTGCACAACTCCCTTGATTTTCTCTGGAACGTCCCTGTGGAAGTATTATAGGACAATGCTTGCGGGATGCTGCTCAGCGCAGGGCATCGACCTTTCTGAGATGCTCTCTCAGTACGGAAAGGCAGTCATGTACGACCGCAAGCTGGCAGCAGCATTGGGCGGAAATGATTTTGCCGTGATGACTATGCCTAAAGTGCTGCAGCCTATTTATTACACGGCAAATGATGATTTGAATCATGATGTGCTAGCTGCAATCGGCGGAAAAGCCGTGTTCACGGGCGCAAACTACATGAAGCTGGTCGTGCAAGATCCGCAATCTGGCTTGCCGGTGGATCTGACCATTGCAGATAACTGCGGCGATGTGTCGCTCATCACACGCGCTTGCGTGGATGTAAAGCCGTTGCCTACGGATATATTCCCTTCTGCGCACAGCATGAGCGGTGTGACATATTTCGCAGGCATAAAGGTGGTGAATTCCTGACCATCCTAAATGAGGGCGGGCGGATGGTGCTATCCGCCTGCTCTTGTTTAACTTAAATAAGCATGTACCAAGAAGAACAAAATATTACAGAGTGCTTTAAAGGATTGGTCACCATGAAGGACGTATGCCCTGAGGTAGCACGCTCCGAATACAGCGTAGACATCTCATCAGTGGGAATTTACGCAAGTGAATTGACGAGCTACCTTACCGATCAGTATGCGAGCGAAAAAACCTTGTTTCTTGGTAAATACGAAAGCGCCGTTCAAGTTCTAAGGAATGACATACGTTCACATTTTGCGCCAACGTACAGGGCGCTTTCTGTACTGAATAACCAGCGCGCTGGCATGTTTCATGAAAATCAAAAAATCATTGAGGGTGTCGCAGGAAGAGTCCGCGGGCTTCAAGTTCAGTATAATGACACATCATCGTATCTCGACTTTTATCTCTCCTCGCTTTCGCTGCAATTAAATTATGATGGCGAAGTCAAAATCTTGGTCTACGACCTGATACAGGCCAAGCTGCTGGACGAAATACAGGTAAATGTCACCGCCGGAGAAATCGAAACAATTTACCTTCGAAAAATTTACAATGCGCCGCGCCAGCGGCTGAACCTACTGATCGGCTATGAAACCGACGGCATCGACAGCATGAAAGCGACAGTGGATGCGTCCGGATGCAATGGCTGCGGAGATTTACCTGTTCAAAAAAGCAGGTTACTTTCGCTTCGTCCCGCATCGATTTCAGCTGCATCGCAAAAGATCGATCAAAACATTAAGGGAGAAAAAGACACGGCAGGCATCAGCATTACATACTCCCTTCAGTGTAATCACGAAAATTGGACATGCGATTTTTCAAATCTTATGGCCCTGCCTCTGGCCTATCGCACTTCGGCAGAAATACTTGACCATGCATACGCTCATGCATCAAATGAGCAAGTCAACATGCGCACAGGCGTGAATAAAGAAGACCTGCTGATTCGCAGGGATCTATACGAAAGAAAATATTCAGAGCAGCTCAGCCTGCTTTTAAAAACAATAAAACCTCCGCACGATGAAATCTGCTTTCAATGCCGAAAGTCAATCCGGACAGCCGTACTGCTTCCGTGATTTGAAGACAGCCAAAATGAAGCGCGCGTGCATGAGCACTCGCCTGGTGCTTACGCTGGTGTACTATTTCTCGGATGTGTCACCAGGTGATTTAAAGTACAAATTCGTTCACATGGATTACTTCATGAACTGATGACCATTGATGAGTATATAGCAAAGATTGACCGGAAATTCCAATACCGGGAACAACTGGTGAAGCCGTTCACTACTGCCGTGCTCAGCACTGTGGCCAAACAAGCCAAGCGAATTTTTTCCGATGGCATCAAAAGCAATGGAAGCGACATAGGGCAGTATGACACGAAACGTCCGCTGTATATCAACCCGAACGAATCCCCAAGAGCGGGAGCAACAAGAGTCTCGCAGGGGCTTCACCCCACGCAGGGGAAGCACGGCGATCATACATTTAAAAATGGCAAAGTTCACAAAACCACCTACGTTAATAATTACAAGGATTTAAGGAACAGGATCGGCCGCAGAATTGACAAGGTAAATTTGACGCTCACTAATGACATGTTTAGCGATTTGTGCAACGCGCAGTCGCCTTCGAAAGCCGCGCCAGACCGAATTTCTGATGCAGAATATCACCTGAAATTCAAACGCACGCACAATGCAGAGAAATGGGAGGGCCTTGAAAAAAAATATGGAAAGATCGGGGATCTGACCGCGCAGGAAAAAGAAGCCTTCTTTAAGAGCATTGATTTTAATTTCAGAAAATACCTTAGTGAACTATGATACGCCAAGCGCACGAACATTTATCGGGTATCATCAGATCGATGGAATTATTCCGCACGGTGATTGACAAAGCAGAAACTGTATTTGATGACAAGGGCGGATTTCCTGCGCATTATGTCGGATCGGGAAAGTATAAGCCGATCAATTTGCAATCGGATGCAGGCGTATCGTATATCCGTCAAAACGGCCACATTGAAATTGAAAACTCAGGCATAGAGCCGCGATCAATGGGCGAGACGTATAAGCTGGTCACATTGCCTTTGAAGTTGGTATTCTGCATTGATAAAGAAGCTGTAGAGGGTGATTCCGCCTATTCATCCGGATTGCTATTTGCAACGCTGATGAAAAAAATCACTCAATCAGGCCCTTTACTTCGAAAGAATATCGGTGCTGAAAAAACATTATTTGACGTAATATCATACGAGGACAGAAGGGACGTGGTATTGACAGAAGAATTTCCGGGAAGCGAAGTGAAAGACCTTCTTGCAAGATACACTCTCGCGTCAATGGAAATCAAGGTGCGGACAGACATTTCACTATCATGCTTAGAAGAATTATGTAATGAAGAGCAATACTAAAGTAAAGCAAAATCTCTCTGCATACGAGGCGCACCGCAAGGGGCGAACGTACATGCAAAGTAAAAATATCGGAATCTTTGACAGCGAGCCCTCGCAGCCATCGCATGAATTGCGCGAAGACGGAGGGCATGAATTGCGCGAAGATTCTTCCAACGAACTTAGAAACTAATAATTTAAAATGACAGATAAAAAAACAACAGAAGAAGATCTTATTCCTGCAGAACTCAGGAACCTGGACGTATTGATGCGATGCGTTGCGGATGGCGACAACTATAAAATCGACTTAGGTATAGTTCGATCGATCTTGTTTCCTGGCGCATCTGCAGACGAAGACGGAAACACCTTTCTAAACGGAGCGACTCTTGTAAAGCTAAACGGAGCAACTGCACAAAACTGTACGTTTATTGGAGGAAAAGTAATACTTGACGGGTCAGCTTGGACAGGATGCACAGTAATTCAATCATCAGACAGCACACTCGAAGCGGACGATGAAGTTCAGACCGGAAAGTCATACACGGAGGGATTGGGAAGTACTTTTGTCAAGGTGCTTGCGCTAAATAACACAGGCACATTTTCTGATCCTAATATTAATATTCCAACTAAATGTAAATATGTTGGAAAGTTTCAGGTAGTCAACGGTGCTGAAAGTCAAAAGCAGATAAGCGCAACTACGATACTAAATGCTCCAGACAAAATTCCGTTTGCCCTGATCTGCGACGATGATCACGTGGCAACGTACAATTCATCACTCATAATCACAATGCAAGGATTGGGAGATATTAACACAAATTTAGTGCTTAATGATCTATTAACAACCGAAGTGTTCGGAGGCGAATTGTCATTGAGGTTTCCGGGTGAAAGAATACTGTTAAGAAGAACTCCTCAAGGGCACTTTGTTGTCGAAAATCATAATAAGATTCAATTCCCTGCATAACCAAATCCAATAAAATAAAAACCTATGAATTACAATGCAATCAAAATAATGTTGAATGATTCATTCAATGTTCATCTTTGTCAACTAAGTGTACTTTCTGGAAACGACAGCGGCGTTTTTTCATGCGCGGAAAGATATGTGTATATGGGTATGGAGGCATATACAGAGGGAACAGATGATGAGGTGGCTGCGAGTGCGGTGAAATACTTAAGAACCGATTTAGGAATGTCATCATGAAGAATATTTTACAAAACAATGTGGTAGGATGGGCCGCTAGGCTTATTCTATTTTTCATACTGATTTGCATAGGCATCTCAATGGCAAGGTGTCAGACCCGTGACAGCATTGTCACCACAATCACCAATCATTCAAAGCAAGTGTGCTATGACAGCACATGGCAGACGGTGAAGGTGGATACCTTCAAAGTGCCTGTGAATACAGTTGACGCCCCCATCAGAGGTATGTATGTCAGCACTCAGGTTAAGATTGGTGACATCGCATCAGAAGAAGCTTTCTTAAAGTGGTGCAAGAGCAAGGGTGTGAACATGGTAAATTTCTATGCTCGCAGCTTCTTATACGATTCATCCAAGCGTTCACAGCTTGCTGCTTTTGTGAAGAAAGCAAAAGAGCAGTACGGAGTGCTGGCCGTCACGGTAGATGTAAGGCTAACCGATAATCGGGAATACCCCGGATGGGTGGCATACTTTGAGAAGTACAAGGGCACTTCATCCATGATAGAACCGCTGGCAGAATTTGAGCCTTATTCATCCAGCATGGGCCAAAGCTCAGACGTGTACTTCGCAAGCTATACCGATAAATACGCTCACTTTTTCATGATGCTACGCAAAATGTCTGAGCTGACTAAGCAGTATGGTGTTAAGTGGAATTGGTATCAGGGATGGGTGGGTAATAAATATCTATCAGGATCGGAGAGCGACATTCAGAAGGCGAATGATTCCCTTGTGAAGTATGTGGATCGGGTGTTCGTATCAAACTACGTTTCCAAATCAGATTACATCAGTACCAATCCCTCTTACGGTGCTTGGGATAACCGCATGGACAAGCGACTAGAACGCATTGCTTTGGGTATGGCTAAGATGAGGCCGGGAGCTAAAATGGATATTGTGGAAATTGTTTCACTGGAACTCAAGAAGTGGGGAGCTGGAAATGACTTCTTAGGTGAAGTATATGCTTGTCCGGTGAACACTACTAATATGTGTCATTCATTCTACGGAAGCAGGTATGACAAGGCAGTGGAGGAGTACAATAAATCATCTGCAAACATATTGAAATATACAGTCCTTGTTGGACGGACAATGTTTTACCAAAAGTACGCTGTATTGGCGCAGCCAAACTAACCTTGTTTCATGTGGAAATCTACAATTTCATCCTTAAACACAAAGACTTTATTTCAGGTCTTGTTGGAGTTGCAACACTGTATGTTTTATATAAATCGAACATTCATAAGCACATAATAATGTTCTGGAAAAGCAGAATAGAGCCTAAGATGTGGGTGTCGGCGAAAGTAATTAATAGCAACCTTTCTGAGATGAAAGAGATGATTGCTACTTCGATCGAAAACCAGAATAAGCTTTCGTCTGCGATTAAGGAACTGCACGCCGATTATCAGGAAGTTAAGAATATGGTAGCTCCCAATGGGGGAAGCAGTTTGATAGACCTTGCAAACTGGCTTTATGCAAAATCAATAGCGCAGGACTTCGATAATGAAGCGGCAATACTGGCCCAGGCGAATAAATCAGGGCACTTAATGAATGTGAATAGAATGTTCACAAGAGTCACAGGGCGCACCGAAGGAGAACTAATTGGCAACGGATGGGTGAATGCGATTGTCGGGCAGGACAGGCAAAGAGTCATACATGAATGGAAGGATGCGCTGGCGGAGGGGAGAGATTACCTGAGTGAGTTTTCCTTATCAGACCTTGATGGAAATGAATCGGCGGTAGAGGCTCGTTTCAGCAGAATGTACGACAAGAAGGGGAATGTACTTGGTTATTACGTCAGGATGCACTTAATAGGTTAAACTGATATTATCAAAATAAACTAACTCTATTAATATTATTTAAACCTTAAACAAAAAAAACAAAATGAAAAAACAACTCTTTGCAATTCTAATGATTTTAGCAATGTCCTTTACGATGGGATATGCGCAAGATTCTCCTGCTGTCACCGATCCTGTGACGGTTTTAGTGACTGATCCGGTGACTGAGCCGACTGACAGCTCAATTGCTGATCCAAGTGTGATAAAGTACACAGATCAGGAGGTGAGCGGCCTGTACATTCAATGGTTCATCAATCCTTTGATGTTTTCGATTTTGATTTTGCTTATCACAGGGCTTGTAATTAAAGTAGTCAACTTAAAAGATGAAGGCAAGCAATACGCATCATGGGGAATTGGTATAGTCGCCGGGACATTTGCAAATCTGATGGGATGGGGAATGTTTGAGGGATTAACAATATTTCATGCCGCAATTGTCGGGTTCGTCCATGCAGGCGGAAGCAATCTGCTTTACAAAACAGGAGCATTTAACAAGGTGCTTGGCGTTAAAAAGAATTGATCATGGCAAAGCAGAAAATTAAGGGATACATCGAAAAGTGGCGCACAAAGACCCGCTGGTATGTACATGTGCTACACCTGAACAGAAAAATCTCAGACTTGTCAGTCTATAAAACCGCCGGCGGGCGAAATAAAAAAGTGAGACGATTGCTTGAGCTCTATACCGGATACATCGTCCGGAACAGAAAGAAGTGAGTGAGTAGTTTTCGTGTTTCATGTTGGCCGTCCGTCTGGTAAAAAGGGCGGGCGGTTTCTTTTAAAGATTACTTTATGATTATCACACAGCAACGGTTTAAGTGGACGGATACATCCACGCTATCGCAATGGTTCATTGACGGGGAAGCAAATTTCTATTCGAACAAATACGACAAGATGCTTCCGGTGTACGCGCTGGAAGACAAAGACCGCGACTTGCACTCCTACATGACAGATGCAGAGGTGCGAAAAGTAAAAGTCCATGGCGAAACTGCAATCCCGTACGGAAAATTCAGAGTGATCATGTCATTTTCTGCAAGGTTTAAAAAGATCATGCCAGAGGTGATCGGAGTCCCTGGATTTTCAGGAATTAGAATTCACAATGGATCGTTAGTCACTCATACAGAAGGGTGCCCTCTGATTGGGTACAAACATCATTATATGCCTGACAAAGATCAGTTCTGGGTGTCGCAGTCAAGGGACTGCTTTGCTGAAATCATGTCGATGCTGAACATCGCAAATGAAAAAGAAAAAATGTTTTTAGAGATCATCAAATGACTTTATCAAAATTTCTTCTGATCATAATTTGCAGCATGGCGGTAGGCATTCTCATTGGATGGATGATTTTTACTCGCCCCGTGCAGATTCCCGCACCGGCATCATGCAAGGGCCTGATTGAGCTTCAGCACAAAGTCGATTCCATGAAAGGCCACATTCACCGGCTGAATGAGAAAAATAATTTAAGCAAACAACGAGTTTCAATACTGGAAAATGAAAACAGGATTCTTAAAAATCGCATTAATGACTTTTCTAAGTCAGATGTTCGCGAGTGGCTTGACGGCTACGGCGCAAATCAGTGATACAATTTGCATCGACATAAATACGGCAAAGCGAATGATCTATGACATAGAGCGAGGCCAGGTAAACGACAGCATTATTGCTGAGCTGAATTTTCAAGTTCAAAATCAGGATTCTATTCAAAAACATTTATCCGGAATCGTGGGTCAATATAAAGAGCAATTCACATCCTGCCTTCAAAGTTATGCGGCCATTGAAACCGAAGCGTTGCGACTTAAGAAAAAAAGTGAAAAGCAGGGAAAATGGATCAAGCGCTTGACAATACTGGGCGCAATTTTGTCAGCTGGGATCTATTTTAAGTAACAATATTGCAAGCATGAAAAAATTAACCTGGTCAACCAAGACCGTGAAGGTGAAAGACCTTAAACCATTTGAAATAAACCCAAGAAAAATATCGGATGAAAAAAGGCAGAAGTTAATACAAAGCCTTGAAAAGTTTGACTTGGCGGAAATCCCTGCCGTAAATACGGACATGAAAATAATCGGAGGCAATCAAAGAATTGCAGCCCTTGTGTTACTTGACAGGGGCGATGAGCTGATCGATGTTCGTGTCCCGAGCCGTAAGCTATCGGAGAAGGAGGTCAAAGAATACAATCTGATTAGCAACACCCATGCAGGTGAATGGGACTTTGAAATACTGGACATGGAGTTTTCGGATATAGATTTGGAGGATATCGGATTTGATATTCATGGGCTTCAAAGTTGGAATTTAGCGCAAAATCAGCAAATGGCATCAGGAGTGGAGGATGATGATTTTGACGTGCCGCTTGGCGGGTCAAATACCGATATTGTTGAGGGCGACATCTTTGATATAGGCCGACATCGCCTGATGTGTGGCAGCAGCACCCAGACCGATACGTGGGAGCGGTTAATGGGGCAGGAAATGGCCGACCTTGTAATAACCGACACACCTTACAATGTAGCTTATGTCGGAAAGACGAAAGATGCCATGAAAATTCAAAATGATGCCCAATCGGATGGCAATTTTTACCAATTCCTTTATGACTTATATACGGCTCTCGGAAGTTACACGAAAAAGGGGGTGGCTTGGTATGTTTGGCACGCTGATTCTGAAGGGGCGAATTTCCGCAAAGCAATGGCTGATTCAGGGATAATGGTAAAACAATGTTTAATTTGGGTAAAAAATAGCCTGGTGATGGGGCGACAGGATTACCATTGGGCGCACGAGCCATGCCTTTACGGATGGAAAGAAGGCGCGGCTCACAAATGGTATTCAGATCGGAAACAAACAACCGTTTTAAACTTTGACAGGCCGTCAAGGAATGCCGAACATCCGACCATGAAGCCGGTTCCGCTTATTGCTTACCAGATGGGCAACAGCAGCAAGGCAGGAGACATAGTGTGCGATGGGTTTGGAGGAAGTGGTACGACAATGGTTGCCGCACATCAAATGAATAGAACATGCAGGATGATGGAGCTTGACCCGAAATACTGTCAGGTAATCATTGACAGAATGATCAAGCTCGATCCAGCAATCGAAATAAAAAGAAACGGTAAATCATGGAACTCACAGAAGAATTCCTAAAGAAAATCACCCAAATGGGAACGCTCGGATATCCGCCTGAAAAGATTATCAATGTACTGGATATTGAAGATGGGGATAAATTCATAAAAGAATTTTCAAATAAAAATTCTAAAGTACAGAAGCATTATCAAAAGGGAGTTGATAAGGCAGATTACATGATCGACATCAAATTATTTGAAATGGCAAAGAACGGAGTCCTTAAGGCACTCGATCGGTATGAGGAGCGCAAGTATGCATCGCTTCGGGAGCAGAAAACAAAATGACAAAATTGGCAGCTCAAGTTTCTTTCTCTGCATTATATTTGCCATCCACAGCAAATCCCTCTGCCTATTTTGGTGGGCAGTTGTACACGTAAGTTTTCCATCGTGTTTTGAAGCCGTTGCGATGCCCTGTCGTGACGGCTTTTTTATGTCCGAAACTTTTTAAATTCTGCATCCATCAGCGGATTGGTGACCTTGGCATAGATGGCTACGGTGCGCCGAGATATGCCCATGTATTCGGCCACGACATCCGAGGTAATGCCAGATTCCAGGCAGCGCACAGCAAAGGTATGCCTGCCCACGTGTGATGTGATGGGCATATCAATCTCCGGATTACACATTTTTGCAATCGCTTTCAAATTTTCGTTTACGGTTGGCTCCGCAGGACAGGGCCTCATATGAAGTAGCTTTTCTGTGAGCTGTTTCAATTTATCATGCATCTGAAGGGATACCAGTTGGCCGTTCTTTTTTGCGCGAAGAATCAAGCGATCTTCCCGTATAAATTCGGAAGAAAACCTGAGCCAGTCTGAGATGCGAAGCCCGCTGTAGCATCCCAAAAGGAAGTACATGCCGGAGACTAGCATTGTTTCGCTCATGGGAAGCTTCAGTGCGCGCTCCCATGCCTGTACCTGCGAAAGCGTAAGATGTATCCGATCCGGATTTTGGTATTTGGGCATAGGATACTTTTTGAATGGGTCTTCGCTTGTCAACCTATTATGCATGGCATCCAGATATACGGTGCGCATTTTTTTCCAAAGCTTATGAATTGTGTTTCCCTCAAGCGGCACCCGGGCAAGGTGCTGATGAAACAGCGCAAGCCAGCGCGGTGTAATGCCGTGCAGAGTAATGGATTTATCAAACTCCTGAATTCTGGCCAATGCCTGACGGTACGTGTCCAGGGTGCTGCCCTCCAGCACATCTCTCTTTCCGTCGATATATCCGGAAAAGTACTCGCAGAAACTCCGGTTCACGCCCTGGATGAAATCCGGCGTCACCGGTACGTCCATCAGCTGCATTCGCCGAATTTCCTGCTCGATTTCGGAAATCCTTTTTTTGATCTTCAAATTGATCATCTGATGCTGCGGATGACTCTTTCGAACTTCGCTGCCAGTCCAATCATCCGGTGAAATGAATTCATTCAATGACTTGACAATTCGCTTTCCGGATATCCTGATAATGATTTTCAAGGCCCGCTTGCCCTCTTTGTTCTTGCCGCCCATCAGCCGCGGATGTATCGTAACTTTCTGCATCGCCCTGTAGTGTGGCCACGCTGTAGCTACAGGGTGTAGCCAAATTCGTAGCCGTAAAGTGTCGGAAATGTAAATATTTGCCGGATAATAAACGCTATAAAATAGAAAATCCCGCGAAAAAGCGGGATTTGAACTAATTAAGCGGTCCGGACGGGACTCGAACCCGCGACCCCATGCGTGACAGGCATGTATTCTAACCAACTGAACTACCGAACCGTATTTATTTAATTAATGAACGAACTGAGATTGTTTAGGTAATCCATTTCCTCGCGACCACTCCCGCACAAGCGGGATATTCTAACCAACTGAACTACCGAACCGTATTTATTTAATTAATGAACGAACTGAGATTGTTTAGGTAATCCATTTCCTCGCGACCACTCCCGCCCAAGCGGGATATTCTAACCAACTGAACTACCGAACCGCTTCACAACAGTATATTACTCTAGTTCCCTAAAAAGGAAGCAAGCTTCGATTTTTCGGACTGCAAAAATAAAGAAATCATCCAATTTTCAAAAGAGTTTAGGAAAATTTAATCATGAGTCGTGCTTTTTGCCTATTGCATATGCCTTTGTGATTGAAATAGTTACAATAAGTCTTATATGCTACCCGGTAAATAAGCAGTTGACGCAAGGAGTTTCTACTACTCCTCAAAATACTTCAGCTCCAGATTCGCGCCATCAAATACTGCATATGAGTTATAACGGATCCAGTCACCCAGGTTGATATATCGACTTTTTCCATTGATTTCAATGTCGAGTGGAAGGTGCCTGTGTCCGAATATCAAATAGTCGTAATGCTTCTTTTCAAGCAGTTCTTTACTGTGGATTACCAGCCATTCTTTTTCTTCACCTAAAAACTTTTCATCCAATGTGCCTGTTGCAATACGGCTCTTCTTTGAAAAAAAATTCGCGACTCCGATGCCAAAGTTTGGATGAAGCCTTGCGAATAACCACTGGCATACAGGATTAGCAAAAACCTTTTTGATGAATTTGTATCCATGGTCACCCGGTCCTAATCCGTCTCCGTGTCCGATATAAAATGATTTACCTGAATATTCCTTTTCAATAGGATTCCGGTAAACCTTTACACCAATTTCTTTCTCCAGGTAATCGAAAATCCACATATCATGATTACCTGTGAAATAGTGGATGGTAATTCCGAAATCTGCAAGCTCCGCCAGCTTTCCCAGTAAACGCACAAAGCCCCGGGGAGCTACAGTTTTGTACTCAAACCAGAAGTCAAATACATCTCCAAGCAGATAAAGTTCTTCTGCATCTACCTTAATAATGTCTAGCCAGCGTACAATTCTTTTCTCCCGTTCAAGGCTGGCATGCCATGATGGTACTCCAAGATGGAAGTCGGATGCGAAGTATATTTTCTTTCCAGCGTTCACTAAAAATCAACTTTTCTCAATAACTCCAGTGGATTCAATTGCTTTAATTTTAACTCCCATCTGATTAGTTCACCGTAACTGAGTTTTTGCTGATCTGCAATATATCCCAAGTCGGATGACCATGCTATGGGGAAATAAATGACAAAAGTATTCTTTATTAGTGGTAATTCTATGCCGGCTTCAAAACTCACTGCCTTGGATTCAGGATACAATTCCTTTGCATCATTGAAGCTTGACAATCCGCCATAAAGACGGAAAGGAATTATTCCCGGGAGGCTAGTGCTTCCGCTGATGCCAAGCATCCATTCTTCTGCTTTGCGGTAAAAGAAAGTAGGAAACTTCAATCCTCCCTCAGCAAGCATAAACTGCTGTGACCAAATTCCGGAACTTTCGCTGCGCCCGAAAAAAACACCATCGTAAAGGTAATCATCAACGCCGCTGTATCCGCTGCTTCTAAGGCGTGCATCAAGTCCCGGGTCATTGGTGACTGAACGGTCGAGATAGCTTGCATTAAACCTCAGGCGAAAACCTTTTTTAGTCGAGTTGAAATGGAAAAAATGATTGCTTTCAAACGCTGCTTTATAAAAGTCCTGGTTTCCTGTAAGCTGCCATTTCAATTCCGATGCCTCAAGCGGGTTTCTGTTCCTGCGCAAATACTCCATCTGAAAAAAATTATAAACTTTGCTTTGTCTTTCTAATGTAAGCACGTTCAATGGCAGGTCTTTGTCCACAAGTATGTGCCGTACATTTATAATCTTCTCTCTCCTTTGTGCAGGAAATTCATCTTTTATTCGAAGCGTGACTTTGTTTTCTAACCGTGAATATTTGAGATGATAATTTGTCGAGAAATCTATGAGAGGATTAGAGTAGGAGTAGTGGCTGTATGCATATCGGCAGAATCCGCTTTTTAAAGTAATGTATGAGAAGGCTCCCGATTTGGTTGTAAGATTAAACCGTATTTCACCTCCGCCAGTTAGGTCCCTGGTTTCTGCAGCGTATAGTGGAGCAAATACATATTCAAGTTTTTTCTCAGGAATAAATGTGTTGTAAATAGCAGCTCCCGCCATCAGTCCATTATATCTGTTCCATCCTGCGACAGGCGTGATAAATACCTGCGTTCTGTCAGCTCTTTCAAATGCTGGAAGAACACTGATTTTTAATTTTTCTGTCTTGCGAAATACTCCATCAGTCCTGATCAGGTTATTGCTCCTTAAGTTTTCCGGCATTCTTTCTTCCGCGTCAATCCGAAATGCTTCGCAACCATTACAGCTAATTTCAATTTCCTTTTCTCCCTCAAAGCCTTCAGTCGAAAATCTAGTTTTGATTTGACTTTCTTTTATTCCCTGAACAATGAGTGGTGGATTGTAATCTCCCTTGTTTTTAATTCTTAATTTATAATTGTCTGTTCCGGAAATTTTTTCTGCTGACGTTAAACTGTAGTCTGACTTTTTATTACTGTTTATGCAGTCATCGAAAAACCATGATAAATCTTTATTGGAAGTTTTTTCAAAAGAATGTCTGATGTGCTCAGGATAGGGGTGACGAAATTTCCATTCCTCATAAAAGTTCCTGATACAGGCATCGAATAGTGAATCACCCAAATGGGCCAGCAAATAATCAATGCACAGAGTCGATTTTCTGTAAACCACTCTGCCGTAGTTAGTCTTGCTGAGCCTCGTTGAGTGAAGACCGGGAGCCTGATCCAGATTGCGCCTGGCTCCCATCAGATAGCTTAGATACTGAGCATTTCTGTGATTAATAGAGTCGAGTCCGAAATATTTTCCCCATCTGCCCAGTTTTAAAAAAGCTTCCTCCTGTTTACTGGAATCCTGTTTATGTCTGTTATAGATGTATCTTGTTTCGAAAAAATTTGTAAAACCTTCGTCGATCCAGGGATGCTCCCGTTCATTGCTGCCAAGAATTCCGTAAAACCAGCTGTGAGCGACTTCGTGCACTATTGTTTTTTCAAATTCAAAAGCATCTCCTGTTGTGCCGATGGCAGTCACCATTGGATATTCCATACCGCTGCCTCTTGCGACTGTTACATCTGCAGCGCTGATCTGGTCATAAGGATAGACGCCAATCCTATCTGAAAAAAAATTCAAGGCATCAGCAAGATGTTGTGGAGCTTTTTTCCAGTATTCAGCTTCTGCGTTAGTGAAAAATGACCATGTGGAAATTGCTTTGTCTCTGCCTCGCAAATACACTTCTCCTTTCAGAACATGATAGCGCTTGTCTGCAAACCAGGCAAAGTCATGAATCTTATCCTGTTTGAATCGTAAAGTCTTCATTTCCTTTGAAGACTCAGGAAAGCTCATGTCATTCGTAAAGTTTATCATCCTCGCAGTGTTAAGCGCTTTTTCTTCGAGCCATTCGAATTCCTTCTTGTTATCAGTAAGGATTCCTGTAGAGGCAACTACATAATTGGAAGGAATTGTGATGCTCACATCATAGTCTCCAAACTCGCCGTAGAACTCACCTCTGTGCAGATATGAAAAATAATTCCAGCCATTTTTATCGTATACTGCCGGTTTGGGATACCATTGTGTGATCATGTATGACTGCCCTATATGACCCAGACGGGATATCTCCGAATTAGGAATTTTAACTTTCATTGTTGTACTTATCTCCACAAAACTCCCTGGAAGAAGGGCTTTTTTTAGCCTGATCAGGCAAATGTCCGGTGTGTCTGTAAGTAATTTCCAGTTCAGACTCTCGCCATTACTTCGGAAATCTAATGAATCCATGTATCCTGTGTCATCTTGCTTCATCCGTAGCATTACAGGGTCTCCGTCTGCGTAAAGTTGTTTGGCTAGTTCTGTTTTACTGCTCCTATAGGCATTGGGCCATAGATGTACATAGATCACATGCAATGTGTCAGGTGAATTGTTGGTATACCGAAACTCGATCGAGCCTCTGAGTATGTGTCGCTTGTCGTCGAGCTCAACTCCAATGATATAACTCACATCTTGTTGAAAGTCATTTCTTTCGTTCAGAGTAACGAAAGAATAAGAATTCAGCCAAAAGAGCACAGCAAATAAAAATGCCGGCAGTTTGCGGTCTGCAATATTTTTTTCTTGCATGAACGCAAATTACCGGCATTTGCTTTAGTGCCGACAGTTGATCTTAGGAGTTTTTCACGAGAGCTTCTTGAATTTTTCTGTCAAGATCTTCACCGAGCAGTCCTTTTGAAATTATGTTGCCCTCCTTGTCAAGAAGCAGTGTGAAAGGTATCGCTTCGATGCCGTATGCTTTTACTACATCACTGTTCCACTTCTTTAACTCGCTTGCATGAGCCCATTTCAATCCGTCTTTTGCAATAGCATCCTTCCAGGCATCAGCATTATCATCCAGTGAAACCTGAAAAATCTCAAATCCCTGGTCTTTGTATTTGTTGTACAAGCTTACCAGATAAGGATTTGTTTTTCTGCATGGTCTGCACCAGCTTGCCCAAAAATCAAGCAGAACAACCTTGCCTTTGAAGCTTGAAAGACTGATGTTCTTCCCGCTTGGATCAGGCAAGCTAAAGTCAGGAGCCGGACTGCCGGCAGGCAGCTTCTTTAGTTCAGCAACTACTGCGAGGTAGTCTTTTACATATTTATTACCGGGATACTTCTTGTCAAGGTTACTTCCAAGGTCATCAAGCAGTGTAACGTTTTTATCCTGATTCAGAAAACGAGTGGCTGATAAAGCCACCAGCGAATTCATATTGCTGTTGATGAATCGTGTTGAGTATTCTTCCATTGTTGAAACGTAATGCTTCTGAAGAATGCTGCCGATTGAATCGGCTGCTGCCGGTTGATCCTGGCGCGTACTCATGTATACGGAATTGAGGGAATCTCCCAATTTTAACTCAAAGCTTCTGAGTTGTTGAATCAGTTTGGAATCTTCCGAACCCTCAATTGAATATGTTTTATCAAGATCATTTGCGTCCCCGCTTATTGTTACATTTTCACCACCGTGCAGCAAAAGATAAATCTGATTTCTGTCTCCGGTTCGCAGGGTGAAATAGTCTGTTTGTGTTGCAGCATTCTTCAGCACAAAATTACCTGCATTGTCAGTTTTGGCAGAATCCAAAATGATGTCCCCTTCATCTCCGGACTTCTGAAGATACACCATTATATCCTGAGCATTGCTGAACTGACCAGTGATTTTTCCCTTGCCGTCATTCTTTGATCCGCAGGAGAATAAAATTGTAGAAACAAATAAAATAGTTGTGATGCGACGAAACATATGTTTACAGATTTTATGGTTTTTAAAAATGGAATTAAATAAACTTGCTAAAATTTTTACCAATTCAAGATTCCTGTTACTCTGGCATTTTTACGTAATTATAAGAATTAAATTGAAATGTCAAAACATCCATAAATATTGTTTCAGAATACTATGATTCGTCAAATGGAAGCAAGAATAAGCAGCTTTTTCAGGTAAATTAAAATGAGTTGATGATTTATCTGCCAATATTGATTTTTTTAACCGCGTAGCTATCTTTAAAAACTGCCTTGATAAAATACATTCCGCTCTTCAAATTGGATAAGTCGGCAATTAAAACCCCTTCAGAATTTGAAGTTAAAATGATCTCTTTCTGAACTTTGCCTTTCATATCAATAATTTCAATCACCGGGATTTTGGATTTATCACGATACTTTATGCTGGTCTGTGTGCTGGCAGGATTAGGATACACTTCTATCAATTCATCCTTTCGGCTTAAATTATTTATCCCTGTCAACTGACTCACGTCGAGGATGAACAGTCCGAGTTGCATGTCGCTGGCCAACAGAATACCACTTGGAAGATCAGTATATACTGCCCAGCATCCCGCATAAGCAGGGTTGGGGTAAGTCCCTGGAGGATTTTGAGGGTGTGTGTCAAAATAACCAGATGGAACAGGCGATTGTGGATTACTGATGTCATATGCCTGCACCCCGTCCTGATAATAGGCGACATACAAAGTATTTCCTTTTACATAAGGATTGTGTGGCGTCGCATTGGGATGACTTCTGAATGTATTGACGGTGGAGGGGGATGCAATGTTGCTGACATCAACAACTTTCACGTCCAGGCCTGCAGGAACTTCATCGCACATGTATAGTGTGCTTCCATCTTCGGAAAGAAAGCTGCTATGGTTGTATCCCTGGTCAGGATAGCTTGTAATGGAACCAATCTGATTGAATCGGTTACCGATTTCATCATAATGAAAAATGTACAATCCCTGATATTCGCAAGAAGCATATACAGTGTCGTTTCTTACAAACATGTCATGTGTTCCGTTAATAAATGGATAATCCTGGTCAAGGCGTCTCAACAACACAGGCTGTTCAGGATTTGCCAGAGAATATACATTCAGCGAAGATGGCGAACTGCCCGGCTTTTTTACTGCCGCCACATACATCCTGTCTCCATCAATGTAAAGTGTGTGCGCACTTTCAATAATAGTCACATCATCATGCACAAGCCTGACCGAGTCCGGCAAGTAAGACATGTCCATAATCTGAAAAGTATTGTTCGACCCGTCTGCTATCGCATAAAGGTAGTTGCCGTAAGTTTTGTATTCATGCCATATTCTGGACTGGCTTCTTCCGGGAATATAATCACTTACTATTGGATTAGCAGGATTTGTAACTTCAATTATATATGTGCCGGCAGTTGTGCCGATAACTCCGTATTCCTTGCCATTCCCGTCGTGCCAACCCCAGCAACTCTGATAGCGAATGCCGTAAACTGGCTCGGCCGCAACAGTACTGTCGTTAAAATGTCCAAGCAAATTGATGTTCTGAAAATCGAATTGAGCGAATGCGATTGCATTACAGCAAACCAGTAATGTTGATAGGACCAGGTTTTTCATGATTGGGTACAGTCGGGTCTGAATTAAATTTTTTGTCTAAATTATGGTTTTCATTCCAATTGATTCTAACATCGGTAAATATGACATTGCGAAGATTTTTTATAGCTAACAGAGGGGCTTTTGGAGTTTGATTTAAAGTTTCGCCAGTAACTGGCTTATTACATCCGTCATCTTTCCTTCAGATGCATTTGCCACTCTTAGGACTTCTTCATGACTTATCTTTTCAACGTGTTCGAATCCTCCTAAGTCTGTGACAATGGAAATCGCAAAACATGGTATACCTGCGTGTCTGGCAACTATAACTTCCGGCACAGTGGACATGCCCACAATGTCTGCTCCGATGATTCTAAGAAAGCGATACTCTGCCGGTGTTTCAAAACAGGGGCCCGAAACCCCTGCGTAAACTCCTTTGTGTACCCTGTATCCTGCAGCACTGGCAATTTCATAGGCGGCTTGTACGGATTTTGATTCGTATGCTTCACTCATATCAGGAAATCTCGGACCAAGTTCGTCTTCATTTTTTCCGATGAGCGGATTCGAAGGCATTAAGTTTATCTGATCTTGTATAATCACTATGTCGCCAACCTTATAATCCGGATTCATTCCTCCGCTGGCATTCGAAAGAAGGAGTTGCCTGATGCCAAGTTCTATCATCACGCGAATTGGAAATGTAACTTCCTGCATACTATAGCCTTCGTAGTAATGAAATCTTCCCTGCATGGCGATCACTTTTTTTCCTGCAAGAGTGCCCAGGATAAGTTTCCCCCCATGTCCCTTTACAGTGCTTAAAGGAAAGTTGGGTATATCTGAGTATTCAAAACTAAACTCCTCCCGAACCTCCTGAACCAGTCCCCCGAGTCCGCTTCCCAGCACAATGCCGTATTCCGGATTGAAACTTGTTTTGCTTCGTATAAAATCAGCTGTGCTTTTGATTTTCTCTAACATAATTCATGATTAATTTATCGAACACTTCCTGTTCGTGATGAATAACCGTTTCAATGGGTAGGTAAAAAACGGGCAGGTTCTTTATCTGAATTTCAACCTCCGGATTTCGCAAACGCATAGCATCTTTTTCGGTAGTCACAATGATCTTGCTCGGGTTGGCAATTTGTCCGAATTTTTCTTTTATAATCTGTATGTCCCTCTCATTGAATTCGTGATGATCAGGAAATGTGAGTATCTCAATCTTGTCCGACAACCTCCTGAGGTGTGCGATCATTCCGGCAGGATTCGCGATGCCAGTGACCAGAAGTATGGTATATCGTTTTTCAAGATAATAATCCGCACTCATGAACATACCCTGCTTTTCAGCATTGAGTCTTACGAATTCACCATAACGGATGAAAGAGAAAAAAACTTTTTGATCCGGAGTATGCTTCACTTGTTCCAGGATTCTTTTTTTCTCAATCGGAACGAGGATGTTTGGTGATTTGGATATGACAATTATGTCGGCCCTCTTCATCCCTGATTTCCATTCTCGCATATTACCGGCCGGCAATAGTGGTTCATTCCTGAACATACTGTCGTATTCCATCAGCAGTATTTGAAGACCTGGCTTTATTTTTCTGTGCTGATATGCATCGTCCATTAAGATAACTTCTGGCGGCTTACTCATCATCATCAGTCTCTTCACCGCATCTACACGGTCTTCACCCACACTCACCATGATATTGCCGAATTTGCTGTGATACTGCATCGGCTCATCCCCGATCATATGTGTTCCCGAAGGATCTGATACAAGAATGAATCCGCTGGTCTTCCTTCCATATCCGCGGCTGAGTGTGGCAATTCTATACTCGTCCTTCAATAACCTGATCAGATATTCCACATGAGGTGTTTTTCCAGTTCCGCCTGTACTCATATTTCCAACAGAAATGATCGGAAGCGGAAAAGAATATGACTTCAAAATCCCTTTATCAAAGAGAAAATTGCGAATGCCAACTACCAGGCCGTAAATGAGGGAAAACGGCCAAAGCAGTCGCCGTAAAGTATGCATGGGGCAAATTTATAAAAATTGAATAATTGCATTTTTTTGTAGTATTGAGGGTTAATATTCAATGAAAAATGAAAATCAAGGAATTGACAGCCTGGCTTGAATCGATTGCCCCGCTTTCATTGCAGGAATCTTATGACAATGCCGGACTCATTACCGGAAACCCAGAAACTGAGATTACAGGAGTCTTGGTTTGCCTGGATAGCACTGAGGAAATCGTCATGGAGGCTGTAAGAAATAAGTGCAACCTGATTGTTGCGCATCACCCAATCGTTTTCAGCGGACTGAAAAAAATCAACGGTAAAAACTATGTGGAGAGAACGGTGATTCAGGCAATACGGAACGACATTGCAATCTACGCTATCCACACTAATCTTGATAATGTTTATCAGGGTGTCAATCAGAAAATCGCAAACAAGATCGGACTGAAAAATCTAGGTATTCTCACACCTAAAAAAGCCATGCTTCGCAAACTTTCTGTCTTTGTTCCGGAAAAAAATTCTGAAGATCTCAGATCTGCCTTGTTTGCAGCCGGAGCAGGTAATATCGGCAATTATGACTCCTGCAGTTTTAATGTCAGTGGTATTGGTACTTTTAGGGGAAATGAAGACTCGAACCCGGCTATCGGTGAGAAGGGACAGTTACAGAAGGAGGCAGAACAGAAAGTGGAGGTGATATTTGAAGCCTGGAAAGAGAGGCATATCCTTTCGGCCATGAAGAATGTTCATCCATATGAGGAAGTGGCCTATGATGTCTATTCGCTTGAAAACGAGTATCAATATGTTGGGTCAGGCATGATCGGTGAACTTGAATCCGAAATGGAGGAGGATGCTTTTTTATTGCATCTGAAAAGGAGCATGAAAGCCCAATGTGTCAGGCACACCCAATTTTTAAGAAAAAAAGTGAGAAAAGTGGCAATTTGCGGTGGATCAGGGAGTTTCCTGCTTCAGGATGCCATCCGCCAAGGTGCAGACTGCTTTGTTTCAGGTGATTTTAAGTATCACCAGTTCTTTGATGCCGATGGCAAAATTTTGATTGCCGACATTGGTCATTATGAAAGCGAACAATTCACAATGGAGCTGCTTAAAGACTTGATTCTGAAAAAAAATACTAAATTTGCCGTCCGGTTGACGGAGCTTGACACAAATCCGGTGAATTATATCTGATTATTCAACATAATATCCAGAACATTTTCAACACCATCCATATATTTCAAACCTTATGGCAACCAAGAAGAGTGCAGGCAAATCATCAGCTGTAAAAAAAGCTCCGGTTAAAAAAGCGGCAAAAAGTACTGCCACGAAAACCAAAAGCTCTTCGAAAAATGAAGTAAAAGAATCAACTAAAAATAAAAAAGACGTGAGTTTATCTAAAATCGGAAAGGCAAAGTTAAAGAGCAAGGAACAGATCGCTTTCAAGCCAAGGAAAATTGAAAAAATTATTGACGTGGCACGGCTTGAAAAAAAGCTGAATGAAATCATGGAACTGGATCACACTGAGTTTACAGTGGAAGAAAAATTGAAGGCGCTTTATATTTTACAGGAGATTGATTCAAACATTGATAAAATAAGAACCATTCGCGGAGAACTTCCAATGGAAGTGACGGATCTTGAGGATGAAATTGCAGGATTGAACACAAGAGTGGAAAATATCAATGAGGATATTGCCACTACCGAAGATCAAATCAGCAAGAAGCAACAGGCTATCAAGGAAGCGAAAGACCAGATAAAAAAATACGAAGCACAGCAGGGCAAAGTGAAAAACAACAGGGAGTTCGATAGCCTGAACAAGGAAATCGAGTTTCAAACACTGGAAATTCAGCTGGCAGAGAAAAGAATTAAGGAGTTCACAGCTGAAGGGATTTCAAAAAATGCTGTTAGGGAAGAAGCTCAGTCTGTTCTTGATGAAAAAAATGCAGTTCTGAAGCTGAAAAAGGCCGAGCTTGAAAGCATCATTGAAGAGACACAGAAGGAAGAGGAACAACTGGAAAAAATCTCTCAAAAGGCGCGTACGATAATTGACGAAAGACTGCTTACTGCTTATACACGTGTCAGATCCAATGCCAGAAATGGCTTGGGTGTGGTAGCAATCCAGCGTGATGCCTGCGGAGGCTGCTTTAATAAAATCCCCCCTCAAAGGCAGCTGGACATTCGTCAGCACAAGAAAGTGATCGTTTGCGAGCATTGCGGAAGAATTCTTGTAGATCCTACCATCGCGGAAGAAGAGACAGTGAGTTAAATCTCCGCTGAATTTTATTAAATCTAAAATTAAGAGACCGGCTTTTGCGTGGTCTCTTTTTTTATTTTTAGTGCATGGCATTCGGTCGACTCCTTTTCATCTTTTTTTTCCTAATTTCTGCTGATGTACATGCATATTATCTTTTCAATGAGAAGGTCCGTAATGCATACAAGGAAATTATTTCATTGAGATTGGATCATGGCGCACTATTGCTTGAAGATGTGAAAAGGCAGCAGCCCGGTAACACTATCGTCTTCCTCTATGAAAACTATATTGATTTTCTCAAAGCTTTCATCAGTGAGGATGAAGGTCAGTTTAAAGCTTTCAAGAAAAATTCTGCTCTGCGTCTCAAGCAACTGGAGAGACACGGAACGGAGTCGGCCTCACCGTTCCATTTATATGCTATTTCCGAGATTCTTCTTCAGGAAGCAATGCTCAAGTTGAAATTCAAAGAGTACATCACCGGTGCAAACGACATAAGAAAATCTTATAAGTTAATCGAAAGAAACAAAGCAGTATATCCAACTTTCCTTCTGAATAAAAAGTTAAGCGGCTTTATTCACACTCTCGTAGGCGCAGTGCCGAAAGATTACCGTTGGCTTGTCGATATGGTCGGAATGAAAGGTACAATTCCTCTGGGTACTGAAGAACTAAAATCACTCTATGTCCTTCTGGGAAATTCAGAATTTGAAGTGTATCGTGAAGAAGTGCTTTTTTACCTGAGCAACATACATAACTCTTTTGCAAAGAATGAAGCTCATGCGCATGAATTGCTTGGCTGGATGGAGTCTTATGCATCTGATAATACTCTGATTCGATATTGTTATGCAAATGTGGTGATGAAAATGGGCAGGAATGATGATGCATTCAGAATCCTTTCCTCAAAAAGCAATTCAGCAGGAGTGTTTCCCTTTTATTATCTCGACTACAAACTTGGATTGTCAAGGCTTAGAAAATTGGATCTGACAGCCGATGGTGACATTAAAAAGTTTATCAAGGCCTTTCCCGGAATGAACTACAGAAAAGCAGCATATCAAAAGCTTGCATGGATTGATTTTTTAAAAGGAGACTCTGTAGGCTATAGGAAGAATATGAATACAATTCTGTCAGTAGGAGTGAGCAATGTGGATGAAGACAAGGAAGCGCACACAGAAGCTTCCACCGGAGAGTACCCCAATCCAATATTGCTCCGATCTCGCCTTTTATTCGATGGCGGTTATTACATGCAATCCTGGAATGAAATCACATCGGCAAAAGTTAAAGCATTCCCCTTGTTCCGCGATCAACTGGAACTCACATACCGCCTTGGCCGCATCATGCACAAACTGAAATTTACTGAAAAAGCAATTCATTATTATTCTCAGACACTGAGGAATGGTGAAAAGGCCAGATATTATTTTGCGGCCAACAGCTCATTGCTAATAGGAAACATCCATGAAGATGAAGGCGCTTTTGATTTGGCCAGGAAGTACTATGAAAAATGCCTTTCAATTCGCGGACATGATTACCAAAACAGCATAGACCAAAAAGCTCAGGCGGGAATTGACCGGCTCAATGCGATGACGTCAAAATAAAAAAGCTCATGTGTTTCGAACATGAGCCTGGCTATGATTAAAGTTTATTTAAAATTTCACTCCGAATGTCATAGTGAAATTGTTTGAGCTCACTTTGTTTATCACTCCCGGAACATTTTCGCTGCTCAATGTATAAGGCTGATAGTACTCGTCGCTGGTTCCGTAAAAATAACCGAAGTCGACAAAAATATTGTTGTCGCGAATTCCGAACCCTCCTCCAAAATTCTTCGCCGAAAAATCTGATCCTCCTGCTTTAAACCTTGAATTCACAGGAGAACTAGTGAAGGCTGCCCCGCCGCGAACACTGTAGTTTCCATATCTCCATTCTGCACCAAGTCTTACCGTTGAATGTTCCTGGTATTTTTTTCTGATAGCGTCATTTACACTGTTGAAGCTGAAGCCTGGAGCACTGATTCTCGCCTGGCTTATATCGCTGAATTCATATTCTGCACTCAGTAATCCGTGCTTTCCAAAGATGAATGCGATGCTCCCAATCGCTTTGAATGGTGAAGTGAATTCATAGTCGAATTCTCCGAGAGGAGACTGTTTTGTCGCGGCAAATCCACTGTCGAATTTAGCCGACATGTCTGAATTGTATTTGTCGTTCATGTCGTACCATGTGGGTGTGTGAATAGCTGCTCCAAATCTCAGCCAGTCATTCGCACGGTATATCATCCCAAACTTGAAATTAAATCCAAGTCCCTTCGTAGTGAGATTCTGATTGAAAGAAAAGAAGCTCAGTGAGTCTACAAGCTGGTCACGGTCAACTTCCTCGTATGTAACTTCATCTATGTATCGGATGGATGCGAAACCAAGTGATCCGCCTATGTAAAGCCGGTTGCTGTAATTGGCTCCCATGCTGAAGTTGACTTCTCCCATTGAGCCGCGTGACTCAGCACTTCTGATCTGCAATACATTTCCGTCAGATACTTCTGCGCTGTAATTATTTGATGCATCCGGATTGATAAGATAGGTGTAATATGCAAGTTGCTCATTGAACTGATCAAGGTCATCGAAGTTCAGGCCCTGAGCTCTTTGCGCCCAACTTTGCGTGATTGAATTTTCTGTGTTAAAACCTTCATAACTGAAACGGTTATGGAAGTTGTTAAGACGATTGTAGCCGAATCCGAAGTTCCAGCTTTTCCAGCCCGGACTTGCATCATCCCTGCTTAAGCTTTGTGTGGTTACTACACCAATATTTCCGAAATTGAAATTAAATTTATTTTCATCAATCTTGTTGCCTAAAAAGCTTGCATCAGTGGAGCCAGAATATATTGAGGGGCTGAAGGTGAATTCACCACCTCGGAAGATTGCTATTCCTGCAGGATTGGAAGCCAGAGTGGAAAAGTCTCCGCCAAGTGCGCCAAAGGCTCCGCCCATGCTGATGGAACGCGCGGTTCCGGCTGTGGACGCTCTCGAAAATCGAAATGCATCAATGTCGGTTTGGGCAAATGCTAAACAGGGAAGTGCAATTAATAGTGTTGAAATTAAATAGATCTGATATTTCATAATTATTGATTTTTTAAAAAAGCCCGCATGTAATTTTCTCTCTTTCACATGCGGGCGGGGAAACACAACATTTGACAAACTAACTAAACAGGTGGGGTAAATTATCTTGGTCCGCGGCTCTTTTGTTCACTCTGTTGGTAAGACCTGGATGGTGTGGATGGCGTGGAAGGAGCATTGTAATTCTGCGGAGCCGGAGCTGAATAATTTTCCTGCTTGTATTGTCTTGGTTCATTCCGGGGTTGCACTACAGGCGCTTTTGGTTCGGAACGGGAATTGTAACGACTGTTTGAATTGTCCCTGGAAGGATTGCGGTATTCATTCTGCTTTCCTTCATTCAGATTCGGACTGCTCATCTCATAACGCTTTTCCTGACGCGGAGGCGTGCTATAACTTTCGCGAGGATTCACAGATGGATTGCGGTCTTCATACTGACGGCTTTTGGTGTCAGGTGACGGTGTCTGATAACTGTTCCTCCTTGGTGTATCAGTTTCTTTTCTCTCCGGTTGAACTGCAGGTTGCCTTGTAGGAGTCCTTTCAGGTGTTCCTTGTATTTCTCCGGATCGGTTGGAAGGAGACCTCTCTTGATTTATTCTCGGATTTGATGGCCTTGCGTCAGGTTTGGAAGGATTGCTCCTTTGATTGAAATCATCCTGTGGGGAAGGACGCGTATCAGGTCTCGGAGTACCTTTGATATTCATATCCTGGTTACGCTGTGGTTCAACATTCTTTCTCGGACTTATCGGGTTGGTTTTTTCATCAGAAGGAGCTGGACTTACTTCATTTTTTCTTACAGGACTTGTATTCATTTCTCCTGAATTGTCAGGTCTTCCTGTTCCTTTGTCTGGATTCACTCCATTTTCATTCTTATCACTGATAATACCTTTGGATGGCCTTGAATCAGGGGTTGTGAATTCGTCAGATTTACCCTGCTTCACACCGGTGTTTATCTCACCGGATTTTCCTGAATCAACAGGTTTCATGTTGTTGTTTCTGTCAGGATTGCTTTCACCCATTCCAGCCTTCGGATTTTTTGGTGAGCTCATTTCAGGTCTGATGCTTTCACGGCTGTCCATAACAGGTGTTGATGGAATCCTGCCTTGCTGAAGTGCTGATTCATACTTCTGTCCAAGCGTAGTTTGAACAGGGCTTCCTAAATGTCCTGATCCGCGAGGACTGTTGCCGCTGCTACCTGATCCGCGAGGACCGTAATAATAGCTGCTCGCATCGTAGGAATTATAGTAATAAGGATTGTATGGATTGCCGTAATATCCGTGCTGATAACCGTGGTAGTATCCATGGTGGTATCCGTGATGATAAGATCCGTAATATCCGAATGGATAACTGTGGTAATAAAAGCTGCTGTGAGGATAGTACCAGTCGCTATACCATGGAGAATGCCAGTAAGAATAAACCGGATGATAGCTGAATCCGATTCCGCCGTAACAGAATGGCCTTGTATAATAATAAGAAGGCGCCCACCAGTTATATCCTAAATAAATACTCACACCCCAAGAAGCAGGGGAGTAATCATACCAATAAGAATTTGTGTAAAACGGATCATAATAACCATATCCGTATGCAGGAGTGTAAAAGCGGCGAAGTTTAGCCGAATATGAGTAGTCGTAATAATCGTCGTTATAATAGTTGTTGGTTATATATGTGTTGCCCTTTTCGTCATTGTAACTTTCAGAATTGCTGTAATCCGGATCTCTGTTGTATCGCTGAGACTGATCCTGAACACCTGAACTGTATTCACTTCCTTCCTGAGAATATTGCTCAGTAGCCGAAGGTGCTGGCTGACTCACAGGAGCAGGCTTAGCATCGCTTGAACTGTAGTAGATGTCATCAGGTGCTGCATTGCCTGCCTGATAAACGGATGAGCAGGATGCGAACATCATGCTGATCAGAGCGAAAAGAAGGAAGTGAAGCTTTTTCATGGGTTTTCCCTTTCTGTTTATATCCACCGGATATTGATTTTTTAAGGGTGGATTAATTGTTTTACTTTTGTTTCCTATATTTTACAAACACCGTACCAAAACCAATCAGGAAGATAAATATATATGGCTAAAGACTTTCCTACCCGGGCTGAGAATTATGCGCAATGGTATCAGGATTTGGTTATTAAGGCCGATCTGGCGGAAAATTCGGCTGTTCGCGGATGCATGGTGATCAAGCCCTACGGCTATGCGATCTGGGAAAAAATGCAGGCGGTACTTGACCGCAAATTCAAGGAAACCGGACATTCCAATGCCTATTTCCCTCTGTTTATTCCAAAGTCTTTTTTCAGTAAAGAAGCTTCGCATGTTGAGGGCTTTGCCAAAGAATGTGCCATTGTCACGCATTACCGCTTGAAAAATGCAGAGGATGGTAACGGAGTCGTTGTTGATCCGGAAGCAAAGCTGGAGGAAGAACTCATTATTCGCCCTACATCAGAAACAATAATTTGGAATACATATCGGGGATGGATACAATCTTACCGTGATCTTCCGATTCTGGTTAACCAATGGGCTAATGTAGTGCGCTGGGAAATGCGTACTCGTCTTTTTCTGCGTACAGCCGAGTTTCTATGGCAGGAAGGTCATACTGCTCATGCTACTAAAGAAGAAGCGATCGAAGAAACTAAAAGGATGTTGGATGTCTATGCCGATTTCGTAGAGAATACCATGGCGGTTCCTGTGTACAAAGGAGTGAAGACAGCCAATGAAAGATTTGCAGGTGCCCTGGATACATATTGCATTGAAGCAATGATGCAGGACGGAAAAGCTCTGCAGGCTGGCACATCTCATTTCCTTGGACAAAATTTCGCCAAAGCATTTGATGTCAAATTTACAGGTAAAGACGGAAAACAGGATTTTGTCTGGGCTACATCATGGGGTGTGAGCACAAGACTCATGGGTGCTTTGGTGATGGCACATAGTGATGACGACGGACTAGTGCTGCCACCAAAGCTTGCGCCGATTCAGGTTGTAATTGTTCCTATTCACAAGAATGATGAGCAGCTTGCAGCCATAACTGTTGTGGCAAATAAAATTGTGGATGAACTGAAAAAACTTGGAATCTCTGTGAAGTATGACGACAGGGACACTCACAAGCCAGGATGGAAATTTTCGGAATACGAATTCAAAGGTGTGCCAGTACGGGTTGCAATCGGTCCACGTGACCTTGAGAACGGAACTGTTGAAGTTGCAAGACGAGACACAAAAGAAAAAAGCGTGATGCAGCTGACTGATCTTACTCTGAAGATTTCGCACCTGCTTGATCACATTCAGGACAATCTGTATAAGAAAGCGCTCACCTTTCGTGAAGAGAATACCCATCATGCCGACAGTTACGATGAATTTAAGAAGAAGATAGAGCAGGGTGGATTTGTGATGGCACACTGGGACGGAACTACAGAGACGGAATTGAAGATTAAGGAAGAGACTAAAGCAACAATTCGTTGCATTCCGTTGAATGCCAAGAAGGAAAAAGGCAAGTGTATTTTTTCCGGGAATGATTCAGAGCAAAGGGTGATTTTTGCACAGGCCTATTAAGGACTGCTAATTAGGGATTCTGTTGAAGCCTGCCCGGGAAAAATAATTTTCATAAATTACAGGATGAAATCCGGGAAATTGTCCCGGCTAAAATTGACTGAATATGTCTGTGCAAAATCCTAAAGATGAAATTATCCAGCTCCTTCGGGAAAAGGTAGTGCTTAAGCAGGATGTACTCGAGGTCATGCACGGAGTGTTTAAGGATCTCAAACTTATTCTGGAAAGCATTCATCAGGAATTGCATACTGAAATCCTGAAACTTAGGAGGAAAATTGCCGTGGACTACCAGGAGAGAAGTGAATACGAAGCGGTACTGACCATTGCCGACGACACATTGGTTTTTCTTCTGCACACAAACGTTTTCACTTTTGAGCAGCATCACGAAATCTGGAAAAACTCCTATGTGCAGCAAAATCCGGGCAATGCTTTTTGCGGGAAGATTTACATTTATAATTTTCTGACAGATTCATTTCGATTCAACCGGGGTAATGATGTGGGCTATCTGGTAGGCCGGCTTTTTGTGAACCGGGAGAAACATTTTTTTGTGGAGGGTAAGCGTCAGCTTGGTGTACTGTTTAATGATTTTCCAAACGAAGTGTTGGACCGGCAGAAACTTAAAAAGATTGTTGAGCATGCCATTCATTACAGCATGGATTTCGATCCTTACTCACCGCCGTACAATGAAATGAGTCCGGTTTCGGTAAGAGCAATTCTTGAATCTTCACTGCAGGCCAAGATAGCCACCGGCAAGCGCTTAGGATTTCGTTTTCAGGCAGATAAGAACAAGGTGGAAATGCCCTGAATTGCATAAATTTTTACAAAATGCTTGTGAATTTGAAAAAAAAGTTACCTTTGCGCTCCCTTGAACAAATGGCCCGTTCGTCTAGGGGTTAGGACACGTCCCTTTCACGGATGAAACGCGGGTTCGATTCCCGCACGGGCTACTTACACAGAGTTAGTGCATAGAACGAGTGAACAGGTTTGTCTGTTCACTCGTTTTGTTTTTTTACCAGCTCAAGGAGTGTTAATCTTTGGATTATAAAGTGCAATTCAAAATGCAGGATGCAAAAGGTCGATTTATCTTCTATACTATCCCAGATAGATCAGAAAGTATTGATCGTAATTTAAGAAGTTAATTGTAATTATTAAGTTGTCCAGCTTGGGGAAAGTTAATCTTTCTAGTGTAGGATCTCGCTTTTTTTTGTCTGCATCATTTGCTCAGGTTCGAATACAATTGTATAAATTCCGTTGGTGAAATTCTTTGGTGAAACAGTAAGATTGCTAAAGTCAGGATTGTCTGTAGTCCATATTATCCCGAAGCTAGCGGTGCTTTGCAAGCCGAGCATCCAAATGTAATTGGAGAGCTTGCAATTACAGAATTAAAAATACGTAAAAAGGGTTATCTTTATGTCTATGTAAACAACAGCAGCGTGAAGCCTGTCTTTTTTGATAACCTCATCATCTCACATACGAGCAGTAAATTGCTGGAAGAAAATAATTATTATCCTTTTGGGATGTTGTGGAAAGCGCCAATTGGTGATAATAAGTATAAATACAGCGGAAAGGAAATTCAAACGGAGTTGGATTTATTTACTCAGGATTATGGAGCGAGATATTATGACCCTGCTATTGGAAGGTTTGGGACTGTTGACCCCTTAGCACACAAAATGCCAGCTTGGTCGCCTTACTCATTTTGCAACAATAACCCAATCCGCTACATTGATCCTGATGGCCGAGCCCCTTAAGAATATGACGTTGATAAAAATACCGGACAGATTAAAGTCGTTAGCGATAAAGGCGGGAACCAAACCGATTACTTCAATATAGGTACAACCAATGAACAAGGAAACTTTGTAACCGATCAAACAATTTCCACTGAGAGGGGAACAGGTAGTATTAACTCGTTCAGGTTTACAGAGACAAGTCAGTCTACTATCAGCACTTTTGTGATACCACAGGAGGGGAAAGACGTTACAGGATTTTTCTTAGAGCCAGCAGGCCCAAGCACTACTGTTGCTAATCAAGATCAACGAATACCGGAAGGAACTTATAATATTGAAAATTATTCAAGCCAAAAGTATCCGAGTAATTTTAGGATATTTAACAGTGATGTTTCTAATGAGAGGAAAATTTTATTGCATATAGAAAATTTCCCTTCCAATACTGAAGGATGTTTACTTTGTGGCGAAACTTTCGGAAAGGATTTTGTTGGAGGACCTCGCATTAATGGGGAAGGCGGAAGTTTTAGAAAGTTCAAAGAGATAAAAGGCTTCCTTAGCCAAAAGGGGCCAGAAAATGTTAAGTTCAATATCTTCAATGTTATACCTGATAAAGAAAAAAAGTAGCCCCATGAAATTAATTTCTACTTTATTGCTGTTTTGTATGGGATTTACTTCTTGTCACTCTCAAAGCCAAGACATGCAGAATTGCGCAGCTATTAAAGAGCAGGCAAGCGCATTGAATAAATATGCTCAACAAGCGATTAGTGGCAACGTGGAAAAAAAGACGGAAGCTCTAACACACTTTTTTAAATCATTCCCCAATAATTTTAAAACATTCTATAGAATTTATGGTAATGACGATAAATCTGCAGATACGTGTTTACTTAAGGTTAGCAATGATTATATGTTATTCACGCTCCTGCCCGAATTAAAAAAAGCTATTCCCACCAATGAATACTATAAAAAAATGATACAGGTTGGAATCGGTGGGCATTGGGAAGCAGATGAAGTAGCAGCATTGCAGCATCATTTACAAGAGATAGTACCTGAAAACATAAAGCTTAGCGTTGATCTTCTAAAAGAGTACGAGGAAAAGCAAATAAAATCCTTCTGGCGTTTTTTTTATGATGGCCCTCATCCAGACGACCCTGAGATTAAAAAACTATATGGCAGTTTGTATCCTAAAATCTCTCAAATTAATCCGAAGGTATCGGATTCAATGAAACAGGCCTACGATCAATTGTTAGCGGAAGATGATGGACACGGCCATTAAAAAAAAATTTTTTAAGCGTTACAAGCCACGATCCAGGGTCTGAAGCAGGCGGTACTGACCAGTTGTACAAAAAATTGATAAAAAATTATACTGTTAGAGAGCTAATCCATAGCCATCCGGATATAAGTACTGGCATTTACGGACCTTCTGGTTTTCTTCCACAAGACGAAAATGATGGTGATAGACGACTTGCAGAATGGAAAAATACTTATTTTCCAAAAAGCGGAGTAAAATTAAAAGTTTATGCGGTGCCAATAAAGAAATACATTGAGTACAACCACAATGGAATAGTAAAATAATATGATGTTCAATCGATTAATAATCTGTTTAATTGTCTTCCTGTGGAATTTTTCAGGTTGTAAGGCAAATCAGGAAAATGAGCTTAATATGCTAACGGTAAAGGATGCACAAATAAATGATGCGCTTAAAGTGCTTGTAAAAGAGGAGTCCGAATACAGAAACCTTGGAAAAAGTGCCATTATCTTTAAAATTGAAAAGTCAGAAATTGGTTATGAAATACGAATTGGGACATTGTTCAAAGAAAGTCTAAGCTTGTATTTAAGAGAGAAAAAAGATAAACCGTTTGGATTCTTTAAGTTTGAGAATGTTACGGTTATAGTATTTGGAGAAGAAGATAGGTTGCTCTTTGAAAAGACCAACAATACAAAAAATCTTACTTTTCTTGAACCAAAGTCAGAATTGAAAGTTAAAGAAGGGGAAATTCCACCACCTCCCGTAATTTATGAGCCTGTGGTTTGGATTTACACTTATGAAAATGGAAAACTCAAACCAACTGAGAAAGGCAGATTTGCACTACTGAAATGAAATAGAAATCCGGCAAATCAGGTTTTTTAAAATGCCTAAAAATTAGCATTGCTGTTCAGGAGGTCTTTCTGTAAGCTTCCCTGATAATCAGACAATGATATAGTGTTTAATTCTATATTCTGAATTTTTCTTCAAATTCAACAATCTTCAATAAATCTTCGATGAAATAGTTAGATATTCGGGGTGTTCGGGCTACTTACACAGAGTTAGTGCATAGAACGAGTGAACAGGTTTGTCTGTTCACTCGTTTTGTTTTCGGCATTGTCATTTTAGCTTATAGCCTATGCGGATGTTTTATCCAAGTGCTTGATCATGATATCTTGTCTTTTCGAAATTACTTCTCAGTGCGCAATTCAATCAATTTCAAAAATGCAATCAATCCAGAAAGCAAGTTCAGGCATCATCTCATTAAAACTATGTCCTGGTAAATTTCAATTCAGAAAATTTACAATATTATCGCCCATATTCTAATCTAAATCACCGAAAAAAGTATTCAAGCTTTTAAGAGAGAATATAAATTTAAAGTATGCATTTATGTTGGCCCAGTTGAGTATTGGATGAATGTAGCGGCTCAATTTAGTTTCATTTCTATGTGTACATTATTCCACAATTGTGGATAATGATTCCGGTTTTACAGTCAAATATTTGCGATTTTTTAATTTAAAAGTTGAAAAATTGAGGTTTTATGGATTTGTTTCCAATTCATTTTTTATGGTATGGTCTTTTCTCTCATGTTGCGAAATGGTTAAAATATTTCTAAAGCCATATTGATTAAAAAAATGTCTAATCTAAAAAATGAATCTTATGAAAAAGTATCTGATTTTATTTATACCCCTTGCCATGCTTACTGCTTGCCAGGATTATAAAGCGGAAATTGAAAAACTGAAAAGCGAAAAAGAAATGTTAGTGGAATCTGCTTCCTACCGTGATTCCACCATTAACTCATTTCTACAGTCATTTAATGAGATTGAAGCAAACCTGGAAGAAATTAGTCAAAGACAAGCTGATATATCCGACCAATCTGGTCCTGGAGAATTGAAGAAATCCCAGGTGGATCGAATTCGTGAGAATATTGCTGCCATCAACACCTTGATGAAAGACAATAAAGATAAGCTCGCACAATTAAGTAAGCAACTTAAATCATCGAATTTTAAATTGAAAGAGTTGGAGAAAATGTTGGCTTCTTACAATGAGCAATTGGAAGAAAAGAATCAACAACTCGCCTTGGTGAATGAGGAGTTATCTAAGATGAAGGTGCAAGTTGAAAGTTTGAATACACAGTTAGTTGTACTCAATGATGATAATCTCCTGAAGCAATCTACGATTGAAACGCAGGTGAAAGAACTCAATAAAGCCTTTGTTGTAACAGGTACAAGTAAACAACTTGAGGAGCAACAGGTAATTGTGAGGACCGGCGGATTTCTTGGCATTGGCAAAGAGGAGAAATTGAATAGTGATATTAATCGTGGTGCATTTAATGCGATTGATATTACTCAAACTAATGTTATTCCTCTTGAAGCGAAGGATGTGGAGTTGCTGACTTATCATCCGGAAGACAGCTATGATATAAAATACAATGGGAAAGAAGCTGACGAATTGGTCATCACTGATCCGAAAAAGTTCTGGGAAGGTTCCCGTTATCTCGTGGTCATGATTGACAAGTAATTAATTATTGTGATTTGCATCATCAGCTCGTTGTGATATAAGGAACATGAAAATCCCGGGTTGATGATGCAAATTATTGACAGCTTCAATATCAATTCAAAATTATAAACTGACGAAGTCATGAAATATTCAAAATCTTATATGGGACAACTGTTCAGTATTTTACTGGTTATACTCTTAGTCTTTCATTCTGCATATTCATTTGCACAACTAAACGGAAGTACCATAGGTATCAAGGCCGGTATGAATGTTATGTCAATAAAGATTAAAGAATTCGATGAGAAGGAGAACAGGATTGGATACCACTTTGGCGGTTTTTCAAGATTACAACTCACAGAGTCATTTTCTATTCAGCCTGAATTATTATTTTCTAACGCAGCAACCACGGTGACTTATACAGGCACTATAGGAGGAAATCAGACTTCCGACCGTCTTGCAGTTCGCCTCAATTATGCAGACATACCTGTTATGGCGGCAATAAATATTACATCAAAGCTTAGCCTCCAGGGAGGATTATATGGTTCATATCTGATTAGTACAAATTCAGATAAGTCATCAACAAACAATACTTCCCAATCCGAATCAAAACCAGTTAATACATCACAATTTAACCGCGTGGATGCAGGATGGTTGGGAGGAGCTTCATTGGACTTTGGTTCTATGAATTTTGGAGTAAGATATCTTAAAAGTTTTAACTCAGTGGGAGACTCAGGTAGTGATTCGATAGGCTTTTTATATAACTTTCCTGATGGACAGCGAGAGGCATGGCAGGTTTATGTAGGCCTGAAATTCTTCTGATTCCCCTCCAGAAGCCATGTGTCAGCCTCTGACTTTCATTTAAGATGAATGCCTGAATACACCGCAGAAGCAGAAGCATTACGCTTCTGTTTCTTTTTTTTGAAGATGTGTTTCAAGGAGTATAATAAATCGGGTCCCATTTTTGCTGCTCTCTGCCTTTATTTCACCTTTGTGAGCTGTTATGATATTTTGAACTGCAGCAAGTCCAAGCCCTATTCCTCCTCTCTTACCAGTATTGAAGGGTTCAAATAAATGCTTGAGAATCCCTGGATCAATGCCTGAGCCATTGTCAGAAATAACAATTTTAATTTTACCATTTTGTTCTGAGCAATTAATTATGATTTTTCCGGTATTTTCTTCCACTGCTTCTATTGCATTCATGATGAGATTTAAGATAGCTGTTTGCAATTTTTCCTTGTCAGCAGTAATATGGATTTCTTTTTCAGAATACTCCTGTTCTATGTTCACATTTTTCAACCTGGCTCTGTCTGAGGCCAGATTAATAGCTTCATTGATTAGATCTTCCAGATTTATTTCTGAAAGTTGAAGCTCTGAAGGTTTTGATGATAGCAGGAGTTCTGATACAAGCAGATTAATTCTTGATGAGGCCCTCTCGATGATTTCAATCAGTTTTCTTCCATCATTATCTTCGATTTGAATGCTATCCCGTAATTGATTTACGGAAAGATTGATGTTGGTCAAGGGGTTCCTTATTTCGTGAGCTATCATTCTTGCAATCCTACCTGTTACGGCCATTTTTTCTGCGATCAATAATTCCTGGCTGGCTTTTTTTCGATCACTTATATCGCTGATGGTTAATGCCACACCATTTTCCAGCGGCACACAAACAATCATGAACCAAAGTGAGAAATCTTCAGAATATAATTCGCGCAGTTGATGTTCTCCGCTTTCAGTGGCCTGCTTTAACAAGGGCAGAAGTTCTTCATACAATTTATGTGGTATGATGTTGGAAAATAATTCACCAGAATAATTTTTATAGTTTAACTTTAAATTCCTCAGTGAGGCCGGATTCATTGCTTTAATCAGAAATCCTGGACTCAGATTCTGATCCATATGAATTTTTTCAAGAGCAAAAATGGCGTCAGGGGAGCTGTTCATCACTCCCTGTAAGGTGAGTTCAGTTTCTTTTCTCTCTCGAAATTCTTTTAGGAGTAATTCATTGGTGAATATCTCATTTCGGTGACTTTCAACGTAGTTAAAACAAAGTCCTGTAAAAGGTATAAAAAACGAAAATGCCATCATCAGATGTGATATGTTGAAGCTGTTGTCGTACAGTTCAGTGCTTCCAAACATCATGTACAGTTGAGATACAAGAGCTGGAATCATACTGAGATAGATTGATTTTGAAAAAATAGATGGAAACCTTTTATGAAATTTCGGAATAATAAGCACTGTCAGAAAAATATACATACATAAGGGAATCAAATCCTCTCTTCGCGCAATATTTCGAAAAGGATGAGCAAGATTGGCAGTAGAAGATCTTTCTGTAATTATTAATAGACTCATAATGGTTAAAATCAAAAAGAGAATTGTTGAATAGCTTATAATTCTGTGATCTCTTATTTTTTCCTGAATAATCTGCCCCGAAAATTTCAATAAAAAGATTCCCATTCCAATACTGATGATGCCAGCATGAAATACACGACTTGTTAACCACGTGTATGATGTGAAGTAATATTGCTGTCCAGGAAGATTGATCACGTGAGTCGAAAAAAGCAGATGTGCCGCGAGCAATAATCCGGAACAAAATAAAGCGATAGACATAACAGGAGTGCTTACAGATCGTGTTATGCTATAATCAATAAATCCCAGCAATGCCGTTAAGCAGGCTATGGTAATTGTGGTTGAAACAAAGATCAGGTGGATGTATTTTCCGATAAAGATTTGCCTTATGTCTTCATTTTGCTCAATCTGTAGAATCCACTTAATGGTAAAAGAGTCGAGGCGGTAATCAACAAACCCGAAATAAAATCCGGCAATATTAATAAGTAGTGGTAAGAGACATATTAAGATGATAATCCAAAAAAATTTATCGGCTTGAAATAACTTTCTTTTAGAATCCATAAAAAGAAGTTCAATTTAATAATCTAATTAAATCCTTCAATTTGTTCGTCCTGGATATCGAATTGATTTAATTTATTGTATAAAGTTTTTCGATCTATGTTTAAAATCCTTGCTGCTTCAGACTTATTGTTTTTGGTCATTTTCAGAGTTTTTATAATCAGTTCATATTCTGCTTCCTGCGCAGCATCTTTTAAGTATAAATTTTTTACTGATTTACTATTCACACTGAAATTGCTAAAGTTGAACTTTTCAGCATTAGAAATTTCATTCGGTAATGTTTTAGACAATAAAATATTGCCGTCAGTAAGAAGTACGCTTCGCTTGATTACATTTTTAAGTTCTCGAATATTTCCCGGCCAGGCATATTTTTTCAGACATTCGATATAATCTGCGTCAATTTCCTTAATCTCTTTTTTTAGTTCTATATTTGCTTCATTCAGGAAATGTCTGGTAAAAATCATGATGTCATCACCTCTTTCTCTGAGAGGAGGGAGATAGAAGCTGAATTCATTAAACCGGTGGAATAAGTCTTCTCGAAATTTTCCCTGATGATATGCAGTGGTAAGATCTTCATTTGAAGCGACAAGAATTCTCACGTCGACGGGAATTTCAATATTTGAACCAAGCTTCCGAATTTTTCTTTCCTGCACAGCCCTCAGGAGTGAAACCTGAACTTCATATGATAAGTTTGCGACCTCGTCCAGGAAGAGTGTTCCGCCATTTGCCAATTCTATAAGCCCGGTTTTAGCTTGCAGAGCTCCAGTAAAGGCGCCTTTTTCATGGCCGTATAATTCACTTCCAGCCAGTTCACGTGAAATAGCTCCACAATCCAGGGCAACAAATGGTTTTGTGTTTCTATCGCTTAGATTATGAATTCGGTTTGCAACAGCTTCTTTTCCGGAACCGCTTTCTCCATAAATAATGACACTCATATTTGTAGGAGCAACCAGTTTGATTTGCTTTTCAATTTCCTGAGCCTGTTTACAGAAACCTATGATATAATTATCCTGCTGCTTTGAAGTGCTCTTTTCACTCGGCATTTTTATATCGGCATCCGTTTCTTTATGAAGAGCTTTGCCTATAATGTGTAAAATTTCATCCGGTATTAAAGGTTTGGAAATGTAATCAAATGCACCTGTCTTTATTACCTTCACGGCTGTACGTATATCAGAATAGCCTGTGATTATTATCACCGGGATTTCAGAATTTATATTTCTAATCTCTTGCAGCATATCAAGGCCATCATAGTCTCCAAGTCTAAAATCACAGAGGATAAGGTCCGGCTTTGTGTTGCCGAGTATTTTTATTGCAGCCTTACCTGAAAGGGCAGTGAAAATCTCGAATCCACTTCGCTGGAGGAATGATTCCAACAGTGTGCAAATGTCCGGATCATCATCGATAATCAGAATTTTTCCAGACTTAGCTTTATTTTTAGTATTCATGTTATTAAATTGATTTATCTTTTAATGATGAAATCAATTGGTTTAAATGTAACAGATCTATAGGCTTACTTATGAATCCCGAGGCGCCGGAATTTATAGCAATTCTTTCTTCAATGGAAGTGGCGTGTGCGCTCATGACTATAAAATCACTTGAAGGTGAAATGCTTTTAAACTCTTCAAGTTTCTGAAGCCCGGAGCCATCCGGTAAATTAATATCAAGCAATATTATATCGGAAGAATTCGCATATAGCATTTTCTGTCCCTCTTTCAGATTGTACGCTGTAGCAGTTATAAATCCCATTTTTTCAAGAAAGCCCGACAGTAACCAGCAAATGTCAGGTTCGTCATCTAATATTAATACACTCTTTTTTTTAATTATACCCTCCATAAGTATATCTATAAATTTAAGATTATTTTGTTAATTCAATGAGTTATCATGTATAAAAAAATACTCCTGGTCCAAACCACCGGGAGTATTCAGTAAAACAAGAAAGGAATGGATTAATAGAAATTGAGAGAGTTTCATTTTCAGAATACAAATCTGAAGTTAAGCGCGCCATCAAAATATCCATTTAATCCATGATGGACATCAATAAATGGTTTAATGTCCAAGCCTAAGGTAAATGGAGCATTATTGAATTTATATTCAAGACCCAATATAAAGTCTACGCCCGGAATTATAACAGTGTGTCCTGGTTCTACGACATAAACATTTCTTCCGCGGTCTCTGAAGTACCAGTATGTTCCCTTGTGTTGAAACATTCCAAGGTGAGCACCAGCACCATAATACCATTTCATTCCGGGTGTGCTACTGATAGTCCTGTTGATTTCGTATAATCCGGTAATAAATGAGCTACGATATCCGAATCCCAGAATTCCTTCCAGAGCAGTTGCACTACCAGTATTGTGTCTGATGCTTAATCCTGAATGCAAGCCACCGAGACGTAAGCCGATACCGGTCCGGTAGTCTTGTGATAAGGAAGTTTTTACTGAGAAAATGGATGTCAGGAGAATCCATGTTGCTATTAAAACACTTTGATGAGTTTTCATAGTTGTAAGAGTTTATTCTCGCAATGTTGCAAGAAGCATTCCCATGGTGTTTGAGCCTAAAAATGTGGAAAAAATTAGAATTATTATGGGTCTAGTGTAGCATTATGGCTGCATTTGTGGAATTAATTCCCCAGTATGATTAGTAATCGAACTGTTTGAAATTTGGATATTGGATATGATGTTTAAAGGGTGGTGAGTGAAAGATTGTCAGGCTTAAATTGTTATGTATGATAGTTTTTGTTAAGTAATTGAGTCTCGGCGATAGCTTGTCTATAAAGTGAAGAGTTTACGGTAATGATCTTGAAGAAAAACATCAGAGAAATGAACATTCAATATTGAAATACCAGATTCAGTATCTGATAAACTTTACATCTTAATTTTAAATTAATTTTCATTGTTTAATGAAATGTCGTATATAAATTTGCTGACCTTCCTGATCGTAGATTTGTAAAAAGTAGATGCCGCTAATTAAATCATCGATTCGAATATTTGAATCAGATAGTATTGACTTTTGAATTAGTCTTCCTTGTATATCAATAATTTTATATCTTAAAGTCTTAGTATATAATTTTGAATAGTTGATATGTAAAGTCTGATTTGCGGGGATTGGATATAACTGAAAGGGATTAGTTTCAATTGAATCTTCCAATGCAAGTGGAAGATTAGTTGAGGGTAAAGTAATTCGGCTGGGATTTGAAGAATTGTGATGAATGGTGATGATTGCAGTATTTGTATCTCCCGCTGTATACATGGTATCGCCGTTTTGCAGGTTCACATCCCAACGTGTTGAACTGTTTCCGCTGATGTAGATTTTTATTTTGTGACCAGACTTCCAGGTATAATTTACAAATGGTAATTCGACCACTGCTTCATAGACTTGTCCGATCTGCATAAATGATTCAAGCGCCTGAGTATAACCGTTCCTGAATCTCATTCTGCGAATGCCGTCATTTATGAGCATGTCTCTTCCGTCCGGGTAAGCATCTGTCAAGCGCACAACTATGTCTGCATCCGGCTGGTCGCATTCTATAAATAAGTGCACTTTAATTCTTCCACTCACATTGATGTCCTGGCTGAGTGCAGAAGTTTCGAATGTCATCAAATCTGTTCTGCCAATCAGGCTGTTTTGGCTGTAAGGACCCTGATTCAATGACTGGCTGAGAGTGTGCCCACCAATAGTTGGTGAAGGATTTCTTGGTTCACTTATAAATAGGCTGGAATTGATTCCATTTCCTGCGATCAATGTACCCTGATCATTCAGAAAGAGTTCTGTGCTCTGAGATATTTCAATTGTGCTGTCGTTGGAAAATCTCCAGGCATTTGTGCCAAGTTCATAATGGGTAATTTTTGGTGTGTTCAACCAGTTTCCGGAATTCAACAAATAGTATTCAAAAAAACTTCGAGACATAGTATCGTTTTTCTGTGCTGCATCGGGATAGCTAAGTTCACCTTGTATTGAAGAACCAACATATGCCGGGCCGGTTCCCCCGTGAACCCATGGGCCAACAAGCAGCCACTGGTGGTTGCGCACAGAAGTATCTGCTGAAGTCCTGCAGGCCTTGTACCAATCCATCATCCTATCAATGTTGTGATCGTACCATCCGCCGATTTGCAAAGTAGGTGTGCTGATATCCTGCGGATACCATGTGGAATTTTCTGTGATTTGCCAGACAAGGTTGTAATAGGGATTTGCCAGAACAAGGGGCGACAGTCCAAAGCCAAGCATATCCAGTGACTGAAGCCTTGAACTTTCCAATGCTCCTCCGTAAAAGTATCCCTGATAGTGTGTTTGAGGATGAGCAACAATCGGAATTGCGCATAAATGCGAAGGATGCTTTTCTTTCATGGTTTGGTACTGGATCACTCCAAGTGCTGAAGGTCCCCAGGTACCCACTTTACCATTCGACCAGCTTTGTGTACTTATCCAAGAAATTATATCATAGCCATCTTCACCACGCTTCGGTTGTGCTACAGCAGCCGAGACAGATCCGAAAAAACCTCTCCAGTCAGCTACAACCCATGCATAGGGACTTGATTGTAAATTGAGTCCGAATCCCATTGGCAATCCGGCACGGAATGAATTTTTATTGTAGGGAGTTTGAATAAGTATAGTAGGACAGGAGGTGCAGGCAGCAGGAATATACACATCAGCTGCAAGAAATTTTCCATCGCGCATTGGAATACTGACAATCTGAGTGGGATTTAACTGTGCAAAAAGCAGGCAAGGAATTAAATATAGTGCAAGTGTCAGGTAAAAGATTATAGTATGACGATTAAATGTTTTGGATGTTCTCATAATGGTTTTAAGCATGGGCAACTTTTACGAAGTTAATAATTTAAGATCTGATAAATTTCTTTATTCACCAGTACCAGATAGACAAATCTTTTGTAACTCAAGATTCCTAAAGAGATTTTGTAAGGATTTTCATTTGGCTGCGGCTATATAACAAATCCATAAAACTATATAGGTCATGAAAAAATATGTTAAATTCAATTTTGCACTTGTTGTAATTATACTACTTACGTTTTCATTGAGTGCTCAGGACGTAAAATCCTGGAAGATTGATAAAGCTCACTCCTCCGTGAACTTTTCTGTAAATCACTTCTTTTCTGCTGTGACAGGGAAGTTCAGGGAATTCAGCGGTGAAATACATTTTGATCCTGCGAATCTGAAATCAAGTAAGGCAACATTCAATATCAAAGTCAGCAGCATTGATACAGATGATGAGAAAAGAGACAAACATCTGCAGTCAGAAGATTTTTTCGATGCGGCCAACTATCCGGAAATAAAATTTGTTTCGACAAGGATCGAGAAAATCAATGACAAGCTATTCAACGTGTATGGTAAGCTAAGCATGCGTAAGACTACGAAGGATGTAGTTCTTCCTCTGAGGATCACAGGACTCATGGATAATCCATGGAAAGAGGGATCCGTGATAATGGGAATTGCCATTTCCACTAAAATCGACAGAACTGATTATGGGATCGGAACTGGAAGCTGGGCTGCTACTGCAGTTGTAGGTGATGAGGTGCGAATCGAGATTAATATGGAACTTGATGGTGCGAAATGATGTTCGCGGAATGATGAATGTAGAAAAGTGAATTATGAATACTGAGCTCTGAATTTTGAGTGTAAAAAACAATTCCTTCATTCAAGAGTAAATCTTGTTTGAAGGAATTGTTTCTGAATTGTATGTCTGATTGTCAATTTTGATCTTCATAATGATTCATCAGCGAATCATTCATGTGAGATGCTTTGATATCAGGCATAAGCAAGTTCAGACTTGGCAGACTTCATCCATTTTTCAAGACCTTTCTTAAGGTCTTCCCCGTTCATTGCCGGAGAAAATTCCACACGTGCATTCAGGGTTAGAAATAAAGGTTCTGCCAGGAATGGGATGTCGGAAGGATCCTTCAGATCAAAAAAGTAATAAGCGGCCCTGGTGCCTTCAGAGGTGACATAGTATTCCGCTTCCGGTTTGATCTGATTTTTTAGATTTTCAAGTGTTTTTCCCAGTGATCCATCCTTGATTGCTTTATTGCCGGCATTCATGTCGATCGTAATTTTAAGGAGTGTTCTCATGATAATACGATTTAAAGGGTTATTAATAATAGTAAAAGAAACAATCAGTTTAAACTGATCTGTCAAAGTACAAAATATAGCATGCATTTGTAAACTTTATTCCCTATAAATTTATCAACCGGTTAAAGAAAATTTATTCACCGCCAAAGCTTCATAGTAAAAGTTAAATTGTGCCCGTAAGAAACTCTGATTAGCAGTATTCCACGGTTTTGAAAATTATATTTTATAGTATTTATGGAATTTTTTAGCTCTGACTCCTGCAGTTTTCTCCCGTGCAGATCAAATATTTGCAAAAATGCGTTATTGAATAATTCAGGCAAATGTATATGCAATTTCTCCCGATCATAAGAATTGAATATGGCAATGCCATTATTTTCAGTTTCTTCGTCAAGTTGAGTTGTGCAATTGATAGTGTATTCATAGCTTGTTATATCATGACATGAGCCCTGGTAAACATTCATCAAATCTATGGTCATATGATTGGATGCTATGAATTCAATATAATTGCAGGTGTCGCATCCGCTGATATAGTTCTGAGAAGGAGTGACTGTCCATAGTACATTCATCGCTTCAGGTTGCGCAGTGCGACGGATTGTGTCTCCCGGACAGACCAGGATCGTTGCATTCCAGTGAAAGAAGCAGGTGTCGAATACTTCAGCAAACTGGGTAACAGAATCTCTCAGTCCAGTGAGACTATCTTCAGCAATCAGCGTAACAGGAATCAGTTTGTAACAGGGTTCTGTAAAAAGTGCCTGTGTATCTATTGCAGATGAAAAATGCAGACCATCAATAAACCAACTGAATTGATTGGCTCCTGAGCTGGAATTTATCAGTTGAACTGTGCTTCCGCTGCATATCTTGTATCTGCTAAGTGAAAATTCAGCATTTGGCTGAGCCTTCAGCTGAAGACAAATATTTATAAAGATAATCAATAGGAAGTGCTTCATTTTATTTTTTGCTCAAGGCACTGAATACAAGATCCTCAAGGAAACGGATAACTTTTGTGTTTTCCTTTCCGCCGTTTAAGTCTGTCAGGCCGGGCAAATGCAATGAGAAGAAACTTTGAAAATGTCCAGTCTCAATGATGGTGCTGGCAAGAGTCCGTGGATATTTGTATTCAGAGTTGTAATCGAGCAGAATGGCTTCAATTCTCTTGCACAAGTCTTTATATGGTTTGAATAGATTGGCCTTGTTGTCTTCTTCGACATTTTTTGTAAGATATGTTTTCACACCTTCTCTTACCACTACTTCATACAGGAGTTTTTCATCGACATAACTTGTGTTTACATCATCTGTGATGGGAGTCCCTAAAAGATGAATCAGTTTTTTTATTTTGGTTTCAGGATCAGGCAGATTTTTCGTTCTCACAGAAATCTGGAATTCAAGCCAAGACCAATACCAGTCGACAAGGTAAGTCAGCAGCCTGTATTTGTTTTCAAAATACCTGTAAATCCCGGCTTCAGTAGTATTCATATACAGGGCCAGCTTCCTGAAGGTGAAATCTTCAATCCCGAGTTCGTGAATGAGCTCAATACTTTGACTGATAATCTTTCGGCCAAGCTCCGTTTCAACCGGATTTCGGTGGTATAGTTTTTCGCTGAGTTTAATATTCAGGACTGATTCCATGAATTGGTCATTTTAATTAAAAAATACATCATTTAATCTAAAAGGCATGTAAAGATAGTAATACTATCATTTCAAAAAAATTTATACCTTTGGCGCCCTCTAAAACAGGCCAAATCATGTCAACTGAAACAATGTTCTGGATTTTTTTCAACGCTTTTGTACTGATCATGCTGGCGCTGGATCTTGGGGTATTTCACAGAAAAGCACATAAGGTTTCTTTCAAAGAGTCTCTGACATGGACTATAGTCTGGATCAGTCTGGCAATGATTTTCAACGGGATTATTTATCTGTGGAAAGGTCCGGTAAAGTCAGTAGAATTTTTTACGGGTTACCTGATAGAATTATCACTTAGTGTGGATAACCTTTTTGTCTTCCTGCTGATATTCGGATACTTCAAGGTGCCTCAGGAATACCAGCACCGCGTGCTTTTTTGGGGAATTATAGGAGCACTGGTAATGCGGGCGATTTTCATCTTTGCGGGAATTGCACTTATCAATAAATTTCACTGGGTTATTTATGTTTTTGCCGGGGTACTTATATTCTCAGGAATCAAAATGCTGTTTCAAAAGGATAAAGCGATTGAACCTGAAAAAAACCCTGTGGTAAAACTGGTCAGACGACTTTTCCCAATTACGAGGAATTATCATGGCACGCATTTTTTTGTGCGCAAGAAAAAAATACTTGCTGCCACACCTTTGTTTGTTGTACTCATTCTGGTTGAAACAACTGATCTTATTTTTGCTGTGGATTCAATTCCTGCCATTCTTGGAATCACTCGTGACTCATTCATTGTGTATACATCAAACGTCTTTGCTATCCTCGGACTCCGATCACTATATTTCACATTGGCAGGAATCATTCAATTGTTCAGGTTCCTGAATATTGGCCTGGCATTGATTCTGGTATTCATTGGTGTTAAAATGGCTATTATGGACTGGTATCACATTCCAATTCAGTATGCCTTATTTACTGTTTTGGGCATTCTCTTAATCAGTATTTTGGCATCCATACTCATCAAACCATCTAATACTCAAAAAGAAAACACAATAGGAAATTAAGGGCATGGTTATTGTCAATCAGGCCCCTCTTAATAATTCTAACATTAATTTAAATCAACTATGAAAAAAGCAATCTTATCAGTTCTGGCAATCGCATTCGCATCTGCGGCCAATGTACAGGCAGGCAACCTGCATGTAGACGTTTATTCTGTCGACAAATCAGCAAGCAAAGTGGAGTGGTATGCAGCGAAGGTCACAGGCAAGCACAATGGAACAATAAACATTTCAAAAGGAGAGATTCGTGACAATCACGGTCACATATCAGGCAGTTTTGAAATTGACATGAATACTATTTCTAGTCTAGACCTGACAGATGCAGCAATGAAGTCAAAGCTGGAAAATCACCTGATGTCGGATGACTTTTTCAATGCGGAGAAATATCCTGTTTCAAAATTTGTCATCACAAGAGTTGCTCCTTATGCCGGTGAGGGAAAAGGGCAATACACTCATACAGTGACAGGCAATCTCACAATTCGCGACAAGACTAATGAGATTTCTTTTCCTGCCAATATTATATTCAATCAGGGTAAAGTAAGCTGCACAGGAACTGCAGTTGTGGATCGTTCCAAATACGATGTGAAGTTCGGTTCAAAATCATTTTTCAAGGATATCGGTGATAAGATGATTTATGACGAGTTCACAATCAAGTTTGACATCAAAGCAAGTCGTTAATTAGTTTGCTAATTCAGAATCATGAATCTCAGATTTTCAAGCAAACCCTTAGGTCACTTCAGAAAAGTTGCACTTGCTGAAGGTACATCCTTCATACTTCTGATCATTGCCATGCCATTCAAATATATGATGGACATGCCCCTTGGAGTAAAGTATCTCGGATGGGCGCACGGTATTCTTTTCATTTGGTACATGATAGCTTTGATGAAAGTTTGGCAGGCTCATGACTGGGGATTGAAAAAGCTGATTGTGGCTTTCATTGCCTCACTAATTCCATTTGGAACATTCATCATGGATGCCCGGTGGAGCAAAGAGGATCTGGGAGAGCATGCACAGGAAAAATCCTGATCAGGTTTTAAAGAGGGCAATGCCCTCTTTTTTTATTTTTACATCATCCTTTTACTCCATGAAATTTAATACCCACATTGGGCGCTTACTTCACATGAACAAGATGACTTATTTGTTCATTCCTTCAAGACAAGTAAAGAAACTCGGAGGAAAACTTCCCATCAGATTATGGTGCTCTGTGAATGGAAGTGAAGCATTCCAGTGTGGCCTCGTCGCGCTTGGAAAAGGCGACGCTTACATTACGATTACTAAAAAAAGAATGAAGGAGTACGGAGTTACTGAAGGAGATGAGGTTCAGATTGAATTGAAGCCGGACGAATCAAAATACGGAATGGAAGTTCCGGAAGAGCTTGAAGAGTTGTTAAAACAGGATCACGAAGGCCGGCGTCGATTCGAAATGCTGAGTCCGGGTAAGCAAAGATATATCATCAATTACGTCAGCACAGTAAAGAATTCTGTACTCAGAATGAATAGAGCTCTTTTGCTGATCGGCAACCTCAAGCTTTCAAGAGAAGGCAAAGAGAACTTCAGGCAGATGCTTGGACTAGAGTAAGGAGCATACAAGGATTATTTCCAGACAAGGAATTTCCTGATATGTTTTTGTGAACCGGAATTGATCTCTACAAAATAAACTCCGGATATAAAGCCGGAAACATCCAATCGTCCGGCGTCAGGCTTTCCTTCGAACAGAATTTTTCCTTCTGCATTACGTATAACAAGCAAGTTTGTATATGGCTGCATGCCAGATCTAATCATCAGCCAGTTACTTACCGGATTCGGGTATATTTCCAGCGAAGCAAATGCAGCTTTATCACGAATATGGGTGAGGGTAAATGCAAAAGGGTCAGACTGTCCATCGCAACCGTTTAAATCTGTTCCGGTCACGAGATAACTTCCGTTTTGAGATGGGATATAGAATGAATCTGTGGCTGCAGGAATCAGGACATTGTCAAGATACCATTGATAGGTAATTCCTCCGGTTGCAAAGAGAGTGTCATTATTTGAGGATGCGTTGATGTTCAGCACCGGCGAAGGATTGACATTTATCATAAGATTTTGTGCCTGTCCGCTTCCGCAAGAGTTTTCCGGTGTTACGCTGATCATTCCACCCATATTTCCGGCTGTGACAGTAATACTGTTGGAATTGCTGCTTCCTGTCCAGCCAGATGGTAAAGTCCAGATATAGGAACTCGCGTTTGCATCCGGAGGAACTGAATAAGTTTGAACCGAATTCACGCATAATGTAGTCATGCCGGTTATTGACTGTGGCATTCCGGGTACCTGGCATACTTTTTCGGTCAATACCTGACTGGATTTATAAACATAATCACCCACTGAAGTGCCTCCTCCGTTAGCAGCTACACCGGCATAATAAAAGGTAACAGGTCCTGTTCCTGCTGCAGGAGCGGTCCAGGAGAAGTTGAAGGTTTTGGAATCGTTAGAAGCGCCACCATTGAGTTGGTGCACAACATTTCTTCTGTTAATTGCTCCAACAAGTCTGGACTTGATTTGAGTAGAAGCAGGATCGGTAATATTCAGAGTTCCCGCATTATCACCGTTCGCGAATAATGCTTCTATACCAACTCCGAATAATCCATTGCTTGTTCTGGCTACTGTAACGCTAAGATTATAAGTTTGGCCGGGCTCATATTCAAAATTTATCATGCTTCCGGATGAGAAGTTAATGGATCCTCCCCCTGAATTGATAGCAAATGAATTATGGCAATTGGTGCAATCCACTTCTCCCGGTGAGCCGGTTGCGCCAGCACGTCCGTTATCAGACAAATTACTGGAAGTCAGGATCAGGAGCAGAATCGTCGCAGTGATTCCGCTGAGGATAATTTTTTTCATTCCTATGTAAGTGAGATTGGGTAAGCTTTCTTCCAGATTCGTATGTTAAATGTAGTCAAGTTAATTCAGTTTTAAGCATGTCTTCGATAATGCCAATAATTTCTTGTTAAATTTAAAATAGCTTCATCATTTCTTTTCAAAATTGACCTGAAAAGTATCTGGCTAATAATGATTTATCGAACTTTCTGCTATATGATTGATGAAGAATAATTAATTGAAACACTTATGTTTTTTCATTTTTTAAATTAAAATGATAAATTAGAAAACCGAAAAAAACCAAAATCATGAAAAAAACTTATAACTTATTTGCAGCACTTGTTTTACTGTGCTTTTATTCCATCAATTCAAATGCTCAACTACAGTTGCCTGCATCGAGCCCCAAAGCAGTAGTCACTCAAACAGCCGGACTCACGGACATAACGATTGATTATAGCAGTCCGGGAGTAAAAGGCCGGGTAGTTTACGGCGATCTGGTTCCCTATGATCAGGTATGGCGAACCGGTGCCAATGCTGCCACCAAGATTACTTTCAGCAAGGATGTCAGTATAAACGGAACTAAGGTTTCGAAGGGAAGCTATTCACTGTTTACTATTCCGGGGAAAGTGGAGTGGACGATTATTCTTAATAAAGATGCCAATGTCTCTGTCAGTGCATACAAGCAGGATGATGACCTGATGCGTTTCAATGTGAAACCTGAAGTTATACCACACCGAGAAAGATTTGCTTTCATTATATCTGATTTCGATGACAATAAGGCAAGGATCGACATGGAATGGGAGAAGCTGCGTGTTTCATTCAATGTAAATTTATTCACAGATGAACAGGCTGCGGATAATATCAAGAATACACTTGGAGGAACCTGGAGAATGTACAACGCTGCTGCACGATACCAGATGGATACAAAGAAAGACTATGAATCTGCGTTGAAGCATGTAAACCAAAGCATAGCGCTATCTGACGAGTGGTTTAACAATTGGGTCAAAGCTCAGGTGCTTTCAGCCATGAAGAAAAATAAAGAGGCTTATGAGCATGCGACAAAAGCGAAAACCCTTGGTGACAAAGCAGGAGAGGGATTTTTCTTTAAGGATCAGGTAGAGAAAGCGCTTAAAGAGTGGCCTAAGCAATAATTTTGTTTTTCCCAATCAGCCGGCATTCTCTGAAATCCTACCAGAGAATGCCGGTTTTTTATTTTACATGCTGTTGATTTTCCGGCACGAGCGCCCTTACAATAAATGAAAACACAATTACAAGCACACATCCTATCAGATTCAGCCAAAGGAATGCAGTAAGATCCATGAAGAAGAATATGATAACAAAAATTTCTGCGATGATTGCCGCGTAGAATACAGTGTGTCCTTTAATCTGTTTTATATAAAAAGCAACAACAAAGATTCCGAGGATAGTGCCGTAAAACAATGAACCAAGTTTATTTACTGCTTCAATAAGGCTTCCGAGTTGGTTTGCGAACATGGCCACAAGGATCGCATAAAATCCCCAAAGCACTGTGGCCAAACGTGAGATGAAAACTTCGTTCTGAGCAGACCTGGCCTTTTTAGAAAACCTTTTTACAATATCCACTATAGTGGTGGATGCAAGCGCGTTCAACTCAGAAGAGGTCGAGGACATGGAAGCAGAAAAAATTACAGCAATGAGGAGACCGATAAGTCCTGCGGGAAAATATTCAGTGATGAATGAAAGGAAAATATAGTTGGTGTCATTTGTTTCAGCCAGCGGATCATTCTTCTTCATCAATGTCATTGCCTCGGCGCGAATTGTCTGCATTTGATTTTCCTGTTCCTTCATAGCCTTGCCAATTTCAATCCGCGTTTTTTCATCTCCGCTTTGAATTGCATCAACAAGTCCGTTCAGGTTTTTTTGTTTTTCAAGATGCACATTTCTGAATTCCCCCTCCAGCTGTCTGAATTGGGGTGCAAGATCACTTCGGGATATTTTTTCATATTCCACTTTGTTAAAATGGACCGGTGCTTCCTGAAACTGATAGAAGACAAGGAGAAGTGCTCCGATCATGAGGATCAGAAATTGCATCGGAATTTTTATGATCGCGTTAAAAAGCAGACCGAGCCGGCTTTGTGCGACGCTTTTTCCTGTTAAATATCTTCCAACCTGACTTTGATCAGTTCCGAAATACGAGAGTGCAAGAAAGAATCCGCCAATCAATCCGGACCAGATATTATACTGGTTCTTCATATCGAATTCGAAGTCGACAACATTAAGACGTCCGAGTGTGCCGGCTACGTTCAGGGAATCTGTGAATGAAAGATTATCAGGAAGCAGCTTTACGATCACATAACCGGCAAGGAACATTCCAATGAAAATTACTGACATCTGCTGCATCTGTGTGATGCTTACCGCACGAGTTCCTCCGCTCACGGTATAAAGTATTACCAGTCCTCCAATCACAAGGTTTGTCCAGTAGATATTCCATCCCAGAATAGAGGAAAGAATAATTGAGGGAGCATAAATAGTGAGTCCGCATGCAAGGCCTCTCTGAATAAGGAAAAGAAAAGCAGTAAGAGCTCTTGTTTTGAGGTCGAAGCGGTTTTCCAGAAACTCATAGGCAGTATACACTTTCAGTCTGTGAAAAATCGGAACAAATGTGATGCAAAGCACAATCATTGCAAGCGGAAGCCCGAAGTAAAATTGGACGAAACGCATTCCGTCTGTAAAGGCTTGTCCAGGTGCAGACAGAAAAGTAATTGCACTGGCCTGCGTTGCCATTATTGATATTCCAACGGCATACCAGGGCATTGACTTATCAGCCAGCAGATAGGAATTCATACTTTTGTTTCCCCGGCTTTTCCAGATTCCGAAGAATACGATGAATGCAAGTGTGCCGCAGAGCACGATCCAGTCGGCGACACTCATGAGAATACGGTTTTAAAAAGCCAAAACAAAAGAATTAGGAAGGCGAGATTTAATATCACCGCAATATACATTTTCTTCCATGTGCTGAAGAAAGGAGGTTTTTCGTCTTCCTGCATTTTCTCTGAGCTTAAGATTTTCCGACTGACATCAAGTTAACAAACAGACGCCAGGCGCCGGGAACACCTGCTGGCAATTGTCTGAAGAATGACAGGCCGGTATAGATGAAATGACCTTTTCCATGCCGTGCATAAATGAGAGATCCATCTAGTTTTGATTCATCAGGATCGTTCAACAAAAGTATATGCTGGTAAGAATCGTCGGTATCTCCGGCAAAATAAATTCCTCTTTCCTGTACCCAGGAGTGGAAGTCAATTCTTGAGATTTTATTCGGAAAGCTCAGTAATACATGGCCAGGGTCTTTGAATTCAACCGGCGAGTTCTCATCAGTCACTCTGTTTCTGGTAATCTTGAATGGATAGGGGCCAATATCAGATTTTACGCTACTCAGGAAATTGTTTGTGTTATACTGCACTAATAATGTTCCTCCCTCATTCACGAATTCCATCAGTCGGGGGTGATAAACCGCAATTCTTTCATTGGTATTGTAAAGTCTTACGCCGGTAATAATCACATCATACACTGAAAGATTACCAGTACTGAGGGTTTTGTCACTTAAAATGTCAACGTCGAATCCTGCCTGTTCAAGAGCCTGAGGTATCTCGTCTCCAGCGCCGACAATATAACCGACTTTAAGCGGTACAGTTTTCAGATCCACTCGAACTGCGGATGTTACGGATCTCGTTACAATGGTTTGAACAGGAATATGATCATAGTTAATTCTCCGTACGCTGTGAATGTATTTTTTATCTTTTAACACAAACTCCGGAATGATGATACCAGAATCAATTTCCCTGTCAGGGCTCACTTCAAAGATTAGACGCAGTTCATCATCTTTCTTTGACAAATTCACATTTGCATATGGTGGATTAGCGTTCCATTTCTCCGGGAGCTTGAGGTGGATTCTTCCGGAAAGATCCGATTTGTTCGCCTTGAGTATCACTGTGACAGGAGCAGAGGACTGGCCGCGGAAGATGTGAGAGTTTTCAGTGAAAGTAATGGACAGAGGAGGGATCACTTCGAGAGTCCGGCTTAGTTCACCTCTGACAGGGTCAACCCATTTATAAATGATGTCTCTCGGGCAAATGATTGTGTCAGATTCGATGGAGAAGATAAAAATCACTTGTTGAGTGGAGTTTTTCACAGCGGTGATTCTGTCATTCAGATCCTTGATTGAGAATCGACCGCCTTCGGATTCTTCTTTCAGCCAGAAAGGGCAGGTATACGGCATTGAAGAAGGAGTAATGAATGATTTATCTATATCAGTTTTTTCATTTGAGCCACATGAAACATTCAAAGTCGTATCAGCTTTAAATATTCCGGTGTGAATTCCAATCAATTTGACATTCAGATTGCTTCGGTGAATAAAAGAGATCTTCAGATGAAGGCTGTCACCGGGTACATGTGAAAAGTCTTTGCTGATTGCTTCCAGATAGAATCCTCCGCAATCCAGTATCAGCTGCTCTGCTTCATTCAATTTATATTCTCTCCAGTAATCATCTTTGATGTCGGACTGAATCAGTTTTTTTAGTTGCAGAAGATCAGGTATGCTTGCTGAGGGATTTGTATGATTGAATTCAGCAATGATTTTAGCATTCAAGGCTGCGATTCTTTCGCTGCCATTCAGTCTTGACCAGGTTGTATTGATCCCGTCGAGCTCACTCTTGGAGAAAGAATTTCCTGCGAGAAGCTTAAGATAATCGATTTGCACCCCCCTTGATTTGGCAGCGCCGAATCCCTGGCTCTTGTGCATGCTTCTGCTTTCAGAAGCCATTTCACCATAGGAAATGCCTAAAACAGGATTATACTTTCCCAGATCAACCGGTATCACATCTGCTTTATTTTTTACATCTTCTTCTTTAGGTCTGAAAACATTCCAGAAAATTCGGCTTGACTGCCAGACAGAAACTTGTTTGAGTTGTCCGGGAAAAGCGTTCGGGTCTGCAGCAGCACTGAAAGCTTCAACTCCCAGGATAGCAGAAGCAGTATGATGTCCGTGTCCGCCTTCACCGGTAGTGGGGAAGCGATTAATTATGACATCAGGCCTGAATTTTCTGATGAGATACACCAGGTCAGACATGATTTCGTCTTTGCCCCATATTCTAAATGTTTCATCCGGATTTTTGGAATATCCGAAATCCACTGCTCTTGTAAAATATTGTTCGGCCTTGTCGATTTTTCTTGCTTCAAGCAATTCATTTGTGCGAATCAGTCCGAGCAGAGGGCCTTGTTCACTTCCTATCAGGTTTTGGCCTCCGTCTCCTCTTGTCAGACTGACATATGCTGTTCTTAATTTCAGTTCATTTGCATAGTACGACAACATGCGAGTGTTTTCATCGTCAGGATGTGCAGCGATGTATAGTACAGAGCCGAGAGTGTTAAGCCGATGAAGACTCTCAAGAATTTCTGAAGAAGATTTGTTTTGTGCGAAACTGCGAAATATGCAAAAGCATGTGAGCGCAATAAGACAGGTTGATTTTCTCAATGGCATATATCAGTGATGGGTCTTGGACAAATATACCAAATTGCGATTGTTGATGCTGTATTAGGGTGAAAAGGATTTTAATTGTAAATTGTGAATTCGAAAGATGTAAAATTACAGTCAATGTTGTTATAAATATCATGTCATTCGAAAGGAATTATTTTTATCTTGCTACAATAATCCTAATACTATGGAAGTAACTACAGAGACCAAGAAAGTTTTGATTGAGTCGCAAATTGCACTTGAATCATTATTGAAAGTTACCAATGACGCCCTGTTAGAATTGGAAAAAATCAGGCCAAATGATGTAGAGACAAGGGTGAGGTATAAAGAAGTTGAACGGTCTGCGAAAGGGATGAGGAAGCAGATCAACGAATTGCTACAAAACATGTGAACATAAGAAAGTAGCTTTTAAAATGAACGGCCCATACAAGTGTGCGCCGTGGTTGATATTTTTGGCCGTTTTATTTTTTCTTAGATCAATTGATTTAAAATATTTTTATTATTCATTGGAGAGAAAAAATAGAGGAGAATCTTCTGTATCCATGGAATATATATTTCTGAAAATGATTCATTTAATGTTTTATCGTTGACACATTTATGTTGACTAATTGTTTTTATAGAAATACAAATTTGAAAGCATAGCCCGTCATTTATTAATTGAATCAATTAATAAAAGTTGAGATCAAAAAGAAAATCCGGTTCATGCTGCGATCATGAACCGGATTGGTCTGGAAAAATGAGTGAATGAAGAAAAGTTTTATCAGTAGACAAAAATACAGAAGACCTTTGAGTAAAACGCATGTTTTTAAAAAATCAACCTAAAGGTTGAGTGTATAGGACAAAGAATGAATATTTGGTAAAATTTCTTTGTTTGGAAAAAGGAATAATATATTAAATATTGATCAATTACATGATTGCGATCCTGATCTGATCTTCCCGGCCATTGTATTCCATTGTCAGGATATAGATGCCTTTTTTCATGTGAATTAAATTCAACTCTCGTGTGTCATCTATTTCGGAAAAGTTTATTGATTTAAAGTAAACTTCCCTGCCTATGATATTTTTCACAATGATTCGTGTTTCCTTGATTTCAGGGTTTAAAATTTTAACTGTAAACATTCCGGTTCCAGGATTTGGATAAACGCTGAAGTTTTCTAAAGAAGAGATGCTTGTTGATTCTGTCCTGCATGAAGAATTTATTGAAACGCTTCTGCTGGCATTGGGTCCGAATCCGCAAAGGTTTTCTGCTGATGCCATGATTACAGAAGTGGAAGATGTTGTCCAGTTGAAATTTGCAGTAGCTGACAAGCCAGTTCCTATGGTTATGAGAAATGTACCGTTGGTGGCAGACCAGAGATACGACAATGCTCCGTTCACAGGTGATACATCATAGAGAACAGAGGTTTGTGATTTGCAAACGCTGGAAGGCCCTGTGACGCTTACAGGGGCGGCAAGGGTTGCTGTGACAGGCAGACATCTTGCTACGGATACGCCGCAATTGTTAACTGCTGAAACGCAAATATTACCAGAGCCACTGAATGATGAAGTGTAATTAAATGTGGCCGTAGTTCCTGTACTTGAAGTCATGACAACTCCCGGTGGTGATGTCCATATGTAAGAGGTTGCTGAAGTTACTGCTGAGATGCTGTATATGACTCCATTGACAAGGCAATTTCCATTTCTAGGGCCGCTAATGCCACCTGGCTGAGCGGGTACCGAGCGAATCGTATAAGACTTTGCAAACGTACCGCAAGGATTGGAGCTAGTCACAGTAAGCACACCGGAGCTGAAGTTTGAGTGTGTATTGATTACCGCGTTTTGGGGTGTTTGAGAAGTTATTGAAAAATTACCTGAAGTGACAGACCATATTACACTTGTTGCAGATGCAATTGTTGGGATTGAATAGACTACATTTGAAGTGTTCGCGCAAACGTACCCGGGCCCGGAAATTGAGAATGAATGTACCGGAGATCCATGCAAAGGTCTGCTGATCGAAGTGCTGTTGCCACGGCAGTTTCCGGCAAATACGCTGACTGTGCCGCTATTGAAACCTGATGTTGTACTCACAGTAATCTGGTTGGATCCCTGTCCAGAAGTGATGCTCAAGCCCGTACCGCTAACTGACCATGTGTAGAACGTAGCATTCGTAACAGGATCAACATAGAAGGAGTATGTTCCAGACGGACACGCAAAAGTGCTGCCGATTATCTGAGCTGGAGTGGATGGCGCAATTGATAAGACTGGCAGATTTAAACATGAAGGCTGGCTGCTGCCGCAACTGTTTAAAGCAGACACGCAGATAAATCCACCGTTAAAGTTTGAATTGAATGTTATATTGATGGAATTCGTGCTGCTGATTCCGCTGGCTCCTGCAGGCAAGGTCCAGTCGTATGATGTCGCGCCACTCACTGCGGGAACAGAAAACACGGCCGAAGTGCTTCGGCAAACGCCTGAAGGTCCGTCTATCATTCCAGGGTTTTGAGGAATAGTTCCAGTTCCCAGTATGGTTGCAGTTGCAGAAATTGAACAGCCATTGGCATCAGTGATATCAACTGAATGAATTCCGATAGGTAGGTTTGACGCATTTGAACCATTTTGTCCGTTGGACCACAGATAGGAATGTAAGCCTGTTCCTCCTCCGGAGCTTACAAGGGCAGTTCCGTTGGCGAGTCCGCACAGTGATGGAGTTGTGCTCACTGAAGCAGTCATTTTATTTGGCTGGGACAAGCTTACTGATGCAGTATTACTGCAGCCGGCAGCATCAGTAATTGTGAAAGAATAGAATCCGGCCATTTTAGTGAATACACCCGTGCCCTGATAGGGTGGAGTTCCGGAGTTTGCAAGCACTTCAATTTCTGTTGTTCCGAAATAACATTGAATTGCAACTGGCACATTCAAGCTGATTTGTGGAACAGTACGAACAGTGAGATATAAAATGTAAGTATGCTCACATCCGAACATATTGGGCTCACCAAAAGTGTAAGTACCGGATGAAAAATAAGTCAAGCCCGTTCGTGGCCAATAATAAGATCCGCAAACTGATATAGTTTCAGAAGAGAAGGAGCTGCTGTTTATTGTTAGATTGAGGTGGCTTGTATGAATACAGCCATCCTGATTCATGGACAGATGTGTGTATGTGCCACTTGAATTGTAAGTCAACCCGGTGACAGGCCAGGTGTATAAGTCGCAGGCAGTAACGGTTTGCGATGAAGTGGTGCTATGTCTCACTACAAGGTTTAATGTGCTCGTATGTGTGCAGCCTGCAGCATTGATTGATGAATGAGTGTATTGCCCGCTTATAGTATAAGTCTGATTATTGACAGGCCAGATATAGTTGTCACATACTGATTGGTTTTCCGTTGAGGAAGTGCCCTGATTTATTGTCAGGTCCAGAGTTGCGGTGTGGGTACAACCATTCTGATTTAAACTTTGATGAGTATATATTCCGGTAGAATTATATGTCACACCGTTTTCCGGCCAGATGTAACTTCCGCATTCGGTGACAGAAAGGTAAGATGATGTGCTTTCGGAAATGTCAAGAATGAGAGTGGAAGTGTGCGGACATCCGGAAGCATTTGTGCTAATATGAGTGTATACTCCTGTGCGCGTATAAGTTTGTCCGTCTGCGGGCCAAATGTAAGAGTCGCATGCTGAAACATTGTCCGTGCTATTCGTGCTTTGCCTGATAGTCAGATCCAGTCTCCTGGTGTGAAGGCATCCAGAGGCATTAGTGGAATAATGATAGTAAGTGCCAGATGAAGTATAGGTGTTGCCTGTAGCAGGCCAGGTGTATGAGTCACAGGTATTGATGGCAAGGAATTCTGATGAAGACTGATTGACTGTTAGATTCAGAATATTGGTATGCGGGCAGCCTGAAGCGTTTGTAGTCAAATGTGTATAGGTGCCGGAACTTGTGTAGGTAGCGCCATTGAGTGGCCATGTGTATGAATCACAGACACTCACATTTTGAGAGGAAGAGGAACTATATCTGATTGTAAGATAGAGAATAGTTGTATGCAGGCAACCTTGGGCATTGGTGCTGTAATGGAAATAGGTTCCGGAATTAGTATATGTAACCCCGTTTTGAGACCATGTGTAGGAATCGCAAGCGCTTACTGTAAGTGAAGAATTTGTGTTTTGGTTTACTGTCAGATTCAGTGTAGTCGTGTGAGGGCATCCGTTGGCATTAGTTCCGGTATGAGTGTAGATTCCGCTGGATGTATAATTGATTCCTGTGAGAGACCAGGTATAAGAACCGCAAGCTACGACAGTTTGACTGCTGCTGGTGCTCTGGTTTATAGTGATGACTGCGGATCCGCTCATTGAAGTGGTGCAGATAGAGCTTTCAGTGGCTATGACTGTATACGTTCCTGCGATTGACTGAAGTCCGAATGAAATTGGATTTCCTGTACCTGATAAAGGAGAGCCCACATTAACTGTTCCGTTTCTTCTCAGCTGGTACATTTTTCCTGACTGCGAACCGCTGAGTCCGATGTCAGAACCTGTAAAGGTAGATGTGCAAAATGTTCCGCCTCCGGTGACATTATATTGGACAGGAAATGGCGGGCAGGGTAACTTGGTAAATTCGCTTGCGCTGCTGTCAATGCAGGTGCCTGTAATTGATATTTTTCCGGTAGTGGCGGCAGAAGGAACCACAGCCTTGATCAAAGTGTTGCTGATGATTTGAAAGGATGCAGGTGTTCCGCTGAACCGTACCTGCGAAACAAAATTAAGATCCGTGCCGCTGATCTGTATTGTATCCCCTGTTCCGCCTGAAGCAGGGCTGAAAGATGTGATGCGGGTGCATGAATTTGAAGTGCTGAATTTCCGTGTTGCAGTACGGATAATAGTATCTCCGTTGCTGAGTGTTGCGTACCAGAGATAGCATTTTCCGGGTTGAAGTCCCAGCATAGACACTGAGGCTGTGCTGCCGGAACTGATATTGGGAAGGGTTGCGAATAAAGAGTATCCGGTAGTCGGATACATGTCGTAATTGTAAGTGAATGCGCTATTGGAATCAATTTCGACCTGGTTCAGCCAGGGAGAAAAAGTTTCCACTGAAATCGTATTGTTCAATGGAGAAAATTTCATTTTTCTCATCCATCCTTGTCCGCCGTTTCTTGACTGATAATTGGCAAGCAATGTGATAATTTTATTGCCGTCGAAATTGTCATCACGTCTTGATTCTGCATGCACGTGTGCTCCCAGCATGAGAAATACATTCGGAAGTTTTTTAACCGCGTTATAAATAAGCTGGCCTTGAACACCAAATGTTGCATCAGCATTGAGAAGGTAGTGGCTTGTGATGATCACTCTTTTTTCCGGATTTGCTTTGATCAAGTTCACCATCCAGTCGATAATTGCCTGAGGCATGTTTACATTGTATTCAATGTCGAATACCATGAAATCCATTCCTGAAGCGGAAAACAACATGTAATTGTTATTGTTGGTGTTGCCATAATATCCGCCGTAATATGTTCTTCCGGTAAAACGGTTTATTCCGAAGTAAGCATTAAAGAAATTAGTGCTGCCCAATGCGTCTCCGTTAGGAGTCTGATCGTGATTTCCAACATTGATGCCATAAGGAATGCCGTGCTGTAACTGGGTTGTAACAGGATCTTCAATTATTTTATATGCGGTGTCGGCCCTCTGCCATTCAATCGGATTGCCGTTATTATCACCGTTTTCAACGCAATCGCCCGAAGAGGCAACGAAGGCGATGTTTTCCGCAATTCTGTTTTGAACTATCCAGTTAGTCTGCGCCTTGAATTGTGCAAGTGTTCCACCTCTTGTTTCTGATGTATAGTATTGTGTATCTGTAAGACCTGCTATTGTGAAGTCCTGCGGATCAGGATTTGGACATTCCCGGACATAATACCTCACAGTAACTGGTTTTTGATCTGGATCGCTCACGCTTACACTCAGGGATTCCGCCAGAGATACATTTATACTGTTGTTGGAGGGGGAAACAGTCTGTGGTTGAGAAGGAGGAATAATGCCGTTGTAGGGAGAGCCTGCAGCCCATGACCAGTTTCTCTCGGTAATGTTTACATTGAAATTGTTACCCGAGTTATCGTTAATGCTACTTCCGCATCCTTCGTTCATGCCCCATCGGCCGACCAGTCCGGTTTGAGGACTGGTAATCGACTTGTTCATGTTTGCATGTATTTCCTGCTTTGATCTTGCATAATTCCAGATTCTCACCTCGTCAATCATTCCGTCAAAAAATCCTCCGGGCGCTCCGGATGAGTAAAGTGCTGATGCAATAGATGCCGGTTGAATACTGGCTGATTGTGGTAGGAAAGGTGTGTAAAGCTGATTATCAAGAGTGCCGTTTAGCCAAAGTCTCATCATGTCGCCATCGAAAGTAACAGCCACATGATACCATGTGTTGAGGGCAAGAGGCGTAGTTCCGGTGAGAGGATGATTTCGTCCTGGCTGATATTGTCCGGTACCTTCTTCATAGTCGGCTGCAAGAAAATTTGTTCCTTGTTCTATGCCAAGAAAGTAATTGATGTCTCTGTTGTTGGCGTTGGATTCTTCGCGCCCTTTGGCAATCAGAGGAACAGCATTGAATGCACCGGTAAAGGTTGAGATTCCGTTTCCTTTACGCATAATCCAGGCTTCCAGAGTGAAAGTGTTCAGGCTAAGTGAAGCAGGGTTGCCAAGATTCACATAGGAATTTGTCCCATCAAATTCAACAGAAGTATTACTGATTCCGTTCAGTGAAGAAAATGGACTGCCTTTTGACCATAGTGGTCCGTTGATGAGTGTCCCGTTCACTGTTGATGCTGAGCCGGAATTTGATGCCGTCAAGCCTAAGCCTTCATTCAAGGCCCAGCGACCAACAAGACCAGGTGTGGCGCCAAGTTCCAGATTCCTTGAAGCGTTGATTTCTGCTGCTGATCTGGCATAGTTCCAGATTCTCGCCTCATCTATTTTTCCTGCAAATGCTCCTGCAGGCACTCCGGCGGAATTCAAAGCTGCGCCCAAAGCTGCATGCTGAATGCTGGATGACTGAGGAAGTGCATTTACTACTACAGAGTTTTCAATATTTCCGTCAAGATAGAGTCTTAGAGTATTGCCATCATAAGTGACAGCTGCATGATACCACCTGAACATGCAGATAGGTGTGATGCCGTTGATGGGATGGTTTTTACCGGGAAATGGTTGCCCGTTACCCTGTTCAAAGTCAGCGCATATTGTACCTGTTGTTGAATTAATTCCGAGGAAATAATTCATGTCAGTATTATTTCCCTCGCCTTCGGGTCTGCCTTTTGTGATCAGCGGCACGGCAATCACACCGTCAGTATCAGTCGATAATGCAATTCCTGCCGCTTCGCGCTTGAACCAAAGTTCCAGGGTGAAATTTTGCAAATTCAAAGCGGGCGCCTGACCAAAACTTACATGATCATTTACTCCGTCGAAACTAATACCTGTCTGGCCATGTGCCGAACAAAAAAGCGTGATGAATGCAAATGATATAAGGGCAATTTTTCTGTTCATCCTATTATAAAATGCTTCATTTAATCTCTTGACTTAAAGAATGAAAATTTGTAATTTAAGTGGAGTGTCAATAGACTTAGCTAATATACTGATAATCGTCATATAGAAGTTCAAGTTTTGGCAGTATTCGCTCCGAGCATGGTAAAGAGTAATTTGTGCAATTTAAAGTCCTTTTTTTGATTTATTATAAAGAAAAATGTAGGTTTGACAATTCTCAAAACAAAGCCGGTCAGGCGAAGAAAATAGATAAGATGGGTGCAGGATCCATGATATTGCTGATACTTTGCGGAGTCGCATTTTCTGCAGGAGGAATAATACTATCGAGGATACTTTCAAGGAGCTCATATAATCCGCAAAAAGGACAGACCTATGAGTGTGGTGTTCCTACCATTGGTAAGTCTCTCGTTCAGCTGAATGTAGGATATTATCTCTTTGCACTGCTGTTCCTGATTTTTGATGTGGAACTGGTTTTCCTTTATCCTTGGGCGGTAGTAGTAAAGCAGGTTGGTTGGCCTGCACTTATTGAGGTGCTGGTTTTTCTGTTCATTCTCTTCCTTGGATTCCTATACGCTCATAAGAAAGGAGCATTGAAATGGATGTAAAAGATAAAAAGGATCCTAAAGATACGTTCCCCGGGCAAGTACATGAAGTGCCGGGTGGTGGAATTCTCACCGGAAAGCTGGATGATGTCCTGAACTGGGCAAGGTCAAATTCTTTGTGGCCACTTGTTTTTGGAACAAGTTGTTGTGCAATTGAAATGATGTCAACCGCTTCTGCAAAATACGACTGGTCGAGATTCGGATTCGAAGTTGCAAGAGCAACGCCCAGGCAGGCTGATGTGATTATCATTGCCGGTACAATTGTTAATAAAATGGGGCCGGTACTGAAAAGGTTGTATGATCAAATGCCAGATCCGAAATATGTTATTGCAATGGGGGCCTGCGCCACTTCCGGCGGCCCGTTCTTCTACAATACCTATTCTGTGGTTAAAGGTGCTGACCATGTGATTCCTGTGGATGTTTACGTTGCGGGTTGTCCGCCACGACCTGAAGCATTGCTTCATGCCTTGATTACACTTCAGGAAAAAATCAGGAAGGGTGAAGGTAAAAAGACAAAGGCTGACATCAGTAAGTAATTTGAAAATGGATCAGGAATCAATTAAGAACCGGCTTCAGGAAAAATATCCTTCATATCAGATTGATGAGGGAGGACAATGGATTGTTTTGAATGTTCCTGTGTCGGACTGGAAACAAGTGGCAGCTGAATTGAGAAATGAAGCAGAGTTTGAATTAGACTTTTTGTTTTGTCTTACTGCGGTAGACTGGAAAACACATTTCAGCGTTGTGTTTCATTTGCGTTCGATACTTCACAATCATGAGCTGGTAGTAAAAGTGAAGATCGATGATCGTCAAAATCCGGTATTGGAAACTGTATCAGACATATGGAGAACTGCAGAATTTCATGAGCGTGAGGCATATGATTTATTCGGCATTCGTTTTAACTATCATCCTGATTTGCGCAGGTTGTTCTTAACAGAAGACTGGAAAGGCTGGCCATTGAGGAAGGATTACGAAGATCCGGTTAACATGATTAAACTATAAAAACTATTTTCAGATAAAATGCTGGAGGAAATAGGTACAAGCGCAGAAGGCGATCTGATAATCAATGTCGGGCCGCAGCATCCGTCAACACACGGAGTGCTTCACCTTGTAATTACCCTCCAGGGTGAGACTATCAAAAAGGTTGAACCACATCTTGGATACATTCACCGCTCTATTGAAAAAATGTGCGAGAGTTTAAGTTACAGGCAATTCATTTACGTGACCTCACGAATGGATTACCTTTCTTCTCATATCAATAATCTTGGTTGCGCTCTTGCAGTTGAGAAGGGTCTTCAGGTTGAAGTTCCCCGAAGAGCCATGGTGATAAGAGTTTTGATGAGTGAACTCACGAGGTTAGCTTCTCATCAGTTGTGGTGGGGTGCAATGGCAATGGACATTGGTGCACTTACTCCATTCTTCCATGCATTCAGGGAGCGTGAAATGATCAATGATATCATGGAAGAAACCTGCGGAGCACGCTTGACAATGAATTACATGGTTCCCGGAGGAGTGATGTTTGATCTTCATCCGGATTTCCAGAAAAAGGTGAAGGAGTTCATCGCTCACTTCAAAGGTAAGATTGACGAATACGATGAACTGCTAACAGGCAATGTCATTTTCAGGGAAAGAACGGTGGGTGTAGGGAAGATAAGCCGTGAAGATGCCATTTCATATGGTTGCAGCGGACCAGTCGCCAGAGCAGCAGGAGTTTCCTGTGATATCAGGAAGCATGCTCCTTATGATATGTATTCTGAACTTAAGTTTGATGAAATACTTCATACAGACGGTGACTGCTATGCACGTTATCTTGTAAGGATGCAGGAAATGAGGCAGTCTCTGAATATTATTGAGCAATTGATTGACAATATTCCTGAAGGAGATTTTCAGGCAAAGACCAAAGCTGTACTGAAATTACCGAAGGGAGAATATTATTCCATGGTGGAAACTGCCAGGGGCGAATTTGGGGTGTATATCATCAGTGAAGGTGCCATGACACCTTACAGAATTAAATTCCGATCACCAGGATTTTCAAATCTATCGGCCCTCGACCACATGGCAAAGGGATCGAAAATAGGAGACCTGGTGGCTATCATGGGGACACTTGATCTGGTAATACCTGACATTGACCGTTAAAGCAGACAGGCAAATATGTTCAGTCTTGAAAAAATAAGTATAGGAGTACAAACTGCACTCAACAACAGCCTCCCGGCCTTCTGGGCTCTTATGGCACAATTTGCAATTGTTGGTGTACTTGTCATCAGCTTGTTCGCTGTTCTGGGGCTAGTGTTAGTTTTCATGGAAAGAAAAGTTTCTGCGTATATGCAGATAAGACTAGGGCCAAACAGGGTAGGATATAAGGGTACTGCCCAAACATTAGCCGATACTTTAAAACTTCTTGTCAAGGAAGGACTTATTCCAGACGGAGCAGATAAATTTCTCTTCCGGCTTGCGCCTTATGTGGTGATGATTTCGGCTATGCTTCTTATGGCGCCAATTCCGTTCAGCAGGAATTTTCAGATTTGGGATATCAATATCGGTGTGCTTTATATTTCGGCTATTTCTTCAATGGCAGTAATCGGCATACTCATGGCAGGATGGTCCAGCAACAATAAATATTCACTGCTTGGCGCAATGCGCAGCGGAGCTCAGATTGTAAGTTATGAATTGTCAGCCGGCTTGTCTGTGCTGAGTATTGTAATTCTAAGTGGCAGCCTGCAATTGTCGGAGATTATTCAAAGCCAGGAAAACGGTTGGTGGCTATTCAAAGGCCATATTCCTGCAGTAATCGCATTTGTGATTTTTATAATCGCTGTAACGGCCGAAACTAACAGGGCACCTTTTGATCTCGCAGAAGCGGAGTCCGAACTCACTGCAGGTTTTCATACTGAATATTCCGGAATGAGATTCGCGTTATTCTTCCTAGCTGAATACGCTAATATATTTATTGTCTGTGCCATTGGTGCCACTCTGTTCTTAGGCGGTTGGATGCCATTTCATGTAGGCAGCTGGAGCGCTTTCAACCAAATAATGGATTATATACCAGGTTCAATCTGGTTCTTTGGAAAGACATTCCTCCTCATATTCGTGATCATGTGGTTCAGGTGGACATTCCCCAGACTGAGAATTGACCAGTTGTTAAATCTAGAATGGAAATATCTTCTTCCGATTGGACTAATAAATTTGTTGCTGATAACTGTGATGGCAATTCTCGGCTGGCATTTTTAATCAACGCTCTTAACTTGATTAAATGATGTTGGCAAGAAATTAATTAACTGAATGGGATTTTTAAAAAACTATATCAAAACGGTTTACGAAGCGGTTTCCTCCCTGCTGAAGGGAATGAAACGCACCGGATATTATTTTACCCATCATAAGGAAATCATCACGCAGTCTTATCCTGATAACAAAGATACAATGATTCTTCCCGAAAGATTCAGAGGGGAAGTAGTGATGCCACATACTGACAGCAATGAACACCGGTGCACAGGATGTACTGCCTGTGAACTCGCCTGTCCAAATGGCACCATTAAAATTATAACCAAGTTTGAGATGACACCGGAAGGCAAAAAGAAGAAGGCCCTTGATACCTTCGTTTATCATCTAGAACTGTGTACTATGTGTAATCTTTGTATTGAAGCTTGTCCGACCAATGCTATCAAAATGGCTCAAAACTTTGAGCACTCAGTATACGACCGCAGTCAACTTACAAAGACACTGAATAAGGAAGGGTCAAAACTTATGGAGGGCGTGGAGTGATGAACATGGAGAGTATTGTATTTTACATGCTAGCGTTCCTGGTCCTCAGCGGAGGGATTATGGCTGTGACCGCCCGCAAAATATTCAGGTCAGCAATCTATTTGCTCTTTTCTTTGGTCGGCATTGCCGGGCTTTATTTTCTGCTTGCGTATGAATTTCTTGCTGCTGTGCAGGTGGTAGTGTATGTAGGCGGAATTGTGGTGCTTATCATATTTTCAATATTCCTCACCCAGGCGGCAGACAGCGACCTTCCTAAAGCCTTAAGAGGCAGAAAAGTGTTTTCATTTCTTGCCACTGCAGCCGGATTTGCACTTGTGCTAACTCAAATACTTCGGCATAATTTTATACCAAGCGGCTCAGAGCCGGTCAGTACTAATGTGACCGAGATTGGTTTGAGAATGTTAAGCACAGGTGAAGGCGGATATGCACTTCCTTTTGAAGTTGTAAGTGTACTACTGCTTGCGGCCATGATTGGTTGCATTGTAATCGCGATTAAAAAACCAGGGAACTCATGATGGAAATAGGATTGAATCATTTCTTAGTACTGAGTACTGCCTTGTTTTTTATAGGGGTGTACGGATTTCTTACGCGTCGGAATCTGATCACACTCCTGATGAGCGTGGAACTGATTCTGAACAGTGTCAATATAAACTTCGTTGCATTCAACAAGTATTTATATCCTGAGAACCTGGACGGTTTGTTTTTTTCCGTCTTCATTATAGCTATTGCAGCTGCAGAAGCTGCTGTCGCAATAGCGATTATCATCAATCTCTACAGAAATTTCAATACCATCGATGTGGAGGAAACTGACACAATGAAATACTGAGAGTATGAATGTTTTGTATCTGCTTTTGATTCCATTGCTTCCTTTTGCAGGATTCCTGCTTACAGGTCTTTTTGGGAAAGCCTTCCGCGGAAGCAGCGCAGGACTGCTCAATACAACTCTTCTGCTGATTTCTTTTCTGCTAAGTGTAAAAGTGGTTTCTGATTACTTTTTCATACACGGTCTGTTGGAAGACAGGTATGTTCCCATTATTGCCTTTCAATTGGAATGGCTCAGGTTTAGCGAGGACCTGGTGATTAATATGGGTGTTCTTATGGATCCTCTCACAGCTGTAATGCTGCTGGTGGTCACATTCATTTCTCTCATGGTCCACATGTATTCAATAGCCTACATGAAGGGAGAAGAAAGGTTTGCAACTTACTTCAGTTTTCTTTCTCTGTTTACTTTTTCCATGCTCGGGCTGGTTATGTCCTCCAATATTTTTCAGACTTATATCTTCTGGGAACTGGTCGGAGTTTCTTCCTTTCTTCTAATAGGTTATTATTTTCAAAAGCCGAGTGCTGTGGCGGCCTCAAAGAAAGCTTTCATTGTGACCAGGTTTGCAGATCTGGGTTTTTTAATCGGGATACTTGTACTTTCTTATTACGGTAACTCATTTGATTTTTTAGCACTGAGCGCAAATCTGACCTCATATGATTCATCGTTCCATCAGGCAGCCATCGGAGCCGGTTTTCTGGGTATCAGTGCACTCTCCTGGGGTCTGATCCTGGTATTCATGGGCGGCGCCGGAAAATCTGCAATGTTTCCTCTGCATATTTGGCTTCCCGACGCAATGGAAGGCCCAACGCCTGTATCAGCACTCATACATGCAGCCACAATGGTGGTTGCGGGAGTATTCCTTGTTGCCAGAATGTTCGCGCTATTTGCACTTGGAGGAACTAATGTTCTCGAGCTGGTGGCCTGGACAGGTATTATTTCCGCCATGATGGCCGCTTTGATCGCATGTACACAGCAGGATATAAAACGTGTGCTGGCATACTCTACGATGTCTCAGATAGGATTTATGATGTTTGCGATTGGAGTTTCCGGTTATGGATCTGAAAGCGGACTTGGGTATACCGCAGGGATGTTTCATTTGTTTACGCATGCTATGTTTAAAGCTCTCCTCTTTTTGGGAGCCGGCGCAGTGATTCACTTTGTGCATTCCAATTACATGGATGATATGGGCGGATTAAGAAAGATGATGCCTGTGACACATATTACTTTCCTGCTGGCATGTCTTGCCATTGCTGGTATTCCACCGTTTGCAGGTTTTTTCAGTAAAGAAGAAATTCTACTGGCATCATACAACGCGAACAGGATTATTTTCTGGCTGGCGTTGTTTACGAGCGGACTAACTGCCTTCTATATGTTCAGGCTTTATTTTTCAATATTCTGGAAAAAAGAGAAAGCTTATCAAAATCATCAAGGAGAAGGCGGAGGTTTATTGCTTACACCACTGGTGATTCTCGGAATATTGACGGTGGTAAGCGGATTCATTCCTTTTGGAAATTTTGTAAGCAGCGACGGAGTACCAGTAAGTCCGCATCTTGACTTGAAATTTTCCATTTTGCCTGTAGGTTTGTCTCTGGCAGGGATAATTATTGCCTCACGATTGTATATGAAAGAAAGTGTACTTCCGGAAAAATTGTCTGCCCGATTGGGTAGAATATACAAACTGCTTAGAGGCAAGTTTTATATTGATGAAATATACCTTTTCATCGCTAAAAAAATAATATTCCGTTTCATTTCAAGGCCTGCAGCCTGGGTAGACAGGAATATAGTTGACGGTCTGATTAACACAAGTGCAGCTGCCACTCAACTGTTCTCAATTTCAACAAGCGGTATGCAGTCCGGAAAACTTCAGCACTACGCTGGATATTTTCTCAGCGGTGTATTGCTGCTTATCGTATTATTCATATTTCTCTTAAGCAACTGATAACTGATGAACCTGACTTTGCTTATTCTGCTTCCTGCTTTAACTGCACTTGCAATCATTGTTGCAAATGCAAAGTTGTCAAAGGTTATTGCGCTGTCAGGGGCGACTATTCAACTGATTCTTTCTGCGTTGCTTTTGATATTGTACATGAAGGCTGCTCCGGCCGGTGAAAACGGGTTTGTATTCGAGAGCAATAAATCATGGTTTCCCTCGCTAAATATCAATTACCATTTGGGTGTCGACGGAATCTCACTGTCAATGATTCTTCTTACAGCCATTGTTGTATTAGCGGGAGTTTTGGTCAGTTGGAAAGTTGAATACAGAGTAAAAGAGTTTTTCTTCCTTCTTATCCTTTTGAGTGCAGGAGCATACGGCTTCTTTATTTCATTGGATCTCTTCCTGATGTTTTTCTTTCTTGAACTTGCTGTAATTCCAAAATATTTGTTGATAGGAATTTGGGGCAGCGGAAAGAAAATTTACAGCGCGAATAAACTGGCTTTGATGCTGATGGGCGGATCAGCATTGATTTTAGTCGGCTTGCTGGGCATGAACTATTCATCCGGTACAAACCCCGCCGGATTCAGTCTTTTAAATCATGCCACAAATGGAATAGCACTGAATTACCAGATGTACTTTTTTCCTCTGTTGTTTGTTGGCTTCGGAGTATTCACCGCAATATTCCCATTTCACACCTGGGTTCCTGACGGTCACAGTTCAGCACCCACAGCGGCTTCCATGTTTTTAGCAGGGATTTCGATGAAGCTTGGAGGTTACGGTTGTCTCCGGGTTGCGGCATATCTGATGCCTGAGGCAGCACAGCATTACAGCTGGATAATTGTCAGTTTATCCGTGATCGCTATACTTTACGGTGCATTGGCGACCATGATGCAGACAGATCTCAAGTACATGAATGCATATTCATCAGTAAGTCATTGCGGATTTGTCCTTCTCGGCATCGGCATGCTCACCAAATCAGCTGTTGCTGGAGCTGTCGTGCAAATGGTTTCACACGGATTGATGACAGCACTTTTCTTTGCTGTGATCGGAATATTGTATGACAGAACGCATACCAGGGAAGTGAAAGAACTGGGAGGATTGCTTCGTGTTATGCCATTTGCCGGGACTGTTTTCATTATAGCAGGATTGTGCTCACTGGGATTACCAGGATTCAGCGGATTTGTGGCAGAGATGATGGTGTTTGTTGGGTCATGGGAGAGGGCAGAACTGGCTTACAGATTTGCGACAGTACTTGCATGCGCTTCGATAGTTGTGACAGCTGTATATATTCTGAGAGCAACAGGCAGAGCTGTAATGGGACCATTATTGAAACCGGAGTACATGGGAATCAAAGATGCAGCCTGGAATGAAAAAGCCGCCGCCATAGTGCTTATTGCAGGAATTTTAATTATCGGAATCATGCCATTCCACATTATTGATCTTGTATCTCCGGGCACAGAAGAATTCATGAAACAAATTAAAAAAGTCGCACTGAACAATTAATCTGTATGACTGACATATTACTTTTAATGAAGCATGAGCTGACACTGGTTGTCATTATAGTGTTGCTGCTTATTCTGAAGATAAGAGAGAAGGAAGAAGGCGCAGAAAACTATATGCCCTTTGTCAATATCATGCTGGCTGGAAATTTCCTATTAGGTCTGGTTTTAAACAGGGGCGGAGAATTGTTTGACGGCATGTTTGTCAGCGACAATATCATGGTTTTGCAAAAGAACATCCTCAATTTCGGAGTGCTCATGATCAGTATGCAGTCATCTGCATGGCTCGGACGCCACAGGCATGCGCCGGAATTTTTTGTTTTACTACTCAGTACTCTTCTTGGAATGTTCCTGCTACTTTCGAGCAGAAATTTACTGATGTTTTATCTTGCCCTCGAGTTAAGTACTATACCTCTTGCCGCTATGTGCAATTATGATCTCGCAAAGAGAAGATCCAGCGAAGCAGCAATGAAACTCATCTTGTCGTCTGCGTTGTCTTCAGGAATATTGCTTTTCGGCATTTCATTGTTTTATGGTGCGACAGGTACATTCGATTTTCGGGAAATTTCTTCTTTGGCTGACTCCAGCGCTCTTCAAATTATGGCTTTTATCATGGTGTTTACAGGATTTGCATTCAAGTTATCTGTAGTTCCGTTTCACCTTTGGACAGCAGATGTGTATGAAGGGTCTCCTGTTGCTGTCACTTCATTTCTTTCGGTGATTTCAAAAGGGGTGATGGTATTTGCTCTTTGCAATGTACTTTATACGGTGTTTAACCAGATGTCGTCTATATGGTACGATTTGATTGTAATCACATCAGTTCTGACCATGGCTATTGGTAACTTGTTTGCAATCAGACAGGAAAACATCAAACGTTTCCTCGCATTTTCTTCCATTGCTCAGGTTTCATACATCTTAATTGGGATATCGGGGATGTCAGCACACGGAATGACATCTTCTATCTATTTTATTTTGATTTATATTTTCTCCAATCTGGGGGCTTTTGGAGTTGTAGCCATAGTTTCACATGCAAGTGGCAAGGAAAGCATCAACGATTATCGTGGTTTTGCGCATAAGAATCCCGCACTAGCATGGATTCTGACCATATCACTTTTTTCTTTAGCGGGAATTCCACCAACTGCCGGATTTTTTGGAAAACTGTTTCTGCTGAATTCAGGAGCAGGTCAGGAGAATTGGTACTTGATAATCTTTGCATCAATGAACATGATTGTTTCACTCTATTATTACTTGAGAGTGGTGAAGTCAATGTTTATGGATGAAACTGAAGAAGAAATTAATGTAGAGAGTACCTGGCTTGCCAGGCTCTCACTTTATATTTGCGTGGGTGGGATATTAATAACCGGATTTACAACAGGGATCTATGAGCACATTCTCTCACTCGCACAGAGTTTGAAATAATCAATGCATATGGCAATCAATCAGAATCACCCTTTTGAAGAAATAGACGGAGTAAGATGCGCTGTGGTTGAGAAAAACCTGAGCCCAGAAAGACTGAATTTTCTTAAGGAATTGCTGGAGTATAACGGGTATTCAGTGGTGATAAAAGACAGTCCGCCACCTAAAACCCAGGCTAAGGAAGGTGAGGAGCCCGCTGCACCTGCGCCTGAAACATTTACTCTGGCAGTTACTGATGTCAGGTTTAATGTTACCAATGCAATTTTTGGAAGACTTTTGCGCACAAAGAAGAATGAGATAGTAACCCGTGCTTACTGGTTTCAGGAGGAAAGTGTCTCTAACGACACAATTCCCTATTATCAGAAAAAATGAAGTTACTCCCGTGGTTTTTCCGGATAATTGTGAAAGACCGGCATGTCAGTTTTGCCTTTCTTTTCCCTTACACATGCGTTCACATCAGGCAAACTGAAATAAAAGGTGGCGCCTTCTCCCGGTTTTCCTTCAGCCCATACTGAACCATTGTGTTTTTCAATGATTCTTTTCACAATGCTGAGTCCTACACCGCTTCCTTCATAATCTTGATAATTATGCAAGCGGTTAAAAGTTGTGAACAGTTTGTTATAATATTTCATATTGAATCCGGTGCCGTTATCACGTACATAATAAACAATTTTATCTCCGTCAATGTAGCTTCCAGATTCAATTACCGGATTGTTCACTTTTGAGCTGTACTTGAATGCGTTTGAAATATAATTTTTCCAGACCTGTCTGATCAGCTTTTCATCGCAAAAGGCATGAGGAATTTCTTTGATTCTGATTTCAACAGTTCTTGAGGGATCAGTTATTGTAAATTCAAGTATCGTGTCGTTAAGTATTTGTTTCATGTCCACCTTTTCTTTGGACAAAGTGGCTTTGCCTGAACGGGAAAATTCAAGCAGATCGTCAATGAGCACCTGTATTCGGTCGATGTTTGACCTGATTTTGTAAAATAGCTCCAGGGCATCTTTCGGAATTTCTTTGCTGTAATCCTCATTAATCATGTCAATTAAGGAGTTGATTCCGCGCAATGGAGATTTCAGGTCATGTGTAACAGTATGGTTAAATGCTTCCAGTTCCTGGTTAGTGAATTCCAGCTCCTTGAGCTTTTCAGATAATTTGTTGTTCAGTTCAATGATTGAATTTTCCTGAATTTTTCTTTGACTGATATCCCTCACTACGCAATGAAAACCGCTCACATAATCATCCTGCTGAATGAGAATCACTGTTTGTTCAACCCATCTTTTTTCTCCTGACTTATCTATAATCTGCAATTCGCTGATTGTTTCCGGAGTTCTGGAACGGAACTGGTTCAGATAGAATTTACTTACTTCATCCATCATATCCGGAACAATCAGACACGTAAAGTGTTTTCCAACAAGTTCTTCAGGAGTGTAACCATAAGCTTTGTAAATCCTTTGATTGAAATATGTGAAATTACCTTTGTAGTCGGCTGAATACACTACATCACCAGCTTCTTCAATCAAGTTCTTGTATTTGTTATTGAGTTTTTCCCTGATGATGTTGTTTATCTCTATGTTTTTTCTTCCTAATCGATGTCCGAAAAGTGCCATAACTATTGGAGCCAGAAATATTATCCAGAGTGCTGGATAATGATTCAGAATTGTATCAGTCTGTTCAATAAAACTGAATCCTCTGCCTACAGTATTATAATGGATTGAAAATGCTACAATAGGAAAGATCAAGCCAATTAAAAAACCTGCTGACCCATAGATTTTATCCTGGCCCAGGTGTTTTAGCGCAGACCTGATTTTTACATTGATGAGATGCATAAAATGCAAAATTCGCTGATTCAAGACTGGATGAATCCAATCTTGTTCACAAAGTTGAAACGATTCCGGTAATGATGGGTTTTTATAAATTTTCAGAATTCTTACAGAAAAAGAAGCCTGAAAGATTAAAAGCCTGATGTGGAAAAAGGATTAATTTGAAAAAATCAGGCCGGAATTCCAAATATGCCGGGTCGCAGCGGCATTTTTTAATACTTGAAATTTCAATCCGGCCTGAAATTCTAAATAATCAGCTCATCAGATATATGTTATTTTCCGTTTTCTTACGGTTTTTGCATAGAGTTAATTTGCAATGCAACCATTATTTCCTTTGTGATAGGTTTTAAAAATGAACTGAATATTGAAGGATTGGATTTGATTTTTACCAGATCAATTTCACTGAAGTCGTTTGAGACAAGAACAATTTTAACGTGAAACAAACCCGGATTGATCTTTTTGTATTCCTCAATAAAATCAAAGCCGTTAATTGCAGGCATATTCTTATCAACAATTATTAATTCTGGCATATTTCCCCTGATATGTGTATTGTATAAATACAGTAAAGCTTGTTCAGGATGGTCAAACGTCTTGATTTCTTCCACAGCACAGATTGTTTTCACAGCTTTCCTGCTGATTAACCTATCTAATTCACAATCATCTACAATTAATACCTTGCAGGGATCACTTTGACAACTCATTTTACTTAATAATAATCTGTTTACGGATGCAGGAATTGCAAGCCGGCTCCAACATCATTGATAGCAATTTATTTTTATACAAGTATATTTTACTTTTTATTTTGCAATGAACGAATCGCAGCTTCTACAGATCCGAACTCAGTTGATTTGTCGAAAAAATAATTTGCTCCCAACTTGGTGCATGCAATTCTGTATTGTTCTTCAGGATAGTTCGTCAGTACGATCACACTTGTTTGCTGATCATTCTTCCGGATATTCTTTAAGACCTCAATTCCGTTCATGATTGGAATTTTTATATCCAGAAGAATGAGATCTGGTTTGAGGAAATTGTACAAGGTAAGAGCTTCCTCTCCATTCTTTGCATGCGCAATGGAGTTAACAAATTCCATTGAGTTAAGAAATGAATGAATTCGCCTGACAATGATGGCGCTGTCGTCGATAACCAGAATTTTCATTTTTCCGCAGTATAGATTGCTGATGCAGTCTGCAATCAGTCAAAGATACATGCATAAATCAATCAGGCTTGTAGGATATCATCGGTAGATTAGAATAAAAGCTTAACTATAGTTGTAGTATTATATACTACAAAGGAGGTCGGAAAATTAATCTAAGGTATCAGATTATTTGAAAGTGCATACTGGGTAAGTTCCGCATTAGAACTCATTTTAAGTTTGCCCAATATCCTGGATTTATAAGTTGAAACGGTGTTAATGCTGATAGACAATTCATCAGCGATATCAGACAGTGATTTACCGGACGCAATCATTTTCAGTACGAGAAATTCCCTGTCTGAAAGGGCATCATGCGGATATTCCGTGGTGCCTGAACTTACTGCTTCCAGAAGATATTGAGCCATTTCATGGCTGATGTATTTTTTTCCTTTAAGAATAGTTCGCACTGCTTTAATCAATTCTGCCGGTGCAGAATCTTTTGTGATGTATCCTGATGCACCCGACTTCAAGACTCTCATAGCATATTGATTCTCGGGATAAATGCTAAGCACAAGAATAGGGCTGAGTGATGACTGCGCTTTTAGGTCTTTGATTGCATCAATCCCGTTTTTACCCGGCATTGATATGTCGGTGATAATGATGTCCCAGTTGCGTTCATGAATGTTTCTGAGTAATTCAAAGCCGTCAGATACTTCTGAGCAATATGCATCCGGAAATTCTTCTTTAAGGATTTGCACCAATCCTCTTCTCACAATTGAATGATCGTCTGCGATCAGGATATTCATAATTGTTTCGGATTGATATTTATTCGAATAGACTGAAACTTATTTGAGTTTGGAAGAAATAAAAGCTTCAATTTTTCAATCAGGATTTTATCCGTCCGTGGACGTAAAATTAAAATTTTTCAGTCTTTTTAAGAGTCTTGTATGATAAAAATCATGCTCAATCTTGAGTGTGATCATTATGCGTCCTTCACGACAGGCTTATTTTTGATCAAAATAAACCACGACATGTATAAAATGACGAAAATTCTGCAATTAATATGGAAACGCTTGTTTTTTGCAGTTGCTCTGTTTTCACTTCTTATGGTATACGCTTGTAGTTCAGGTGATCGCACTGAGTCGGATAATTCCGGCAGTGGCAATCTGATGAAAGAAGCGGAAGAAATGGTAGATGACGGTAAAGGTGTCGGTCCGGTGAAAAACCTTGAGCTATCAGCTGAGCTCGATCAAAAACTTGTAGCTGAAGGTGAAAGCATTTTTGAAAGTAAATGTACAGCCTGTCATAAGTTCTCAGATGAAAGATATGTAGGCCCCGGATTAAAAGGGGTCACAGTAAAAAGGAAGCCGGAGTGGATAATGAATATGATTCTGAATCCACAGGAAATGACTCAAAAAGATCCAACCGCAAAGGAGCTGCTTGCACAATACATGACAGTGATGACAAACCAAAACATCACAGAACCTGAAGCAAGAAGCCTTCTTGAATATCTGAGGAAGATGGATAAAAGCAATTAAATAAAGTAAGATCAAGGTTCAATCAGAAAAGTATATTTTCAAATACAGTCAAAAAACAATATCATGAAAAATTTAAAAAGTATAATACTATTCAGCACCCTGCTTATCGGAGTTGCAGCAATGATTTCATGCGGCGGCGGAGGAAAGAAGGCTCATATCGGTGCAAGTGATGCGGCTTCCAAAGTGTATGTTGCTCCGGGCCAGTGGGATGAATTCTATTCATTCCTTTCTGGTGGATTCAGCGGACAAGTAAGCGTATACGGATTACCTTCAGGCCGACTTTTAAAGGTAATTCCGGTTTTTGCCGTGAATGCCGAAAATGGCTGGGGATTTTCTGAAGAGAGTAAGCCAATGCTCCAAAGCACCCATGGGTTTGTTCCGTGGGATGATTCACATCACCCTGAACTTTCAATGACTAACGGAAAAACTGACGGGCGCTGGCTTTTCATCAATTCCAACAACACTCCCAGGATTGCAAGAATAAACCTGAAAACATTCAAAACAGAAGAGATTCTGGAAATTCCAAACAGCGGTGGAAATCACAGTTCTCCTTTTGCCACTGAGAACACAGAATATGTTGTGGCAGGAACAAGGTTCAGTGTGCCAATTCTTGGTAATCAGGATGTGCCAATTAACAGCTATAAGGAAAACTTCAAGGGCACAATCACTTTTGTAAAAGTAGGTGACGACATCGGCGGAATGGATGTTGCATTTCAGATTCTTACGCCAGGTTTTGACTGGGATCTGGCCCGAGCAGGAAGAAATGCTTCAACAGGATGGTTCTTTTTCTCATGTTACAACAGCGAACAGGCTCACACACTTCTTGAAGCAAACGCTTCACAGAATGACAAGGATTTCATAGCAGCGATAAACTGGAGGCTGGCTGAAAAATATGTTGCAGAAGGAAAAGCAAAGCAGGTTCCTTCACAATATTATCACAATGTTTGGAGTCATGAAACTCATTCAGCCACTTCAACAATTAAAAGAAACACTCTGATGCTTGATCCGAAAGATTGTCCAGGGCTGATGTACCTGATGCCTTGTCCTAAGTCTCCTCACGGATCAGACGTTGATCCTTCAGGTGAATACATTGTCGGAGGAGGAAAGCTTGCTACAGTAATTCCTGTATTTTCATTCAGCAAGATGCAGAAAGCCATTGAAGCCAAAGACTTTATAGGAGAAGTAGACGGCATTCCTATCCTGAAGTATGAATCAGTTCTTGCAGGTGAAGTGCAAAAACCTGGACTTGGCCCATTGCACACTGAGTTCGACGGTAAGGGTTTTGCTTACACATCAATGTTTGTGTCTTCTGAAGTTGTAAAATGGAAGCTTGGCACCTGGGAAGTGGTCGACCGCATGCCAACATATTATTCAATCGGTCACCTTTCAATCCCAGGCGGCGGATCTGTTGAGCCAGACGGAAAGTATCTGCTGGCAATGAACAAAATTACTAAAGACAGATATCTGCCTACTGGTCCAGAACTTGCACAAAGCGCACAGCTGATAGATATCAGTGGTGAGAAAATGAAGATGCTTAGCGATTTCCCGACAGTCGGAGAGCCTCACTATGCACAGGGAATCAAAGCTGATATGATTTCTAAAGATCAGGTTAGGGTATTCAGGATTGAGGATAACAAGCATCCTTATGTTACCAAAACCGAAAAAGAAAGCAGAGTTGAGCGTAAAGGCAAAACCGTTCATGTGTACATGACCAGCATTCGTTCTCACTTTGCGCCTGACAACATTGAAGGAATTCAGCAAGGTGATACGGTTTACTTCCATGTTACGAATCTTGAGCAAGACTGGGATACACCTCACGGTTTCGCGATCAAAGGTTCCACTAATGCAGAATTGCTGATCATGCCTGGTGAAACATCCACATTGAAATTCTTTGCTAAAGATGTGGGAATATATCCGTTCTACTGCACGGACTTTTGTTCTGCACTGCATCAGGAAATGCAAGGATACCTTAGAGTCTCGCCCGCCGGCTCTAGTGTACCAATCAGTTATTCGACGGGCAAATAAGGAGAGAGCAGAAGGGGGATTTTTAATCCCCCTTCTGTATTTGGCTGATTCCATCTTTATGACCGCTGTCAGATTAAATTCTGATACCGGTCATTTTCTTTCCTACGTAATATCACTAATCTTGTAAGCGACATAATTTTAATCCAGATGAAAAAAAGTTCAGCACTGATAATAGCCGCAGTATCTCTGGCCATGATAGCAAGTTTGTTCCTGCCGTTATGGACAATAGACTTACAGGCTCCTCAATACCCGGAAGGATTGAGAATGCACATTTGGCTGACTAAACTTTCAGGTGATGTGAGTACGATCAGTGGCCTTAATCATTACATCGGGATGAAACCAATCAGTGCTGAAATGTTCCCTGAATTCGGTTACATGCACTACATTGTAATGATTCTGATAGGCACAGGTATAATCACATCATTGATCAGTAAAAGATGGGTATTCGGAGTTTGGTTTACTGTGTTCTTTCTGACAGCATTAATAGGGATGTATGATTTCTGGCTGTGGGAGTATGATTACGGACATAATCTTGATCCCAAAGCACCTATAAAGATTCCGGGAATGTCATATCAGCCTCCTTTGATCGGCTGCAAGGAACTGCTTAACTTCTATGCATGTTCCTTTCCTGCCAGCGGTGGCTGGGTGATAATTTCTTCAGGAACGATTTCATTTTTAGTCTTCGTCAGGGAGTTTTTTCTAAACAAAAAATAATTATATACAATGAAACCAATAGTCATCACAATTTTATTTTCTTTCTTACTTATCTCATGTAAAAAAGAGATAGACACAATAAAGTATGGACAGGATTTATGCGTGGAATGTAAAATGACCATCATGGATAACAAATACGGAGCCGCCTTGATGTCGAATAAAGGTAAGACTTATAAATTTGATTCTGCTGAATGCATGGCGCATTACATTAATGAGGGAAAGATCCCGGAAGCTGAAGTTTTTGTCATGAAGGTGAGTGACCATGCCAGTCCGGGAACAATGATTGACGCAGCTTCGGCTCATTTCCTTCACAGCCAGTTTCTGCCAAGTCCGATGGGAGCTTATCTGACCGCCTTAAGCTCCGAAGAATCATTGAAATCTTATATTTCAAGATTCAACGGTGAAGCCTGGACATGGCAGGATGCAAGAAATAATCTGAAATAAATGCTGAATCCCGCTTACATAATTATTCTGTTCGCTCTGCTGATTTCTTTTTCATCGAATGCAGTTAAGATTCATGTTGGCGGCTCTGATGGCTTGGCAAGCATCAGAGAAGCGGTTATGAAAGCGAAGGCAGGAGATACTGTATTGGTAAGGGCAGGAGTATACATGGAAGGAAGTATCGTCCTCAATAAGGGTATTGTATTATTAGCCGAGAAAGGAGTGGAGATTGACGCTCAGGGAAAAGAGCCTTTGATAGTTATTCGAGCTGATAAGTCTGTCGTTAAAGGATTCACACTTAAAAATTCAGGCTACAGTGACATCGCCGAAATTGCAGGCATTCGTCTGGAAAATGTAAAAGCCTGCAGAGTAGAGGATAATTACCTCTACAATAATTTCTTCGGAATTTATCTTTCCAATTCAAGCTATTGTATTTTGCGAAATAATGTAATTCATGGATTCGCAAGAACTGAAACTTCTTCCGGTAACGGAATTCACCTATGGAAAAGCGATCATAACACTGTATTGGGAAATAAAATCAAAGGACATCGTGACGGTATTTATTTTGAATTTGTGAAGAACAGTTCAATAATCAACAATATCAGCGAAGACAATCTGCGATATGGCTTGCATTTTATGTTCTCCGACAATGATGTTTATCGTTACAATATATTCCGAAGGAATGGTTCCGGCGTGGCGGTGATGTATACCAGAGATGTAGAAATGTCATTCAACAGATTCGAGCACAACTGGGGAAGCGCGTCTTATGGTTTGCTTCTTAAGGATATTTCAAAGAGCCAAATCAGGAACAATATGTTTTTACGCAATACCACAGGCTTATATATGGAGGGTTCACACAGTACTATAATTGAGCAGAACGATTTTCGTGAAAACGGTTGGGCATTGAGAATACTGGGAGATTGCTACAATGACACAATTACTTCGAATAATTTCATTGGAAATTCTTTTGATGTGGCAACTAATGCAGTGAGGAATATGAATTATTTTTATTCCAATTATTGGGACAAGTACACAGGCTATGACCTGAATAAGGATGGAACAGGCGATATTAGTTATTATCCGGTAAGTTTGTATTCTAAAATCACCGAAGAAAATCCTTACGCACTTATGATGCTGCACAGTTTCTTCATTGATCTGCTGAATCAAACTGAAAAGCTGCTTCCGTCAATTACTCCGGACCAGTTTCTTGACGCATTGCCGAAAATGAAAAAACTGATGCATGATACATATTAGCGGACTAAATAAAAGTTTTGGAAAGCAAACAGTGCTTAATGATATCAGCCTGGAATTTTCCGGAGGCAAGGTGATTTGCCTGATTGGGCCAAACGGAAGCGGCAAGACAACACTCATCAAGTGTTTACTAGGACTCGTTATTCCAGATCGTGGTATTGTGAAAATGGATACTCGCGACATGCTCAAAGACTGGACGTGCAGAAATGCTGTAGGGTACATGCCACAGATTCTGCGTTTTCCTGAGCAAATCCGGATGAAGAGCGTGTTTGAGCTGATTAAAGATTTCCGTTCAGATTTTCAAAACTACGATGAAGAGCTTATTGAATCGCTTGGTTTGAATTTAATAATGCAAAAGAAGATGGGAACTTTGTCAGGAGGAACAAGGCAAAAAGTAAGTGCTGCATTGGCCTTTTTGTTTCGTCCGAGTGTACTCGTTCTGGATGAGCCCACCAGCGGCCTTGATCCCGTGGCATCTGAAAAGTTAAAAAATAAAATCAGGAAAGAAAGGCAGAGAGGAGCATTGACTTTCATCACCACTCATAACATGAGTGAAGTAGAGGAGTTGGCGGACAATGTAGTATTCATTGTAGACGGTAAAATCCGTTTTTACAAATCTGTAGACACTATAATGAATGAGACAGGAGAAATGAAGATAGGTAGAGGTCTTGCGAAATTGATGGAGGCAAACGGTTATGCTTAAAGTATTTTCATACGTTTTTCAAGAGGTGTTCAGAAACAGGATGCTTGTCTTTTATTCGCTGTTCCTGTTTCTGCTTTCCAGTGGTTTGTTTTATTTCGGAGCAGACAGCTCAAAAGCCGTGGTCAGCTTGCTGCATGTAGTGCTGTTGGTAGTTCCTCTTTTGTGCATTGTATTTGCAACTATTCACTACTACAATTCGCTCGAGTTTATCGAATTGTTGCTAGCTCAACCAGTTCCAAGAAGACGGATTTTCACCGGTGAATACCTCGGTTTAAGTGTGGCAATGACATTAGCATTGCTGACAGGGCTTGGATTACCGGTTCTTTTCTGGGATACTTCGGCGGCCTCCTTGTTTCTGTTGGCTATGGGAGTTATGCTTACTTTTATTTTTACCTCTATAGCTTTTTTCGCTTCAGTAAGCAGTACCGACAAATCAAAAGGTATTGGAACGGCGCTGATAATCTGGTTTTATTATGCAGTGATTTTCGATGGACTTGTATTACTCGTTCTTCATTACTTCAGCGATTATCCTCTTGAAAAGGTCGTACTTGTGCTTACGACACTGAATCCGATTGACCTGGCAAGAGTTTTTGTATTGCTCAAACTGGATACATCCGCATTAATGGGATATACAGGATCACTTTTTCAAAGTTTTTTCGGAACAATTTGGGGAATTCTGTTTTCCCTGTTTTTCCTTCTGCTTTGGCTGGTGATACCTCTCTGGCTTTCAATCAGAATATTTACAAGAAAAGACTTATAAGAACTTTGAAGAATTTTTGATTTCGATTATTCCAGAACAGTGAATTCCACTCTTCGGTTTAGTTTTCTTCCTTCAGCAGTCGAGTTTGTAGCGATTGGTTTTTCTGAGCCGTGACCAAAACTCCTGATTCTGTATTCGTCTATCATTCGTTTTTGCAGATATTCCTTCACAACATCTGCTCTTTTTTGTGAAAGTACTTTGTTCGCTGATGCTGAACCTGTATTGTCTGTATGCCCTTCTATCAGTATTTTGTAGTTTGGTTTTCTTCGCAGCAGGGAGACAAGTTCTTCCAGGGAAGAATAGCTTTCCGGCCTTATCACTGCTTTTCCAGTTTCGAATTCAAGATTAGAAAATACCCTGTTAAGCACTTCCTGTTCTTCTGCTTCCAGTACTGCTTTTTGTGGAGGCCTGTTAATGATTTCGTTTTTCTCTATTATCGGACAGCCGTTATTTGATGCCGGGCCCGGGACAAGTATGCAAGAATCCAGACGGTCGATTATACCGTCTTCATCCGTATCAGGACAGCCGTTATACATCCAGGGTCCTTTGTCGTAAATGCAATCATCTTCCAGGTCAGGAATAGAATCACCGTCAGTATCCGGACATCCTCTGAATATTTCGAGACCAGGCAGATCAGGACAAGCATCCTTGGCGTCTGGTACACCGTCATTGTCACTGTCAGGACATCCTTCAAATTTTTTCAGCCCAGCTGTATCCGGGCATGCATCTGCATGATCCGGAACTCCGTCCATATCTTTGTCTGGGCAACCCTCCAAAGCAGGCAGTCCGGGTATATCCGGACATTTGTCATTCTTGTCAGCTACTTTATCTCTGTCACGATCACGTTTGGGTCTTCCAAAAATAAGATTGAAACCAGCCTGCACATTTGCACTCTTGGTATTCAAAGGAAGAAAAGTTCCGTATACATTATCTGAAACCAAATAAAACTGAACAGGTCCCGCGTTAGCAGAAACTCCGGCTCCAAAATTAAATGCAGAATTATTCAGATATGACCATGATGTGCTCAGGCTAATATTGCGGGTTGCCTTCAGGTTATAGGCGAAAGTAAGAGAAGGATGCAGACTTTCTTTGAAATATTCAAAATGAAGCAATCCTGATATACTACTGTTTTCATTTAAATTATAACTTGCATTCAAGCGTAAATTTGCGGGCAGAACAGAGCTATAGTGATCAGAATTTTCAGATGTCCCGAATGAACCCGAAAGCGAATCAAGAACATTCTGGATGTTTGTAGTGCTGTCGTTGATGAAGCCTTTGAGGTCAACACCGCCAAATGAATAGCTGCCTTCTTCCGAACGGAAATTTTTCACATTGCTTTTCCAGCGAATGTACCCCAGATTATTCAGTGCGATGCCATACTTCCATTTTTCATTGTAAACATATTGTGCGCCGATGTCAATTCCCCAGCCACGGTTATCCATTTTATACAGATAGTTCCGAATATTTTTTCTCTTTTCAGATTTGTCTTCGGAATCAATGCCATCGTAACCAGGCTCTGAATTTTCCAGTGAAGATGTGTGTATGATTACCTCTGTCGGAATTATAAGAGAATAATCTTCAGGAGAAGTATATAATCCGAAACTGCCAGTAGTGGAAGAAAAGTTCTCCATGCCGTACAGATGTTTGATTCTGAACCCCGCACTGAATTTTTCATTAATTTGTCTAGACATTCCCAGTGCATATTCTCTGTAATGGCTTGCATCAAATCCTGTTTTTCCGAAGTCAAGTTCAGTGCCAATAAATGGCCCATTGCCTTTATCAAGTAATTCTATGAGGGCTTTGTCAAAAGAAAAACCGAACTGGAGTTGCTCCGTGATGCCGGCGTGAAAAAAGTTTGGTCCCAGTTTGTATCCGATGGAAAGAATATCCGTGCTGATTCCTGCACTGATATAATTTCTCTTTCCCATTTTACTGATGGCATTGTCTATATCAATTTGAACAGAATCATCGGAGCGGACTTTGTAAAAATCATGATATGTAAAGCTGTTGTTTCCGTAATACGCTGATAGGTGCGAAATAAAAGGAATACCAATATGTATTTTGCTTTCCGGAATAAAGGCCGGATTAGTTTTTATCCCCTGAACAGGTGAGTTAAGATTGTGCAAAGTCAGGCCTTGCCATGCCAATACTGATTTCTGACAAGCAATGAAAAGAAATAGGAAGGTGAAAAACCTCATGCTGTGGTCTCTTAGCGGAATTTTAATAGCAGATTTGCTCTGACTCCAACCTTAACCTCTATGTAGTTGTTTTTGTAAATGGCTACAGAACTCATTGGGCTATCCTTAGTGTCAATAACAGCACGAATAATTATTTTCCTGGCTGTGTAAATATTCGTAAGTCTGTTAGATTCAAAATATTCATCCCGCATTTCATGAGCTGCAGCGATCACTTCTCCGGAGCTGTTCATGTCGGCGGATCTGACAATTTGATCAGCAGGATCTGAGAGCATGGAGTCGAGAATATTTCCGGATTGGTCAGCAAAGTAGAGCTGAAGCAAAGCTCTGGCAGGAAAGGCATTGCGAATATTAATGCGGAATGTGGCTGATTTGACTTCGTCAATATTTTCAAGAGTAAATTCAGTTGTATCCTGTACCACAAATCCTTGTGCATATCCTCTCAACGGAAACAATGCTTTTATATCCACACTGAATTTACTTGAGTCTTCTACAAAATTATAAACCGGGAAAGGGGAATTGGTGACCGCGCTTACTTCAAAATCAAGATATCTGGGATTCTGGTTGAGGACAGTGTGCACATTGCTGTTGTTTTTATCCAGAGTAAATGAACCAGATGCAGTTTGTCCTGTAAGTATCGGATAAGACACCGGAAGGGGATCAGGAATAGATCCGGTAACATTCAGGTTGCCGCTGACTGCGGAATACGCATACAAGGAGTTTAGACGTGCATTAAGCGGGATACCGAATGAATTTTTAATGTCAAATGTTATTTTGGGATCATCCAATATGATGCTTCCCCCAAGTTCATTGTTGAAGAGTGATATATGAGCAGAGTCTTCCCTAATGGTCATTTGTCTTTGACCCAGATATCCGAATGCCTGCCGGATGCGAATGTTCTCAATGTTTGCATTAATATTCACATCCTTATTTGTAAGGGGGGATGAGCTTCCTGAGTTTGACAGCGTAAGGTTATAATCTACTCTTAGCTGATTGAAATTGCCGGAAGACCGAAAGTCAAGTTTATATCCGCTTAGATCAGTGACTGATTGAAAATTCACCGGTGTGCCATTACCCCCATTCAGTGGAACAGAAAGAAAAAACGGAACTCCGTGTTTACGTACATCAGGCATGCGAATTTCAAGTATGGCATTGTGAGGCACAGTTGAAGCCAATGAAAAATTCAGATCTCCCATACTTAGATAAACCGAATCAAGCTGTTCGCCACCGGAAGTATTAAATGGTATTATCACGGAATTGCTGAGTGTGAGGTTGCCGGAATTATAAAGCAGATTGCTGTCTGCCTGGCTGATAGAAAAGTTTTCATAAAAAATTTGATCAGGCAGAATAAGAAATTCCGCTCCGTTCACTGACACTACATTGCCTGTGTAAGCCAGATATACGAGACGTGTGCTGTCGGAAAATATCGAAGTGCTGCTGCTCAGTCCTGTGATGTCATTAATGGTCAATGTTGAATTTACCAGAGGAATTGCAATGTCAGGATCCCAGGTAGAAGCAGCGACTTTATCATAGTTAAATTCATTCTCCTTGATGCATGAGAATAAGATAACTGATATACCAAAGAGAATGAAGGTTTTTCGGATTGAATTCATTCTGATTCAAAGTCAGTGATTAAAGAAAAGCAATATTGTTCATCTGATAATTAATTTAAGGGTTTTTTATTTACAAATTTGTGTTAAAAGGAATTTGCTGTTGAGCTTCTTTCAGGTGGAAAGATTTTCTGTGCATTGGAGAAAGTCCAAGTGACAATATCATCTTTCTGTGTTCTGCGGTTCCGTAGCCTTTATTTTTATTCCATCGATATTGAGGATAAATAATATGCATCTCATTCATATAATCGTCACGATAAGTTTTAGCCAGCACTGAAGCCGCAGCGATGGAAGCGAACCTGGAATCTCCCTCGATAAAACATTGATGTGAAATTCCCTGATAAGGTTTAAATCGGTTGCCGTCTATCAGCAAAAGTTCGGGTACTACTGCCAACTTCGAAACCGCCAGGTGCATGGCTTTGATTGAAGCATTCAAAATGTTGATTCGGTCTATTTCCTCTTCTGAAACACTTGCAACGGCCCAGGCTATTGCATTCATTTCAATATATGGCCTTAGAATCAGTCTTTCCTTTTCACTGAGCTGTTTTGAGTCGTTCAGTCCGGGGTGCATGAAGTTGTGCGGAAGTATAACTGCAGCAGCAAATACAGGTCCGGCGAGGCAACCTCTTCCTGCTTCGTCACAACCTGCTTCAAGAAGGTCTTTGCTGTAATATGATGGCAGTGATTTCATCAATGTTTCAGTTTATACCGCTGGCTTTGCATATGCATGACCATAGAGAAGCTGCTGTTTGATCCCAATTGAATGACAAGCTTCTGCTCAATCCTTTATTGGATAATTCATCCCTTAATACGGATTCATTACTGAGCTTTTCCATCGCTGCAGCAATGTTTTCTTCTGAGAAGGGATTTACATAATAAGCTGCATCACCGCCGATTTCCGGCATTGCTGAGGTGTGTGAAGTGATTACCGGCACTTTGCATCGAAATGCTTCCAGAATGGGAATTCCGAAGCCCTCGAAAACTGAAACATATGTCATGGCGAATGCTGCGCCGGTCAATTTTCTGAGCTCAGAATCTTCCAGCCGGCCAGTGAACACTACCTCTCCTTTGAAATGCATGCTGCTGAATGCTTGTTCCATTTCAGCTGTCCACCATCTGCGCGTGCCGGCAAGTATTAATTTCATCGACGAACCTGTGTGCTTTTTAAAAATGTCGAAGGCAGTTAGCAGTCTGCTGATGTTTTTTCTTGCATGCAATGCGCCAACAAAAAGAAAATAATCATTCCCCCCGGCATACTTGTCCTTCATCTCTTTTTTTTCTTCTTCCGACAATGGTTTATAGCTATCACCAACACCATTGTAAGTTAGGTCAATTTTTTCAGGATTTATTTGGTAATGTTCGGCAAGATCTTTTCTTGAAAAATCTGATACAGTGGCAATGCGGTTAGCTCGTTTCGCAAACTTTGGGAAAAAGAAACGCAGATATTTTCTGATTAGGAAAGGCAAATCTCCCGGATAATGTTCAAAATTGATATCATGAATCACTGCAACTGATTTTACATTACTCCTCAATGAAACAAATCCGTCACATGATACGAACATGTCTGCTTTTTCTTTTTTCAGTATTGCGGGAATAATCCACTCATACCAGATAAACCATAGGAATGGATGCCCTGCTCTGGGGCCGCTGAAAACTCCTTTTACATTACTGCTGAAAATAAAATCTTGTGAAAAGGGTCGGTCAAAAATAAAAATGAATTCATGTTCGGGATGATCGCGCGTGATTCTTCGGAATGTCTCATAGGTAAAGTATCCTATGCCTTCCATCTTGTTATTTTGAAGCATCCTGGTATTGACCGCAATTCTCATATGCCGATAATCCTGCGAAAATAGCATTCGCAAACGCTGCTAAAATAAGAATTGCAAAAAGTTAAAAACAAGGCTGAATGAATGCTCACCCTGTTTTGTTGATAAATGGATAATGCTGGATAATTCCGGTTGATCATGTGCTTGAAAATAGATTAATTTTGTCGACAATGAAATTCGAAAAAGCAATAAGTCTTGCTGATTTGGCCAAGCTGACCGGAACCCGGGTAATTGGTGACGGAAGTATGCAGGTGCATGGCATCAATGAGATCCATAAGGTGGAGCCCGGAGACATCACATTCGTTGATCATCCGAAGTACTACGGAAAGGCACTGCAATCTGATGCCACTTTTGTCATAATAAATCAAGAAGTTGAAGCTCCTCAGGGAAAAGCATTGATTTATTCCGAGTTCCCTTTTGATACATACAATCTGATTGTTAAGCATCACAGGTCATTTCAGCCATCAGCTCAGGCAGTCAGCAATCAGGCAAAAATAGGCGAGGGCACAGTTATCCAGCCGGGAACATTCGTTGGGAACAATGTGGTGATAGGAAAGAATTGCATTATTCATTCCAATGTGAGCATATACGATCATACTGTTATCGGAGATAATGTGGTGATACACGCGAATTCGGTTCTTGGGGCTGATGCTTTTTATTTCAAGAGGAAAAGTACAGGCTACGACAAGATGCTTTCGTGCGGGAGAGTAATCATTGGTGATGATGTTGAAATTGGCGCTTGCTGCACTATTGACAAAGGAGTTTCCGGTGATACTGTTATTGGTGCGGGAACAAAGTTAGATAATCAGGTGCATGTCGGGCATGATACAGTTATAGGCAAAAACTGCCTTTTTGCAGGCCAAGTTGGCATTGCCGGCGTAGTGACTATAGAAGATGACGTAATTTTGTGGGGACAGGTGGGTGTGCAAAAAGATCTTACCATAGGTAAAGGTGCCGTCGTTCTTGGTCAATCTGGAATTCCGAAATCTCTTGAAGGTGGAAAAACTTATTTCGGCAGTCCGACGCAGGATGCCCGCGAAAAAATGAAAGAGCTTGCAATGATAAAACAGCTTCCTTCAATAATTGAAAAGTTAAAATCAAACTGAGTTGAATCCGCAGAAAGAAATCCCGAAAATTGAAGTGAGCAAAGAGGCACTTGCAGAAGAGCTTCATGTGAAGAAGCTTCAATTGCACTGGCTGCTTCAGATAACCAAGGCGATTAATTACAATTTTACGACCAAGCAACTGCTAGATGTGTACGAGCATGTCCTGAACAGCCAGCTCAAGGTGGAAAAGCTGGCATTGCTTCTGCATGACAGAGCATGGAAATGCGCATTGCTTTATGGCACGGAAAAGGACATGAATAGTTTTGACGTAGGCAAAACTATCAGTGAGCTAAACAGCCTGCATAATCTGGAGACAGAGAAACAGCTTTGGATAAAAACATTCGAATCTATTTTACCTGTACATCATAAGGACAATATCATTGCGTATGCTTTATTGGGGGGGTATGAAAACAGTGTTATTCCCAGAAAAAATGAGCTGATCGCTTTCGTTCAGACCATCACAAATCTTATTGTCGTCGCGATAGAAAACAATCATGTCGCGGATGAAAAGATCAGGCAGGCAGGTATCAGTGCGGAATTGCAACTGGCTGCTCAAATGCAATCTCAGCTTTTTCCGGAAGTATTACCTCTTACTGATGAATACGATTTCTGCGCGACATATCTTCCACATCAGGAAGTGGGCGGGGACTATTATGATTTTGTTCAGCTGAATAAGGATGAATTTGCGTTCTGTATGGCTGATGTGAGTGGTAAAGGAATTCCGGCAGCCCTTCTCGCCTCTAATTTCCAGGCGAACCTGCATGCACATATCAACCACATCAACTCACTTTCTGATTTGATCAATCTTTTAAACCGAAAGGTTTTTGCTAGTGCCAAAGGTGAAAAATTTATTACATTCTTTCTTGGCAAGTATAATAAGCGGACCCGGGAGCTCCAGTATGTGAATGCAGCCCACAATCCTCCTTTTCTGATTCATGACAAAGTTGTCTACATGCTGAATGAAGGAAGTACCGGTCTTGGTATGTTTGAGGAGTTGCCGTTCGTAAATGTTGGAAAGCTTTTCATTCCGCCGAACGCTCAGTTGCATTGTTATACCGACGGAGTGACAGATGCTGTGAATGACAGAGGAGAAGAATTCGGCATGGACAGGCTTCGTGACTTCCTTGCATCCAAAGTGCCTTATCAAAGCCCGAAGGAATTGCAGCAATCACTTGTAAACACATTGAACTCATTCAGAGAAACAAGTGATTTCACTGACGATATCACCCTTTTAAGTTGTCACTTCAAAGGCTGAATTCAGTTTTTACTGAATCCTGAAAATTTTTCCGGAGACGCTTTTCGGTGATAAACATCCAGCGAAACGATGATGCTGATGAAACCCCATACGGGTACAGCAAGTTTATCGGTATCAAGAAAATTATTGAGTATTCCGTGTGCAAAATAGGTCACAAGCCCGAGTAGAATACCAAGCAGCAGATTTTTATGTGCAGGATCAATGTGCGATGAATACAGCACAGTTCCTGTATAAAATACTGCGATTACCAGGGAAAGAATGGTAATCAATCCTGGTACGCCTTGTTCTGAGAGCGGACCTATGTACTCGGAGTGTGCATTACCCATGTCTCCGGCATTCGTACTGATTATAGTTTTTTCACTGGACTTCTGGTATGGGGCGTAGTTAAACTGGTATGTTCCCGGGCCCCAGCCTTGTAACGGTCTTTCTTCGAACATCCTGAGTGCCGCACTCCAGCGGTTGATCCGTTCGAGGTTTGAAGCGTCAGTGCTGATGTTTGAAATTGACTTTAAATGTTTACTCATGTCGGTGGCAGAATCTTGTCTGTTTTGCTCCAGCCGCAACATAATATCAGTACGGAAATAAAGAAAAACTGCAAGCACAGACAGACCTAAAATGGCAACTTTGTAAAACCTAATCCGAAAATGAAAAATAAGATATACCAATGCGGCAATAAAAAGACTTATCCATGCAGCTCTTGTGTATGATAGAATCATGGCAATTGACAGGATGAGGAGCGTAAAAAATGAAATCAACTTGTTACTTAACTCTGCACTACGATCACGTGTGAAAGATATAAATACAGGTATGAACAAAGCGATGGCGGCTGCATATGCAGTATGGTCGTTGTAGAATGGCCACATTACGGAATGGGCCGCTTTCTGAGTCCAGCCGTACATTGCATGTCTGATAATTGTGTAAGCAATCACTATCATCAGTGTCGAAGCATACAGCCATATAAATGTCTTGATGTTTTTGATTTTCCTGAATAACTGAGTACCCATTAAATAAACGGGAAGAATCAGCCAACACTGTGACAAGAGATATTTAAAGGACACGACAGGGTAGCTGCTGGATAAAGACGTGATGAACATCCAGCCAAGGAGAACGGCAATTGCGATGCTGACAGGATGTGCGAGGATCCGCTTGTCGAAGCGCCCCTCAAACAGAAGTTTATAAACAGTCAGAAGCAAGAGTCCGAACAAAAGGGGTTCCGTAGGCACACTCACTGCAGGGCCGGTGGTTTTGTTGTTAATCACAATCGCTAAAGGAGTTGTTAAAACAACGGTATACAGGATTAAGTCGAGCCTAAACACGAAAAGATAAAGCACAACCAGCATCAGCGGGAGCGCTGCAATGAAGTACATTTCTTTGGACAAAAAGAAAAGGCTGATACCCAGTACACTTAACGCTACCAGGTAGAACCACCTAACTTCAATTTTCTCCAGCATGTTTGGGCTTCGCTCAGGCAAATTGATTCTTCGATTTGAATATCAGGATTGTCAGAAAAGAGACGAAAAGGGCTGAACCGACAGAGATAACTACAATCAGCCATCTGACAGGATAAGATTTTTTATCTGCTGGCTGCGGTCTTGTTACCACATTCGCATATGTCAGGTTTTTATACACGTCGCGTTCGGCATTTTCATAGATCATCTTCAGGTCGTTATAATCTCCACGGATTCGCCAGAGATGTTCGCTAAGTGAGTTGAATTCACCGCCCTTTTCTTTGAGAGAATTCATGAGCGATTGTGATTCGCTGATTGCTCTTCCGTTTCCGGAAGAAAGGGCTCTTAAGTATCCTCTGGTTGCTTCCTTCGACTGACTTTTATATTCAAGAATTCCGTACCTGAGTCTGTAGTCCTTCAGGATAGTTTCCATTGAATCCATTTCTCTCTTTTTATTCATGAGCTGATTCTGGGCAATCACCATCACTTCATGTGATTTTTCAGCCTGCATCTTTCGGGTTTTGATGTCGAAGTAGCGAATGAGTGAGTCTACCATTCGAGAGGCAATAAGAGGATCTGTGTCTAACACGGTGATTTCCATCGACTCGAATTCAGTCTTCCGAATGTTCACATTTTCCTCATACATTTTGATTGCTTTAGACCTGAAATGAGGGTTATTGACTGTGTCAATTTCATAGTGATTGTACAGGTCAAATGCATCAATGATCCAATTGCGGATGTCTGATGATTGTGCAAGTTGCAACATTTGTTCAGTTGCGCTTTCATCGCTGTATGCCATCAGGTTGCTTGGATATACAAGTGCATAAGACTTATACTTTGGCTTAATGAAGAATGGTGATGATAGTATGGCAGATGCAACTAAAGCAATCAGACCTACAATGATCAGGTGTTTTCTCCAGCGTATCAATTCTTTTACAATTTCAATTGAATTGAAAAACGAATTCGTCATAATTTAAGGTAATTATATTTTGTACTGAATATCCTTGTATTGTTCGTTCAATAGAATCAGTGCTATGGATATCATCATGGCCCCGGAAACAGTGATGAGAATTATCAGCCATCTGACCGGATACGATTTTTCTTCAGCAGGGTAGGCCTGATTCACAGTGAATTTTGATGAAAGATTTTGATTTGCGTCAATCTTGAGTTTTCCCAACTGTTCCTGCATACGTGACAGTTCCTCTCTTTCCAGGCTGAGTTCTTCATTGAGACTTACGCTGGCTCCACCCAGATCCGCAAGCAGATTCAGTTTAACCTGCAGATTTTCCACTCTTGATTTTGCGCCTTGAATTCTAGCTTTGGTATTGATCACAGACGAGTCCTCAGGAGATTTGTATTGCTCAAGAACACTTAGTGCAGCCCTTTCATTGCTGAAATCGCTGAATGCTTTTGCATATTCTTCATTCCAAATGAGGCTTTGATTTTTATAATCAATAACACCCTTTGCTCTGATGTTTTTAAGGGAATCCTCCTTTAGCCGAACCGACTCTTTTTTCTCATCAATCGCCCTCACCAGGAGAGAAAGCGCAGCCTGAGCTCTTTCATTCTGCATTGAGTTTTTCAGCGTATCAGCCAGAGCTGCAATCTCATTCGCAATTGCCGCTGCAAGCTTTGGATCTTTGTCAAGCACATCTATTCGCACTGACAGAAATTCTGTTCGGGAGAAACTGATATTGGCTCTGAATTCCTTTTTCAGTTTCGTAAGTGGATATTTCTCTTCAGGTCCGATTCCATAATGTTCCAATAGACCGAATCTTTTGATGATGGTTTCCCTGATAAGATCTGAGTGAAGTATCTGGAGCATTTGCTCCGACTCTTCTTCTGCTCCGAACGCGAGAAGGTCTTGCTTTCCTGATGTGTGCTGGTCAAGCAGTGATTTACTGATTGAATTTGTATGTGCAGGAAAGAAAATTACCGACGAGCGGTACTTGGGAGTAATAAAAGCAGGGCCTGAAAAAATTACCGAGCCGATCAGAGACATGAAGAAAACAATCAATAAAGGTTTTCTCCAGCGGATCAGCAGGATTAACAAACTGGTGGACTCCAGGTAGGTGCTTTCCCTGGCTTTTTGAAACATGCTTTTTGGAAAATTATCTGAAAGGGCTTCAAAGTTAGAAAAGGAATTGGAATCTTAAAATTTATTTACAGTCAAATTGACCGGTAGCTTCTGAATGCCAAATGTTTACGACAAATGTGATGTTGGGTCGTCATCATTTTTTCATATCGTATCATAACGGACAATTCTGTACAAATTCTTGATGCTGATAAGTTGAAGTGCAAAGGCAAGTCCAAGGCAGGAAAGTCCGGCCAGTATCAGGCGGTAAATCCAAAAGACTTCGGTTTTTGAAATAAATATGTTGAGTACGATGCACAGCAGGATGAAGAGCGCTGTTCGAATGATAAATGAATAATTCATTTTAAACCTGAACACAAGTTGGACCATTAATATTTGTGTCATAGCAGTAAATAACTGCGTACTGATACTTGATATCGCGGAGCCTGTGGCAGCCAGCTTAGGTATCAGAACCAAGTTCATAATGACATTAATTAACATTCCTGTTGTAGCCATGAGATTCAGCTGTTTCAGGTTCCCGTTGGCAGTGAGTAGTGTTCCAAAAATGTATGTAGCAGACCATGGAACAAAACATAGCATCAGAATCCTGAATACATTGGCGGATTCTTCAATGTGGTCTCCGCTATACATCAGGTCCATTATCTCATAAGAGTAAAAGACCATGCTAACCGAGATGATAATTGCCGGTATTACCAGAAGTGAAAAGGAAAGTCTTACTAAATCTTCTACATTTTCTTTAAGTTTTAGCATACGCGCAAAAATCGGCAGCAATAAGCCGGCGAATAAAAACGCGATCATGTTGGCTGCATCGAGCAACCTGTAAGCTGAAGCATAAATTCCTGCTTCATGTGCGCCTGTACGGAAGGGTAGGATTCTTTCAAGCATTACACTGTCAATGCGGTTGTAAAACGACATAAGCAGTACCAACACTGCATAAGGATAGCTTTTTTTCAGAATCATCATGAAAAAAGGCCACCTCCAAGTAAACCTTCTCACTTTGGCTTTGTCAATCACGATCATCAGGGTGATTATTGTCGTAAGTACATATGCAGCAGTCTGTGCATAAACAAACCATTTAATCTGAAAAGTGCCTTTCTCCGCATGAGTGACGAGTAGAAATCCACACAGAACAATCATGATTAAGCGGTCGAGTACTGATATAATGCTGTCTGTTTTAAAAAGATGAAGCCCGGCAAGATTTGATCGCAGGTACATAATGAATGATAGCAGAATCTGATTGAAGATAACCGCTACAAGCATCTTCATCATATCCGGAGTGTATTCAATAACCAGTCCGCCTACCAGAGTAATGACAGTGAATATTCCGGCGAGAAGTATCCTGAGCATCACGATGCTGGAGAAATGTTTTCCAAGCAAGTGATTGTTTTGGGCAATGTTTTTATTGTTAAAGTTGGTGATCCCCAGATCAAGAACAATGTTCAGGAGAAAGGAAAAGTTGAAGATCGCATAATAAAATCCGTACTGTTCTGTGCCGACAACATTCTGTACCGCTCTGTCTATCCCCAAAATCCAGAAAGGCTTTACCAGCAGGTTCAGAAGAAGTACAAGAGCAAGATTGGTTACAAACTTTCTTTGCATAAAGTTTCGGGTGCTGCGCAAATGTATATAAATTGATGTGCATCCTTTCGGGATTGCCAGCAATCATATAAAATTGATGAAATGTCATTCAGACCACTATGCCCTCCTGAGGCACTTGCCTGGAGGCTGACTCAACTATTGATTCTGTCTTTTACTGTAACGGCAAATACCCTCATCCAGGAATTTCACGTATTCATTCACATCTGGAGTGTAGCCTCTGGGTTCGGCCAGAAGTTTGCCTTTATTGTCCAACAAAACATAGTAGGGCTGTGAATTTGTCTGGTATGCGGTTGCCTGAAAATCGCTCCATTTATTTCCTGTAGTCCTGATTCGCTTTCCTGTTACCGGTGAAGTGAATTGTTTGTCTTCCGGAAGCTTCGTCTTGTCATCTACATACAGTGAAATCAGTACGTATTGTTCAGACAGCCTTTTCAGCACTTTGGGATCGCTCCATACATAATCTTCCATCTTGCGACAGTTCACACAGCTCCACCCTGTGAAATCTATCATAACTGGTTTTCCCTGAGCTTTAGCATATCTCATTCCTTCCTCGTAATCGTGAAAACAAGTCAGGTCATGCGGACATTCACTTTCATGGCCTGTTTTCCACTCTTTATAAAACTCCGGTGGCGGAAATCCGCTGATCAGTTTCAGTGGCGCTCCCCAAACTCCCGGAAGCAAGTAAAGAGAAAAGGTGAGTGACAGCAATGCGAATACCATGCGTGTAACAGATATTCCTTCAGTTTCACTGTCGTGCGAAAGTCTGATTTTCCCTAGCAGGTAAGCACCCATCACTCCGAAAATGACTACCCAAATGGCCACAAACAATTCACGCTTGAGAAATCCCCAGTGATAAGCCAGGTCAACATTTGAAAGGAATTTGAAGGCCAGGGCCAATTCGAGGAATCCAAGGCAGACCTTCACAGTGTTCAGCCATCCGCCTGATTTGGGTAATGAGTTTAGCCAGTTTGGAAAGAGGGCGAAGAGAGCAAATGGCACAGCGAGTGCAAATGAGAATCCCGTCATGCCAGCAATCGGACCAAGATAGCTTCTTCCCTGTGCTGCTTCCACAAGCAGTGTCCCGATAATAGGGCCAGTGCATGAAAATGATACAAGCGACAGGGTAAAGGCCATGAAGAAAATTCCGATAAGTCCTCCGCGGTCACTTGCCGCATCAGCTTTGTTAATCAGCCATGCAGGCAGTGTGATTTCAAAAGCGCCGAAGAATGAAATAGCGAATATGATGAAGATGATGAAAAATGCCATGTTGAAGAAAGCGTTGCTGGCAAGTTCATTCAGGGCATCACTTCCAAAGGATACTGTTACCAGTAAACCAAGAGATACATAGATCAGGATGATTGATGCTGCATAAAGCAGAGCATTCTGAATTCCTTTTTTCCTTCCTCCGCTGCGTTTGGTGAAGAAGCTTACTGTTAGCGGAATCATTGGGAACACACAAGGTGTAAGCAATGCAAGCAATCCTCCAATCATTCCTGCGATAAAAATTCCCCATAATCCCTGTACAGGAGATCTTCCGCTTGTTCCTCCCTCACCGCAGCCTTCTTCAAGTTGAGTATGAGGATTTGCTATGCTGAAATCGGCTTTTGATTCGTCGGGTTTGAGTTCGTATTGCAAATCGGGCCCCTGCATTTCAGGTTGAATGAGAACTGCGACACTGCTGTCTATGATTTTGCCGCTGCCTATCTGTTCGCCCCCGCCTTTAACCTGAAAAGTAAAATCCTCTTCCTGAAAAATGCAGGCTTCCTTGCAAACCTGATATTCTATTGTTCCGCTTATTTTACATTGAGGACCCTTTAATTTTATTTTTTGTGTGAATACAACTTCTTTCTCGAAAATAAGCACCTTAACTCCGAAGATGGAATCGAAATCTTCATGCGCCTTAGGTTCCAGAACTTTTCCGATCCGTTCATAACATGAAGCAGGATCGAAACGGAAAACCATTGGAAGTGGTCCGCCGTCAGGCGTAAACTGGGAGTAAATATGCCAGCCTTCATCCATCTTCACTTTGAAGATGAGGTTGACTTCTCCATCTTGTTTTTGCTCAGTGCTGAAGGTCCATTTGGCCGGATTCAGGATCTGAGAAAAAGCAAACTGGCTCAGTAGAAATAATATCCCTGCCAGGATGAATTTTTTCATCATAAATGGATTCATATAAATTACCGTGAAACTATATTGGAAACGAATTTTTTTATCAAATGTTTATTTCTGGAATCGACGAAAATATGAAAAAATCGCACTCAGAACCAGCTTACTAATTCATTCAGGTTCAGATTTTTCTTTGATTCTGCGTCAAAATCCCGGATAATTTTTCCTTCAGACATCTGTAAAATGCGATTCCCATACTGAAGTGCATCTTTCAGGTTATGCGTGACAAGAATTGCCGTGATCTGATTGTCCTGAATAAGCATTTCGGTAAGTTTCATCAATTGTACAGAAGATTTCGGGTCAAGCGCTGCGGTGGGTTCGTCAAGCAGAAGAAGCGTGGGTCTTGCGAAAACAGACATCAGCAAAGTGAGCGCTTGTCTTTGTCCGCCTGACAGTTTTCCCATTTCCTGATCAAGTTTTTTTTCCAAACCCATGTTCAGCTCCCTGATTTTTTCGCTGATCATTTCCCTGAAATCATTACCGGTTCCAATCCGCAGACTTTTACACTTGTCTCTCAGGTAGGCCAGGCGAAAATTTTCAAGTATGCTCAGATCAGGTGAGGTTCCTGAAAGCGGGTTCTGAAAAATTCTCCCGATCAACCGGCTTCTCTCATGCTCTTTGTATTCAACGATTTCATCTCCATTCAGTTTTATACTTCCCGAGTCAGCATTCAAATTGCCTGCAATGAGATTCAGCAGTGTGCTTTTACCTGATCCGTTCGAGCCTACCAGAATGATAAATTCACCTCGCCAGGCCTGAAAATTCAGTTTGTCAACAGCAGTGATTTCATTGGCTGTGCCTCTGTTGAATTGCTTTTGCAGGTTCCGGATTTCAAGCATGGCTTTTTCTCAGATTTGGAATGCTGATGATGAGCAATACAAACACTGCCACAACAAGTTTGAGATAGAGTGGGTCAATGCCTATTGAGAGTGCAAATGCAAGCACTAGCCGGAAAAGGATACTGCCTGAAATAACAGCCGTGATTTGAATTATTATTGAATTGGATCCGAAAAGCCGGACAATCATTTCTCCCATCATCACAGATCCTAATCCGAGAATCACGACACCAATTCCCATGTTGATGTCAGCGAATCCCTGTACCTGTGTAATCAGATATCCGCTTAAGCCGGTAAAGCCGTTGGCGATTGCAAGGCCTGTGATTTTCATTCTGTCAGTATTGATTCCGTTCGACCTTGCCATTTGTTCGTTATTTCCGGTGGCTCTCATCGCTATGCCAAAATCTGTTTTCAGCAAACGGTCAAGAAAAAAAGCGCAGATCAGTATCATAAGAAAGAGGTAGACAAAGCGGTTTAGATTTCCGTCCTCAGCAAATGTGATTATTTCAAAAACCAATGCTTTCCCAATCAGCGGAATATTGGACTTGCCCATGATTGCCAGGTTGACTGAATACAATGCTGTCATTACAAGAATTCCGGCAAGTAGAGCATTCACTTTCATTTTTGCATGGATGAATCCTGTGATTGCACCTGCAAATGCACATAACAAAAATGCAGCCGGCATGCTGAGGAGTGAATGAAAATCAGACATGATTAATACGGCTGTCAGTGCTCCTCCCAAAGTGAATGTCCCGTCAGTGGTGATGTCAGGAATATTAAAGATTTTCATGGAGATGAATATTCCCATCGCCATGGAAGAGAAACCTAAGCCGAGCAGGATTGCAGACAAATAAAAATCCATTCAGATTGACTATAAAATCAGGGCCTTGTTACCGCAGTAAATGTGCTGTCGAATTCAAGGCCAAACAATTTGGACTTTTCCGGATTGTAAACTCTTCTTCTGAACTCAACAGGTTCAGGCTTTAAGCCTTCTGCGGTACGGCTCTGAAGCATTTTCACGGCCTGCAAGCCAGATTGATAACCCCATGAATACATGTCAGCGCCATAAGCGCACAGTGCTCCTCTCATCACAAGGCCTTCTTCACTGGTGAATACAGGAACAGATGCCTTGTCGCATAACTGCACAATCACTTCCATTGATGAAAATACAACATTGTCGGGCAAGGCAAAGAATGCATCAATTTTTTTATTCAACAGGGCAGCGACCACCAACTGTGTTTCATTCGAATTGTTCACCGGCATGGCTTCAATTTGCAAACCAAGGCTTTCGCATCCTTTTCTGATCTGCTCCAGTGCATCAACAGATTGCGGCTCCGATTGATTAAAGACTGTGCCGATTTTCTTCGCATCCGGCATTACAGATTTTATCAGGGCAAGTGAAGTATCTATATAATCAAGAGTTTCAAACACACCGAAGAGGTTTGGCGGAGCATTCCCGGATTCATCTGTGAGTCCGGCGATTTCAGGGCTGGGGGAGACCATCATGAATATCGGAATTCTGGATGTGCGTTGCACTGCAGTGATGGTTGACAAAGTCGGATTGGTGGCGATGAGGTCTACCTTTTGAGAAATCAGATAATCACAAGCCTGAATAAGTGTAGGCTGGTCGTTCTGCGCATTGCGGTAGAGAATTTCAACGCTGCCATCAGTAGGACTAAATCCATTTTCTTTGAGGGCAACAAAAAATCCTTTTTTTGCCTGAGCAAGTGTTTCATCATGCAATAGATCAAGAAATCCGATCAAAGGTACATTACGCTTATTATCACGGCCACCACATGCTGCCAGAAAAACCAGAAATAAAAAAAGTAAAAGTCTTTTTACTTGCATCGGTAATTTAAATTCAGAATTTTTTCTACCAGCTTCCACCTGCGCCACCGCCTCCGGACATACCTCCTCCAAAACCTCCAAAGCCTCCGCCAAATCCTCCTCCGCCGTATCCTTTTCCCGAAAATGAACCCCAAGAACCTCTGGAACGGTCCATTGCGGCATTCATCAATGCCCATGCTGCCCAGAATGAAAGATTGTTTCTTCTAGCATATCGATTGACATCCCTTGTTTTCAAGACAGAAATGAGTATGAAGATGAATACAAAAAGTAGAATGAGAAACCATGCAGGCGAATCTTTTTCATAACCTTTTTTCATATACTGATCCGCAGTGTATTCTCCTGCCACTATTCGCATGATGGAATTCGTCGCATCGTCCAGACCTTTGTAAATCATTCCTGCCCTGAAAGCCGGAACAATTTCATTTTCCACAATGCGCTTGCATAATGCATCAGGAAGCACACCTTCAATCCCGTATCCTGTATTGATAAATACTTTCCTGTCTTCTATAGCGACCAGAACGAGCACACCGTTGTTTTTATCCTTCTGTCCGATTCCCCAGTGATTGTACAAACGGACCGCATACTCTGAAATCTCGTAATTGCCGGTTGATCTCATGATCACGACTGCGATCTGTGTGGAAGTGCTGTCGTTGAATGCCACAAGTTTTCTTTCCAGTTGAGAATGCTCTTCCTTGCTGAGCATGTTGGCAAAGTCACTGACAAGAGTGTTTGCTTTTTCGGGAAAATCTTTTTCGGCTAATACAAAGGGTGCTGTCAGTGTAAACAGAAAGATCAGGAATGCAAAAGGCGGAAAGTGGGATTTAATCTGAAATCCGCAAATTGATTCAATTTTTGATAACAATCTATTACTCATGCTTTGCCTTTCCCGAAAATGATGTCATCCGGCAACTCATTCTTGTCTGACTTGCTGTAAGGGAAGTGAAGGGATAATGCATGTCCGGAAAGGCGAATGCCTTCTTTCAGGCCCTTGACGAAATTTCCGTCAACAAAATGTTGCTGCATGATCATTTTAATCTCATGCCAGAAGTCTTCAGGAACTTTGGCATTTATACCTGAATCGCCTAAGATGGCAAACTTGTGTGAGTCAAAAGCCATGTAAAAGAGTACACCGTTTTTTTCCTGTGTTCGGTCCATTCCGATTTCATGGAAAATGTAAGCTGCCCTGTCGAGAACATTGCCTTCACATTTCTTTTCAATGAAGAGACGAATTTCACCGGAGGTGTTTTTTTCAGCCTCTTTTATCGATGACAGAATCTGTTGCCTGTCCTGCTCGGAAAAATAGTCTTCTACGCTCATTAGAATTTTACATCAGGCGCTTTCTCGCTGCCCTTGTCGCTTTCGAAGTATGGCTTTTCACCAAATCCCAGAATTCTGGCAAGGACTACTCGCGGAAAGCTTAGTCTTTGTGTATTATATGATTGGGCTGCTTCATTGTATTGACGCCTTGCTTCGTTGATTCTGTTCTCTGTACCTTCGAGTTGAGCCTGAAGATCCTGGAAATTTTGAACAGCTTTCAGCTGCGGATAATTCTCAGCTACAGCAAGGAGCCTTCCCAGAGCACTTCCAAGTTGGCCCTGCACTGCCTGGTATTTCTGTATGTTCTCCGGAGTGAGATCATTCGGGTCAATCTTCATGCTGGTCGCACTGGCTCTTGCCTGTGTGACGGCTTCCAGCGTTGACTTCTCAAAATCTGCTGCTCCCTTCACGGTTTCAACGAGGTTCGGAATGAGATCAGCTCTGCGCTGGTATTGGTTTTCTACATTCGCCCAGGATTTGTTTACATTTTCACGGATGCCAACAAGTCCGTTGTAGGAGCTGATTCCCCAGATGACAAGCAGACCAAGGACAATCCACCAGAAGTATTTTCTCATATTATTTAATTTTTAGGTGATATTAATGAAAAGCAAAGATATATTTAATTAGTTTTAATTAATCATACAGAATGTGAGAAAATTCTGTTTGGTATTTACCCCTCTCAATCAATCTTATTAAAATAAATTTTCAGCCAATGAAGTTCATCACAAAATCAAATCCTGTCTTAACTTTCTTTTGTTTGTTCTTTTTTATGATACCGTGTGCCGGATTCGCTAAAGACAAAGGGAAAACTATTACAATATACGCGAATAATGTCTGCGGACATTTTATGAATCTTGTGGTAGCAGAGGGGGATAGCGCGATAGGAATTCACGCTTCCTTCGGCTATGTGGCTTGCCATACCGGCCAATATGTACATGCTGATTCTCTTCCGGTTTTCTATGCTAAGATCATGTCTGTACTTCCGGATGGATTAGGTCCATATTTATCCAAGAGGATTATAATTGGAAATGAAAATCAATTAAGTCTTTATGATATTTCCTACCCAAGCGGATGGTGTGATTCTGTGCTCATAACTCATCGTGCTAATTTAAGCAGCGACAGTGTTCTTCATGCAAGTGTGCACTACAATAAAAATGTTATTATAAAAAATTCTGTCTCGAGCGATAATTTCATAGTGTATGATTCCCTGCTAAGCACTGTTCTTTATTCTGATAATCTTGGCATGAAACCGGTTCTGGCGGATTACCATTGGGCTTTCGCTGTACTCGGCATCGATTCTTCAGGTGCTTATCGCTTCAAACTGATTGAAAGGAATAATTACACAACTTTGGCGGATACTGTATTCGGATCTTTTTTATCAAATCCTACATCCATTAAAAAGGTCGGTTTGGGATGCGTAATTATTGACCAGCCGGGCGATAGCATAGCAAGACTGGTTCAATATTCATCACAAGGAGGAGTATTGCAGGATGTAATCATCTACCCACAAAGTGATTTGAATGTCCATGCATTTTATCTTGATAATGAAGTGCATTTTCAGCCTCGTGTTGACACAACAAGCTCCATGCTCGACAGACAAGTAATGGTGTATAACTATTCAAATGGCACATACAGAGGGCCATTCAATGTGAATTCCCGTTTTCAATTAATGCAGTCACCACATAAGGATGATCATCCTCATATCGTAACACAAAAGGATAGCACTGACGGCAGCATTTATTTTCTTTACAGTTCTTATAATTGGTTTTTACAAGACTCAGGTTTTACCGCTCCGGGAACGGTATTTTACAAAAGCGATTTTCGTTGTCCTGTAAAGGTGAATGAATACGATGACTCCAGAATAGAGTGGAAGGTATTTCCAAATCCTTCAAGAGATCATCTGAATTTTACAGTCAACGGATTGATTTGCGGAAGAGAGTACAAATTCGACGTAGTAAACAGTCAGGGAAAAGTTGTCCTGGAAAAAATGGTTCAGGCCAAAACGGTTCATGAACTGTTTCTTGAAAATTTGAAACCTGGAATTTATTTTTTACGAGTACACACTCTCAATGGTCCGGTTATCCAAAAGTTCGTGAAGGAATAATCAGATCAGTTCCACCTCGTGTATGCTTCTGATCGGAATGTCAACGTTACTTTTCAAAATGACATAATTTTCGGTCAGATTCCAAATAGTGGTTTCTGTGCACATGGTTCCGGAATCGCTTTCAAAAATGATTTTCACTTTCTGGTACTCGGCATTTCCCAACCGCAATGCTTTTTCCAAGTCAGAACGTCTCTGTTTAATTGCATAGTCATCCTGAAGTACATCACCTTTCGGAAATTTCAATCCGGAAATTTTCTCCTTTTCAATCAGTGTGATATTCGGTTTCATTATTCCTTCAGTAATATTCAGACTGCAGGTGTTGTGAGCTTCCTGAGGACAGATTCCAGTTCAGCAGGCTTCTGAGTCCCGATGCGTGTATGTTTTCCTTCAGACGAAGTGATTTCTACTGCATCATTCCCACCGGTGTAAAAACGGACAAGCCCGTTAAGTTTTAAATTGAAAACAGGATTGTTCAGATGATACTTGCTGTATTTTTTTCTTTCTATCCTGATAATATTTTTAAGATCGATCTTCACTTTTTTTGATGTCCACAATCCGTCCAGTTCAATGTAATTTTTATATACTCTGAGTTTGATGTGCAATACGAATAGCAGAATAATTGAAATAACAATGATGGTAATGCCGAGCCAGAAAAAAAGATCACCGTTTCGTCCATGATGAGTTTTCCACCAATACAGTCCGAAGCAAAACAAAGCCATCAGCAGGCGTCTAAGCAGGCTAAGAGGGTTGTACCCGAGATATTGCTTTTCCTCGAATAAGGGTTTCTCTTCATTCGTTTCCATTCTGCAGCCTGATTATGTAAGTAGTTTTTGTGTGATCGCTGACTTTGTATCTGTCATCAATTCTATGCCCTAAGATACATACAATGTCCCTGCCTGACAAGAGCAAATGGCAATTTTCCTTACAGAAAAGGTCGATTTTTTTATCCGTCAGATAGTCGCTGACCTTCTTTTTCTGTTTCATCCCAAGAGGCACAAATGCGTCACCTGCCTGCCAGGGCCTTATCAATAGCGGAAATTTCAGCCTGCCAGCATCCAGTATCTGAATCTTACTGTCATCTGCCTTGATTTTGGTTCTATTCCATTCTTTGAATTCAAATCGCAGGGATTGACTTCCGAGAGAAATCTCTCTTGTGACTTTTTTAACCTTGATTCCTGAGAGTTTTCCGTCCGATTGCTTTTCAATGATGATTTTATTCCGGTCCCTTAGTAATCTGAATTTCCCAGAATAAAACAATTTGCCTGAACCATCATGCTCAAGTAAAGACTTAGCCAGATTCGCCTGAATTCCTATTGAATGCATAATGGCAGCAAGTAATTCTTCGGGATGTTTCTCATCCCTGAGTCGGATCATGTCAATCACCCTTCGCCCGCCCTTGGATTCAAGCGTTATTTGTGACAATTTTTCTTTCAGGAGATCTTCAAGCACTAATTCAGATGAATGTAAATTCTCAATATTCGATTTCATCCTGCCTTCGAATCCCTCCCTCAAAGCAGCCAGTTCAGGAATGATTTTAATCCTGAGTTTATTTCTGAGATAATCGCTCTTAGCATTACTAGAATCCTCCCGCCACTCAAGTTTGTTTTTCTTTGCGTAAGCCAGAAGATCGGATCTTTTAAAATCAATCATTGGCCGTATGATATTATCTCTGTGTTTAGGCATACCTGTCAGGCCTTTCAACCCGGTTCCTCGGATGAGGTTGATGAAAAAAGTTTCAATTTTATCATTGAGATGATGAGCAGTAAGGATAGAATCAAATTTGTACTTCTTTCTCAATTCTTCGAACCATTTATATCTTAGTTCCCTGGCTGTTTCCTGGATTGATTTACCGGATTTGCTGTTTATTTTAGCAGTATCAAAGCGCTTCGTGAAGCATCTAATCCCTGCAGATTTGCAAATATGTTTAACGAAAAATTCATCATCATCTGATTCTTTTCCTCTGAGCGTAAAATTGCAATGCACGGCTGAAAACTTATATCCCCCTTCTATCAGTATGTGAAATAAAACAACCGAGTCTAGTCCGCCACTAAATGCAAGGAGATAAGACTTGCTCTTGTCAAGAATATTTAAGTCCGTATAAGAAAGTTCTTTATTCACTATTGCCTTCAGGACAAAATTAATTATTTAACTGTATCAGTTCTCTATTGTGAAGTTGCAATCTGCATTCCCAGGGCCTTCATCATGCTTTCCGCTTTTAACAGGCATTCTCTGTATTCTTTTTCCGGATCAGCGTCTGTGGTAATTGCGCTTCCAGCCATAAAGGAAATTACCTTCAGGTCGGAATTATACAGCACTGTTCTGATCACCACATTAAAGTCGAAGTCACCGTTAGGACTTATATATCCGATGCTTCCGCTGTAAAGTCCGCGTCTGAAATCCTCGAATTCTTCTATGAGTTCCATGGCTCTGATTTTAGGCGCTCCTGTCATTGAGCCCATGGGAAAAGTTGTTTTCAGGATTTCTGCCAATCCGACTCCGGGCTTTTGTTCAGATACAACAGTGGATATCATATGATGCAGGTTTTTAAAAGTATAAACTCCGCAGAGCTCCTCTACCTTCACACTTCCTTTGGCAGCTGTGCGACTCAAATCATTTCTTACAAGGTCTGTGATCATAATATTTTCCGAGCGCTCTTTTAGGCTTGATGATAATTCATTCTTGATTTTTTCATCCTCCTCTGCAGTCTTTCCGCGTGGTGCTGTTCCTTTGATAGGTTGTGAAATGATTTTATTGCCTCTTCTGGCAATGAAGCGCTCCGGACTGGCGCATACAGCGTGAATGTTTTTCATTTTGAGAAAAGCTGAAAAAGGCATTGGTGAATGATTATTGAGTCTGTTGTATACATGTGCGGTATCAATATCTGTGCCTTGTGAAAAAAACTCCAGACAATAATTCATTTCATAAATGTCTCCATACCTTATATGCTTTTTTACGCTATGGCAATTTTCAATATACCGGATTTGATTTGTGCCTGCGCTGATTTCCGGTTCAACAAGGTGTGTATTGGCTTTTGCAGACTTTGTGACATCGGTCCAGCATTTAAGTGCATCTTCTTTGGTGTTTTGATCTTTACGAAATGAAGCGAAAATTTTCCCATCCTTTCCGTAAAAAACAAATCTGGGAATGAAAAATCCTGATAAGGGAATTTGCATTCTGTCAGCATTGTAGGAGTCAAGGTTTTCAATTTGATTTTTGAGATCATATGACAAGAATCCAAAATGCCAGTCGGGATTTCTTTGAAATGAATTTTGAAGATTTTCAAAAGCATAATTCCCGGGTTCGATCAGTTCCAGAGCATCCACGGCAATAAGAAAATCATATGCTGAATACTGGTCACTGCTCTCTACATTCTCATCATTGCTGTTCAGGAAAATTGAGTATTCAAATGACATCAGATTTCTTGAAATGTCATCAGTAACGAATTTCCCCTTCAGCTCAATGTTTTGCCTCATGGAGTTAAAAATTATCATCAGAAAAAATTATTAAAAACTAAATCCGAAACAGGATTTGCCGGCAAAATAGAATATGAATAGCCAGATTATCCCCTTAATGGTGAAAAAAAGAAATCCGGCAATGCCAATTTTTTTAATCCATTCTTTCATCTTGAATGCAACTCTGGACTATAATAACGGCCTGTATATATACAAGCCTTGTTTTAACCTGAAATTTAACGTACAAATGTACTTAAAACCTTTGATTTTTAGCTAAATCCTGCTTAGTTTTAAAGATATTTTCTAATATTGATTTTCATGCTGATTCTATAAACGACATCCTGATTGCACTCAATAATACAGTTTATGCTTACCGAAACTCCAGATTATGAAAATGCTAACTAAATGTTCATTTCAGAGAAAAACTTCCTTCCATATTGCAGTTTTGTCCAGTATGTTGTTAACGATGAGTTCAGTCATAAAGCCAGCCAATGCTACACACATGGCAGGAGCAGATCTCACTTACCAAAATATAGGCATAGGGCAGTATATCGTGACCTATACTTTCTACCGTGATTGTATTGGGATTCCGGCTCAAACGACAATTGGTCTCACAGTAAGCTCCGCAATGTGCAATATGAATCTGAATTTCACTATGACGCAAGTGCCCGGAACAGGGCAGGAGATCACTCATACTTGTCCGAGTGCGGTCACCACATGCAACGGTGGCAGCGCTCCCGGAATACAGAAATGGGAATACAGAGATACAATCACTTTGCCTGCGCAGTGCAATGACTGGATTCTTGGAGTTTCCGCCTGCTGCAGGAATGCCGCAATCACAACTCTCCCCAATCCGGATTCTTACAACATGTACATTCAGGCTCATCTGAACAACATGGTTACAGACAACAATTCTCCGATCTTCACGAATATTCCTATTGCGTTCATGTGCATAAACCAGAATAATTATTACAATCACGGTGTATTGGATATTGACGGAGATTCACTGGTATATAGTTTTGTAAATCCTCTTTCGACAAGAACCACACCTGTTCAATACAATCCCGGGTATTCTGTCAGCAATCCAATCACTTCGGTTCCGCCTGTCGCTCTCAATGGATTGTCGGGCGATGTGTTCATGCATCCTGTTACTCCTGAAATTGGTGTGATAGCAGTATTGGTGGAAGAATACAGAAATGGTGTGCTGATAGGAAGCACAATGCGTGATATACAGATCTACACCATTCAATGCAATAACAACCTTCCGGTTGCATCGGGTATAAATGGAACCAATATATTTGAAGCATATGTCTGCGCAGAGAATGAGCTCTGCTTTGACATATTTACGAGCGATATTGATGTCGGTGATTCTCTTACAATCTGGTGGAACCAGGGTATTCCCGGCGCCAGCTTAACACATGTCCCTGACCGCAGACCGGTTGGTACGTTCTGCTGGACGCCAGGACAGAATCATGTAAGGAGTTTGCCGTACACATTTATTGTCAGTGTGCGTGATGATGCCTGCCCTTCCAATGGTGTGCAGTCATATGCTTATCTGGTCTATGTTTCCGCAATGTCAGTGACGGTCAATTCCAGTCCATCCGTGTCATGTTTCGGTGCGCATGATGGATGGGCCAGAGCGGTGCCGGTTGGAACCGGACCTTTCGATTATTACTGGATGCCGGGAGAACTCACAGGTTCCAGGATTTCGCATCTGGAGGGCGGGACATATTCTGTTACCATTGTAGATGGAAGAGGCTGCGTCGCCAGCAGGACTTTCACAATCACTGAACCTCCGCTGTTGACAGTGAGCACCAGTGGAGTGAATGCAGGCTGTGGCAGTCAGCCAGGTTCTGTCTCTGCAATTCCTTCAGGTGGAACGACGCCGTATATGTATTCATGGAATACTGTTCCTGTACAAAATACACAGACTGCTAGCGGACTTGGACCGGGAAGTTATAATGTGCTGGTAACTGACAGGAACGGCTGTAGCGCAAGCGCCAGCCAATCAATTTCTGCAGCTGTTCCGTTTAATCTGAACATGAGCACTACTCCTGCAGCCTGCCTTGTTGCTAACGGAACTGCATCAGCAAATGTAAGCGGTGGCAGTGGAAATTTCAGTTATACCTGGACTCCTGCTGTGAGCACAAATTCCTCTGCAAGCGGACTTTTGTCGGGGAATTATTCAGTGCTTGTGGAAGACCTCATCCACGGTTGCATTAATTCTGCCAGTGCCTATGTAGGCAATACTTCAGGTATCGTCGCCACGATTGTTTCGTCAACAAATGCAAATTGCCAGGACGGCGAAGACGGTACAGCTCTTGCAATGGGTTCAGGAGGAACACCTCCTTATTTTTATCGATGGAGTCCTAATGGTGACAGTACTGCATATATAAGCAATCTCGCGCCCGGTGTTCATACAGTCGAGGTAACTGATTATCTCGGATGCCCTGGTTATGCTACAGTGAGTATCGGTTATAATTATACTACTCCGGCGTTGGATCTAGGTCCTGACACTGTATTGTGCCTGGGGCAATCTTATATTTTAAATGCCGGCGCAGGATTTTCATCCTATACATGGTCAAATGGAAGTACTGGTCAAACATTGATCGTTAATAATCCTGGAAATTATTCGGTGCTGATAAGAGACGGCAACGGATGTGAAAACTTTGATGCTGTCCAGGTAAGTTATATTTCTTGCCAGTCATCGAGGAGTTTGCCGGTCAGATTAACTTATGTTGAGCTGTTCCCGAATCCTGCAGGTGAATTATTAAGCCTCAATTTTAGAAATTATCCTGCAGGAAATTGCAGAATGTTTGTCTATGATTCCAGTGGAAGAATGATTTTGGAAAGCAACCTGGAACTTTCTGGCAATGATCAAAAAGAGCTGAATGTCTCCGTCTTGCAGCCTGGAATTTATGTCTTGCTGCTTCAGTCTTCAAGCGAAAGCAAAATGCTGAAGTTTATCAGGAACTAATCTTTATTGTTTCCTTGAATAATGTAATTGCACAAGGCCGCTGCTGTATTCTTTTGTTGACAGAAGTTTTAGCAGCAGTTTTTCCTGATCAGAGGAGAACAGTCGTTTACCTGCGCCAAGCAGAATCGGATGGATAGAAAGGATGTATTCATCTATCAAATCCGCCTTCTGCATTTCAGCTATCAGCTTGGCGCCTCCGAAAAGCCACAAGTCTTTTTCATATTCCTTTTTTAAATCAAGTGTTCTCTCCACTGCATGATCACTGATTGTTAATAGATTTTTTCCGGAATAAGTGAGGGTGTTCGAATAAATATATTTCAATTTATCAGGATAAGGGTCAGAATCCATTTCTTTCAAAACCTGAAAACTTTTTCTCCCGAAAAGAATCGCTTCAGTCTGTCCTAAAAATTCTGTCATACCGTAATCCTGATCCGTAAAGCACCAGTCGAAAGAACCATCCGGTCCTTCAATAAATCCATCCAGTGAGATTGCCAGGTTTAAGCAGATTTTGCCCATATCGATGAAAGTAATTTGTTATGACTTATTTCAATTCAATTTGACAGATATATAAACTACTCGCTGAATGCCAGACGAAACTTGCTCGTACAGTTGCCTGACTCAGTTTAGTCTATAAGATTAATATCAAAGCCAGATTAAAATTAATCTTATTTTCGAATCTAATATAGAACTCGCTTGTATTGTTTTTTCATTTGTCAGGAGTTGAATTAAAGGTTCAGAGTCGAAGAAAAAGAAGGCTAGAATTTATAAACGTATATTTATCGTGCTTTTTTCAGCTCAGATTCTGCATAGAATTTGAACTGCATAAGATATTTCATCGATTGCTTTTCAAAAATTCCTTTCATCATCCATCCGATCAGTTTCATCATTCCCGTGAATTTGAATTCCTGTTCTGTGACATACTTTGTTTTTCCCCCCTCAATTTCTGTGAATGTGATATAGGTTCGATTGTTTGCTCCGGGTGCTTCGAAGCTTAGTTCCATTTCATCAGGTAAATTTTTTTTATGAATCGTTTCAAGAAGAATTACTTCCCTTTTTCCTGACTTGTAACGAAGCCTGGATTTCGCTCCAGTTTGTCCCGGTGTTCCGCTGAGATGTTCCAGTGACTTCAGTTCAGGCTGCCATTTTTTTAAATTATCTGGATTGTCGAATAATTCAACCACTTCGGGTCTGGGAGCGTCTATAATTATTTCTGATCTGATTAACATTAGGTATTGAGTTCTGAAATGAAAAGTAAAAGTATTCTTTCTACTGATATTAACCTTCGGCTCTATCGTGGAAACTTGCTTAAAACTGCAGCAATTTGTAAGTTCGCGCTCCAATTTCAAATGAAGTGCAGCTGACACCTGCAAGTATCTGATTACCAGTCAGGTTAATTAAATAATGACTCCCGAAGAAATTTTAAAAGTGCTTGAAATCCCTGAGTGGGATACTGCTTCGCCTGTGAAGACCGAAGAGGCAAGATTTATATATGATTTTATTCGCGAGCATGGGCTTTCACGTACTCTGGAAGTCGGATTCGCCTTTGCTAAGTCAGCCTCTCACATTATGGCAGCCACTGGCAGGCCACACATAGCCATGGATCCTTTTCAGGAGAATTACAAGCATTTGGGGCTTAAAAATATTGAAAAGCTTGGCTTACGGGAGCGTTTGGATTTTCACGGAGATTTTTCACACAATGTTCTTCCGGAATTGGTACGTCAAGGCAAGAAGTTCGATTTCATATTCATAGATGGCGACCATAAATTCGACGGCATCCTGGTCGACTTTTATTATTCAAATTTGTTGCTCGAAAACGGAGGTTATATTCTCATGCACGACACCTGGATGCGCAGCACCAGACTGGTGGAGCGTTTTGTTCAAACCAACCTTGAGAATTACGAGTACATTAAGACCCCATTGAGAAACTTTTCTCTCTTCAGGAAAAAAGGTGAAGACAAACGAGATGGCATGTATTTCAGAGAGTTTTACACTACAAAATCAATTTTTGTACACAAGATGATCAACTGGATGGCAAACGGAAAAGATAGCTTCTTGAAAAGAACTGCCATGAAAGTAAAAGATTTGATCAAGTAATTCCTGCCAAGCTATTCACCAGACGAAGATTAAGACACGATTTCAGGGTGTTCCGAACACTTTTCCCTTTAAAATTCCGCTCTCTTTGGCATTCATTTTTCACTCACTTCTTTTAAAAGCTTGAGCGCTTTAGGCCATATTTCCATGAACATATCGTAATATTCTTCATCGATATTCATGTCCATTTTAAATTTTGTTTGATCCTTGCCTTCCCTGATGAATGTGTAGTTTTCATAAGACGGAGCCCACTTTCTGACTTCATCACTGCTGGTGTCTTCAATCCCGTCACTGATCATTCCAAGATGTCGAATAGAGATATATTCGGGATAACGGCTTTCTGCAATTTCTGATACCATACCTTCTTTTTTGCCTTCTTCACTTATAGCAAGAAAGAGGATTTTTTCTCCTTGTTTCCAGTTTCCTTCAAAGTAGGAGCCTTCATGGAATACTTTTGTCCAGGCTTTATATTTTTCAGGATTGACTACGGAATCCCAAACTTTTTCCTGATTCGCATTAATCAGGATTTCGACTTCCATCTTTTTCATTCTTGTGCTTGAGGTATTTTAGCAGGATCCATAAACATCACTTCCCATTGGTGTCCGTCAGGATCTGCGAAGCAATCATAATACATCCATCCGTGATCCTCTTTTTCGCGGTAGCGACTGCCTCCGTTTTTAATAGCTTTTCCAATTACATCATCGACTCTTTCACGAGTGTCGACTTCAATGGCAATTAATACTCCGGTAACGGATGATCCGGCGAGAGGTCTGTTTGTAAAGGTCTGAAAGAACTCTTCTTTCAGCAGCATCGAATACATCTTGCCTTCATTCAGCACGAGGCATAATGCTTTTTCATCACTGAATTGCTCATTAAAACTGAAACCGAGATTATTCCAGAATTTTCTTGTTTTGTCAAGATCCTTCACAGGCAGATTGACATAAATAGATTTAATATTCATGGCCTGAAATTTTGAATGAGAAAGTTAATGAAAAATCAGCTTCCCGCTGCGCCTTCTGCAATTTTCGCCAATGCGTCGATCCATAGAGGGTTGTCATTCAGGCTTTCCACCATTTGAACTTTTTGTCCCCCGTGCTCTCTGAAAAGTTCATCATATTCGACTCCGATTTCATGTATCGTTTCGAGACAATCGCTAGTAAACGCAGGAGCGAAAACCAGAAGCTTCTTATCTCCCAGGGAAGCCCTTTCTCTGATCACATCATCTGAATATGGCTTTATCCAGGGATCACGGCCCAGCCTCGACTGGAAACAAACAGAATAACGCCCGGCAGGGATATCAAGCACAGATGCGATTCTTCTTGCGGTTTCATAACATTGCGCCCGATAGCAAAAAGCATTGTTTGAGTTAAGTGTCGAGCAACAGTTTTCTTTCAAACAATGATTGATCAAGTCTGCTTTCCTGATTTGTCTCTCGGGCAATCCGTGAAAACTGAAAAGCACATGATCATGCTCGTGATGAGGATATTTCCTGCCAATCTCTGAAAAGGCTCTGATAAAGCCTGGGTCATCGCAATAACTGTTGATGAATCTGATATCAGGTACAACCTGCCATTTGGAAACAATTTCCATCACCTTTTCATGCACAGAGCCTGTTGAGGCTGATGCATACTGCGGAAAGAGTGGAAGGATGATCAACTTTTGAAAATGTGCTGAATTGAATTTTGCAATCGCAGATTCAATGGATGGATTCCGGTAACGCATCGCGAAGTCCACGACAAATTTATCTCCCAGCTTTTCCTGAAGCAATTCAGCCTGCCTTCTTGTATAATACAGCAGGGGAGAACCCTTGTCTGTCCATATCTGCTTATACAATGCAGCTGATTTTCCTGAACGAAAAGGAATGATCAGGAAATTTACAAGGAAATATCTTCCCACAGGACTAATGTCAATCACTCTGGGATCATTGAGAAATTCAGTCAGATATATTTTTACGTCCGATCTGGATGGGCTGTCTGGTGTTCCGAGATTGACTAGCAATACTCCTGTTTTCTGTCTCTTGTCCATACAGTTCAAATGTGAATGGCTCTGTTTCCCGTGGCTGCAAGACATGCTTCCCTGAAAACTTCTGTATAGGTAGGATGTGCATGACTCATCCTGGCAATGTCTTCAGCGCTGGCGCGGAATTCCATTGCGACAACTGCCTCAGCAATCATATCAGCTGCACGGGGACCAATCATGTGAACTCCCAGAATCTCATCGCTCTGTTCATCGGTAAGCACTTTTACAAATCCGTCTGTGTCCATACTGGCCCTAGCTCTTCCGCTGGCTTTGAAAGGGAACACACCTGATTTGAATTTTCTTCCTTCCTTTTTCAATTCCTCTTCTGTATGTCCGCATGCTGCCACTTCAGGCCATGTGTAAACGACTCCTGGAATGAGCTTGTAATTGATGTGAGGTTTTTGTCCGACGATACTTTCAGCGACAAACACACCTTCTTCCTCGGCCTTGTGTGCCAGCATGGCACCTTTCACTACATCACCAATCGCGTAAATGTTGTCTTCAGCGGTGCGAAGTTTATCATCGGTGATTATTCTTCCCTGATCATCTGTTTTAATCTTTGTGTTTTCCAGTCCAAGTTTTTCTGTATAAGCTTTCCTTCCTACGCTAAGAAGGCAGTAGTCTCCCTTGAGTTCTATTTTCTTACCTGTCTTGTCTTCAGCGCTGATCACAACTGATTTGGCTTCGGCTTTAGCCCCTGTCACTTTGTGGCCTAAGTAAAATTCGAATCCTGTTTTCTGCAAAACTTTTTGCAGTTCTTTTCCTAATGACAAATCCATACCTGCAATGATGGAATCCATAAACTCCACTACTGAAACTTTCGCACCCAATCGTGCATACACAGAGCCCAGCTCAAGACCAATCACTCCGCCGCCAATTACGATCAAGTGCTCGGGAATTTCATTCAGATTCAATGCTTCCGTGGATGTGATTATTCTTTTCTTATCTGCTTCAATGCCTTTCAGTGTCGCAGGTTTTGAACCTGTGGCTATAATAAACTTATCAGAATTGATTTCTTCAGTCCCGCTTTTACCTTTGACTGAAATTTTCTTGTTGCTGAGAAATGATGCGTGACCGTAAATCACGTCGATCTTGTTTTTCTTCATCAGGAATTTGATGCCTTCCACATTCTGTTTTACCACATCATCCTTTCTCGCAATCATCGATGTGATTTCTGCCTTCAGGCCGTCGATGGCAATTCCATGTGTTTTAAAATTATGTTTTGCATTGTGATAATGTTCGGAAGAGTCGAGCAGAGCTTTGCTGGGAATGCAGCCTACATTCAGACAGGTACCTCCGAGGGAATCGTACCTTTCAACAATCGCGGTTTTCAATCCAAGCTGTGCGCAGCGTATCGCGGCGACATAGCCACCCGGACCTGAGCCAATTACTGTAACATCGTAGGTTTTCATGTGAAAATGATGAGGGTGAAAAATTCCGGAAAAGCCGGGCCGCAAAGATAATAATTGAGCTTGGAAACTATTTATGGATCATTTTCTTTATCAGCATGAAAGTCAGCATACAAATACTTACAAAAGCGGCGATAAAACCAAGGTAGTTGCCGTATCGTGCATAAAATGTGATATTGTTATTCCTGTATACAGTTCCCTTGATGGCATCTTCTTCCCACCATTTAGTGCGGCTGACAATTTCACCTTTTTGGTTGATAAAACAAGATATTCCGGTATTGGCTGATCTTGCAATGCTTTTCCTGAATTCTATCGCTCTTAATCGTGCATAATGCATGTGTTGTTTGTATCCGGCTGTATTGCCCCACCATCCGTCATTCGTAACGATTACAAGAAATTCCGCACCCTTTCTTATGTATGCTGACATGAAACCTCCATATACAGATTCATAACAAATAGCAGGGGCAATTTTTACATGGTCTTGCGTAATGAAATTTCTTCTGTCATTCTGCATTCCCAGGCTTCCTGATGTGCCACCAAGTTCTATTGCATAGTCTTCAAGGAAACCGAATATTGCCGGATATGGCATCTTTTCAACTCCAGGCACCAGCCTTGATTTGTGATATACCTGGATGCTGTCGGTTTTTCGTATCATCAAGGCCGAATTATAGACGTCAAAATGGTCCTCTGAATATCTGAATTTTCTTGCTGTGTGAGAAAGTTCGCTGCCTTTGGGATAATGCCTGAATGCCGTAAATCCTGTCAGGAGATTAAGCTTCGGATACGCGTTCAACCATGATTTGATTTGCAAAATATCGCGGTGAATGTAGAGTTCCTCCAGCCAGATGCCGTCAGGCAATGCTGTTTCAGGAAATACCAGCAAGCTTGTTCCTGAGTCAACTACAGTAGAAGAAAGCCTTAGCATACCTGCAAGTTGTTCGGAACCTGTTCCCTTGAACTTTTCATTGTAGGGGTCAACGTTAGGCTGTACAATGCAAACTTCCATCGGTATGCCGGTATCGCCTCGCCTTGTCAATAGTTGCTTTGAAACAAAAACCGGAGCAAAAAGCAGAATGACCGTGACAGATGCAAGGATGAGGGAATTCATTTGCCTGAGACGGATGATGAGGTCACGCTTGATCAGATTTTTAAAAAGCTGGAAGATTAACAGGTTTAATGCCAAAACCCAGATGCTTCCACCCAAAACACCTGTGTATTCATACCACTGAACCCATTCGGTCATATCGGCAAATACATTTCCGAGTGTAAGCCAGGGCCATGAGATTTCCCAATTCATGTGAAGGAACTCGAAGGAAATCCAGTATACTATCAGTGAGATATAACCAACTGCGGTGCCGTATCGTTTTCGCGTGGAGAAATACAGTTGCCAGATTACAGCCATGAAAAAACTGTTTAATCCGATGGCCACAATGCTTCCTACAGCTGAGGAATTCCAAATCCACCATGTGGTGAGGAAATTCCATGTGAGCATGCCCAGGTAATAATAAAGGAACATGATCTTTCTCTTTCCTGAAGATTTTTTTTCAAGAAAGCGCTCCTCAAGCCACAGCAAGGGTGTCAGAGCAATAAAAATCAATGCAGGCATTCCTCGTTCAGGCCATGAAGCCCAAAGGAGTATTCCGCTGAGAAGGGATAGGAGAGAATAGAAAAACGCCTTCTTGAATGATTTCATATTGCCTCGCAAGATTGCTAAAAAATCCTGAGAAAAAAATCTCAGCTTTCATCATTTTCCAATGAAATGACAATAATTATTTTTCAAATACAATCCGGATTCAAAACGATAGTTTTAGTCTTTATTAAAAAACTTAAAATGGGCTTAGGATGAATTATAAATCATAAGGATTTAAAATAAATCCTGTTCCTCACAGTAAAGGGAATTACTCCATTTGATTTTTATGGATATAAGATGTGTTGGCTTGGGCCAATGGGGTGACTACAATATCATTCAGCACAACGTGTGGAGGTCTTGTTGCGGCGAAGTAAGCGATGTCAGCAATATCCTCGGCATGCAGAGGTGTGTATCCTGAATAAGCTTTCTTGGCTCTTTCGGCATCCCCTCTGAATCTTACCAGTGAAAATTCTGTTTCAGCTGCTCCAGGATCAATAGAAGTGACTTTGATTCCATGTTCTAATAAGTCTATTCTCATGCTTTTTGTGAGAGCGTCTACTGCATGTTTGGTAGCGCAGTACACATTTCCACGTGAATACGCTTCTTTGCCTGCTATCGAACTCATGTTGATTATCAGTCCCTGCTTTTTCTGAATCATCAGCGGCATCACCATTCTGGAAACGTATAGAAGTCCCTTGATATTGGTGTCTATCATCACCTCCCAGTCATCAATATCCCCCTCTTGTATGGTAGATAGTCCGGATGCTAATCCGGCATTGTTGACCAGAACGTCAATGCTCTTCCAGTCGTGCGGAAGATTTTGAATCGCATTCATCACTTCCACACGGTTTCTTACATCAAATGGCAGGGACATTACCCTTATGCCAAACTGCTCAATGAGATCCTGTTCTATTCTGCTAAGGCGATCTCGTCTTCTTCCATTCAAAATAATGTCCCATCCGTGTGCCGCGAATTTGTATGCAATGGCTTTCCCAAATCCGGCTGTTGCTCCGGTGATAAAAATGATTTTCCTATGTATCATGAAAATATGCTTTTATACCTGGTTCCGAAGTTTACTGTTTTTGTATGAATATCCGAAATAAATCACAAGTCCTGCCACAAGCCAGATGCCGAATCCGGTCCAATTGGAAACATCCAATTCACTCATCATGTACAGACAGGACACCAGTCCGAGTAATGGAATCAGGGATAGTTTTCTTTTAATGGCCTGATAAGTCAGATATAAGCAGCTTATCAGGAAAATCCAAAATGGAATTTTATGCTTGAACACATCCCAGCCCTCTTCCATTTTTGTTTCCTGTCTGACCGGAAGTGCTTGCAAAACTTCACTGTATTTTTCCGGACTGAGAGAGTTCAGATATAATTCCAGATCCTCATTTTGCGACAGGAAGCCATTCGGATCTGTCAGTTCTACATGTTCGGCAGCAGCTTTGATTTCGGAAGTTTCCAGCTTGCCAATCAGTGTCACAGCATCCACCTGTGCAGGATCATTGCTGAAAAATCGATTTACGTTTTCTCTGTTGTACTGCATGCTTAGTACCAACGCAACAACGAGCATTACAGGGAAAATATATCTGGAATTTATATAAGGAGTTTTAAATTTTCCCTGAGGAGGATTGGGCAGTGTCTGCAGTCGCAGAACTCCAGCGCAAACCACTACAAATGCGAAAAGTGTTCCTATGCTTACCAGATCAGTAACAATGGTGATGTTCATGAAAAGCGCGGGCACGGCTGTCACTACCCCGGTGATTATCGTGGCAAAGCCAGGTGTCTTGTAGCGAGGATGGATAGATGCGAATTTTTTCGGTAACAATCCGTCCCTGCTCATGCTCATCCAGATTCTTGGTTGTCCGAGAGCAAAAACCAGAAGTACACTTGCCATGGCGACGATGGCACTTAGCGCGATGATTCCGGAAATCCATGTAAGGTCCAGTTTGGCAAATACGTAAGCAAGCGGATCTCCTACTGCAAGTTCACTGTAATGGATCATCCCGGTGAGCACAAGGGCTACTCCAATATAAAGGACAGTGCAAATCAATATGGACCACATCATTCCTCTTGGCAGATCTCTTTGCGGATTTTTGCATTCTTCAGCTGTAGTGCTGATTGCGTCAAAGCCGATGTATGCAAAGAAAACTGCACTGACTCCCTTGAGCACTCCGGTGATTCCGTTTGGCATGAATGGATTCCAGTTTTCAGTGTTCACGTAAAAAGCACCGACAATAATGACGAAAATTACAACTGCAACTTTGATGACTACCATTGCATTGCTGGCGTTTCGGGATTCTTTTATTCCTTTGTAAACAAGCCATGTAATAAAAATGATGATGAGAAGCGCGGGAATATCGGCTACCAGATGAAGTCCGCCCAGTGTGGGAGCATTGCTCCAGGCTGTATGAGCTTCCTGCAAAGCTGGGCTGAGATTTTCAAAACTCTTTCCACTCAGCATCAGTGATTCTGCCTGCTTAAATCCATTCATTGCGGTCAGAAAATCCATGCTCATCCATGCAGGCACCTGAATCCCGTTGGTTACCAGAAGCCCTGTCAGGTAATCGGACCATGAAATCGCCACGGTGATATTTCCGATCGCGTATTCCATGATGAGAGCCCAGCCGATTATCCAGGCTAATAGCTCTCCGAAGGCAACGTAACTGTATGTATATGCGCTACCTGAAACCGGTACAAGTGAAGCGAATTCCGCATACGCAAATGCAGCGAAACCGCAGGCAAGTGCAGTGAACAGAAAAAGAAATACAACTCCTGGACCTCCGTTGGCGCTGGCATTGCCTATTGTGCTGAAAATTCCTGCACCTATAATGGCGGCAATTCCAAATGAAACCAGATCACGAACTCCTAAATGGCGTGCAAGTTTAGATTCATTGTCTGATCCTGAACTGTCGCTGTCAGAACTTTGCTTTAATACTGATTCAATTGGTTTTTTCCGGAAGAGTTTCATCAGTTGATTTTGCCTGCTTTATGGCAAAAATATAAATGCTTTTGAAAATGGCCAGTATTATTCATTCTTGGCCAGGCGTAATTCTTCTAAATAAACTATCAATCTTATTTCGGTCAATAAAATTGAGTAATGCGAAAATTAAAAATGGAATTGCAGGCGCTTTGTACCTGACAAGTGCACCAAGAATCGGAGTGATGAGTCCGGACAAAATCAGCAGTCCTGCAGAAAAACCTATAGCAACTATTAAAAGTGGGTCATTGAGTTTTTTTCCCTTGAAAAACATAGCAGTCACTAAAATAAAAATCAAAACCATTATTGTTTCCAATGCTGAGAGGAGAATGAGCGGGTTTCCGCCTGTATCATGTAAAAATGGCCTGGTGAGCGAGTTTACAAATGCCATTGGTGCATTGATAAAGATGCTTTTCAATCCTGGTTCAAGTTGAGGAATTTCAATCAGGCTTTTTGCCGATGTCAATTCGGCCAGTACGTGAAAATTTCTCTGCTTCCAGTAAAGTATATCACTCACTTTGTATTCCGGAAGAAAGTAATGTATGTTGAAAAGGATAATAAAGAATATGATGGCAGAAGCAACAAAATAAACTATTGGGTATTTGTTTTCATTTTTCACAGAGAAATACCATGCCGGCAAAAGTGGAAGAAGTATTCCAAGTATGTAAATTTTTGTGAAAACCAATATTGTTAGTGCACACAGGAACAGTAAAATTCTTCTTAATGTTATTTCTCCATTTATTATTTTATCAAATGAATAAATCAAAATGCCAAGTCCGGCCAGAATTATTGAATCCTTGAGTAGTCCAGAGCCCCAGAACATCACGGATGGAGCCATAAACACACCAGTAAAGAGGAGCTTTTCTTTGTTGTGCATTGCTCTGGTGAATGCCCTGAACAATGCTGTTAGACCGGCGAATGAGAGCATGTTTACAAATACAACATGAACATAATAGTTTCCGAGAGAGAAAAACCGGAATAGAACATTCATCCTGATGATGGTCTTGTTGTCATTGTATAGTATATCAGTATTCAGCCATGCATTCATGCTTTCATAATAGTGCCTCAATTCAGGAGAACCTGCTCCGATGCCGCTGAACATTCTGATGAAATCTCCCGGCCTGCTGAAAAGGGAATTGAAAATAATTCCGCTGTCATCAAAAAACTTCCATGTGTCTGCTGTACTTTTGTCTGTATAATGGTATGTGTAAAGCAGTCCAAGCAAAATTCCTGCTGTAACTTTCATCAGGAAAACGCTTTCTACCCAAAAGCCTGACACGCCTTTCAGCCTGAAAAAGGAGGATTTTCTGATAAGAAACAAAAAGAGTGCACTGTATGCTATAACCAGTAACCACTCCGTAATGTCTTGTTGCATTTATGGTAACATTTACTTAGCTGAAAAGAAAGCGAATCTTTTAATCCTGTTTCAAAATTAGGCAAATAAATTATCCGTATTTTCGCGGTATAAATTTCTAATCAAATATAAATCACAATGTCAGAAGTAATGGAACCGGTTGTGTCTGTGGAAACTGCAAAGTCTCTCGGCCTTCTGGAAGAGGAGTATGAGCAAATTAAAAAATATCTGGGACGTAATCCCAACTTCACTGAACTCAGTGTTTACAGTGTCATGTGGAGCGAACATTGCTCTTAGAAAAACTCAATTGTTTGGCTGAAAACCCTGCCGAAGGATGGTCCGCACATGCTTGCGGAAGCAGGTCAGGAGAATGCAGGTTTGGTAGATATCGGGGACGGACTTGCCTGTGCATTTAAAATAGAATCTCATAATCATCCCTCAGCAATTGAACCTTATCAGGGGGCTGCTACAGGAGTAGGCGGAATCAATCGTGATATATTTACAATGGGTGCAAGGCCGGTTGCACAGCTCAACTCTTTAAGATTTGGTAATCTCTCATCAGATAAAAATAAAGCACTTCTCAGAGGTGTGGTTAAAGGCATAGGTGATTACGGTAATGCATTCGGAGTTCCGACTGTTGGCGGAGAAGTGTTTTTCGACGATTGCTATAACGTGAATCCTCTGGTTAATGCAATGTCTGCAGGTATTGTTGAGACTGGCAAGACTGTTTCTGCAATTTCCTACGGACTTGGTAACCCTGTATTCATTGTAGGCTCTTCAACAGGAAAGGACGGAATCCATGGAGCTACATTCGCATCAGGTGACCTTCACGAAGATTCCGCGGATGACCTTCCTTCAGTACAGGTTGGTGATCCCTTCACTGAAAAACTTCTGCTCGAAGCTTCACTTGAGGTGATAAAAACCGGAGCAATTGTCGGAATGCAGGACATGGGTGCTGCAGGTATTATATGCTCCACTTCTGAAATGTCAGCAAAAGGAAAGCATGGTATGATCATTCATCTGGATCGTGTTCCAACGCGACAGCAAAATATGCAGGCATGGGAAATTCTGCTAAGTGAATCACAGGAAAGAATGCTGCTGGTGGTCAAGAAGGGGAAAGAGGCTGAAGTGAAAAAAGTTTTTGAAAAATGGGATCTGAACTGTGTACACATTGGTGATGTGACTACTGGCAATCAGCTTAAGTTTTATATGGATCGCGAACTGGTTGCTGATGTTCCTGCAGAATCTCTCGTTCTTGGCGGAGGTGCTCCGGTTTATAACCGTGAATACAGCGTTCCTGCCTATTACAAGGAGAACAAGCGCTTCAGCATTGATAATGTTTCAGAACCCGAAGATCTCAAAGAAGTCGCTCGTTTTCTTTTGTCACATCCCAATATTGCTTCCAAGCGCTGGATTTATAATCAGTACGATTCTATGGTTGGGACTGTGAACATGAGCACCAATAAGCCCTCGGATGCAGCGGTTATTAATATTAAAGGCACAGACAAGGCAATTGCATTGACTGTTGACTGCAATTCACGATATGTGCATGCGGATCCGGAGCAGGGTTGTGCTATAGCGGTTGCTGAAGCGTCTCGCAATATTGTTTGCAGCGGCGCTGAGCCTTCTGCTATTACCAATTGCCTGAATTTCGGAAATCCGTATAACAAGGAGGTGTATTGGCAATTTGTACAGTCGATTAAAGGAATGGGTAAGGCTTGCCGGAAATTCCAGACTCCTGTTACCGGTGGCAATGTCAGCTTTTATAACCAAAGTTCTTTTGAAGGACCCGTATTTCCGACTCCTACTATTGGTATGCTTGGGGTATTGAAATCAAAGTCCTCTTTTACCGGTCTGGCTTTTCGTAAGGCAGGAGATCATATCTTCCTCATCGGTGAATCTGTCAATGATATCTCGTCATCTGAATACCTCTATAGCTGGCATAAGATCAAAAAGTCTCCCGCTCCTCATTTTGATTTGGATGTTGAATTCAAAAATCAACAAGTCGTCAAAGACGCGATTAAAAAAGGACTTGTCTGTTCTGCACACGATGTGAGTGACGGTGGCCTATTCGTTACGCTGGCTGAATCTGCAATGGCGAGTGATCTTGGATTTTCCATAGAAACGGATTTTGACTGCAGACCTGATGCATTTCTCTTCGGAGAAGCTCAGAGCAGGATGGTGCTGTCGGTATCTGAAGATAAACTCGATGACTTCGTAAACCTGCTTGTGGCATCTGATGTTGAGTTTTCAAATCTTGGAACCGTTACAGATGGAGAAGTGTTGATCGACGATGAAAGCTTCGGACATATTCGCGAACTGAAATCCATTTATGAGAATTCTATTGGTGATCTGATGGCGCATTAAGCTAAGACTAAATGCTTAATCATAATTATCACCACATAGGAAATCCTTGTGGTGATTTTTTTTTTTAAATTCAAATTCAAACGAAAATAAAAATGAAGCAATTCGGTTTTCTGGTGACCTTACTCTCAGTCATCTTCAATGCCACATTATCCGGAGCCCAGGATGCTATTCTTCCCACAGCTGCTAAAGACAGATTAGATGGCCTTTCAAGGCATCGCGAATTAAGGAAAGAATCCTGGTTCATGAATGTTCCTTTCAGAAATATCGGCCCGACAATAATGAGCGGACGTGTCACTGATATCGAAGTGAATCCTGAGAATCCGGCTGAATTCTATGTAGCTTATGCCTCAGGAGGTTTATGGCATACAGTCAGTAACGGACAATCGTTCATTCCTTTGTTTGACTACGAAGATGCGATGACAATGGGGAATATAGCTGTCAACTGGAAGACTCGCGACATATGGGTGGGCACAGGTGAAGTAAACAGCAGCAGAAGTTCTTATTCAGGTACCGGTGTTTATCTGAGTAGTGATAGCGGAAAGACATGGACAAATACAGGCTTACACGAATCTCATCACATTGGAAAGATATTATTGCATCCGGGCAATCCGGATGTGGCATGGGTCGCAGTCATGGGTCACCTGTATTCTCCGAATCCTGAACGCGGCGTTTACAAAACCATTGATAAAGGAAGATCCTGGCAGCATGTACTTCAATTTGACGAAAATACAGGAGCAGTGAGCATGGACCTCGATCCGTCAAATCCTGATGTAATCTATGCTTCGGCATGGCATCGTGAAAGAAGAGCATGGAATTTTGTAGAAGGAGGTAAGTCAGGCGGAATTTTCAAGTCTACAGATGGCGGTTCCAGCTGGACAAAGCTTACAGTTGAAGGATCAGGTTTTCATGCGGGCGAAGGAACGGGTAGAATTGGTATCGCTGTTCATCCGCTTTCATCAAATATTATTTATGCAGTATTGGATAATCAAAACAAAAGAAACATAGAAGATAAGAAAGACACTTCGATGTTGGATGTTTCCGACATTAAAAAAATGAGCAAGAGCGAATTTTTAAATGTACCTGAAAAAAAGCTTTCAGCATTTATAAAAAGTAAAGGGTTTCCTGAAAAGTATTCTGCTGAAAAAATTAAAGAGCTGATAAAAACAGATTCAATCAAAGTCAAGGATGTTCTGAATTATCTTAATGATGCAAATAATTCACTTTTTGATACTCCTGTTATTGGTGCTGAAATCTACAAGAGCAGCGATGGTGGAAAAACCTGGAACAAAACACATGACACCTATCTCAAAAACCTCTTTTATACATACGGATATTATTTTGGTAAGATTTACACAGCTGCAAGCGATACCAATACCGTAGTTGTTTGCGGTGTTCCTCTTATACTTTCTTCTGATGGGGGAAAATCATTTGTAACAATAGATGGCGATAATACACACGGAGACCATCATGCAGTATGGATCAATCCTAAGAATAAGAATCATATGATTATCGGAAATGATGGCGGAGTAAATATCACATATGATTCAGGGAGAAATTGGTTTAAGGCAAATACTCCTCCGGTTGGCCAGTTTTACTCGCTTGCAGTGGATATGGACGAGCCTTACAATGTTTATGGTGGCTTGCAGGATAACGGCGTCTGGACTGGATCTTCAGCGAATGAAAATGAGGTTTCGTGGCATCAGTACGGTCAGTATCCTTATCGACACATCATGGGTGGTGACGGAATGCAGGTGCAGGTAGACTACAGAGATAACAAGACAGTTTATACAGGATTTCAGTTCGGAAATTATTACAGACTTGACAAGAACAAAGTTCACTCAGCTGAATCAATTAAACCTGAAAATGACATCGGCGAAGAGAATTACCGATTCAACTGGCAAAGCCCGATTCATCTGAGCAGGCACAATCAGGATATCCTTTATTTCGGTTCCAATAAGTTCCATCGTTCCATGAACAAAGGAAAAAATATGCTTACACTTTCGAATGATCTTACAAACAATGATAAAACAGGAGATGTACCTTTCAATACAATCACATGCATAGCGGAGTCGCCCATGCGATTCGGACTTGTCTATGTCGGGACTGATGACGGTCTTGCCTGGATCAGCCGTGATGCCGGGTATACCTGGTCTGCAATTTCCGATTCGCTTCCGGATGCTTTGTACGTAAGCAGAATTGTACCGTCTTCTCATTACATCGGCAGAGTTTACCTAAGTATGAACGGTTACAGGAATGATCATTTCAATGCTTATTTGTTTGTATCAGATAACAATGGAGAATCTTGGCAAAGCATTGCAGACGGCTTGCCACCAGAACCCATTAATGTTATATGTGAAGATCCTGCTAATGAATATATTCTCTTTGTTGGTACCGATAACGGATTGTATTGTTCCCTTAACCGCGGTAAAAAGTGGATGAGCATGAACGGGAAAATTCCCCGTGCACCTGTGCATGACTTAATTATTCATCCAAGGGAAGCGGATCTGATTGTGGCTACTCACGGCAGAAGCATTTACATAGCTCCGCTGAGAGAAATCAGAGCTTTGCATGACTCTGTCATTGAGTCGGGTTTTTCTGTGTTGGGTATCTCGGCTCCTCCTTTCAGTAAAAGATGGGGAAGTGCAAGAAACGTATTTGCTGATCCGGTGATTCCCCAAAGCTCACTCGAGTACTTCACCACTGAACCTGGCGAATGCAAAATCAGAATCCTGTCTCATAAAAAGCTTGAACTTGCCAATTTGCAGGATACTGCTGAAGCGGGAATCAATTATACTTCAGTTCCTCTGCGAATTGAAAATAAAGTGCTGACTGCCTTCAACAGACATGCTGAAGTGAAGGCCATTGCAGCAGATGACGGAAATTTTTACCTGACTCCCGGTAAATACATTTTGGAAATCACTTCCTTATCTGGAGTAAAGCGAGAAAAGCAATTCGAAATCAGGAAACGTGATGAATAATTATTCGGTTTTTGGCTGAGCCGCTTTGGTTTTTTCCTGGTGATGAATGAAGTCTCTGACTTTTTCCGCATCAAGTCTTTTTGCAAGAATTCTTTTTTCTTCATCAAGCAGATAAATCACAGGAGTGGAGTATATATCGTAATAGTTTCTAAAGCCTGTGTTATTGTAAAGGTCTGATACATTAATCCACTTTAAATTATTATCACGTACATAATTCTTCCACAAATCAATGTCAGATTCGATTCCTACGGCGAATACTTCCACCTTGAGACCTGCGGCTCTGGAGCTGTCATAAAAGTGAACAAGTTTTGGCATTTCCTGCTTGCAGTGTCCGCATGTAGGATCCCAAAACATCAGAATGGTGTATTTTGCTTTTACACCATACAGGCTTTGCATTTTCATTCCTGTATCAGGCATATTCAGATTGTAAGCCTTCTGTCCAAGGATGTTCGGTTTGATCTTTTCAACTCTCTCATGAATTTTTGCTTGCAGCGTAGAGTCCGCCCAGAATGCTTCTTTTGTCAGGTAATACCTTTCAGCAATATGCACGAACACTTTGTCATAGCCCATTATTTTTGATGTCTCATACTGATTTGCCAGTGTCGCTACACAGTATTTAAAAACCTCTTTGTTGGCCCTCGCTCTGTTGATGATTGTGTCGACCGATACTATGATTGAATCAGGAAGCGGTACGGTGAGTTGTTCAAGATAAGTTTTAATTTTTCCGTGGAAGATAGGAGTTCGGAGCAGTCTCTCATCGCTGAAATCAAGATTGTCAAAAAAGTGCTTCTTGTAATAATTGAAATATTTCTGTTGATATGTTGAATCTGATACATTCCCTTTTTCGTCCCTTTGAGGAGCAGGAAATTCCGGCTCAGACATTGCCCGGATAATGTTTGCCATAAATGTTTTCGGATGATCATTGACAATTTTCATCCTGTATTGCTTGACTTCTTTATCAAGAGAAGAAATTTCTTCCCTTATTGAATCAGCAAGCGCTTTATTGTCTCCTGCAGCATCAAGCTTTGCTTTCAGCTCTTGTGATTTTTGTGCTTTTTCAATCACAAAGCGCTGATGATCATTGAAGAGTTTATTTTCCAGTGAACCGGTCACTTTCATCTTCCCTATGAAATCGTTAGTATCTGTTTCAAGTGAAAACTTCTGCTCATTCACAACCATTTCAAAATAGGTCTTGCTGGGCATTACAACCAGATAGATGCCTCCCGGCAGAGAATCTTTACCTTTAAATACAGCCCAACCGTTAGCATCTACCTTTACAGTATCCCTTACATATTGTTTGTCACCATAATGATTGCCCAAATAACAGATTGTGTCTTTCAGGCCGATGATTCTGACTTTAATTTCGTATCCGTTTCCTGCGACAGGATTAACCAGCGCATTCAACGAAAACAGCACAAAAAGAATTGCAATATTCAGTACTCCGTATTTTTTTGCTTTCATAATTGGATTGACTCTGTATAACGCCGTTTTATGTGGTAAAATTAATATATGAGTATGAGAATTCATGAAGGATTCATTAATCATGTGAGCAAAATCCTTCAAATTGTACTGAAAATCAAATTGCTTCGGCCTCTTGGCAATAATCAATCCATTTGTATTCCAAATAAAAAACGCTGTCCGGGACAGCGTAAATAATTACAGGTTGCCTCTCAGGGCTTGTTCTCTTTCGATTGCTTCGAACAATGCCTTGAAATTTCCCTTTCCAAATGATGTAGCGCCTTTTCTTTGGATTATTTCGAAAAACAGGGTTGGCCTGTCTTCGACTGGTTTAGTGAAAATCTGCAGCAGATAACCTTCATCATCTCTGTCAACCAGGATGCCTAGTTTCCTAAGTGAATCGACGTCTTCATCAATTTTACCGACTCTTTCTTCAAGTTCATCATAGTAAGTGGAAGGAACTCTTAGAAAATCTACTCCGTTTTCCTGCAATTTTGAAACAGTGCGGATGACATCATTCGTGATCACTGCTATGTGTTGAACCCCTGGTCCTCTGTAGTATTCCAGATACTCGTCAATCTGAGATTTTTTCTTTCCTTCGGCTGGTTCGTTGATCGGAAATTTAACATAACCATTGCCGTTGGAAACTACTTTGCTCATCAACGCGGAATATTCTGTGGAGATGTCTTTGTCATCAAAAGTGATGATCATTTTAAAGCCCATCACATCCTCGTAAAACTTCACCCACTCATTCATTTTTCCCAATTCTACATTGCCAACGCAATGATCGATGTATTCGAGCCCAACTGGATCAACTTTGAAATTTGATTTAGCAGGAACGAAGCCGGGCATAAATGCGCCTTTATAATTTTTTCTCTCAACAAAAGTGTGCAAAGTGTCTCCGTATGTAAGGATGCTTGCGGTTTTCACTTCGCCGTCTTTGTCAGTAAGGGTTTTTGGAGCTGTATGTTGTTTCGCACCACGTGACATGGTTTCATAAAAGGACTTTTCAGCGTCATCGACAAGCAGTGCAAGCACCTTTACTCCATCTCCATGTTTCCTCACATGTTCTGAAATTTCCGTATCAGGGAAAAGAGAAGTAGTAAATACAAATTTAATTTTCCCCTGCGCCAATACATATGATGCTTTGTCTCTTACACCAGTTTCTGGACCGGAATAGGCGATCAGGTTGAACCCGAATGCTTTTTGATAATAATACGCGGCCTGCTTGGCATTGCCAACCCAGAACTCAACGTGATCAGTACCAAGTAATGGAAGAAAATCAGCTGCCATGGTAATTAGATATTTCTAGTATTGATTAATCAGGTATAAATTTACTCAATATCGTACTCACAAGCAATGAGTTTAATCACCTGCGAGGCGGCTTGAGCCCTCTTTCTTTGGCCATTGTTTCCAGTCTTGTCTGGAAAGCGGATTTTTTAACAGGTTTCTTCTTGTTTTCCTGTATCTGGCGATGGATCTTATCTTCATCAATAAAGAACTTAAACAGATACTGTTGGCCAAATCCGAATATATTGCTCAGGAAATAATAATAACTGAGTCCCGAAGAATAATTGTTGAAGAAGCCCAAGAAGAATATTGGCATGAGATACAACATCCATTTCATTTGCGGATTAGTTGCTGCGGTCATCTGCATGTTCATTCTTGTGTAGATGATGGTGGAAATGGTCATCAGTAAGGTGAAGAGACTGACATGCGCTCCGTAAAACGGAATATGGAAAGGAAGGTCAAGTATGTTGTCGTAAGTGGATAGGTCGTCGGCCCACAAGAATGATTCCTGCCTCAGCTCAATTGAGGATGGGAAAAAGCGGAACATAGCAATAAGGATTGGTAGCTGCAACAGACCTGGAATGCAGCCTCCCAGAGGATTCACTCCAGCCTTTTTGTACAATCCCATCATTTCCTGCTGCTTCTTGAGAGGATCATCCTTGAACTTTTCATTGATCTCTGTCATTTCAGGCTGAAGAACTTTCATCTTCGCCTGTGATTTGAAAGAGCCGTAAGTTAACGGAAGAAGGATTACTCGCACCAGGATTGTCAGAATCAGGATGATAATTCCGAAATTAAGGTTGAAGCTGTTGAGGTAATTGAATGTAGGGATGACCAGGAATTTGTTTACCCATCCGAATATCCCCCATCCTAATGGGATTAGCTTTTCAAGTTGCAAGTCCTCAATTTTCTTAAGTGTCTGGTAGTGGTTTGGTCCTGCATAAAAACGCATTCCATAGGTCTGAACCTCCTTGTGCTCATAAGGAAGAGCGAAAGATGCTGAAACATTTTTTACGTAGTCGCTCGATTTGTCAGTGAACGTTTCAACAACTGGAGAATCGAATGTCTGATCGGCGATGAGCGCCACAGTAAAGAAGTGTTGCTTGAAGGCGATCCACTTCACCTTGGTTTTTAATGATTGCTTTTCATCGCTGGTTTCTGAAATATAATCCACTTCATCATCTGCGAAGCGGTAATATATAGTAGCAGCTGCCCTTTCATTGTCAAGGTTATTCTCCTTCCTGATGAGCTTATCTTTCCAGTCGAGATTGATGTAATTGGTGTTTGCAGCGATGAGATCCTGCATTCCCACCACATTTATTCTGTAATCAATCAGGTAGGAGTCGTCTTTGAGAGAATACAGATACTCAAGGTATTTTCCCTCACCAGCTTGCAGTCGCATGCTGGCCCTTTTCTCTATTCCGCTTGTACCACTGGCACTGAAATACAGATCCTGAGTGGAAATGATTCTGTTCCCTGCTGAAAGCGTCAAATTCCATTCCAATGAATCATACGACATGAGCTTCACCGGATGTCCATCCCAGGTTTTGTAATTTTTCAGTTCGACACTGCGAATTCTTCCGCCTTTGGAGCTGATGTCAACTTTAATTAGATTATTTTCAAGGCTGATGATTTGTTCAATTCCTTCTGCAGCATCAGCGAAAGCTCCCAGTTCCTGCTTACGTTTTTCCAATAGCAAAGCTGTCTGATCAGCATCGTTTGGAAGTGTATCGGAAAATTTTGCAGACTGGGCAAGCCTTAGAGCCTCAGCAGCTTCCCTTTCACGGTTAACTGCACTTATGGAGTCCTGCCTGTGTTTGATGGCAGCAAGCTCTTCCTGGCTTGGCTGTGTGTAAATGGTGTAGGCAACTATGAGAAGTCCTATGATTGAAAGACCTATTAACGAATTCCTGTCCATCGATTTTTAAAATGGATGGCAAAGATAAAAATTATTCGGAGCGGGTAGTGGAGGTAAAGGGTATAAAAAAACCGGAACAAAAGGTTCCGGTTTTTTATTGTATCTGTTTCAGAATCAGTTTTTCACAAATCTGATTTGCTTGCTTTCATCTGAGTGTTGATCATGTCTGTTAAGTTTGACATAATAGATGCCTTTAGAAAGGCCGCTGATATCCATACTTACTGTGTTGTATCCTTCGTTGAGAATTACTAGTTCTTCCTTCACGACCCTTCCTGTGAAATCCACGAATTGAATGGACAATGATCCGGACTGTTCAAAGAATGTGAGAGATATCGAACTAGTGGCCGGGTTAGGATATAACCTGATATCATCTCTGGTGCGCTTGCAGTTGATCACAATCACGTCAGAATATGAGAATTGTCCGTCTATGTCAACTTGCCTGAGACGGTAATATTGTTTACCGGTACACATATCAGAGTCGAGGAATTTGTATTCTCTTGTGGTTGTGCTGGTGCCGGCACCAAAGCCATCCACTTTTCCAATTGTTTTAAAGTCTTCCCCATTACTGCTTCGTTCTATTTCGAAATAATCATTGTTGATTTCTGAAGCAGTGACCCATTTACAGAGTACACCATTGCCTTCCGGTTCTGCATCGAATGACAGCAATTCAATTGGAAGAGGCACATCCGACTGTACAGTGGCATATCTAAGATTAAAGCTGTGAGCGATGTTTGAAGGATTGTTGATATTCATCCTTTGAGTATTGGTAGGAGTAGAAGCGATTACACAACTTCCTATCAAATTCCAGGAGGCAGTAAGAGCAGGATTGGAAAGAGTGTCGGAAACAGCAACCGTCCATCCGTTACTGCCTGCACTATTAGTGAAATTGTTGTTTCTCAACGCAATGCTGTGAATTCCTCCAAAACTCGGCGACTGTCTTACGAAAGTCCAGAATCCATTGTTGAAGAACGGAAGTATGTCATAGGTTGCTACAATACATTCAGATGCTGTAGGACCTAATGCCGGCCAAGCTGACCATGTAGTGAAGTAAGCAAGTAAATCAGGCATTACAGTGTTCGAGGTGAATGTTACAGTAGCAAGTTGGTATCCGCTGCCCGGTGCACCTTCTCCAACCGGGAAATCCCAGGCAATGCCAGTGACAATTGCACCGTTCCAAATCTTGCGTCTGAGTTTTCCATCCACGTAACTGTTATTGTTTCCGCCGATTATTGCTCCTGCATTACTGTACTTAACATTTACTTCCAGGTTTGCCAAAGATCGGGTAACGATTCGACCACCGGTTAAAGTCAGGAATGAATCAATGTCCATCTTACTCCAGTTACCGACTAGGTTCAGTGGTGTGGTTCCTGTTTTATTCATGAACACCCGATTCAGTGTGATGACACCGGAATTGTTGGTGAAATTCTGAACACCGGTACCGTTAAATTCAACCGTACTGCCGCCGATTCCAGTGAATGTGGTTCCACCCGCAGCATTCGTAAAGTTGCCGCCCACTCTTAAAATGCGTCCATTGATGTTAAATATACTTGTATTGTTCAAGGTTGTGAAGTTCTCCCTCACATCCACATTAGTGTTTGCCTGTACATTTCCTGCAGTCTTGTCGATCAGTAAATTTGCCAATGAATTAGTACCGGTTACACCTCCGTTGATGGTTTGGTTTTCTGTTCCAGTAAACCTGATGGTGCTTCCAGGTTCAGCAATCAGTGTACCGAACACATTTAGATTTCCGCAGAGTGAAAGAGTCACTCCGCTCTTAATGCGCAGTGTGGCACCGGCGAATATTGTAAGATTATGTACATTGGTGTTGACTGAAACTGTAGGCTGGTTGATTACGGATCCGCCAGTTACTACAAGGATATCCTTTGCACAGTCAATAGTGCTACAGCAAGTATAGTTGGCGCAATTCGAGAAGGTAGTATCGGCATTACCCTGCCATGTCAGGATCGCGTTTGATGGCTGAACAATATTTGATCCCATCCAGTCGATGGTAAATCCTACAGGTGTATGGTTCCAGTTTCTGAATGCAAGAACATAAGTACGTGGAGAACCGAAAGTTGTCGGAGGGCTCACTGCTCCTCCGCTTGGAGTGAACATTCCAGTTACACCTGCTCCTGTTGCACCGGAGTTGTTACAAACCACTGAAACGGTAGTGCGTATGTAATTGCATGGATCGGCCTGACCGGTTACATCCCAAAGTGCAAAGTCGAAATTCGCAAGTGGTGATGAAGTGTTAGGTGTAAGTTTGAACTGAAAGGAAGGTGGATTAACAGTGAATGTAAACCAGGTTCCGCTACGTTCGCCGCAAGAGAAACATCCCGGGTTACCAGTCTGGTCGCAGTAATTTCCTGTTCCTAAATATGGTGTATTCACAGTGAGTGCTGCGTTAGAGCAAACGTTTATGGCTCCTGCACAATCCTGACCGTAGATTGGCGGATAAGTATTGTTACCATCAACTGCTGTGATAAAGAATGATCCTGTCTGGTCGTTTTTTCCATCCACGGATATATACACGGTTGCTCCAGGAGTAAGTCCTGTCAGACGAAGTTCGGAGCCAAGGTCTCCTCCGCTACACGGACATCCTGGCGTAGAGTTGTCATTACACCCAAGTTGTGTATAGGTTGTGGAAGCGCTGGCACATCCTGAAGCAAAAAGATATGCAGCTATTTGAGTGTCCGTAAGTGTTAAAACAGATGCTTTAATGTTCAATCTGCCTGATGCAGGAACTACCGCAGTGAACCACACAGTATTTACTGATCCTGCGCCCCAGCATGTTCCCGGAGGAGGCTCACTGGCATTTCCGGCACAGGTATTATTTCCAAGAGTTGGAGAACCCATGGTAAGTGGTTGCGCGTTACATGGCAAATCATTAGTTGGAGCACAAGCACTGGAGATGCAAAGGTCGAATGTTCCTGTATTTGTTTGTCCTACACTCCAGATTCTGATATAATAAGTTACTCCATTAGTTACATTGAGCGTGGCACTTGGCATAAGCAAAGGAGCCGTATTGTCATCACATGCGAATAATGTCATCGCACCGCATGCGCCTGTATAAACTGCCATAGCAGCGTCTGTAATCGGATTGACTGAGCCAGGACGTGTATTTACGAGTACACTGCCTGTGAAGCCTGCAGTGAATCTGAACCATACATCACCTGTTGCCCCGTTTACAAATGTCGGATCACAACTTGGAAGGGGAGGGAAAGGAGCATTTGTTGGTCTGGCACATTCGGTTGTCAGATTTGTCTGCCAGGTACAATTGACATTGATTCCGATTGTTCCGAGGTTACTCGCCATCGGACAATCATCATAGGGGATAATTCCGGCAAGTTGAGTCATGCTGAAGTCAAAAGGCATAGACCCGCCTGCACTGTTGTTATCCACCAATATGTAGTATGTGGTTCCGCCAACAAGTGATATTGAATTAATAGTTGCACCGTTTGAAACTGCGGATGCTGTGGCTAAACACTGTGTGCCTCCGACATTCGGACATCCATTGTATACTCCGACAAAAGGAAAACTATTAGCACCTGTATTTGTCAACGATATTCTGACACACTGGTTAGCAGGTGGTGTGTAAGAGAAAACGTAATCCTGTCCATTGGTATAAGCTGTCTGACACGGAGTTGCAGCACTGTCATAGTCATTTACATAGCCAGCCGTGTTAAATCCGGTATGAGTGTAAGGAAGTCCGCAAATTACTGTAGAAGTTGCACAGGTAGCTCCGGTTCCAGGGCCAATAGAGATTGTGCCTTTGTCATTTGCGCAGATTTGAAATTTTCCATTCAGGTCACCGTCACCGGTAACTCTGACATAAAGCACTTCCGGAGTACACTGTGGCCTACCGTTTACTTCTACAACTCCCTTGCTGTTACTTGCGCCAAGGTTTGTTGTAGAACATCCAAGACTGTTTAATGTGGCGCAAGTTCCACTGTAAACCTGCACAGTGGTTCCTGCAAGTGGTGAGCAAGCTGGTGTATAATCGGTTGAAACTCTTATGTCTGTCATCCCAGCAGGCTTGGTAAATCTGAACCATACATCACGATTGTCGGCAGTACACATAGGAGGTGTTGCCCCGCTATTATTTGCCATGATATTGGAAAATGTTTGTGGAGAAACACATGATGCTGTAATGCTTCCCAAATCGTATGCGTTGCTGCAAATATTATTGAAGATTGTATTTGGAGTCCAGGTGATTAAAGTGTTGTTCGGTTTTGTTGTGTGATTGTTGTCTATGGTGCTGTCGATCTGTCCGGTTGTGAATGATGGTTTAACGGAATAATAGTCACCAGCACAAACCCCGGTGATTCCTATTGAAGCAGATGGTGTGGTAGGAGTATAAGCACCAAGGTAATTAAAGTCAATTACGCCATTAGCAAAAGTGAGTCTGGCTTCTATGACCAGTGTAGCGGATGCTGAACTAAACTGCCAGCGTGTTCCGTTCCATCGAACTGCCAAATGGGTGGCAGTAAGAGTGTATTGCACTGTGGACTGCAGATCATCCCACAACGGCGCAATGATGGGAGTATTTGCAATTCCACTGCCGGCTGCCAGGCTATTGGCAGGAATTGAGCTGGGAATGGGAGAGGGGCCTACCGGCGCATTGGTCAAAGCGATCCATCCGTTAGATGAAAGTACAAATCCTGAATATGTCTGACCAGCATATGGAAATGTCGGGCCTCCAAACGATATCACATTTGTTTGCGCGTCGTTCTGATTAATCAGTATGTTCGTTAGAGTGCCAAACCAGCCAGTATTATTATTTACTCCGGTGGTCATCAGGTAAGACAATCCACCGCTGGTTTGTGCCGAAACATTGCCACTGAGAATCAGTACAATTCCAAGTGTTAGCACTCTGCATAATGTTATCATGGTCATTTTTTTGATCATGTTTTCTTTCATTTTAATTTCTCCGCAATTATCCGTTAGCATTATTTATTCCTTTCAAAATTACCAACATTCAGGCATATATGAAAATGTCTGAAATTGGCTTAATTTTCTAGAACGATCTCTTCGTTCAGTTTTTAATCATCCTCACAACCCGTTCAGGATGAGATGATGATTTTCCCTTGTCCTTGATCCTTACATAATACAATCCTGATGAGAGATTGTTAATGCTCACATTGAGAGTATTGTACCCGCGTATTGCCTCGTGGATTTCTTCTTTGACTATTCTGCCAGTGTAATCCACAATCTGTATTGTGATGATTTCTTGCGATGTTTCATAGAACGTAATACTTACAGAATTGGATGCAGGATTAGGATAAAGTTTTATGTCGTCCCAGGTCTTTTTACAGTTAACAGCAACTACATCTGAGAATGAAAATTCTCCGTTGATATCGACCTGTTTGAGCCTGTAGTAGGTGATGCCAGTGCATTGCTCCTTGTCGGTAAGACCGTAATTTCTTACCGTAGTTGAAGTTCCTGCGCCGAATCCGTTCACAATACCGACAATCTCGAAACCGTCATAGCCGTTCAAGCTCTTTTCAACCTGAAAATAATCGTTATTTGTTTCGGATGAAGTCACCCATTTGCACAGTACTTCATCTCCGACCGGATCTGCCGTAAATGAAAGAAGTGATATAGGTAAGACTTGCTGAAATGTCTGGGCTGTAGCATAGTTTAGATTAAAGGCTGTATTAGATGCCGGCGGACTGTTCATCAGATTTCTGACTGTCATGGCGGCTGTGCTGGCTACCTGACACACTCCGTTCAGATACCATGAAGGAGGCAATGAAGGATCTGACGGAAGATCTGCAACAGCGACGGTTGTGCGATTTCCTGGCATACCGACATTTGTAACATTGTTGTTGTACAATGTAGTATTGTAAATGCCTCCTATCGGACTACCGGCTGGGCGCAATATGGTCCAGTAACCATTGTCAAATATAGGCATTGAGTCATAAGTTGAAACTATACACTCGGTTGCTACAGGGCCAGATGCAGGTGGAGCACCAGGGAATGGAGTGAAGTAAGCTAAAAGATCACCAATGAGTGTTCCAGGAACTCCACTAGGTACACTGGCCGGGAAAGTAATATTAGCTCTTTGATATCCTTTAGCAACATGTCCGACAGGGAAATCATAGCTTCCAGTGATAGATGGACCAGAGCCGGTCCAGAGTTTTCTCCTGAGTTTGCCTTCCACGTAGCTATTATTATTGCCTGGAGTAACTGCAGCAGTCTGATTGTTTCTGACATTCACTTCAAGGGCAGCAAGTGAAGTAGTGACGATTTTTCCTGTATTCAGAATCAAGAATGAGTCAATGTTCATGATGCTGTTGGCGCCAATTAAATTCACTGGTGTCGAACCTGTTTTATTCATTCTAACTCGGTTCAGTATAATTGAACCATTGGAATTTGTAAAAGTCTGCGCTCCTGTACCATTAAATTCCACAGTACTGTTAGCAATGCCGGTGAATGTTCCAATTCCGTTATTATTCGTGAAGTTTCCACCAGAATACATGGTTCTTCCGTTGATATTGAATACACTGGTGGCGCTTGAAGTAATGAAGTTCTCTCTTACCTCAATGTCTGTGTTTAATATTACACTTCCGCCGCCTTTTGTGACAGTCATGTTTGAAAAACCATTTGCACCAATAAGAGTTCCATTAACATTCTGCGTATTTACATCTATGAATTGAACAGTAGATCCCGGATCTGCAATCAGTGTTCCGTAGTTTGCAAAATTGCCACAGACAGATAATGTGAATCCGGTAAGGATTCTGAGTGAAGCTCCCGCATTTATTGTCAAGTTCCGAACCGATCTGTTAGACGATACAACCGGTTGTCTGCCGTTTGCTGTCGGAACTATGATCGCATCCACTGCACAACTGGGTGAACTTACACAATCTCCCCAGTTGGTGTTTGTGCCGAAATTGGTGTCTGTGGTACCCGACCAGGTCAGTGTGCTTGGAGAACTTGATATGGGTGTGCCCATCCAGTCTAATGTATAACCTGCAGTGAGTGAACTGTTCCAGTTATTCAGAAGAAGCAGGAATGTTTGTGGAGTTGCACCTACAGTGATGGAGTTATCGAATCCAGTTCCTCCGCCTGTCCTGATGCCTGTTGATGCGAGTGCCCCAGCGTAATTACAACGGGTTGGTGATAAACTGGCTGTTTGAATCGCTGCACATGGATTTGACTGTCCGGTTACGTCCCAGACAATGAAATCAATATCCGCTGATGCGACAGTATTCACTGAAAATTGCACCACGCCTCCAGGGTTCACTGTAAACTGATACCAAACTGAATTTCGTTCACCGACTCCCCAACAAGTTCCTGTGCCACTAGGCATGTCGCAGACGTTTCCAAAGTTCTGCCAACCCGGATCAGCAACAACAATGTTGCTTGAGTTACATACCTGAGTTGGGAAAGCGCAATCCTGCCCGGCAATTGGAGGGAACTGGGTTTGCGTACCGTCCATGATCGTGATTTCAAAATTTCCTGTAGAGGAACCTCTTCCGTCAACAGCGACGAATAAGGTATCACCAGGTGTTAAACCAGTAACTGTCAGGTCAGAATAGAGGTTTATACCACCGCTGCACGCCGGTCCGTCATTGTTGCAACCACGGCTTACGAAAGTTGTAGCTGCATTGGCACAGCCAGCTGCAAAAGTGAATGCCTGTATCTGAGTATCAGTGAGTGATAGTGGGTGAGTGCGGATTTTTAGCTGGCCGCTTGCAGGAACAACAGCTTTATACCATACCGTATTGATTGTACCTCCATCAGCTGGACATTGGGCCGAATTAGGTGGTTCATTAGTTGCGCTTGCACACAGGTTAGTACCTTGTACAGTTCCGCCCAGCGGTACAGTCACTGCTCCGCATGGTTGATCATTTGCAGGAACACATGCACTCGAAACACAAATGTTGAATGTTCCTGTTGTTTCAGGGTTTCTGGTCCAAACACGGATCCAATAGGTAGTTCCGCTAATTACAGGCAAGGAAAGACTAGGCATACCATTACTTGCTGAGTTGTCATCGCATGAATAGACTGAAGCCCATGATCCGCAGCTTCCTCCGGCATATACTGCCATCGCTGCATCCGTTGTGAAATTGGATGAACCTCTCCTGGTGTTTATCAGAAGACTTCCTGTAAAGTTCGCCGTGAAGCGGAACCAGACATCCCCTGTTACATTGTTGATGAGCCCTCCGCAACTGGGCAATGGATAACCTGCTGCAGGTGAAGGCGTCATGCATTGTGTGGTATAATCGGCCGACCAGGTGCAGGCTTGTCCGTTATTGATTGTGCCAAGGTTAATTGCGTTCACGCAGTCGTCGTTCGCTCCTCCAATAGCTCCAAGGTTTGTTACACTGATGTCAAAAGGCATTGTGGAACTGGTACTTCCCCCATTATTATTGTTTGCAACTACGATGTAATAAGTGACTCCTCCTGTGAGTGTAGCTGAATTGATGGTGGCACCATTGGAATTTGCTGTAGCTGCACCCAGACAGGCTGCACCGCCTGAAGTAGGGCAGTTGTTCAATATGAAAACTCCGGGATAGGAATTCAATCCTGTATTGGAAATCGCCACCCTGACACAGGTAGTAGTTGCCGGTGTGTAACTAAACACAAAATCATTTCCGTTCATAAACGGATTGAGGCAAGCCATTGTTGAGTCGTAATCATTGCCTGTACCACTTGTATTCAGACCGGTTGCACTGAACGGAAGTGAGCAAACAGGAATGGCGTTTCCGCAAACACTTCCGGCTCCAGGTGCATAGGAAATAGTTCCTCTGTCCATTGCGCAGAGCATAAATCTTCCGCTGAGGTCACCATCGCCTGTGACGCGCACATACAAAACTTCAGAGGTACACTGTGGCCTACCTAATACTTCAACTACACCCTTACTATTGCTGGCTCCCAGATTGCTGGTGGAGCATCCCAGACTGGTGAGTGCTCCGCAGGTTCCGCTGTAAACCTGTACTGTGGTTCCTGCTAAAGGATTACAGGCAGGAGTAAAGTCTGTGGAAACTCGTATGTCCGTGACACCGGCTGGTTTTGTAAACCTGAACCAAACATCCCGGTTGTCGGCAGTGCACATTGCCGGTGTTACTCCGCTGTTGCTGGCCATGATGTTCGAAAATGTGACAGGCGAAGAACAACTTGATGCAGATATTACACCGAGATCTACCGAATTCACGCAGACATCATTGTATATTGTTGATGGTGTCCAGATGAAATTCAGATTCATAGGCTTGACAGTAATGTTGTTGTCAACTGTACTGTCTATTTGTCCGCTGGTATAACTGGGTTTGACTGAGTAATAATCTCCGGCGCAAACGCCAGTGAGTCCCATTGAAGCTGATGGATTGAGCGGAGTAAATGCGGTATTGGCGAAGTTAAATTCAATAACACCAGTAGCAAAAGTAAGTCTGGCATCAATTACAGTAGTTGTTGCACTTCCTACCTGCCAGCGTGTTCCATTCCACCTTACAGTCAGATTGGCGGCAGTGAGAGTATATTGTACTGTCGATTGAAGGTCATCCCACAAAGGAGCAATGAGTGGTACTCCGGCCACACCACTCCCGGTGGCGAGGTTATTAGCAGGCAATGAAGTTGGGACTGGCGAAGGTGATGCAGCGGCAAGATTTGTTAATGCAATCCAGCCATTTGATGATAATACAAAGCCAGAGTAGTTCTGTCCGGCATATGGAAATGTCGGACCGCCAAAAGAAATAACTGCGGTCTGAGCGTCATTTGCATTATTTAATCCGCTTAGAGTACCTGCAGTCCATCCTGCCTGATATGCACCAACGGTCATGGTATATGAAAGCCCGCTATTGAATTGCGCAGAGGCATGCATGGAAAACAGAATCAGCAGGCTCAGCCAAATTCCGTAAAGTTTTTTAGTAAAAGTCTTGGCCATTCTGGTTGGTTATGGTTTAGTTCGTTGTTACGCCTTGCTGGTCAAGGCTTTCAGGCCTTTCCAGTATTCAATTTCTTGCAACTGAAATGTGTCTTAAGCTATGGACACAATCATTGCAACATAGCATCAAATTTGCTAAAAATTTTAGCATTTTGCAACATTCTGGGCTGTAATTATGCACCTTTCATGTAAACGTCAACTTTTATTGGGTGAAAGGCATTTTTCAATGGATAAAACAGCTTTTTTGTTAATATTTGAAGCTTTTTGCTCAGCTATTATTTGAAATACTATCTTGCACCGCTCAAAATAAAAAAAGCTATTCCGATGACCAGAAAATTACTTGTTTTTATATGTGTTATTGCCTTATTGTCAGTAACATATGAATTGAAAGCACAGGCCACTGTCACCAGCACCAACATGCCAAATCCAGGAGATCAGTTTTTCAACCAGATAATTCAGGATACAACATTGAGTCCCGGAATCAACGGTGCCAATGTGGTATGGGATTATTCATCTTATTTTATCAGCGTCAACACATTTAATGAATTTTACAGATCGCCGGTCGCTACTCCATACCAGGCAAATTATCCTGCTGCAAACCTTGCAGTGAATAATATTTCCGGCAGCAGCGATTATGATTTTTATACGCGCTCTTCGTCGGCACTTGAGTACTGGGGCTCTGTGTTTCAGGGAAATGTTGTTTCGATCACAAACAATCAAAATGTCCTTACACTTCCTTTCAGTTACGGAAACACTGTGACCAATGCTCCCGTTACAGGAACTGCATTCAACAATTTGGTTACTCTTTCAGGTAGCATAAGCACTAACGCGGATGCCTGGGGCACTCTGATCCTTTCAAATGGCACATACAGCAATGCCCTCAGGGTTACAATGAACATCAACCTGATAGGTGATTACGGTGGAGGTCCAACAGAGAGATACAATGTCACTAAGTATCTATGGTACATAGCTGGACAAAAAGCTCCGAAAATGCAAATCGTAATGATTGATATCGCTGGCGATTTGCAGACTTATAAAAACAAAATGGTTCTGGTTTCTACCATCACGACTGGCATAAATGAAAATACAGCCGGCACAACCCTTAGTTTGTATCCAAATCCTTCATCCGAATTGATTAATCTGGATTTCTCCAGTTCATTCGATGGTATCGCGGGGTATAGCATCTTTGACAACTGCGGAAGAGAAGTGAGAGTTGCCTCTGAACAAAAAGTGGCAGTGCGCGCAGGACGAGCTACTGTGAATATCAGCGGTCTTGCAGCGGGATCGTACAGGATTGCCTTGAATAGGGATGATGTATCAGTGTCGAGATCATTTGTAAAAATTCAGGACTAAGTAAAAAATGCAGTAAGCAAAATGGTGAAGCTAACTGGCTTCACCATTTTTTTTATTCTGTAGCCACTATTTCCTTGTTTCTTGATTTTTCAAGAGCTGCTTTCACAAATCTTGCAAATAAAGGATGTGGATTTTCGACAGTGCTTTTATATTCAGGATGAAACTGCACTCCGACAAACCAGGGGTGATTCTTTAATTCAACAATTTCAACCAGGTTGTTGTCTGGATTGATTCCGGAAGCAGTCATCCCGGCATCTTCAAAGTCTTTCAGAAATTTATTGTTGAACTCGTATCTGTGCCTGTGGCGCTCTGATATTTTTTGTTTTCCGTACACGTTAAACGCTCGTGTACCTTTCTGAAGCGCGCAGGGATATTCACCAAGACGCATGGTTCCGCCTTTTCGTGTAATTTTCTTTTGCTCTTCCATGATGTCAATCACAGGATGCCTGGAGTCAGGATTCATTTCTGTACTGTGAGCGTCTTTCCAGCCAATTACATTTCGTGCAAATTCTATAACAGCACACTGCATACCGAGACAAATACCCAGAAACGGAATGTTATTTTCCCGTGCAAATCTGATAGCTGTGATCTTGCCTTCAATTCCGCGGTCACCAAAGCCTGGCGCGACCAATATTCCGTTCAGGCCTGAAAGTTTTGAAGCAACATTTTCCTGATCTATCTTTTCGGAATGAATCCACTCAAGGTTTACACGACATTCATTGGCAACTCCTGCATGTATGAAAGATTCTGCAATGGATTTGTAAGCATCTTTGAGTTCTATGTATTTCCCGACCAATCCAATTTTTACTTCATTCACCGGATTCTTCAGCTTGCCCAAAAATATTTTCCATTGTTCAAGCGCGGGCTCCTGCTGTAGTGGAAGCTTCAGTTTATTCAGCACCACCTTGTCGAGTTGTTCTTTGTACATTAAAAGTGGAACATCGTAGATGGAATCTGCATCAATGGATTCGATTACTGCGTTGACGTTTACATTGCAAAACAACGCGATCTTTCTTCTTATTTCGGGACTGATGGCTCTGTCTGCACGGCAAATAAGTATGTCAGGCTGTACGCCCAGTTCCAGCAATGCCTTTACAGAGTGTTGAGTGGGCTTTGTCTTTAACTCGCCGGATGCCGCAAGGTAAGGGACAAGCGTAAGGTGTAATGACAATGCAGAACTTCCCAGCTCCCATTTGAGCTGCCTGACTGCTTCGATGTACGGAAGAGACTCTATGTCGCCTACTGTTCCGCCAATTTCTGTGATGACAATTTCGAATTGCCCGGTTTCACCAAGTAATTTTACTCTCCTCTTGATTTCATCTGTGATGTGAGGAATGATCTGGACAGTCTTTCCGAGGAACTCTCCTTCCCTCTCTTTGTTGATAACGGTTTGATATATCCTGCCAGTAGTGACATTATTTGCCTGAGAAGTGGGTGTATTGAGATATCGCTCATAATGACCCAAATCCAGATCGGTTTCGGCTCCGTCGTTGGTGACATAACACTCTCCGTGCTCATAAGGATTTAATGTGCCTGGATCCACATTGATGTATGGATCAAGCTTTTGAATCGTTACTGAATACCCTCTTCCCTGAAGAAGTTTTGCAAGTGATGCGGAAATGATCCCTTTCCCCAATGAGGACGTAACACCTCCCGTTACAAAAATATATTTAGCTGAAGCCACCGTGTTGCTGTTAAATGTGAGAAGATAATGCTGATTGATTTCTTAGAAAAGAACTCTGTCAACACGGGGTGCAAATTTATCAAATATTAACTCAGAAAAAAATGAATTGTGATAATTACATTTGCATGTGCATCTAAAAATGACAATTCAGGCAAAAACTATCTTTATTTTCTGCGCCCTTTGCCTGATTTCGTATTTTTCAAACGCAGGTATTGAATTGCCTTCGCATGAAAGCGATAATCATATTCGCAGGGAAAATCTTTTTTGGGAGCAATTCAAAAAAGACTCTTTATGGTCATTGCGTTCCCGTAAGGGAGTTTTGCCAATGACAATTAACAATATGTGGATTCAGGCTGGGTCCCCATTAAGAATCACGGAACAATCCGCCTGGTTGCTGATGCTTTCTTCCGGTATCACTGCAAGTGTATATTATTTTGATCAGGATATTGATGATGCGTTTCGTCCTCTAAGTGAAAACCATAAACTTGTCGGAGATCTCAGCCCGAAAATAACCCAGCTGGGAGAATATTGGGGTTATTCATTTTTAGCGATATCTGGTGTTTACAGTCTGGCTGCTAAAAACCATAAATTACTGCATGCTTCAGTGCTTGCAGGAGAAGCAGCAATCACCGCAGGAATCTGGGCTAGGGTAGTTAAGGTGATGGCAGGAAGAATGCGGCCCGGAGCAACGTATAATGACCGTGAATTCAACAGTGATCACTGGTTTGGTCCTTTTTCTGAATTTGATTCTGAATTAAAGAAGGGCAGGAGCAAAAATGCTTTCAGCTCATTTCCCAGCGGCCATACAACTGCCGCTTTCGCAATTTCAAGTGTATTTGCTGACCGCTATAAGGACAGGAAGGCCGTTCCCTGGATCGCTTATTCGCTCTCCGGTGTGGTTGCTGTCAGCAGAATGGTGGAGCATGAACATTGGGCTTCCGACTTGATTCCAGGCGCATTGATAGGTTATGCATGCGGACGACAAGTGGTGAAAAATTACAAAAGGATATTTCCGGAGTATCGTGAAGAGTCATATAACAGAATGGTAAAGAAAAGAAATTACACGTTCAGCGTTATACCCTCAAGTTTCCAGGGCGGTATTACATGCCTGCTCGTATTCTGATCCTGAACAATTCATTACGAACTCCGTTTACATAATATACTATAATAAGAATATGAACTGGACCAACATTACTTCCCTGGAATCATTAAAGGATGCACTTGAAACCAGCTGGATTAAACCCGTTCTCCTGTTTAAGCACAGTACCCGCTGTTCAATCAGTACTGCTGCACTATCGAAACTGGAAAGAAACTGGCAAAATTCGACCGGCGTAGAAGCCTTCTTTATTGATTTGCTGGCCCACAGGGATGTTTCAAATGAAATTGAAAGAGTGACCGGATTGAAGCACGAGAGTCCTCAGGCAATTATAGTCCACAAAGGAGAAGTCCTGTACCATGCAACGCACAATGGAATTCTATTCCAGGAAATTCGCGAAAGTCTTCCCGGCTGAGACGATGTTCAGTAAAACTCAGAAAGAAAGTGTGATTCCTGCACTTGGCAGAACAGGCAGCTGATAAACTTTGGTGCCTGTAATCCTGTTCACATAGAATATATTTTGTCTGTCGTAAACATTAGTTACGCTCGTGACAATGTCAAGAGAAGAGTTTTTTCCAAGCTTGATATTTTTCTGCAATGAAAGATCCAGGCGGTGAAAATATGAAAGCCGTCCTCCGTTGAGATCCGCAAATTGCAATCCCAGGGCTCCGTTTTGATTCAGAAAATCAGTTCCGCTTCCGTTGCTGAAAATTATCTGCTCATAAAAGCTTTGGGTTTGTGTGAATGGGAATGGGGAGCCGAGATTGAATCTTCCGTTTGCCTGCCAGCTGTCGTTTTTCCCGAACTTATAACTAACTACCAGGTTTACATTGTTCCTTCTGTCGAAGCTGGGTTCATATTCGCGAATGCCGTCAAACCTGTCAGCATAAGCCAATGAATATACAAGCCAGACATAAAGTCTTTTATAGTCGTAACGAAGAAGGAAGTCAAGTCCTGTAGCAGTTCCGGTTTCGATTATGAAATCTTTTTTCAGATAGTCGGGCTTATCGCTATGTTGTCCGTCGTCATTGTAAATTTTGTCGCGGTTGATGTTTTCTAGCTGAGTAAAATCTTTGAAGTAGCCTTCGATGTTGAGTGAAATACGCCAGGGAAGATCAATTTCGATACCACCAACAAGATGTGTCGCTTTTTGAAGTCGTGAATCAACTTTTTCGCCATTGAATTCATCAGGCAATTCTTCTGATCCCGAGAGGAAGCCATAAAACAGATTCACTACATCCCTGTCAGATGTTGCAGCGAGCAAATTTTGACTGTAGAATCCGCCGGCAGCCTTCAGTCTGATCCTGTCTGTCAAATTGATCTTTGCACCGATCCTTGGCTCTGCAGAAAATTCTGCAAGTGAAGAGTAGTAGTTAAAACGAACACCGGGCTCGACAACAAATCTTCCTTTCACAAGCTTGTATTTCATGAAGGCTGCAAGCTCAGTAGTGTTTTCCTTTTGTCCGGATGTAGTGCCGAACAAATTTGAAAATCGATAGTCGGTTTTGAATCCAAGCATTTCGATTCCATAGATCAACTCGTTTTTACCAGGAAAATAGCTGAAGTTAAGTCCCACATTGAATCCGCCGATCTCACTGAATCTTTCTCTTCCGTCTGGTTCGTCAAGTTCAATTCTGTAATTCGAGAATGCGAAATTCCCATCAATTAACACAGCGCTCGCTTCCGGTACCAGTACAAAGTTTGTTCCGGCTCCTCCGGATTTCCAGCCAAGTTTGGTGAAGCCAGGATAGTCTACTTCATCTCTGAAATTGAAACCGAAGATGTTCAGCTTGCTTCCCAAGCCACTGTTTAGAGAAACTTTTCCGTAGATGTCTGTAAAGGAGTAAGGAAGTCCTGTGGAGTCAAGGTGAGTATAAAGTGAGGTTGAGGTTTTATCCAGATATGATTTTTTTCCCGTAACAATAAATGAAGAACTTCCTTCGCCGCTTTCTTTTTCTTTTTTAATCGGTCCTTCCAGAAGTACTTTTGATGTAAATGTATTCGCAGAAACTTTTCCGCTCAGCCTTTTCTTGTTTCCGTCGCGTGTAGTGATATCCATGACGGAAGAAATTCTGTCACCGTATTCAGCATTGAATCCTCCTGTGTGCACATCCGCACCTCTGATCACATCTGCGTCGAAGACAGAATACAGTCCTATTGAGTGAAAAGGATTGTATATAACCATTCCATCCATCAGTACTTTATTTTGTATTGGCGTGCCGCCCCTGATGTACAGCTGTCCGCCCTGGTCACCTGAAAAGACTACGCCGGGTAATACCTGAAGATATTGGGCAAGATCAGGTTCGCCACCTATTGTTGGAATCTGGCGAATTTCTTTTGGTGTTATTTTATTAACCGAGATTCGTACATCGGTTTTTTTCTCTTCGCTTTCCGCACTTACCAAAACTTCCCTGATGAGCACAGATGATTTTTGCAAAAAGAATTTTTTAGTGATGAGGTCACCTGCCTTAAGACTAATTTCCTGCTGGATAGAGTCATATCCGATCGAAGTGATCAGCAGTGTATAAGTTCCGGGAGGCACTTTTGTAATTGCGAAATAGCCATCCAGATTAGTCTGTGCTCCGTAAGTTGTTCCTTTCAGGTAGACACTTGTATAAATTGAAGGTTCACTGTTTTCGGCTTCATACACAAAACCTCTTATATCTGCAGTTTGAGCATGAGCAATGCCAAATGAGGCTATAATTAAAACAAACAAGACGGAAAAAATACGCGACATAAGGATGATAAGAGAGAATGGAGAATGGCAAATGTATACATTGTCCCTCAAAGAAATTCAGGCAAATGTAAAAAAACAGCGTCCAAAATTCAGTTATTAACTTTGTGCAGATTGTGCATTATTCGCCGGCCATTTTCAATAGTAACTTGAAATCTTTTTCTTCTATCGGCATGACTGAAAGGCGGCTTATTTTAATCAGAGGGATTTCACTGAGCTTCGGTTCTTTTTTTATAGATGATAAATCGACAGGAGATTTCAGGAGTTTTCCCGCTTTTAATTTGACTGCAAGCCAGGTATCGCTGTCAGCAGTTGGATCGGGAAAATGTTCAGCTGTCACTGTAGCTAATCCCATGATTTTTGATTCTCCGCCACTGTGATAAACCAGCACGGTGTCGCCGCGTTTCATTTCGCGAAGGAAGTTTCTTGCCGCATAATTTCTGACACCGTCCCACTGTGTTTCCTTCTCTTTCAGCATGTCATGAAAAGAGAATGTATCAGGATCGGATTTAATCAGCCAGTACTTCATTGTTTAATTAGATGAAAAGAAGGCTCAATTAGTTGAGGATTTTTGAAACAAGTTCTTTCAACAATTGTCCGGAATCAGCACTTAAATTATTAACTCCTTTGCTTCTGTTGTCATATTCACGGAGGAATGCGATGTTTCGCATACATTCTTCTCTTGAGTATGATCTCGCCGAAGTCTCATAATCATTGACAAAAAATGGATGAATGCCTAATGCTTTTGCAACTGAATCTTTGGAGCGGTCTGATAAAGTGTGATAGGTCAGAGTCTTGATGAAATAATTGCAAAGTTGCGGAAGTGTGAGTACAAGCGGACTGCTCTTGGGATTTTTATTGAAATACTGCACAATCAGATTTGCTCTGTAAGCATTGCGTTTTCCCAATGCATCATTTAGCTCAAAAACATTGAACTCCTTGCTGAGTCCGATGTGTTCCTGAATAAGATTGCTTGTGATTTCATCCCCAGGTTTGAGATGGATTTTTAACTTCTCAATTTCATTGGAAATTTTACTCAAATCGTTTCCAAGGCAATCAGCAATCAATTGAGTAGCCTTAGGGCCAATTTTATAACCCGAAGCGGAGATAAATGTCTGAATCCATCCCGGAATCTTATTATCATACAAACGTGCGCTTTCAAAATATACGCCGTGTTTGTTTAGCTCCTTGTAAAAACTTTTCCTTTTGTCAAGTGATTTATATTTATAGCAGAATACCAGAATAGTGCTTTGAGTAGGTTGCTTGATGTATTCAAGTAACAGGTCCCGGTAGCTTTTCCCTTTATCTTTATCTTCTTCCTGCTTTTCAGATTCGCTTGCTTTGGAAATCAGCCCACGCATATCTTGCGCTTCTTTCACAATGACAACCTGGTAGTTCGACATCATTGGATAGCGGCGTGCATAGGATATCAGAGTAAGCACATCCAGATCTTTTCCGTAAACCACTGTCTGGTTAAATTCCTTTTCCCCCTCACTGAGAACTTCGTTTTCAATTTTATCAGCAATCAGGTCTATGTAATATGGCTCCTCACCGCATAAAAAATACACGGGCGCATAAATTTTCTTTTTAAGATCAGCAGTTATTTGCTCGTAGGTCATGAATAACTCAGAATCTGAGGTGCTTAACTGTATGCCCGTTATTAATTAACTCATTCAGTGCGGCAATGCCAATTTTTAAGTGATTGTCGACAAATTTCTTTGTCACTTTTTTATCACTTGCAGCTGTCTTTACTCCTGATGATATCATCGGCTGATCACTCACCAGCAGAAGTGCTCCTGTTGGAATCTTATTGGAAAATCCGGCGCTGAACAAGGTTGCCGTTTCCATATCAATTGCCATGCATCTTATTTCTTCCAGGTATTTTTTAAACTCCTTGTCATGCTCCCAAACCCTTCTGTTTGTTGTAAAAACTGTTCCAGTCCAATAGTCTTTATTAAAGTTTCTGATTGTGGTTGAAACAGCTTTTTGAAGATTGAACGCAGGCAGCGCGGGAACTTCCTGGGGAAAATAATCATTTGAAGTACCTTCTCCTCTGATGCCTGCGATAGGAAGAATCAGATCACCTACTTTATTTTTCTTTTTCAGTCCGCCACATTTTCCCAGGAAAAGCGCTGCTTTGGGCTTGATGGCAAAAAGAAGGTCCATGATAAGGGCGGCATTCGGACTCCCTATACCAAAATTAATTATTGTCATTCCATTGCTTGTCGCATTGGGCATGGGTTTGTCGAGGCCGTTAACCGGAACATTATTCCACTCCGAAAAGAGTTTTACATAATGATTGAAGTTTGTCAGCAGAATATATTTTCCAAAATCCGACAGTTTTGTGCCAGTATACCGTGGCAGCCAGTTTTCAACTATTTCATTTTTATTTTCCATAAGGATATATTCGGGAAAAAATATCAGGTGAAGCTACCCAGATTGAACTTTCCAGATTACAATTTTACGCTTAATGCTGATAATTCTGAAGGTGAAGGAGCAAAAATTTTCGACATTATCAGGAAAAAGTTTGTTCAGCTGAGTCCTGAAGAGTGGGTCAGGCAGCATGCTCTTCATTACCTGGTGAAAGACAGAGGCTTTCCACCTTCACTGATTGCGGTGGAGAAAACAGTGAAGATCAACCGCATGGACAAAAGATTTGACATCCTGGCATATACAGCGTCAGCAAGTCCCTTGCTTTTAGGAGAATGCAAATCTCCTTATGTAAATATTGATCAGAAGGTTTTTGATCAGGCATCAAGGTATAATATAGTACTTAATGCACCTTATTTTTTAATTACCAACGGTTTAGTCACAGTCTGGGCAAAAGTGAACCGGGAAAACATGGCATTTGAATACCTGGAATCGATTCCGAGGTACGAAGATTTATAGAATCTGCATGTATTAAATTGCAATAGCTACAGGGCAGTGTTGCAGAGCCAAAATAACTGATTACCTTGCACTTCAATAGCTAATCAATCACCAGAATCATGAAGAATTTACGCTGCCGTCTGATCACGGTATTGGCCTTGTTTGCTTTTTCTTTTACTGCCATCGCTAAGAATCCAAACAATTTAAATGCACATTCCGGAACATCTGAAGCCTCCACTCATTTCGGCGGTGCTTCTGTGAATCCCGGAAAAATAGTTGTAAAAGTTAAGCCCGAATTCAGAAGCCTTTGCTCAGACGGGGGAATACAGGATTCGAGATTTCATTCAGCACTTGCGCAATTGAACTCGCCTGTTATATCTAAAAAATTTCCCTCGAAAACACAGCCTGAACAGGCATTGAATCGTCAGGGTAAAAAAACTACCGATTTGAGTCTGGTTTACCAGTTAAATTTTTCACCAGACACAGACATTCACAAAGCAATCATGCTGATGAAATATACAGGCTTATTTGTTTATGTAGAGCCTTTGTACAAACATCAAATGAGTTTTATTCCGAATGACCCAAGTGTGAGTACACAGACTTTTCTGACAAGGATCAACGCTTACAATGCATGGGATATCACGCAAGGTGACACTAATGTTGTGATAGGTATTGTAGACAGCGGCACTGACTGGGATCACCCGGATCTTCAGGGAAATATCAAATACAATTGGGCTGATCCGATTGATGGTGTCGACAATGACGCTGACGGATTCACCGATAATTTCAGAGGGTGGGATGTTTCACACAATGACAACAACCCAATGGTTGTAAGCTCAACTCACGGATCGCATGTATCAGGTTGCGCAGCTGCAGTAACCAATAATGGTGTTGGTGTGGCTTCGCCTGGATTTAATTGCAAATTCCTGCCGGTAAAAAGTTCATTGGATGCAAGTACTTCTTCTATTGACGACGGATACGACGGTGTGATTTATGCAGCGGATCACGGTGCTCACATCATCAATTGCAGTTGGGGCAGGGGAGGCACGCCCAGTCAGTTCGAACAGGATATTATTGATCACGTAACCAATGATCTTGATGTGCTGGTAATTGCTGCTGCAGGAAACGACGGCCAGGAAATTGAGCACTATCCAAGCAGTTATAAGAATGTGATATCTGTTGCATCCACAAGCAGTTCAGATTCAAAGTCAAGTTTTTCCAATTATGGTTTTGGCATTGATGTATGTGCGCCGGGAGGAAATATTTATTCTACGACATTCAACAATACATACGGCAACAGCAGCGGAACATCCATGTCAGCACCAATAGCAGCAGGCGGAGCGGGACTGATCAAGTCTATGTTCCCCGGTTTCAATGCTCTTCAGATAGGGCAGCAGTTGAGAGTGACCTGTGATAATATATATGGTGTAAGCGGAAATGCTGCATTCAACAATAAGCTTGGAAAAGGCAGAATCAATCTGTTTAAAGCAGTCACGGATACACTTTCACCCGGTGTGATTGTGGACGAACTTTATACTGAAGACGGAAATGACAATGTATTCATTGCAGGTGATACTTTGAGAATGACTGCGGTCTTTAAAAATCTCCTTCGCCCCACTGCGAACCTTAGCTGTTCACTTGTAAGCCAGTCATCATTCGTTCAGGTGATTAGTGCCAGTTTCAATGCGGGGGTAATTGGTACTATGGACACAGCATCAAATTATTCTTTGCCCTTTGTTGCTGTAATTAGTCCGAGCACACCAACTAATACGGTGGTAACATTCAGAATCATCATGTCTGATGGTTCCTGGTCTGACTTCTATGCATTCAAGACTACTGTGAATGTTGATTACATAAACATTGATGTGAATGATGTGGCTACAAGCATAACGAGCAAAGGACTTATAGGTTATAATGAATCAGGACAGGTACAGGGCATCGGGTTTAAGTATCTTGGCGGAACATCAATGCTTTATGAGATGGGACTCATGATAGGCGCGAGTGGTACTCAGGTTTCAGACAATATTAGGGCTGATGGTGCAGCATACGACAGTGATTTCAGCGCATTATTCAAAGTTGCAGAACAAAGTCCTGCTGTAATTTCCGATTTCGATGCTGCAGGAACCTTCAATGACAATGGATCCACATCGACCAATCCATTGAATGTGCATGTAGCTCACAGAGCATTCGCCTGGACCAGTGCACTTGACAGGAAGTATATCATGGTTGAATACACAATCCGTAATAACAGTCCGGTTACATGGACGAACATGTACGCTGGATTATGCGCCGATTGGGATATTATGAATTACGCTAACAACAAATGTTCCGTTGATAACACAAGAAGAATGGGATATGTTTGGAGCACTGATGCCGGTGGGCTTTACGGCGGAATCAAGTTGCTTTCCGGTGGCGGCTTCAGTCATTACGCAATTGACAATGTCAGCGGTGGAGGAGGACTAAACCTCTCAGACGGATTCAGCAATGCAGAGAAGTATCAGGCACTTTCTACATTCCGTGCAGATGCAGGAAATACATTGCCTGCAGGTAATGATGTAATCAACACAGTTTCTTCCGGTCCGTTTACACTGGCCAGCGGTGATTCGGTAGTAGTTGCATTTGCGCTCATCGCAGGAGAAGATCTAGCCATGATACAAGCCAGCGCAGATGCCGCACAATTAATGTATGATGCAATTTTTACAGGTATCGAAAAATTAGGACCTGCAGCATCCAATTCGCTGGAGTCTTGCTATCCTAATCCTGCCATAGATTTCACCGTGATAGAATTTTCTGTTGTTAAATCCGGCATGACGGAATTGACAGTATATGACAATCTGGGCAATAAAGTAAAAACCCTGGTAAGTGAAAATTTGAATCAGGGAAGATATTCAGCCAGGATGAATGTTTCTGAACTTCCGTCAGGTATTTATCATTACACCCTTACTTCCGGTGATTTCAGAAAAACTTCTTCATTCTCTGTAAGCAGATAATGCACAAGTAATATTCAAAGAATCAGGCCTGTGCATAAACACGGGCCTTTTTCTTTTCAAGAATTTTATATAATTTTTATATTCTATTTGACGTTTAATTAACTTTACCACACAATTAAGGAATATCATGGAATTTAAAGATGTATTATCAGTGCCCGGCATGAGCGGGCTTTATAAGATTGTCGGAAACAATAAAAGCGGTTTCATAGTTGAATCGCTCATCGACGGAAAACGTTCGTTGATTAATTCAAGCCAACGAATCATGACTCTGATTGACATTGGAGTGTACAGCAGTGATGAAGAAATCCCATTGCAAAAAGTTTTCAGCAGAATTGAATCATCCGGCAATGACAGTGAAATCAACATAAAAGCGAGCCCTGCGGATATTCGTTCATTATTTGCCAGGCTGATTCCTGAGTATGATGCCGACAGGGTATATGATTCTGACATCAAAAAGATTTTCAGCTGGTACTTGCTTCTGAAGGGTAAAGTGGATTTCAACAAAGAAGTTGAATCCGGTGATGTGAACGAGGCAGTTGCAGCAAGTCAGAATGCGGAAAAGCACATTCCTAAGATCCACGAAGGTCACGGTCCGAAAGCTGACCAACATGCCAAAACCACATCTGCCAGAACCAGGAAAAAAGTTTAATATGCAAAAAGAGCTTCAACTGCCAGAAAAGATCAGGAGGAAATTTGTACCTGAAAATCTCAATCTGGATTCCTGGGAGTCGCTGGAACCTTTTTACAAAGAATTGACAGAGCTAACTATTGACTCAATTCAGGAACTCAATGAATGGCTCGCGAAAGTCAGCGAACTGGAATCTGTTGTACAGGAACACATAGGATGGCTTTACATAAGAATGACCTGTGATACAAAGGATCAGGAAAAGACCAGGGCATACACATATTTTGTTGAGAACATACATCCTAAAATTGAGCCTTATGCAGACAAGCTGAATAAGAAGCTTTTCAATTGTTCCTTCAAAGAAAGCCTTGATAAAAAGTATGAACTTGTGTTGAAGCAGGTGGAAAACTCGATTCGCATATTTCGTGAAGAGAATATCCCTCTAGTGTCGGAGATGACCTTACTCGAACAGAAATACGGTGAGATTGCCGGTGCCATGTCGATTGAATGGGAAGGAAAGACGCTTACACTTCAACAGGCGGCACGTTTTATCCGCAATCCAGACAGAGAGATTCGTCGTAAAGCATATGAACTAATATCTGCAAGGAGACTTCAGGACAGAGAAAAACTTGATGAGCTGTTTGATAATCTGATTGCTCTGCGAGATAAAGTCTCGCACAATTCTGACTTTGAAAATTACCGCGACTATAAATTTGTGGAGCTTGACAGATTTGATTACTCTGCAGATGATTGTCTGAAATTTCATGAATCAGTGAAAGGATCTCTAGTTCCAATTCTTGAAAAAATTTCCGCCGAAAGGAAGAGTGCCATGAAACTTGAATCACTCAAGCCCTGGGATACTGAGGTTGATGTGTACGGAAGAGAAGATCTCAAGCCATTTGACGGCGGCAAGGAGTTGATGGATAAAACCATTGCCTGCTTCAATTCGATTGATCCGTATTTTGCGGAGGTTGCTTCGACCCTGAACGCAATGAATTTCATCGACCTTGATTCAAGAGTAGGCAAGGCTCCGGGTGGTTACAATTACCCATTATATGAATCGGGTGTGCCATTTATTTTCATGAATGCGAGCGGATCGTTTCGTGATGTCGTGACAATGGTTCATGAAGGCGGCCACGCAATTCATTCCATGCTCACGCGTGAGCTGGAATATGTGGGATTCAAAGAGCTTCCGTCTGAAATTGCTGAGCTCGCATCGATGGGGATGGAGCTTATTTCTATGGAGCACTGGGAACATTTTTTCGCTAATCCGGAAGAACTTAAAAGAGCAAGAAAAGAGCAGCTTGAAAATGTACTTGAAGCGCTGCCTTGGATTGCCTGCATAGATCATTTCCAGCACTGGCTGTATACAAATCCCGGCCATACACAGGAGGACCGCAATAATGCATGGCTGAAGATGTATAGTGAATTCAACGGATCTTCTGTGGACTGGAAAGGACATGAAAAGGCTCTGGAAGCAATGTGGCAGAAACAGCTTCATTTGTATGAAGTGCCCTTCTATTACATAGAGTACGGCATGGCACAGCTTGGAGCAATCGCACTCTGGAGGAATTATAAAAAGGATCCAGCCAAAACGCTCAAGCAATACAAAGAAGCATTATCGCTGGGTTATACTTGTTCCATTCCTGAAGTTTATAAGACAGCCGGAATCAGATTTGACTTTTCTGCGGACTACATCCGTGAATTGGCTGATTTCACTTATGCTGAGTACCTGAAAGTGTAAGATTATTGGCTAAATTTTCCGGCTTTTATGTGAAATTTTCCAGTACTCCGGAAAAGAAATGGAACCATGTATTCTAAAATCTATATTTTGAGAATTTCCGGGGGCATCCAATAAGACAAAAATTTTCTTCACCCGGCTGTTGATCAGAATCCTGGCCGCGGTTAATATTAATAAGCTGTAATATTCTGACCGCATTCGCATTGTCTGGAATGCACATTGTTAAAACATCTTAGGCATTCTTTGATATAAGGATTGAAGTATAAATGGCTTAATTCCGATTGGATAAGAGGAAATCACATAAACGTAATTCTTCATCAGAGGAAGGCAGGAAGGTATTGTACCGCCTTCTCCTGCTTGCTGTGGGTGTGGTGTACACACTTGTGTTCATTCTCGATTATTTGCTCCAGCTTCATTTCACCTTTTTCCTTTTGCTGAGTTTGTTTGGTTTTGTGATTCTCACTTTGTTTTACATGTGGATTAAAGTATCCAGATCTGAAGAAAGTTCGGATGATTTTCTGGAGGATGAAAATGCAGCAGTTAAGGAATCTGTGAAGGACCCTATGATGACGGTTCGAACTTCTGACGGGCTTGTCATAGACTGCAATGAGGAGTTGATGAGATTATTTGGCGCCACAGATAAATCCGAAATTATCGGAACTGACCTGGGGCAGCTTATGTCAAAGCCCTGGAGTAATACACAGAGAAAAGAATTCAGGTCTCAGCTAAAGGCAAAGGGTAATGCAGGAGCAATATCTTCCTTTGTAAGCCTTGATGGCAAGGTATTTCAGGCGATGATTTCTGTTTCAAGGAACGATGCTGATCCTGGAATCCTGCACGCAAGATTTTTCGAACTTTCCGGGGTGACTGATATCCATGTACCGGAGCCGTTGAAACAGAATCAATCAGAAGAGCATCAGGATTTGCTTGATGAAGGAATTGTTCCCATGGCCATGATAGGAATAGACTATCGTTTTGTCAGGGCGAATAAGCCGTTCTGCGATCTCTTGGGTTATGACGAGCACGAATTGAAAAGAATGAGCGTGCTGGATATATTCCTTCCGTCTGATAAGGATGATGAGCAGAAGAATCTTTCAGGAATTTTCAGCGGAGAAATTTCATTGCTAAAAAATGAAAAAAGAGTGGTGAGAAGAAACCGGGATGTAATCTGGGTCTCCGGAACTTCTTCATTAATCAGAGATTCGCAGGGCAGACCGAAATTTGTGATGAGTTTCGCTGAAAACATCACGCAGAGAAAAATAAGTGAACAAAAACTCCTTAACAGGAAAAACAGACTTGCAGAATTGGTAAATGCCGGCAGTTCCGGAATTGTATCCGTTGACAGGCATCATACTATATTATATATCAATGACCGTCTGCGTGAGTTATTGTTTGGTCTTACCGGTGTATTGATTGAACCTGGTTATAACCTGCTGGATATATTGCCTGCAGCACATACGGATGATTACCTGCAATTGCATAAGAAAGCATTTGATTCAGGTGAAGCTCAAGTCCAGAAAAAGATAAATGTGTCTGGACGTGACTTGTTTGTGGAAATTATTTTTTCCGGAATGAAGAATGAAAGTGGCCAGGTTAACAGTCTGACTTTGTTTGGACGTGATGTTACCGAACAAAAGAATGCGGAACTGGCGATCTTAAAAGAAAAAGAAGAAGCCCAAAAAGCAACAAAAGCCAAATCGGACTTTTTGGCCACCATGAGCCATGAAATTCGAACGCCTTTGAATGGTGTGATTGGCATGGGAAGATTGCTGGGCCAGACAAATCTCAATCCCAAGCAAAAAGAATTTGTAGACTCACTGCTTTTAAGCGGAGAGGCATTACTGTCGGTGATTAATGATATTCTGGATTATTCAAAGATTGAATCTGAAAAGATGCAGCTTGAATACAAGCCAATGTCAGTAAGACGTTGTATAGAAGAAACATTTGATTTGCTTGCCGGCAGAGCCATCGAAAAGAAACTGAGCCTTCAATTTGCAATTGACAGCAATGTGCCGACTTATATTCAGGGTGATTTAACGAGGATGAGGCAGGTGCTGATGAACCTGGTTGGTAACGCAATCAAGTTCACCACTGCTGGAAGCATAAGCATCAGGGTTCATGCTTCCATGCTGAGGGACGGTAAACATCAGCTGCATTTTGAGGTGGAAGATACCGGAATTGGTATCCCATCTGATAAAATTGGAAGCCTGTTTCAGACATTCTCACAGGTAGATTCCGGAACTGCGGCCAAGTATGAAGGTACTGGACTCGGACTGGCGATTTGTAAGAATCTTGTGACTATGATGGGAGGAAAAATCTGGGTTGTCAGTGAGCAAGGCAGAGGTTCAAACTTCCAGTTTACAATTATTACGGAGCAGGCCAAAGTACCTGAAGTGAAAAAGCAGTTCTTATCTGGGTCGCATAAGCTTGTGAATTCAAATGTGCTTATTATTGCAGATGAGAGAACAGAAGCTGAAACCTATGCTTCTTACTTTAAGCGCTGGAATATGAATCCTCACATTGCTTCTTCGGCGAAGGAAGCAATGAGCAGGATTAATTCCGAAGTAACATTCCAACTCGTGATGATTGATGCTCAGATCCTGAGCCGAAGTCCGTTTGATTTAGCAATTGAAATCAGGGATTCATATTCGGAAGAGAAAGTTCCCCTTGTGCTTTTCAATGCTGAAAGCGAAGAGCAGATCGGGTATGATTATACAAGCAGGCTTTTTGCTGCAGTTATCCCTAAAAATCTTGACAGGTCAAAAGTTTTGGATATCCTCATCAGTGTATTCAGTGTTGAGGTTCACATTAAGAAAGAACATGAGAGAGGGCTTGGCACACTGCAGGAAAAAATTGCTTTAGAAATCCCGGCAAGGATTCTGATTGCTGAAGATAATCTAATCAATCAAAAACTGGTGCAAAACATTTTTGAAGGACTTGGATACAGGCCTGACATAGTATCGAACGGAAGAGAAGCATTGAACAAGATGCGAAGCAACGCTTATGATGTGGCATTCATGGATGTGCAGATGCCGGAGCTTGACGGATTGGAGGCTACTCGTATGATGCTGAAGAGCCAGGAAATATCTCCCAAGCCTTATGTGATTGCGATGACAGCCTTTGCACTTGAAGGTGACCGTCAAAAATGCATTGATGCCGGCATGAACGATTATATCAGCAAGCCATTCCTCATAGAGGAAATTGTAGAAAAGCTGAGAAAGTGGAATGCATCTGTGCCATCAACTACTTCGGCTAAAGCGGAAACCGGAGATGCCCCATCGAAAGTTCTTGAAGAGAAGACGCTGGGAAGATTAAAGGAGATGGCGGCAAGTGCCGACATGGACTTCTTCGGTGAAGTGTTGAAGATGTATGTCAAGCAGGCCAGGGAAGTAATCGAAGCCATGATTAATGCTTGCAGAGAGGGGAAGTGGAAAGATATGAGTGATCTTGCTCACAAACTGAAAGGCTCTTCTCTGAATGTAGGTGCTTCGCTGGTGGCTGAAACATGCAAGGATATTGAAATCAAAGGGAAAAATAATCAGGCAATGAATTGCAGTGAGACTGAATCAAAGCTTAAAAAAGAATTCGAAGAGACAGTAAAAGCTTTATCAGGATATTACGGCAAAGACCTGACGGAAGATTAAATTACGTTCACTTCTTTTTCCAGAAGAATTCCGAATTTTTCGTGAACACTTTCAATAACCTTGTCAGCATGCATTATCAATTCTTCTCCGCTGGCACCTCCGTAGTTCACCAGTACCAGTGCCTGTTTTGCATGCATTCCCACCTGGCCTGAGCGAATTCCTTTCCAACCGCACTTTTCAATCAGCCATCCGGCAGCAATTTTAATCATGCCTGTACTGGTTTTATAGGCCACAATTTCCGGGTGTTTCGCTTTCAGTTCTTCGAAATAACTTTCAGCGATTTCAGGATTTTTGAAAAAGCTGCCTGCATTGCCTATTTCAGCAGGATCAGGAAGCTTGCTTTTTCTGATGTTTATTACAGCGTTACTTATATCCCTGATGCCTGGAGATTTCACACCCATTCGTGACAATTCTTCTTCTATTGCCCCGTATGAAGTATTCAGGACATGCTGCTTATTCAGTCGAAGTGTGATGCTGATAATGGCATAGTGATTTTTCTCTTCGCCTTTGAATATGCTGTCGCGGTATGCAAATCTGCATTCGTCATAGGTGAATATCCTCCTGCTTCCGTCTTCCAAATCCATGGCTTCAAGCTCAGTAAAAACATCTTTAAGCTCCACTCCGTATGCTCCAATATTCTGTATCGGAGCTGCCCCGACACAGCCGGGTATAAGCGATAGATTTTCAATTCCGCCAAGGTTCTGATCCAGGCACCAAAGCACGAAGTCGTGCCATACCTCTCCTGATGAAGCTTTCACGTAAGCGTAATTGTCATCCTCGCTTAAAATTTCAATGCCCTTGGTTTTGATGTGAATTACGATGCCCGGATAGTCGGAACTGAAGAGCATATTGCTGCCTCCGCCCAGAATTAATTTCTGAGGGTAGGATTTGCTGCCGTTCAGGAGAAATTTCTTTAGATCCTGCGGCTGGTGAATTTCAATGTAATACCTGCATCTGGCGTCCACGCCAAAGGTGTTCAGGGTTTTCAGTGAATAATTTTCCAGTATGCTTGATGTCGTCACGCTGCTAAAATAATTCCGGCTAATATCCGGATTCTCTTTACTCTATAAATTTTTTAAACAGATACTCACAGGCTAATCTGTGGTGTTCACCAAGTAGGAAAGGGCAAGTGCTTAAAAATATTGATATTCGAAATCCTCCGGCATATTTTCATGATCTCATGGTTTAGTTTTTGGTTAAACAACCGAAAGGTTCGTTGAGTTAAGCTCGAAGCAGCAGTCCTGCGACTGCTGCTTTCGTTTTTATTAAAACTTTACCTGTAATCCGACTCCTACCGAAGCCCCGTTCAGGTACAGCTCATAATCGTGGAGTTTTCCATTAGTGTCTTCAATTCTTCCGTCCTTATACCGTAGCTGATTGTACGCAAGATGAGCGAAGAATCCAATGTGTTCCCAGGGGAAAAAATTAGCAGCGACATCGACCTGAAAATGTGCACCGTCCCCTTTGAACTGTTCTTGATTGATTTTATTGTCATACTTGAATCCGGATAAACCGTATTTAATTCCAATGTGAATATTGAAATTTTCAGTTCTGAGAAAATGATAATTGAGCATTAGGCTTGCGTCAAAATTCGATGCGGTGGATGTGTCTTCATTACTGAAGTATTTATTCGGCCGAAACTGAATCCCTGCGCCAATATTATCTGTGAGTCCGTATTCCACACCAATCGGAATCACAGTGCTCAGTGCACCATCCGTATTTTTTATCGCGTTTACCGGATCTTCAGCCACGGTTCCGTACATGCCAAGATCTATACCTGCACTGATGATAATATTGCCTTTTTCAAAACTTTGGGAATTGGCAATGGCCGGGAACAACAATACCAGGAGAATAAAGCGTTTCATAAAATAAGTTGATTCAATGAGTATATTTGATAGCACAAGATAAGAAATAGAATTATTTACATTCTAAATCATACCTTCGGCTTCAAAATTAATATCCGCGTATGAACAGAACGGAACAGATTGAAAAAAATTTAATTGAGGCGCAAACCTCCCTTGACAATTTTTTAAAGGACAAAAATAATATCAGTCGAATTGCTTCTGCTGCCGGAATAATGATTGATTCCCTGGGCAATGGAGGAAAATTAATTTCATGCGGCAACGGTGGAAGCATGTGTGATGCTATGCATTTTGCAGAAGAGCTTAGTGGAAGGTTCAGGGATGATCGTCCCGCCCTCGCTGCAATTTCCATTTCTGATCCGTCACATATTACATGTGTTGCGAATGATTACGGCGTTGAGTTTATCTTTTCAAGATTTATTGATGCACACGGCAGACCCGGTGATGTTTTGTTGGCTATTTCCACCAGCGGCAATTCGCCTAATGTTGTTGCAGCGGCCGAATCTGCCAAAGCGAAAGGAATGAAAATTGTGGGGCTCACAGGAAAAAGCGGAGGTGCACTGGCTGAAATTTGCGATGTGGAGATCAGGGCGCCACATTCAGATTACGCTGACAGGGCTCAGGAGATTCACATAAAAGTGATACACTCTTTAATTCACTGCATAGAAGCTGAGTTGAAAAAATAATCCAATTACAGAGGAGAATAAACCAGGTGCTTTGCGCCCAGATATACTATTGCCATTATGCTGGTAAAAACTTTCGGCAGCGCCGTTTTCGGAATTAATGCTACCATTATTACAGTTGAAGTCAATCTCAGCAGCGGAGTAAATTACATTTTAGTCGGATTGCCTGACAACGCTGTAAGAGAAAGCCAGAAGAGAATTGTTGCGGCTTTGAAAAATTGCAATTACTCGTATCCAAAGAGGGAGATTACTGTGAACATGGCCCCTGCTGACATCAGGAAGGAAGGTTCTTCTTATGACCTGAGTATAGCCATTGGAATTTTGGCTGCGAGCGCCCAGATCAAGGATGATGAGCTGGATCGCTATGTAATTATGGGAGAGTTGTCGCTCGATGGAACACTTCAACCGGTAAAGGGTGTGCTTCCCATAGCAATTCAGGCAAAAAAAGATGGTTTTAAAGGGCTTATTCTGCCAATGCAAAATGCCGCAGAAGCAGGAATAGTGAATGGCATTGATGTCTTCGGCATGGAAAAAATTTCTGAAGTAGTGGATTTTTTCAATGGGGAAAATCACCCTGCGCCGGTGGTGGTTGATGCAGCCGCTGAGTTCAGAAACAACCAGGATAAAACGGAGTTTGATTTTTCTGATGTACGCGGACAGGAAAATATAAAAAGGGCCATGGAAGTGGCAGCGGCAGGCGGGCATAATATCATTTTGATTGGCCCTCCGGGTGCGGGTAAAACTATGTTGGCAAGACGTCTTCCGGGCATACTTCCGCCTCTGACTTTGGATGAGGCTCTTGAAACGACAAAGATTCATTCTGTAGCCGGTAAGCTTGGAAAAGATTGTTCATTGGTTTCTGTACGTCCGTTCAGGGCGCCGCACCATACGATTTCCGACGTGGCCCTGGTAGGAGGCGGAGGTTTTCCTCAGCCTGGCGAGATCTCCCTTGCGCACAATGGCGTATTGTTCCTCGATGAATTGCCTGAGTTCAAACGAACAGTGCTTGAAGTGATGCGACAGCCACTTGAGGAAAGGACTGTTACAATCTCCCGGGCTCGCTTTTCAATCGAGTATCCGGCAAGTTTTATGCTCGTGTCTTCCATGAATCCTTGACGTTGCGTTGGCCTTTTGGAAATTCGAAATTCGAATAAAAAGGCAGATTACCCAGAAATTCAAGATGAACCCTAAGACACTTGGAGACCACATCCGTAGGAAACGAATAATGCTCAATCAGCTTCAAAAAGATGTTGCAGATTGTTTGCAAGTTTCAGAGGATACAATAACCGGATGGGAAAATAATCGAACACAGCCTATGATCCATAACTACCCAAGTATTATAAAATATCTCGGGTACATGCCAATTTTAGTAAACCAAGATTCCATAGGAGGAAGAATATTTCATTATCGGTGCATCAATGGGATCAATCAGAAAAAGTTGGCGAAACTTGTCAACGTGGAAGCTTCAACTGTGGCAAGTTGGGAGAAGGGTGAATTTAAGCCGAATCCAAGGGCATTAAAAAGGCTATTGAAGCTTCTTTAAGGAAATTGTAAAACTTTGTGAATTCATCCTGCAATTGACTTATAATACGTATATTTAGTTAGTAAAGGCTCCAAGCACGAAGTTTGGAGTAAAACAAATACTGGAAAGGAGAATGGAAAAATGACACCAGGTGAAAATTCAACCAGTGGAAATGAATGGAGTAAAATTGAAAGCCAAAATTTCCATGAAGACGGTGATAGGGGTGCCTCAATTCAATCAGACAGGTATTCTGGAGAAAAAGGTTCCAGTGAAAAGGAACAAGAGTATTCCGGAAGAAGTCTTGATAAAGGTACAACCTACGAAGGTGGGCATGGTAAGGGTTATAAAAAATAATTTCTGACCTTGTCTAAAAAAAGGGGGTGTGTTTACACTCCCTTTTGCTTTTTATATACTTTAAGTATATGCTTACTGTCGATAGTCAAAAAATAAACGCATCTTTACTCAAGAAGATAAGATTTTACCTTGAAAAGGATGAGTTAAATCAGCTCTTGGTGTTTCTTTCTTCCCCACAAAATTACAACGAAGGTCACTGGTTATTGGGAATTGTTGCTTCACTTACTGAACCAGACCTACCTGATAATCTTAGAAAAGCAAAATTGTTTTTACTAAAAAGAATTATAAGTATATGTGAATTATTAATTGCAAACAAGCAAGAATTCAACTTTATCACTGCCTTTAGATCAATTGAGGAATCTGATCTATCTCCGGCTATACAAAATATCAAAGACTACCTATTTGGAACTATAAGCTTAATCCGGAGTATAGATGTAGCTGAATATGATTTTAGTAATGAAGAAACAAATCAACTCAATATTCTAATTTTTAGTAGTCTTTAGATTTTAACTTGAACAATGGAAAATGGGTAAACTAGTTTACACTACGGCTTTGGCTTGTAGATCACCTTTTTAATTTCTTCTTTCTTCTTTTTAATTTCTTCAGGTGGTAATGGGTTATATTCTACTTTCACTCTATACCCTTTGACTTTAACTTCTGTAGATGCTTCACTAGCAATTTGCGAATCGAGGTATTGAAAAAAATATTCCGGTTCAAGGATTAGAATTTTTCCGCGAAGCGATTCGGGAAATGTTTCATCAACTTTTTTTCGAATTCTCTCAAGTGTTTTTTTGTTAGTGGAACACTCAAGCACTAAATCGTATCCAGCTTTAAGGCATTTCTCAATGTTATGTACTTCCCAATTATCGGTTGTTGTCATACACACTTCACATGCAATACGTTTTCCATTCCGCTCAAGGCTTACATCCACTCTTCCATTACTTTCTTTAATGTGTTCTTCGACTGTTGCTTTGTACCCTCGCGCTTCAGCCATGCGCTTGATGAGCATCTGTAGGTATCGGTGTTCGCTTAATTCCTTTTGGCGCACCAATCCCGCAACCGTTTTTTCGACTTCAGTTTCCGGAACTTTATTTCTCTTTACCGAAACGGGCTTTTGAGTCTCAACCTCCGGTGTTATTTTTGTCGTTAGCGCAACTGTCGTTTGACTTTGTATTTCTTTATCGATTTTGTATTCAACGGTTGGTGTAACACTTAAAACTTTTGTTAGGTCTTCGATTTGATTTTTCGGAGTGCCATACTTTTCTCTCGATACATTTATTACCTCATCACGTGTTCGTGAAGCAACAAAGTCATCCGACAATTCTGGGAATAGCACTTCAAGATTAAAATCGTATTCCGGCTTTTCGATGCGGCAGATCGCTCTGCCTGTTTCCAGCCCTTGCAAGTCCCTCGCTTCAAAGTATGAGAATCCATCTTCGAATTTCTTTGCATCTGTGTCACCCAATCGGAAGCATACACGCGTACCAGCATTTGAAATCACTGAACTTGCAAGTTCTGAGTCGGACTTCACAAGCTGTTGCATATCCTGATGCGCGAGGATAAGACCCAAGTGGTACTTCCTCGCACCTGAAAGAATTGAAGACATCGAAGGCGTGATGAAATACTGAAACTCATCTATGTAAAGGAAAAAGTCTTTCCGTTCCGCTTTGTTCACCGATTGCCTCGCCATTGCGGCTTGATGAATTTTAGAAACAATGAATGATCCCAGAAGAAAGCTATTTTCTGCGCCAATTAGCCCTTGCGAGAGCTTAACCAGAATAATTTTATCTTCATTCATTGCGGCTTCAAAATCGATGCTTTTTTTCTGCGCCACCATGTTCCGCACAAGCTTTGGCCTGAGAAACGTGTCGAGTCTTGTGAGGATCGGGCCGATAGAAGTGGACTTCACAATCGGAAACTCTTTCTCCCAATAGTATCGCACGTTAGTATCTGTGACAGATTTTAAAAAAATTTCTCTGAAGCTTTTTTCGATTAAAAATCGTCTCAAGTCAAAAAGTGTTCCACCATTTAAACTTTCCAGTAATGCAAGTATTGCATTTGAAAAAACGGAATTCATCTGATCTCCCCAGCTTGTCGAAAGTCTGCGGAAAACTCCGACCAAATCGGAAGCGAGAACTTCTTTTTCGATATCTGAATGTGCGGTGAGAATGTTCAGTCCAACAGGAAATTCGGAATCGGACGGATCAATGACAATAACATCTTTGTGCCTCTCAGAAGGAATGTTTCCGAGAATGGTTTCTATGAGATCGCCATGAGGATCAAGAACGGCAATGCCATTGTTTAGATGTATGTCTTTTAGTATTAGATCGAGAATGAAGGTGGACTTACCTGTACCGGTCGCTCCAATTACGTGCATGTGCCGGAGACGCTGTTCATTCGAAATTGATACTTCGGTTGTCCTTCCATCATGAGTATTCAATCCAAGTATAAATGGGTGATTGTTTGTAACTGTCGGAGCACGTTTACTTTTACCTGTGTCCCGCTCAAGTTTGACTGAATGTATGGAGGTAGATGGAAAATGTGCGAGAGTTGAAAGTTCTTTTGCATTTATAAGCATGCCCAATCTTCGGGATTGTCGTAAAAGAAAGTCTGAAATGAAGGTGTTAGCATCAATATTCTCAAGTGACAATGGTATAAGTTTGTTTAATCCAGACTCAGAAAACAATATCAAGTGATTAGAAACTCTATCAAGCAATCTTTCTGCTTCATAATTGTTGTCTGCAACGCAAAGTAGACGAATGACACAACTAAACAATGGTGAAGAAATTTTCTCTCTTGCTGCGGGGAGCATTTCGGGTGCATCCAAGAAGAAATCTCTTCCTTCACAATCAGTAACTGAGTTTATTATACTAGTGGTCCATGGATTTTCAGTAGCTTTAAATAGAATCTGAATGCAAACTTGTTCACCTTGTCTTAAATTGTCGAGTGTTCCAAAGAGTCCGGTGTACGGATCTATGTCAAAATTCTTCGGAACCAATAGCGGTCGCATGAACTCTTCTGCAAGACCAAAGTCTCTCCCAATAATTATTGAGTCGTCCGTAAGATTATTTAATAACAAATCGTTTTTTGTTTGGATGACTGCGGACGGGAAGAACGCTTTTACTTGTGCTTTTAAATGTGGAACATTGAATGTACTGCTGACAAATTGAATTCTGATTAAAGTACACGTTGCAATAATTTCAAACGAAACATTACTCTCACCTAATGAGAGCAAGGTGAGCAATTGCTCCATTTGTGTTGCTGTGACCTTTTCTCCTTTGGGAAGAGAAACAGTCACTATCTCAAGAGGCGCATTGAGGTTATACAAAAAAGGTTCACGGACAAATACTTCTTTTTCCGGAACTTGCTTCTTTTTCTGTTTGAATAATTCTCCAAGATAACTGAAGAGCGTGTGACGTTTGCCATCGTCAACATACTCATTGTTATTGAACCTGAAAAAGAATGGCGCGAAAGGGGGCTCAAGGTCAACCGGTGACTCGTATAATTTCCAGCCACGTCCCCATGTTTCCCACTCATAGAATTGTCGAGTGAGTGCTTCGATTTGAGACTCTGCCATTGCGAAAACTATTTGGCATTAGTCGGCATTCGCTCCTGTTCGGTGAGTGCTCGCAATCCTTTAGCGGTTGTAATTTGATCAATAGCATCCATAACACTAAGTCGTACACTGCCTTTAAACATCGCCTCAGTATCCATTTGGAAAAATGTTTTCTTCTTCGAATTTTTTCCGAGAATGGTATTTAGTATCGGGATTCGTCCGATGACACTTCGATCCGATTCACCAAGCCACCACGACACGAAAAAGTCTGTTCCAAATGGGGCAGCGCAAATGTCAAAGATGTACTCGTCACGGGAAATACGTAAATACTCTCGTTTAGCGGAAATCAATCCAGTTTGATAGTGAGTAACTCTAGCTATTGAGATTCCTGGGATCTCATGTTTCTTAATTTCTTCTTCAACTTTTTGATAAAATTCTTGTGTTGAAATTTTAAAGAATGAAAAGCTATGTTGCCATTTAGACAATGGAGTAATAGGGGTCTTCCAAATTGAATATATTATCAATCCGAGAATGATAATGATTATAATGTAAATCATTTTTTTACTCTTTTAAATGTTACGGTTATCTTGTATGAGCAATCCGCGCATTAAAATTCTTTGTTAAAAATTTAACGTAATACTGCTTATAATTGTCTCACAATTCTAGTTGCAAAAAATATCATGAAGCATTGGCGGTTTTGGTAAATGCTGAGTTAGAGCTTGAATTTTCTAATTAATATGTCGAAGCATAAGCTGCATCCTCTCTTATCCTCTAATGGTCTTATCGTATCTATATGCATTATAACTTTAATCTCAATCAGTTCTTATCATATTTGATTGTTTTATTAATTATTTGTTCTTAATATGATGGATTTAATTTCTCATTACAAAATAACTATACAAATTTCTATTAGTTATTGAGGATAGGAATTCAATTTTATATTAAATTAGTCGGTCAAACTTAATTGAAGAATAATCACTCAGTTCAATAATATCAAAACCTTCATCGGCTTTATTTAATGGATCATATTTTGATAATCCTTTAAAGTTAAGTCGTGTTTTCTTTTCAATATGTTCAATTGACACTTGAAAGGTTTTAAACCGTCCATATTTAAAGTCAACTGTTTCTCCCAAATCACCAAGCAGATTATTTTGGCTGAGTAAATAACCGGTTGCCCATAGTTTTTTTCCGGTTACTATCACAATAACTTTCCAAAACTCTTTTGGAATAGGGACACCCCGATATATTTTATCTCTGTCAGTGAAAACGGGTCCGGTAAATACATTTACTTTAAATTCCATGTTTCTTGCATTGTCCAATATGTAATTTTCAAGACCTTGCCAGGTTTGTTTGTTCTGATTCAAATCCTTGTGTTGTGGACAGCAATTTGTGTAATGAAAAGTATCTTCATTAGCAATTGATGCTTCACTTCTCGTAGCACCCCATACAGGGTCTTCTCTTCTGGTCATATGGCCACGATCCAAATCATTTCCTTTATACAGTTTATTATCGATCTGATATTTGCTTGGTATTCGATTATCAATGTACCAAGTGTCATTTTTTCGAGGGATTTTATACCATTGTGAACCATTAATATTGCAAGCACTAAAAATTGGAAGTCGCCTGCTTTTGCTCATAACAACACTAAAATGTTCGTATTTTAATTCGTATTTATTCCTGTTAGTTCTGTGTTCCTTATCAAGTTCTACAACGTCATTTTTTAAAGTATAGCTTCTAAAATCTGGCAAAGGAACCTTAAAACCTGAGCCTAAATGCGAACCAATATATCCGGAAGGATCAGTCTTTCTTTTTGTCACAGAGCTTACCTTTTCTTTGACTGTATTGTAGGAGGTGCTTACGCTTTTTACTGCGTAAGATTTTTTAATGTTTTTGAGTAGGTCAATGATCGTATTAATCTTTACTGCATAATTTGTTTGTTTGAATCGTCCTCCAAAATGTAATCCAACTGCTTGCCCGGATAAAATATCTACAATCGCTGAACCGGAATTTCCACCCAAAGTTGAGCAATCGTGATGAAAAATAAAATTTGATGCAGATTTACTATACATCATGATCTGACCTGGCTGTAATCTTTTGACATTGTAAATATCTCCAAATATTTTCTCCATTACTGATTCATCGTTTCTTCTTCCATCTCTAGCTGGATATCCGATAGTGCACACATAGTCATCTTTTTCAATTCCTTTGAGTTTTAAATTTAAAGGTTCGGGTAAATACTTAGATTTTTTAAGTTTAAGAAAAGCTACATCCGGAATTTTATCTCCTGGTTTTGAGATGTATAATATTTTTTCAATAAGATATTCTAGAGGACTGGTGCTTTGTCTGTATTCTTCCCTAAAATCTACTTTTGCTTTTATGGTATCTCCATCTGGATTTACTTTAAATACAAATTGTTTTCCCTTACTAAAACCAAATTCCATTGCAACGTGCCTGTTTGTTACAATCACATCTTCAGTGATATGCCATCCTGTGCCTACCCATGGAAAATCCGGATGACCATGAAGTTCAATTCTGCCGACACCTTTTATAGCCTTTCTGATTAAATTTCTGGTTGGCATTAATCGAGCATTCCATTCATCACTTTCTGCAACTACAAAATCATCCTTTTGAATGAGTAGAGCAGGACGTCCAAATTCTGCGATGATTGCTTCAGTATAAGGACGTGTTAATACACCATCCACATCTTTATTATCGACTGCATCTTTGATTACATCACCAACTACACCCCACTGTTTCGATTTCACTGTACCACCGTAACGTTTTACCTTGTTTGAAATCTCGGACATAACAGGTATATCATTCATAAGAGATTCAATGTACTCCTGGTTCATTGATTTTTGTTTGTTAACAGTTGCCATGACATTACTTTGTTTGAGCCTACTCTTCTTAGGATTTTCAGCTGCCTCCTGTATTTAATAGAATTAATATTTATTAATTTATCAATGTATTACTGTTTTATAGATTTCGAAAAACAAGTACATTTAGTCTTTTTTAGATATCAGCGCATCTCCAACTTTTGATAAATTAATTGATTTCGTAATAAATAGGTTAAAATAAGGTTTTGCCTTGGCATAAACACCTTTAAACTCTCCTCCAACTCTCAACCCTAGATTATTTTCAGTAAACTGAAAATAAAAACTATAGAATCCATATTTAGTTGTCTTATCATCATGCCAGTACATTCCTAAAGGAGTAGATTTAATAAAAACCTTGTAGTTTACACCGCTCATTGAATATTGGAAGGTTATGAAGCCCCAATATTTGTCTACAAAATCTTCTGTTGTTTGATCTAATGCTAAAATTTTAGTATTTAATTCTGTTTTATTGATGTAAATAGTATCTGAAGCACTATTGGTATATGAATATTCTGTTATTGCTTTTCTTAACAACACTTCAAAATCAAAAGGTGTAACTGAAAAATATCGATTATGTTTTGGTTTTGAATTTAGATTAACACTAATTGTAATTGGAAGAGACATAACTAATCCATAATTATCAAATCTCTTTGTTGTCTTTTGTGATCCAAATGTTCGATTTATACGTAAAGAGTCATTATTGTATATTGCTGATACCTTATAATATTCCTGCTCCGGTGTGGTTTGAATTAAAGTAGTGAATCTATTTTGATAGACAGCGCCATATATGCCAATCTTCTTAAAAGGCTTCCATGTCTTACTTTTAAATAATGAAGAGATGGTATCGAAAACAATCGGATCAAAAAAACTAATCCTGCCATAGAATGAAAGTTTATCAGCTCCATCAGCCAAATCTAGATTTGTACCAATAGCCAATGACACTTGATCTGATGTGCTTTTTGTTTGCGAAACATTTTCCGATGTACCAGGTGATTCCGTGGATGAGATGGCCTGAACTATAATTGTACTCTGTATTTCATCGCTATGTGAATTAGTAAAATGTTTTTTAACTGTAAATTTAAAAAGTTTGTTTTGATTATTATAGAATGTTGTATCAACTAAGACATACCCTCTAATAAATTTTGAAATTGTGTCATTTAAAATAAATTCTAGACTATCAATGGCAATCAGATCATTAAAAAGGATTAATTTCTTACTATCTGGAAATGTCAACGTATCAATAGTAATTTTTAAAATAACATCTTTTATTGATGAGTTATTTAGTGGTTTAATTGCTTTTATAGGAATGTCAAAGTAATTCTTTGATTTATTATTCAATTCTAAAACAAATTGGGTTGGTGCAATAACTATGGCTTTGCTTGAATCAACTTCAATACTCTTAGAGAATTTGAAAAAAATAATAAGTGGGAGGGTTAGTAATAGCTTAAAGCAGATATTCATTTTATTACTATTTATTTGATTATTTATATGTTGTAAAAACAACCGGCACAGCCGTCTGCGTACGGCTGCACCGGATATTAATGACAAAGAGATATTGATTTTATATGCATGAAAACAACTCTTAATTTGAATAATATTTGACTTAATAAGTTTGATAAAGATGGCTTATACATCTTCTGCATACAGATCTTCCTATGGATGCACAGGAAGTTCTTGCCTGAGTTTCAGAATAGCATTCAAACAGATTGCCTGCATTTTCAGATTTACTCATTTTCTCGCATATAGATAAGGATGCCGAGTCGCATTTGTTTGTAAGTGTTCTTTTGCTTACAAACAAGTGAAGTTCTTCAGTATCTTCTTTTTGTTTCAATGAATAGAGATCTGTACTCATCAGTGTAATTCTAAATTCAGATATTTAATCTTTAGCTGAGTCGTTTGCAATTCTCACATATGGGTTTACCTCCGGTTCCTTCTCTTCGGTTTTCCTTCTCGATATTGTTACTTTCTGTACGTTGATTGTTGTCATGATGTACATTTTGTTTGATAGAATGAAAGGGTGCTACTTTTGCCGTGATGCGTAATTTTACATGCAATGAAAAGCATTAAAATATTAAAAAACTATAGTACAAATACGGGAAATAAAGTCCTGAGAGAAAAGAAGCGAAAAATATTTAGCCAAAGCTTCTCTGATCTGACGAAGAAAAAATCTAAAAAAAGGAATATGTTAAATCTTTGGAAAAAGTTTGTTCTTAATAATTTCATCATCAAGTATGCCGTGTTCAATTGCATATTTTATAACCCCGGCTAGGTTTTTAGACTTTGAAAGGTTAGTTATTTCCTGCCGATATTCGTCAATTGTTCTTTTACTTAAATTCATGATGTCAGCAATCTCCTTTGAAGTTTTTTCATGACATAATAGGTAAATTATCTGGTTCAGTTTTTCTTCATGTGCAGTATATTTATTTTGCTTTTTATTTGGTCTATTTTCAGCAATATTTGTAAATACCAGAATTTGCTCTGAAAAGAATTTTCCGCCATTCATCACAGTTTCTAATGCTTTAATAATTTCTTCTGTTTCTGCATTCTTTAGTATGTACCCGGTAGCACCTTTTTGTATCATATCCAGTACATACCTCCGGTCTGAAAACATAGATAGTCCAATAACTTTGGATTTATATCGGTTCTTAATTATTTCAGTAGTAGCAATGCCGTCCATTGGTTGCATTCGAATATCCATTAATACTACATCAAAGTGGCGTGAACTTAAAATTTCTAATACTTCTTTTCCATTGGATGCCTGTTGAATTTCGCCTACAATATCAAGACTGTTTAATAAAGCAAACAATCCATGTCTGAATAATGGATGGTCATCCGCGATGATAACACTGATTTTTTTCTTCTTCATTAAATCCGAAATTCAAATTTAAAATATGCTCCCGTTTCGAATGAATCTGAAAACCGGATAATATTTCCATTTAAAAACTTAACCCTGTTAGAAATATTGGATAAACCCAGTCCGGCATTCTCGGCAACCTTGTTCTCAGATTTGCCGTTGTCGGAATATTCTAATTCAAGGATTGATGCATTTTTAATCAGATTGATAGTTATTCTGTCACAGTTAGAGTGTTTAACAGAATTATTGATCAGCTCTGATACTATTCTGAAGATGCATATCTGAAAAGAGTCAGAGAATTGGTATTGATTGCAATTTTCATTGAATTGAAATTTTACATTTTTATGTTTTTCGAACAAAGAGATAGTTTCTTTTATACCTTCAACAAGACCAATTTTAGCCAACATTTGTGAAGATAGATTTCTGGAAGTAGTCCGAATATTGCTAATGACTTCATTCAATCCTTGCTTTATATCAATGAGATCCTGGCATAAATCATTGTTGAGTTCTGATTCTATTTTCTGAATATTCAATTTGATTGCCGAAAGCCGAGGACCGATTTCATCATGCATATCTTCCGCAATTCTGTTTCTTTCGTATTCCTGAGTTGAAATCATAGTGTCCCTGATCTGAATTTCTCTTTCATTCCGGATTTTGATATTTCTAAAGAGTACACCCGTAAACAATGCAATGAACAGGAGTGAACTGACTGAAAATATCAGGATTAATAGGATAAACTTTTCTTGGGTATGGAACATATAAAGCCGATTGAGAAAAATATATTTGTGATAATAGCGATAATATTGTGTACTACCCAGGTTAATTGCATTCCCATTGTAGAATCATCAAATACCCATGTCGCAGTTGAGAATATAACCAATGTTAATCCGAAGTAAAATAATAAACCGGTTAAAATCCAAAATGTTGAATCTTTCAGAAGAGATTTTTGATAGCTAGAAGAGTAATTTAAGAGCGTTAGACCACAGCCAAGTATCATTAAAGTTCCTTTGATGAATTTATCTCCTGAATTGAATTCAAAGAGGTTACTTAAATGAAAGTTAGAATAAATCCAAGTCATCATATAAGTTAAAAGTAGTCCTAAAAGTAAATATCTGAGTCTTCTTGAATCTGAAGTTTTGATTAGAAATGCGGTTATCAACACAGCTTCTGCTATTGTAAAAATATTTATTAACCAGATATTATTTAAGTGATAATTGGCCAGTAGCCATAAACCAGATTCAGTAAGTAGGGATAAGATGATGTAATAAAAAAATAATTTTATTGACTTTGAGAAATGTCTATAGGCATAAATCCCGATCAGACCAGGAAGAAAAGCAACAGATAAATTCAGGTATTTTACTATTTCTTCCAGCATACTAGGGGTTATAGAAGCCCCAATTTATGCAGAAATTTCAATATTTAGAGCTAACTGTTTAGAATATTATCTCTCCCACAATCTGGTGGACAAGGTCTACCTAAATCTATACATACATAGTCATCACCGATCTGGTCATCCTCATTTTCAAATACCCCTACTATCACTAAGCTTTGCTTGTTTTCCTTGTTTATTCCAAAGTAAGCTCTGATGCCAACACTTCCCTCTTGATCGAGTAATTTGCGAATAGCATCTTTTCCAAAGAAGAGGCCTTTAATATCTCCTTCAGACATAGACTCACGGTATCTTTTTGTTTGATCAGCTCCTTCTGCAAAGGAAATTTCATGATTTTCAGTTCCTGTAAATGACATAATTTTTTAAGTTTTCCGCAAAGGTAAATCTAAAATAAATACAAAAGTCCCGTATTTGTACGGGGAATTTTATTAAAGAATTTTGTTTATCTATGCAGATGAAATTAATAAGCATCTGTGACAATCTTTCAGAATCAATTTAAATCAAATTTAATTTTTAAAAAAACAATAAACATGAAGCTAAAATCTATCTCTTTAGTGTATTTACTTTTAATTTCTTTACTTACAGTACAAAACTGCTTTGCATCTGGTACATCTTGTCCTAATAGTCATGCCGTTTCCATAGATACAAATGCAGTATATAATTCATTGAATTTACAAGATTCCGTATTTTGGTTTTCATTCAATGGGAATAGAGATAGCTGTCGTTTTAGTATTAGAGAAAATATTAATAACATAAACGCGTTAGCAATTTATAAAATTGAGTTATTTAAAGGAAATTGCACAAACTTAATTAGTATGGATTCCATTTTATTTAATGGAAATGACTCTTTAAATGAATATTATTTTAACTTTAGAAATATACAGCAAGGACAAAATTATTACCTGATATTACATCGACTTTCAAATTCAAATTCTATAGCTGATTTTGAGATCTCTGATATTTCCATTCCATGTAATTCTTCTTGTGTAGCAAACTGCAATTTGATTGCTAATGGCGATTTTTCATTTTATACTACTGGCAGTATTACTAGCCCATTTAATCCTATTAATGGTCAGGTATGTTGTTGGACAGCAGCTTGGGGTACGCCACAAATACAAGAAATTTCTGGAAACAAATATGCAAGGCTATGGACACAATCCATCCAACCAATCTTTCCTGGCCCAATACTTCAATACGGTGAAGGCGTAATTACAAATACTCCAATTTCAATTTCTACAAATCATATTTATTTATTAAATTATTCCATAAAAGTTGAAAGTGCAAGTCCTGGCAATATAAACGGCCCTCCATTAGATCTATTTTTCATCGGTTTATTAGATAATGCTACTTCGGGCCTACCTACACCAACTTATAGTACTGGTGAGATTATTCCTACATTTAATGGTGAAAATATCGATGTACAAACTAATTTAAATAATGTAAATTGGGAATCCAAAAGTGTATGTTTTTCACCTTTACAAAATTCTGATAGACTTTATTTTTACCCAAGGCATAATACATTTTATAGTTTAAGCTCCTTTCCGAATTATGTTAATGTAGATAATATAATGCTTTATCAGTTAGATTACAATGCTCAGATCAATACTGCGTGTGGAAACAGTACAACAATTGGCCCTTGTGATATAAATGCAAATTCCGGTTTAAATCTTGTATCTTACCTGTGGTCTCCTGGGGGAGCAACAACCGCACAAATTACAGTTAGTCCGACTTCTACCACCACTTACACTTTAACTACCCATGTTAATTCACCTCCCGCTACGGCCTCTTGTGATGTGATAAGTACCTACATAGTAAATGTGAGTGGTGGTATTTCTGTGAACATTACTCCGAGCAATCCAGTGTTGACATGTTCAAATAGTTCAATCACTCTCAATGCAGGAAGCGGATTCACAAGTTATCAATGGTCAGGCCCGATTTCAGGAAGCTCTCAAACACTTAACGTTAATTTGCCTGGCGTTTATACAGTAATTGTTACATCGCCTACTTGCACTTCAAGTGCGAGTGTTACAGTTTTACAAAACAATTCATCGCCTTCGATTTCAATTTCATCCAGTTCAAATGATATTTGTAGTGGACAAAACACTGGTGTAATACTTACCGCTGATTGTCCTGATTGCAATTCTTTCATATGGAATTTATCTGGAATCCAGAATCAACAGATTACTGTTTATCCAACTACATCAACAACTTATACGGTTACAGGTATAGCAGCCAATGGGTGTACATCTAGCGCATCAACTACAATTTCTGTATTTCCTTCGGGACTTACAACACCACAAATTGTTGGCTCTACTTCTAACTGCGCCTCTGCACCAAATGCAACATTTCAATACATCAATGCAAATTGGCTTTCACAATATGATGGATATTATAATTGGACATTATTCAATTCTTCCGGAGGTGATATAAGTTCTGCATTAGGTTATCCTACAAGTACAAATGAAATTGTTGAAATACATTGGCCAAATCCTAACCAGAGCGGAATATTAGTTTTGAACTTTGGTTTACCAGGGTGTCAAAAGTCTGATACAATTTACATTCAAGAATGTTGCGAGGAAGGTATAACTCAAGTCTTCTATGATGGAAATACTGTGGATGATATGACTTCTGGGAATTCTATTACAGCTAATGATATTGTCATTAACGGCACATTCATTATTAACAGAGATTTTGCTTTTATCAATTGTCGTGATATTAGCTTTGCACCTGGCGCCAGACTATTAGTTAAATCCGGAATTGTTCTTACTATTGAGAATTCTGTATTAAGGCCCTTTGTTGAATGTTGTAAAATGTGGAAGGGCATTTACGTTGAAACTAATGGCAAAATACTTTTTACTGGAAATGAAATACATCAGGCTGAACATGCAATTCATGTAGTGGATAAATGCTCCTTTCTTATAAGAGATTCTGAATTTAAAAATAATTATGTTGGAATGTATGCAGGTGATATTGGCACTACGAGTGTAACCGGGTTAATTGAGAATACAAGATTTACTTCGATGCCATATAACTGTGAACCGGGTTTAGGTCAATATTATTATAATTTTGTAGACAGGTATCTTGGACAAAAAACAGCTACCGGAAATCGCCCATTTGCCGGAATAGAATTAAAAAATGTTTCTTATATAAGAATAGGTAATTCTTTAAATACACCAACTGGAAATATTAATTTTGATAATCTTTCAAACGGTATACTATCTGATAATTCAAATGTTTATATTGATAATTGTACATTTGACAAAATACTTCCTGTTTGGAATTATTCTAACTCATTGTTGAACGTGAACGGATGCGCTGTTCGTTCAAACAGAAGTACAATTAATTTTACCGGCCTGGGTGGTTTATCTACATCTCCTCATACTATTAAAGAATGTCAATATGGAGTGGCATTATTATCCTTGTCTACAGGGCTAGTTCGGCAAGTTCATACGAATCCACTAACCAGATATGGGATATATGTTCGCTTTTCTAGAGATGTTCAAATTTTGAATAATTGTATCAATGCAATGTTCAAAGGAATATATACATACAATAATCCTAATATTAAATTGAACATTGAAGAAAACAAAATCAGTTTGAATCCATTTATAAGCGGAGGTTCTTGTATTGAATTTTCGGAAAGAGCAACGCCTGCATCCAGAGTTGTTTATAAAAATCAGCTATTTGCTAATAAAGGAAATTACGGAATCTATAGCAATGGCACACGAGCTTCATTGATCCAGGAGAATTATATTCAAACAACCAATGCAAGAATAAATTCTGGAATTCATGCAGTAGGCTCTCCATTTAATGTCTATAAGTGTAATATTTTAGAATCAATCAATACCGGAAACAGAAACGGTAATTATGGAATTAATATTAGTTTGAGCACTGGATCTGAAGTTTCATGCAATTCTACCGATGAAAATGGATATGGAATAAGGTTTAATGGCCCGTGTGCTAATACAAGGTTACAGGGTAATGAAATTTATAATCATAACACAGGGCTTTATTTAGCTTATGATGCGAACATTGGGCAGCAATATAACAAAGGAAATAGGTGGCTCGGGACTTATACAAACTACGGTGCTTTCTTGTCTAATATAGATAATTTTAGAGCATTTTTGAATAGGTTCAGTATTAATCCAGTGTGTTCAGGTTGCATTACTTCTAATAATGGTGTTCCATTCGGATGGTTTCTGTCTAATTCAAATGATTATTTTACTTGCATTGATTCATCAACTTGTCAGTTAAATTCTGAATTCTTAAGTACTATTACAAACGAAGATATTCTCGTTGCGAGTGATTCCAGTTTCGGTCAACAGTTTGAACAGACTACCAACTACTACATGAAAAGGTATTTATACGATAAAATCAGGGAAAACCCTGAATTCATGGCTAATGTTCCGATTCTGCAATCCTTTTACAATCAAAATATATTAAATTCAGTTGGTTTGTATTCCCAGTTAGAAATTGAAATAACTGATGCATTGAAATGGGAATCAACTTATCTCAACGTGTACAATACAAATGTCTTCAATATTTCATCATTTACGTTAAGAATTCATGAACTGGATAGTTTGATAGAACATGATTCCAGCCTTAAACCTGAACGCGATTCACTGATTTCTCTTGTTGAACAATTGATGGTAAGCAATGAAAACTTGTTGCAAGACATACTACTTATTCAGGAGTACAAACTTAATAACGTTGAAATAGAAAATGAAACAATTCCGGTTTCTGAATTGTATGAGTCCAACGAACAAATTGTGAATGAAATTTATTTAAATACATTGGCAAAGGATGAATATTATCTAAATTCAGATCAAAAACAGCAACTCGAGTCAATTATAGTTCAATGTCCCTTTGCAGGTGGCCCGGCCGTATATACAGCATTGATGTTATACCAGATGATTAACGATTCCATCATCATGGATGAAGATTTAACTTGTCCTACCTTCGGAATTGCACCACGGCATGGTCGCAAAATTTCAAATGAAGTTGTTGTTTATCCAAATCCAACAAATTCATCAATTTTCATTAAAAATTTATCCAATTTAGAGAATGCTAGTAAATTGCTTATATTTGATACTTACGGAAAATTGTTAGGAGATATTGAATTGCCACTTGATGTAGACGTATATGAAATCCATTTAAATGATCTATCTCCGTCTATTTATTATTATAGAATCATGAATGATAACTCTATTTTAAAATCAGATAAAATTGTTTTAATTCGATAGAACAGAAATGATTTCAATTCAATTGTTTCGCAATTTCCGTAGGATATTGATCTTCATTTTGTCATTATTCCCAACGGTGGTGAGTTGTCAGGTGCATAGTCTTATTTGGCCGCTTTGTGACTATTTAGGAAATCCACCAAATATGAAGATGAATATGAATTTTTCTTCCGGTAATTTGGTGATAGATACTGTATACAGACCTTCAGGCTTTGTTCTAACTAATTCAGCAATCTCAGATTCAACCGGTCAATTATTGTTTTATACCAATGGATGTTTTATAGCCAATGCTTTGAATGATACTATGCCGGATGGGGATGGAATGAGTACAACTCCATGTGGTGATCAGAATTGTGGCTATGGGACAAACATTGTGCTGCAAAGTACTTTGGCTATTCCTGATCCTGGAAATTTATCTCAGTATTACATATTCCATGAGACCTGTGAACATTCGACCCAATTGCATCCGTGGAATTTATTATATAGCAAAGTCGATCTTTCACTTCAGGGCGGCTTAGGGGCAGTCACACATAAAAACACTGATATATTATCACAGGTGTTGGATGGTGGAATACTCACAGGAACCAGGCATGGAAATGGCAGAGATTGGTGGGTGATGGTGCATGGCCATAATACAGATGAATATATACGCTTTTTAGTAACTCCTGAAGGGGTACAAGGACCGTTCAGACAAAATATAGGACCTATTATATGGAATGATGCAAGAGGTAATTCAAAATTTTCACCTGATGGAACCCTTTTTGCTACTAGTACTTTCCAGGCTGATGTGAGATTGTTTAATTTTGATCGCTGTACAGGATTGTTGAGTAATATGCGGTATTACGATACGCATGATTCTATTTTTATTGCATGTTTAGAGTTTTCGGCCAGCTCACGCTTTTTATACCTCAGTGCTCAGCCTGCTTTAATGCAATTTGATCTATTAAATTCACCATCTACATTAGTGCCAACTATCATTGACAGGGTGGATGGTTTTCTAGCACCGGATACATGCTATTTCTTTGTTCCGCAGCTCGCACCTGATAATAAAATTTATATTTCTTCCTGGTCTGGTAGTTATGCTATGCATACTATTGGTAGTCCGGACAGTGCTGGTCAGGCCTGTCAATTTGTACAACATAGCATATTGCTGCCTTGTATTAATTCGGGTACTGTACCAAATTTAATAAACTACAAACTGGGTGCCCTTCCGGGTAGTTCTTGTGATAGTTTGACGACAGATATCACAGAAGTTATTAAAAACAAGACTGGTTTTACTATTTCTCCCAATCCAATCAGTAATCAAATTAATATTCATAAGTTATACGAACTGGTAAATGAAAAGACTTATCATATAAGTATTCTTAATTCTCAGGGTCAAGTTTTGTTTGAGAAAACCTTATTTCAAAATGAAAGTTCCATCCCTGCAAACTTTCTAAAGGCAGGTGTATATGTTTTACAGATCAAGACAAGTAAAGGTGTGTTTTCGGAAAGGTTTGTGAAATTGGATTAGAGGGGTAGTTATAAATTTACTTTTTCAAATCTTTCACAATTTTCCTTGGACAACTTTTTACCACAAAGTTTGATTCTTGACTCAATTTATTATTACAATGAATTGCAACTTTTTCTCGACACATTCCAGTCTGATCAAACGAAATGTAATTCCCTTACTTTTAATTCCTGTAGTTTTACCATATCACCGGTATGTAGCAAATCCTTGTTCTTTTCAACAGTTTAAAAAAGAGTTGAACGTTCGTGCTTTTTTCTGAAGCACGCCGTTACAGTACAGTCGTTGAGAAATCAATGTTTAGTTTTTTTTGATGGTAAGTATAAGTTATGTATTACATTTAATATTAATAATTTCACTTTTGATAAATCATAAAAAAATGAACCATACTCCACCAATTATAATTGAGAATAAAAACAAAACCGTTGCTTATTATTCCTCTAGTACCCCTAACAACCTTATATTGTTTGTGCATGGATTTAGTGGTAAAAGCACTGGAACATGGAATGATTTTCCTTCTTTAATTCACGAGCATAATGAGTTCGCGCACTCAGATATTATTTTTTATGGTTATAAAAGTGTCCGCTGGCAGGCAAACTATAGTGCTATGTCATTCAAGCAATTTTTACTCACTCACACGCAAACTAATTTGCCAGAAAGGACACGCCTAAGCAATTTAAATCTACCAAATAATTTTTCATATAATAGAATTATTCTTGTCGCACATTCATTGGGAGCTATTGTAGTGAGAAGAGCCATGCTTTTTGTAAAAGGTCAATATAACAGCCACCCGCTTCTTAACAATATCCGAATGGTTCTCTTTGCTCCAGCACATAGAGGCACATTGATAAATGATAGTCTAGTCAGTGTTTTACCAAATATGGTACAAATTGTTGCCACATTAGGCTTGTTAGCTGTTCCTGTTATTAAAAATCTTCAACCAGATTCAGGAACAATTCAGGATTTAATAATTGATACAAAAATTCATAGAGATAATAATGAAGGTGATTTTACTATTGCACGAAAAGTAATTTGGGCTGAAAAGGAATGGGTAGTCTGTCAAGACAGATTTGATCCGAATGAACAACCAATTATTCAAACAAACACAAATCATCTTTCCGTATGTAAACCAGTTAACGGAACTTATGATTTTCCAATTGAATATGTTATTCAAGAATTAATTTAAAAATTTATTAAACAATGGATAAAGACTATAATCTCAGGATTTTAATAACTCAATTCCGTAATAAAGGACCAGCGGCGAAAGGATTCCGTAGCTTGAACAAACTAATAAAAGATAAAAACACTAAATATTTAGAAAGATTATTACGTAATCACCGTGATAATCCAATCACGTCTTGGGAAGAAATAGAGTTTCGAGACAATGTTGACTACTTATTAGAATTTTATAGTATTCTTTTTGTAGCAATAATAGCTGGATATATTGACAAGTTTTTGCCTGAGAAGTTGAGGCATGAAATTATTGATAATTTAAGTAATGAAGTAGTGAAAAAATATTACAAAGAATATTATCCATTGCCGTTGCTGCCTGTTTTTTTAAAATACCTTGTTCCTGAAAAAGTTACTTTCAAGTTAATCCAAAATTATGAGAATAATATGGAGAAAATCTTATTTGAGAAATTTTTACTTATAAATTATGACATTAGAAACGATGAAGAAATAAATGATTTTCTTTGGTTTTTAGATGATGGATTAATCAATGATTATGATGCTGATGATGTAGTAAACCTTTTAAAGGATAGAAAAAAGATTATAAGTGCTTTGTCAAAAAGCGACGATGAAGGCACATTGAAATCTGTAATCACTGGATTCATTAAATATCTCAATTTTTTAAATAGTTATTCAAGATTACTAAAGCAATGTGAAATATATCCATATTTGTACACATCTTTTTATCACTTTCAGGGATATTGGTTTTTTAGATTAACAAAGAAATTTGGAAATGTGATTTCTAAAGGTCTCGATAACATTAATTATAGTCTTGAAAACTTTTCGGGAGATGAATTCAATGAAAAATTTGTTCCAAAAGAAAACAGTCCTATTCGTGATCAATTTATTTCAAATTTTAGCTATGAAAAATGGAAAGAAAAAAGCAAAAAAGAAATATTGGAAACTGAACAAAATATCAACTATTTAAAACACGCCCAAATACGCTTGTCAAAGTTAGAAACTGCATTCTTATAATTGTCATATTTATTATGAACTCAAAAGGAGATCTCAGGATTTTCAATTACTGTAAATAAGAACCGTAAGAATTTTTCAGGATGAAACATAGTCTTTAAAAATATCTCAAAGGTAAATCTAAAATAAATGCAAAGTCCCGTATTTGTACGGGAATTTATTTGGAGAAAATATAATAATATTGCATAAGTATATTTACCAATAGTGACAATACTCCGTCAAATGTTGAACATGGTCATATAATAGTAAAAGTTAAACATGGAAAGCGGATTTGTTCTTCGTTGATTAATTATGATGCAACAATTAACTTAGAAAATGTGGGAAAGAGATTATTCTTTCTGATTATTCAAATTCTTACAGATAATAAATCAGAAGTTCGTAAAGTGATTGTTGAATGATAAATTATGTGAACATGATTTTAAATACTCCGGGTTCTATAGTTAAAATCCGGGCTATGCATTATTTAATCGATAATATTGTTTATTTAAAGTCGAGAAATCGATAAAATTCAGACTACAAAATTATAAATAATATGGAGTACTTGACCGCTGGAATTGCAATTGCCTCAAAAGTAATTGATAAGTATTTTAATAATAATAATAGGAAACCAAATTCTGAAGAGGACCTGTTAGCCGTCGGTTTGGCATATGGTTACTTTTATAATTTTCTTGAGCCGCTTTCAACAGTGCTTAGAGCAAATGGAGAATTAAAGCTTGTCGATAAAGAGAATGAACCCAACCCACATATTTTTAGTCAATCTAATTTGAGAATTCAGATTATAATTCCGAAACGATTAGATGGTAATGCCTTTGATGCATGTAATGCAGAATTTGGCAAAGCAGAATTTAAGAGAAATTATTATTCAAATGAAAACAAACGAATGTACGGACTTAATTATAATGTTTCGAACAAAGGAAGTACTATAAACATAATAGACCTTGCTCGCCCTATTATGGCTGCAAAGCATTTCTACGAAAATATTTTAAAGTACCAAACGGGTATGTTTGATGAGAAATGGCTGAAAATTCAACAAGCAGAAAAAATTGCATTTATAGAAACAATAAAAAAGTCACAAGAAAGAGGGTACGGTACTTTATTGAATCAAATCAGTTTTGTCGAGATTGGGTAAAATCAAGTGGGGTCCCCCATTCGGTACTTACAATAAAATTGAACCAGAATTGAACAAACATATGGAGGTGATTATGACATCCCCCAAAAAAACTGAATTTGAGCTATTAAGATGAAATTCGCAATATCAGAGACAGGACAAAAACTTCAAGCACATCCCAAAGGAAGAGCATTTTGTGCCAACTGCAAATCAGTTGTGATTGCCAAGTGTGGTGACTTTAATATCTGGCATTGGGCACATGAAAGTTCGATTGACTGTGATAGTTGGAACTATGAACCTAAAACTGATTGGCATGAAAAATGGCAGAAACTTTTTGGCGATGATCAGTCTGAAATTTCTGTACAACATGGCAATGAATGTCATCGTGCTGACATCTTAACCAATGATGGCTTGGCAATAGAAATTCAGAATTCTCCGATTTCTCCGGCGGATATCTATGCAAGAGAAAAATTTTACGATAAGATGATTTGGGTAATTAACTCAAAAGCGTTTAAACACAACTTGATTCTCAAAGAATATTCATCTGATACTGGAAAAGAAATTTGGTTTCGATGGGTCAGACCATATCCACCTGATAGTGATTTGTCATTTGCTGTTGTTATTCCTGACGATGATGATAACGACCAAATACTTCAAGCTGTAAAACAATGTGAGTTTACAAAAGCATTTGATAAGGAACAAAACATACATTTCTGGACTATCAAGAAATACACTTTTCAACAAAGTTTACCAAAAGAAATCTTCAATGCTTTTACTTCTTACTTGCTTGATAAAAAGTTGCAGCATAATCTGGACGACAGAATTAGTTACAAGTCGAAATTCAGGTGGTTACATCTACGCAAGATTTGGACTACGGCAACTAAACCAAAATTTATTGACTTGAACAACGGTTATTTATTTTATATAAAGACATTGCATGAAAATGGCAATGGCTTTGGAATGATAATATCACAGTGGAGATTTTTAAAGAAATACAGAGTAGAGAAAACGAACAACACGAATTCAAACTGACAGCTTCAAAACTATTCTGGAATATACTTCAGAAGGAATAGAAAAAATAATGAGACAGATTAGTTTTATCTTACTCCAAATTTGTAAGCTTTATTAATCCGTTTTCAGCAAAGGAATATTGCGACTCCTTCGTGATAATGAGATGATCCAATACGGTAATCTCTAAGAGCTTTCCTCCTTCAATCAATTTATTCGTGAGAGCTATATCCGACTGGCTTGGTTCTGTGTTTCCAGACGGATGATTGTGTGCCAGAATAATAGATGATGCAACTGACTTGAGCGCAATGGCAAAGATAATTCTCGGATCGCAAACGGTTCCCGTAATACCGCCTTCGGCTACTTTCATCCAACCGAGTAGTCGATTGGCTCGATTTAGAAAGAGAATATAAAACTCTTCTCGAAGCTCTATTGTATCTGTATTCCAGACTTCCCGGAATAGAGCTTCTGCATCTCTTGCGCAAGTGACATTTCTACGGTCTTTACTCTTCACTTTACTCGAATACTTCACAGTGATTTCTGCTAAGTTTGAAGTTGGGATGTTTTCTTTCATATGTGTTCGTTTTGATTCATTCGCTCTTGAAAGCGGAAAACCAGTGAGGAAATCCAAATGGAAATTGGAATAAGAAATGTGAAACCTTTCCTTATGCCGAGAAAACATTTGGAATCCTGAAAGGTACTTTCGAGATGAAAGTGTCCGAATTATGGCCGCACATTTGCAATGAATCAAATGAACCAAATGAAAAGAATCAGGCATTAGTTTGTTAGGTGAAAAGTGTCTGTTCCGTTTTCCTTGCTTCAGGCTTTACTTTTTTCACTATAGTTTTAGACATTCTTCACCCATACTTATTTCTCGAAGCATTAACAACATTTTCTTTGTATGAAACATTTGATCGTTCCACTTTTTTAGTGGTTGCACTAAACGGTTTAGATGTCGATCCGTCTATCATGAGTTTTATATACATGCTGTGCTTTGGAAGATTGACAAAGTCTTTTTCAGAGAATAATGGTGCGAATTCATGGACTAAATATCTTGCATCTTCTGCACCTACTCTAAATGAAATCATTGTTCCCACATTTCCGAACACTGCGGATCGGATTGTCTCACTCAATTGATTTATATATTGGTGAGCAATGAATATTGACAATCCATACTTCCTTGACTCAGAAAGTATACTTGCCACAGATGAAGTCAGGAATGTTTGTGCTTCGTCAATAAAAAGGAAAAATGGTTTTCTATCATGTGCATTCATTCTTGCTCTATGGAGAGTTGCAAGTTGGAAACTTGAAATGAGCATGCTGCCGAGTATTGCCGTTGCGTCTTCGCCGATGAGACCTTTTGAGAGGTTTGCTATAAATATCTTTCTTTCCTCTATAATTTCTTGCATTGAAAAGCTTCGCTTCTTCTGTTCAAGAATGCACTTCAGCGGTTTGCAAGTAAGGAATATTCCCATCTTGTTTAGGATCGGTGAGATGATTTCATTTCGCATCGGCGTGCTAAACTTTTCAAATTCATTTTTCCAGAATGAAAGTGTGTCATTATTACTCAACTGACTAAGAATTAGTTCTCGGTATTCCTGAATTGTGAGAAGTTTTTGGATGTCGAGGAGTGTTCCATTTCCATATTCTAAAAGTGTAATGAGGCACCACTTCAAGATATACTCTAATCTCGGCCCCCATGAGTCCATCCAGATCTTTTTGAATGTTGAAATCAGTCCTGAGGCAACGAGGTGATGGTATTCAACATTGATGCCAAACAGTGGATTATATGCAATTGGAAGATCTGTGTCAGCTGCATTGAAATATATTACATCATGTATTCTATGTTTCGGAACATAGTTTAAAATATCATCTGAAATGTCTCCGTGCGGATCTATTATAGCACATCCCTTACCTTTTTGGATGTCAGAGATAGCCATGTTTTCAAGCAGCGTAGTTTTACCTACTCCTGTTTTTCCTATTACATAGATGTGTCCAAGCCTGTCGTTGTCTTTAATGCCAAATGACTTCTTTTCATTTCGCCAATCTGTTATACCTATGGGGGTGATCTGATCAGAATCATGGTTGTTTTTCATGCTCACTAATGATACGAAGTTTGGATCAATATATAAGGCAGGTTAACTTTGTTAAATACTAAATTTATCCTCCCTATTTAAAACTTCATAAAATTGCGAAACTGTATTTAACAATGGAGAAAATGAATGATACAATCCAACATGTAAAGAAGTTACAAGAATGCCTTGTCACTGAGAGAACCGATAATCAGCTTGATGATGAAGATCTGAACAAGGCTATTGACTCATTGATCGATATATTTCTTGATAACTACTTTTCGAAGTACAAATGACAAATTCCCCTCTTAAAAAAGCAATAATTTATTGCCGAGTATCCTCTGATCGTCAAAAGTCTGAGGGTCACGGTTTGGAAAGCCAAGAACATCGTTGTGTCCAATTTGCCAAAGAGAGAGGCTATGTGGTCGAAAAAACATTTGCTGATTCATATTCTGGTGGTGGAGATTTTATGAGGCGTCCGGCCATGAAAGAAGTACTGTGTTTTTTAGATGATCATCCGATAGAATCTTATGTCATTATCTTCGATGACTTAAAGCGATTCGCAAGAGACACAATCTTCCACTGGAATTTGCGAAGTGCGCTACAGGCAAGAAACGCAAAACCCTTGTGTCTTAACTACAATTTCGATGAATCTCCAGAAGGTGTATTTGTTGAAACTATTTTTGCAGCACAGAATCAACTAGAGCGAGAACAAAACCGACGTCAAGTTATTCAAAAGATGAAGGCAAGGTTAGAAAAAGGCTATTGGCCCTTCAATGCTCCAATTGGATACATTTGGAAAAAGGATTCAATACATGGCAAAATCCTGATACAAAGTAAGGAAGGACAGGTTATTAAGGAAGCTCTTGAAGGGTTTGCTTATGGACGGTTTGAAACACAACGAGCAGTTCAAGCTTTCTTAGAAGAGAAAGCCATTCGAAATGGAAAATATATTTACCTCACATTTATAAGAGATATTCTTGAACGAATATTGTATGCTGGATACGTAGAGTTTCCAGCTTGGAACATTTCTCGTCGAAGAGGAGTGCACGAGCCACTTATCAGCTTAGAAACTTATAACAAAATTCAATCAAAGTTACATGGAAGTTCAAAACGCCCGAATACGAAAAATATCCGAGAGGATTTTCCGCTCCGGGGATTTGTCCACTGTTCTTTGTGTAGGAAGCCCTATACTGCTAACTGGAGCACTGGCAGATTGAAGAAGTATCCGTTTTATAGGTGCCATCATAAAGAATGCCAACTATTCGGCAAGAGCATCCGACGAGATGATATTGATAAAAAATTTGAAAATATTCTTAAAACCATTATGCCTGTGTGCGGACTGACTCCGTATGCTAAAGAACGATTTCAGACTAGATGGACAGCCAAAACGGAACAGATGAAAACTAAAATAACAATTGTTGAGAAGGAAGTCATAGCTGTTGAAAAACAGATCAATGATTTAGCGAACAGAGTCCCTCAAGTCCACAGTTCAGTTGCTACAATTTACGAAAGAAACATTCAGAAACTGGTTAACCAGAAGATTGAATTGGAAGATAAACTGAAACAATCTAATGCGATACATTCCGAGAATGTTGAAACCGCATTTGATGCATTTACACAATTCATAAAAAACCCTTATGACACCTGGGTAAAAGGAACTTTATCAATCAGGAAACTGCTCTTAAAAATTCTTTTTGAAACGCCTTTGGTATATGATAAGTTTTTAGGTTTTGAAACCGCCAAACTACGTTACAACGTAAAGGTTTTTAAGCAATTTGTATCCCCTTATTCTGCTGATGTGGACGCCATCAGTAATTCTGAGAACAGTCCAATTCCAGAAAAGGATATTGATTGGGATCTCTTTGAAAAGGAAATTATTCAGTCGGCTCTATTAATAAAATCTGCACAATCCCCATAGCTTTCCTTTTCTAGCAAATATCCTTGCCTTATATCTAGAATTAGTAATTGATACCCTAATCTATATGGACTACAAACCATTTATACAAAACAATAACTTAAAAAAGTTCCGAACTGAGAAAGGTTTACTGCAAAAGCAGGTTGCGGCTATGCTTGGACTCAAGAGCGATGTACGTGTCATTCGCTGGGAGAAAGGTCAAGCTATTCCGAGCCTTATCAATTTAATGAAGCTTTCTAAAATATATGGAGTGCTTCCTCATAAGCTATATAGTCAAGTATACGACAACGTGGTGGTTGTTAACTTATCCAAATAATCAGACTTTAGATTAAATGATCATTCAGGTAATGTTCCTGTATGAATGATGAAAATGACAAGGAACAAAGAGAAGAGATAATTGAAGATCCTGAATTTGATGAGGCTATTGATTTGCTGATTGATATTTTTTTAGATAATTACATACGAAAATGGATAGCTTAAGAATCATTGTCCATGACACTTTTTATATTTTTTTCTACTCCCACATGGGCAAGGGTCGTTTCGGCCTACCTTTTTGCTTGTTTGCATCTTTTTTGGTTCTGGATATTCTGTTTCCTTTCTGAGAATTTGGGTAGGATTGATTAGAATTTTTAATTCTCTCTGATCAATTCGTGCCTGCTCCTCAATTTCCGAATCCCAATTTTTACAGTCGAAGTAGAGTAGGTCTTCGGATCTTTTTGGATCAAGTCCAGTCTCCGTAGCGAAGCCGAGAATATGTTTTATCGAAGGATTCATCAATCTTGCAACCATGCATGACTTCTGGAGGAAAGACTCTCTGACCCTACGATATTCTTCATGCGATTTCCCTAAATGAGTTGGGAAAAGGAGTAAAACATAATGTAGTCCTTCCATTGCAACTGAAGGAACAATGCGGATCATCCTCTGGTTTGGTTGAGTTTTAGATAACATCTCATGAATTGCAATTGAGAGCAACCTACGCATAAACCTATTCTCACTTGCCATAACTCTAAGCGATTGTTCAGTTCCAGTAATGCCATGAGATGAATTCTTGTATGCAGTTCCATGTGTTGCATGGTGAGCAAACTTCTCAATTATCTTATCCCATGAATAGCTTATTTCATCGGCTTTTTTTCTAGCTTTCCTTTCGGGACTTTTTAAAAAATCATCCCATTCGCCTTCAGTATAGGCAATTCCATCAATAGGTCTACCGTCCTTTGCTAGTGGAAGTACAAAGTCATGTTCACCAGTTTCTTCGTTGAGATCTTTAAGAAATCGTACCAACAATTCTTCCTCACCAGGTGATATAACCATAATGCCTGAGCGTAAATATTTTTCTCGCTTCTTAATGTAATCAGTAAAATCAGCAATTGTGTCCCTTTCATTAAGTAGAATATCTAAAGTTGTATCATCGAGAACATGGACAAATGTCTTGGACGGATCTATGTCACCAATTGCGAACGGTGTCGTATGGTTATCAAGACCAGAAATTGGCGAATGATACATCATACTACCGCTTCCTCCATGAAACTTTTCACAAGCCATAGATCCACCGTGAGCCACGAGAATTAAATGAATTGATGTCTTGTCTGAAATAGTAATTGGAAACGGAAGAGGTTGTGTACATTTGGGATTAAGAAAAATCCTTTCTGGAAACTGTTTTATCCATCTTTCTGCACCCCATAATTGGTTTGCCGAATTCTGGACCGTACGTTTAAACCATCTGCGCCAGTCAACTTCAATTTTACCTGAATCAGGAAAAACACAGCTCTTATCTGAGAAGATTAGTATTTCATTACCAAATACCACTAACAAATCGCAAAGTTCTGTACCTGGCTGTCGGTAGACATTTGGGAAGCTCCACAGTGACAAGAAAGTTCTTTCGCAAAGTTCATTTAGGTATTTCTCAGAGGTGGTATAACCTTCTCCTTTCTTAAAAATTGCTTGTTCAGGATTACTCATGTTTGCAGTATATACGCAAATGTACTTAATTTACACTGCAAAAAAGAGGAACAATTTAAAAGCCAGAGTACTATACCTTAACGAATTTCAATAATAAGGTGAATGCATATAAGTAGTGAGTAATAGAAATAAAATATCTAGACCTTTTTGATTTTACCGGTCAAAACTTTCCTGAGTACATGCAATTTTGATAGTAATTCATCAAACGAAACTATGTCAACATTTTTTTGATTAGCTCGATAAAGCTCAAAACATTTTGCTTGTTCTTTAGTCAATTGAGATTTGTTCCCAATAACTAAAAGCGACCGAGGATCAAAAGCGCTTTGATTTTTACCAAATTCAGTTAAGAAAATATTCTTTTGATCTAGACATTGATTAAGTCCTCCTGATAGTTCATCTGAAAGAGAGAAAACATCAGGATCTCTATACGCCTTTTTCTTAAGAAGGACTGCTCCCGGTGTCTTTATCTCCAATAAGGCAAAATTATCTTGAAATCCATTTTGAAATAAGAAGTCAACAATTCTCCCTTCATCATTCTGAAGAGTTTTCCCTCCTACATAAGCTTTTCCTTTAAAGAGGATCACTTGAAATGGAAACAAGTGATTAAGAGTCCAGGTATGTTCTTGAAAATATTTTTGCCATTCCTCTTCATCTTTAGGGCGAGTTTTTAATAACCGTTCAAATTCAGAAATGATATCATCAAGATAACGAATATCCAGCCTCTCTTTTGTTTTAAGAATATATTCAGTAGACTTGATTGTGGTTGTATCAATACTACCCATCATATCAGCAATAATCTGCAAATCTGAATCATTCAATTTTGAAAAAGAGGAATAATTTCCAATAAAATTTTGGAACTCACCAGATGTCAATTCTCTGGGTCGGCGTCTATATTTTTTATTGATGTCGGCCAATCCATTTCTGATGATAACTTTTCTCGTTTCATCACTTGTAGTTTTGTTCTTTTCAATAGCTCTCAAGATCTTTAGCAGATCATTCCAATTGAAAGTAATAGTGGTAGTACTAAATGTAGTTTTTCCGGCTTTCGAAATGATTATTTTTGAGAATTTCTTAAATTCTCTTTGAAGAAGAGAAAAAAAGTTTTTAGCCCTGGTACTTTTAAATCCGTACGGAGATTTAGATTTGAAATCTTTTGGAAGACTAGCTTCCGTTTTCCAACCACGGAATTCGATTTCCTTTATTCTCTTTGGTTTTAGTTCATTCGTATTTCTATTAAAACTGAAAGGATAGTGAACAATAATGCCCTTTGCCAAATGCAATTTTTTTGATACGCCTAATGGCTTTTCGTTTGCATCATAAAAGTGGAACTTTTTTATTCCATTTTTGTCTGTAGTGAGTTTATCTTCCATTTGCATAAAAGTATGTAATTTAGCTCAGATCCAAATTTCTTTTCCGATTATTAACATAAGCAATGTACCCATATATTGGTACTTGGCCAACCTTAGCAAGTTATCAAAAACACTTTGCTAACTAACCAGTGACTACTAGATGTGAACATTATCAGCAATAATTAGAACTGTCTAATTCCAAAAATAGATATTGATTGGGAACATTTTGAAAAGGAAATAATCAAGTCGAAATAATTATTACAAACGGGACGTTATTCTCCGACAGGATTGTATTAAATGAACGATTGCAGACTCTATAATAGTCCTATTAATTTTCCGATCAACATTACAATTAATCCGCCAATAACAGTAACTATCAATGTGACAATCGGATTATCCTTCAGCTCACCCCGAATTGCCATATTCAACAAGTAAAATATTTTCAATGGTCTTTTCGGTTTTATCCAAAGTCCAGTGGGTTCACTGTAAAATTTATATGAAATTATTGCCGCAATCGCCATTGCTAATAAGTCTACTGAGATATGCCATTCGAATCGAAACATCAAAAGTCCCTTACCTTTTGATACGAAGGCGACTAATTCTAGTAAAAGTAATACGATTGAAAAGATTCCACCTGATAACCAAGAGGCCCATGTTTTAGATTTTACATCCTTAGTCAGGTATTCGTTGTAATATCCAAATAATGAATATAAACGAGCGGGATCGGGAGATTGAATATAGAGTTGTGGTGGTTCACTTTGGCCATTAGGAAAAGTATCGTCATTAAAAACTGCATTCGAATTTATATTAACAAATAACACTTTGATTGATTCGTTCCTTTCTGTGTTAAATGCCTCTAGAATTAAGCTTGGATAGTTTCTATCTCTGTTCAATAATTCCGTAATTGATATAGTGCTTTCGCTTAAGGGAACCTTATTTATCGGCAACTTTATAGTAATTGTTGCAAAGCCAGCTTGCTCCAATTGCGATGCGAAAGTGACAAAATAATCCCTTGAATAAAATTTTCTTACCCCTAAGCTTTGTCTTTTTGAAAACATCATTTTTAAAGTTAGCTAATTTAAAATACTACATTTTAGATCTAAAGCTATTCACATACCTGTGGAAGAATTACCCGAGAGTTATCCACATAATTTGCTAAATATAGCAATTTTTACTCCCTTTTGTAAAGGTCTTGACAAGGGTATCGTTTATAACATGGAACAATTAGGTCGATCGTTTCCAAAACTTAAATACCGCCGGAAAGAGATGCGCTATTCGCAAGCACAGGTTGCAGATAGGCTCGGGCTTAAAGGCTCTGCACTCATTTCATTATGGGAACGCGGGATTAGAAAGCCCAATTATCATAACATGATGCGACTATCCGCAATTCTCCATAGGCTCGTAAACGATTTGTTTGAGGAAGATTATCTTGAAGCGAAACGTGAGCAAGCAGAATATGATGCAAAGCATGGATTGAATATCCGGAAGTGAAGCTTTCTGAGTCCTAGGTTCTCGCAGTAGAGCTCGGTATTTTGTATTAATAATTAAATGAAGCTTGAAATATTTTATAACGAACGTTAACGATTAATAATATAAACGAACGAACGCAAGAAGAATTACCCACAATTCTTTCTGTAAATAATAAATTTATGCTTGATAAACAAAAACCCCTTGCCTATGAACTGGCTGATACTTTAAATGATCAGGAGTCATTGGCACTATACATATCTTTTACTCAGACTTATCAGGAGGAATTCCTAAAGAAGACACTCCTTAAAGTAATGTCAATACCAGACAACAAAATCAAAAGGTCGCGCGGTGCATTATTCACCTATTTAGTGACACACCATGGTAAAGCTTCCCGTAATCCTCGGAATTAGTCCTGGGACCCGTCTAATGGGTATTGCCATTCTTCGGAAAGAAAAACTCTCCATATGGGAGATAAAAACGTTTAAAGGTCATTGGAATGAAGGAAAACTAAAAGACATCCTATTCCGTGTAAACGAAATAATTGACCGATATGAAGTAACACACATCTGCCTGAAAAGATCATCTAAAAATCAAACTTCAGAAGGTTTATCCAAACTGATTAGTGAAATTACTTTTTTAAGTAAACGAAAGAAGCTTGTAATAAATCAGTATGACCTTCAAGATCTGAAATCTTTGTTCACAGACAATTATAAGTTCACAAAACAAAGCATGTTTCGAGCACTTGCCGAGCAGAATCCGTTTCTTCATGAACAGTACAATAGAGAATTGAAACTCAGTGTCCCGTATTACGAAAAGATGTTCGAAGCGATCATTTCAGTTCTTCTTTACAGGAAAATGCACCCACCACAAGGTTTAATCGTTTCTCCCTTTTCACCTCTTTACTATTGAGGGTTTGCATATAAATTCAAATTGAATATAGCGCAGAAACAAGTAGTGAAGGTGAAGGTATTCATTTGAGGTATGGATAGAAAATACTTTTTGTCTTGCTTCTTGGAAAGTAATGGATACAGGGCCAAATAACAATAGCAACTCTGAGGAGAAATATTATTTTCTTTTCCGTTCTGCAGCATGGAGCTTGGCATGTTCACTCCTTGTCATGATGACAAGATTGCTTTTCCTGAAATTTGCTTTGTTTCCATCCTTATGGTGAACGACCATATTATTGTAAATTTTGCCACCGACCATTTTCGCAGCTACTGATCGATGCACTAACCCATCGTTATCGTCCCAACGAGGATAACCATTTTTGTCTAAGTGAAAATTTCCCATTACCGCAATGATTAGAAATTCAATATGATCCTCGGATTCGTTTCCTGAGGATCATTTTCTTTCAAGGTCAATTCTTGATTGTTCAGCAGAGGCTTCACAAGTCAATTCAAATATACGAATCAATTAGTTCAAATTGGAACTCAATTGACCTAAAGTTTTCCACACTTCTTTGCGAACAAGGAAAATTTACCTGACTATTCCACAGTTTCGCTCAACTATATGCTTTGTATAGAACTTCTTTAAAAACTTAAAAAAATGAAAACAAACAACAGACCTCGACCAGATGTCTATAAAATGGTCACTGAAAGAATTATTTCTGCACTTGAAAAAGGTGTCGTGCCTTGGCAACAGCCTTGGAGAAATTCAGGGCTACCGCAAAATCTCATTACGGGGAAAGTGTATCGCGGAATCAACCTATGGCTCCTCCTGTCCCTAGGTTACAGCCGGAATTTCTTCCTTTCTGAAAAGCAACTCGAAGCCATTGGCGGCAAAGTCAAAGAAGGCGAGAAAGCGAACATCATCGTGTTCTGGAAACAGATCACAATCGATGATCCGGACACAACCGAAACGAAAGACTATCCGTTCCTCAGATACTACCGAGTGTTCAATGTCGAGCAGTGCGAAGGCATTCCGGAAGACAAACTTTCCAAGGTTGACGAAACCATACACAATGACATCGTTTCCTGCGAAGACGTGTACGAGCAAATGCCGAAGAAGCCAAAGCTTCAGCACAAAGGCGACAAAGCGTTCTATAATCCGCTACTTGATTTCATTAACATGCCGGCGAAAACCCAATTTCCGAAAATCGAAGATTATTACTCTGTGCTCTTTCATGAATTGATACATAGCACCGGACACCTTTCGAGGTTGAACAGGAAGGAACTTCTTAATATGAGTGAGTTCGGTTCAGAACCCTATTCGATTGAAGAACTTGTAGCTGAAATCGGTTGCTGTTTTCTGAAGACTGTTGTCGGGATTGGCAATAACGATCTCGAAAACAACACCGCATACATCGATGGTTGGCTGAAGAGTTTGAAGAACGATCACAAGTTCATCGTCTTCGCATCTTCTCAGGCGCAGAAAGCGACTGACTACATTCTCAACACATGTATTCAAAAAGAGGATGAGTCTATCACAGAAACTGATGGCGGAAATGATAGTACGTTTTAAATTTTAGACCTGGCATTTTATGCTAGGTCTTTTACTAATGAAGAATGCTCTCATAATCACACTTTATTCTATTGATTCTCAAAGTCATTTTACATGTGTTTCACCTTTGAGTTTTTGAATTTGAAATTCTATTTCCTCATCTTCAATTTTTCTAAACAATATCTCAGGTGTAGGTAATAGGGTACCGGAACTTAGCAAATTAAACTTACCGCAGTAATCCCATTGAAAGTTTGTCGTCTGTGTTCCTATTAAAAAACTTAATTTATTAGCTGTACGAGGTAAAAATGGATTTATATAATAAGCAATGTTGGCAATCGCTTGAAGACAAATGTGCAAACAGTTGTCAATTATTACCCGATTATTATTTTCTTCATTAATAGACTTTGCCAAAATCCATGGAGATACATCCTGAAGAAATTTATTGCCTTTTCGACTTAGTTCAATTATATCAAAAAGAGCATTTTTAAATTTAAAAAGCTCAATATTGGATTCAACAATTTTCTTTGTATTAACAATTTCCTCCATAATGACACGGTCTTCCGATGATAATGTATCCTCAGAGAAAACCGGAACTTTACCGTTGCAGAATTTTTGAGTTAGGATTAGAGTTCGATGAATAAAATTACCAAAAGTTGCAACTAGTTCATTATTGTTTCTATCTTGAAAGTCCTTCCAAGTAAAATCGAAATCTTTTGTTTCAGGGCTGTTACTGCACAGAATAAACCTTAATACATCTTCAGAGTCTTTAAAATCCTGAATAAAATCATCTACCCAAACAGCCCAATTTCGTGAGGTTGATACCTTCTTTCCTTCAATGTTCAAGAATTCATTCGCAGGAATGTTGTCAGGTAATATAAAATTACCATAGGACTTTAACATTGCTGGGAAAATTATACAGTGAAATACAATATTATCCTTACCAACAAAATGAATTAACTTAGTATCTTTTTGCTTCCAGTATTTTTCCCAATTATCTGTAAGTTCCTTTGTTGCACTAATATATCCGATAGGTGCTTCAAACCAGACATACAATACCTTACCAATTGCATCTTCAAGCGGAACTGGAACTCCCCAATCACTATCTCTAGTTATTGATCTTGGCTGCAATCCCTGATCAAGCCAACTCTTGCATTGGTTATAAACATTAATTTTCCACTTATCTTTTTTATCTACTAAAATCCAATCCCTTAGCCAACTTTCAAATTTATTCAAAGGAAAAAACCAGTGTTTGGTTTTCTTTTTAATAGGTGTTGAATTGGTTAATGCACTTTTCGGGTTTATTAATTGCTCTGGCGATAATGTGTTTCCGCATTTTTCACATTGATCGCCATATGCATTGTCATATTGACAAAATGGACAGACCCCAATTATATATCGGTCTGCTAAATAGATACTTTTTTCAACATCATAAAATTGTTCAGTTTCCTTTTCTTCAAATACATTTTTCTCATATAATCTTAAAAAAAAATCTTGCGAAGTTTTACGATGAATTTCACTTGTCGTGCGTGAAAAAATATCAAAAGAAATATCTATATTCTCAAAAGACTTTTTTAAAGTTGAATGAAACAAATCGACTACATTTTGCGATGTAGTATTTTCTCGAATTGCCCGAATTGTAATTGGCACTCCGTGCTCATCGCTACCGCAAATGAACTTTACATCTCTATCACGAGATCGCAAGTATCTTACATAAATATCCGCAGGTAAATAACATCCAGCTAAATGACCTATGTGTAATGGCCCGTTAGCATACGGCAGTGCGGCAGTGATTAAATATCTTTTATATTCCATAATTATTCAAATATGACATCAACACATATTAATGTCAAGTGTATGTTATGTTAACTTATTAGAATTTGTGAATAACTCATGATTGTATTCGATTGATTGATTGGCGATATTGTATTTGTTTACAAAAATATTTTTTCTATAGCTATGAGTTTTTGATGTATTTAAAATAAAATTATAGATGGACTTTCCCTTTTGCGTGTAGAAATTTCCTGTAATTTCTGGAATTGTTTCCTCGAGTCGAAATGAAGACAACGCTAGCCTTCCCAATATTTCGTGTCGCAGATTTTTATCATTCATCAGTTTTGAATTATACATTCTTGTAAAGAATAAAACTATTCTAGATAATACATAACTTGCATGAATTACATGATACAGACCGCGCTTCTCCATTCTAAATGGAGAATTGAAAACTTCTTTGAATGGGTCAATTTTAAAATATTCATCTATGTCGAACAATATATAGTTTAAAGAAATATGAGAAATCTCATGAAGTAAATGTTCGCAATAAAACATGATAGATTCATTATCTTTTCTTGGTTTTAAAAATATTAATCCAGGAGCTTCAATACATGTAAACGCAATAATGTTTTTTCCACTAATAAAAGTAATCGCGTCAAGACATAATTTTAATTCAGTAAAACGGGAATATTTTTTAAAATAAAAAAAGGATTTTTTCAGATTCTTTAAATTTCCGACCGAAGGAGCAACGATTCTAATTTTATTATATGGTGCAGCTAACGTATCTCCTATAAGATAATCAATTAATTTGTTCGACTTTAGAATAATCGAAATATCTTTAGAATGTACCGTAAATGTTGATTCTATTAGTCGATCAATTGAAGTTACCCTACTTCTGTAATGTAAATATGAAGTTCGAAACCATAATGGTTTGGTATTTAAATTGTTAGGCGAAATATCATTTATGAAACATTCAATTGTCGAACAAAATTCCTTCTTACTTTTTCGAAGTTCCGTGATTGGTGGGAAAATATTCACTATTGCTAACTATTAAAGCTAACATTTATGACGAATATTCGGTCTGCATTAGTGCGCCAAATTTTTTTAACTGTTCTGGCTTTAAAATCTTAATCTTAGATGCTGAATTAGACTTTTTAGCACCCACTTTCTTGTTGTTTTTTGCTGTCTTTTTCATTTTATTGCATTTTATCAAATATACGAAAATAATGAATCAGGAAACACTTACAGAGAAAAAGTTAAAGGACAGTGTCCAGTTATTTTTTAAAGACATGGCGCCTATCTTAATAGACTCTGTATCAAAAAAATATATCAAATTAGAGTCTTGTAAATCAAAAATAAATTTTGAAAGAAGTATTTTGTTTCTAAAGAATCCTTCAGGAATTCCAATTACTTCAAGTGTACATCGTTTAGTAGTTCATCTTTTGAAAAGAATTCCCAAAAGTTTTTTTGTAGACTATGTAGCTCATAAGGGAAAATCTTCTCCACAAACTGCAAATTATTTTAAAATACAATCAATTGTAGGAAGTGAGAAGTTGACACAGGATAAGTTGAAAAAGATTGAAGAAAAAAAAATTGCAATTTTAGGCGTTGGTAGTTTGGGATGTCATATTGTGCAACATTTAATCTGTCTTGGCCACAAAAATTTAACATTAATAGATTATGATATTGTCGAACAAAACAATTTAAATAGGCAGATACTTTATTCATTCAAAGATATAGGTAAAAAGAAAATTCTCGCTGCAAAAGATACTATTAATTTATACAACAAAAATATTACAGTTAACACTGTATTCCTTAAAGTAAAATCGGTAAGCCAACTTTCTAATATCATTAAAAAGTATTCTATAGAGTTTTTGTTTTTAACTGCTGATGAGCCTGCTGGCATTATTTGCTCTATATGCGCCCAATCATGCAAGGATAACTTAATTCCGTGGACGCGAATCAATAGAATTGGACATGGACCAATTTGGGAACTGAACGAATCGTGTGCAAACTGTCATTACTTATCTTCAAAAGAAAAAGTGAAAAATTATTATAAGCCATTGAACAATGTAATAAACAAATCTCAAGGAGTATTTAATTATGATATTTCATTTAAAGTCAGTATTCTGATAAGAGACTACATCAATTATGTATTAAATTTTCGTTTATTAAGAAATAAATATTGTTATTGCAATTTATCGTCAAATAGTATTAATTCATTGATAAGATATACCAATGTTAAAAACAATAAAAAATGTCCTTGTAAAAATTGATGGCATAAATTTGATCATTAATGTTAATTATTTTGGAAAAAATAGTCATGGCTTGTATCTATCAAAATGCGGATTTTCTAGTAATAATAAAGTGACAATTTGTTGTGGTTTTTCAACCAATATTTATGAATCGATCGAAAAATGCATATCTGAGTTTTGCGAAAGATATTTATTATTATTTGAAAGTAACAAAGTTAAATTTCAATTAAAAAAAATACCGAGATTTTTACAACCTAATGAATATAATTTAAATGAAACATTTGAAGTTATTACAAAGTACCCAAGTCGAAGCGAATGGTTAATTCCAAAAAGATTATTTAATCCATACGCAGATGGGAATAAAATAATTGACGGAACTGGGTTCGCAGCGCACGTTGATTTTGACTCCGCAATCATTCATGCATTATCGGAGATTTATGAAAGACACTGCGTAGGTGTTTTATGGGATAACGGAAAGTGTATAATAAAAAAGAAAATGAATATTAATAATGCTCAAATAACTAATACTTATTTTACAAATAATCTAAAATTAGAAATATATGAAATTATTCTAAATGATAAAATACCGATGAGTTGCTATATTGCGATAACTATTGATGACGAAAATAGATGTTATTTTGGTTCCGCCGCTAGTACAAGAATTAACTCTGCCATTCTTTCTGCTATTTATGAATCACTAACTATGTATATTAATGTTAAGGATACTTGGATTGGAGATCAAAACCTACATGGACGTATTAAGGAACTTTGGGAGGTTTGTAATAACAAGAGTAATATACAATATACATTTCTTACCAACAAGGCGTCATCAAATGATCAGCCTAAACTGATAAAAAAAAATAAAACAGATATTACAGCTAAGGAAATTTTAGATTCATTTAATACGACATTCAAAGGTGTGTATTATAAAGATATGGGTAAAGTATCTAATAGATATGTTGTGAAATATATAGTTCCAAAAGCCTATATTAGATATCCTTTTGGTTTTAAATCCTCGAAGATAAAATGGAATACTAAAGAGAACCCACTTACCTATCCATTTGGATAAAAACTTTTGACTCCGGAAACCAGAGCCTTCAGCTGTGGGTAGGTTTTTGCGGTAAGCAAAAAAGCTCGCCGGCAATAGGATCGAAGAGAAACGGAGATCCGTCTGCGAGTGCTCATTGAGGTGTGAGGAGCTGCGGGGTGTCAAACCCCGCCCGAACTATGTAGAGTGCGAGAGAATGGCGCACAGGAAGCTACACGAGGCTGTGGGATATCGGGTAAGCCGAAGCCGAAAGGAGCCGCACCGGCGAGCCAAATAGAGAGCGACTGATCCAGCCTTGTGTGAGTCTTTCAGGATGCCTGTAAGACGTGATCAGGAGCAGACACGAACAGGTCGAGCACCCTTTGAGGGGTGATTACCCGCGAAGACCTGGAGTGGATACCTTGTTTCCGGGTACAATTATATTTTTATCTATCTTGTTTTTTAACTATTTTGTCAGGTCAACATTGTTCATATTAACATCAAAAAACATGGAATTAACTTCAGTCAATAATATCACCGAGTTAAAGAATCAAATCAGAGATAAAATTGGTGGTATTAATAAATCTGCATTCACCACTGATAAATTCGGTAGCGAGCAAGAATACACTTACAAGGGATTAATAGGCGGTGCGGATGCTCTGTTATCAGATATTGGAGCACTGGTAAAAACGCCTGAGAAATTTATACGCTTGTCATCCTATGAAGACCGTCAATCATTAATTCAACAGTTAGTGAATGTTAAGAATTCTATTGATGACCCTTCAGCATTGGTCGGATACATTGAAACACTCAAGAGTTACCTCAGACCTTTTAATGTTAGATATACTAAAGACCGTTACATTGAATTCGACAAACAGACAGATATCATTTTCAAAAAAAAGGTGGAAATAGAAGAGGCGGCTGAAGGAATTACCACATTGAAAAAGGAGATGGAAGATAAGAAACTAATAGTTGATGCTTTGGTAGTTGATTTAGAGGCAAAAGTTAAAAATGTTGAAGAAAAGAATACAAACTTGCAATCACTCATTGAAAAACAAAATGCAAGCATAGAGGAAAATCAGACAAAACTTGATGATCTCGATGAATTGAAAATTGGAATAAACGAAATCAACAAAAGTGCTAATCTTTCCTTTACCGAAATAAAATCCAATGAAAAGCTTGTTGACTCGTTTGTCAAACGAGTGCAAACAAGAGAAACACAAATCGATAAAATTGAAAATCAAACTACAGATTATCTTACTAAACTAAAAGAGTTTCAAAATGAAAGGATTGCGCTTCTAGATGAAGCACAAAAATTAATTGATTCGGCCAAACTCGCTTTAAATTATAAAACTGCTGAAGGACTTAGTGCGTCTTTTAAATCCCAATATGATGAACAATTAAAAGCAAAGCCTTGGATATGGATCGTAATAGCTGGCCTCTGTCTTGCGACCACTATAGGATTAGGTATTTGGATTTTATTGGAGCGTACCGATGTTGGCGTGATTATTGGAAGAATTACGCTTTTGCCTTTACCAATAGCCGGTGCATTATTCTGCGCTAACCAATATGTTAAGCGTCATAATATCATTCAAGATTATGCATATAAGCTAGCTTTGGCAAAATCAATTGTCGGTTTTTCTGAGCAATTAAAAAACAGTACTGAAAAAAGCTCTGAAGAGTATGTAACTTACATTAAGAGAGTGCTTGAAGAAATTCATCAAGATCCACTTCGAAAAAGAACTAAAAATGAAAGCAGAATAAGTTCACTTGAAGAAAAAGAGAAAGAACATGCATTATCATTAAAATCGCTTTCGGAAACTGTTGGCAATCTCTTTAAGAGAAAATTCGAGGAATAACTGATCGAATATTTTACTAACATGAAAGATAAAAAAGTCGGCATTTGGATTCGAGTTTCTACTGAGTTTCAGGTAAAGGATGACAGTCCCGAACATCACGAAAAGCGGGCTCGCTCCTATGCAGAAGCTAAAGGTTGGAATATTGTTGAACTATACAAACTTGATGCTGTAAGCGGAAAATCTGTTATGGATCATCCAGAGGCCAAACGAATGCTTAAAGATGTTCGCGCAGGAAGAATTACAGGCCTCATTTTTTCAAAGTTGGCACGACTTGCAAGAAACACGAAGGAACTACTTGAGTTCTCTGAAATTTTCCGTGCATATGATGCAGACCTTATTTCTCTTTCTGAGAGTATTGACACCAGTTCTTCTGCCGGGAGATTATTTTACACAATGATCGCAGCACTTTCAGAATGGGAGCGGTCTGAAATCGCAGAGCGGGTTGCCGCATCTGTTCCTATTCGTGCCAAACTCGGAAAATCTCTTGGTGGTGCAGCGCCGTTTGGATATAGATGGGAAGGAAAGAACCTGTTCATAGAAGAGAAAGAAGCACAGGTGAGAAAAATAATTTATGAACTTTTTATTGAACACAAACGTAAAGCTACAGTCGCAGATATACTCAACAGGAAGGGGTACCGAACTCGAAATGGTTCAGAATTTTCTGACACAACCATTGGCCGACTCCTTCGTGATCCAGTAGCTAAAGGACTCCGAAGAGCAAACTATACAAAAAGTCTTGGGGAGAACAAAAAGTGGGAAATGAAACCCAAAGAGGATTGGGTGATGATCACCTGCCCTGCTATTATTGATGAAGCTACTTGGGATTCATGCAATGCAATCTTAGACAGTCAAGAAGTCAAGCGGAATCAACCAACAAGAAAATCAGCACATCTTTTTTCTGGAATTCTACTTTGTTCTTGTGGTGGCAAAATGTATGTCCCTACTCGGGTGACAAAATACATGTGTTCAAGATGTAAAAAAACAAATATTATGATTGATGACATTGAATCAATCTATTACGAAAACCTCAAATCTTTTATTCTCGGCAAAGACGATATAGCGATATTAAATGCAAGATCAAAGAATGAAATTGATTCAAAAAACCAAGAGTTAGTTGTCCTTGGTATTGAAAAAAATAATATTCGTCAAGAAATGGATAAACTAGTACTACTCCATAACAAGGATCAACTTCCTACGGAAAGGTTTGGTGAATACTATACTCCACTGAACCTTCGACTTAAGCAATGCGAGGACAGCATATTAGATATTGAAAGTCAGCTTGACTATATCAAGCATCAGCAATTAAATGGAGAATACATCCTAGAAAATGCTGATTCTTTATACAAAAGCTGGCCAAAACTTTCCATTGAATCCCGTCGAAAAGTGGTCGAAGAGCTGACGGAGTCTATAATTATATCTAATGATGAAATTTATATAAAGTTTCATTTTACGCCAAATTCCTATTAAATAAATATGCAAACAACCCCACACATCCATGTCCATGCGGTTATTACAATCACCCTGATAAGAATTGCGTATGCGCACCGGGAGTTGTTCAGAAATATCTCAACAAAGTTTCCGGTCCTTTGCTTGACAGGATTGACATTCATGTAGAAGTCACTCCTGTCGCTTTCCGTGAACTCAGCACAGCTTCCACTGGTGAAAAAAGTGAGTCGATTCGTAAAAGGGTGGTAGAGGCAAGAAATATTCAGGCAGGCAGGTTCGGCGATGACGCAGGAGTTTACTGCAATGCGCAAATGAGTTCGAAAATATTACGCGAAATATGCCACATTCCTGAGGAAGGAAAAACATTATTGAAAACTGCTATGGAAAGACTGGGTCTCAGCGCACGCGCGTATGACCGGATTTTAAAAGTTGCAAGAACTATTGCCGATTTAGCCGGTTCCGATAAGATTCTGACAGAACATCTGGCAGAAGCGATTCAGTACCGCAGCCTTGACAGGGAAGGATGGGCGGGATGACTGTTATTTATTCAGCCCATTTGATTGTACAGCCGATTGCTTTAGTCTGACTCAGCGGAACAGTTTTGTTTTCGAGCAGTGCATCCACAGCATCTTCAACATAGCGAATGCTCACATTCTCTTCCTCTTCGGTGTTGTTGTCGATCGCGCCGATGTAACGCACGATTAGTTTTTCATTCTGCTTATTCAGCACAAATACGTGCGGTGTTCGTGTTGCTCCGAACGATTTGGCGATTTCCTGGCTTTCGTCTCTAAGATATGGGAAATTGAATTTTTTCTCTTTAGCTCTGAGCACCATGTTCTCAAAAGAATCTCCGGGAACTTTCTTTACATCATTCGGATTGATAGCTATCACAGGAAAACCTTTTGAGGCATATTTGTCTTGCAGTTTGATGATTCTGTCTTCATAAGCTACTGAGAACGGACAATGATTGCATGTGAAAATCACAATGAATCCCTTTGCCTTGTCATAATCAGCCAGTGAAACAAATTTTCCGTCAATATTCTTGAGTTTAAAATCACGGGCTTCGTCATTTACCTGATAGGCAATTAGCGAAGCAGAGCTGAATATGGCAATTAATAATAATGCCAGTCGTATGGATGTCACTTTTTTCATAATGCTATATTTTCGAATTGTCTGAATTTAATTTATATGCGAATGATCTTGAATGTCTGTATATAATTATTGAATATTATCGACTATCAAAGTAAACAATTCTTCTTCACTGATTTTTCCTTCTTTGAAAAATACAGATTTCCCTTGACGAAATACGGCTGTTGCAGGTATTGCACCGCTCCATTCATTGTTCACCTGACTAATCCAGGTATTAGGGTCCGCATCAGTGAATCTCCACACATGCGATTGAATTTCATGCTTCTTTAAAAAAGGGATTACTGTATTCTCCACTTTTGATTTGAAATCCAGATTTACCAGGATAATCTTTACATTGTTTCTCTGGAACTCTATGTTTGCTTTTTCAAAGGAGGGTAGCTCTTCTATACAAGGCTTGCACCAGGTTGCCCAAAAGTTGAAGATGAGTAAAGTATCTCCGGCTATTTCAACATTTTTCTTCCACTCATTAAAGCTGATTGTTCGGATTTCTTGTCCGGAAAGGAAAGCCGGTATAAGGAGTATTAATGCCAACGCGAAAGTTAATTCCTTGCTTTTCATCATTTTTGGATTTGATCTTCCATACAACAAGTTAAGAATATATACTGAGTTTTCTTTTTGATTCGCTATATGTCTGAATCATTTGGCATAGAATCACTTCTGGAATTGGCTCTCGCTTGTATAGATATGATTATTCTCTATATTTGGCCGCCTCTCCTTATTAACGAAATATGAAAAAAGAAATTACACTCGAAGAAATTCAATCATTTAAAGGTAAGTATCCCAGGCAGCTTTGGTATTTGTTTGCCATTGAAATGTGGGAACGCTTTTGCTTTTACGGTATGCGCGGCATGCTGGCTGTATTTATGGTTAGTCAGCTTATGATGCCGGATGATGTGGCCAACCTTCAATATGGTGCCACACAGGCTTTCGTGTATGCTTTTACATTCATCGGTGGTCTCTTTGCCGATAAAATTCTGGGATTTAGAAAGTCACTCGTATGGGGAGGATTATTGATGATAACCGGATCTTTGATTCTTGCATTTGATCCGAAAACATTTTTCTTTATCGGAATCAGCTTCACCATCATCGGAACAGGATTTTTCAAGCCAAATATCAGTACGATGGTAGGCGCACTTTATCCTGCAGGCGACTCGAGGCGGGATGCGGGGTTTTCACTGTTCTACTCCGGAATCAATATCGGCGCCTTACTTGGAGGTTACATTTGCATCACGGTAGCTAAAAACTACAGCTGGAACCTTGCCTTCGGCTTCGCGGCAATTGTGATGACCATAAGCTTGATTACTTTCCTTCTGACAAAAAAGTCATTTGGACCGATCGGACAATCCCCCTTGCTGGATAAAAAGAGTCCGATTACCCGCAAATGGTATGAAGCGGCAGTTTATCTCGGGTCCCTGATCGTTGTGCCATTCATCATCATCATGGTGTCCAAAACAGAATACACTGATTACTTTATGTATACGATCGGGCCGGCAACGCTCATCTATCTTATATATGAGATGAGCAAATGTGGCCGGGATGAAGTGAAGAAACTAATGGCTGCCATGGTCTTTATCTTCTTCTCAATTTTGTTCTGGGCATTTTTTGAACAGAGCGGAGGATCGCTCAGCTTGTTCGCAGCAAACAACCTTGACGATAAAATTCTCGGTATCACTTTTGATCCTAACGGAGTAAACAATGCCAGCAACGCCTTTTTTGTAATTGTATTCGCACCACTGCTCGGATTGCTCTGGGTATGGCTCAGCAAGCGAAAAGCAGAACCGAATACCGTGGTAAAGTTTGGCTTGGGTTTCCTGTTTCTGGCTCTCTCATTCTATGTATTCTACTTCACTCGTTTCTTTGCAAACGCTCAGGGCATGACTTCCCTGGAGATATTTACACTTGCATATCTCATCATCACTTTTGGTGAGCTTTGCCTTTCACCGATTGGATTATCCATTATGACTAAGCTTTCACCGGCAAGACTGCAGGGAGTGATGATGGGAATGTGGTTTCTTGCCAGCGCTTACGGGCAATATGTAGCAGGAATTCTCGGAGCAGGCATGAGCAGTCCGAAGGAGAACGCTTCCCTGATGGATAAGCTGATGTCCTATACAGCGGGTTACCAGCAACTGGCGATCTATGCATTGATTGCAGGAGTGATTCTGATTGCAATTTCTCCCTGGGTTAAGAAGTTAATGCAGGATGTGAAATAAATTGATTCAGAGAATTTCAAAAGTAAAAAAGGCAGCCATCAGCTGCCTTTTTTATTTCTGCTCATTTATGCATTTGCGCCGTGGCAGTTCTTGTACTTCTTGCCACTGCCGCAGGGACAAGGTTCATTTCGTCCGATCTTTTGTTCAACTCTCACAGGTTGAATCTTCGGTTGTGCAGGAGCTCCCTGTGGCATCCCTTGTTCATGCCCTGCACTTGATGCATCCGCTTTGCTGGCGCTTATATTTTTAAGGTCGTTCTTTGGCAAAGGTCTTGCTTCGCGAACCTCGTCTGCGTTTTGCTGAGGAATCACTGCCTTGAAAAGAAAAGAAATAATATCTCTGTTGACTTTGCCTATCATCTGCCTGAACAGTTCGAACGATTCAAACTTATAGATGAGCAAAGGATCTTTCTGTTCGTAGACGGCGCCTTGAACGGATTGTTTGAGATCGTCGAGTTCCCGAAGGTGTTCTTTCCATGCGTCGTCAATCAATGCAGCAGTAATTAGTCTTTCAAAAGCGTTTTGCACTTCTCTTCCCTGTGAATCGATCGCTTTCTTCACATTTACAACCACCTGGATGCCTTTTTTTCCGTCAGTGAAAGGAACTACAATATTCTGGATGGTCGCTCCCTGTTTTTCATTTACTTCTTTGAAGAAAGGAAATGTTCTTTCAATCAGTGTATTGGTTTTGTTTCGGTAGTACCGACGTGCTTCTTCAAATACTTTATCAGAGAGTTTTTCAATTTTATCATTCAGGAATTCCTGTTCTGATACAGGTGATTCGATTGACAAAACTCTCATCAGATCCTGCTGGAATGCTTCGAAGTCGCGGTTCTCCTGATGCTGCGATACGATGGCTTCACTTGTTTCGAGCATCATGTTGCTGATGTCGATGCTTAGGCGCTCTCCGTAAATTGCATGACGGCGCTTGGTGTAAATAACCTCACGCTGGGAATTCATCACGTCATCGTATTCAATCAGCCTTTTCCTGATGCCGAAATTGTTTTCCTCCACTTTTCTCTGGGCTCTTTCAATGGAAGAAGTGATCATGCTGTGCTGGATGACTTCTCCTTCTTCAATACCCATGCGATCCATCAGTTTAACTATCCGGTCGGAACCGAAAACTCTCATCAGATCGTCTTCCAGCGAAACATAGAATTGAGATGATCCCGGATCACCCTGACGGCCAGCCCTTCCTCGTAACTGACGGTCAACCCTCCTTGATTCATGTTTCTCCGTACCAATGATGGCTAGACCGCCTGCGTCTTTTACGCCCGGCCCAAGTTTGATATCGGTACCACGGCCTGCCATGTTTGTGGCAATGGTAACGGTGCCGGCGAATCCGGCCTCAGCAACAATCTGGGCTTCTTTCTGGTGCAGCTTCGCGTTAAGTACATTGTGCCTGATGTTGCGGAGTTTGAGCATCCTGCTGAGTAACTCCGAAATTTCCACTGAGGTAGTACCCACCAGTACAGGTCTGCCCGATTTAACCAATGCCTCAATTTCTTCTATGACAGCATTGTACTTCTCTCTTTTTGATTTGTAAACTTTGTCTTCCTCATCTTTCCTCACTATTGGCTTGTTGGTCGGAATGCTGACAACATCAAGCTTATAAATAGTCCAGAACTCCTGTGCTTCTGTCTCCGCAGTACCTGTCATGCCCGCAAGTTTATGGTACAACCGGAAATAATTCTGCAGAGTGATCGTTGCATAAGTTTGTGTAGCAGCTTCGACCTTCACATTCTCTTTCGCTTCAATCGCCTGATGCAGTCCGTCTGAATATCGCCTTCCTTCCATTACCCTTCCGGTCTGTTCGTCTACGATTTTAATTTTCCCGTCAACGATAATATACTCTACATCTTTTTCGAAAAGCGTGTATGCTTTTAATAGCTGGTTAACCGTGTGAATTCGTTCTGACTTTATTGCATAATCACGCATCAGCTCGTCTTTCATGGATTGAGTTTCTTCCGGGCTTCTTCCGGACTTCTCAATCTCTGCCATCGCAGTTCCCACATCTGGAAGGACAAAAAAGTTTTTGTCTTCCGTGGTCTTCGACATCAACTCAATACCTTTTTCCGTGAGTTCAATGTTGTTATTCTTCTCGTCGATTACAAAATACAGAGTGGCATCAGCCTTATGCATCTCTTTCTGCTGATCCTGCAGGTAGAAGTTTTCCGTTTTCTGCATGAGAGCTCTTACTCCGGGCTCTCCAAGCAATTTAATCAGAGCCTTGTTCTTCGGTAAACCTCTGTGAGCCCTGAAAAGCGCAAGCCCTGCCTCATCTTCCTTTTTTTCCGATAAAAGTTTTTTAGCGTCAGACACCAGAGTTGTTATATAATCACGCTGCGTTTTTACAAGCAGATCAACTTTGGGCTTATATACATCAAACTCCTGGTGATCTCCTTTGGGAGTAGGACCTGAAATAATGAGAGGAGTTCTCGCATCATCAATCAACACAGAGTCAACCTCGTCGACAATTGCGAAGTGGTGTCCGCGCTGAACCATGTCCTCTACGTTTCTTGCCATGTTATCACGCAAGTAATCGAATCCGAATTCATTGTTTGTTCCGTAGGTGATGTCAGAGAGATATGCGTTTCTCCTTGCCGCTGAGTTGGGTTCATGCTTGTCGATGCAGTCGACAGTAAGACCAAGAAATTCGAATATCGGACCATTCCATTCGGAGTCCCTTTTGGCTAGGTAATCATTCACAGTCACTACATGGACACCTCTGCCTGCCAGCGCGTTCAGGTAAATGGGAAGGGTAGCTACAAGAGTCTTACCTTCACCTGTTGCCATCTCGGCGATTTTTCCCTGATGCAATACAGATCCGCCAATGAGCTGCACATCATAGTGCACCATATTCCAGGTAATCGTGTTGCCGGCTGCGAGCCATGAATTTTTGTAGGTAACCTGATCCCCGCTGATTGAAATATTATCCCTCACAGGCGCAAGGTTTCTGTCTATGTCCTTTGCAGTGGCGCTAATGCTTTCATTAGCTGTAAATCTTCTTGCGGTTTCTCTTACCACAGCGAATGCCTCAGGAAGGAGTTCAGTCAGAATTTCTTCTGTCTGCTTGTTGCGCTCTTTTTTCAACTGATCTACCTTTCGGTAGATGTCTTCTTTGGTATGAAGATCCATTTCAGGATCAGCTTCCGCCTCCTTCTCCAGATCGGAAATTTGTTTTTCAGTATCCTGAATGTATTCTGAAATACGCGCTTTGAATTCCTGAGTCTTATTTCTTAATTGATCATTGCTCAGTTCCCTGATCTTCTGATATTCCTCAATAACTTTTATGGCAATCGGCCCCAACTCCTTCAGGTCTTTCTCACTTTTACTGCCAAAAATTTTGGTAATCGCTTTATTTAAGATTCCTAACATATTGGACTCCGGTTAATTTTCCGGGCTGACAAAAGTACTCTTTATTTGTAAGATAATAAATCTTTGATAATGAGTTGTGTCTGTATTCGTTGCGCTGAGTTTGAGCGGGCTTTAAAAAAATAAAGCCGCCTTTTTAGGGGCGGCTTTTACTTTTCTGAATTCAGATTATTGTTTAATAAATGTTTGCTGGCGATTTGTCCTATCGGACTTGATGTTCAACTGGTACATTCCCTTTGCAAGGTCGCCAATGTTAAGTGTTTTGCTGTTGCCCTCCGTCCAGAAGTTTTCCATTACAATTCGACCTGACAAATCTCTCAGGATAATTTTTCCGTTTTGCACACCACCGGGAATTTCGAGGCTGATCATGTCCCTTCCGGGATTTGGATAAATACTGAATCCTGCAAGAACCTGACGCTCTTCTGTTTCGCTGGTAAAGCAATTGCTGATGAACTGATTGATGTAATTTCTGACATTGAACGTGAGCGGGAATTCACCCATGAAAATCTGTGTAGGAGTCGAGCCGCTTCCGTCGGTCATGATTGTGCTATTGCGCGTAAATGACATGGGCATTTCAAAACATCCGCTAGTTCCGTTGAGATCGGTTCTGATAAGGTATGCTTCACCAAGTGGATCTGAAGAGCCGATTGTCAATCCGCCAATTGCAAATCCATTGTTCGATTGTACCACTTTGTAAGATTCGTTTGAAGAGATCACTTCACCATATCCCATAGACCAAAGCAAAGTTCCGAGTGAATCAATTTCCATCAAAGTCATTTGATTAAGCACATTGCCCGGGTTTCCGATGTTAGAATAACCAGAAACGATAAAATTGCCGTTAGATTTCTGTATGACTGAATTGGCCCTGTCGTATTGTGCCATGCCATAGTTATAAACCCAGACAATGTTTCCGCTGCCATCGAGTCTTAATACGCACTGGTCTGCGCTGCCTGCAGTATTGGTTTCAGACGTGCCTACTAAGATGTAGCCGCCATCACGCGTTGATTTGATGTCGAAAGCAACATCGGCATTGGTAGTACCGTAGTATTTTGTCCACTGAACGATACCCATGCTGTCCATTTTTGTGACAAACATATCGTCCAGATTTCCTGAGATGGAGTTGAATGAAGTTCCTGCGGCTATGTATCCTCCGTCTGGAGTTTTATCTGCCGAATAATATACGTTCGAAAATATGGAACTGTTGATGTAACTCCATTCCTGGTTTCCTACTGAATCGATCTTGAATGCCAGAGCGGATTTTGGAACAGCTCCGAAACTTTGGGTCGCTCCGAAAATCACATAACCCCCATCGTTTGCTTTAAGAATGCGAAAAGCTTCATCATGGTTGCTTCCTCCAATGGATTTTTGCCAGTAGATGAAACCGGTGTCATCAATTTTAATGATGTTTATGTCCATGTGTGTAGGGTTCAGAGGAGAACTGTAAGTGATTCCTGCAAGCACATAGCCGTCAAATGTGGGTGCCAGATCATTCATCCAGTCGTCCTTTGATCCTGAAAGTCGTGTAGACCATATGAGATTCCCTTCAAAATCGGTTCTGTATACGGCCACATCGGAGCTGTCTGTCATGTTTGGACCTGTGCCTCCAACCAGACAGAATCCACCATCAGGAGTGCTGACAAATGAGTTGGCGTAATCTATGTCCATGGAGCCATAGATTTTCTGAAATTTTAATTGCGCAGCGCTTTCCGTCTGAATTAGCAATCCAGCGGCAATAATTAGTAACAGTTTTTTCATGAGTAGATGATTTCCTGTTTCAAAGGTAAAATATTCTGACAAGAATGAAAGTTGGAACAGTTAAGGCAATGCCTTTTAATAGTCCGTAATGACCCGGACAATTTGCAGCTTTCCTCATAATTAAAAATCAGTATTCGTCTTCGTTGAAAAAGAAGTCGTCCTTGGTTGGATAATCAGGCCAGATTTCCTCGATGCTTTCATAAGCTTCGCCTTCATCTTCAAGTTCCTGGAGGTTTTCAATCACTTCCAACGGTGCACCTGAGCGAATTCCGTAGTCGATCAGCTCGTCCTTAGTGGCGGGCCAGGGTGCATCTTCAAGGTGTTGTGCCAGTTCTAAAGTCCAGTACATAGTATTCGAAATATTTACCCGGGGTAATGTTACAAGGGTGGCAAAAGTATAAAAATTATAATCAAAAAAACTAATTTTTTTCAGGCCTTTTCTTACTGATTTCCAATCCGGGAGATTCTTCAGAATCTGGCTTCCCAGGGTCTTTCAGTAGCATTCAGCTCATTTGCCAGGTATCTGGAGAGTACAAAAAAATAGTCGGAGAGCCTGTTTAGGTATTTGATGATGATTGCTTCCGCACTTTCCTGCTCAGACAGACTGACAACCAGTCTCTCGGCTCTCCTGCAAACACAACGGGTGATGTGACATCTGGAAACCGCCTCATGTCCTCCCGGAAGAACGAAAGACCTCATTTCCGGAAGGCTTTTGTCCATAATGTCCATCTGATTCTCAAGAGTTGTAATGTCTTGTTCTGTGATTTCCGGAAGCTTCATTTTAGATTTTTCGGGATCAGCGGCCAGATGTGATCCGATTGTAAACAGACGGTCCTGTATTTGCATCAGAAAATCTGTGTGTTTTTTAACACCGTCATGATCTCGCAGATATCCAACCCAGCTGTTTAACTCATCAACCGTTCCGTAGGTTTCTATCCTCAAATGACTTTTACTGACTCTTGTTCCTCCTATGAGGGAAGTCTGTCCCTCGTCACCTTTTTTCGTATATATTTTCATGTGAATGCTGATTATTAATCAGGATCGGGCGCTATCGGATTCCACCAATCCGTCCCTGAGCCTCACAATCCTGTGGGCGTGCCGCGCAATGTCTTCTTCATGAGTGACAAGAATGATTGTATTTCCCTTCTTATGTATTTCTTCAAAAAGAATCATGATTTCTTCCGAAGTTTTTGAGTCGAGATTTCCAGTAGGTTCATCTGCAAGAATTATTGATGGATTGTTTACCAGGGCCCTCGCGACAGCTACTCTCTGACGCTGCCCGCCACTGAGTTCATTTGGACGGTGCGTCATCCGGTCTCCCAGTCCTACTTCAGTCAGGGTTTTTCGTGCAAGCTCATGTCGCGTTTCTTTTTTCACGCCTGCATAGACAAGAGGCAATGCCACATTGTCAAGAGCTGTACTTCTGGGAATCAAATTGAAGGTCTGAAAAATGAAACCGATTTCTTTATTGCGAATAGTAGCCAGCTCATTCTCAGTCATGCGGCTTACTTCTTTTCCGTTGAGACGATATTCACCGCCGGTAGGCGTATCCAGACATCCGATCACATTCATGAGAGTCGACTTCCCTGATCCTGAAGCACCCATTAGCGCAATGTATTCGCCTTTTTCAATGTCGAGTGAAATCGACTGAAGCGCTTTCACCGTTTCAGTTCCAAGTTTGTAATGACGGGAAATATTCCTGAGTTCGAGTAGAGGCATGAATGCTTTCTTAGCCCGTAAATGTAATTGATTAATTGTTACTGAAATGTTAGAATTTCAAAACAAAGTCCTGCTTAGGAATTCCTTTTCTGAAAAAAACCAGGCCCATGTGATACAGATCAATGCTCACAGAAATTTTTTCATTTGCTTTGATTTCTTTCCAGGCTTTTTCCATCTGAGGGCTCCAGTAAATATCGTCAAAGACAAAAACAGATTCTTCATCAACATAATTCAGGCAAGTGTGAAAATATTTCATCGTTGATTCGTAACGATGGTTGCCATCAAACAACACAAAATCCAGCTGCTTGAGATCACGGCAAGCCTCTTCAAGGGTGGAACCGAATTCACCCACGCGGAGTTCTATGTTGGATGCGCCCAGTCGAGAAAAGTTTTTCGCGGCTAAATTTGCTGTTTCCGGACAGCCTTCCAGGGTAATGAGTTTTGCGTTTTTATCAGGAAGGGCCATGTAAAGCGTTGTGATCCCTAGAGAGGTCCCGAGTTCGAGGATGCCCCTAGGCTTAAAATGATTCACCAGCCTCGACAGTAATGCTCCGTATTTTTTTCCTTGAACAAAGTGAGAAGCGATATAGCGAACGCTTAATTTTCTTCGACTGTTTTTTTTTCCACCAGTACCGAAGTCGCGAACATCTATGACTGTATTGTCAAGCAACATTTTTGAACGAAGCGATTCCACATCCAGATGAAAATAAAAAGGGGTCTTATCTCGAATCACTGTATTGTAAAGCTCAAACACAAAAGGGGAATGGACGCTGTTCGGACTGCCTGATAATAACCTGTATTGCAGCAGTCTGCCGGCAGAAAAGATTTTATTCATAAGGCGAAGATAAAATTTTGAGAAATGCGTTATTTTAATTCAGAAAGATTGACTGAATTTATAATTTTGACCCTTCTTAAATCTTAATTATGAGCGCAATTGTAGAAATCAGAGCAAGGCAAATTCTTGACTCTCGAGGCAATCCTACCATTGAAGTGGATGTATTCTCAGAAAATGGTGCAGTCGGCAGGGCGGCTGTTCCATCCGGAGCCAGCACTGGAGCACACGAAGCGGTAGAACTCCGTGATGGCGACAAAAAAATCTATCTCGGAAAAGGTGTGCTCAAAGCAGTGCATCATGTAAACACGGCCATTCGGGAAGAACTGCGGGGATTTCAGGTGCAGGAGCAAAGACAGATTGATGAAGCGATGATCAGACTCGACGGATCACCAAACAAATCCAATCTTGGAGCTAATGCCATACTCGGTGTGTCACTGGCCAGCGCAAAAGCAGCTGCTCAGGAAACCGGGCAATCATTTTACAGATATATCGGTGGAGTTGACGCCAGAGTGTTGCCTGTTCCTATGATGAATATTCTGAACGGCGGAGCTCATGCCGACAACAGCATAGACTTCCAGGAATTTATGGTTATGCCGATAGGCGCGGAAACTTTCAGTGAATCGCTCAGAATGGGAACAGAGGTCTTTCATCATTTGAAGGCTGTCCTCAAGAAAAAAGGACTTTCAACAAATGTCGGTGACGAAGGTGGTTTTGCCCCAAATCTAAAATCAAACGAAGAAGCTATTCAGTCGGTAATTGACGCAATCACTGAAGCAGGATACATGCCCGGAAAAGATATATTCATTGCAATGGACGCTGCGGCTACCGAGTTTTATGACTCCCAATCCGGTCAATACATCTTTAAAAAGTCCGGAGGAGATAAATTAAGTCCGGTTCAAATGGCGGAATTCTGGGCTTCCTGGATAAAAAAATATCCGATAGTATCGATTGAAGATGGGCTCGCGGAAGACGACTGGTCCGGCTGGAAAAAGCTCACCGAGCTGGCGGGATCAAAAATTCAGCTTGTTGGCGATGACTTGTTTGTCACCAATGTACAGAGACTGAAGAAAGGGATCGAAGAAAATATTGCGAATTCAATATTGGTGAAGGTGAACCAGATCGGTACTTTAACCGAGACCATCGAAGCGGTGAATCTGGCTCACAACAACGGTTATACCTCTGTAATGAGCCACAGGTCCGGTGAAACCGAAGACAGTACCATCGCTGATCTTGCGGTTGCTCTCAATACAGGCCAAATCAAGACTGGATCTGCTTCGCGTTCCGACAGAGTAGCTAAATACAATCAGCTGCTGAGAATTGAAGAAGCATTAGGCAACAATGCCCGATTTGGCGGAAAAGATTTTAAATTTGTATAATCAATTGAAACAATAATATTTAGGACCTGTTACTTGGATAATGGATCAGGAAACGCTTGACAAACTTGCTACCGGGGAGTATTCGATTTCTCCGAGAAGTGGTCGTTTGCGTAAGCGAATCCGCAAAAAAAAGAAGAAGTCCTTTTTCTCAAAAAGAAAGGTGAAAAAGGTCTTAAATACTGCTTTGTGGATTGTGCTCATCGTGGCTTTTCTTACCAGCCTTATTATAGTTTTCCCTGAGTTGGATATTACTTCTGATAACAAGAAAAATAATCAGGAAAAATTGATGAAATACAGGAGGTAAATGCTAAATTTAGAGCCTTCAATTAATCACCTCTTACTTTAATCAGCAGTGAAGAACGATAAATTAAAAGAAAAATTCGCCCAGGTTGCCCTTCCAATGGCCGCAGAAATCAAGGATTTTGTGAAGGAAAACGGAAGTCATGTAATCGGACAGTACACGATCGAGCAAGTTTACAGTGGAATGAAGGGCATGATCGGAATGGTCACCGAAACCAGTAAACTTGATCCTGAAGAAGGCATCCGTTTCCGAGGATACAGCATTCCAGAGCTGAGACAGCAATTGCCGAAAGCAGTAGGTGACGGTGAACCGCTGCCAGAAGGGATTTTTTATCTGATGCTGATAGGAGAAATGCCTACAGATGATGACGTGCATTACGTAAGCAATGCATGGGCAAGAAGAAGCAATGTTCCTAAATATGTTTTTGACATGCTGGACACATTGCCGCTGAGTATGCATCCAATGACCCAGTTCAGCATGGCAATCACTGCTATGCAAAAAGAAAGCAACTTTGCTGCTGCATACAGAAAAGGGCTGAACAAAAAAGAATACTGGGATCCGATGTATGAGGATGTAATGAACCTCATTGCAAGGCTTCCAAGAGTGGCGGCATACATCTACAGACGACTTTATAAAGATGGTGTGCACATCGAGCCGGATCCCAAACTGGACTGGGCAGCAAATTTCGCACATATGCTCGGTTACGACGATTATGACATGAAGCGTCTTATGCGTTTGTATCTGACAATTCATGCTGACCATGAAGGTGGAAACGTTTCTGCTCACAGCACTCACCTTGTTGGTTCAGCGCTAAGCGATGCATACCTGTCTTTTGCTGCAGGAATGAATGGGCTTGCAGGTCCTCTTCACGGACTGGCAAATCAGGAAGTGGTGCGCTGGATCATGGATCTTCGCGATTATTACGACGGAGTTGTTCCAACCAGAGATCAGATTCATGAATATGTAGTGAAAACCATCGGTGAAGGAAAAGTGGTTCCTGGTTACGGACATGCTGTCCTGCGCAAAACTGATCCAAGATTCACCGCGCAGATGGAGTTCGCGAAAAAATATATGCCGGATGATGTGAATTGTAAAATTGTTCACATGGTTTATGATGTGGTACCTGAAATTCTCTCCGGCATCAAAAAAATTAAAAACCCATGGCCGAATGTGGACGCTCATTCAGGAGCTTTGCTGATACACTACGGTATGACTGAATACGATTTCTATACTGTGCTCTTCGGTGTAAGCCGTTCACTCGGTGTGCTTGCTTCCCTGCTTTGGGACAGGGCGCTGGGACATCCGATTGAAAGACCTGGTTCAGTCACGACAGAGTGGATGAAAAGTCAGGTAGCTAAAGCGCATGTTTAATCAGAATTAAAAATAAATCAATGAGGAGCAGAAATGCTCCTCTTTTTTTACCAGCCCACTTCGTAAAGAACTGATTTGAATTCGCTCAGGATCATGGCTGTGGCACCCCAAACGGTGTATCCGTTCACATTAAAGTAAGGCGTCACAATTCCGAGGCCATTACTCAGCCGTATTTCTTTTTCATGTACACGCCTTTCATCCATCAACAATTCCAGATCAAGGGGAATGACTTTCACGACTTCCTTTCTGTCCGGTATAAAAAGCGGCCTTCCTTTGAGCATTCCAATGTGAGGGTAAACCAGGAAGTTGCTGGGAGGGATGTAGAGTTCTGTCAGCTTGCCGATAAGTTTTATTCTGTCGGAATCAACTCCGATTTCTTCCTTGGTCTCCCTCAACGCAGTGTTTATCAAATTTTCATCCGCAGGCTCAAAGCGGCCTCCGGGCAAAGCGACCTGTCCACTGTGAATTCCTGTATTGTCCGGTCTTAGAATCAAAGGAATTTTCACTCTCTCTTCTTCTTCATAAAGCAAAATCATCACAGAGCCCCACTTCGCATCGGCAGGCACTTTGTAGCGGGCAAGATTCAGTTTTCTCTCGGCATGTGCCATGCGAAATTGTGCATCCTTCCCGGGAAGAGGAAGCGCGAGGCGATGCTTGAGGATTTTATCAAGCTTGCTGATCATGAACTGATTGCTTTTTCTTTGAATTGTCCCATGGATCCGTTTTCGTGATCACTGAGTTTTCTCTCGCCAATCTGTTGTCTCCACATGGCGTAATAAAGACCTTTTTGTTCAAGCAGTCTGCTGTGCGATCCGCTCTCAGTAATTTTTCCTTTTTCAAGAACATAGATTCTGTCGGCATGCATGATGGTACTCAGTCTGTGAGCAATCATGAAAGTCAGATGCTCCTTCTTACCTGATAAACTGCGGATTGTTGCAGTAATTTCTTCTTCTGTGATTGAATCAAGCGCGCTGGTCGCTTCGTCAAATACAAGGATGTTAGGATTTCTGAGCAAAGCTCTGGCAATGGAGAGCCTTTGCTTTTCTCCTCCTGAAACTTTTACTCCGCCTTCGCCAATAACAGTGTCAAGACCTTTGTCGGCTCTGTCCAGTAAACTTTGACAGGAGGCCTGCCTGAGAACCTCCATGCATTCTTCGTCGGTGGCTTTCGGATTAACAAAAATCAGATTCTCCCTGATGCTGCCGCTGAATAGTTGCGTATCCTGAGTGACAAATCCGATTTGTTGCCTTAGTTCGTTCCTGTCAATGTCAAGGTTGGAAATATTATTGTACAATATTCTCCCCATGTGAGGGTCATAAAGACCCACAAGAAGTTTTACCAGAGTTGTCTTTCCTGCTCCGGATGGCCCTACAAATGCCACAGTCTCTCCTTTCCTCACCTTGAATGATATATCGTCCACGGCATATTGTCTTGAACTTTGATGCTTAAAACTTACTGATTCAAATTCCAATTCCTGAATTGCTCCTGTCACTGACGGATTTCTTGCCTTTCTTTCTGCAGGCGTGGAAAGTATTTCCTGGAATTTCTGAAGCGATACCTGTGTTTCTCTGTATATGGCAATGACATTTCCCAACTCTTGCAGCGGGCCGAAAATGAAAAAGCTGTAAAACATAAGAGTCATCAGCTTTCCGGGAGTAATCTGATCATGAAATACAAGATAGTAGAGAAGGAAGAGAAAACATGTACGTAAGAAATTCACTGTTGTGCCTTGCACAAAACTCAGACTTCGGATGAAGCGTACCTTTTTCAGTTCAAGTCCGAGAATCTTTACAGTGGTTGCATTGAGCCTTCCCACTTCCTGATCTGCAAGCCCCAGGCTCTTCACCAGCTCAATGTTACGAAGGGATTCAGTGGTCGATCCGGCAAGAGAAGTTGTTTCGCCCAGAATTTGTTTTGAAACTTTCTTGATGTTTCTGCTAAGCAGATTACTAACAAGCCCGAGTACAGGAACTGTCAGAAGAAATACAGGAGCAATGATCCAGTTGATGCTGAAAGAATACCAGATCACGAAAATCAAACCAACACCGGTCTGGAACACAACACTGATGAACGCCTGTATAAATCTTTCAGAATCGCTTCTGACTTTCTGCAATTTGCCAAGTGTTTCACCGCTGCGCTGGTCTTCAAACACCTCATAAGGAAGTTCGAGCGAATGCCTGATGCCGTCGGTGTACATTCTCGCTCCGGTCTTTTGAACCACCACGCTGGTAAAATAATCCTGAAAATTTTTTGCGATTCTGGAAACCATGGCCACTCCCATTGATGCAAGCAACAGCAGAACAAGGTCGCCAATGAAATCTTTTGTCGGATCATTCTGATAGTCGCTCACATGAACACCAAAACGATCCAGCATAATGCCTGCAATCATGGGATCCAGCAGTGAAAAAGTCTGGTTTATGGCAGCCAGGAGCAAGGCAAGGGCCGCTGTGCCTTTATAGTTTTTTAAATAGGAAAGAAGGATTTGCATTGGCGCAAAGGTACTCATTAATAAAAATCCATCTATACAGCCCGAATCTGGCGGCCAGATGAGTTTCCGCGGATGTTGAAAAATTATCTGCTTAACAATTTGTTTGTGATTTCTCCGTTTTAATTTTGTAAAAAAACAAAAACATGAAACTCTTCACCGCCTTCACCCTCATTATTTTTTCCAGCTTTAAGTTGAGTGCCCAACACATGGTCACGTTGCGCAGCGGAGAAAAATTGCATGGTGAAGTGATCTCTGTTCAAAACGGAGTTCTTGAATTGTCATACAAAGGCAATATGATGAAGTTGAAACTCAATGAAATTTACAGCATCAACTTCGCAGAGTCTGAAGCGGCTAAAGCCGGCTCTGGAATGGATTCCAAAGCAGCAGAAGTTCGTGAAGTAGGGGAGAAGCAGGTTACTGCCGGATCTTATAATGTCAGATATAAAGTAGCCGACCGTGTAATCACAAAAGCTCCCCGGATCGACAATCTTACACAGGACAAAGGGACTGTCGTGGTCAATATTACCATCGATAAGTACGGCCATGTGAAAACCGCTGTACCCGGAGCACCCGGAACCAGCACTCAGAACGAATACCTCCACACCAAAGCGAAGCAGGCAGCAGAAAGTGCTTTGTTCAATAACGTTCCTACCGCCCCGCTTGAGCAAAAAGGATACATGATTATTGTTTTCTGAGAGGATTTTCTAAAACCTAGTCTGATTTGCCCTTGCTCATCTGCATGTGAATATGTATTATGTTAACATGGAGAATGATTATCATACAAACAAACTGCTGAAGGGCAGGGGAGCGCAGTTTAATCCGCGCAATCAATTCTCTCAACAGGAAAGGGTTGCACTTCATATCGAGGGACTCGATGAGCCTGTCGAAAGGGCAAGGCCTACCAATTTTTATTTTGAATATCCCAGAAAGATTGTTAACCGAACTGACAGTCCGGATATTCCTTTAGATTATTCTTCCAATCCATACCAGGGATGCGAACATGGCTGTGTCTATTGCTATGCCCGGAACACACATCCCTACTGGGGTTTCAGTGCCGGGACTGATTTTGAATCGGAGATAATGCTGAAGCCCGATGCGCCTGCCTTGCTGGAGAAAGAACTCAGTAAAGAATCATGGAAGGTCGGGCCGATCATGATTTCAGGTAATACAGACTGTTATCAGCCTGCTGAAAAAAAGTATAAACTTACACGCAGGATGCTGGAAGTTCTTCTGAAGTTCGGTAATCCTGCAGGAGTCATCACCAAGAATCAACTGATTCTGAGAGACCTTGATATATTGAAGGAAATGGCCGCAAAAAATTTAGTGCACGTCATGATCAGTATCACTACACTCGATGAAGACCTGAGAAGAAAACTTGAGCCAAGAACCACCACAGCTGCAAACAGGCTTCGAACCATGGAAGTGCTGTCCAATGCAGGTGTTCCCTGCGGTGTGATGACAGCTCCGATTATTCCCGGGCTGAATAGTCATGAGATCCCTTCCATTATCGAAGCGGCATCTTCAGCAGGAGCGCTCACAGCTGGGATGACGATTGTTCGCCTGAACGGCGCAGTTGCTGAAGTATTCAGTGATTGGATTAAAACGGCATATCCTGACCGTGCAGAGAAAGTGCTGAATCAAATCGCGGAATGCCATGGCGGTTCTCTCGGCGATTCCAGATTTAAATTGAGAATGACAGGGCAGGGAAAAATAGCAGGAATGATCAGGGACTTGTTCAGGAATTCGGTGCAGAAATTCCTGGGTGACAAAACCATGCCGCCCTATGATCTGAATCACTTTCGCATCCCTGAATCGAAAACGCAACTCAGTTTGTTTTAGTAAGCATATTGTAAGTCGATTCTGAATTTGTCAGTTGATTGCAGCAGGTGTGGCATATTCACTGAGAACATCCAGCTGTGCACTCACATCTTTTTCCCATCTCAGTTGCTCATGCGGAATAAGTCCGTGCTGCGTTTCCATGTCGTACAACTGCTGGGCGAGCTGGTAATCCTGCCAAGCCTTGTCAAAGAGATCCCTGATTTCCTTGTCTGAATTAAACAGGCTGAGCTTCGCATTCATTACAGCTTTTCTGAGTTGACGAATGTAAAGCTCGCAGATATCAAAATGCAATTGCTCATGTGCAAGCAGGCCGGGCTCCTTTTTATCTGCCTTCACCCAGGAACTCTTTTTTGTAAAGCAGGGATATATCTGAAGATGAAGCATCAGCGTAGCGTCCTGGTATTGCGGTGTGACTCTGAAGGTGAACATGCAGTTGGATTGTGCAGAATAAGGCGATGTGTCGTCAGCTTTTCCCTTGAAGTCATCCCATTTTAATTTGTATTCTGATGACCATCTGATTGTATCAGCATTCATATTGGTGAAGTGATTTTTGTTATCGAACACCGCTTTCACATTTTTACAAAATTGATGCTGATCCGGATTCTCATTGATGAATTCATTGAATCCTTCCAGTAGTCTGCGCAATACATCCATTGCAAGCTTTTCGGGCAAACCTGAAGGGATGCCGTTGGCCACGTAATTTGGCTTTCCCTTGCTTTCATATACCAGGATTTCCTGTCCTTCAGCCTTTCTGATGATTGAGAGATGCACATCCAGACTCAGAGAGTGTCGTGCCGGACTTCCTTCATCAGTAAACTGAAACTTCTCAACTCTGAGAATGAAAGGAACTGTGCTGCTGTCCTGCTTCATGGAAGCATTGATATACTTCATGTATTCGTTTTCAATGCCTTCGTGAAACACGACGTTCGATAACTTCTGAGTCTCAGGATGAAAAGCCTTTCCGTGGTTTAGTTTGGTTTTTCTGGCATCTTCCACTTTGATGATGTGGAATTTCTCAGGAGTAAGCGACCATTCGCTGTCTTTCAAGCTAATGTTATAATCCTGAGCGATGACAAAGCCGGTTTGAACCATCATAGAGATGCACAATAGTATGCTGAAATTTGACTTGATATATTTTTGAATCATGCGATATATTCGGCTATAAATTTTTATTTTCACAAATCTGTGAAAGTATGAGTATATATAACGGTTTTCCCGCAAACTTAATTTGTAATTTTACAACAAGGAAAGAATAAAATGGAATTTATTTTAATCATTACGGGTTTATTAGCCGGCTTTCTGTTTGCCTGGCTGTTTTTTCAAAGATCTTCTTCTCTCAAAGCAAGGGATTTGGAAGATAAGAACAATGTCATGATGCAGGACAATGCGAGTCTGAATGCCCGCCTTTCTTCTGTATCAGAGCAACTTTCGATGTCAGACTCAAAGCTTGAGAATTCCAGAGCAGAGATTCTCAAAATCAGCGCCGAGCTCAGCAAAGCTAGGACGGAGAATGAGCATTACGAATCGCGCCTGCTCGAGCAGAAGGCAGAAATCGAAAAGATCCAGGAAAAATTCAAAGCTGAATTTGAAAATCTTGCAGCAAAAATCCTTGAAGAAAAAAGTAAGAAATTCACTGAGCAAAACCGGGAGAATCTTGACATCATATTAAATCCCCTGAAAGAAAAGATTCAGCTGTTTGAACAGAAAGTCGAAAGTGCCTACAAGACTGAATCCGCTGAGCGGAATACACTCAAAGGAGAAATTAAAAATCTGATTGAGCTGAATAAGCAAATCAGCGAAGAAGCTAATAATCTGGCAAGGGCTCTCAAAGGAGATACGAAGAAGCAGGGCAACTGGGGAGAGTTTATTCTGGAAAAAATTCTCGAGAGATCCGGACTCATCAAGGACCACGAGTATAAGGTGCAGGATTCGACCAGCAATGACGAGGGACACCGCATTCAGCCGGATGTGGTGGTTTATCTGCCAGATGAGAAACACCTGATTGTTGACTCTAAGGTATCACTGACTGCATACGAAGCCTTGGTAAATGCCGAAACAGAAGAGGACAGAAAGCAATATTTAACAGAGCATCTGAACTCGGTGAAGAATCATATACGCATGCTGAGCGAGAAAAATTATCAGGGAGCATCGAAGTATACCAGTCCGGATTTTGTCCTCATGTTCATGCCAATTGAGTCTTCATTCAGTGTCGCCATTCAGGCCGACAATGAACTCTTCGCCTATGCATGGGACCGTAAAATTGTAATCGTCAGTCCAACTACACTGCTTGCCACGCTGAGAACAATTGCCTCTCTGTGGAAGCAGGAAAAGCAGACAAGGAACGCTCTTGAAATTGCAAGACTTGGAGGCGCGCTTTATGACAAGTTCAGCAATTTCGTCAATGACCTTATTGATGTGGGAAAGAAAATGGATGCTGCCAAGTCAAGTTACTCAGATGCCATGAATAAGCTGAGCAGCGGTTCCGGAAACATTATTAAAAGAGTGGAGGACTTGAAAAAACTTGGCGCGAAAACATCCAAAGATTTACCTGCTGCAATGATAGAAAGAGCTGAGGAAAATTCTGAAATATGATTAAGCGACTCATTCCTGTATTGATATTAATAGCTGCCGGTCTTGCATCCTGCATTATCTCAAAGGACATCTCTGTACAGAACCTTTCAGAATTGTACCGGCCGACGGAAAAAGCATTTCATCCGCAAATTGAAGTGTTTCATCAGAATGATTCTTTGTCGAGGGTCTTTGTTAAATTTCATCCTGATGAATTGCTGTATGTCAGGCAGGCTGACAATGAGTACTGGTCTGAGCTGAGAGTAAACCTGCGTCTTTTACAGTCTTATGAAAGTCCAAAAGTGCTTGATACCGCTTCCTGCTCTTTCAGATTTCACATACAGGAAAAAGGCAGAGAAAGAATATTGTTCTGTGATTTTCCGGTAACGAACAAAGGGCAGCTGCTCCTGGAAGTTTTTCTCAACGATGTAAATAAAAACTTAAGTGAGAACTTCTACTATAACTTTGATAATCTGAACAGCCAGTCGAAGCAGAATTTTCTTGTTACAGACAGAAGAGGAATTCCGCTATTTAAAAATTATGTGGAGCAGAATGACTCCGTCATGATATTTTCAAACGACACTTCAAGGAAGCTCGCATTTGCCCGCTATTATTACCGCAACTTCCCATTGCCTCCTCCTCCTTTCAGTTTTGAGGTGAGAGAATCCTTCGATTATAAAGTCGACTCTATGTTCTTTATTTCCATTAATGACAGCATACCGCTATCATTTCCTGCGGAGGGATTTTATCATATCCAAACGGACACCACTGTAAAAGACGGGTATACACTTTTCAGGCATTCGGCCGGATTTCCTGCAGTGAACAGGACCGATAAGATGCTGGAGTCGATACGATATCTGACTACGAAAAGAGAGTTTGAGGAAGTGATGAACAATCCCAGTCCTAGAAAAGCGATTGATGAATTCTGGTACAGGAGAGGCGGGAATGAGGAGAAATCGAAAACACTCATCCGGAAATATTATACACGAGTGCAAGATGCGAACAGGCATTTCAGTTCTTTTGTAGAAGGATGGAAGACCGACCGGGGTATGATATTTATTATTTTCGGTTCACCCAATACGGTATATAGAAGCTCCAATTCAGAAAACTGGATCTATGGCAGTCCGAACAGCGCTCTGGCCTTGAACTTCTTTTTTACCAAGGCCAACAATCCATTTTCAGATAATGACTTTGTGCTCTCAAGAGCTCCGGTCTACGAGCCACACTGGTACCGTGCGGTGGAAGTTTGGCGACAGGGGAGAGCGTATAATAGTTTGTATTGATTCAAAAAATCCTGATTATTCTACATGGATCCTCTCTGGGATTTACACATTAAAATAATCTCTATTGTGTTCCCTTTTTCAAAATACTTCTGCTAACGCCGCGACTCGATCCCCGAAGGGGATCAACATCAATAGAAAAGTGAATATTAAAAAAAAACAAGCCCGAAGGGCTTGAATATGTTTTTCATCGGGGTCTGAAATTGTAAGGGTTGTTCGGAGGGAATCAGCATTCGCATTTGTGTTCCGCACAAGATTCTGTTTATTTAGTGTAAAAATCTGTAAATTGGATAAAATACATTTTTTAACTACCTTAAAAATAAAATTACTTGCACAAAATAAAAGTAGCTTCCCATTATTTAAAACTTTACATTAATTAAAATTCAGACAAATATTGCCTTTCAGATTTTACAATTACTTTACATAAAATTTTAAAATGAAAAAACTGTTACTTTTAATCGTATTTGTAATTTTAGAAGTTAATTTAATTGCCCAATCAACTTTTCTTACAAGATTAAGTTTTAATTACGGTGGTATTTATTCACATTACCCGGCAGATACAATCTTACACATAAAAGAATTGTCCACTACAAACTTTGGTTCAGTTTATATTAATATAGCCAGCGCTAATGCAAAGAGCAATATTTATAAAATTGAAAATAATGGAAACTTCCTATGGACTGCACCCCATTATGGTTATCTGGGACCTATTACCAGGAATAGATTAAGCGGATTAAAAGCCACACCAGATGGCGGATGTATTTATTCAAATAATCTGGAGTCCTTCGCATCATATCATTACAAACGTTCGGAGATATACAAATTTGGTCGATTTGGTCAACAGGAATATTCATGGACATTGCCTCAATATTCACCTGTTCCGAATATATATCTACAGGAGACCTTTGATATAGCCGTTTTACCCAATGGATACGCGTGTCTGGCAGAAGACTCTCTTTATATCATCAATTCAATCAACTCTAGCATAAGATCATTGAATTTTAAAGGGCCTGGAAAGATATATGGCTTTCAGAATGGTGATATGTTTATTGTTTCTCCAACATTTAAAGGTAGAATTGATAATAATGGAAATGTTTTATATAGTTTGTTTGGAAAAATCTACAATAGAGATAGTACATTTTTTGTACATACAGGAGATACATTGTTTCAACTAGACTCACAAAATGGGTTGTATGTTAATCCAATTTATTTTCCTGCTGCAGGTTTAACAAATGTACTTATGCAAAAGGACGGAGGTTGGTTGCGATACAGTGATTTTGATATTATTAAGTATGATAATGTAGGAATTCAAAAATGGAGTAAACATCTGCATCTTCCAGTTTTTGGTGTAAGTTTAATTACTGAATTAGATACAAATTATTTGCTTACCGGCGGTACATTTCTAAGCCAGATTTATGATTGGTTTGGAATGAATCGTAATTATTCAGCTTTTGTGTTTAGTATTGATTCGCTTGGGAACAGCATAATGGATTCTGTATCTGCGATGACATCCGGAGACGCTAACGATGATAATTTTTTCGAAGGATCCGATGCCTTGTATGTTGCATTGGCACAAGGATCTACTGGGCCAGTAAGAAAAAATAGTCTTTCATCAAGTTCTTATGATTCAAATATTGTTGCAGAAATTGGAATTGATTTTCCAAATTCATTTCTGATGGGAGCAAATCATATGCAAAGTGATGCCAATGGCAACGGCATTGTTGACTCAATTGATATTAACAAGACTCTTTTATATGGTAATAGATATCCTAGAACAACTCCCTGAAGACTTCAAGCGCAGAATTCAAGTGTAAGTATTAATCAGGCAGGTGTGCCTTTTTTATATGTCCGACCTGATAGAGATACTGTGAATACTGGTGATACTGTCAGATACTTTTTTATAGCAGGAGACAATAATCTTAAAGTAGATTCGGTATTTGGATTTTACTATTACTTCGAGACAGATTACTTCAAAATCCGAGTTCAAAAAAGCGTACCATTGGAAAGTGATCTGGGCACTATTCCCCGTCTCATACATCAATCTGTAAATTCACTTTATCCTCCGGGATATGGTGACTATTTTATTAATTTATTAATAGCAAGAAAAGATCAGGATAATTCATATTTGTTTAGCGACACAATTGGTTATGCAGAAATTCTCGTTGTTGATTCTTCAGGAGTTAATAACAACTATTATCCTGGTTTGCGTGATGTAAAAGCAATAACAGCCGGAGGATATCCGATAAGTCTGAATGTGAGCATCTCGCCAATTCATATAATTTCATATTCAAATTCTACCGGTATTATCAATAATGATTTTAATCCGCCAAATATTTTTCCAAATCCATTTAGTGACGAGCTAGGTATCTCTCATTTGCCAATAGAAGAGGTTTCGATCAAAATTTATAGTCTGGAAGGGAAAGTCATTTATTCAAATGTGACCCATTCAATTTCAAAAATTAAAATTGATCTCAGGGAAGAATCGGAAGGAATGTATGTGCTTGAAATTCGGAATAGTCAGAATCAAACACATAGAAAAAAAATAATTAAAACAAATTGAAAGAATTATAGGACAACATGATCCATTGAACTAATTATTTACAACTAATGTTTAACGCACACAAATTGCATTACTATACGTTTTTATGATTTAATACTTCTAAGAAATGGCATCCTTTATCCTGGCTTTTGTCTCTTATTCCCAAGTAGCTTTTCTTATCTTTGCCAGGTATGAACTCAAGAAGGCCATTTCGACATTCAGAAACACCGAGAGAAGACAACCAAATGATCTATGGCTTACGCCCGGTCATGGAAGCGCTTGAGGCAGGAAAGGAAATTGAGAGAATTTTTCTGGGCAGGACTGCCCGTGGCCCTTTGATGATGGAGCTGAGAAAAGCACTGAAAGAAAGAGGGATTGTCTGGCAGGAAGTGCCGACTGAAAAGCTTAACAAGTTCACCAGAAGCAATCACCAGGATGTGGTGTGTTTCATTTCACCAGTTATTTATCATTCCCTGGCCGGCCTGATTCCGGCATTGTATGAAAAAGGACTTGTTCCCCTCATTCTGGTTCTTGACAGGATTACGGATGTACGGAATTTCGGAGCTATAGCAAGAACCGCCGAATGCGCGGGTGTTCATGCAATCGTGATACCTGCAAAAAATGCTGCACAGGTAAGCGCCGATGCGATTCGTACTTCCGCAGGCGCATTGAATACACTGCCCGTTTGCCGCGAGAATAATTTGAAATCCGCAATTCGCTTTCTTCAGGAAAGCGGACTGAAAGCAGTTGCCGCCACCGAGAAGGCTTCAGGTTTTCATCATGAAGCGGAACTCAGCGTCCCTCTCGCAATCATCATGGGCTCAGAGGAAGATGGCATCTCCGATGAGCTGATCAAAGTAAGCGATGTGCTGGTCAGGATTCCAATGCATGGCAAAGTCTCTTCCCTGAATGTTTCTGTGGCGGCAGGTGTGATGATCTATGAAGCCCTGCGCCAAAGATCCCTGAACTCCGACTGACACACGCATATGATGAAAAGCGTGAATAATTCTGATACCTGGATCGAGAAGTTGTTTCTTATCCTCATCCTTCTTGCAGCAGCGGCTTTTCGGATTCCTGCCGCAATGAACCTCTCTCTATCCAATGATGAACTGAGCGCTTTAAACACCGCATGGATTGAGCCACTCTCACAGATGATACGACAGGGTGTGTATATCGATGTGCATCCGGCCGGACTTCAGGTCTTCCTGCATTACTATGTCCGGCTTATTGGCGATGATCCCTTTATTTTTCGCCTGCCCTTTGTTCTTGCAGGCTTGTTTTCAGTTTTCTTGATTTACATCATAGGTAAAAAATGGTTTGGCAGCTATACCGGTTTGCTGGCAGCTGCATTTTTTTCGGTTTTCCAATACGCCATTTTGTATTCTTTGTTTGCAAGGCCTTACAGCATGGGACTTATGTTCTCGCTTTTATCGGCATACGCTTGGTCTCACATTATTCTTAACGTAAGTGAAAGTAAAGTAAGATTGAAGTGGTGGATACTTTTCGTATTGTCCATGCTGGCATGTACTCACATCCATTATTTTTCTCTGGTCTTCGCCGCTTCTCTGGGAATTCTCGGAATGTTCCTGGTGAAGAAGAAGGAATATCCATTCTATATTTTATCCGGATTAATCATTCTTGCAGGAATTATTCCCGAGGTAAAAGTGTTCTACGAACAGCTGAAGGATGGTGACATCGGGGGCTGGTTGCCTTATCCTGAGTCTGATTTCATTTTGCAATTCATGTTCAATTCAGTGAACGATTCTCATTTGATTCTCATATTAATTTACTTTCTTTTAATTCCCGGATTGATTTCCGCTTTTTACCTGAAAGCATTCGGCCGCTACCATTTTTTTGCGCTTTATCTTTTTTTATTTTCTTTTTTACTGGCATATCTGTATTCAATATTAAGGCATCCTGTAATACAGTACAGCACACTCTTCTTTACATTTCCATTTTTACTGCTGCTTGTTTCTGATATGATTGTCCTTGTCTCGCGCAGTAGATTATACCGGTCTGTTGTCATGATCATTGTTCTTGCTGCCGGAGCATCAAGCACTTTGGATGGAAAAGGCTTGTTCACTAAAACACACTATGGTGTCTTTGAAGATGTAGCGGATAAAATTTCTGAATGGGAGAATGAAAAAGGCAAGGAGAATGTGTTGGTTCTGGTGAATGTGATTAATCCTGCCTACATGAATTATTACCTTGACAGAATTGGAGGAGATGTAAACGTGGACTTCTGGAAGGTTGAAGGCCCAGGAGATTTATTAAAACTGAAAATATCACTGGAGAAAAGCGAAAGCAAATATTTTTGTGTGGCCTGGTCTAACAGTAAATTCCCGCCTGAAATTCTGAACATAAGCCGGCATTATTTTCCGAATCTGTCAGATAAAAAACTGTTTTTTAATTCTGCAGCTTATCTCTTTTCGAAATCTGCTTCATCAACCGATGCTGCGCCATTATTGATCCGGAGATACAATCATATCCATTCTTCCTGGATGAAAATACAATCAGATGAGAGCAACAATGAAACCGATTCAGCATTCACAGCGGTTAATGAAACTGAATTTATCTTAGGCTACAAGGAAAAAATCGGATCACTTTCTCTATCACCGTTTAATGTATTTCACGCTGTTGCTGAGTTTAACCTGCCGGATACAACTGCTGAAGTAAATCTTGTTGTATCGATAGATTCCCTGGGTATTCCGGTAGATTACCACTCATTTCGCCTGGAGGATTTTAACCATGAACCCGGCACCTGGCAACATATTTTTCTATCCAGATTTATACGAAATGAATTTCCTGAAGATTATGAATTAAATGTCTACTTCTGGAATAAAACTGCAGCTGCTTTTAATGTGAGAAAATTTGAAATCCGCCTGGAAGAAGCAGATGACCCTTACATATCGCGATAGCGATTATTCTTCCACTACAGCTCCTCCCTTGTACACCTGCTTTTTATATTTTCTTGAAGGTGATGGTATCATTTCTCCCAATCCGAGCTTTGGCCAGATTGCGTCAATTCTCTCTATGGTTTCATCATTAGATACAAGAATGTTGGGCCAATCTCTTTGAAAATCGTCAAGCTCTTTTGTTTTTCTCGTGCCGTCAAAGCAAACATGCGCGCCAGATCCATTCTTTCCCTGAACAATAAAATGATCACGCTTTGGATCGGCATTATTGGTAAATCTCCAAACTGCATCGGCAATGTCAGAGACATCCACATTGCTTTCAAGGAAGATGACAGCTTTTGCATTTTTCATCCATTCATGCTGAAAGATTTTTTCGGAAAGTTCTTTTACATGTCCGGGTTTATTCTTTTCAATACTGATAAATACCAGCGGAATATCATTTTCTGTTAAACGCGCATTCACCTGCCGGATTTCAGGATATAGCTGCATCAATTGCTCATATTCACTCGTTTTGGTTTTTTCCGCACTGTTAACCTTGCCTGATCTGCCGGCCAGTTCTTCTTCTGTTTTAACAGTCGCATCAATTCCCATCTTGCCTCCGAATGCCATTACGCTGCAACTGTGATCCAATACATCCACCGGTCCTTGTGTGATGTAAATGTCATGTGCAGGATCGAAATTGGCGCTGATGTGTTTTGCCACTTCATCAGCATTGTGAATGTTTACATCCCCGCTAACAATGATCATGAACTTGGTGAACATCATCTGACCAGCGCCCCAGAGACTGTGCATGACTTTGCTTGCCTGTCCCGGATAATCTTTCTTGATCTTCACGATCACCAGGTTGTGAAACACACCTTCCACAGGCAAAATCATGTCTTCAATTTCAGGCACCATGGTCATCTTGATCGGAACTAGAAAAATTCTTTCCGTCGCTTTTCCAATCCAGGCATCTTCCTGCGGAGGAATTCCCACAATCGTTGCAGGATATACAGCATCTTTTCTGTGAGTGATGCAGGTGATATGAAAGCGGGGATAATAATCAGCAAGGGAATAATAACCTGTATGATCACCGAAAGGTCCTTCAAGAATAAATTCTTCATTCGGATCAATATATCCTTCAATGATGATGTCTGCATCCGCAGGCACCTGTACATCCTGCGTAAGGCATTGCACCATATCCACACGTTTTTTTCTGAGGAAGCCTGCGAGTATATATTCATCCACACCGTCGGGCAGCGGAGCACTTGAACAATAAGAGTAAGCAGGATCGCCACCTAGTGAAATGGCGACAGGCATCAGCTCTCCGCGGCGTTTGTATTCGTTAAAATGACGTGCGCTGACTTTATGTCTGTGCCAATGCATGGCAGTTAATGTCGGACCGAAAACCTGCATGCGGTATAGGCCCACATTTCGGATTCCGGTGATTGGATCTTTGGTGTGAATTACTGGCAAAGTGAGGAAAGGTCCTCCGTCTTCAGGCCAGCATTTTAATACCGGAAGTTTAGTCACATCCGGTTTCACCATCACAACCTGCTGGCATTCACCGCGGCCTGAAACAACCCTCGGCATCCAGGATGCAATGGAACCCAAACGCGGAAGCATTTTCAGTTTCTCCACCCAGCTTTCCTTAGGTGAGGTAAGTTCTTTAAACATGCTCTCCATTTCCTTCGCGATGTCATCCAGGTTTTTTACGCCAAGCGCCATCGCGATTCTCTTCTCGGTACCCATCGAGTTAATCAGCAAAGGGAAATCGTATCCGGTGTTTTCAAAAAGGAGAGCGGGTCCATTAACTTTGGAAACACGGTCGGTGACTTCGGTTATTTCAAGATGCGGATTTACATATTCCTTTATTCTTACCAGCTCTCCTGCGGCTTCAAGTGTTTTAATCCAGTGTTGTGTGTTTCTGTACATCTGTGCTTCTCTCAATTATGCATGTAAAGTTACAAAGAATGAACCATTTTGTTTTTAATGGAATTCAAAGGATTATAGAATTCATCCCAATGTCACCTGTTATAATTAATGCAGATTGTCACTCATTATTTTATATACTTTTTCTTTGAGTTGTGGAACATCCGTTTCGCTCATGCCTTTTGTTTCAATTATGGATGACCATGTGCAATGAATTTTTCCGGGTTTCAGTTCTATCGGTCGAAGAGGAGAAAGCAGTTCTCCGCTGTTCTTTATGGTAAGTACTGCAATAGGGACCTGTGACTGAATCGCTAATCTGAATGCTCCGTCATGAAAGGGCAGAAGGTTATCAGTTCTTCTGTTCCTTGTGCCTTCCGGACAAATAAAAACGGAGATTCCTTCATTAAGTGATGACATCATGTTTTCCATACTTCTTGCTCTGGCTTTTTTATCTGACCGATTCACGCTGATGTAAAGCTTACGGATCACGAAACCCATTATTGGAATTTTAGTCAGCTCTTCCTTCGCCAGAAAACGGATAGTGTTGGGAGCAACCAGGGCATATGCCGGAATGTCAAGCTGGCTTTGATGATTGCAAACAAAAACATAAACCTTTTTCGGATCTGGCCTGTGTGTGCCCTTAATGTTCAGCCGGATTCCAAAAAAGAAAAAGAGTGTCCATGCCCAGGGTCTTGAAATATACTGATGAGCGATGTGTGGAGCTTTTTTATCGCTTGCAAGGATGAACGTGATGTAATATGCCGTACCTGCAAGAACCAATGTGACGATGAATACGATCAAGGCCCAGATGCCAAATAAACTTCGAGCTATTCTGTGAATCACTTTTCTGAATTTCGGGCAAACATAAACATTCAGGGAGAGAATATTTTTTAAAGTCAGGATGCCTGATACCTGGGTGGTTCTGTCAGGATAGTGTAATTAGTGCTCTTCATGATTCGATAGTTAGGAATATGCTTGTAAATTATTGATATGGTGCAATTTCTATCCGATTTTATCTTTTGTTTTCCCATTATTTTTCAGTTTCTTTATCTGTTCAAAACATGTTTATTCTAAATGAAAAAGATCTACAACTCACTGCGGATTGCGATTCTTTCCTTATTGTTTGCTCCATCAATTATGTTGGCCATTCATCCTGAAATTACTCCCGGAAAACTATTGTTGAAATCGGGAACACAGAACACGATGCATAACTTTTCAGAATCGATGAAGCAAAGTCTTGATGTTTCTGAAATGCATAATGGACGATATTACAGAATCATTCAATTCAACAAATTGCCTGATGACAAAGCTAAGTCTGAAATGGAAAAAGCAGGCCTGAATTTTCTGGCCTACATTCCACATTATGCTTACATAGTTTCGATTCCTGAGTGGTTTGATCTTTCGAAGCTGATATCATATCAGCCGCGCACTATTCTTCAATATTTGCCTGCATACAAATCAAGTCCTGCTGTTCTTCATAATAACATCCCGGATCATGCTATTTCAGTTGATGGAAAAGCGGAACTAAAACTCATGTATTTTTCTGATGCTGATCTATCCTTGATTTTTTCTGAACTGAGAAAATTAAATGTCAATATTTCTGAGATTCATGAAAATGTTTCCTTGGCACATGTTATTGTTCCCAGGAAATCCATCCAGGCTCTTCTTGCATTACCGTTTGTGTTCTATCTTGAAGAAAAAGATATCAAGCCAGAGCCGGATGATACAAAAGGAAAAAGTTTGCACCGAAGCAATGTGATCAACAGTGAAATGCCTATGGGCCGCCATTATAATGGAGATGGAGTGAGCATTTCACTCGCAGACGACGGTGCGGTTGGACCGCACATCGACTTCACCGGACGAATCACACAATTCATGACAAGCAACGGAGGTTCACACGGAGATATGACGGCAGGAATTGCCTGCGGCGCCGGTAATCTTGATCCTACCAAGCGAGGCATGGCTGACGGAGCGCACATTTACATTCATGATATAAATGCAGGCGCTGATGGCTATGACCATATTCATAACTCTGTGAATTTTTACAATAACTACGGAATAGTTATTACATCCACCAGCTATAGTCAGAGCTGCAACAATTACAATACTTATTCCAGCCTGGGTGACCAGCTCATCAGGCAAAATCCTCAATTCAGCTTTGTGTTTTCCGCAGGGAACCGCGGACAGAATGATTGCGGTTACGGAGCCGGCGCACCCTATGGAACAATCACAGGCGGATTTAAACAAGGTAAGAACGTAATTGCCGTTGGTAATCTGGATGCAAACGGATTGGTAGACAATACCAGCAGTCGTGGTCCTTCAATGGATGGCAGAGTGAAACCGGACATTTGTGCAAACGGAAAGGATCAAAACAGCACTGCGGCAAATAATACCTATCAAGTTGGCGGTGGAACCAGTGCCGCATGCCCTGGTATTGCCGGTATAAGCGCGCAGTTGTACCAGGCATACAAAGAACTTAACTCAGGTCAGGAACCTGAGTCCGGATTAATTAAAGCTGCAATGATGAATTCTGCAGAAGATCTGGGTAATCCTCAGGTGGATTTCACATATGGATGGGGAAGAGTAAATGCCCTTAGAGCTGTTGAAACCCTTGAGCAAAATCACTATTTGCTGGATTCAGTTAGTTTGGCTGAAACAAATTCTCATATTATAAATGTTCCTGCAGGTACAACTCAGCTGAAGTGTATGGTATACTGGATTGACAGAGAAGGAGCTCCTGCTGCGAACCCGGCGCTGGTGAATGATCTTGATATGTATCTTCTTGATGTTTCTTCCGACACCAGCCGTCCATGGATTCTGGATCCAACTCCGACTGTGCCTGCACTGACTGCCTTTGCAGTCAGAGGCATAGACAGACTGAATAATGTAGAGCAGGTTACCCTGGATAATCCCGCAGCCGGCAATTACACAGTCAATGTAAATGGCTTCAATGTGCCCTTCGGTCCCCAACGTTACTATCTTGTTTGGGAATTCAGAACCGGTGAACTTATTATGACCTATCCTAACGGAGGTGAAGGATTTGTGCCGGGTGAGTTTGAACTGTTACGTTGGGATGCACAGGGAAACAGCGGAACATTTACACTGCATTACTCAGTGGATAACGGCACAAACTGGACTCAGATTGTGGCTGGTGTCCCGGCCAATACTCGCCAGTACAACTGGCTTGTTCCATCTGCAATTAATTCAGACAGAGTGCTTGTAAGAGTGACACGCGGAGTGGTAAGCGATGTAGCTGATGCTCCGATAGCCATCCTCGGTCTTCCTGCAAACATCAACATCGATTTTACTTGCGCCACTCAAATGAGATTAAGCTGGTCTGCTGTGACCGGTGCAAGTTCTTATGAAGTGAGCATGCTCGGAACCAAGTACATGGATTCTCTTGTTACAACAACTTCACTCTCTCGTGTGCTTCCAATCGCGGATACTGTATCCACATGGTTTAGTGTGCGCGCAATCGGACCTTTCGGTGGGAAGGGTAGAAGGGCAAATGCGATCAGAAAGACCCCTGGTGTGCAGAATTGCAGTTTCGCAAATGATCTTGCCTTGCTTTCAATTCAGAGCCCGCTTGCCGGTACGCTCATTGCCTGCCAGAACCTGATCAGTGTGCCTGTTTCTCTTTATATCAGAAATGTAGGTATCAATCCGGCTACTGCTTTTAATATTCAGTACACAATGAATGGAGGATCACCGGTAGTACAGACATACAATGACACAATTGCTCCGGGAGACAGCTTGCTGTTCACTTTCCCGGCTGGTGTCAATCTTTCTACGCCAGGTACTTATTCTTTTGCCATCTCGATAAATTATACTTTGGATGGTAACACAAGTAATAATAGTCAGATACTCACAGTGCTTTCTCAGATGACAGCAGTAACTCCGATTACGGAAGACTTTGAAGGCGTTTTTCCTCCAGCTGGATGGAAAAATGTTCAGTCCGGAACAAGTTTCGCATGGGCTGCAAAGAGTGGTATAATGGGTAGTGGTGGAGGAATCACAACAGCTGCATGGTTCAACAACTTCGGGTATAACAATCCGGGTGCAAAAGATTACCTGTCCACTTTCCTTTTCGATATGGATGGAATATCTGATGGCGTCGTAAGTTTTGATGTAGCCTATTCTCAGTTCCTCACTTCCAATGACGGACTTAGTCTTGAAGTTTCCACCGACTGTGAATCAACCTACATTCCGACGTCCTATTCCAGGTCCGGTTCAACTCTTGCGACAGTCGCTCCGGTGAATAATCAGTGGCAGCCAATAAATCCGTCTGACTGGAGAAGAGATTCAGTCGATCTGTCGGCATTTGCGAATACCTTATTATTCTTGCGTTTTGTAAATACAAACGATTTCGGAAACAGCATATACCTAGATAATGTAAACATTCGAAGCAGGACACTCGGTTTTAATGGTGAATTTGTTTCACCGGCAAGTGTACGCTTGTTCCCAAATCCTTCTGCCGGATTATTCAACGTCGAATTTCAAAATGCGAAATCAGAAAATGTAAGCTTCGAGGTATTTGATATGCAGTCAAGACTCGTTTGGAAAGTTGAAAAAATGTCTGAGAATGGTAATGCATCTGCTGTGATAGATCTTTCTTCAAACGGAAAAGGTTATTACAGTCTTCGGGTGGTGTCAGGAGAAAAATCTTATTTCCTCAAGCTAATCGTCTTATAAATACAAGTGATTTAAAAAATGAAAAGGAGGAAGCCGGGCTTCTTCCTTTTTTTATTTATCTGTCCTGACTTTATTCCATTTTTTAATTTGCCAGTTGACTTCGCAAGTACAGATGTGAGATCCTGCTTTGTCGTGCATTTCTATGACCTGTTTGTACATCACAGCATCGGAACTTTCAAGACGAGCTAAAATCATCTCCTTCGCGTCTTTTTCACTCATCGACACTTCTGCGCTTACGTTCATCCTTCCCTGGTAATGATATGTCATATGAAGGTCTTTCATGATAAACCTAAGCTGATCACTTCGCAGAGAGTTTAACATTGCAATTCCTCCCGTGAATTCTCCTACTGCAGCAAGTGCACAAGCATGCAGTCCGCCAAGGTGATTGAGGTTTTTTTTCTTATACGGGAGAATTGTGCGCACTTTTTCATGCCCGACCTCAATTATTTTTAGTCCATGGGGTTTATTGAACGGAATCTTATGTCTGAGAATAATGTTCAATAGCCATAACTTCCATTTCGATTGACCGGAGTCATTCAAGAGGCTGAATATGTCAGATTTCATATGGGAAATATTATGCCCTAGTAAGAATTCATTTGCTTCAATTCATTGTATGCGATGAAATATCCCCTGATAAAATCAGCAACAATGTCTTGAATGCTCTGGATTTCGTCAACCATTTCCACCGATTGTCCGGCGCACCAAAGATTCTGGTAATTGCCTGGTTTTACTGCTGCTTCAAGCCAGTTAAAGCCTCGTCTTTGGACTAGCATCTTAAAGTATTTTTTTGTTTTCGAATTCCTGCTCATCATTTTTTCAAACCAGTTTTGTTCTGTTCCGATTTTTTGAGCAAACTCAGTATTGATCACGCTGCAAGGAGTTCCGCTTATCCTGCTTGTCATGATGATATCTTCCATCTTGTGCCGCACTATTGCCTGTTTATACTCCGCTGATACATCAGCCTCTGTGGAAGCAATAAACCTGGTGCCGCAATATCCTGCAGAAGCACCTGATGCCAAAGAGCTGAGAAGAGCACGACCATTGGCGATTCCCCCGGCAGCCATCACAGGCAAATCAGGAAATCTTTTCTTGAGCGCTTCCGTGAGTAAGATCAGAGGATAAGGGCCTGCATGTCCGCCTGCTCCCTGTCCGACTGCGACAAATCCGTCGCATCCTGCTTTGGCGCATTTCTCAGCATGTGCCAGGTTTATCACATCACAAAATACTTTACCACCGTAAGTATGAGCTGCATTGATTGTTGATTCAGGATTTCCCAGGGAAGTAATGACCACCGGAACTTTCATGCGAATGCAGATATCCAGGTGTTTTTTAAACCAGGGATTGGCTTTTTGAACAATCAGGTTCATGCCGTAATTTCCATATTTACCCTTCCTGTTATGAATTCTGTCATTCATCTTCTCAAGTACAGATTGTAACTCAGATTCGTTCCGGTAGTTCAGAGATGGAAAGCATGCCAGAATGCCAGCCTCAATGCCTGCTGCCAACATCGCCTCGTTGCTTACAAGGAACATTGGAGCCATCACCAGTGGAAAACGGATGTTGAGCATCCTGGTCAGCTCGTTTTCTACCTTAATATTTTCGGTTTCAGTCATCATGAGAGTACGTCGATTTTATTCAACTGATGCAATAAACGACAATGATTTCTATGTTGAAAAGCCATGAAAAAAAAAAAATACCGGCATTCAGTTTGAACCTCCAAATCTATTAATTTGGCGGAAACACCATATTCTGATATTCACCCTTCAATTCATTGAATTGATGCGTTTTGTTTTGTGGAATATCATACAGGAGCCATTGCATGATTAAGAGATTATTTGACATTCCGGATTACCAAAATTCAAATTTCCCAAAACAGGATTCACTCTGCGGAAAGCTGAACGGTAACTGGAAATGCCATTCCACTTCAGAGTTTATTTCACTTTCTCAAAAGCTGAGTGCCGGACTTATGAGTCTTGGCCTCAGGAAGGACGATAAAGCAACTATCATTTCGGCAAACCGCCCGGAATGGAATATTGCTGACATGGGAATGATGCAAATCGGGGTAGTAAACGTGCCTGTCTATACCACACTCAGCGAAAAAGATCTCATCTTCATTCTGAACGACTGTCAGGCTAAGATTTTATTCGCTGGTGACAAACTGCTGTATGAAAAGATAAGTAAAATCAAGTCAGACATACCTTCGCTGACTGATATTTTCACATTTGATCAGATTGCTGGTGCTCAGCATTGGACTGATCTGTTGAAGGATTTTTCCGGTGATGAGCAAAAGCGTTTTGAATCAATTCGTGACAGCATTCTTCCGGGTGACCTTGCTACGATTTTATACACTTCCGGAACAACAGGTCAGCCCAAAGGCGTGATGTTGTCACACAACAACATTGTCAGTAATGTGCTTGCTTCAAAAGATCTCTGTCCTGTGGATGAGAGACACAAGGCTCTCAGCTTCCTGCCCCTCTGTCACAGTTATGAAAGAATGCTCACTTACCTGTATATGTACCGTGGTGTATCGATATACTATGCAGAGAGTATGGAAAAGATCGCAGACAACCTGAAGGAAATTAAACCCGAAGTTTTTTCCACTGTGCCTCGTCTGCTGGAAAAAGTTTATGATAAGATTGTTGAGAAAGGCAAGGACCTTACAGGACTCAAGAAAATCCTGTTTTTCTGGGCGCTCAATCTTGGTCTGCGATATGAATTGAACAAAAGAAATGGTTTCTGGTATGAGTTCCAGCTTGGACTTGCCAATAAGATTATATTTTCAAAATGGAGAGAAGCACTTGGCAGCAAAGTGAAAGTGATTGTTAGCGGAGGTGCAGCTCTTCAACCGCGTCTGGCAAGGGTTTTTTGGGCAGCGAAAATACACGTACTGGAGGGTTACGGACTCACAGAAACTTCTCCAGTGGTATGCGTGAACAATCTGGAACCTAATGGAACTAAATTCGGAACTGTCGGCCCGCCTATCAGCGGAGTGGAGGTTAAAATAGCTGAGGATGGGGAAATATTATGCAAAGGTCCGAATATAATGCTCGGGTATTACAAAAGACCGGATCTCACTGAGCAGGTTATCAAGGACGGCTGGTTTCACACAGGTGATATCGGCATCATAGAAGAAAACCGTTTTCTTAAAATTACTGACAGGAAAAAAGAAATTTTTAAAACATCAGGAGGAAAATTCATAGCTCCACAGGCACTTGAGAATAAATTCAAGGAGTCGATTTTCATAGAGCAAATCATGGTCATCGGAGAAAATCAGAAGTTTCCTGCCGCACTGGTTGTGCCATCATTTGCCCAGCTCAAAAGGTGGTGTGAAGAATCAGGACTGGATACATCTTCAAATGAAACTATGATCTCTCATTCTGAGGTCGTTTCGCTCTTCAGAAAAGAAATTGAAAAACTCAATGAATCATTCGGGCGTACGGAGCAGGTCAAGAAAATAAGACTACTTCCGCGTGAATGGACAATAGACAGCGGAGAACTTACCGCTACCCTAAAGCTGAAAAGGAAAGTGATTGCAGAAAACAACTCTGCCCTGATTAGCAGTATCTATGATCAAAGTTGAAATATGTCAGGAAAGAGAATTATAAAAAAGGTAGCGGTGCTGGGAAGCGGAATCATGGGCAGCAGAATTGCTTGTCATTTCGCAAATGCCGGAGTGGAAGTGCTCCTGCTCGACATCATTCCGAAAGAACTCAATGCAGCAGAAAAGAAAGCTGGCCTTGATGAGAAATCACCTGCATTCAGGAACAGGATAGTGGATGATTCTCTTAAGCAAACACTCAAGGCATCACCTGCCGCACTTTATCACAAATCTTTCGCCAGGCGAATCCGCACCGGAAACTTCCAGGATGATATGAAGTATGTTGCCGATTGCGACTGGATTATCGAAGCGGTGATAGAAAATCTGGACATAAAAAAATCGGTTTTTTCTGAACTTGAAAAATTTCGCCGTGCTGGGACTTTGGTCACTTCCAATACTTCAGGTATCCCTATTCGCTTGATGGCTGAAGGAAGATCGGATGATTTCAGGAAAAATTTTTGCGGAACTCATTTTTTCAATCCACCAAGATACCTGCGTCTGCTTGAACTTATTCCCGGTCCGGAAACTGATGCTGAAGTACTCGAATTTTTGGCCTTATATGCCGATCTGCATCTTGGTAAAACAGTGGTTCCCTGTAAGGATACTCCCGCTTTCATTGCTAACAGAATCGGTGTGTATTCCATCATGTCGCTTTTTCACCACGTGGAAAAAATGGGACTCAGCGTGGAAGAAGTTGACAAGCTTACAGGTCCGGTTCTCGGCAGACCTAAATCAGCGACATTCCGGACATGTGATGTGGTAGGACTGGATACGCTCGTGAAAGTAGCAAATGATGTCTATGAACGTTGTCCGAATGATGAATCCCGGGATACATTCGTTCTTCCCGGTTTTGTGAAGAAATTGATGGAGAAAGGCTGGTTCGGAGATAAAACAAAACAGGGTTTTTATAAGAAAGTGAAAGATGAGAAGGGTAAAAGTGAAATTCTCTCTCTTGATCTCGAAACTCTTGAATATAAGGAAAAGTCTAAGATTAAAATTCCTTTGCTTGATCAGGTTAAAAATGTTGATGCATATTCCGATAGAATCAAGATCATGTTATCAGGAAATGATAAAGCTTCAGAGTTTTATCGTGCATCTTTCGCAGCTGTTTTCGCATATATCGCGAACAGGATTCCTGAAATCGCCGATACTCCTCATGAAATTGATGAGGCCCTAAGTGCAGGCTTCGGCTGGGAGTTCGGGCCTTTCAGCACCTGGGACATGATTGGATTTGAAAAGGGAATAAAGCTGATTGAATCTCACGGACACAAGATTGCTGAGTGGTTGCTGGAAATGAGAGATAAAGGTGTTGGCAATTTTTATCAGAATGTAAAAGGCCTGAGACAATATTATCATCCGGCTAAAAAAGCATATGAGAATATGCCTGGAGCAGGCAGGATAATTTTACTTGACAGTTTAGCAGATAAAGTTGTTTGGAAGAATTCAGGGTCCAGTCTGATTGATATTGGTGATGGTGTGATCAACCTCGAGTTTCACACTAAAATGAATACCATCGGAGGAGAGATTATTGAAGGTGTAAATAAGGCGATTCAGATAGCTGAAAAAGATTTTAAAGGTCTTGTCATAGGTAATCAGGCTCAGAATTTCTCCGCAGGCGCCAATCTGGCTATGATTTTCATGTTCGCCACAGAACAAGAATTTGATGAAATAGACTTGGCAGTTCGTGCGTTTCAGAATATGAACATGCGTATTCGCTATTCATCTGTTCCGGTTGTTGTAGCTCCCCACGGTCTCACACTCGGAGGTGGTTGTGAGATGTCTCTACACGCCGATAAGGTTGTAGCCTCCGCAGAAACCTATATCGGACTTGTAGAATTCGGAGTGGGATTGATACCCGGAGGAGGTGGCAGCAAGGAAATGACTCTCCGTGCCAGCGATGCATACCTTGATGGAGGCATCGATGTACATGTGCTGAAAGAATATTATCTGAACATAGCTATGGCTAAAGTATCAACTTCCGCGCATGAAGCTTTCGATCTTCATATCTTCAGAGACGGACTCGATCAGGTGGTGGTTAACCCAACGCATGTAATCAGTGAAGCGAAAACTGCTGTCCTTGAACTTGCCGACAATGGCTACAGTACACCTGTTCAGCGAAGGGATATTAAGGTGCTCGGAAGAAATGCCTTAGGAATGTTCTTTGCCGGTGCCAATGCCATGAGCTCAGGAAGATTTATTTCCAGTCATGATAAACTCATTTCTGAAAAGCTGGCATACATCATGTGCGGCGGGGATCTTAGCTCAGAAAGCCAGGTGTCAGAACAATATTTGCTTGATCTTGAAAGAGAGGCATTCCTTTCTTTATGCGGTGAGAGGAAAACTCTGGAGAGAATACAAAGCATACTTACAACGGGAAAACCATTGAGAAATTAACATACTTATAATAACAACATGAGCAGGACAACAATTAAATCGCTACAGAATTGGTTCAGGATATTAATTCTGACTTCAATCCTGTTGCCTTCATATTCATGGGCACAGGGAAGGGAGGAAAAACCAAAGTACGCACCGGGTAGGGAGAAGCACCGCAATAAGACCGACGAAATTGGTCGCAAACAGGGAACATGGATTTTCTACAATACTTTCGGAGAGAAAATCATGGAAGTGGATTTTATCAACGATAAAAAGGAGGGGATGGAAAGGAAATTCTATGGCTACAACAAAGTGCGTGAAGAGACCGAATGGCTGGGTGCTGTGAAAGAAGGCCAATATACCAGGTATTATTTTTCCGGACAGGTTCAGATGGAAGGACAGTATAACAACGGAAAGAAAGACGGTAAATGGACACGCTATTTTGAAGATGGAAGCATAAGGCAGGAAGGTTTTTACAAGATGAATAAGAAAGACGGGATTTGGAAAACGTTCAACAGAAAAGGTCTTGTAGTAAATGAAACTACATACAAAGACGGAATGAATCTGGCTGACATCGAAGCTGCCCAAAAGAAAAAAGAAGAAGAGAAAAAAGCGGCTGAAAAGAAGGCCGCAGACGGAAAGAAGCCTGTACCAGGAGCACCTGGAACTAAAGCACCCGGAACTCCCGTACCAACTAACACCGATACTTCCAAGAAAAAGTAATAAAGCGCGGCTTGAACTTAGTCGCGATTTAAATGTTGGTATGTAAAACCTGCAATTATGAATGCTTATATAATCGCCGCAAAAAGGTCTGCTGTTGGCAAAGCACCTAGAGGAAAATTTAAAAATGTAAGGCCCGACGATCTGGCAGCAGAAGTGATCCGGAATCTAGTGGCTTCTGTTCCTTCACTTGACAAAGAGCAGATTGACGATGTCATTGCTGGAAATGCCACTCCTGAAGCGGAACAAGGTCTGAACATAGGCAGAATGATCTCTTTGATGGGCCTGGATACAGTAAAAGTACCGGGTATGACTGTGAACCGCTATTGTGCTTCCGGACTGGAGACGATCGCCATTGCAGCCGCCAAAATTCACAGCGGAATGTCTGATTGTATTATTGCCGGAGGAGTGGAGTGCATGTCGCCTATACCTTTTGGAGGGTGGAAAATTGTCCCTAATTACGCATTGGTTCAGACGCATCCTGAATACTATTGGGGTATGGGGCTTACAGCTGAAGCTGTAGCTGATGAATATAAAATTTCAAGAGAAGATCAGGATCGTTTTGGATATGAATCCAATCAGAAAGCTGTGAAAGCAATCAACGATGGGAAATTCAAAGATGAAATTGTTCCTGTCAATGTAAAAGAAGTTTACCTGGATGAAAATGAAAAAAGAAAATCCAGGGAATTTGTAGTGGATACTGATGAGGGACCTAGAGCCGATACCACGCTTGAAAAAATGGCTGCTCTCAAGCCGGTTTTTTCTGCGAAAGGCAGCGTCACTGCAGGAAACTCATCGCAAACCAGTGACGGTGCAGCTTTCGTGATTGTTGTAAGCGAGAGGATGCTCAAGCAACTGAATGTACAGCCGATTGCAAGACTGGTTGATTATGCAGTGGCAGGTGTGGAGCCTCGAATCATGGGTATCGGTCCTGTGGATGCTATTCCCAAAGTGTTGAAGCATTCAGGTATCAAACAGGAAGACATCGGCCTTATAGAGCTCAATGAAGCATTCGCATCGCAGTCTTTAGCTGTTATCCGCACTTTGGGTCTGAATCCTGAAATCGTGAATGTGAATGGCGGGGCAATAGCTCTGGGCCATCCACTCGGATGCAGCGGCGCTAAGCTTTCTGTTCAGCTATTTAGTGAAATGCGCAGAAGAAAGTCTAAATACGGAATGGTTACCATGTGTGTGGGTACAGGTCAGGGAGCTGCAGGAATCTTTGAATTTTTGAACTAAAACAGAGACGGTCTACTTGGCTGACTTATACCTGATCATGTTTATCAGGTATTGTATTCATAGCTTTCATTTTTGTAATAATATACCTCCAATTACGTAACAATTCATACTGTTTTCGTATATTATAAATTGATATCATAGAACTAAATCATGGAGAAAGTAAAAGAAGAAAGAGCTTTAAAAGGGGGAGAGTTTCTTGTCAGAGACACAGCCGCAGGCGAGGTATTTATCCCTGAAGAATGGACAGAAGAACAGCGAATGATCGCTCAGTCCTGTGTGGATTTTCTTGAACAGGAAGTTTATCCAAATCTCGACAGGATAGATGCGCAGGAGGAAGGACTGATGCAGAGCATTCTGGACAAAGCCGGGGAACTCGGACTTCTTGGAATTTCCATTCCTGAAGTATATGGTGGTTTTGGAAAAGACTTCAATACTGGTATGCTTGCGACAGAATCACTTGGAGCAGGACATTCCTTTTCAGTGGCTTATGCGGCACATACGGGTATTGGTACACTTCCCATTTTGTATTATGGCAACGAGGAACAGAAGGCGAGATACATTCCAAAGCTGTCAAGCGGGGAGTGGAAGTCTGCTTATTGTCTCACAGAACCAGGTTCTGGTTCTGATGCAAATTCCGCCAAAACTAAGGCAGTTTTGTCCGCTGACGGAAAACACTATGTGATCAACGGCCAGAAAATGTGGATCACCAACGGAGGATTTGCTGATGTGTATATCGTCTTCGCCAAAATTGATGATGATGATAATCTAAGCGCGTTCATAGTGGAAAAAGATTTTGGCGGCATTACCCTGAACCCTGAAGAACATAAAATGGGAATTAAAGGAAGTTCTACCCGACAGGTATTTTTCAACGATTGCAAAGTGCCTGTAGAAAATTTACTGAGCGACCGGGGAAATGGGTTTAAAATCGCAGTCAATATTCTGAATATAGGGAGAATCAAACTCGCCGGTGCAGCCATCGGTGGTTGCAAAAGAATTTCTACCCAGTCCGTTAAATATGCCAATGAAAGGCAACAATTTGGTCGTCCGATTTCTAAGTACGGTGCTATTCGATACAAACTCGCAGAACAAGTAATCAGAATTTTCTCCTGCGAATCTGCCATCTATCGTTGCAGCCAGAATATTGAAGATGCCATCAGTGCACTCATTGCTTCCGGCATGAATGAGAACAAAGCTAAACTCAAAGGTGTAGAGCAATTTGCTGTTGAAGCTGCCATACTGAAAGTGCATGGCAGTGAGGTACTGGATTATGTAGCAGACGAAGGTGTTCAGATTTACGGCGGAATGGGATACAGTGCTGAAGCTCCTATGGACAGGGCATACAGGGACGCAAGAATTAACAGGATTTTTGAGGGAACCAACGAGATTAACCGTATGCTGGCTGTGGATATGATGCTCAAGAAAGCCATGAAAGGTGAACTGGATTTGATGGGCCCTGCTTCCAAAGTTGCTGCTGAACTGATGCAAATTCCTGAATTCGGAAACGGAGAAATGAATCTGTTCGATGAAGAGAAAAAGATCATATCAAATTTCAAGAAAGCTGTGCTCATGGTCGCAGGTTCTGCGGTACAAAAACTCATGATGGAACTGGCAAAGGAGCAAGAAATCCTCATGAATATCGCAGACATGCTGATTGATCTGTATATCATGGAATCACTTCAGTTACGCGTTGAAAAACTGGTATCCATCAGGGGAGAGGAAGCTTGTAAAATTCAAATTGACATCATGAAAGTTGCAATTCACGATGCAGCAGACCGTATCAATAAAAACGGTAAGGATGCAATTGCTTCCTTTGCAGAAGGAGATGAATTGAGAATGCTGCTCATGGGATTAAAGAGGTTTACCAAAACCACCCCACTCAATGTGAAACAGTTAAGAAGAAATATAGCTGACCGGCTGATCAGTGAAAACAAGTATTGTTTTTAGCAGCAGATTTCTTGGAGAATTATATCAAGGCCTTTTATATGAAAAAAGGCCTTTTTTATTATTCCTCATGTGCCTATTGTTATTAAATATTTAATTGAAGCCCGATTTCCCATTACAATCTGTTGAGTACCTTTGCATTATGATTAAAGTAAGCAAAAGACAGTGTGCCGGATTTCCGGTTGTGATGGCTTTTGCTTGTTTCATTTTGATTTTGTTTACGAGTTCCCGTCTCTTTTCTCAACCCTGCTTTGAAAAGTTTTACGGAGGAGCTTTGCAGGAGAAAGCAAATTATGTAATTCAGACTTCTGATAATGGTTATTTACTTGCTGGCTCCAGGAAGGATACTGCTTTCAATACCAGGGCTTATTTTTTATTGAAGTTAGACAGCCTCGGGAAGGAGATGTGGTCTGCATCTTACGGTGATGCCAGAGATCAGGAAGCTTCAGCTGTGATTGAAATTCCCGATAGTGGTTATGTATTTATCGGCACACACCATGCTGTGATTTATAATACTGTTGCTGAAATTGTCAAAACAGATTATTCTGGCAACAAAAAAACCGTGAAAGCATTTCCACCGGCAGACGGGTGGGGAACCAACGGGATTGGAATTGTAAAAACAGCAGACACGAATTTTGCAATAACCATATTTACAGACGGTTTTATTTCTCAAAATTTCTATAGCATTCTAAAAATTGCACCTGACCTGAGTACGCAGTGGAGCAACTTTGTGTCTTTTGACGGATCGCTCATGAATGTACATGATGCAGTGCAGGCTTATGATAAAAGCTTTTATACACTGGGTTTTTATCCTGATTTCTTTTATGTGAGTCCAAGTATAAGTAATGTCACCGAAGTCAGAAAACTTGCCTCCAACGGATCACTGATTTTTGATTCTCTGTATTTGTGGAATTCTGTATCAAAATCTGTTTCTCCTAATACTGACGGAGGTGCGGTTGTTTGTGGTTATGTGGATACTTCAGGCAACAGGGATATTGCACTCACGCGAATTGACAGCAACGGTGCTGTGCTTTGGAATAAAAGAATCGGAGGAACAAGAAATGAGACGGGACTTCTGGCGAAAGAAACACCTGATGGCGGATATGCAATATTATCCAGTACCCCCCATGCTTACTTCCCTTTGCTCAATGATATTTTACTGACAAAGACAAATGCGAATGGAGACAGCTTGTGGTCAAGATCATTTGGTGGATATTTTAATGATGACGCTGTGCATTTTGAAATTGCAAGAGATGGTGGCTTTATAATTCTGGGAAGCAGCAACAGTTTTGACAGTTCCGGGATTTACCTCGTAAAAACCGACAGCATTGGGATTATCAGATCTCCTTATTCAATAGCATCACCGGGGAATTACCATTGCAGAGGTGATTCCATCAGGCTGACATTGAATCCACATCCTGGTCCTGGTTCTACGGTGCATTGGTCTAATGGCATGTCTGGCGACAGCATACGGATTTCATCCACCGGAAACTACAGAGCAACGGTAATCGACAGCAGCGGTAAAGTTATTGAAACACCAAATCATTTTCTTTTTTTCGCCAACATCACTGATGCTAATATCAGTACACTTGATACTTTTGGAATTTGTGCCGGAAGCCAACTGAAAAATCTGGCACCCGCAAGTCCCTCTTTCAGCTATCGTTGGTTTCTTGATGACACCCTTTTAACCGGAATCACTTCAAATGCTTTGATTCCTTCAAGGCCCGGAGAATACAAACTGCAGGTAATGAATTACTGCGGAATGGATATTGACTCTGTATTCATCGATTCACTGTATCCTTTACCCTCACCTCCGGTGCTCAGCAGGACAGGAAACGTTTTTATTTGCGAAGCTGATACAATAGAATTGTTCACGAATCCACTACCCGGACATTCTTACCAGTGGTGGTATGCGCCAAACATCAATGCCAGTCCGATTGCCGGGGCAACTGATTCTGTTCTCAGTCTGAGTCTGCCTGGAACTTATTTCGTTCAAGTAACTGAATCACATGGATGCACAAGCACATCCAATCCGCTGAATATTTTCATTGATAATTTTCCTTCATACGTCAACGTTTCTGGCCCATTGACTTTTTGCCAGGGAGGGCATGTGTTGTTAGCCGCGCCGACCGGACGAAACTACAGATGGAATACAGGTGACACACTTGGTTCCATTTCCGTTAAAGTAAGTGGGAGTTACTGGTACAGTATGACGAGCATGTTTGGATGTCCGAAAACCTCAGACACAGTAGTTGTAGATGTACTCCCCAGGCCTTTCGTAAATCTGGGACCTGATACAGTGATTTGCAGATCGCAACAAATTATTCTTGATCCTGGTCCGGGGTATTCCTCAGTAATCTGGCAAGATAATATAATTGCCCAAAGCATACTGGCAGAATATAAGCCAGGTGGACCCGACAGCGCGGTTTATATTGTCAGAGTCACAGACCAAAACAATTGCATGAATACAGATTCAATAGTTGTTTTTTTCGACATCTGCCAAAATGTTTCTGGTTTTGAAAATCCTTCCATTTCTATTCATGCCGGAATTCTAACAGAATTTGATTTCGTTCGTATCAATTCTCCCTACAAAGAAAATCTTGAAATGAAAATCATGGACCAATTTGGAAGGTTGTTGCAACAATTTCCTGTCAGAAGCGGACAAACAATTCAAAGGTTGAACCTAAGTAAATCGGGGATTTATTATTACAGCTTGGTAAGTGAAAGCAGGCTTTATAGTTCCGGCAAACTCTTGCTAATGAGGTGAATATTGGATTAATTTCATTTACAAATCATATTTGTTTCGTAAATTTGCAGTGTTGAAGAAAATCAAATCCATACTGGCTTTTGTTTTGATCGTGAGCATCGTGGTATCAACCGGTGGCATTGCGGTAGCTGCTCATTTATGTAAAAACAAAGTGGATACCGCTCTTTCATTTTTCGATTCATTTGAAAATTGTTGCGGAGATTCAAAAGACTCATGCCATAAGCCTGTCAAAGAGTTGAAGAAGCCCAGATGTTGTGAGTTAAAAATTTCTTACTTCAAAGCTGACTTGCCCAGTATTATCAATGAACCTTTAAAGGTTAACAAGCATGAGCTGATTTCATATTCAGTTTTTCATTTCAAAAGCATTTTTTCGTTTTGCAATGTTTCTGAGCTCATTCAATATAATACAGGGCCACCCAAACAGAACGGGGGAGTCAATTTTCTTCATTTTACAGGTCAACTCCTGATCTGAATTTTTATTGCTTCTTTTATCAATGGCAGAAGTCCATTAATTACAGCAATATTAATTCAGAATCAATATGGAAAAAATCAGATATAAATTAATTTCATCTGTATCATTTCGCCTCATTAGGCGAACGATACAGTCAATTGCAATAATGCTTATCTGCATAGGCTCGTATCATGATGCAAAGAGTCAGGTGCTGATCAGAGGTAAAGTGGTGGAAATTTCTGAAAAAGGAACAGAACAAGGTCTTGCCGGCGCTAATGTGTACTGGATTCCCGGTCTTCAGGCTACAGTGACCGATGCATCTGGGGAATTCAAAATTGATGCACCCTCAGAACTGCCGTTAACATTAGTCATTTCCTTTGTCGGTTTTAAGAACGACACGATCAGAGTGGGTGATAACAAGTTCATTAAAGTATCTTTGGAAAAAACCATTGACCTTAGTGCGGTTGAAATTCAGGCACGTCAGGAAGCAACAGTTGTTTCAACCATTCAGCCCATCAATGTTGAAAAAATCACACAACAGGAGCTTCAGAAGGCCGCCTGTTGCAACCTTTCAGAATCTTTCGAGACCAGTCCTACTGTCAACGTTGCATATAAGGATGCCGTTACAGGTGCGAAAGAGATTCAAATGCTGGGACTTGCAGGAAGGTATACTCAGATAATGACGGAGAATATTCCTACTAACAGAGGAATTGGCGGTGTATATGGACTCACATTCATTCCTGGACCCTGGATGGAATCAATACAAGTAACCAAAGGCAGCGGTTCCGTAGCGAATGGATACGAATCCACAACCGGTCAGATTAATATCGAGTATCTTAAACCGGATGTGATCGAAACCCCGCGATTTCACCTCAATCTTTTTGGTGAAACCAATGGCAATATGGAAATTAACTCATACCTGAAGAAAAGGTTTAATGATAAGTGGAGTTCCATGTTGTTCGTTCATGGAAATTACATGGATAAAGAAATGGATCATAATCACGATCAGTTTCTTGATATTCCGACAGGTAATCAAATCAATATCGGAAACAGGTGGAGGTATCACAGCAGGAAGAAACTTGAATCACAGTTTGGATTCAATATCCTGAGCGATGTGAGAGAAGGCGGGCAGACCAAGGATGCACATATTCACTCCTCAAATGGTTTGTACCGCACAAAAGTTGAAAACCGCCGCGCTGAAGTGTATGGGAAACTCGGATTTATTTATCCTGATAAATTATTCAAGTCATTAGGAAATATAATTAAGGCTGAAGTACATGACCTGCAGACGAAATTCGGACTGCGTAATTATGACGCTGTTCAAAGCAGTCTTCAGCTGCAGAGTATCTATCAGAACACTTTTAGAAAAACAAATCATCAGTATAAAATTGGACTGAGCTATTTATATGAAAACCTTGACCAAAATTTACTCACAGAATTCTGGACTTACACAGAACATGTGCCTGGTTTGTTCACGGAATATACATACAATCATATAGATAAGTTTACTTTGATCGCAGGGCTCAGGCAGGATCATCATTCTCAATTTGGCTGGGTTACTACACCAAGGTTGCATATGAAATACAGTTTCAGCGAATATTTTATTGCAAGAGCAAGTGCGGGTCGCGGATTCAGAGTGCCTTACATGATTGCCGACAATATAAGTGTGCTGGCTTCTTCCAAAGCGCTTGATTTGTTGGATAAAGTTCAACCGGAAAGAGCATGGAATTATGGATTAAATGCAACAAAGAAATTTAGTCTTTTTAACAGAGAGTCTTCTTTGTCTGCTGATTTTTACCGCACAGTATTTTCAGATCAGTTAATTATGGACCCATACAGCGATTCATCAAGAATTCTCTTTTACAATCTTGACGGGCAATCTTTCGCGAACAGTTTTCAGGCTACATTCAACATTTCTCTGATGCACAATCTTGAGTTAAGACTCGCATACAAATCAGATGATGTTAAGATTACTTACAAAGGGCAAGGACTGATCAGAAAGCCGCTGGTAGCCAAAGAGCGCGCATTGATGAATCTTGCATTCAAAACCGGAAACGATTTGTGGAAGCTGGATTACACACTGATAATGGAAGGAAAGAAAAGATTGCCACTAACATTTGAAGATGCTGAAATCGGTGCATTACCGGATTACTCTCCGCAATTCTATATCATGCACCTGCAACTGACTAAAGTATTCAGGAAGTTCGAGATTTACGGAGGAGTGGAAAATCTATTGGATTATACACAGGATAATCCTGTAATCAATCCGCAAAATCCGTTTTCAACCGACTTTGATGCTTCTGTAATTTGGGGGCCTATAGACGGTAGAAGAGTTTATGCAGGACTTCGTTACAATATCTATTAACCAATAAAAATTATTATCATGAAAAAAATGATTAAGTATATATTAAGCCTGACTATTCTGATGATGTCAGCTACAGTTTCAAGAGCTCAAAATGATACCCTTGTGATTCAAACCAATTCTGTTTGCAATACCTGTAAAAAAATAATTGAGAGGGATATGATGTTTGAGAAGGGAGTGAAGTCCGCATCTCTCAATGTGGAATCGAAAGAGCTTACCTTGATTTACCAGGAAGGAAAAACAGATGCAGGGAAACTCAGGATTGCGGTTTCAAAAATCGGTTACGATGCTGACAACATACCTGCGGATGCCAAAGCAAGGCAACGCTTACCTGACTGCTGCAAAAATCCTGATGCACATCACTGATTAAGTTGTGACGGCATTAGCCTGCTAAAAACTACTTCTCCTGCCACAATGGTAAACATAACTTTTGTAGCAGGAATTTCATCACCGCTGATATCAAGAATGTCCCTGTCCAGCACAACCAGATCTGCGAACTTCCCTTCTTCTATACTTCCTTTTTCATCTTCCTCGAAATTAGCGTAAGCTGCCCAAATAGTCATACCTCTGAGTGCATCTTTACGCTTCAATGCATTTTCTTTCAGGAAGCCTTTTTCAGGAAAGCCTGCTAAATCTTTCCTCTGAGTTGCAGCATAAAATGTCATTATAGGACTGATGTCTTCCACTGGAAAATCAGTTCCAAGAGCAATCATATTTTCCGCCGCTATCATTATGTCTTTGTATGCATATGCATGCTTGATTTTTACCGGACCAAGTCGTTTTTCTGCCCAGTACATATCACTGGTTGCGTGAGTAGGCTGAACTGAAGGTATGATGCCGTAGCTGCCAAGCATCTTCATGTCTTTTGGACTCATTACCTGGCAGTGTTCCAGCCTCCATCTCTTGTTATTCTCTGTGCTAAGATGTCTTGAATATAGTTTAAGTACAGTCTCTGCTGCTGAATCTCCGATGGCATGTGTGCAAAGCTGAAAGCCGTTTTCCAGTGCTTCATCTGCGATCTCCTCCATATTAGCTAAAGTATGCAAGAGAAATCCGCGATGTCCGGGTTGGTCAGCATAATCTTTTTTAAGACACGCGCCTCTTGATCCAAGAGCTCCGTCAGCATACATTTTTAAAGCACGCACGGTAAGTCGTTCAGCTTTCAACGGACCTCTCTTAAGAAAATATTTTCTGGCCTCATCATTGTCTGATACCATAGCATAAACTCTCATTTTCAAACGTCCGTCTTTCTGCAAAGAATAGATATGCTCAATAGAGTCTTTCCCGAGACCGGCGTCGGTGACAGTGGTAATCCCGTGTTCGAAACAATTTTGTTCTGCTCGAATAAGGGAATTATCTATTTCCTCCCTGCTGAATGCTGGAATCTTATTTTTAACAATGTCTACAGCATTATCGAGCAACAATCCTGTGAGGGCGCCATCCTTCATGAGGATTTCACCTCCGAATATTTTGGTGGATGAAGTAATTCCGGCAATCTCAAGTGCTTTCGAATTGCAGAGAACAGCATGTCCATCTATTCTTAATGCAAATACCGGTTTTTCTGGGAAAAGACTGTCAAGCATTTCTTTTGTTGGAAATTCCTTCTCAGTCCAGTCGTTCTGATCCCAACCTCTCGCCAGAAGCCAGGAAAAATCGTTCGTCTTTTCGAATTCAATCATTCGCTGCAAGGCTTCCTCAAATGAGTTTGTTCCGGTCAGGTTGCATTTCATTAAATCAGTCGCATATCCGTAGAAATGACAGTGTGCGTCAATAAATCCGGGATAGACAGCCTTCCCTTCAAGATCAATCATTTGAGATGATGTAAATTCCTCTAGTATGTCTTCTGTCTTGCCAACTCTGTATATTTGGCCTTTCCTGATGGCTATTGCTTCTGCTACAGAGAATGCATTATCAACAGTGTATACGATTCCGTTATACAAGATCAGATCGACATTCTTTTTTCCTCCGCAGGCTAACATGCCTACCACTATTGTTATCAGAATAAATAATTTTATCAGGCTGATTTTCATTTCAAGGTTAATTGTATTAATTTCATGCAAAGTAATAAACTAAATTAAAAATATCTGTCATGTCCCAAACGCTAGTTGATGATGCCGTCCGATATCCTATCGGAAAGTTCAAAACGCCTGAATCTTATACGGATGATGATTTTCGAAAGTGGATTCATGCAATTGATCATTTACCCTCAGCTTTGAAAAAAGCTGTTACCGGACTCAGCGACTCTCAGCTCGATACTCCTTACCGGGACGACGGTTGGACTATCAGGCAAGTGGTGCATCATCTTGCAGACAGTCATATGAACAGTTATTGCAGGTTCAAACTTGCTCTCACTGAAGAAATACCCTCGATCAGGCCTTACTTTGAAGATCGCTGGGCAAAGCAGGCGGATGCAAAACACGCTCCTGTAGATGTGTCACTAAAATTGCTCGAAGCTCTTCATCAGAGGTGGGTTTATTTCTTACGGTCCATGGGCCCCAAAGACTGGGAACGCAAGTTTTATCATCCGGAATCCAGGAAAGAGTTTGAACTCCGGACAATTCTAGCTTTGTACGCCTGGCACGGGGAGCATCATCTCAATCATATTCTGAATCTGAAGAAAAAAATGGGTTGGAAATGAATCCATCACATTCTAATAAATCGGGTTAATAATGAAAAAGATTTTATCTAGAATTTTGACTCTGTTGATTTTAATGCTACTGACACCTTTCTTACAGGTTCATGCACAGGATAAAAATCCGTCTGATGAAATGAAGAAATATTATTTTGTTTTGCTGATGAAAGGTCCGAACAGAAATCAGGATTCCCTTGCTGTGCAGGAAATTCAGAAAGGACATCTGGATAATATTTCACGACTTTATGAAGAAGGTAAAATTGATCTTGCGGGTCCTTTTCTGGCTGATACTGCCTGGAGAGGTATATTCGTTTTTAACTCAAACACTGAGGAAGAAGTCAGAGAATTGCTAAAATCTGATCCTGCCATCAGTTCTGGCCGACTTGATTATGTCATTCTTCCATGGTATAGCAAGAGAGGTGCAATGCTCAGATAGGCATATAACAGAACTTACCTGAAAATTCAGGATAAATTAACGTATTGTTAAATCCTCTAAAGGCAATTTTTTACTTTCTTGCAATTCCTTCCTGCGGGAAATTCACAAACCAATACTATGTATAAAAATTTCATGTCAGTTAAAAGAGCCAAGAAGGCTGTAGTGATAGGCGCCATCGTCACAAGTTCCGCCCTCTCCATGAGTTTTGTGGAGGATTATTATTTTGAGGTGAGTAAGAACCTGGACATTTTTACGACTCTGTTCAGGGATGTAAATACATACTACGTAGACAGCGTGCAGCCGGGTGACCTGATGAAAAAAGGTATAGATGCCATGCTGGGAAGCCTTGATCCATACACTGTGTTCATTCCTGAAAGTGATATTGAGGATTACAGGATGACACATGTCAGCTCTGAGTACGGAGGAATCGGTGCACTTGTGCATCAGCGAAACGGGGCCATCGAGATCAGCGAAGTTTATGAGGGTTTTCCTGCACACAAGGCAAATTTGAAGCCGGGTGACAGGATAATTTCCGTTAACGGCAATACTGCTACCGGCAGAAAGGTTGATGACGTTACAAATTTCATGAAAGGACAGAAGGGAACTACAGTTCGCCTGATGATTCAGCGTGAAGGAGTTCTGCAGCCATTCGAAGTTGCTATAGTAAGGGATGAAATCAAGTTCAAAAATGTTCCGTACTACGGAATGCTGGACAACTCTACAGGTTATATCAAACTAACACAGTTCCTTGAACACGCAGCGGAGGATGTTCGACAGGCTTTTGTTTCACTCAAGCAAAATCCGGGGATGAAAAACCTGGTACTTGATCTTAGAGGGAATGGCGGAGGTTTACTGCGTGAGGCAGTTGACATAGTCAACCTGTTTGTTGACAAAGGCCAAAAAGTGGTTTCTCAGAGAGGCAAAGTGAAAGAAATGAACATGGAATACTTTGCCACTAAAACTGCTGTGGATACTGAAATTCCAATTGTCGTATTAGTAGACCGGGGATCTGCCTCAGCCTCTGAAATTGTTAGCGGAGCTATACAGGAGTTAGACCGTGGAGTCGTAATTGGCCAGAGAACATTTGGAAAAGGACTTGTGCAGCAAACTTACAATCTTTCATACAACACTCTTCTGAAAGTGACTATCGCAAAGTACTATACGCCTTCAGGCAGATGCATTCAGGCTCTTGATTACACTCATAAAACCTCGGACGGACTGGTCACAAAAGTTCCGGATTCTCTCATTAACGAATTCAAGACTAAGAATAACAGATCAGTGTTTGATGGCAGCGGAATCTTTCCAGACATATATACTGAGCCTAAGTTTTATTCAAGCATCACAATTGCACTACTTCGGAATTTCCACATATTCGATTATGCCAACAAGTTTGAAAGGGAAAATAAAAGCATTGCTTCAGCCAAAGATTTCTTGCTTACTGAAGCAGAATATGAGCGGTTTATCTCATATCTCTCAGACAAGGAGTATGAATACAAGGATAAAAGTGAGAGTGAACTTGAAGAGTTTAAGAAAATGGCTGCCAAGGAGAAACGCCTTGATAAACTGTCTGCAGAATTCAGCGCACTAGAAAAAAAATACTCAGAACATAAGAAGCAGGACTTGAGAAATATGCATGATGAGATCAAAGAGATTCTTGAAGCGGAAATTTCAAAGAGATATTACTTCCAGAAAGGCCGTATAGAAACCGCATTCAGAAACGACCGCGAGATAAAAAAAGCTAAAGAAATATTTTCGAATGCGTCAATGTATGCATCAATTCTTCGTGGGGATGCATCTTACAAAGTCATCGGCAAGCCTGGAAGTGAAGCTCAGCTAAAGGCGACTTCAGATCTTGAAGTGCTGACTGAAGATATGGAATTGGAATAATCAGCGATTCCAATTGAATTAAGTCAATTGTCGCAAGTTGCAGATGACTCATGCCGGTCAAATGGTGTTATCAATCTGGAACTCATTTGTTAAATCTTTTGCAATCCATTAGGTTTGCGGTAAAATAGTTCATTTATGGGAAGGATATTTGAAAAGCGTAAACACAAGATGTTTGCGAGGTATGACAAGATGGCCAAAGCCTTTACCAAAGTTGGAAGGGAAATTGCCATAGCTGTGAAGGCCGGAGGCCCTGATCCTGAATACAATCCAAGGCTTCGCACTGCGATTTTGAATGCAAAGGGGCTCAATATGCCTAAAGACAGGATCGATAATGCTATTAAACGGGCAAGTTCAAAGGATGAAGGTAATTATGAGGAAACTGTTTACGAAGGATACGGACCTTACGGTGTAGCTATCGTTGTAGAAACGGCAACAGACAACCCAACAAGAACAGTAGCAAATATCCGGATGTATTTTAACAGGGGAGATGGCACACTGGGAAAGACCGGTTCCCTTGATTTCATGTTTCAACGTAAAGGTGTTTTCAGAATTGCTAAAGACGGTAAATTCAGTTTGGAAGATCTTGAACTTGAACTGATTGATTTCGGTTTGGAAAGCCTTGAGTCGGACGATGAAGAAATAATCATTTATACTGCATTCGAAGATTTCGGAAAAATGTCGAAAGCACTCGAAGATAAAGGTATTGAAATTAAGAAATCAGCTGCAGAGCGAATTCCTACTACGACAGTAGAACTTAGCGAAGAGCAGACTGACGAGATACTCCAGCTCATTGATAAGTTTGAAGAAGATGATGACGTTCAGGCGGTTTACCACAATCTGAAATAAAAAAGAGCGGGACTCCCGCTCTTTTTTATTTATCTCATCAGATACATTTTACCCCATCCTTTTCGGAAATATTTATCTGCATCAGTTTCACGTTTTTCAATTTTTTCTCCGTGAATGTCTGTAATTACACGATAGAGGTAAAGTCCGTTCGCAAGTTTGTCGCCGTATTCGTCGCGTCCATCCCATGCATATTCGGTGATGTTCCTGCCAATGTGAATGTTTCCAAGTTCTTCTGTGGTAATCTCCCGGACAATTTTACCGGACACAGTCATGATCTGGATTTTCATGTAGCTGGGAATTTCATTGCCCGTGAGCGTGAATACAAAACGTGTTGATGTGGAGAAAGGATTTGGGTAATTCAGCACTTCAGTGATGGTGGAACGGTTTATTACTTCAAATGAAATCTTGTAATTGTATTTACCGGATTCATTTTTTGATGCGTCTGTTGCTTCCACTTCAAGCATGTAAATTCCGTCCTGTGTGAATTCAGGATTCCATTCTATACGGCAACTGTTTTTCGGAAGGATGGCTGGTGTGAAATTCATGGCAGGATACTGCACGGCGGTGAAATAAACTCTTTGCATGCTGTTGGAGCCAGGTGGTCTTATGTATACTTTGAAATTAGATGTGTCATTGAGAGCAAGGAATTTGTTTTCATCGTGCAGCTGAATGGTAATGTTCGGTCTCCCTGATACAATGTCCTTGTCAAGTATGTGAATGCCATCGAAGGTGACATCCAAAACAGGATTGATCTGATCCCGGTTCATCTTGAATCGTATTTCCGCAAGATTATTGAAATGATATTTTTCGGTTTGATGTAATGTGTCGAGAGGATTTGCTTCCACCCAAAGACTGTTTGAACCAGCAAGTCCGAAAGTGGAATCCACGAGAAGGCTGGCAGTCAGGCTTTGTCCGACTCTTAGAGAGTCCAGCTTGAGCAGCTTAAGATCTCTTCTGTTGCGGTTATTGTCATATAGGTAGAATTTCACAGCCAGGCTGTCCATTGGAAGAATGCCTACATTATCTATAGCTACACTCAGCCTTAAAGTATCACCTTCATCAAGGGGATCTGAATGAAATACAAATGTTCTGGAAGGGTTCAGTGCGCATTCTGGAACTTCATCAAAGTAAATTCTCCAATATTGCATTTGTGCGGGAGTGCGTGCATCGTCATCCTGAGTGAAAGCCTGCAAACGAATATATGCATATTGCGAAGCAGAAATCCAACTCAGACTTGTGTCAATGCCGCTTGGTGTGAACTGCAGTTTTTTGTAGAGAGTATCCCAGTTTTTTGTTATTCTGTTTAGACCAAGCAGATTCAGGTAAATTATATCTGTAGTCGGATTCTCAGAAGCAATCTGATTCCAGTGCAGCGATTCCCAACTTCTCGCCGGACCAATGATGTCAGAATTAACAGTGCCCCTGTTCCAGATGCTTGTGAGAAGAGATTGAATGTTCAATGTATCGCTTGTTCCGCTTCCGAACATTTCAATTTTAGAAGAAGGATTACCTTTTTGTATGAATAAGGCAAAAGGAGCTGTATCCTGCAAAGCTGCCATGTTGAAGCCAAGTGAATTGAAAGTATTCACAAATGAAGGATCTGCAGCTGAATAGTAGTCAGTAAACCAGTTATATGCGATAATATAATTGCCGTTTGGTACAGAATTTATAAATGCAGGAATGCTTTGAATCTGTGCAGGAGTGCCAAATCTGAACATGAAATAATTTTCCGGTCTTGTCCTGTTGCAACCGGGTATCACACCGATTGGATTTTGGTTGCAAGTGCCACTTGTGAGTATAAACTGATTTGCCTGGCCTACATTGTAGTTGCATGTAGTCCAAGGATTGAGACTTACTGAGTCAAGGACGGCGATGAAAACCGCAGGGCTTGCCTGACAACCGTTATATTCTACAACAGCATTGTTCAGATAATAGCCCATTTCATTTTGAGCAGCAATGCTTGCCGGATTACCGTAAGTGAGAACACGAAGTGACTTATTGTTTTCTACAAAATTGAATTTGCGTTCATCCTGAGAATATTTCACATTTTCATATTCGTCGTTTCTGAACTGGAAAAAATGCGACTGTGCCCATCCGGTTTTTCCGGGGATGTACATGAATGAACTTTCCTGCCATTTGAATCTTTGAGGGTCGAACTGAATAGAATCATTGGCAACACGCCAGAAATACACCGCGCTGTCCAACAGAGTATATGCTGGTGGCGTCCATTCAATCAATCCGCCGCTTCCTGTAATTGTGGTTGAACGATACAGCGGACTCCTTTGCATACCGGGTGTTGTATCTGCCACCATCAGATCTACTGTGTCCAATTCGAATCGGTATGTTCCCTGAGTGGCAAGTGGATTTGAAGTACTTGCTTTCATTGACACAGTATTGAAAGGATGAATCGCAAAACGGTAAGGATAAACCGGCACTATGTCGTTTGAGGTGATGAAGAGTGTTGTATTGGCCAGGTTGTTTGATATATTGTCAAACTCATCCACCGAATCAGGAAAGTCGACCTCTACCTTAAACCTGTTGATTCCTGCCGCTTTGAAATTTCCTGTTTCAAGATTAAGTGTCAGTTCATCCTGATAAAAACAATTTCCTCGCTTCACCACATACACTGAATCTGTACCATCAGGAAATGTTCTTGTGATTCTCACATCGAATGAGTCGGTGACAGCTTTGCCGATATTTCTTGTGATAATGCTCACCGAAAAACTATCAAGATCTGTTGAAACACTTGGCGGATCAAAGTAGATTTGCGATTCACTGATCACGTAGTCCGGTTTGCTGAAATAGTTGAGCCGCAAGGCAGGGTCTCCGTGAAGCGACATCTCATTACACACAACCTGAATATTTTGAATTCCGGGAATCTGTATGGTCTCTATCGCTTTTTTCATGAGAAAACCTACAGTAGCCCCGTAGTTATATTGTGAAGCATGTTCGAACAAAGCATTAGTGTAAGAGAATAAATCGTTGGGGATTCCAAGTCCGACGCTGGCGATGAATCCTATGGCAGCTTTTTCCGGCTCCATGACGAATTTCTCGCTGATACTACGTTGTGAAGTGTGAATGTCACCTGCAAAACAGGAGTTGGCAACTATGAGAGGGTAGCGGCCATGATTTCCATATTCATGCGGCTCGTCGGTGCTCTGGTCAAATCCAGACCCCGAAGCATGACCAAAGAATGTCATAAGCGCGACTCCTTCGTCGATTTTAGCCTGCAGAGAATCTGACTGATTGATCACAATCGGATTTGTGCTGGTCTTAAGGTATGTTGTGACGTTGCCTCCGAAATAACTTCCTTCAAGAACATTTTCATAAATCCTGAGATAGTTGGAGAGCTGGTATTGCTGAGCCGGACTGTCACCTCCGCCAAAGTGAAGGATTTCCTTCATCCAGGGTTGCGGAGGTCCTGACTGAGCGGCTTCATATTCTTCTACTTTATGCCTGTAATTAGAGACGTCGCTGAGATTTTGCGCGCTTAATCTTCCAATCGGAATTGTAGGTTCGTAGAGCGATCCGTTAATTCCTGATGTCAAAAGAAGGTCTGATGTCGGAACTCCGTATGATGGAACCAGGTTAGCAGCATACAATGCAGTGTTGTTTCTGGAATCAGCCGGACTGATAGATTTTCCGATCAGGAACATATGCTGAGGCGGTGCTACAGTGATCCATCGGTCAAGAAGGAACCTGCTGAAATTTTTAATCGACATTGGATGCTTTCGAATTCCGTACGCAAACTGATCGTATAATTCTTCAACATCTACAATGATCACCTTGTTGCCTGTGGTAATGTCCCGGTAGTTTTTATAGAGCATTGCTTCATTCCATAGATTGCGGTGAGTCACGATTATATAAGCAGAATCCCTTATATAAGATGAGCCTAGGAAGTCGTTAAAATATCCAAAGCTGCTGCCGGCATAGCTTATCCCGCTTACTTCAGTGATATCTTTAACCTGTGATTCTGCTGCTATGAAACACTCTTTCGGTTCAATTCCTGCATCATTATCGACTAGTGCTCTGTAATTGCTTCCTGAAAGACTTACAGTGATTTTTGCATTGTTGGTGAGGTCGTACAATATTGGCGCCTGACTGCCGCCTGCGAAATTGCTCATGTCCAGATAAGCTTTTCCGCCTGCTTCATCAGGAACATACATTCTGAAAGTGCTTGCTCCTTCCATGTTAAATGTGTGTGGGTATTTGACAGATAACCAAAACAAGGAGTTGTATTCAGGAGTGTCTATCGGTGTGGTTACATCAAAGGTGAAGAGCGTGTTTGATCCGGTAAACTGAGATAGTGGTGCAGTGAATGTGTAACGCCTGAGTGATTGCGACAGATAATAATCGGTGAATGTGGTTCCGGGAAATGCAATTCTGATTTTATGGGGGATGTTGTTCACTCCCGCTACTGCAGTTTTAATCTCAACATTAGGGCCTGTTGCCGCCATGTTGGAAGTGTTCACAGTAACAGACAAAGGATATTGTCCTCCGGAATAATTACCAAAGATTGCTCCCCATCCCTCGCTTTCGACATAATCACTCAACTTGTCATTCATTCCTCTGTTGTACACACTGGAAAATTCCTGGTAAGAATTTTTAATGAAGTAGGGGGAAGGAGTATATGATGCGTAATTGGTGTTGTTTTGAATTGACAGGCGTTTACCATTCACGTTGTTGTCCCAGGTGATGAAATAGGTGGCGGTGTCATTGAACAGACTGAAATTTTTGTTTGCCTGCCACATTGAATCTGCATACATCCTTGTATCCAACTTGCCATCGTTTTTTCTTCCGTAGAATTCAATGTAATCACTCGAATCAAAGACTCCATCTGATTCGCCCTGGATGTATATGTGCTGCTCAACTCCGTCACGAATGATCTGAATTTTTCGTGGATCAACTGTGCTGATCGGAAACCCGCCGAACTGCAGTGCTGAATAACGAATGCGGTAAATGCCATCCTGCCATACTTTTACCTTAAAGTATTGCTGATTGTAATTAATCCATGAGTTCTCATGAGTCTGGGCCTGTAGGCCAAGGCTGGTAAGAACTATAGCTGCAACAAGAAAGTAGAGTTTTATCATGATTTAATTTCAGCCTCTTATTCTGATTTGCTTCTTTTGTTTACATCCAGTCTGAGTGAAAAAACATTTGAGTAAAGTGTTTCCTGGCTGCCTATGTTCGTTAAGGCATAATCAACTGAAAGCCTTCCTAGTTTTACTCCAACACCCATATTCGGTTGAAAAATTGTTGAAGTTGATCCATCCTGTTCCTTCACTTTTTGAATGTTTTGGATTCCGCCTCTGATGAAAACAAAATCACCGTATCCGAGTTCAAGTCCGATGTGAGGATCAACACTCATTGGATCATTGCTTATCAATACGTTTCTCTGTCCGTCAAACGTCATGTCCAGATTGATTTCCATCAGAAGGGAAATTTTTTCATTCAGGTTTTGTTTATTTCCTGCTCCAAGAATCAGTTTTGGAAGTGTGATTTCAGTGGAGTTCTTGGGAATTTCATTTCCGGTTTTTGCAAAGGTTTCTTCAAACAGCTCAGTCTGATAACTCCAGGCATTGAATGTGGATGTGATGTCCTTTGCCATCACTCCGAACAGCCAGTCGCTGCTGCTGTACTGAGCTCCCAGGTCAAAGCCAAATCCCCAGGCTTTGCCAAAGTCACCAGCTTTGCGATGAATGATTTTAGCATTACCTCCATACCTGAGCCCTTCCACAGGAGAAATTTTAGAGTAGGATACGAGAAAAGCATAATCTGCAACAGAGAATGACCGGATTTTAGAGTAGTCGATAACTCCGTTTGCATCGATCAGATCCAAAGTGTTTGGAATGTCGTCTGTTCCGAAGCGTATGATAGAAAATGCAAGGGATCTCTTGTCATCCATTTTAGTTGCCAAAGTGGCATAGTCGAATTTTGAAATACCTGCGAAAAGTTCAGCATGCATGGCTGCAATCTGTAAATCGCTTTTTATGCCGCTGAGGCCTGCTGGATTCCATGCAGCAGATGTGGCGTCATTCACGTTAGCTACCACTGCGCCGGACATACCCATCGCTCTGGCGCCAACTCCTATTGAAAGGAATTCGTTGGAAAACTTGGGCGCCTGTGAAAGTGAAGTTATTGAAAATGACAATAGGGCAATGAATGCCAGTAGGACGGATTTAACAGTCATTTTTTTAATATTCTTTTAAGATACTATTTAACGCCCGGTTCGTTGCTTTATTCTTAAAGATTAAATCCCATGTTGGCAATAATCTGACAGTTTCATGATGCAAACCGTAGCATGTATGAAAGTATCAATTCCAGCACGAAAAATAATTGAATTTCAAGCTTGTTTTATACCAGTTTCAAACAATCTTCAACACTAAAAAGTTTGTATTTTCTGGGGAAAAGCTACTTTTGATGGCCTAAAAGAACATGAAAAGACATATACCAAACATCATGACCTGCATCAATCTGTTATTAGGTTGCATTGCAGCGGTAATGGTATTCAGAAACAATCTTGAGTCGGCAGCTTATCTGATTTTATTGGCTGCCTTTTTCGATTTCCTGGATGGTACTATGGCGAGAATTTTCAATGCCTATACCTCTTTTGGAAAAGAGTTGGATTCACTGGCCGATATTGTAAGTTTTGGCTTTGTGCCCGGGGCTATTCTCTTTAAAATGCTTCAGAATACGGAGCCTGAAACCTGGCCGCTGAGCGGAACCGCTGCGCAGTTAGTTCAGTTCATTCCGTTTACGGTGACGGTCTTTTCAGCTTTGCGTCTTGCTAAGTTCAATACAGATACGCGACAAACCAGTTCTTTCATCGGCCTTCCCACCCCTGCAAATTCAATATTGATTTGTTCTCTTCCGATTGTTGCCATACAACAAGCAGGTGAGATTGGAGAACTGATTTCTTCGTTCTGGTTTATCATGACAATTGCCATTATCCTTTCTTTGCTGCTCGTTTCTGGATTAAAACTCATGTCTCTTAAGCTGAAAAGCGCTACTTTTTCCGAAAATAAATACCGTTACATGCTTTTGATATTCACCCTGATTCTCGTTCCAATACTTCAATGGAGTTCAGTTCCTGTAATTTTTGTGTTGTATATTTTCTTTTCTTTGCTCAGCGAAAAAGCTACGACCTGATACAATTCCAAGAATATGAAATTTACAGCTGAAATTGATGTAATGCCACTCAAAGCTTTGCTCGACCCTCAGGGCAAAGCGGTTAAACACGGATTGAAAAACATCGGACTCAGTACGATTGAGAATGTAAGGATAGGCAAACACATTACAATTGAGATTGAAGCTTCAAACCGTGAAGAAGCACAGGTGAAAATTGAAGAAGCCTGTAAAAAACTTTTATCCAATCCGGTAATGGAAAGTTACCACTTCAGCATATCTGAAAATTGAAGTTCAAAAGAGCTTATCTCCTGAGTTCAAAACTCTGACCCAGGTAAACTTTTCTTACCTGCTCATCTGCAGCCAGTTCTTCGGCTGTTCCTGCCTTTAAAATTCTTCCTTCGAACAGCAGATACGCGCGGTCGGTGATGCTTAAAGTCTCATGTACATTATGATCTGTAATAAGGACTCCGATATTGCGCTCTTTGAGATGCGAGACTATTGATTGTATGTCTTCAACTGCGATTGGATCCACTCCTGCGAAGGGCTCATCCAGCAGAATGAATTTTGGATCCACAGCAAGGGCACGTGCGATTTCTGTTCGCCTTCTTTCGCCGCCTGAAAGCAAATCTCCCCGATTGCGACGAATCCTTTGAAGACCGAATTCGTCCAGAAGGGATTCCAAACGTTTGTTTTGTTCATTCTTGTTAAGCGAAGTCATTTCCAGCACAGCACGAATATTATCTTCAACACTTAGTTTGCGAAATACTGAAGCTTCCTGGGCAAGGTAACCTATGCCCAGCTTGGCACGCTTGTACATGGGAAGATGAGTGATGTCCTTATCTTCAAGAAAAATATTTCCCGAATTAGGTTTGATCAGGCCTACAATCATGTAAAATGAAGTTGTCTTTCCTGCTCCATTCGGCCCAAGCAATCCGACAATTTCACCCTGCTTTACCTGGATCGAAACATTGTCCACTACGGTCCTTTGCTTGTATTTCTTCACAAGATTTTCCGAACGAAGGCTGATCATATAAACTGGACTTGAATTTTAAATGTCTGCAAAGATGCAGATTCGATGCAATAAGCCAAAATCAGAATGCTATGGAAATTGTACCCATCAATGCTACTCTGGTCACATTCTGGTTTTCAAGATAGGACAGACGCCAGACATTGTCTACACGGAGTATTTTGAAAATATTTTCAACTCCTACACTCATTTCCACATAAGGCTTTCTGCCAAGGTTTGAGAAGGCGCCCGGATCGGCAAGCAATTCCCTGTTTTTGGATGAGAGGCGACCCGTGACCGCGCTGATTGAAGCTACTTCCCTCCATTTCAACTTTCGCAGTGCAGGTATTCTGTCAAGAAAGATTCCTCCGAAATGATGTTCTGCTTTGAAGCTCATATATTCATCGCTCACGAATTCGTAGTAATTCATCAGGTTAAATGCCGTGCGATCATACACAAAAGAGTTGTTTCCCGGGTGAATAAATAGCAGCGGATAGGGAAGTGGCTGAAAAATCTTACCGATTTCCATGCTGAAACTGAACAAGCCAAAATTTCCAAGGTAGAGGTTGTCTTCGACACGAAACATCAGCTTGTCGTATTCGAAAGTGCTGTTCAGTATGTCACGCATTCCCCTGCTGTATAAGAGATTCAGCACAGGATATTTTGTCCCAAGGGAAATTCTGTCCACCTTTCCGCTTACAAATCTCTCCTTGTATGCGAAACGCACATGAAGACAGAATTCTGAATTGTTAAGTGTCCTGCTTGAATCGCTCCTTCCGTCATTCAGGTAATATGTGAAATCAAGATTGCCAAGTGGATTGTATTCGGAATGCATAAGCATGATCCGGGTTGATAAACCTGGAATCCATTCGTGCTCGAAATAAGCCTTTTGTCTGATTACATCGTTCAGTTTATCGCTGGGATTTCTTCTGAGAACAGTAGCGAAGACATTGTCATCAGCAAATGCATTGGGGCTTTTTCCTAATTGTTCGACGTCATTTTTATATTCAAGGCCTAAGTATTGCCGGGGCTGCTTGCTTGTGAAAAATCTTGCCTCTGCTCCGTGTTTGTACTTTTTATCTTTGATTCCGTAAGCCGCATATCCGCCAAGAACCAGTTTTGTGCTGAAATTGTTTCCTGTCTGTCCTCCAAATCTCAGCCGCAGACCTTCAACCTCGTTGGCACTGATGAATTTATAAACCGGTCCAATCTCGAAAAGTCCCGCTTCAGTGTATCCAGTTGCGAGAACCCTGACTACATTTGCGTAGCGCTTGTATGCTGGAATGGTCTTGATCGTGTCGATCATGGCGTAAATGCGCTTTTCATTATCGGACAAATCTTCACCACGTGCACCGTCCCAGTATTCATCGCTTTTGGATGTTGAGTTCTCCTGAAAATCGATTTCTGTTCCTTTGTAAAATGAATCAGGCAGAGGAGAATTCAGTATGAAGTTTCGGTAATAAGTAGTTTTTCTGCCTATGAATCCTGTGGTTACTTTACTTTTTGTTTCTGTCGGTGCGAGATTAACAACCAGCACTTCTTTCTGAAGCATCCATTGCATGTCTGCTACATGGCAATAATCCTGAACAACCGCGAGATCCTCAATGAAATTAATGTTGGCATCAGGGCTTATTCGCATATTGAGTTTGCGAATTGCAAAAGTAGTGTCATGCACCCAGATGTCTCCGTTGAAAGTAAGTTCCTGCTTTCTTCTCGGGAAAAACGTAATCTTATAGCACCATTTATTCTCTATAAAGGCGCTGTCCATCAGCATGTACTTGTAATATATCTGTGAAAGTCCGGCCAAAGGACTCACAAATCCCTTCCCGAAAAGATAGATGTAATTGTCGTAAATATTGATGTTTGAATATAAGTCGCCGAGATATTGGTTGACGGTTTGATTTTCCACTCCTGACACCTTGCTGGCCTTGATAACTTCTTTTTTCTGTTTGGGATTGTTTTTAAAATATACTTCGGATACTGTTTCCGACAGGAAGACCGGCAGAAAAGGTTTTTGATTTGTAGCGTTAGTGTCTGTGTAATCAAAAATAAAATCAAATGGACGAAAGAGTTTTTTATTTCTGAATTTCTCAGTGATGTTGTTGATGTCGAACTCAAGCTTGTTGTATACCTCATATTGAAAGGAGTTGAGGCCTTCCCGGTCATTGTCAGGCTTGTGCTCCTGCACCTTTCTCATCAGTATTAGTGCGGGATTTTCTCCGGCTCTTATCACCACTTCAGGAAGATCAAATTTGTTTTGTCTCAGTGCAATCTCCATTTCCTGCACTTTGCCTCGCCGAACTGGAAGTGTTTCGGTCAGATATCCGACAAAAGAAACTCTGATGCTATCGGCCGGCAAATGAGTGCTAAGCTCAAACTTACCGTCAATATCACTCGTGGTTCCTGAAGGTGTCCCTACAAAAATGATGGCTGCAAATGGTACAGGTTCTTTGGTGAGCGGATCAATAATTTTGCCTCTGACAATAGTATGTTGGGCTGATAATGCAAAAGGAAACAGTACGCTTATGCTAAGCGAAAAAATAAAGCGTGTCAACTGTATCCTGATGCTTTTCTTCATTTGTTGCGGTTTAATTCATCCCAGAATTCTACAGCCCTGCGCAGGTGTGGAATCACGATCGTGCCTCCCACTATGTTTGCGATTGCAAAAACTTCAAACAATTCTTTTTCACTGATTCCAGTATCATGACATTTTTCTATGTGATAACGTATGCAGTCGTCACACCTTAATACCATTGAAGCGACCAGGCCAAGCATTTCTTTTGTCTTGACATCAAGTGCGCCATCCGTGTAAGTATTTGTGTCAAGGTTGAAGAGTCTTTTTATAACCAGGTTGTCTGCACTCAGGATTCTCTCGTTCATCCTGGTTCTGTAATCATTGAATTCTTCGACTTGTGACTTCATTGGAATTGGGTTTAATAATAATCAGACCTGTTGTTTTTTTACTACATATGCGCTCACGAATATGCTCAGTTCATAGAGCACATAGAGTGGAATGGCAACCAGCATCAGAGTAGTGGCATCTGATGTTGGTGTAATGACGGCAGCGAGAATCAGGATAATCACAACAGCGTGCCTGCGGTAGGTTCTCATGAAGGTCGGATTGAGAATTCCGATCTTGGAAAGGAAGTAGACGATAATCGGCAGTTCGAAAATTATTCCGGAAATTATGGTCATCGTCGTTATAGTGGAAATGAACGAGCTCAGGGTAATTGTATTTTTCACAGATTCACTGACCTGGTAGCTTCCGAGGAAGTTGATAGTCATTGGTGAAATAACATAGTAACCGAATAAAACACCGCACAGAAATAGGAAGGATGTGTAAAACACAATTCCTCTTGCGTATCTTCTTTCTTGTTTGTGTAGTGCGGGTTTGATAAACCTCCATAATTCCCAGATGATATACGGGAAAGCGCAAACGAAGCCACCAATAAACGCTACCCACATATGAGTGGTGAATTGGGCTGACAGGTCTGTGCTGATAAGTACAAAAGGTATTTCTCTGATGCAAAAATCTTCACCCAGGTTCATCCACAAAGCAATCTTGCAAAGTTGACGGTAGGTGAAGAAATCCGGATTTTTCGGAGCCAGAAGCACCTCGTCGAAAACAAATTCTTTGAAAGCGAACAATGCAATGGCGAAAACCATCAGCACTGATACTGAACGTACAAGATGCCAGCGCAATTCCTCAAGATGACCAAGGAAAGTCATCTCGGCCTGAGGATTCTCCGAGTCAGATTTCATGATGGAAGTAAAAATAATTGAATCTGTCAAGGGGATTACTCGCAGATGGCGAAAATTATCACCTCCTGACTATTAAGAAATCAGATGATTCCTTCCCGAATAAGATCATGGATGTGAATCATGCCCACATATTTTTCCTTGTCCTTTACAAGGAGTTGGGAAATATTATTTTCGTTCATCACATTCAATGCGTCTGCTGCCATGGCGTCTTTGTCTATGGTTTTCGGATTCTCGCTCATGATCATCCGGGCTTTGATGCTTTCAAACTTATTCGAGTTAAGTAGCATTCTTCTCAAATCTCCGTCTGTAATCACTCCGATGATTTTATCTTTTTCCAGGACAGCTGCTGCGCCAAGGCGCTTACTGGAAATTTCAACAATCACTTTCTTTATGTCATCGTCAGGTCCCACTGATGGAGCGGCATTTCCGGGATAAATATCCTTCACTTTAAGGTAAAGTTTCTTGCCCAGTGAACCACCCGGGTGATACTTGGCAAAATCTTTAGGAGAGAAACCGCGTAAATCGAGAAGGCATACAGCAAGGGCATCACCCATGGCCATCTGCGCGACTGTGGAGCTTGTAGGGGCAAGATTATTCGGACATGCCTCTTGCTCAACGGTAGTGTTCAGGACAATATCTGAATGACGTGCGAGATATGAAGCGACATTGCCGGTCATCCCGATAAGTTTGTTTCCCCAGTTTTTCAAAAGAGGGATCAGTACCTTAATTTCAGAAGTGTCGCCGCTTTTAGATATGCAAAGAATGATGTCGTTTTGTTGAATGTTACCCAGATCACCGTGAATGGCATCCGCAGCATGCATGAATATAGAAGGAGTGCCTGTTGAATTTAATGTCGCAACAATTTTCTGCCCGATGATTGCGCTTTTTCCTATGCCAGTAACCACCACTCTTCCTTTTGAAGCATAAATCTGGTTCACACACTCGGCAAACTGATCGTCGATAAAATTTTTCAACCCGGCTATTGATGCGCTTTCTATCTCCAGCGTCTTCAAAGCCAATGTTTTAATTTTGTCCTGTTTCTTCAATGTTGGAAAATTTTTTGGTGAATGTAGCGTTTGGCATTAGCTTATTTGGCAAAATTATTTATTTTTATTGTCGAATCATGCGGGGGGATTCAACTAAATTGCAAGTTAAATAACTAAAAATAAAGACATTACTATGTTAGTGGCGGAGAAGCCTTTGAAGACCTACTTACAGAAATACTTCGGGTTTGATAAATTCAAGGGTGAACAGGAAGATATTATTAAGAACGTTCTATCAGGCAAGGACACATTTGTGATTATGCCGACCGGTGGCGGGAAATCCATGTGTTATCAGCTTCCTTCTCTCATCATGGAAGGAACTGCAGTGGTGGTTTCTCCCTTAATTGCACTGATGAAGAATCAGGTTGATGCCATGCGTGGCTTCAGCAATGAGAATGGAGTTGCACACTTTTTAAACTCATCTCTCAACAAAGGCGAGATCGCCACGGTGAAGGATGATATCAAGAGAGGACGGACTAAATTATTATATGTCGCACCTGAATCACTTACCAAGGAAGAAAACATTGAGTTTTTAAAGAATGTGAATGTATCATTCTTTGCGATTGATGAAGCACATTGCATTTCTGAATGGGGGCATGATTTCAGGCCAGAATACCGACGCTTGAGACCCATCATGGAAGCAATTGGCAAAGTTCCGGTGATAGCCCTTACAGCCACAGCTACTCCAAAGGTTCAGCTCGACATACAGAAAAATCTTGGCATGATGGACGCTACTGTGTACAAGGCTTCCTTCAACCGTGCCAATCTTTATTATGAAGTAAGACCCAAGCTTGATGTTGCCAAGGAAATCATTAAATTCATTAAACAAAATAGCGGCAAATCCGGAATCATTTATTGTCTCAGCCGCAAGAAAGTGGAGGAGATTGCCTCGATACTTTCAGTGAATGGCATCAAGGCATTGCCTTATCATGCAGGCCTGGAAGCTGCTGTACGAGCCAAGACACAGGATAAATTCCTGATGGAAGACATTGATGTAATTGTCGCAACGATCGCCTTCGGCATGGGAATTGACAAGCCGGATGTACGCTTTGTTATTCACCATGATATCCCCAAAAGCCTTGAAGGATATTACCAGGAAACGGGGCGTGCCGGCAGGGATGGCAGGGAAGGGAAATGTCTCACTTTCTACAGCTACAAGGATATAGAGAAACTTGAGAAGTTCATGAAAGGGAAGCCTGTAGCAGAACAGGAAGTGGGGAAACAACTGCTTCTCGAAACTGTAGGTTATGCTGAAACTTCAGTTTGCAGACGAAAAGTGCTGCTGAATTATTTCGGAGAAAACTACACTGAAACTGATTGTAAAAATTGCGATAACTGCCTTCATCCTAAAAAGAGTTTTGACGGACAAGAGGAGGTTTGCACTGTCCTTGAGACTGTGATTGCCGTGAAAGAAAAATTCGCGATGGATCACATAGTGAATGTAATAACTGGCAAGGAGGAAAATGCAGTAAAGCTGCATGGACATGATCAGCTCGAGATTTTCGGCGAAGGAGAAGAGCATGATCCTAAATACTGGATCGCCATAGTAAGGCAATCTCTTCTTGAAGGTCTTTTATCCAAGGATATTGAAACCTACGGAACATTAAAGATTACTGACAAGGGTCGAGCGTTTCTGAAAAAGCCTGTTAAAATCCTCATGGTCGAGGACAAAGATTACAGCAACACTGAAAGCGATGATGACGAAGAGTTCAGCGGCGGGGGCGGTTCCGCTCCGGCAGATCCGGAGCTTTTTGCTGCACTCAAGGATCTGCGAAAGAAAATAGCCAAACAGAAAAATGTTCCTCCCTTTGTCGTTTTCCAGGATCCCTCTCTGGAGGAAATGGCCATACAATATCCCATAACGATTGAAGAGTTGAAGAACATTTCCGGTGTGGGATCAGGAAAAGCAGCCAAGTTTGGTAAGCCATTCGTTGAGCTCATTGAAAAGTATGTAGAGGAAAATGAAATTGAAAGACCGATGGATCTCGTAGTGAAATCGGTAGTAAATAAAAGCGGACTTAAGGTTTATCTCATCCAGAATATCGACCGAAAAATTTCATTGCATGACATGGTCAAAGCCAAGGGGATTAACTTTAGTGATCTGTTAGGGGAGATAGAAAGTATTGTGGCCTCAGGCACTCGTCTCGACCTGAACTATTATATCAATGAAGTGATTGATCAGGACAGGCAGGAGGAAGTTTTTGATTATTTCAAAACTGCTGAAACTGACTCAGCAGAAGACGCGATGAAGGAACTGGGCGAAAATGATTATTCGCTGGATGATATCAGACTGATGCGCATCAAATTCCTCAGTGAAATGGGTAATTGATTGCCTCAAAATCAATCCATCTAATTTTATTTTAAAATGTGCAGTGTTGATCAGTTTAGCAAACTGATTTTTCCTGTGTACAAATGCTCTTCACCGGCCTCGTCAGCAAGTTTCACCCTGTATGTGTAAACTGACTCCTGACAAAGCTCTCCGCTTTTCTGATGTGTTCCGTTCCAGCCATTGTGAAGATCGTCGGAATGAAATATTTCATTTCCCCAACGATCGAAAATTCTTATTTCTCCTTTTGAAATTCCAATTCCTGCTATATTGAAATGATCATTGATGCCATCGCCATTCGGGCTGAATGCATTTGGAATGAAAACTGAAAAATCTTCCCTCACAGTAATTTTACCGAAGACAGTATCTGAACATCCTGCAGAATTTTTGACTATCAGTCGGATGTCAAATGTGCCGGTGTTCTGGTAAGTATGCACTGGATTGAACACATTTGAAACTGTTGTTCCGTCACCTAAGTCCCATTCATAGCTGCTTCCTCCAATACTTTGATTGAATAAAGTGAGAGTGGCATTTGATCTTGTTAAGTGGTTTTCGGACAAGCTGAATAATGCTTCAGGAGCAGCATGGACAATTACGTGGCCGGGCATTGTGATTTCATTGATGCATCCTGCCTGTGATACAGCCCTGAGACGAACCGAAAATACACCGGGTGTATGGTAAACATGTGAGGCATGAATTGAACTTTGTTCCTGGCTGCCGTCTCCAAAATTCCATGTGTAGGTGATTTCGGGGCTTACAGGTGATAGATTTGTGAATCGGACATTTACAGGTGCGCATTCAGGTCTGGCATCTGAAGTAAAGTTCACTGCGGGAATCGTTTCAACCTGTATGTAAATCTGTGCAGAAACCGGAGTTGTACCGCATCCGTCACTTACTGTTACCTGATAATTTGTTCCTGATGTCGGTGAAACGAAAACGGATGCTGAATCGGTTGTACTATGCATCCAGGAATAAGTGTAATCGCCGTCACCACCGGACACAGACACATGAAGATTGGTTCCGCTGCCAGTACAACTGATATTGTTGCCTGATAAGCTTACACTCAGCGAATCCCGTACTAAGACATAATGATATTGAGACATAGCTGTGCATCCGTATGCATCAGTAACAGTGAAAGAATAACCTGTGTGTGCAATAGGTTGAATAATGGCATTCATGGAAACCTGGCCGTCATCCCATAAATAGGTATAAGGTTGAGTGCCGCCTGAAACTGTAGAGAGAATTGTGCCTGTCTGACCCTGACACATTACGGAAGGCCCATTTATGGATATGTTCCAAGGGCTTGGTTCAACGATGTTGAACTGGCTAATTGAAGTACAGTTATTGGCATCCGTCACTACCACCGTATAAGATCCTGTTCCCAGGCCAGTTACTGAATTCCCTGATGGATTTCCTGCTGACCATGAATAATTGTATGGTGCGGTTCCACCTGCTATTGAGACTTGCGCAGATCCGTCAATTCCGCCTGGACATGTGATGTTTGTACTTACAGTATTAAGTTGCATTCCGCTTCCTGCATTTACATTTATACTTGAAGTTTGTGTGCATGCGTTTGCATCTGTAACTGTTACTGTGTACAAACCGGCAGGAAGATTGTTGATTGATGCTGTGCTCGCTCCGCTTGGATTCCAAAGATACTGATAGGGAGGTGTGCCGCCATTCACTGTCACTCCGGCGCTACCATCAGTTCCGCCATTGCAGCTTGCCGGAATGCTGGACGGAGTGATTTGAAGGGAAGCAGGCTGGCCGATGCTTAGAGTTACCTGAGCCTGGCATCCGTTCAAATCGGTAATGCTCACTGTATAGTTGCCTGCTGTAAGTAAACTTGCAGTTGAAAGAGTTCCTCCTGACGGTGACCAGTTATATGTATATGGGGCTGTTCCGCCTGATGCAGTTACTCCTGCGCTGCCGTCATTCCCACCGTTGCAACTGACATCGGAAATGGAAGCAACATTGGCAAGCATAGCCCCTGAGCCGTTCACTGTAAAACTTTGTTGAAGCTGACAGGAATTTGCGTCACTCACAGTCAAAATATAATTTCCGGCCGAAAGGTTCTGCAGTATTGAACCGCTGCCTGAAGGTTGCCAGTTGTAGTTAAGAACCCCTGTGCCTCCTGTTGCATTCACACTGATCGATCCGTCGTTCTGTCCTGAACAGGAAGCGCTCTGAACATTGGAGGAACTGATTTGAATAGGAGGTGGATCAGTCAAAAAATAGTTGGAGGAAGCACTGCATCCGTTTGCGTCAGTTACGGTGAGTGCATGCATTCCGGCTGATAATCCGGTTAATACTGCAGTGCCGGGATTTCCGTTCCAACTGTAAGAAAATGCACCGGTGCCTCCAATGGAAGAAACGCTGATTGTTCCGTCATTCCCTCCGGCACACAAAGGGTCGCTAGAGCTAAGCAGTGAAACGACAATAGGCGATGGTTCAACAATTGAGGTGCCGGATGAAAAAGTGCAGCCGTTGTTATCAGTGACAATGAGAGTGTAATTTCCGGGTCCCAGGTTGCCGACACTGGAAGAACTTCCAACTGAAGGTTGCCAGGAATATGAATATGGTGCTAGTCCTCCGCTGATGCTTGAGGTGATACTTCCATTCATGTAGCCAGAGCAAGTGATATGTGCTGGTGTAAGTGAAATGTTTGCCGGTGGGGGTTCGACAATAATCGCAGTGGCTTGGCCAAGACATCCGTTTGCATCCCTGATGCTCACATTATATGCTCCTGAACTAAGTCCGCTCAAGGATGAAGAAGTAGAACCGCCAGGAGTCCAGATGTATGTATATGGAGCTGTTCCACTGGTAGGTATTACAATTGCTGAGCCGTCTGCTCTTCCATTACAACTTACAGGGATAGTATTCACGGTAGCATTCACACTGGAATTTGAGCCAATAGTCACACTGGCTTGCGCAAAACAACCATACATATCCGTTACGGTGACAGTATATGTTCCAGTAGTCAATCCGTTAGCAATAGCTCCGGTCCCACCTGAAGGAGACCAGGAATATCGATAAGCAGGATTTCCGCCGCTGGCAAGCACTGTAGCTGAACCCGTATTGCTGCTTCCACAAGCAATGTCACGAAATGTGGAAATTGTGGCGCTAAGAGGATTTGATTCTGCAATGTTTATGCTCAGAGATGTGGCGCATCCGCTCCCGTCGGTGACAGTTACAGTATAGATGCCACCCGCAAGATTACTAGCGGTAGGTCCATTTCCTCCTGATGGTGACCATGAATAAGAATAGGGTAGAGTGCCACCACTGACGCTGACTGTGGCAGATCCGGTATTCATCCCGTAACAGGCAATACTGGTCGAGGCAGACATGTTAACTGTTGGACCGCTGCTGTTACTCACTCCGAGGTGGGATGTCATGCTGCAACCGTTCCCGTCAGTAATTGTGATGCTATAAGAACCAGCCGGTAAATTGGATGCGACTGATGATGTTCCTCCAATGGGAGACCATTGATAACTATATGGTGCTTGTCCTCCTGCTGGTGTTACTGACAATGCACCATCACTCATGCCGCAGCTAGCATCAGTGGAATTATAAGTGATATAGATTGAAGAAACGGGTGTGATGTTGGTGGTTTCCGAATATGTACATCCGTTATCATCTGTAACTGTCATCGTATAAAGTCCTGCAGAAAGATTCGAAGCCAGGGAAAAATTGCCTCCGCTTGGAGACCAACTGTAAGAATATGGTGCAACACCTCCCGACACATTTACTGCAGACGTTCCATTGGCAGAACCGGTGCAACTGGCAGGCGTATTGTTGAATAAAATGCTTAACGGGGCAGGTTGACTTATTGTAACATTCGCGCTTGCTGAACAGCCTCCAAGGTCTGTCACGCTCACTGTATAGTTACCTGCGATCAGATTCCTCGCTATGGCCCCACTGCCTCCGTTGGGCGACCAAGAGTACAAATATCCAGGACTGCCGCCGCTTACACTAACAGTTGCGGATCCGGTATTTAAACCATTGCATGCTACGTTATTATAGTTTTGGATTACGGCGAGCAGAGGTGCTGGTTCTGTTAATAAAATTGTCTCGGTAACACTGAATCCTGTGGCATCAGTCACAAGTACAGAATATGTTCCAGCGGAAAGTCCGCTTGCAGTTGAACTGCTACCACCGGACGGAGACCAGGAAAAGGTAAATGGCGGAGTTCCACCGTTTGTTGAAGCGGTAATTGAACCATTATTGCCTCCTGCACAGGAAGGACCAAATGGGTTGAGCGAGACAGTGAATGGGAGATTGTTTGCCGATGAAGAATTCGAAAGAACCTTGCTGTCAAGTCCATGAACTGCTTCATTGAAAAATGCCAGAGATAGAAACAGTAGTAACAGAAATGTAGAATTGATTCTGTGCATCCTGACTGGATCAGTTTAATATCAGAAAATTTATTGCTGGGTTTATAATTACGACAGTGTCAAATTTCCCGTAAATGCCACCGGAACGATGCTCAGGTGTATTGAACTCCTGGCTGACCGTTCGGAATATTTCACGAAATTTAAACAAAATTCTTGAGATTTCAAGCTATTGGGAGCATGTATCAGCCCTGAAAAGTGTAGTCAGGACAGGCTTGAATTCAGCGATAATTTATCCCATACTATAATTGATAGCTGATAGTTTTTAATAAAATTCAACATTTCTCCTTTTATTATCGCACGAAGCTTTCTAATTTCGCATGAATTCAAATATTAAAACAGGCAAAATATGAAAGTAACAGTAGTGGGTGCGGGAAATGTCGGTGCAACTTGTGCGGATGTGATCGCCCGCCGGGAATTTGTTCATGAAGTGGTCCTTCTTGACATCAAAGAAGGAATTGCTGAAGGAAAGTCACTTGACATGTGGCAGACAGCTCCGATCAATCTTTATGATACTAGGATGTATGGCTCCACGAATGATTATGCGAAGACTGCTAACTCTGATGTGGTGGTGATCACATCCGGATTACCGAGAAAGCCGGGCATGTCCAGAGATGATCTGATCGCTACCAATGCAGGGATTGTTCGTTCTGTTACGGAAAACATTGTAAAGTATTCACCGGATACAATCATCATCGTTGTTTCAAATCCGCTCGACGTGATGACATATTGTGCATATCTTACTTCGAAGTTTGATCCGGCGCGTGTTTTCGGAATGGCCGGAATCCTGGATACTGCACGTTACCGTGCCTTCCTGGCCGAAGCAATCAATGTGAGTCCGAAAGACATTCAGGCAGTGCTTATGGGTGGCCACGGCGATACCATGGTTCCGCTTCCACGTTATACCACAGTTTCCGGAATTCCTGTGACGGAATTAATCTCCAGGCAGGAACTGGATGCAATTGTTGATCGCACTAAGAAAGGTGGTGGAGAACTTGTTAACCTGATGGGTACTTCCGCATGGTACGCTCCCGGAGCGGCTGCAGCTCAAATGGTTGAAGCGGTTATCAAAGATCAGAAAAGGATATTCCCTTGTTGCGCATGGCTGCAGGGTGAATATGGATTAAAAGATATTTATCTGGGAGTGCCGGTGAAACTTGGCCGTAAGGGAATAGAACAGATTATCGAACTTAAACTTAATAAGGATGAAATGGAACTGTTGAACGGTTCCGCTAAAGCTGTGAAGGAAGTCATGGAAGTTCTGGATGGGATGAATCAGCCAGCATCTAAATAATATCAGCAAACTCAAATGAAAGGCATCCGCATCCGGATGCCTTTTTTTATCACATGAAAAAAATAATTCTGCCATTGAAGATCCGGCTGATTGAAGACGATGGATGTCATATTACCCTTTGCGCTGAAATAAACGGAAAGAATGCCGAGCTTCTTGTAGATACAGGGGCATCAAGAACAGTTTTCGATCTGGAAAGAATAAAAGCATTTGTCAGTGCATCGGATTTTAAGCCCCATCATAAATTATCAACCGGACTCGGCACAAATTCCATGGAAACGCAGGCTGTAATGATTGAGTCACTTACTCTGGGTGAATTGCTTATTTCAAATCATGAAGCAATCCTTCTTGATCTCAGACATGTGAATGAATCTTATTCTCAGCTGGAGCTTCCGGAGATTGACGGTGTGATCGGAAGCGATATTCTGCTTGCACACAAGGCAATTATTGATTTCGCAAAAAGGAAGATTACTTTTTATATTGAACAGGACTAGGTTAAAAATTTCGAGCGAATTTTTTTATCCAGAGAACAATATTTAGCAGTCCCGAATATCTTATAACGATTGTTGGCAACGATACGGTATATTTTTTCTCTTATTGAAGTCGGCATAATACCGTACGTTTTTCGTAGGAATGAAACGCCATTCAGTTTCTTCAGAATTGCCATTACTGCATTTGAACCTGAGTAATACTGATTATCTTCAATCATGATAATTGACTCCAAGCTGATTCCAGACATGCCGTACTTCGCCAGGATTATTCTGCCATGTTCAGACTGAAGTCCGGTTATTCTGAATTCATCTTGTTTGTCATAACGGGCAATCCATACAGCCAGCCGGTTGCATAATGCGCACTCATCATCTATCAGGATAAATGCGTGCGATGATTTCATTACTTTTTGTATTCGACAAAATATGGAAAAGTGAGCAGTTCATTCCGGTAAACAAAACTTGATCCATCGGGCTGGGTTTTCCTGTATAGCGAGAGATTGCTCATATTTATTGCAGTCATATATCCGTTTCTTCCTCCACATCCGGTAGAGTGGTGTGGCGTGGGACCGTTACTGTCAGAATTCAGGTGAGCTACATAAACAATGTCTTTATCGTCGTTCACTGCAATGCCATGTGGCTGATATCCTGTATAGACTGAAGTGATCAAAGAATTTGTCTGATAATTTATCACATATACATTACCTTTCCTGTTTGTTCCGGACGGGTCATCGGTGCAGGAAATAAAAAGATAGGGACGGGTAGAAGATATGCTGAACTCTTGTGGACGATGGCCTACAGGTATAATGCCTAACAGACTGTCGTTTGCCGTGCGGAAAATCCTTACTTCATTGCTTGCCTGACAACTAACGAAATACTTCTGTCCGTCAGGACTCAGAATCATTTCATGTGCATCATATCTCGACGCAGTTGTTTTACTTTCTCCCGGCTGCAGTATTACAGGATCATAATTGTAAAATACATTGCTTATATCCACCTTATTGACAAAGTTGCCGAGTTGAGAAGTCAGATACAGGTAATTTCCGTCCGGCGTGATAAATCCTCCATGTGGAAACTCAGGAAAAATGCTTGTTTCTACTACCATATTCTCCAGATCAATGACAGTTGTTTTCTGAAGGAGAGTAGCACTTACAAATCCTTTTTTACCGTCAGGCGTGATGATAATTGTGTTCCAGTCTCCTGTGCCGATATTAACAGTGCCTACAGGTGTATCATCTTCAGTTCGGAATTTCTGAATGATTTTTCCGTTAAAGAAAACTACATACCAGTACCTTCCGTCAGGAGATAATCTGACCATGTGTGGCGCTTCTGTATTTTCAGGGCTGATGCCAACTGATACGTACTTCATAATATTACCGCTCTCTGCGTCGATTACCGCAACCTGGTCGCAACCCTGCATGCATATGTATGCTTTTTTTCTTGAAGCTCCGTCAGGATATCTCAACTCACCTGATTTGTTACGTCCACCGTTGGCAATCCAGTTTACCAATGTCTGATACTCGGCACTACTCAAAGCTTCAGCTCCTATCGGCATTCTCGGTTCAAGAGTCGGACCTAATGATGTGTCTGAATTGACAAAATACAACAGGAAACTGTAGTCTGTACTGAATGGAATTACACTGCTTCCGCTTCTGCCGCCAGCATACATACTTTCCCAGGAACTGAAATCAAGTCCGCCGGCATTCTGGTAACTGATGTTGTTGTGACATCCTGCGGTTGCGCACTTGGTAGTGATGATTGCGGAAACTTCAGATGGGAAATTGCTTTCAGGGATCAATTCCTGCTTGTCATAGGTGCATGAGAATTGTAACAATGCTGTAATTGCAAGTACAATCAATGTAAATGAATTTTTTATTGCATTCATTCTCCGGCCATCAATAGGATTGAAGTTTTATTTCCGCTGTCACCTGATAATGTTATCGGCACATAAGCCCTTACATTCGCCCCAAACCAGGCATCATAACCGCTGGCATACAAGTAGTAATTTCCAGGATAAAGATTTTCAAACAGAACCGTGCCATATGAATCGCTCAGTAATTTAAATTCGTACAAAGTGCTGTCATAGCCGGGGAATTCCACTGCATTTCTTTTCAGATAAACCCAAACGCCTGGAACTTCCCATGTGTGATGCACCACTTTGGCTTCAAGCATCAGATTTCCGGGAACTACAACTCCTTCATCTTTCCTGCGTTCAGATTTTTCACACGAGAAAATAATCTGTGCAAGAATGGCTAAAAGAATAAAACCACGGAAACCAATCATTCAGTTACAAATATTTCCAATGGAATTTCTCCCGTTCCCTGATTAAATGATAATGATCTTCCGCCTCTTACAACTTCAGAAATATTTGAATCCCATCCAGAGGCGTAGAAGTAATAATCTCCGCATTTTAGGCCGTTTATATGCACATGGTCTTCGCCAAATTCACCGATGAACCTGGCATCATATCCACTAGGAGCACTAGCCCAGTCTATAGCGTTGTATTTAATCCAGACAGTGTCTGGCCTCAAGCTGTCATTCGGAATCAGCACATCGTGATGCAAAAGTCTTGCAGTAACATTGACACCGCCGCCGCTTCCTGCTTCACATTTATTTTCTTTTTTACAAGATGAAAGTGAAAGAAAAAAAATACTTGCTCCTATAATGGAGAGAACCCCCAAATTTCTATTCATAATTTTAATTTGATTTATTGATTATAACACTTGACTGAATTACAAAGTTATCCAATTATTAAGGTATTTGCGGTCGAAATTCTGTCAAATTTTACAATTCACCACTCATTTCGGATTTTTTATTCCAAAAGGAAGGCTTATACCTGCGGTGATGTTGATTCCCTGTTCCATGATTCCGGCAGCCTTAAGCCTGCTCAGATGATCATAATATGCTTTGTCCAATAGGTTGTTCACGCTAATAAACATGTTCATTTCCTGATTCGATAGTTTAATATTTGCTCCTGCAGATAAATTGATTACTGCTGCACCTGGTGTAATTGTTTCGAATTGGTCTATTTTTTTTTGCTTTAACCGGGAGTGAACTCCAAGCTTTACATAGGGATCACTTATTTTTTTCTTTTTATCGGTATGGATGTCATAACGCAGTTCATTAACAATAGTGAGTGGCGGAATGTAGGGGAGTGACATGCCGATGTCTGTATTCCTGCCATCTACGAAGGAAAGTGTGTTTTCAAAGTGAATATCTTCGTGCGGATGAAAATCGAGTGTGAATTCAAATCCTTTCATTTCGACAGTGCCCTGAACGTATTGGAATCTGGGGAGTTCTTCCCCGTCTATAATAATAACTTCATTTCCTTCATTGCGTGCATAAATAAAGTTGTTGATTCTGTTGGCAAAGAGATCAGCAGCGATGCTGATGTGTTCACTGTCATAGGAAAAACCAATATCAGCCTGAACTGATGTTTCCGCTTTCAGAGTAGGATTTCCGGTTTCAAATCTGTATAAACCTTCGTGAATTCCGTTTGCGGTCAGTTCAGAGATATTCGGAGCCCTGTAGCCACGACTCAAATTCAGGCGCATACTTAACTTTTCAGAAAGTGAATAGCTTAAGCCTGCTGCAGCACTGAAGTTTCCGAAATTAAATGTTTGCTTAAGAAAAATTGCAGCGGAATCCTCAACATGCGCAGCGCTTTCCATTGTCCGAGTATCATATCTTAATCCTGCATTGATTGAAGTTTTCGAATAAGACTTTTTAATATTGAAATAAACACCGGCATCCTGAAGATCGTAATCAGGAATTAATAGTTCTTCACCGGAATTTTTATTTTCCTGAATCATTCCTGAAATGCCTATTGCTGTTGAAATTGAATTGCGCTCAGGAAAGTGAAGTCGCACATCAGCAGTCGCAGTGCGCAGGTTCATCCCCAGCTCAGCTTCACTCTCTTCACTTTCGTATTCCTCACGGATGTTTTCCTGGATGCCTGCATTTACCCTTAACTGGTTTTTTCCAAGAATGAAATTACTTACTGAACTGAGCTTTCTGTGTTTTATATCCTGGAATGGAGTAAAAATATCTCTTGATAGTAGTTCACTTTCAGTTGCCGGTAATCCTTCATGATTGAGTAGCCTGGAGCTTACTGTGTCTCTTTCTCCTTCAGGAATTCCAGCCTTGGATTTCCACCTGGAAAAGTGAAGGTGGGAGAACCCCCAGGATTTGTGCATGCCAATCATAGCGTCAGAATAATATTCCCTGAAACCTGAATTATACACCCTCTCTGCAGGAGTTTTATATGAAATAGCATTCTTCAAAAAATGCCTTGTTCTCCAAATGAAGCCGCTGTGGGAGCCTTCAGCCATGACTGACCCTGATGCATTCCTGTTATTGGATGAATATTGCGAAATGACTTCTCCTCTGACTGAGCCATCAGGGGCCGGAATCGGTTCGAGGACATTGATAACTCCTCCTAAGGCATCTGAGCCATATAAGAGGCTGGATGGCCCTTTAAGAATTTCAATTCTGTCCACAGAAAACTTGTCAATTTCCAGTCCGTGTTCATCTCCCCACTGCTGGCCTTCTTGTCTGACCCCGTTATTGATAACCAAAACCCTGTTGAATGAAAGGCCCCGGATGACCGGCTTAGCAATTCCGGACCCTGTACTGATAGCGGCGACTCCTGGAATTTGAGAAAGCGCAGTACTCAAATTGTCGCCCGGTGAAGTAATTATTTTCATTTTTTCTACCGGTGTGACAGGCACACTGCTTATCTTTGGATCAGTTGTAAAAGGACTGCCAGTAACAATCACTTCTTTCTTTTCAATTGCCGTCATTTGTAAAAAGAAATCCTGAGTGCTGATATAATTCAAGTCAATTAGAACGCTGACGGATGCGTATCCAAGCATTTTTACCTGAACTAAAAATTTTCCTTTTGGTAATTTTGAAAGATAGTATTTTCCTTCCTGGTTTGTTATTGTTCCTGTTTTCAGGTCAGGAATATAAATAACAGCTCCCGGCAAACTTTCTCTGGAATTTAAGTCGTATATATAACCCTGGAGGGACTGTCCCATGACAGATTGTATTAATAGGAGCTTTGCTATAAGCAAATACTCTTTTATAGAGAATTTCATTATATGTTAATTTTAAGCAGTTAATAATAGCAAGAACGGGATACTGATCAGTATACCATCTGCAGGAGTAAAAAAGAAATGCTCAAACTACGGGAGGGCCGCGCAGGTTTATTCTGCCTCTATTTTCGCTTAATGTAATGGATTGCCTTTGCTTGTAGTATTCAGGCAATACGATTCTATCAGGAAGTTCAAAGAAAAAGTATGAAGGTTTCATGCTGCTGATTGCAAATTGCAATAGCTCGCAATGATCATGCTGCAGACTAATTTGAGTCTCACCTGAGGGAGTGCAATGCCCGTGCTCCTGATGTGCATGATGAACCAGGCCGTGCAGGTAAATTTCGGGAACCAAATTGGTTACCAATACAGCAAAAAGAAGCCATGCAATGTGTAGCTTTAGCCGGTTCATGCTGCAAATATAGAATTTTATAAAGAAACGGAGTATTACACTATATCGGGGCTTAAACTCCGAATATGATTTCTGGCTATTATAAAAAATTACTACGTGACGGAATTTGCTTTTTTGAATGTCAATAGTCAGTTTACTTTGTATTCACGATCTCAGGTTTGAATTAAAATCTAATTGAATTTTACTTCACTCAATTTTTAATGAACGAGCCATCGTACACTTCTCCTTTATCAGAAATTAATTCAATGAAATACATTCCATCTGCAATCTGATCCACGGAAATCAAATTAGTATTTTTGGATAATGTATTTTCGAGAATTAGTTTACCCGACCGGTCAAAAATTCTGTACGATTCAAAACTCAAGTTTTTTATTGAGCCTCTTACACGAATAAAATCAGAAGTGGGATTCGGATAAACTTCTATATCCTCAAAATTTGGAGAAGCTGTTCTCATCGTGATACCATTAGGCAGTTTCCAAAAATCTCGAAGAAGAGTGGCATTTGAAATAACAAAACTGTTATTCCCGCCTCCTCCAAGATAAATATCGTTTGATATTGCAAAGCCACCTGCATAGCCCCTGGGAATTCCGGGAAATGTTCCTATTAATATCCAGGAATCACTCGAAGGACTGTATTTAAAGCATGTATTCATTGGGTTATGTTCTATATTTTGATATTGATAGTAATATCCACAGAGAACATAAGCATCGGAACTCGTACTAATAGTAGTTGATGCATCAATAGCAATCAAAGGAAAATCGCTTTTGCGAGTCCAGGTATCGTTTAGAGGATTGTATTCATATAAATCGTTGTAGTTAATTATAGATTGTGCACTGGCACCTAAGCCAATGTATCCTTTATTGCCTGCAGAGAACCCTACTGCAGTGCTCCTTGGACCACCAGGTAAATCTGCTTTCCTTGTCCATGAATCAGTAGAAGGATCGTATTCATAAAAATCCTGAAATGCCGCAGAAGAATGATATCCTGTCCCAACATAACCTTTTGCTCCGATAGAAAATGCTACAGCATTTTGCCTGGGTGATCCGGGGAAACTAGCCTTTTGAGTCCAAAGATCATTTACAGGATTGTATTCCCAAATGTCATTTAAATTTCCTGAGCCAGATTGGCCGGTGACCACATATCCTTTTCCATTAATTACAAATGAAGGTGCGCCATTTCTACCCGGACCTGGAAGGTCTGCTTTTCTGGTCCAGGTATTTGATGCAGGATTAAATTCATACCATTCATTAGTTTTCTGGCTCAGGCTGTCTATCCCTAATCCCATATAACCTTTGCCGTTTATGGAAAAATAGGATACTCCTGATATTCCTCGTCCCGGAAAGTTTTGAAGTCTTAACCAGTTATATTGTGCATTCGTAACTGATATTGTATTGCAAAAAAAGAGCAACAAGATGATTTTTTTCATGGTTTAATTTAGTTTTGATAGATGATATCCAAGAATGAAAAATGACAATTTTAAGAGAAATGTGATATTTGCTATGATGAATATTCAATTGGAGGATAAATGTAAAAGAATTATTTGGCTTCCCAATTCCTAATTTCTCCAGTCTTTAATTATAATGCATCCTCATCCTGTTACTGAAAAGTTTTGTATGAAGTTATATTTCAAAATATACAAACCCTACGGTATGCTTTCGCAGTTTACACCTGAAGGAAATAACAAATCCCTTGCGGATCTTGATTATGCTTTTCCACGAGATGTATATCCTGTGGGAAGGCTTGACGCAGACAGTGAAGGTTTGTTGATTCTTACAAATGATACCAGGGTTAATTCACTATTGCTCGATCCGACCCGGAAGCATTTACGAACTTATCTTGTGCAGGTAGAGGGGAATTTCAGCACGGAGGCTGCGATGAAATTGGAATCAGGAGTTACCATTTCCGTAGCTGGTAAAAAATACATAACGAAACCTTGTAAAGTCAGACGGCTGACTCATATACCTGATCTGCCTGATAGAAATCCGCCTGTCAGGTACAGAAAAACTGTGTCTGATTCATGGATAGAGATATCACTCGCTGAAGGCAAGAACAGGCAAGTGAGAAAAATGACAGCTGCGTGCGGCTTTCCGACCCTAAGGTTGGTCAGGATAAAAATTGAAGAACTTTCTCTTGAAAGTATGCAGCCATGCGAGGTAAAGCAAATCCCGGCAAGTGATTTTTTTAAAAAAACCAAGATTCATGCATAAAATTTTACAGAACTGTGGGAAACTGATTCATAATGTTTAAAAAGCTGATGCGAAATTGTTACTTTTGCTGAAAGTCAAACACGCGTAACTATATAGAATTAAGCTACATGAGCATTAGAAAATTATTTTTGGCAGGCCTATTTTCTGTCTGCTTTCTTTCATTGAATGCCCACAATCCATCCAATGGTAAAATCCGATGTGGAACTGCTGAAAACACAAAACGCCTTATTGAAAAGAATCCAGAACTGTCTGAAATAATCGCAAAAGACCAGCAGTTTCTTGAAACGTTAATTCAACAAGACCAATCTGTTCACAGGAGCAGCGGAAATGTGGTGCATACCATTCCGGTGGTAGTACATGTAGTGTACAGGACCGCTTCCCAAAATATTTCAGACGCCCAGATTCTTTCTCAGATCGATGCTTTGAATGAAGACTTCGGGAAGACAAATGCTGATACAGGATTGGTTCCTGCTCCTTGGAAATCACTTGCTGCTAATACCAATTTCCAGTTTTGTCTGGCTCAAGTTGATCCTAACGGAAATGCTACGAACGGCATCGAAAGAAGACAAACAACAATGACAAGTTTCAATGACGATAAAGTAAAATCATTTTCCACCGGTGGACTTAACGCCTGGGACGTCAGCCGTTACTTCAATATTTGGGTTTGCAATCTTGGTGGAGGACTTCTCGGTTATGCAGAAATCCCCACATCCACTCCTTCAAATACCTACGGAGTAGTCATTGGCTATGATTCGTTTGGAAGAACCGCTAATCTGTCACCTCCATACAATAAAGGAAGAACAACTACTCATGAAGTAGGCCACTGCTTTAGTTTGTATCATATCTGGGGTGATGATAATGGGTCATGTTCCGGTGATGACGGAATTACAGATACTCCAAGGCAGGCATCCGAGAATTATGACTGTCAGGTTTGGCCAAAGTACGATGCATGCACAGGTCCTACCGGAAACGGCTACATGTTTATGAATTACATGGATTACACAGATGACGCATGCATGTATATGTTCACCAATGGTCAGGCGAACAGAATGGCGCTTGCAATGTCTTCATTCTATCCATCGCTGCTGACTTCAAATGCATGCACTTTCCCTAACGCGATTACTGAAGGACCTGATAATTTCAGCTTCAGCATTTATCCTAATCCGAGTGATGGTATTTTGAACCTTGATATGAATCTTACCAGAAATCTTGGATCTGAGCTCACAATCACAGTTCATTCAGTGATTGGCAAAACAATTCACCAGGAGAAAATTTACAATCCTTCAGGTTCAATCCATCAGCTGGACCTTTCTGCTAATCCATCCGGAATTTATTTTATTACTCTTCAAAACGAAAGTTTCAAAAAGACGCTTCGTTTCGAATTGGCAAAATAAGATCTAATAATACATTGTAAAAAGCGAGGCAGTACAGTTTCGCTTTTTTTATTTCTCGCTGACAGGAAGTTTTTCTAATTTGGATAAAAATGCATCCATCCCGTCTTTTGTGTTTTGATCCAGACGAAAAATGATTTTTTCCTGTAAATATTTTAGCGCATAATCCGGATCGATTCCATCTTGATCATATGCCTGGATTACAGCATCCAGACTGTTTATTCCGAATTCAAATGCCTCTTCCAACTCTGAGTTCAGTTCCGTACTGATCTCTCTGTTTGACACCCAGCAGGCAAAAACAAATGGAAGGCCCGTCAGTTGTTTCCAGGCTTCTGACAAATCATATTTATACCGAAATGAATTCTGAATTTTCATGGCTCTGTCTCCTATCACAACTGCTGCTGTGCTTCCAGAAATTTCATTTTCAAAGCCCTGACTGGCATCAATCCATTCAGGTTCAATTTGCCAAAATTCTGAAGCCAATATTTTAACAAGACGTACAGAGGTCATCGATTGGTAATCAAGCATTATTTTGCTGATTTGATTCAAAGGTTTTTCGCTGAGCAGTAATACAGAATCTACGGCACCATCAGCAGCGATACAATGATTTGCCACCATACGATGAAACGGGAGGGTGGGGATCATGGCCACTGGAACTAATCCTATGTGTGATTCACCGCTCAGCAGTTTCCGTGCGCATTCAGAAGGTGTATCTCTTGTGAGGATGATTTTATTGCTTACGGCATGATTCTGTAAGCCAAACACAAATGGCATGCTATTCAGATAAGAAACAACAGAAATTTTAGTCAGCGACTCTTTCATTTTGATACTATCTCTCCGTCGTGCAAAGTAATAATTCTATCTGCTTGTTCGGCAAGACTCATATCGTGCGTGACCATGCAAATTGTCTGTTTGAATTCATTTTTCAGACTATGGAAAATATCCAGCACATTATCCGAATTTTTGGAATCAAGATTTCCAGTTGGCTCATCTCCGAATACTATCCCGGGATCATTTATCAAGGCTCTGGCAATTGCAGCCCTTTGCTGTTGCCCTCCTGAAAGTTTGTTGGCCTTCTTTAAAGCCTGATCTCCCAGTCCGAGCAACTCCAGTTTTTCCATTGCGGATATAAAAATTTCTTCCTTACTTTTTCGTCCTAATTTCATTGCGGGCAGGGCAACGTTATCCAGTACTGTGAATTCAGGCAGTAGGTAGTGGAACTGAAACACAAATCCGATTTTTTCATTGCGAAGTTCTGCCTGCCTGTCACCGGATAAACCTTTTAAATCTTTTCCATCAAAAATTATCTGACCTTCATAATCAGTGTCAAGTGTGCTTAATACGTATAACAAAGTCGACTTTCCGCTGCCGGATGCACCTGTAATCGCAATGAGTTCTCCGCGCTGTATATCAAGGTCAATATTTTTTAAAGCCTGAAATTCGACCGGATCATGATAGAATTTATTCAGTCCCTTTGTTTGTATGATTGGCCCGGAGTTCATATTCAGTTTATTTAGCCCGGATGATATCAATAGGATCCACCTTGGCAGCTTTGCGGGCAGGAAAATAACCGGCCAGTGATGTTGCGATCAGTGCGAATACAAATGCAAAGATATAGAACAGGGGAGAGGTGTTGAAGTGGAGGTATTCCATCGTGATAAAACCTTTTACATTCATGGGTATGCTGCCTACTATTAAGGTCATCAGGTATCCGAGAATCAGACCTAGTATTCCACCGGTGATGCCTATTAGCATTGACTGAATTAGGAATATTTTTCTGATGTCCTTGTCTTTGTATCCAATTGCCTTCAGTATCGCGATGTCAGGCATCTTTTCGTAAATGATCATCATAAGGATGTTGAAGATTCCGAAGCCGGATACGATTAGAATGGATACGATGATTAAATATGTCACCATGTTCTGAATTCTGAACACTCCGAAGATGTTTGCATTTGCCTGCTTCCAATCTTCAGTATTGTAGCCGAATTTTTCTCTGAATTCAGCTGCGAGTACTTCAGCTTTATTGATATCCTTTAGCTTTATGTTTAGGTCTGTGATATAGGAATGGTCTACTCCAAGCAATTTTTGTGCATTTCTGATACTGATATATGCACGGTTTCTGTCTACTTCAGTAAGTCCGGTATGGTTGATACCAACTACTTTCATGTTATTGGCCGTGCCTGTCGGTGCGATTACCGTGATGTTATCATTTATTCCTATTCCCAGACGTTCGGCAAGACCATCGCCGAGTATTATGCCATTGTTGGTTGTTTTAAGACGGCTTACATCGCCCTCTGTCATATAATCGGAAACGTTAAATAGCAGATCTTCCCGGTCAATGTCAACACCTGCAAGTCTTCCGCTGTACTGTACAATTCCTGCGCGCAAGATTGCTTGTGTGCCAAGAAAAGGTGACACCCCGTGGACTTCCGGATGATGCTCAATAATTCTCATTATCTGGAAACCATTGCGAATCTTATTCAGTTCGTCTTTCGGCTTTTGGTTGCGCAGTACTACCCATTTATTTTTTTCCGGATTTAATTTGCTGATGATACTTTCTCTATTGTTATCAGGCTCATTGAATATGTGAATGTTCGCAGTGAGGTTTACTGTTTGGTCAATAAACGTGCTTTGAAACCCGGTTATGAGTCCGGCCTGAAAAATGAATACCATGATGCCGAACATCACTCCCAGTGTGGCAACAATCGTTTGCCTCTTCTTTGCTATCAGATGAGTTAAAGCAATTCTGATTACCGGGTTATTCAGATTCATGTATTTAACTAAAAGCGGACCAAAGTCACATGCTCGTCAATTCCGCTAATTACTTCTACGTATTCAAGATCTTCAATACCCTTAACAATGGTTCTTGGCTTGTCTTCACCTTTTACCATCACCTGATTTCCTGAACGAACAAATTCACGCGGTATTACAAGTGCTTTTTTTCCTTCTTCAATCACTATATTAGCTTCAAGTGAGAGCCCGCTGAAAAGACTCAATGAATCCGGATTTTCAAATGTTGCGGTTACACGGCATGTCTTGGTAAGTGCATTCACTTTTGGATAAATTCTGGTGATGACTCCGGAGAAATTCCTGTCACGGTATGCGTCAATTGAATAAACCACCTTTTGCCCTTCTTTGATAAAACTTATATCTGTTTCATCAATTTCAAGTTCCGCTTCATATTCAGATGCGTCACCGATATCAAACAATGGTTTAATACTGCTCACCAGTCCTCCGGGATCTGCATTGACATCATATATTTTTCCGTTGATAAGGGAGTGGATGTCATAATCGCCCTTTGCGCTGATCAGCGACTGAAGCTGGTTATAAGCATTCAGTTTTTCAACCTGCAAGCGATTTTTAGCCACTGAAAAATTTTCAGCAGCACGACGATAATTATGTTTGGAAATTGCGTACTGTGTTTCAGACTGGTCGAAAGTTGATTTTGAAACCGCTTGTTTCTCAATCAGGCTTTTGTTCCTAATGTAATTTATACTGTCCAGCAGAAACTTGGATCGGGCACTTTCCACTTCCTGCTTCAGCGCAATCATCATGGAGCCTTTTTCGTCAGCGTTCTCTTCGGCTAGTTTGTATTGATTTCTGGCGTTGGCAATCGAATATTCATTCATTTCATTCTTGATTGAAATGAGAGGAGCACCTGCATTAATCACCTGACCAGATTCAACATGCACCTGGATTACATATCCAGGGAACTTGCTGAATACCTGGTAGTGATTTTGTGGAAGAACTTTTCCAGAAGCATATACCGCATGTATGATTTCACGGTACTCTGGACTTGCGCTGTTTTCTTTTTTTCCGCATGAATAAAATAATGCAGATTGGATGATGAACAATGTAAAAAGAACCTTATTCATAAATCAGAAGTTTTCAACTTTCATCAGCTCCTCGTATTTTTTTGCTGCCACCCCTTTATCAACTGGCTTTCCTGTCAACTTTTTTAACTTGTTTTTCATCTGTTCTGAAATCAGATACATGACAGGTACCATGAATAAAGTCAGAAAGGTAGCAAAACCCAACCCGAAAATCATGGTCCAGGAAAGAGGTCCCCAGAAAGCAGTGTTGTCTCCTCCGAAATAAATTCCCGGTTTAAAATCTCTGAACAAGGCTTCAAAATCGATATTCAGACCTACAGCAAGTGGGATCAAACCAAGAATGGCCGCAAGTGCAGTGAGTATCACCGGCGTCATCCTGGTTTTACCTGCTTCAGCAATAGAGTCAAAAACAGGAACACCTTTTTCCCTTAGCAAATCTGTAAATTCAACAAGAAGAATTCCGTTTCGAACAACAATGCCTGCAAGAGCGATAATTCCCACACCGCTCATCACAATTGAGAATTCCATTTTGAAGAGCGAGAATCCGATAAATACACCAATTATACTGAATACTATTTCTGTGAGGATGATGATCGGCTTTGAAACTGAGTTAAACTGGAGTACAAGTATCAGTACAATCAAAAGGAGGGATGCCATCATCGCCCATCCCAAAAATGCAGATGTCTCGGCTTGTTCTTCCTGAGATCCTGTCATTTCAATATTTACTCCGTTCAATTTTCCAAACGAGTTTATCGCTTTTTGAACTTCCTGTACTACTTCATTTTCATTGTATCCTCCCAAGACGTTGGATGAAATGGTTACAACCCTCTTTTGGTTTTTTCGCTTGATAATTCCGTAGGTGTCGGAATACTTGACTTCGGCAAAAGAGGACAATGGCACATTTCTCACAATACCGCCCATGTTCATGTCGCGATAAAGTATTTTCAGATTTCGAAGCATGTCTACATTATACCGCTGGTCATCCTTATACTTTATAACAATGTTGTGATCGTCATTCAAATCTCTGTACTTTGAAATATCAGCCCCAAGAACACCCATGAAAATTTCATTTCCAATCATGTATGTTGAAATGCCTTCTCTGTTTGCTCTTTCCCTGTCTATATTGAAAACAACCTGAGGTTTTTGATCCTGCAAATCGCTGCGCAGTTCTTCCACGCCATCGATTTTGAGACTGTCGAGGTATCGCTTTAAATCCTTACTGCTTGATACAAGGTCCTCATAATTATCCCCGCTCACTTCAATATTTACAGGTTTTCCTACTGGTGGCCCCCCTTGCTCCTGGGCAACGGTGATTTCGGCTCCAGGTATGCCTTTCACCGCTTCACGTATTTTGTCCAAATATTGTGCGGTCGATTCACCATTTCTTTTCCCGTATTCTACAAAGGCTACTGAAACTTTGCTTTTGTTCGGGTAACTGTTTTGATCTTCGTCGGATGGATCTGTCACACTTACAGTGACATTAGCAATGACCGATTTTACAATTGGATTGGGCCAGTTGATTGTTTTATAAACTCTGTCCTCAACAATTTTTGTAATTGAATCAGTGTATGCCTGATCTGTTCCCACAGGCAAGCTTGTATATACATAAATAAAATTTGGGTCCGCCACTGGAAAGAAACTTATACCACCATTTCTTATTATCAGCATGAAAATCGACAAGAAGAAAATCCCCACAGTAAGAAACATCATCTTCCATGGCCGGTGGAGACAATAAACCAATGCACGTTTGTATCTCTCCTGAAATGCCGGCCAGGTTTTAATCTGGAAATTTTTGACAATTTTTTGCAGCCAAAATTTATGAACTATAAACAAGAGTAATGTCAACACGGCAAAGTTTCCAGTACCTCTGCCCATTAAATATCCAAATACAATAGCAACTCCGAAAAAAATCAATGAAGTGCGCAGGGATTTTTTCTTTCGTTCCTCTGAATCATTGTGAGGGCGCATAAACTGCGCAGCAAAAACCGGGTTGATAATGTATGCGACTACTAAAGATCCCATAAGAGTCACGATGAGTGTAACTGGAAGGAAGAACATAAACTTGCCGATGATTCCTTTCCAGAAAAGCAAGGGAATGAATGGAGCAAGGGTAGTCAGAGTTCCGGATAATACAGGAAGAAAAACTTCTCCGGCGGCTAGCTTGGCTGCTTCAGTAATGGATTTTTTACCGTTTGAAAAAATCCTGTGTGTATTTTCTATGACTACAATCGCATCGTCCACCACAATTCCCAGCGCAAGCAGAAATGAAAACAATACAATCATATTCAGCGTGAAGCCTATGGTCGGCATCACTATGAAGGCAAGGAACATGGAAAGAGGGACCGAGGCGGCCACAAAGAATGCGTTTGTTGCACCCATAAAGAACATCAGTATTATGAATACAAGTACAAAGCCAATGATGATAGTATTGATAAGGTCATGTAGGGTTAGCCTGGTTTGTGCGCTCTGATCTCCGGTAAGAGTTACTTTGATGTCTTTCGGCCATTTGTTTTCTTTCAGATCTTTGATTAGAGCAGAAATTTTATCTGAAGCTTCAATTAAATTCTCGCCTTTTCTTTTGATAACATTCAGTGTAATTACATTCTGCTTATCTAGACGAGCATAGCTCTCCTGTTCACGGTATGAATCTTTGACCTCTGCAATGTCTTTTAAATAAACAGCTTTTCCTTCAATGGAGTTGATCACAAGGTTAGCGACCTGATCGACATTTTTAAATTCACCGCTGACACTGAGTGATCTTCTGACTCCGTCAATGTTCACACTTCCTCCGGGTATAGTCAGGTTCTCCGATTGAACTGCCCTAGCGATATCACCCATTCCAATACCAACCGCCTGCATTTTGAGCATGTCTACATTGATCTGTATCTCTCTTTCCAATGCCCCAATCATCTCCACCTTTTTGATTTCCTTCATGCTTTCAAGGTAATCCTTGGCATCGTCAGCATATTGCTTGAGCTTATTAAGATCATAGTCTCCACTGATATTTACCTGCATGATTGGCAGATCAGCAAAATTGATTTCAATTATTTCAGGCTCGTTCTTTAAGTCTTTCGGAAGATCTCTCTTTGCCCTGTCAACTGCATCTTTCACTTTCTGTCGTGCATCGTCAATTTTTACATCCGATCCGAATTCGACTACCACATTGCAATAATCCTGCAGAGAGCTGCTTTTAATTTTTTTGACTCCGGCAATATTTTTACATTCTTTTTCTATAGGGCGTACGATCAGGTTTTCCATGTCCTTAGGTGAAGTGCCCGGATGTACAACGCTGACGTATATATTAGGAAGCGATATGTCCGGAAAGCTCTCCTTAGGAAGTCCTTGATATGCCAGGATTCCGGAAATTGTGAGCATGACAGTCAGGATAAAAATTGACACCTTGTTGTCTATGGCCCAGGATGAAGGCTTGAATTCTTTTTTTATTTCTTTCATAATGATTTAATACTTTGAAAAAGATCCTGCAAGCATTATAACTTAATGATGTCTCCTTCAATCACATTTTGATAGCCGAATGTGATGACTCTGTCGCCTTCTTCCAGTCCACCGGTGATTTCGGTATAACCATTATATGTCATACCGCTTATTACGCTTTTACGAAGAGCAACTGTTTTTCCGTTTTCTGTGCCTGCCACGTACAAGAATTCACCTTCTTTTGATTTCTGAATTGATCCGACGGGAACTACAAATGCTTTTTCGTTTTCATAGTCTACAATTCTGAGAACAGCAACCATATTGGGTAAGTAATTGCCGTCCTTTTCATTTAACCTGACTTCTACATTGAATGTCCTGTTCATGGGATTAATTGCTCTTCCTGCATAGTCGAGTTTGCTTCTTATCTCTTTGTTCATGTCAGGAAATGAAATAATCACTTCATTTCCTTTATTTACTTTGCTTATGAATGATTCAGCCACTTCTGCAGTAACTTTGAGCGAGTTTGTGTTCACCACCCTGAAAGCAGGCATTCCGGGAGCTACTGTTTGACCTGTTTTAATATAAACCTGGTCAACAGTTCCGTTTATTGGAGATTTGATGCGCGTCATGTCCAATTGCTCACGAAGTGTGGCCATTCTTTTTTCCAGACTTTCCTTGTTTGTTTTTGCCTGTAAATATTGTACTTCACTGCCTATTTTCTGAGTCCAGAGGTTTTGCTGCTTGTGATACAAATGAGTTGCAAGGTCAAGCTGTGTCTGAACTTCAGCGATACTTTGCATGATGATCCTGTCATCAGTCGATGCAAGAAGCTGCCCTTTAGAAACTTTATCGCCCGGGCGTGCATTCACTTTCATTAAGGTCCCCATACTTTCTGCACTGACAATGACGTCTTCATCTCCTTCAACCTTTGCCTGAACTTCAATAAAATGAAGAAAGGGTGCTGTCTTCATTTCGGTCACTACCACATTTTTAGCTCGTGCTTCTAAAGTGGTATCGCTGTTTGCGAGTTCAGTTTCGAGCTCAGTGATTTGCTGCTTTAATTCAGATTGTTGCTTGCGCAGTTCCTGCAGCTTTGCCTGCTTGTCAACATTATTCTGGCCGCTGGAGCAGGAATAAGCTACAGCTATTAGTGAATAGAAAAAAATTCTGTTTTTCATATATATGATGTGATTGAATTTTAATAAATGGAATTGCCCATTGATTTGTCAAGTTCTATTTTGGAAATCACTGCTTCGTACATTGCAGAGAAGTAATTTGTTTGGGCATCCTTTAATGACGTTTCTGCATCCATGATTTCCAGGCTGGAACCGACTCCCTGATCATATTTTATTTTGGATATATTATAGATATCTGTTGCCAATTGAAGGTTTTGCTCCTGAACCTCGAGGGAGTTTAAAGCGTCAACGAGTGAATTTCTCTTCGCAGAAATTTCAATCAATGCACCCTGCTCAAAGGATTTAATTTCATTTCTGATTTTTTGCAGTGAAAGTTTTTCCTGTCTGATTTTCGAGTTTTTTTGCAGGCCATCAAAAATTGGAAAACGAACAGTGGCTCCCACTACGGCTGTACTGAACCATCTTCTGTCGGAGTCAAAGAAATTCATTTCGGTGCGCTGGGCATTCGCGCTCAGGCTTCCGTATGCATGAAGGGTGGGGTAGTATCCTGCCCTGTACCTTCTAATATTGTATTCCTGGAGCTGAGACTGAGTTTGCAAAATTGAATATTCTATTCTTTTTGTCACATCTGCCTTTTCAAGAGGAACAGAAATGTTTTTGATGTCAGAAGATGAAAGTGAATCTGTAAGAATAAGTTTCATCTGAGCATTCATTCCAATTTGAAATTTCAGGATCTGATCAGACAGAAGAATCAGTCTTCCGAACTTGTCTTGTTCAGAGCGAATGTTGTTCAATTCAAGTTTCACCCTGTCATAGTCGAGCTTTTCTACAAATCCGTTTTCATACAAAGCCTTTGTGTCATCATGAAGTTTTGTAATTCGCTGAACGTTTGCATCCAGAACTTTTCTTCTTTCAATAAGAAGCAGATTGTTATAGTAGGCTTTGTAAACGTTAAGGGCTGTTTCCGTTTCAGTGCGTGATAAATTTCTTGTAGCCAGTTCATGAAATGTTCTTGTTGCTTTTACACCCAATAAGTAAGTAGGATCAAACAGCAATTGTGAAGCGCTGAGATTACCGGTCGCATTCCATTTTGTGCCGAACTGTATAGGAATAAATTCTCCCGCTTCTCCTTCAAAAAATTCAGCAGGAAGCAAAGATGTTGGCAGTTCCACGAAATGCTGCACATCAAAACTGCTGTTCACCTGTGGAAGTCCTATGCCTACGATCTCCCTCACCTGAGCTTTGGAAATTCCTGCATCGAGTCTTGCATTCTGTACATCCATTTGATTCTGAAGAGCGTATTCAACTGCCTGCTTTGCTGAAAACCGGTAAACGCTGTCCTGAACAATCGAATGAGCCCTTTGCCCGTACAAAAGAAGCAATAGTCCGATTAGTGTTTTTTTCATAAAATTAGTTTTGAGAAAAATTATTATTCTTCTTCTTCTTCAATGTTTTTGTATTTGTTAACCAACTTGTGCCCTTTTAATGTAACCACACCTTGCAGGAAATGATCCAGCAAGGTAACCTGCACTTCTCCCACATTAAATTGATCTGGAGGAAAAGCTTCAGGATTAAATGCCAGCTCGACTTGTTCCAGACGCAGTCTTGCTAGGATTTTTACTTTCAGATCGCTCCTGTAGAGGTTTTGTTTCATGCCCATTTTAAGGTTGTCTTCGATAAATCCGGTAAGCTCTTTCTCTCTGAATGATTTAAAATGTTTCCAAGATGCCGAGTGATATTTTTGCAGGTCATAAAACAGAATAGGGTTCATAGTTTGGAATTTGTTTCCCATGTATTGCATCATCTGCATAAGCTCATGAATCGCGTTGGTAGAGGATTCCCTGATTCCATGCATGTCCTCCAGCTGCTTTTTTAATTCCGATAAGACCAGTTCAGTTACCAGGTTTTGTTTGTCCTTGCAGGTTTTGTAAATGGTTTTTTTTGACATGCCCAATTTTGCAGCAATGTCATCCATTGTTACACTTTTCACGCCGTGTCTGAAAAACAATTCTCTTGCAGCATTGAGTATTCTCTCAGAAATCAAATGACTGTGGTCTGTAACTTGTTCCATTAGGACGCAAAACTATGGAAACTTTTAGGATACATAAAGTTTCCAAGTATTTTTCGTATAATATTTATTGGATACCTGATTTATGGAGTTAATTCTTGGAAATTATTCGAAAATCAGCATTACTGAGTTTTGATTTTCTTACCTTCGTGCTATAATTACTGATGCACGACCTGAACTCACTCAATGCAGTATCCCCGGTTGACGGGCGTTACCGTAATCAAACACTAGTGCTTTCGGATTTCTTCTCCGAGCAAGCTTTGATTCGTTACCGACTCCAGGTAGAGGTGGAGTATTTCCTTGCTCTCTGTGAAATCCCACTTCCGGAACTTGCCGGAATCAATGCCACATCTGCAGAGAAATTTCGTGATCTGTACAGAAAATTTAATGCTGCTGACGCAGACAGAGTGAAAGAGCTTGAGAAAGAGACAAATCATGATGTAAAAGCTTTGGAATATTTCATCAAGGAAAAGATGCATCTTCTCGGTTGGGATGATTATAAAGAGTTCATTCACTTCGGACTCACTTCTCAGGATATCAATAATACTGCAATGCCAATGGCAGTGAGAGATGCTGTTTACAGTGTTTACATTCCAATGCTGGAGGAAATTCTTACCAGCTTGAATGAACTTTCAGAAAAGTGGAATGACATTCCCATGCTCAGCAGGACGCATGGTCAGCCTGCATCACCGACCCGACTAGGGAAAGAAGTCGGTGTGTTTGTTGAAAGAATCAGCAGCCAGCTTGAGTTGATGAAGAAGATTCCTTTCAGTGCAAAGTTTGGCGGGGCAACAGGAAATTTCAACGCTCATCATGTTGCCTATCCTTCAGTCGACTGGAAGAAATTTGCAGATGATTTTGTAGAAGACAGACTTGATCTTGTCAGACAACAACTCACAACTCAGATTGAACATTACGATCACCTTTGCGCATTGTTTGACAACATAAAAAGAATCAATAATATTCTCATTGATCTCAACCGCGACTTCTGGACATACATTTCAATGGATTATTTCAGTCAGTCTATTCAAGGCAATGAGGTGGGAAGTTCTGCAATGCCACACAAGGTAAACCCCATCGATTTTGAAAATTCCGAAGGCAACCTTGGAATGGCTAATGCCATATTCGAACATTTATCTGCCAAGCTTCCTATTTCAAGGCTTCAGCGCGATCTAACCGACAGCACGGTGATTCGCAATGCGGGTGTGCCATTTGCTCATACAGTTATTGCACTGCGGTCTTTGAGAAGAGGCTTAGGAAAAATTTCTGTAAACAGGCAGGCAATTGATGATGACCTGTCTTCCAATTGGGCAGTTGTCGCCGAAGCTATTCAAACAATTTTACGCAAAGAAAAATACCCAAAGCCTTACGAGGCATTAAAGTCTCTTACCCGAACCAATTCCAAAATCACAAAAGAATCAATACATTCATTTATTGACGGATTAAATCTTGATAGCGGCCTAAAAACAAGATTAAAGGAAATAACTCCTTTCAATTACACAGGTCTCTGAATTACATGAAAGTCTCGGGTTTTTCATTTATCCGCAATGCAGTTAAGTATGACTATCCTGTTGTGGAAGCAATCAGTTCTGTTCTTCCATTGTGCGATGAGTTCATCCTCATGCTGGGAAATTCAGAAGATGATACAGAAAAACTGATTGAATCAATCAGTTCGGCTAAAGTTAAAGTTTTCAAAAGTACATGGGATGACTCCTTAAGGGAAGGAGGAAAGGTGTTGGCGGTGGAAACAAATAAAGCGCTCGACCAGGTAGCGCCGGATTCTGACTGGTGCTTCTACATTCAGGGAGATGAAGTTCTGCATGAGCAGTTTCTTGTACCTGTTAAGCAGGCAATGAAAGAGTGGAAAGACAATCCTGAAGTAGAAGGATTGCTTTTCGATTACATGCATTTTTACGGATCATATGATTATATCGGTGATTCGAGCAGATGGTACAGGAGGGAAGTTCGGATTGTACGCAATGATCCTTCAATCCGCTCATACAAGGATGCACAGGGTTTTCGAAAAGGCGACAGGCCGCTGAATGTGAAGAAAGCAAATGCATGCATATATCATTACGGATGGGTAAAGCCGCCTCAATATCAGCAGGAGAAGCAAAAATATTTTCACAAGCTTTGGCACTCTGATGATTGGGTAAAGAGAAACGTCAGCCCTTCGGATGAGTTTGATTACTCAGGCATAGATTCCCTGAGCCGCTTCGAAGGAGAACATCCGGAGGTAATGTTGAATCGAATCAAGAGTCAGAACTGGAAATTCGATTTTGATCCTTCCAGGAAAAATCTTGGAATGAAAGCTCTCTTTAAAACCAAAGTGGAAAAGCTCACCGGATGGAGACCGGGTGAGTACAAAAATTACCGCCTGATTTAATTTGCATCACCATCCGCTTGCAAGGACGTCTGCCAGGTGCATGATCTTCATTTTCTTTCCCTGCTTTTTAAGATAACCGTCCATGTGCATGAGGCAACTAAGGTCTGTTGAAATTATATAATCCGCCTGGGTTTTCTCGACGTGCTTTATTTTCTGTTCGGCCATGCCTACAGCAATGCTTTCATATTTGACAGAAAAAGTCCCGCCGAATCCGCAACAGGTTTCACTTTCTTCCATTTCCCTCAGTTCGAGTCCGGATACTTTTTCCAGCAAGGCACGAGGCTCCTTCTTAATGCCAACTTCTCGCAAACCGCTGCAAGAGTCATGATATGTGGCAAAGCCTTCCAGTTTTGCGCCGAAGTCTGTCATCTTTAAAACATTTACAAGGAAATCGCTGAGTTCGTAAATGTTCTTCCGAATGGATTTGTATTCATTGTGAAGAACTGTATTATGAAACAGATCAGAATAATAGTTCTTCACCATGCCAACACAACTCGCAGATGGTGAAACAATGTAGTGGTCATTTGGAAAATCTGCAATAAACTTTTCCCCGATCTCCTTGCATTGATCCCAATACCCTGCATTGAAGGCTGGTTGTCCACAGCAGGTTTGTTCACGGTTATAATTCACCGTGCAGCCTGCTTTTTCAAGAACTTTCACCATGTTCATGGCGCTGTCTGGAAACATCTGGTCAATGAAACAGGGTATAAAAATATCTACTTGCATAATTCTTTATCCTTCAGAAGAATTTTAACTCGAAAGTCCGGCTCCGGTCTTATCTGCTATTCCTTTCAAGACTACCGGTTCGTCCCTGCGAACGCGAAGTAACGAAATCAATCCGATAATGAAAAAACTGATTAGCACTACTATACTGTTTCGCATGCTTCCTGTCACTTCATTAATGTATCCAAAAGCGAAAGTGCCAAGCACGGTTCCTATTTTATCACACACATCATAGAAACTGAAATAAGAGGCATGATCAATTGTTTCTGGGAGTAGTTTAGAGTAAGTGGAGCGGGAGAGTGACTGAATTCCACCCATTACAAGTCCTACAATTGCAGCAAGTACAATGAACATATTTTGCTCGTTCACACCATAGCGTTTGTCGCAAAAATAAGCTCCAATGCAAACGAAAATCCAGATGATAATGGATATCGTCAGTGCACGGATGTTGCCGTATCTTTTCGAGAGACCGCTGAACAGAAAGGCTCCGCCGATCGCGACAAACTGAATGATCAGGATTACTGCAATTAAAATCTCTGAAGGTAAATTGAGTTCGCCTTCTCCGAATAATGTAGCTACATACATGACGGTCTGTACACCCATGTTGTAGAAGAAAAAGGAAAGCAGAAATGACATAAGCCGGCTGCTCTGGCGTAACTCGGACCAAACTTTTTTAAGCTCCTGATATCCGTGAAAAATGTACCTGCTTGCTTTTGGACGGTCATATACATTGTCAGGCAGATGATAGAAAGTGTATTGTGCAAAACCAAACCACCATACTCCTACGAGAAGGAAAGCCAGCCTGGTTGCTGTTCCGCTTTCAATGCCTCCATACCAATCAGGAAACATTATCATAGTGAGTGAAAATATCAGCAGCAATGAGCTCCCGATGTAACCCATGGCAAATCCTTTCGCGCTCACTTTGTCCTGGTCTTCAGGCTCGGCTATTTCCGGCAGAAAGGCATTGTAGAAAACAATACTTCCCGCATATCCTACTGCTGCCAGGATTGCTCCGAAAACACCGATCCAAAGTGTGTCAACGCCTTTGAAAAAGAAGAGTGAAGAACATGAAATCGCACCAAGAGTGGAAAAGAAATACATGAACTTTTTCTTTTTCCCGCTATAATCTGCAATGGAACTGAGCAATGGACTCATTACAGCTATCAGTAAAAAAGCGAATGAGATCGTATAGGTTTGAAGTGAATCGCTGTTGAAAGTGCGTCCCAGAAAATTCACCGTATTGTTTTCATCCGTTGTGGTTACGGCATGAAAATAAATTGGAAATAAAGCGGAAGTGATTACCAGGGAATAAGCCGAATTGGCCCAATCATACATGGTCCAGGCCCGGATAATTTTCTTATTCCCTTTTTCAAGCATATGCTTTAAGTAAAATGCTTCCTTGCAAAAGAAACAAATTATTCCGGATCAGGCGAATACCGGAAAATCAGGAATGCCTGAAGTTCTTAACCGTATCGATAAAAAATTTCACTTTTTCTTTTTCAATATCAGGATACAAGCCATGACCAAGGTTTGCAATGTATCGTTCCGTACCGAATGCTTTCAGCATAGCCTTGGTTTCAGTTTCAATTGTTTCATATGAAGAATAAAGCAGACAAGGGTCCATGTTACCCTGGAGTGTCTTGTCATTTCCGATGATTGATCTTGATTCAGCAGGATCCATGTTCCAGTCAAGGCCAATGACAGAACATGCGCCTTCAGCAAAAGTCTTCCGGGCAAAGAATGCACCTTTGGCGAATACTGTCACTGGCACTTCTTTTATTTGACTGCAGATTTCTTCAATGTATCTAGCGGCGAATTCTGAATAATGCGTTGGTGAAAGAACTCCTGCCCACGAGTCAAAAATCTGGACTATGTCAGCTCCGGCTTTAATTTGAGCTTTCAGATATTCAACTGTGCTCTTTGTGATTTTATCCAGGAGCTTGTGAGATAATGCCGGCTCCGTGTAAAGAAATTTTTTCGCCTTGCTGAAAGTTTTGCTGCCCTTACCCTCAATCATGTAAGATAAAATCGTCCATGGCGCTCCGGCAAAACCAATCAAAGGGACACGTCCGTTCAATTCTTTTTTAGTGATTCTGATCGCTTCAGTAACATACTTGAGGTCATCTGCACCCGCTACTTTTAGTTTGTCGATATCTGAAGAAGTTTGGACAGTATTCTCAAACCATGGACCGGTTGATTCCACCATCTGGTAAGGAAGTCCCATTGCTTCAGGAATCACAAGGATGTCAGAAAAAATAATTGCCGCATCAACTCCCAAAATGTCAACAGGTTGAATAGTGACTTCAGCGGCAAGTTCCGGTGTTTCCACGAGATTTTTGAAGCCATTGGCCTGCCTCCTTACTTCCCTGTATTCAGGCAAAACTCTTCCGGCCTGGCGCATCAGCCACACAGGTGTTCTTTCTGTTTTTTCACCGCGAGCAGCTCTTAGCAAAAGATCGTTTTTCAGATTCATAGTCGGCAAAAGTAATTAATCAGAGCCATTATCTGAATGTGAATGTTCACAGGATTGTAAGAAGATTGTTTATCAGAAATAGTTTACTATCCCGAAATGGATCTTGCCATTTCGTACAAGGATTGGATTATCAAACTGTTTGCCCAGAGCATAGTTTACAGACATGATTCCGATTCTTGTTTCAAAATTTATTCCTGCGCCGAAACCATATGGGATATCATTATAAGAAGTATTTCTGCTGATGTTCTCGTACCATGCGGCATTGAAAAAAAGAAAGAGGAAAGAATTTTCTTCCAGAATATATCTGTATTCCAATTTGCCGATTGCCAGAGCGCTGGCGAAGAGAGACTCTTCATCAAATCCACGCAGTGATTTCAGTCCGCCGAAACGTAAAAGTTCATTTGAGAATATTTCAGGATTATCAATGATACCTGAAGAAAGTCCGGGATTAATTACATGCCGGCCTCCAGGTGAATAATAATAGTCAATATTCAGCTCGGCATTATACTGTGTTGTAATTAATCTCAGGCTGTCATATAAGACAGGATTAATCTCTGAATTCCTCGTGATTTTTCTGTTTCCAGTGCCCGCAGTGATTTCCATTCTGTATCCTTTCCTTGGATTGAAACGATAATCAAGTTTTTCAAAATGAAAACTGAGTCCGTAATTGACAATGCTTATATCGGCGTAGGAAGGAAGCACACTTGCATTTCTGAGACCGGTTGTGGATTGCAGACTGCTTTCCTTATCGTTCAGGAAAGCTTTCATGAAATTATTCCCGGAGAAATTATACTGCACGGCAAGTCCTTTGAATACATCAATGTATGTGCTGTCTTTGCGAAATATTTTCAGACTGCCCTCAATACCGAATGGAGTGTTGAGGACAAAAGGATAATAGGCTTTCAGTCTGAGGTCCTGAGAGGAGGAAGGAAGTTGTTTCCAATTCAGTTCCATGATTTCTCCGCGCTTGAGTGCATTTTGCAAACGGATGAGAGCCTCACCGGTTAACCGGTATTTTCCGGGTTCTGATTCATTAGGCAAAAGTCCAAGAACACCGTCAAATCGGCTTGCTTTTTTCTCCTGAAGAAATAATTCAATTTTTGTGTCTCTGTCGCTGAATGAAACAAGATTTGGTCTGGCTTCTGAGACAAACGGAAGCTCACGAATCCTTGCGGAAATTTTGGATACCTGAGATTCGTTGTACACATCCCCGGGTCTTATGCCGATATAATTATAAATATAAACAGGTGCAATTATTGCCGGTCCTTTTAAAAGCACACTGTCGATTTTTACAAATTTGTTTTTATTCAGCATTAACCTAGCAGAAATTGAGCCCGAGTCAATGCTGATGCTGTCAAGTCTTATTTCGGCAAATGGAAAGCCGTTGTTCTCGCAATTTGTCAAAATGATTTCCTGGAGTTTGCGGATTTTTTCATAGTTGAAATACTTCATTGAAGAAGACTTTCTTCTGAGTATCGTACCGGTGAGGAAGCCTTCATCCACATTGCCGTTTTTAATTCTTGCGAGACGATAGGTTTCCCCGGAATGCAGATAAATCAATGCTGAGTTTCCCGAATACACGGTACTATCAATAGATGCTGCAAGAAAACCGCTGCCTTGAAGTTTAAAAATCAACTTCCTTAATTCAGCATTCAGTTCAAGAGAGTCCTTTACACGCTCTTTTAAATCAAGCCTGCCTGCGATTTTACCAAACTCTTCCTGATTGAGGGAATCTGTAAGTATTAATTTTGGAAAAATGAACTGTTGCGAAAGTGATCGTTCCGGAAATAAAATACACAAGAAAAAAATAAAGGCTAAAACAAGCCTGTCCCGGGTATTTACATCGGATATTTTGTTCGAAGATATTTGATGAAGACTTATCAGTGTCGGATCAGCAAGAATTAATAACGGAACATGAATGAAATCATTTCATCAGTCGAGCTTCCAGTTGATCTCAGTTTTCCCTTGAGTACGCAGATATTCATTGCACCTGGAAAAATGTCTGCAACCGAAGAATCCACGGTCTGCCGAGAAGGGAGATGGATGTGCGGCTTTCAGTATGAGGTGGCGTGAAGCATCAATCAGGTTTTCTTTCGCCTGTGCAAATCTTCCCCATAGCATGAACACAAGATGTTCTCTGCTTTCAGATAAAGTTCTAATAACGCTATCTGTAAATGTTTCCCACCCCCGGTTTTGGTGCGAACTGGCCTCATTCGCTCTCACAGTGAGTGTCGCGTTGAGCAGTAATACTCCCTGAGTAGCCCATTTTTCCAGATTTCCTGTGGTCGGAATGTTATATCCAAGATCGCTTCTAATTTCCTTGAACATATTGAGCAGGGAAGGAGGAATTCTCACCCCCGGGGGAACAGAAAATGACAAGCCGTGTGCCTGGCCTTCTCCATGGTAAGGATCCTGTCCCAGGATAACAACTTTTACATTTTCAAATGCCGTATGGTTAAAAGCAGAAAAAATCTGTGATCCCGGAGGATAGATTTTCCTTCCGTTTAGCTTTTCACTGACTAAAAATTCTTTCAGGTTATGAAAATATTCCGACCTGAATTCATCATTAAGGCGCTTTTTCCAGCTTTCTTCAATTTGCACGTCTATGCTGCTCATTCGGTGAATTTACGAAGCATTTTATTGATTTTTCAGCTGAAAAGTCAATATGAGATTTTCAAGACATTTCTGTTGAAAACTTAATCTTGCGTAATTTGACTAAAAAAGTATTTTTGCAAGGCATTTGAAAAAAACGCGATAACAAAAGATTATTTCTCTCGTTATCAACTATAAACCCAATACTGGAAATGAAAAAAATCATTCGTACCGGCGCGTTTCTTGGCTTAATCGCATTCCTCTTCGCATCATGCAAATCATATGAGAAGTGTCCAGCATACGGCCAGATGCAAAAAGCGAAAACAAGCAAAGAAGTAAGAATTTAATTCTTCTTTACTCCAAATATTTCAGCGAAGCGTTTACGTTTCGCTTTTCTTGTTTATAGGCCTTTCAACTTTTTGTTTTCAGAATGAATTTTATTTCACCAATTGAAATTAATATCCTGCTTTAAATCAGGGTGCAGACTCAAAGCCACAGGACAGGTTCTGGCGGCAGTTTCAAGGATTGTTTTTTCTTTGTCAGTAAAATTATTCTGAGGCATATCAAATTCAATTTTGATCTCAGAAACTCTCCTTGGATTCGAAGCCATAATTTTTGTGAGCTTCAGTTTCATGTCTTCAATTTTTATTGAATGTGTCCTTGCTGCGATTCCCATCACTGTCGCCATGCATGCACCAAGAGAGGTCGTGAGAAGATCAGTGGGTGAAAAAGTGGAGCCCTTGCCCTGGTTATCTGTTGGAGCATCGGTAATAAGAGATTTCCCGGATTTCAGGTGAATCGACTCTGTCATCAGTTCTCCGGTATAAGTCAGATGTATCGTTTCCATGCCTAAAGAAAATCATATTTGATTAATTTAAAAAGCTTTCAAAGCACAACATGGTTTTGTCATATTTTTCTTCATTAAGGATCTGTGATTACTTTGCTTGTTTTATACCTGAGACAAGGCATTGTATAACAAAATACCTATTTTTGCAGTAGGCATGCGCATAGTCATCTTATTCGCTTTTTTATTTTCCGCATTACATGTTTGGGGGCAGGAAAATCTGACTCCTGTTTCAGATGATGTCAATATTCTTTTCCGCAACGAAGCGGCCGGTGGAATCAAGATACATTCAAACGGATTCGGCATTTCATTCAAGCGCGGTTGGCATAAAACAGGATATAAGAAGCGTACTCTGGACATGGATTTTGTTTCTCTCCGCCATCCGAAGCAATACAAGCAACCCAATCCGAATTATCCTGATTCCCGTCCCTTCTTCTTTGGCAAACTCAATTTTGCATATATGCTTCGCGGTGGTTATGGAATGCAGAATGTGATTTTCAGCAAGGCTGAACGAAGCGGAGTGGAAGTGAGGTTTAATTATTACGGTGGTGTGAATCTTGGTCTGACGAAACCTGTTTATCTCGAAGTGTTGGTGGATTCCAGATTTGATTCTCTGCTTAAGGTCATTGATACTCGCAGATATGATCCGGAAGATCCGGTGCAGCAGTCGGTGGAAAATATATTCGGACCGGGTCCTTACTTTCGCGGTTTTGACCAAATGAAAATTTATCCCGGTGCCTATGCCAAAGTCGCCCTTTCATTCGAATACTCCGGATGGCAACAAAAAGTGACAGCCATCGAAACCGGAGTGACTCTGGACTATTTTCCGACTGCTATTCCCATCATGGCCAACGTTAATAATTCGAATCTGCACCTGAATTTTTACATCAGTCTGCTTTGGGGCGGTAAGTGGTAAAGCCTTTTTCCGCTTGGCATTATTCTCTATCTTTACAGGCTGAATGAGTGAAATTTCGACAAATACCGAACAAATCAGACAAAGAAAACCTGACTGGCTGCGTGTAAAGCTTCCAACAGGATCAGAATATTCAAAGGTCAGAGAGATCGTTTCCGAGCATAAGCTACACACAATATGCCAGAGCGGCAATTGCCCGAACATGGGAGAATGCTGGGGTGCAGGAACAGCCACTTTTATGATATTGGGAAACATCTGTACACGAAGTTGCGGTTTTTGTTCTGTTGCGACCGGTCGTCCGGAAGCAGTTGATCCTTATGAGCCTCTGCGTGTTGCCAAGTCGGTGAAGTTGATGGGTGTGAAGCACTGCGTGGTGACATCCGTAGATCGTGATGACTTGAAGGACGGCGGCGCGCAAATCTGGGTGGAAACAATTCGCAAGATCAGAGAATATTCTCCCGGCACTACCATGGAAACACTTATTCCTGATTTTCAGGGCAAGTGGGAAAATTTGCAATTGGTGATAGCGGAAAAACCTGAAGTCATTTCACACAACCTTGAAACCGTAAGACGGCTCACTAAGCAGGTTCGCATTCAGGCAAAGTATGACAGAAGTCTTGAAGTGCTGAAAAGAATTTCTGATGCAGGGGTAAACGCGAAATCAGGCATCATGCTCGGCTTGGGAGAACGCAAAGAAGAAGTGCTGGAGTCAATGGAAGACCTGAGAAAATCCGGCGTGTCCATTCTTACACTCGGTCAGTATCTTCAACCTACAAAAGAACATCTGCCTGTTTTTGAATTCATCCATCCTGATGCTTTTGTGGAATATAAAAACGCCGGATTGCAGATGGGATTTCGTTTTGTGGAAAGCGGTCCGCTTGTCCGCTCTTCTTATCATGCGGAGAGGCATTTGGAGAAATAAGTAAGCTCTTTTTAGGACGAGTCAGAGTCATTGCATCACACTCAAACCCACACCCACACCCACACCCTATCACGGGTGCTGCACAATATATAGCCCGATATTGTTTTCAAGTAAACTGAAGTCCGCGCTTTCGCTGATACGGTCTCCGGTCAGGTCTGAACTGATGTAGCCACTTTCCAGATTTTGAACACTTAACTCAAGGAGCAATAAATCACTCATATCAATGATGTCATCCTGATTAATGTCGCCGCTGATCAGCGCGAAGCGTCCATTTCCGATGTCTTTGAGCATGCTTCCGAAAGCTTTGGTGATGGCGTCACTGAAATCATAGTTCATGTTGATGGCGGATGGCAATGCTGTTGCACTCCAGGTTTCAAGTGCGTTGCGATGCTCCACGACAATGTAATAACTGCTAGGTGTCACATTGTTGAAAGTAAATGAGCCATTGCCACTTGTGTCTATTATCCCTTTTACTGATTGTGTTTTGGAATAAGGTGAGCTTGAATTAGCTAATGAGACCAAGACAGTGTCAGTGATACCCGGACTGCTAATCGGATTCGATACGGCTCTCATCTTACCGTTGCCTGTATAAAATCCTTCAATGAACAGTTTCAATGCAAGGGTTGCTGAACAGTTTTGTGCTACCAATACATTGGAGCTGGCAGGATTTCCTGTGACGCAGCTGTGTGAACTGGTCATCACGCAGCTTACCTGGTCTCCGTCAATTAAATTATTATTGTTGTAAGTGCTGCTGTTTGAGCCTACATTTCCTCCATTCAGCTTCCATTGATAGGAGGGGCTCCCTCCATTCGTCGGGGATGCATTGAACGTGACATTGCTTCCAGCGCATATTATGCCTGAAGGTGTCGGACTTATAAATACGCTCACAGAAAGATTCGGATTCACTGTCATGCTGATGATGTTTGAAGAAGCCGGACTGCCTGAAACACAAGGAAGATTGCTGGTCATCACACAATGTACCTGATCGTTGTTGTTTAAGGTACTGCTGGAATAGCTTGCACTGTTTGTTCCAACATTGGTTCCGTTCAGTTTCCATTGGTAAGAAGGAGTGCCTCCATTAGTTGGTGACGCGGTGAAAGTCACATTCGTTCCCTGGCAAATAGCTCCGGAAGGTGAAGCGGAAATGCTCACGCTTGCTGGTACTGTTTGAACGACCGTCATGGTGATTGTGTTAGAGTTAGCCGGATTGCCGCTGGTGCACGTCGCATTGCTTGTAAGTATGCACATAATCTGATCGCCGTGATTCAGGGCGTTGTTGGAATAGCTGGAGCTGTTTGTTCCTACATTGGTGCCGTTTCTTTTCCATTGATAGGAGGGAGAACTTCCCCCGTTGCTAATCGAAGAAGTGAAAGTGACATTGGTTCCGCTGCAAACGGCAAATGATGGGATAGCGCTGATGGTTATTGTTGGCGTAACAGTCTGAGTGACGGTCATGCTTATTGCATTCGAATTAGCCGGACTCCCGGAAACGCAGGTTTCACTGCTTGTCATTACGCAGGAAATCTGGTTTCCATTGGCAAGACTGCCGTTAGAATAAGTCGGACTGTTTGTGCCCACATTTGTTCCGTTTAACTTCCACTGATAAGATGGTGTTCCACCGTTTACAGGTGTTGCAGTGAATGTTACGTTTGTTCCTGAGCAGATATTGTTTGATGGCGATGCAGCGATGCTGACACTGGCAGTTAAAACAGGATTCACAGTCATCGTGATTGCATTCGATGTGGCAGGATTTCCGCTTGGACAATTGACAGTGCTCGTCATCATACAAGTAATCTGATCGTTGTTGGAAAGTGATGAATTCGTATATGTGGAACTGTTGCTTCCGACATTGCTTCCGTTTAATTTCCATTGGTATGCTGGAGAACCGCCGTTCACGGGAGTCGCTGTGAAGGTCACGCTGGTTCCTGCGCAAATCGCTCCGGCTGGTGAAGCTGCAATGCTCACGCTCACAGTCTGAAGCGGATTCACTGTCATTGTGATGGTATTGGATGTAGCCGGATTGCCGGTCACACAGGCTAGGGAACTTGTCATCACACAGCTGACAGCGTCCGCGTTGGATAAAGTGTTATTGCTGTATGTCGGACTGTTTGTGCCCACATTTGTTCCGTTGAGCTTCCATTGGTATGATGGTGTTCCGCCGTTTGCAGGAGATGCTGTAAATGTCACATTTGTGCCATTGCATATTGCTCCGGAAGGAGAAGCGGAGATGCTGACTGAGGCAGTTGGAGAAGAGCTAACTGTCATTGTGATGATGTTTGAAGTAGCCGGATTTCCGCTAACGCAGGATTCGGTACTTGTCATCACACAGCTGATCTGATCATTATTGTTCAAAGTACTGCTGGAAAATGTCGGACTGTTTGTGCCCACATTCGTGCCGTTCCGCTTCCATTGATAATTGGGTGTGCCTCCATTCACCGGAGTAGCTGTAAACGTCACACTGGTACCGGCGCAAATGTTTGAAGAAGGTGAAGCTGCAATACTGACAGAAACGGCTGCAGCTGTATTCACGCTCATCACAATATTATTCGACACTGAAGTTGTTGGAGCCGGATATTTGGTGATGGTCATGTTCGGCCTGTTGCCGGATGTACCATTTCCTGTATTAGCTGTACACGCGCCTGCGCCTCCCGTACCGTCAGCTCTGTAGAACGCTGTTCCGGTATAACCTGCAGCTGAGATAAAGTTTTGATAAGAGCTTTGTCCTGTAACCTGATTGCTGAAGCATATATCAATCAATAAATTCGAAGAACCGTTCCAGGTAAAAACCTGAGAAAAATTATGTGTATTCCACTGGTTTGTTAAGGGGGTATAATTAAGCGGGCCAAACACCGTTGTGAATGTCGGGTTCTGCATCGTACTTGTGAGTGTGGTTACACTGGTATGTGCAAGTTTAATGGTGTACCCGTTTAGAGTGGCCGGGTTTCCAACTGTACCGTTGATATTGAAAGCAATTGCACCGATGTCGCCTGCCGTCAATCCCAAGTTTGTAAGATCAATAGATCTGATCAAATATTGTTGTCTTCCATTCCCGTAATAAGTAGGATAAGCGGCAGCTGTTACGCTACTTGTAGTATTTGTTGTAGTGCCTGTTCCTAAAATCACTGATTGCAATCCGAAGCAAGGTGGAGTATAACTAATCTCACAGCTCACACTTTCTCCATTGTTTAAACTTACTGTCGAATAAGTGGACGAATTTGTTCCCACATTCGTTCCGTCCACTTTCCATTGATAGGAAGGTACTCCGGCATTCACCGGGTTTGCTGTAAACGTAACGTTTGTACCTTGACAGACTGGGCCAGAAGGCGAAGCAGAGATGCTCACGCTGCCGGGAGCATTTGAATTCACTGTCATAGTTATGATATTGCTTGTGGCAGGATTCCCCACAGCGCAGCTGATAGTGCTGGTCATCACTACAGAGATTTGATCTCCGTTGTTCAATGCATTGTTTGAATATGAAGAACTGTTCGTTCCGACATTCGTTCCGTTGAGCTTCCACTGATAGGAAGGTGTTCCGCCATTTACAGGTGTTGCAGTAAAGTTCACGTTTGTGCCCGGACAAATATTGTCTGATGGGGAGGCGCTTATACTTACACTGACAGGATTTTCCGAGACAGTGATGTAATTAGATTTGGTATTTGAACCGCTTCCTGCAACGAGTGTGACAGAGTACACACCGGGTGTATTGTAAATAACAACCGGATTCTGCTGAGTGGAAGAGGAGGGAGTACCTCCGGGAAAAGACCAGTTCCAGCTTGTCGGAGAGCTGGGGCTTTGGTCTGTGAAGTTTACTACGTCACCGGCACAGACAGATGTGCTTGAAGCTGTAAAATCCACTTGCGGCAGTCCAATGTAATCTGTTGTAAACACTCCTCGTCCGTGTGTGGATGCAATAAGCATTTTGTCAGAGTTTCTGACATGAAGCTGGGTCACCCGCACATTCGCGAGATTATTATTGTTTGCGACCCATACAGGGGAAGCGGCATTGATGTCTGATGTGCTCCATACTCCAACCTCAGTCGCAAGTAAAACTTCATTCATGTTGTTCGGATTGAAGATAACCCAGCGCACAGGCATGTCAGGCAGATTTCCCTCCTTATTGGACCATGCGCCACCGCCATTCGTAGTTCTCCAGACTGAAACAACTCCATAATTTGAAAATGTAACCAGTAGATCATTTTCAGTGCTACCCACTTCAATACAGGAGACACTTCCATTAGTTGGAAATGATGCTCCTCCAATACTGGTAATTGTCGGTGTAGATGTATGTGCATTTTCAACTTTAAACACCTTGCCATTGCCGGTGCCTACAAACAAGGTTGTAGTTCCTGCAGGAGAATGCTGACTCACCCGAAGATGAGTTGCCATAGAATTCATTCCGGTGATCGTAATCTGAGCAGGTGAGCTTGGTGTTGCTCTTATACCAGAAATTCTTTGGACCTGAGTTGTGGAATATGCACTGTACAAAATTCCGTTTGCGTCATCATAATCTGTTGGATTGATAAATGATCCTGTACTGGTGTTATTGGAGATGATTGTTGAGCTACTCCAATTGTTGGTGGTTCTCCAGTAGTAATTATAAACATATGAACTGATTTGATAATTACCATTTGTCTGGTCAATGAAACAAAATGCTCCGTCACCGCCGGTTACCTGAGTGGTGGAATTCATACCGGCAGAATTGAATTTCTGAGTGCCATTATCCTGTGCGCCTGCAAGGAAATTATTTGACCCTGCAGTAGGATTAATCGCACAGGCATAAAACTGTGTTACGTTGTATCCGCTATTCTTACTGCTGAACTGACTGCTGCTACCGGCTAGCGTTACATTGTTGCATCTGTAAACTCCTCCGTCATTACCCACTATGAATACACTCGAACTTCCAGGTTGAAAAACAATTGCATGCTGGTCGGCATGCACCAGTGAAACAAGAAGTGTATGTTGATTGGCATTGTTCGACCACTTAGAAATCTGTGTCCAGGTACTTCCAGAATTGGTTGAATAAAAAAGGCTAATTCCTCCTATAATTAACTTCTGAGAATCGAAAGGATCTACAGCTGCAATCAGATCATACCATGCCTGTCCTCTGGTGAAATCAGTTCCGATTCCCAAGTCAGCGTCTGTAGGTTTGTTTTGAGTTGTCCATGTGGCGCCCTTGTCGACTGACTTGTATATTTGCCCAATTCCATCATTTACATTTTCCTGAGTCAGTGCATATAAGACGTTGGCATCAGAAGGAGCGCATGCGATTTCAATCCTTTCAAATCCGGATGTGGGAAATCCGTTTGCACCAGTGTTTAGCTTAGTCCATGTTGTGCCATTTGTTGAACTGTATATTCCATCAGTAGTAAATATACCCATACTGGCATACAAGGTTCCGTCTGCGCCAATTTCCAAATCCGCCGCTCTGGTTGTAGAAGAGTTGGTTACAACCGTAGTCCAACTTGCCCCACCATTGACGGACCTTTGAACTCTGGTAGACCTTGTTGCTGCATATACTTCACCTGTAGCAGTTACAACAATTTTCTGTACATGCTGAAATGTAGAATTATTTGTACTGCTCAGCTGATTCCATGTATTTCCTCCATCTGTGGTTTTCCAAATTCCCATCCCTTGAATCGCGTCGGCATTGTACCATCCCTCACCGGTTCCTACATAAAATTCCTGGGTGTTGGCAGGATTGTAGGCTATGCATGAGATTGCAATGTTTGCCCAGAAATCATTCACGTTCACCCAAACAGGATTGGTAACTGTTATATCATTTGTATACCATAATCCTCCGCCGACACCTCCTGCCCAGACTTTTTTATTCGTTGCATCATTTGGGTCGTACATCAGTGCTCGCGTTCTTCCTCCTACATTACTAGGTCCTCGTTCAACCCAGGTTGCAGTGGAAGCACTGGTGTTTGCAGGCTGACGTACCCGGTTTAATCTTTGCTGATGAATGATATTAAATACATCTTTTAATCTCTCTTTATGAACTTTTCCTGTCTTTGGATCTTTAGTGATTTGTGCATCATATTCTGCTGCAAGGTCAGGTCTGTCCTGTTTTTTACCTTCCTCATTTAATGCACCCTGTATTCGGGTTTTATATTTTGGTATGTGTTCTGATTCCTTGTTTTCAGAATTATCAGGAATTATTTCCTGAGCTTGCACAGTGATTTCAGCAAGTGAAATAAATAGCAATAAAATTGCAGGGTAAAATTTTCGCATGAATGATCCTTGATTTCCCGGTTTCAGTATACAGGGACGACGCAGAATTGTTGTGTCCGGAACTTGAAAATAGTCTTTTTATCCAGACGTCCCAAATAAAAAAAGGTAAGATAAGTGTGGTTTTTATACGCATTAATTTGCAGGTTTTGATAAAGCATTTTTTTAACTCAGCTGGGTACAATAAAATCTCCCTTTTTATTGAAATTATGGAGTTTTTATGATGGCCTGGACGTTTCATTTGTGAATGCATTTTTTTAATAATGTAATTTTTGACTGTGCTTTTTAATGCTGAACTTATTTGTCAGAAAGATTAGAGGCCAAGTTGCAGGCCTGTATACATAGTGGTTGGTCGTTGTCTCGGCTGTCCAGTTCATTTATTAAGTGAACTATTTTGGATATAAAAAACAATCATGATTTAAACATATATTTTTATTGAATACATTTATGTCAGTTTTATAAATCTCAATTCAATCAAATTCATTAGCAGTTAACATTGTACTATTATGATTAAAATTATCTTTCGATTTTTATTTTCATGTTTTTTAATTTTTCAAATCAATGAATGTTCTGCCCAGATTCCGGCTGAAAGCAATCCGCACCGGGGAATGTATGTGGATCGATTCGTGACCGTTTTTTCCAACGGCACATTGGATCCAGTCTTTTCTGTGCTTGGTGTTGATGAAGATCGTGATGGTTTTTTTGAAAAGGAAGATGAGTTGCTGGAATACTGCAGAGAAAATCATATCACTTACCTGGCCTTGTATGATATGGGAAAAATACTTGGAAGAAACAGGACTGCATGGAATGAAAATACAAGAGCTCATGAGCTCCTTGAAAGACACTTGTGCCGTTTCATAGAGAAAGCGAAAAGAGAGTATTGTGTAGATCAGATTGGAGGTATCAGCGGAAGTAATGCAACATTTGATTCACTCCATGCATTCTCACAGCGATACCCTGTTACAAACCCTTACAGATTGAGAAGAGATCAAATTAACTCTCCCTTTTTTCATCCTGTTTTATACATGGTGGAAAATAATTATGAGGAAAATTCTGAAGAGCAAAATCTTGCTGAACAATTGAAGTTCGCATTGAGAGTTTCTGATTTTAATTCATGCGGTGAGTGCCAGGCAGATATCGACTACATTAATCTTGAAGATGAATTTTGGGCTGATTGCGTTGGTAATTTTAACAGTTGGGCTAACAGACTCCACTACATGAACAGTGTTAAACAGATGCATAATTCAGTTTCACCAAATTCGCCATGGCTCACAGAACTCTACCTCGGAAGCATGTATCCTTGCCTCAATCCATATATGTTAACAAGTATTGCCAGAACTGTAGATGGATGCAACAATTGTTCGCCTTGCACTTCTTGTGCAAACCCGCACCCAAAGCTGATTGACAGGGTACTGCTCGCATTTCTGACAAATCATGGCGGCATATACGATCATTTTGCAACCACTCCGTTTGCTGAAGCGTCAACATCTGACAGTACAGACTTTCATCCCTTGCTATATTCTGAATCACATGCTCTGGGTGGATTTACAGACTACCTCGGCTTGTGGTTTACTCAGAGTTATATTCATAATATTTTTCTTGCTGAAACTTATTTCTTCAATAGTTGGAACAATCAGGCACAAAGAACTTTGCCAAGGGAAAGTAATGTCCAGCCAGGCGGAGCTATGTGGTTTGCTCAGTCTTATCAGGTGAGGCCACAGAAAAACCCTAGTACTTTTTATTACCTCATTCCACCATGTGATACTAATAATACAGTTCCTCTCAGTTTTCACTATTGCGGTCCGCCTGAAGCCGGAACTGAATATGAATTCAATGTTATCAGAAATTCGGATTCTGCAATAGTTTATCCCACTGGATCAAATGCTATACTAGGAATAACAAATGGACATTCCCCTGCTTCAGGTCCATCTCCAGAAGTCACTGCTGTGCCTTTTCGGGATACAACAAAATTCCCGCCTATGTTTCTTCCTCCCGGAGAATATATGGCAAACCTGAAGCTGAAATATGAAGGCTCCGAGTCATGTGCATATACCTATTCGCATCCTGTTTTAATTACCGATAAGCCCGATGCAGTATTAATAGGTGATTCTGTTTTCTGCGAAGGCGAACATACCTGGATGCTTGCAACACCTGGTACATCTCACCAATGGTTCAGAAATGGTCAGCCTATTCCTGGTGGCACGAATTATTATTATAAAGCCTCGCTGGAAGGATTTTATCATTGCCTGATAAATGGCACCGGACCATGTGCCGGAGTAACTGATTCAATTCAGATCAGAGTGCGAAAGAATCCAGCATTTAATATCAATGCTCATTGTAACGGAAATAATACAGTGACTCTAATAGCACATTCCAGAGATACATTGCAGACGCCACAGCGATTTGGTGAAGGCGGAGTAAGCTACCGCTGGAGTAACGGGGCAACCACAGACCGAATCACTGTACCATTAAATGGTACGCGGTATCGTGTGCTTGTAACTGATCCTTATTCAGGTTGCACTAATAAAGAGAACATCGGAACACCATCTGGTGCAACACATACTTATTCATTCGGAATTCAGCAAATAGCCACTCCTTCAGGTTCGTGTGCTTCCAATGGAGCCCTCCAGGCCGTTTACACTCCTGCGCATAATAGCAGCACTTCATATCAGTGGACAACAGGAGAGAGAAGCGCTTCAATTTACAATCTTTATCCCGGTACTTATAATGTTGTGTCCACAGTTTGGGACAATGCATGTTCATATTTTGCGTCTTTCCAATTGGGCACATTGCCATCCGGAGGCCCTCAGGTTAATTCACAAATAGACAATGCCAGCTGTTTCAATGTTGCAGATGGCTCAGTTTCAATTCAGCTTAGTGGAGGCAACGCTCCTTTTACTTATTATTGGGATGGTATTCCGCATGAATCACCTTATGATCATACCTCTCCCAACCAATCTGGTCTATATCCTGGTATTTACACCTTAAATATTTTCGATGCTTCAGGGTGCAGATTCTCGCATGTTTTTACCGTCGGTATATCAAGCCCTGAAATGAGTATAGGCATAACATCCATCAGTCCAGTAACACTATGCTCAAATAATAATAATGGTGCTGCCAGCATTCAGGTTACAGGTGGAACTTTGCCATACAGCTATTCATGGAATGATTCTTTGTCACAAACAAGTTCAAATGCAACAACTTTGGGATCCGGAACATGGATTGTTACAGTCACCGACGGAGCAGGATGCAGTTTGTCGGAATATGTAAGTATTCCATCAACTCCACCAATGCAATTGCATCTGGAGGATACCAGTATTGTTCAACTTACATGTGCTGGAGATAGCAGTGGGTATCTCAAGGTTTGTTTTAAAGGAGGATTGCCTCCTTACTCTGTGAATTTTCCCTGGAATATGATTGACTCAATCCATGCCGAGGCAAGTTATCTTCAGGCAGGATTGCATACACTTATTGTAACAGACTCCAATTCGTGCGTCTTCACATTTGCATTCAGAATTTATGAACCACCTCCAATTCAAATTCAAAATACAGTCATACATGAATCATGCGTGTCATGCGCTGATGGGAGTTTTAGCCTGAACATGAGTGGAGGAGTTGCGCCCTATATTATCAGCATCAATCCGCCTGTAGGAGTAATTAATGCGAATCAAATCGACAGTCTTTCGCCAGGAATATATGAAATATGCATCACTGATGCAGAGAACTGTGTGAAATGCATAAGCGATACTATCATCGAATTTCCGAATAAACTATCTGCAATCAATTATAAGACAGGTGGGTTTATTATTCAGCCAAATCCATCCGGAAAAAGATTCAAAATAATACTTGATGATGATATTAAAAATCTTCATTTGGATTTATCAATATTCGATATTGCTGGTAGAGAACTGGAATCTTTCAGCATTCTTCCCAATCGTCATATTGAATTTCAATCTGAACTTAGTAGCGGTGTCTATTTAATGATTTTGAAAAATATTACCGGAAATCAAGTCATTAGTGTAAGGAAATGGATTATGCAGCAAGACTGATTATTTTCAAGAATTTCAAGGATTTTATTAATAAATTTGATCAGCCTTGCTTAATATTTTAAATTTACTTTTCAGAATCTAGTAAAGGTCTTTAATTCTGCACAAGAGAGTTATCAATCTGCGATTCCTCCTTTCATCATACATGAGAATTCATCTACTATTCCTACTTACAATATTATTTTATTGTGCAGAAATTTTTGCTCAGCAAAATCCCGTTACAAAAAGTGAGGGTTATATTGTTCCGATAGAATTTAAAGTGACAAGGCCACTTATTGAACTTGCAAAGGAATTTCCAGTAGATGAAAACAAGCCTCATAAAAAAGGCGAATCAAAAGATAAGAAGCACAGGGTGCCGCAAAAATTTGAATTCACCGGTGAAGATGGTCCTGAGTATGGCAATGATCCGGAAAAAATTCAGTCTGAAATGGGAGGCATCCCTGGTAGAGCGCCAATCGCCAATTGGGCGGGACAAACAGCCACTGGTTTCAGGCCCTATGATCCTTCCGGAGCTCCCGGTCCGAACCATTATATTCAAATGATTAACAGTACCACTTTTAAAGTTTACAATAAAACCACAGGTGCTGTCCTTCTTACCATGACATTGGGAAATCTCTGGTCACCTGCGACTGGAAATAACGGTGATCCGATTGTGATGTACGATAAAGCTGCAGACCGCTGGTTTCTGGCACAGTTTGGTACCAGCACAGACAGAAGGATATATATTGCAGTGTCTGCTACTTCTGATCCGCTAGGCTCGTATTATACATATACATATACATCCCCTCAGTTCCCTGATTACTTAAAGTTTTCTGTCTGGTGGAATGGTTATTATATGACATCAAATCAGTCAACTCAAAAGGTGTTTTGCTTTGAACGTGATGCAATGCTTGCAGGCAATCCATCAGCCAGATCTGTCAGTGTGAATTATTCTCCACCTAAGAGTGGTTTCTTTTGTCCTTTGCCTGGAGATGCTGCAGACGGAATTCTGCCGCCACCAGGTACACCATGTCCTATTTTCTCTTATTCTGATAATGGCTGGGGTGGAGGGAACATCGATGCCATCAACATTTATAATATGTCTGTGGATTGGGTGCCTGCTACACCGGTAGCAAGCATCTCTCTTGCAGCGAATGTAATTCCCTCTGCCTTTGATGCTTCATATGATCCAAGTTGGAATGATGTATCTCAGCCTGGTACTACGCAAAAACTCGATGGAATTGGAGGAGTATTTATGTACAGGGCACAATGGAAAAGCTGGTCCGGATACAATACAATAGTATTGAATTGGGCTGTGAAAATAAGTGCCACTCAAAGAAGTATAAAATGGGCAGAGCTCAGACAGAATCAGTCAACAGGAACCTGGTCATTGTTTCAGGAGGGAACTTATGTGCCAGATGCGGCAACAAGATGGATGGGCGGAATAGCTATGGATAATAACGGGTCTATTGGATTAAGTTATATGAAGTCTGATGCCACATCAATTTATCCCGGCTTATACTATACCGGCCGAAGGGCATGCGACCCTTTGGGCACAATGCCAATTACTGAAACCCTGGTTGTAGCTGGTACAGGCTATCAGACAGGAACTAACAGGAATGGAGATTACGCACAGACTTCACTTGATGTGGATGGAATTACATTTTGGCATACGAGTGAATACATGGGAGGTAGTTCCGGAGGAAGTGCTGCACGCACAAGAATATTTTCATACCAGATTCAGCCTTGTACAAATGATGCTTCCGTCAGTATTGTTCTGACAAGCGGAACTAATCCAACATGTAATGGGCAAACTCTGACTTTCACTGCATTTCCAGTGAATGGTGGCAGCACTCCATCCTACCAATGGAAGGTCGATGGTGTGAATGCAGGTTCAAACAGTCCGACTTTTACTACAAGTTCAATTTTAAACGGACAATCCGTAACCTGTGAAATGACTTCTAGCCAGGCCGGAGTGGGAAACAATCCTGCAACAAGCAATGCGATCACTGTAGCAGTTAATTCCAATGTTACTCCATCTGTCAGCATCACTCAAACCGCTGGAAGCAATCCATCCTGTCAGTACAGTCTGTTGAGTTTCACAGCCAGTCCGGTGAATGGAGGGTCGACACCTTCATATCAATGGAAGATCAATGGTTCAAATGTGGGTACGAATAACTCCGTATACAGCAGTAGCACGATTAATAACGGTGAAGTGATCACTTGCGAGATGACATCCGTTGCTTTGTGTGCAAGTCCGGTTGTGGTAAGCAGCAACTCAATCACCATGACCATCAATGGTCCTTCAAACCCTACAGTTTCCATTATTCAGAGCGGTGGTTCGAATCCATCTTGTCAGGGTGAGTCTCTCACATTTGTCGCAAATATTCTCGATGGAGTAAATCCTGTATATCAGTGGAAGGTGGACGGAGGTTCGGTGGGTACAAACAGTCCGAATTTCAGCAGTTCAGGTTTACTCGACGGACAAGTTGTTTCTTGTGATGTCACGCTTGAGCCGGAATGTCCTGCAATAAATTCATTTACCCTGGGAACGGGCACTTTGCTCAATGCTACCAACAGCAGTGTCGCCATAGCATATCCGACATACTACGGAAACGGAAGACAGCAATTCCTTGTGAGAGCTTCAGAGCTGATTTCTCTTGGCATGGGGCCCGGAGATATCACTTCTCTCGGATTTAATGTGGCTGGAACAGTCGGCAATCCGTCCACACTTAACGGATATACAATAAAATTGGCACACACTTCATCGACTGTGATGAGCTCAGCATTTCTAACGCCAATATTTACTACGGTATTCGGACCGGTGAATTACACTCCGATATTAAATTCCGTTAACACACATAATTTTACTAATTTATTTAACTGGGATGGCAGTTCAAATATCGTTGTAGATATATGTTTTTCAAACCAGGTGACAGGAACCGTCGCTTATCAGAATTATCAGACCAACTCTTCATTTGTATCCAATGTTTATTACAGAGCAGACGGAGCAGGTGGAGCAGGGGCATGCAATACTACCACAGTGAACGGCACAGCATCTCGCAGGCCTAATATGATCTTCGGAATCGGAACTTCCACTGTAGATATAAGTTCCAATCAAATTACTCTTGACGTGGTTTCACCACCAGCCATTAGTTCTTTCACGCCCGCAAGCGGCACACAGGGAACGGTTATTACAATCTACGGTAGTAATTTCAGCGGTATCAATGATGTAATCTTCAATTCTGTTCCTGCAAGTTCTTTTTCGGTAATCAGTGCTTCAGAAATCAATGCTACAGTTCCAAACACTACAACTGGAGATTTACAAATTGTGAGCAATCTCTGCGGACCTGTAAGTGCAGGTATATTTACAGTGAATCAAACTCCAATTTCACTTGTTCTTAAAATTTTCATTGAAGGCTTTTACACAGGCAGCGGAAAAATGCGAGGAATACTCGGACCAAACACAACAGATACGGTAACATTAGAGGTTAGGTCAGCATCAGCACCTTATTCATTAATAGAAGCGAAGAAATCTACAGTTTCTAATATTGGAATAGGCACTTTTGTGTTTAACAATGTTCCCTTAGGTTCATCAGGATACCTGAAAGTCGTTCACAGAAATGCGCTTGAAACGTGGAGTGCTGCTCCCGTACTTTTCGATGCAACTCCCAAAGGTTACGATTTTACCAATGCTGTCTCTAAAGCATTTGGAAACAACTTGAGAAATCTAGGTGACGGATTCTATGCTTTATGGAGTGGTGATGTCAATCAGGACGGGGTGATTGATGACTTGGATTTTAGCGATATTGAAAGTGCAATATTCATGTATGGTAATGGTTATATACCCGAAGATCTTGATGGAAACATGATAGTAGAGTCTGCGGATTTTTCTTTGATTGAAAATAATTCTCAGCTGCTTTTGATTCTATCCAGGCCCTGAAATTGCCGACTGCTATTGTTTTTTATTTTTTGACCTGGTATCAGAAGTGCCCTGAAAGCCTTGAATTTGCTAATAAAATCAAAGTTGAATCAACCTAAAGTAGTATTTATCACCCAGTTTGAAAAAAAAATCATCTTTTTTTTTGGAAGTAAAGTTTTTATGGTTTACAATTGTATTTCAAATTTTAAGTGATCTCATCTAAAAATTTTATTGTAGTTTTTTTTAACCTTCTTCTTATAAATATCATTTACAAAAAATTAAACTTTCACATGAAACCCATGAAAACAACGCGATTCACATCATCATTTTTATTTACTGCGGGTTAATCTGCTGTTCACTTACTGAAGCAGGAAATTACGAACCGATCAATAGTCAGCTTTCAGTATAGTTTTATTTTTAGTCAGATTGACTGAAAGAATGCTGTCTGCAGATATAATGGATTTTCGTTTGCAATTGCTTCATTATTTAACAATTTAACTGTAAAGACTTTTAAAAATTTTCAAATAAACAATTATAAAACTCTAATCAAATGAAATCATTTTACTTATACCTGTGCAGAAATTACAAGGTGATTCCTCTGTTGCTGTGTATCATGGTAATTGCAGAACAGGGTAATGCCCAGTTATTTCAGCAGGATTTTAATTCGTCAACATCGCTTGCGAGCTATGTGAATTCCACCAATCCCAATGTTGGCCAGTTCAACGCAATTGCCAGCACAGGTCCGCAGGTTACTGTGGCCATAAGCGGAGGGGCTCTTGTGTACACTCGTACAGCGAACAGTGCTGCGGGACAGTTTTCTCGCTCAACGGACTTCAGTCCTATCCCTCAGACTTTGAGATACCAGTTTGATCTGGGTGTATCAGGCAATAACACTGCGCTTGCAGCACTTCAATTCAAAGTGGGTGCAGGTTTCGGGATCACAAACAGTCCGGAGTCAAATGCGACTACTTACGGAAGATTCGGAGTAGATTTCGGATCCGCAGGACAGTTCAGACTTCGTGATCTTGTAGCCAATACCACGTCATCGTATTTTTCAGGAACCCAGACTATCACCTGGTGTATGAACAATTCCGGACAAAGTCAAACCTATGTTGGGCCTAACGGGAGTGATGAGAGTATTGCCAATGATAAAATGGATATCTGGGTGGGGAATACCCTTGCCTTCAATGATATCAATGTTCTGTCTCCTAATCTGAACATGACAGATCTGAAGTTTTATTTCGGGCAGGGGATGGGTACTGTCACTATGGACAACTTTTTTGCCAATCCTCTTGTCGGTGGAATTTATGTAAACGATGCTTCTCTTTCAGGAGATGTGTTTACCAGCGCAGTGGGAAGTAACTCAAACTACGGAACAAAAACAGGTCCTTATGCCACAATCAACCATGCGATTTCAAAAGCAGGCCCTAGGGATACAATTTATGTCGATGCTGGAACATACACGGACAATGTAGTTGTTGACCGCCGTGTGCGGATTGTGGGTGCCGGAAACAGTACACTCATTCAGGTTGGTAGCGGAAACGGTATGACTCTGAATGCCGGCGGTAACTGTGCTACTGACCGTACATACATAAGCCAGTTGAGAATTACAGGCAGCGGAGATGGAATCAGGGTAAACAATGCCAACCTGCGTTGCATTACTTTTGATGAAGTAAATTCATCCGGAAATACAGGAAACGGAATTCACTTCAATGTGCCTGCATATACCGTTTCACCGGCAGATATTGAAGTAAAGAACTGCACTCTTTCAACAAACGGAGGAACAGGTTTCCGTCTTGCAAGCAATTCTGCGATGGACGGACTGAGTTTTTCCGGTGGCCAGATCAACGATAATGCATTCAACGGTATTTCCACCGGTCCTTCCGGTTCTGCCGGAGTAACAAATGTGAGCATCAATGGAATTAGCTTTTCAGGAAACGGTACACTTAGCAGCGGAGGCCACGGAGATATTTCATTTTATCTCTTTAACGGTAATGCGAGCATCAGCAATGTGAGTGTAACAGCAGACGCTGACTACGGAATCCAGTTAATTGGCAGTACTCCTTTGCCAAGCGGACCTTCTGGAACGGTGACTCTTAACAATGTGACTGTAACAGGAACGGCAAACAACAGGAAAGCGCTCGGAATTCTGAATTATACAGATGCCTCCGGGATCACTCTTAACAATGTAACCCTTAACACAAATCCTCAGCCGTATACAACTGCGATCACCTACGGATTGTTCCTCGACGGAATTGTAAATCCATTTAATATTGGCAATACCTCTTTTGGTAATACACACCTTGGAATCGGAATGGGAGTGGACATTGTTGTGTATGGTGCGAACACGCAGGTGGACGCGACCGGAGCCAGCTTCAGTTCTTCAAACAATTTCACAATTGAAGACAGGATTGGTCACCGTATTGATTTTGACGCTTTGGGATATACCGGACTTGTTACCTGGGTGCCGAATAACGTTTATGTAACAGTAAATAGTTTTGCTCCTCCTCAAAGTACTGCACCCTCCATTCAGCGAGGAATCAGCGCCGCTACTGTAGGTGGAACAGTAAACGTTGGTCCCGGAACTTTTACTGAAAACATTACAGTAAACAAAGGGATTACTCTCAGGGGTATGAATGCTGGCGTATCATGCGGCGGTACACGTACTGCTGAAAGCGTGATCAACGGATCCGGAGGGGCCACGATAACAGTTTCGGCAGATAATGTAACAATCAACGGATTCCAGATTAAAAACCGCAACGGTGCATATGCCATCAACGGAAACGGAAACAATTGTTCCAATCTGAGTATCATTTACAATGATATACGAAATGTTGGTGACCTGCTCAGCGGATCAAGTGCTACCAATGTGCATTCAATATTATATCAGGTAATAGGTCAGAACAGTCCGTTTGTTCCACCAGGAAATACTTCCAACGTAAATATTTCCGACAACTGCTTTACTGATATCAGCAGCTCTTCAAATTTCAATACTTCCAATACTGGATTCAGTTCAAGTGCCATAGGTATTCTTCAATCTGTGTCGACAGGCGTTCTTACTGGCCTGACCATTGAAAGAAACAGAATCAATTCTGTTAGGGTGAATACCGATAACTGGCCAAAAGGCAAAATTGCATACGGAATTCAGCTGAATACTGGCAGCAGCAACTATCAAACGACAAGCGGTAAAATTGCGAATGCGATCATACGCAACAATGAAATTCAAAATCTCTCCGGACATATTTCCACAGGGATTGCACTGGAAGGAAATACCGAAAACGCAATTGTTGAGTACAACACTGTTTCAAACCTGCATGGAACCAAGCCAGTAAGCCCTGCAACTCCTACAAGAACCGGCGGAGGTTATGACCTAAGTGGTTTGAAGGTGGAAAGCAACCGTTTCGTCGGAACACTGACTGTCAGAAACAACAGTTTTAATACCAATACCTTTACTCATGGTAATGCATCCGGAACCGGATATGCTGTTTCCAACTATGTGTCATCGTCTGTCGGTACACTGACACTTGAATGCAACTGGTACGGAACAGCAGCATATAATAGTATCATAGATAATGCGAGTTTCACAGGAAAAATATTCAGCAAGGATAATTGCCTTACTGTATTTGCACCATACCTGACAGACGGAACTGACTCAGATCCGCTTGCAATTGGATTCCAGACAGCACAGACCTGCACTGCGCCATGTGCACTTTCACTCAATGTGAGCACAACTCCTGAAAACTGCCCCACTTCACAAAACGGAACGGCGGATGTTTCTGTGAGCGGCGGTACAGGTGTGTATACATATTCATGGAATACGAGTCCGGAACAGACAACTCAGCAGGCCATTGGTCTGGCAGAGGGAACTTATACAGTCACAGTAACTGACCAGAACGGTTGTACCGCCACAGCTTCGGGTACGGTAATCAGAACTCCGGATAGTGATCCTCCATCCTGTACTGCAGCTCCAATCACCGTGGATTCAGACCCTGGATTCTGCAGCGCTTATGTGACCATCAACAACCTTGTTGCTATTGATAATTGCCTGGTTTCAAGTTTTGTCAATGATTATACTTTTTCAAATGATGCCTCTGATTATTATGCCATAGGAACTACCACAGTAACCTGGACAGTTACAGACAACAGCGGAAACACCGGCACCTGTACTCAGGTGATTACTGTGGAAGACAATGAGGATCCGTACTTCTATCCTGTGGTGAACAATATTACAGTCAATACAGATCCGGGTCGTTGCGACGCGAGAGTGTATTGGACAGAACCGGATGAATATGATAACTGTCTTGTGATTAGTTCTTCTACTTCACACAACTCCGGAGCCCTGTTCCAGATTGGTGCAACAACAGTCACTTATTCTGTGACAGACTACCAGGGAAATAATGGAAGCATGGTATTTACAGTGACGGTGGTGGATGATGAAGATCCGACGATCAGCTGTCCATCTGATGTAACAGCTAGTGCCACTGCCGGTGCCTGCGGTAAATCTGCTTCACTTGTAACATTGGGTGTACCTACATACGATGACAATTGTTCA
>QQVM01000004.1 GCA_003389385.1 Bacteroidota bacterium
TCAGGATCGCTCAGGAAGGATAATATCACTTTATAGCCAAATAGGCTGAAGGGCATCCTGGTCAATTGTACATTTAGAAAGGTAGATGTGTTTTTATATGGCGGTTGTGCAACGGCTACCGCTGTTAGCAGCTGGGCTTTCTCTATTATCAAGCACTATCATTCAAAATTTATTGAAATCCAATTTGGTGTTGATAGTTGAACTCTTCGTCTGTCGCCTCGCCTTAATTCCAAGGTTTCACCTGTATATTCAAGAATGTCCTGTGAGTGTGCAGTAAAGTAATGCTCATTTAACTTGTTATACATTACAATTTCATCTGCATCTAACTCGTCAGAAAATTGTTTGAAATATACATTGTAAGAATTTCCGTTTGGCTCGTAAAAATATTGAGATATCCCAATTACTTCAGGGCTTATGTCATAGTGAAGTGCTTGCAAGGAAATTGGATAGTGTTTGTGGGTCTTATAGTAATTTTCAATTGACTGAATTAGCGTCTCGCTGTTTTTAATTGCTATACGTCTGCTCATTTCAACTGCGTTGTCGATAAATCCAAACCTTGCAAACGCTACCACTATCGGAACAATAATTAAATAAAGAGGTAAAAATTCGGTCTTTAATCTTTCATTTTTAAGCTTTAAGAATGTCCTTGTCAGTGTAATGAAAGATGTCGCAAGAAACAATATTGCTAATGAAGTATGATTCTGAGAGAGTGCACCAATCGAAACAAACAATGAAACGAGTCCCGCAATAATGAGTGTCGTCTTTAAGAATCGTCTTTGGGTCACTTCTCGGATGCCAGTAGTCTTGTTTCTAATCAGCCAAATAAGTCCTAAAGGAACAAATATTAAACTGGAAAAACTGAATATCTGTGTCATAAATGACAACGGTATAGAAAGGTTGTCATATCTACCCGGCAAAAATGGTCTGAACATTACGAAGATAATTGCCGCACTAATCAGAAGTATGTAAAAAGTGTGTTTTTTCATATTTGTCTGCTATGTCCTGGTTGTCCTAAGCCTTGCTGCTAACGGTTTGCAGCTACCCGAAGGTGGCGATTTTAAGCACCAACTTTCATACGGAGAACTGCCGTTCAAAGATAAACAAAACTGACCTACGAAGCACGTCACCGCCACTTGCGGGTAGGTGCTGTTACCGCCAGTGGTTCTGTCTTTCGTGGCAGTGTCCACCGTGCTTTCAGCGATTTTCACAGTCCGTTTACCTGTCCCGAAAAACGATTTTTTGTCTGTCGGCTATGAGCGGTCGGGAAAGATTTAATTTTTGTGAAGCGAGGGAATTTTTACTGTCTTACCGTGCGTTTGCTTTTGGCATATCTTTTTGTTTGCGGGTCGGCTTTAGCTCTTTGCCGCCCGCAGGAACGAGGACGGCAATGTGCTAAAAGTGCGTGGCACAAAAAGTATGACAAAAAGAAGCGATGGCATGATTGGTCTGTATCAAAATTTATTCAATTTCAACTTTCTTGTCTTGGAAGTATTTCTTAATTGCTTTCTCTCCAAAAGTGTGAAACACAACAGGCGTTACAATCATGTCTAAAAGTGTGCTGCTGATTAGTCCGCCTAAAATAACGGTGGCAACGGGGTAGAGAATTTCTTTACCTGATGCTTGTGCGTCTAAGGTCAGTGGAATAAGGGCAAGCGCTGCGACAAGTGCTGTCATTAGCACCGGAACTAATCTTTCGAGCGAGCCTCTTATTATCATTTTTATATCGAATTTTTCTCCTTCATGCTCAATAAGATGTATGTAGTGTGAAATCATCATAATGCCGTTTCTGGATGCAATGCCTGTAAGTGTAATAAATCCGACCATGGTAGCTACTGAAAAAGTTCCGCCAGTAAGTAATACTGCTACTACACTTCCTATCAATGCCAACGGAATGTTCAGCATGATTTGTAGCGTGATTTGTGTGGATTTAAAATGCGAATACAGCACTAAGAAAATTCCGATAACAGAAAAGATGCTTAAAAAGAGTATGAGTTTCGATGCTGATTGCTGACTTTCAAACTGTCCTCCATATTGCACAAAATATCCCTGTGGAAGTTTTACCTGCTCACTAATTGTTTTTTGAATTTCCTGAACAGTTGTTCCTAAGTCTCTGCCCTGCACATTGCAACTGATAGTGATTTTGCGTTGTGTGTTTTCGTGCATAATGCTGTTGATAGCGGTTGTGTTTTCAATACTGGCAATTTGTTGCAGGGGGATAAGTGTTCCGTCAGGAGCATCAATCAAGGTGTTGCGGATTGCTTCAATGTTGGTGCGTTCTTCATCGGTAGTGCGAAGTAAAATATCAAATGTTTTATTGCCGTCTAAAATTTGCCCTGTTACTTTTCCATTATAAAAAATTTCCAAGTCTTCTGCTACTTTCCCTGCTTGCAAGCCATAACGCTGCAACGCCTCCCTGTTCACTTTAATTAAAAGTTGCGGAACCATTACCTGCTTTTCAATCTGCACATCCACCACTCCGGGAATATTTTTGATAGTTTCAGAAATTTGATTGGCGTTAGTGCGTAAATCAGTTAAATCATTTCCAAAAAGTTTGATCGCAACCTGTGCACGAACACCCGAAAGCAGATGGTCTAAGCGGTGAGAAATTGGCTGCCCCACATTAACCGTTACACCTTTCAACACATCTAATTTATCTCGTATATCAGCCAAAATTTCGTCCCGTGTTCTTTTGGTATTGCTTTTCAACTGCACATCTATTTCTGAATTAGATACAGGTTCAACATGTTCATCTAATTCTGCCCTGCCTGTTCTACGGCTTACATATTCCACTTCGGGAACTTGTAGCATAAGTTCTTCTGCCATTGTTCCGATTTTATTGCTTTCTTCCAAAGATGTTCCTGCCGGTGTGGAAAGATTGATAGTAAAAGAACCTTCGTTGAATGGCGGTAAAAATTCTGTCCCGAAAAATGGAACGATGCTAACAGATGTGATGATTAAAATAATAGCTGCTCCAATAATTGTTTTTGGACGGGCTAATCCCCAATGTAAAAGTTTGGCATCATATTTTTTAAGAAAGCGAACCAACCAACTTACCTTTTCAATATGTTCCTTTTTCCCTTTTAATAAATAGGAACATAAAACAGGAGTAACAGTAAGCGAAACAAACAATGATGCGATGATGGAAGTAATGTAGGCAATGCCAAGCGGTGCAAAAATTCGCCCTTCCATTCCCTGCATATAAAAAAGCGGAATGAAAACCAATACAACAATAACAGTAGCATAAACAATGGAATTTCGTATTTCCCTGCTTGCGTCATAAACCACTTGTAAAAGTGGCTTTGGGTTGTCTGATTTTTTATTTTCGTTTATGCGCCTGAAAACATTTTCTACATCTACAATTGCATCGTCCACCAACTCACCAATGGCAATGGCAAGCCCACCTAATGTAAGAGTGTTGATACTGAACCCAAATAGCTTAAAAATAATGGCGGTGATAACGAGCGATAGCGGAATGGCAGTAAGTGTAATGATGGTTGTTCGGAAATTCATCAAAAACAGAAAAAGAATAATAACAACCAAAATGAACCCGTCACGCAAGGCTTCTTCAACATTAGAAAGTGCTGTTGTAATAAAATTCTTCTGTTGAAAGATGTTAGGATTGAGTTTTACATCAGGTGGTAAAGAAGATTGCATTTCCACTAATGCCTTTTCTACTTCGTCTGTTAATGTAACCGTGTTTGCTCCCGGTTGCTTTTCTATGGTAAGTATTACGGCAGGATTTCCGTTAATGCTTGCATCTCCTCTTTTTTGTGCTCCACCAAATTTCACTTCTGCCACCTGCGAAAGAAGCACGGGTAAACCGTCACGGTTGGCGACAACAGTATTTTTTAAATCATCTAAAGTATAAGCCCTGCCCACATTTCTTATGATAACTTCCGAACCGTATTGATTATAAAAACCGCCTGTGCTGTTTTGGTTGGTAAGTGTAAGGGCTTTGTCAATGTCGTCAATAGATAAATTAAATTGTTTCAATTTAGCAGAAGAAATTAAAACCTGATACTGCAAGCGTTCTCCACCTATTGAGATTACCTGCGAAATGCCTTTGATGCTCATGAGCCGTCTGCGAATGGTAAAATCAGCAAGAGTGCGTAGTTCTGACGGTGAAGTGCTATCGGCTGAAATTCCTACCATCATTATTTGACCCATTACTGAACTAATGGGCCCCATTACAGGAGTGATGCCATCGGGCAATTGAACGGTTTGAAGTTTCTCGGCAACCAATTGTCTTGCACGAAAAATATCAGTGTTCCAATCAAACTCAACAAAGACCATCCCAATACCAATTGCCGAACTGCTGCGGACATCTTCTACATTGGGTGCACCGTTTAATGCTGTTTCAACAGGCAACACCACTTGTGTTTCGATTTCTTCGGGAGCCATGCCGTTTGCCTCTAAGAAAATGGTAACTCTCGGACGATTGAGGTCGGGCAATACATCTACAGGTAAATTGATGATAGTGAAAACGCCATAAACCAAAAGCAGGGCAGCAGACGCAACTACAAAGAGGCGATTTTCAAGAGAGAATTTTATGAGTTTATTGAGCATGGCTGGTTTTTCTTTTTAATGTTTGTGGTCTGAATGATTATTATGGTCGTGTTGTGTTTCCGTTGTTTTAACTTGACCTTTTTCTACATTGATGACAAAATCTACCGTGTGCAATTTCCCGTCTGCCATGAATTGCAGCCATGCACGGTATATTCCTGCGTTTTCAAATGTGGTATGGAAATGCAAAACAGTTCCTTCCACTTCGGGATGCAGATGCACATATTCTTTAGTTTCGATATTGATGGCAACCATGTGTCCTTTTGCACCGAGATGGTTTTGCAGTTGATTTACATCAAAGGGTTTTCCCTCATTGGTAAATACACCATCAAAGTGGATGGCTTTGTTGGCAATGAAAATTCCATCATCTGGTTTTAGCGTTATGCTATATGCATCGCTTACGGCAGTGTTTATGGTTTTTGTAAATGTTTTTGCAGGAATGGTTTTGCCTTTGACTTCTACATTTATTTTTTCCAACTGGTGAGTGCTTCCGCTTGGTTTGTAATCAGCATATAAAATATAATTGCCACCATTGGGAAATGTTTCCGCAACCGAATATGTGCCGTCTGTCTGATAATCGGGATGGATATGATTGAACCATGATAAATCTTCGCTTACCAAAATAAGGTGAAGTTTCTTTTCATGCTCCATATCTAAGGGAACAACTGCATTGGGATTGTCTTTGTTTTTTGGCGTGAAAGCAAGTGTTACGGGATTATCCGCTTCAATTATTTGTGGTGATGAAGTGAATTGCATTTGAAAATTACCTGTTGCGGGAACTTCGTCTATGTGTTCTAAAGCCATTCCACATTTGGGGCATTTGTCCCCTTCTTTGCCTGTAACTTCGGGGTGCATGGGGCAGGCGAAAATGTGTTCGTGATGGTCGCCTTCACCGTGTTGATGTTCGTGTGTTTCTGAAGTGCTTTCAGTTTTATTGCTGCTGTTGCTGCATGAAGCAATAAAAAGAGATGTTGCCATTGCACACATTGTTATTGCCGTTCCGATTTTTGTTTTCATTTTATTTGTTTTTAATGGTTAATAATTATTGATTGAGATAAATCATTTTGAGTTGATAACTGGCATTGATTACTACCCGTTCGCCTTCTTCAACGCCTTTAAGAATACTTGTGTGCGTGCCGTTATTTTCGCCCAATTGCACATAACTTACCGTATAATTTTCTGCTGCATCTTTAATGAATACTACGGGTTTGCCGTTTATTTCAGTAATGGCAGAATTAGGCAAAGCGATTTGTTGTGAATTTTCAGAAGCGAAAACACGGATGTTTACAAATTCACCGATTTTGAAATCGCTGTCCGGGTTATTGAGTTTAAACAAAACGCGCTGTGATTGGTTTGTAGCGTTTATTTCCTGAGCTAATGAAAGCAAGTTTACTGCACTTGTTTTGTGATTGTCGTTTACACATTCAATGGTAAACTTTGCACCTTGTTTTACTTTTCCGGCATCTCTGTCAAAAACCTGTGCTTCGGCATATACTTCTGAAAGATTTGTGATTGTAAAAAGGCTTTGTCCTGTATTCACTGTTGCTCCGATGGATAAATTAAAATTGGCAACTATACCACTTATAGGTGCGTTCAATGCAATGGTTTTTCCGGAATTTCCTGTAAATAATTTCAGATTGGTTTCTGCTTTCTGTAATCGGGATTTGGCTTCATCCACATCCTTTTTTGCGGCTATGTCCTGTATGGAAGTAAGGCGGTCGTATTCTTTCTTTGCAGCATCGTATTCGGCCGTGAGGTTATTTTTTTCTGCCAACAAATTAACCTGCGTTCCCGCATCAATGTTTTGTTCAATAACGGCTAATTGTTGTCCTGCTTTTACCTGTTCGCCTACATTCACATTGAGCGAAATAACTCTACCATTTTGGGGTGTGGTTATTAACGCCTGTCCGTTGCTACTGGGGATTATAGTTCCAAATAGCTTTGTGCTTTCTGTAAAACTTCCCTTTTGGACTTTCTCTGTAAGCACATCAAAAAGAAATTGTGTTTCTTTGGGAACATTGAAAGAGTTTGAAAAATTAACGCCTGATTTTTTTGCTCCGTGGTCGTCATCACCATGAGCAATGCTGTTTTGTATGGGTAAGAAGCAATTTACGATAAGCAAAATAACAGCGATGGCTGTTTTACCTTTTACCGTGTTCCTTTTTTGAATAAGTATTCCTAAAACCAAACCAAAGAAAAGAGCAAGGACAATCATTAACCAATTTTTCCAATTTGAAAAATGAGATTTGCCATTTGTTTCTTCTGTATGGGGCAATTCTTTCCCTGCTTCAATGTTTGTAAGCAAAATCAAATCTGCACCTAATGAACCATTGATGCTTATTGCCAAAGAATAGTTCTTCTTTTCTGGAAAAGAAGTTTCAACGGTATATGTGCCTTCGCCTGATTGTTTGACATTAAAAACAAGTTTGCCATCTTCCTGTGCAGTGATTTTTATTTCAGCATTGTCAATGGGTTTGTTAGTTGCATATTCGCTTATAAACAAGGTAAGGTGTGCGGGTTCGCCTATGCGAATGGGTTCATAGCGAATGAGCAACTCGTATTTGTCCGATACTGCTTCGGATGAAAAAAACTTTTGCTGCTGTTCTGTTGTTGTTGGCTTTTCATCACCATGCGAATGGTCGTCTCCACCAGACGCAAAGAGCAGTTGACTGTTTGCAATAAGCAAAAGAAAAAGCAGTATTATTTTGTATGATTTATTTGTCTTCATTATTGCCCGATTAAATAGTTAAGATTAATTATGGATTGATTGAAGTTGCGAAGTGTTTCAAGATATTTTATCTGAATGTTGTAAGCATCAGAAAGAGTTCTCAGATAGGTGATGTAATCACTTTGTCCTGCCGAGAACATCCTGTTTGAAGAAGTTATCAAATCGTCTGCCTGTTTTAGTCCTGTATTTTCGTAGTATGTCAAGGATGTTTGAAATTTGATTGCTTCGCCTTTTACCTGCTGCATTTTTGCTGTAAGGTTTTGCTGCTGTGCCAACGTGTTTTGTTCTGTGATTAGCAAATTTGTTTTTGCAGCTTTGATAGATGAATTGTATTGCCAAAACCAAAGAGGAATGTTTATACCCGCCCGTAAGCGCAATGGAATTTCCGTATTTGGCAACCCCTGGTTCATATAGCCGAATGAAAAGCCCGGCAGTGCTTTGTTGCGTTCTAATTGTAGTGATTTTTTAGCGACCATTTGTGTTTGGCTATAATATTGAATAAAAGGAGTGTTGAATAGAGTTGCACTGTCGGTGGTTATTCCGGTAAATAAGAATGAACTGAGTGCTTTGCTGAAAGGAGCAGTAGCGATGCTGTCAGAAATACCAGTGTATAATTGTAATTGCTGCAATGCAATTTGAGCATCTGTTTGTGCTTGCACCAAATTATTATGCACTTCACCATATTGCGTAGCCGCATAAGTTTTCGCCACAAAATCAATTTGTCCTGCCTCAAACTGGCGATTAGCTGCATCGGCAATACGGAAATAAATGCTGTCCTGCTTTTTCAGTTGCTCTAAAATTTGATTAGCGAACTGCAAACTGAGATAAGCGGTTTTTACCTGTTGTTTTACTTCTGCTTCGGTAATGGTCTTTCCCTTCTCGGCTAAAACTGTTTGCTGTTTGGCAAGTTGCCCCTGTTTTAAATACACAGTCGGGAATTCAAAGGACTGCAACACGCCAACGGTCATAAATTCACCTGTCGGGCTTTCTAAAGTAATGTCGGGATTAGCCAAATTGAAACTTGTTCCCTGCAATTGTTTATGCTGCTTTATCTGCAAGGTAGAGGCATTGAGCAATGGACTGTTTTTAAGGGCAAAGTCAATGGCTTGCTGCTCGGTTAATGTGGTTTGTGCATTTGCAAACTGAACGCAGATTAAACCTACAACAGTAAATAATATGTGCTTGGCGTTTTTCATTGTTCGTGTTTACTTGCTTGGTAATAACTATAAGTTCCGATTTTGGTATTGATGAAATCAACTTCAGATACTTGCTTAAAACCCGCATTAGAAATGAATTGAGGGAGCAAACCGTTTACATTGTCGTTAGTGGTTTTGAAGCCGTCCAGAAACTGGACTGCATAAAATGAAAATCTCATCCATTTAGATTTTGCTTTTCCCCAGTCGCCAATAATGAGTTTACCATTGGGCTTTAATACACGGTGCAGTTCTTTCAGGCAAATCAATTTTGTTTTTGCTTCCAGTTGGTGAAACACCAATGAGCTAAACACTTTATCAAAAGATTTATCGGCAAATGGCAAAACTTCCCCATCGTAAAGATGAAGCGGAATACTAAGGTTGTGCTGCTTTAGTTTGTGTTCGGCAATGGATTTAATTTTAGGGTCAATGTCAACACCTTGAACAATTGCTTCCGGTTTTCTTACCTTTAAGAGTATGAGATTTTGTGCTGTTCCGAAACCAAACTCTAAAATATTCTCGTCCGATAGCGGATTTAGCCAATCAATCAATTTTGCTCTGAATGTATTTTCAGGCATGGTGAGTTTTATAGTGAGGTCGTAATACTTACTCAGAAAATCGTAACCCAAAGCAGGGATATATTTTTTGTTTTCCATTTCATTTCAAATTAAATTAGACAATATGCAAAAGCCACCTGCGGTATGCAAGCAGCAAAAGGCATATAACATCAGGACAATTGAAACGCCTGTGTTATGCCATGGAAATGAAATGAGGAGGACCTCTTAAAGAAAAAGTGGAATAGAGCCCTGAGGAAAGGGGTGGAGAACAATCGGGAGGACTGCTACGCTTGATGTTGGAAAACTCGTCCTTTATTACAAATAAATCCGTAAAAACGAAAAGTAAATCGGAATGAATTTTTGAAAAATCGGGGAAAGAAACAGAAGGATTAAGAATGTAGTTGCCAAAATCAGCCGAATGAACAAAATGCGGTGTATGTCCGTGTTCTTCGCTTTCTTTGCCATCATCGTGATGGTGGTCAGTATGTTCGCTATGGTGGTGATGTTCAGCTTCCTGTGGTGTGTCGTGATGATGATGCGGTATTACAGAATGAACCAACAATAGCGAGTATGCCAGAAAAAGACTGAAAATTATGAGGTGTTTATAACGCATCAGGTGCAAAGGTAAAGAAAATTTCAATCTAAAAATCTAAACTGAAACAAAATCTTTCTTTCGGTTTGGTTATAAAGAGAGGGATATGGCTTGTGTAAGCGTTTCATGGGGTAATTTTAAAAATAAGTTGAAAATCCGAATTGAATTACTCCTGTATTTGCTGGTGGATTGCCAAACAAATCGGTATGTTGCTCAAAGCGATAATTGAAACGCAAAACAGTTGTCCCAACTGGTCTGAATGCGATAGTCGGAACGATAGCCCAAACGTCATCACCTATGTTTCCATCTGTTTCCTTAAACCTTCCCTGATTATAGTCCGCATATTCAAGGCGAACCCCTAAATTAAGTTTGGCACTTTCCCAACCAAGCATTTTCTTTTGTAAAACTGTTCCGATAATATCAATGTAACCACCTAACTGCTGTGTTCCATATTGCTGCGTGTAGGTATCGGGAACATCAACAAAAACTTTTACCAGTTCTCCTGTAAAGGTTAATCGGTCTTTAAAAACAGAGGTATTAAAATCAACTGCCAGAACGCTTGCATTTCTTTTGTTGTCAATAACTAAACCATCGTCTTTCCATTTGTTGTAAACGCCTGTCATATACGAAAGTCCTAATTCACCTATTTTACGATTGCGGATAGCCAGTTTACCTGTAAACATTGGCAGTCCGCTATTGCTTTCTTCAAAGCGTTCAGGATTTTTCTTTCCGGCAGCAAGTGAAGTCCTGCCTTCGGGATTGGAAATAATATTATCGTCAAATCCGTTGGTCAGGTATGCTTCATAACCCATAATCCAATTATTAGCAAAATATTTTCCGTGCAGCCCGAAACCTGCGTTTGAAAGTGTTGAAGGAATAATAGTAGTTGCTGAAATCGGTCGGTCAATAAAATCCCATCTTGGCCCATCGTGGTTTTGGTTAAATGCCCCGATGGGGTTCATAATAATTCCACCTCTTAAATTGAGCAAAGGATGAAATTCAATATCCATTGCTGCAAATTCAATATTTATTTCTTTTGTGCCGTCTTCAAATTCCAGTTCCGAAAGGAACTTGATTTTTTTAGCAATGGTGGAAGAAAAAAACAAAGTGAAACGCCTTGCCTGAAAAGAAAACCCATCTGAAACTCCATCTGTGGCCGCATACTGTGTATTAGCTTCCAGATAACCACCAATGGCAATGGGTAATTTCCCTGCTGTTAAAAACGGTCGGTTGTAAACTGCATCCATATTCAGCTTTTGTTTGGAAGTATCGGCAGGGATGCGTTGAAAAAAGTTCGTGGTGTCGGTTTGTGCAAAGGCATTGAATGTGCAGATAAAGCCCAATATTGCAAATGCGATTTTATAGATAGATGTAGATGTTTTCATTGTCTGTTGAAGTTTTAAATGTTTTTAGATTTTGTTCGGCAGGCGGATTTTGCACTACACCTTTATTGGTGAACTCGCTACCGTGACAAGGACAAACCAAAAAATTTCCTTGTGGTTGCAATTCGCAACCTTTATGTGTGCATTGGAGAAGCATAGCGGAATATTCGTTTTCTTCAATTTTGTAAACGCCAATGGGATAACCGAATTTTTCAGTTCTCACTAAAACAAATCTTCTTTCCGTAATCTTTTCTTTTTCAGTTTTCAGGAACTCTGTTTTTTTAATCAATATCCGATTTTCCTCAAAAGTGGTTTGAGCAAAATAGTTAGTGCTTGCACAACTTTGAAGCAATGCCATAAATGCCGTTCCCCCAATGCAGGCAAAGCCACAGGTTTTAATAAATTCTTTCCTGTCCATTGCTTACAATGATTTTAGGAATTTGAGTAATGCTTCCTTTTCCTGTGGTGAAAGATTTTGATAAAGTGTTTTGCTGTTTGTTGCTTCTCCTCCGTGCAACAAAATGGCTTCTTCAATACTTTTTGCCCTGCCATCGTGCATTAAAAAATATTGCCCGCCTTGCGAATTGGGTGAAAGACCCAAGCCCCAAAGCGGTGGCGTTCTCCATTCCGAAGTTTTTGCATTTCCTTCTGTATATCCATCGTCTAACTGGCTTCCCATATCGTGCAAAAGTAAATCGGTGTATGGGTGAAACTCTTTGTATGATAATGTTGCAATAGGAGAATAGTCCGTTTTTAATGTGGGTTTATGACAGGAAGCACAATTAATTTGATTGAAAATATTTTTTCCCTGAATTACTTCAGCATCGTTCTGATTTCTTTGAACAGGAGCTTTTAATGTTTGCAGATAAAACACCACATTATTTAAGGTTTGTGTAGAAACTTCGGGGTCAATTTCCAAACCTGTATGGGTATCAAAAGGACTATAAAGCGATGTAATGCCAATGTCCTCATTATAGGCGTTTACGGTTTGATGCAATAAATTAAATGCAGCCGCTTTCTTGCCGAAGCGCCCAATGTATTTTCCGTTTTGTGTAATGGCGTTTTGATGTGGAATGATATAAGAAGGAATATTTATCCAGTTCGTAACACCTGAAATTCCATCGCCATTTGCATCGTTTGGGTCAGCCATAGCTAAAATATCCGCATCGGAAACGAAAGCCAAAAAACCTAAACCTGTTACCGCAGGCGGAGTGAATTTTGAAAAAGTTGCCCCTGACGGAATTTGTTCGGGAGAAAATCCGGGTATTGCCCGATTTTGTAATTGAGGGCCGCCAAAGTTCAAAAATTGGTTGCCTGTGCTGTCTGTTTGCCCAAAGCGGGTAAGGGTTGTAAACGGATGTCCTTTGCCGTCTCCTGAGTGACAACTGATACAACTTGTGGCAACGAATATGCTCCCCAATCCTGTTTCTGTTGTAAAAGTTTCGCTAAAGGCAGCATCACCTTTCAAGAATAGAGAGAGTTGGGCAGAAGTTAATCCGTCCATCGGGCCGTCTAAAACTTCATCGTCTTTAGGTTCGGGCGGTAACATCTTTTCACAAGATACTATTGCGATAATTGCAAAAAGCATTACTGTAAATACAAGAAGTCGCTTATTTTTCATTGTTCTAAATTTTGATTTCAGCACAAAGGTAAAAATAAATTTGAATTACCAAATTAAATAAATTAGATAGCCCTAATTTAATTCATTAGATGAAATGTGTATCTTTGTCAAAAAATTCAATAAATGCATTCATTAACGGAAGAAAACTATTTGAAAGCCATTTATCGCCTTTCTCAAAAGGGTTTAGATAAGATCACTCCTACTGCTTTAGCGGAAGAAATGAGCATAAATGCCGCATCGGTAGTAGATATGATAAGAAAGTTGTCTGATAAGAAACTGATTAATTACGATAAACAGAAAGGGGCAAAACTCACGGCACAGGGAAATAAAATTGCCCTTGATATAGTTCGGAAACATCGCCTTTGGGAAGTTTTCCTGTTAGAGAAATTGGGTTATTCCTGGGATGTTGTTCACGAAATAGCAGAACAGTTGGAACATATCAAGCACGAAGAATTGGCAGACCGATTGGATAAGTTTTTAGGTTATCCTGAATATGACCCGCACGGAGACCCGATACCCAATGCAAAAGGAGAAATACCATCAATAGCAAATACTTTATTGTCTGAAATTGAAGTCGGCAAAACTTGTCAGGTTACTGCTGTGAAAGATACTTCGGCTGTTTTTCTTCAATACTTGGAGCAACTGTCTATAAAGATTGGAACGAAAATAAAAGTCCTTGAAAAAATTCCGTTTGATGCGTCAATGGCTGTTCAAATTGAAAAAGATGTCAAAACAACGGTGTCTAAAAAGTTTGCCGAAAGCTTGTTCGTCAGTTGAGCGAGGGAAAATTTTTGGGCGCGTGTTTTTGTATGTGGGAGGGGTTTAGCTCTTTTGCAGGTGGTGCGAAGCAAAATTTTTTAATGCGTATTTTTTCCTACGCATAAAAAAATTTAACCTGCAAATGTGCTAAACGAAGCGTGGGTCAAAAACCGTGACAAAAAATTGAAGGTGGGCTTGTTTCTTTTTCCTTTTTAAAGTGCGGTGGGGCAAAAATTAAATCTTTCTTGGGTCGGACTGTGTGTCGCCCGTTTTTCTGTCTGCCCGAAATGTTTTTAGCTTGTCTGTCCTGTTAATATTTCACTGTCATTGTCAAGGTAGGCACGTCCTACCATTGGCGGTAACGTTCCCACGCTTGGCGTTCGTGCGGGATTTCGGAGCACAAAACTGTCAACCCAGCACTAAAGCACAATTGGAAAACTGAACTTGAATGTAACCACGTCACCCCGCATGACGCCAAACGTGTGTTATAGCCAGTTTTTCTTGAAGTCGTCACGTGTTTCGTTAAGTTTGTCACTGAATTTTTCGTTGTCTAAAGTTACGTATTTGTCGAGGTTGTAAGAATGTAATTTGTCCCAGAATTTTTGTTGGTCAAAGTTTGGTTTTACTTTATACTCGTCATATAGTTTATGTGAAAATGAAAACAATTTGTTTCTGTTTCGTAATGTCGTAATTGTCGTTTGAGTGTCTACTGATTTATAGACTTTTACTTTGTCTAAACCCTTACGTTTGATTAAGAAGTAGTCTGAATGAATGAATACATTAATACTGTCGTCTTGCGATTTGAACGCTGGCTTAGTCGCAAAACTTTCCATATTTATTTGTAGTTTTTTCGCAGGTATGTGTCCGAATATTTGTCCGCCTTTTTGAAAGAAATATTCAACTTCAATTATTGTGTCAGAATAAGTCAAGTAGCAAATGGTAAAAGGAAGTTTTTGTCCTTTGTAAATTCCTTTTTCCAACGTCTGTCCAAGCGAAATTGTCGTCCAAAAAATTGCTAATAATAAAAGTATCTGTCTCATTTTCGTGTCGTCCTAAAATTGGCTATAACTTATTTATTTCCCCCGTTGATGTTCATGCATAACCAGTAACAACGGGGATCTGTATGTCTGTTATGGCGTCTAATATTGTTGAGATTCAACATTCGGTGCTGGGGATTTGGGTGTGAGTGTTGTGGGTAATTAGATACTCATGTCCTCGAATGGACTCCTGATCTCGCTGATTTTTTTCTTGCTCACGTGTGTATAAATCTCTGTCGTCCTCGAACTCTTGTGTCCTAACAATTCCTGTATATACCTCAAGTCCGTACCTGCTTCCATCAAATGCGTGGCATAACTGTGCCTTAACCAATGCAAAGTCGCTGGCTTGCGTATCCCGCTCTTCTTCCGCGCACGGTGAAAAACATTCTCCAAACTGCGCTCCGAATATCTGTTGCCTGGCTTGTCGCCTTCAAATAAATACGTTTCGGGCCTGTACATCTTGTAGTATTCTCTTAACTGATCTATCATCTTCTCCGGCAAGGGCGCTATCCTGTCTTTCCTGCCCTTGGCCTGTCGTATCACCAATACATTGCGTGTGCTGTCTACGTCATGCAACTTCAACGATAATAACTCTCCGCGCCTCAAACCGCAACAATAAATTAAACTCAGCATGGCCCGGTGCTTCACATTGAACGAGGCTCTCAACAAAGCCTGAACTTCTTCCTTGCTCAATACATTGGGCAATTTACGATCTTTTTTGGGCAATACAATCTTGTCCAGATTTATTTTTCTATCTGCAATCCTCGAGAAATAATGCTTGATCGCATTGATCATCATCCTTTGCCAACTGATTGACAAATTCCCCTGATGCGCATAGCGGTGAAAAAATTTCAATACCTCTTCGTCTGTGATGTCCCTGGATTCCCGATTCGGAAATCCGTCTAAAAATATTTTCAATGCTTGTGTATAACTCTCCACAGTAGATTTACTGTAACGCGATGCCTCCAGATATTTTCGGAAGTCTTCAAGCTCTAACTCTTGCTTACTGGGTGGCTTTGGTGGCAAACCAAAAATCTCCCTAAGCCTGGCCTGGTTCTGCTTGTTGTCCGGAACAATCCAGCCCGACAACTCTTCACTCCAGACACATCGATTTATTTTTCTGAGTTCGCCACTGATTTTTCCGTTTCTCTCAAACTGAAGTAATATCCAGTCACGGTCATTTACCTTAACTTTTTTTGCTCTGAACATGGCATAAAATTAATCTGCCTTGTTCTCTCTTTGAATAAGTTATTAAAGATACCGCATTCATGCGGGTGAATCTATGTCCTGTATCCCGGGCTACCAAAAGCTTCTCCCTTGCCGGTCTGACAGTATTGCCTCAAACTCTCAAGATATTTTCCCCAGCTGAAATTGCACATGGCGTAATAATCATCCTGCTCATTCCATCCATCATGCAGAAACTTCAGTCTGGTTTTGCCTTCATGATCTTCCAGCTTGAAACTGAAACGATGCCCTTTCCATCCGTGCGGACTCTCAACGCATTCCCAGTCTGCTTGCTTCCCGGCATGTCCGCCAATCACTTTCATGTCGGGTCCGCCCATGTCTCCAAACCTGAACCGGATGATGCCTCCCGGTTCAGCACGTCCTTCCGTTTGAATCGTCCACCAGTTGCGCAATCCTTCCAGACTAGTGATGGCTTCATAGACTTTTTCCCTGGACGCTGAGATGTGAAGTAAATGTCGTATCTGGTATTTCATGTTGATTTGCCTTCAGGGTTATTAAGAAAGTATTGCCTTGTCCTCACAAGTTAATTAATTTGGATTAATTTATTAGAAATATGTATTTAGTTCGCTTGTCTACGAATCTTCAAGGGTTATTATTAGTAATTGATGTTTTCTGATATAACTAATTGCAAATATTCAAGGAATTGGCATTTGATCGAGCGGCGCGTAGGCCCGACCATCCCGATAATTATAGGGAACGCGGCCTGCCTGCAGACAGGGATGCGTCCGCTTGTGCGGCTGGCAGAATCAATTGGTCTTGATTTTTTTGCATACTTTTTTATCAAAAAAGTATGAAGAATGATGTAAATGGTAGAATCGTTTGTAATAAAGAATTCTGGAATTAAATACTTAAACAATTAATTTGTATACAGCGCTCAAGATGCTTCGCCTGATTCTTTCTATTATTCTGATAATTCCCTTGCCGATTATTGCTTCAGGCCAAAATTCTCCGGGAATGATTCGTTCATTCTGGAAAATCTCATGGCCTGAAAAAAAATGGGTTATCACGCATCCTTTTATTTCCTCAAAAGCTTTCCGATCGGCAAAAGATGCCAGACAGCTTGCTCAAAAGTTACTAAACGATTCTTTGCTTGATGCTGATCCCGACGGCGGTCAGATCGACGCTTTCCGCCATGCTTATTGGATGGCCTCACTATCCCAAAAAATTTGCTGGAAGAAAGCTGTCAAACTGGGTGAAGCTCATGAGAAGGGAAATTTCAGAAACTTTAAAAAGGGCAGGAGGGAAGAGCTTTACCAGGCCGACTCACTGGGATCGGTGATGGACCTGAAAAATAATCTTGCAGGTGCCGCAATCGGTTGCCGTAACAGGGAAATTTCTTCGGATTCCCTGAAAATTGTGATCCTGGATGAAATTCAAAATGGAAACATGTATGTACTTCTAAAGGATCGTTCAGGCAGATTTCTCGACTGCAATCATCAGGTGCTCGATACTGCTTCCTTTATAGGAATATGGAAAATCCCAAAATGCCTTGTCGCTTCAGATAAGGGCCGTATTCCCTGACATTCGGGTGAAAATATGAATTCATAAAACTGGAATACCTCTAGCCGCTTTATCTTCTTACCTTCATGCCTCTGTTTCCTTTATTCCTTAAGACTTTCAGGAATCAGGCCAACATGCCTCCGCTACTTCCTGATCTCATTCGGACATTATGAATCAACTTAGACACATTCAGAATAATGCATAAATTAATTGCGAATCTCGGTGTATCTGGGTTACATTGTTCCTAATTCCTCATCTTTGTATATTATTAATGCAATATGAAATTTAATAAGCTGATAATCGCCTTTTCGCTTTGCTGTGTCTCATTTTCTTCAAAAGCACAGATTTATATCAATGAATTCATGAGCAATAACCAAACATTCGTATTGGATGGTTTTGGTGAATACAGTGACTGGATTGAATTGTATAATGCTGGGGCTTCCACTGTAAATCTCGCGAATTATGCTTTGTCTGACAATCCTGACAGCATCCGCAAATGGATTTTTCCTTCAAGAACTCTCGCTGCGGGGGCATTCATCAGGATATGGTGTTCAGGTAAAAATATTTTAACCGGTACTCTTCATACCAATTTTTCAATCGACTCCCAGGGAGAGACAATTTTTTTGTCTGATGCTACAGGTACTGTCATCGACAATTATGGAGCTGTGTTCATGCCTTCCAATGTCTCCTACGGAAGACTTCCAAACGGAAGCCCCAATTTGGTGCATCTGTCAACTCCTACTCCTGCTGCTTCCAATAATGTCGCAAGTGCGATGACGGGCGTCCTTACGGATCTTCCTTCTTTTTCTGTCCCTGGTGGTTTGTATCCCAATCCTGTATCGCTTTCATTTACACATACCGATCCTACGGTCACGATTCATTATACTTTGGACGGTTCCGAGCCTACAGAAGCATCTCCTGTTTTCACGGCTCCGCTTTTTCTGCAGGATAAAACTTCTGATCCGAATTTTTATTCTCTCATCAGAACTGCTTATCAGCGTTACGCCTGGCTGCCTGACTGGTATCCTCCTATTGGTAATGTATATAAGGCGAATATAGTCAGAGCACGTGCATTCAAAACTGGCTATGTCCCGGGGCCTGTGCAAACAGCGACTTATTTCATTGACCCGAATATTTTTGGTCGTTATGGAAATCTGCCGCTTGTTTCGGTGGTGAGTGATCCTAAGCATTTGTTTAATGATACTACGGGTATCTATGTGCCTGGTTTATTGTATAATCCTCCTGCTACTTACGGTAATTACGAGCAGGGTTGGAGCCGTCCTGCTAACATAGAAATGTACTGGGCTGATGGCAGACAAGCTTTTAACAGCAATTTTAAAATCAGTATCAATGGTCAGAGTTCCACTTCTTCTCCTCAAAAAGGTTTGAATGCAAATGCGACAACTGATTACGGTGAAAACAAATTTAATTATCCAGTTTTTGAAAACGCAGCAGGACCAGCAAAGTATATCCGTCGATTCGACAAACTAAAGTTTCGCGCCTGGGGAAGCGATCGTATCAAAGCTCTCTTCCGCGATGCCTATTGCATGCAGTTCATGCGAAAGACAAAACTTGATTACGAAGAATATCAACTCTGCATCGTTTTCATTAACGGAGAATATTGGGGCTTTCAGGAACTGCGCGAACGTGACCGTGAAGGTTCTTATTTTGAAGAGCATTATCTCATCGACTCTAAAAATCCTGGTTTTGATATTATCGATGGTGCAGGTAATACTGCCATTGAAGGTGATAATCTTCATTGGAATGCTATTTCCGGATTCATCAGCACAAACAGTATGGCGAATCCCGCGAACTATGCTTATGCAAAAACTCAGATCGATATGGAAAGCCTGATGCTGCATTATATGTTCAGCATCTACTTGTCAAGAGGTGATTGGCCTGATCAGAATGAAGCAAAATGGAGACCGCGTGTGCCCGGAGGGAAATGGAAATGGATTATGTGGGATATGGATAACACCACTGCGCATTATCTCAACCCATGGTACGACATGTTCCAGCAGACTCTGGTGGGCAACCGTGGCTACGGACCTTCGGCATTGCTGAATTCTTTATTGCAAAGCCCGGAGTTTAAAAATGAATTCATCAATCTGTTCGCTGATTTCATGAATACAGAATTTCTTCCTCCTTTGATGCAGAAAAAGGTGGATCAAATGAAACAGCCTTTCGTCAGCACGTTTTCCGAGTATCAAAACAGATGGCAGGTGAATTACAACTGGCAAACTTCACTCGATAGCATCAAGTGGTGGGTCGGACTGCGTCCTTCATTTTGTAAGCAACACATCCTTTCAACTTTTGGTTTGCCAAGCGTTCATAATCTTACTCTGGATGTCTCGGATACATTGAAAGGAAATATCAAGGTGAATACTGTTTTTCTTGATTCAACAACGGCGAGAATTATCGAGCCTACATATCCATGGTTGGGAGAATATTTTCAGGGTGTGCCCGTGCCTCTGACTGCAATTGCTAAACCAGGATACAAATTTCTCCACTGGCTTCCAGGAGGAAATACTAACGCTTCAATTTCGCTGAGCCTGACCGGCAGCACTTCGCTTACTGCAGTATTCGATGTTGATCCGGACTATAAACCGATGCTGCCTCCTGTGATCAACGAAATCATGGCTTCCAACCTAAGCACCATCGCAGACAATTACGGTGAGTATGACGATTGGATTGAAATCTACAATCCGAATCCTGATACAATCGATCTTGCCGGATATTATCTTTCCGATAACCTTGTACTTCCCACTAGGTTTCAACTTCAGTCGGGAACTGACTCAACTAAAATTCCACCATATGGATTTTTGCTTATTTGGATCGACGATGATCCTGAACAGGGTTTATTGAATGCCAACTTTAAAATGAATGCAGCCGGTGATCTGATTATGCTTGTGCATACTGATGGTGTCAGCATCGTCGATTCAATACGTTTCGGACCACAGATTACTGATGTGTCTCTCGGCAGGAGTTATGATGCTTCTCCAACCCTGGTTAATTTTACATCTCCAACTCCGGATGCGACGAATGTGATTTCTCCGGGAGAAAATCTATTGATCAACGAAGTGCTGTCTGTGAATGTGAATTCAGTAACAGATGAATATGGTGAACATAATCCATGGCTCGAAATTTATAATCCTAATGCAGACACTTTGGATCTTGCAGGATGGCATCTGAGTAATGAAGCAGGAAAGCCTTCAAAATTCCGTTTCAGTTTCGGAAATGATTCAACTAAAATTGCACCGTATTCTCATAAACTTGTTTGGCTTGATGAAAGCACTCATCAGGGTGTGCTTCATGCGAACTTCGCCATTACCGGAAGTCCGTCTTGCCTTTATCTTTCAAAGCCTGATCCGGCTCTGATTTCAGATAGTTTGTGCATGGGTGTGCTCGCAGCCGATAAATCTCTCGGCAGAAGATTCGATGCAGCAACCTCATTCATAATTTTTAATGTACCTACTCCTGGATCCATGAACTGGATTTATACAACAGACATCGCGAAGATAAATGAACTGCAGGTGCAGAATTTTAATACTGTTGCTGATGAATACGGCGAGTATGATGCCTGGATTGAATTGTATAATCCGAATCCGGACACGCTTGATTTGTCGGGCTGGACAATCACCAACGATATTTCTAATCCGCAGAAATTCCGTTTCGCCTGGGATTCTGATTCTCTCAAAATTGCCCCCGGTGATCACCTTTTGATTTGGGCGGATAATCAGCTCTATCAGGGTGTGCGACATCTCAATTTTGTGTTGTCTAATTCGGGCGAATGTCTGACTATCAGCAGGCCTGATCTCAGCTTCTCTGACTCTGCCTGTTATGCAGCTGTTCCTCCCGGCGAGTCTTACGGAAGAACTTCCGACGGAGCTCCTTTCTGGATGATCTTTGCGCTCCCAACGCCTGATTCAAACAATGTGGATCTTACCATATCAGTTGTAAGCCGGGAAATAAAGAGTGAATTGATCGTTTATCCTAATCCGGTAACAGATGGTGTTCTCAAGCTGAATAAGCATATAAACTTTATTTTGAATGATGCTCTCGGCCGTTCCCTTCTTCAGGGCTATAACCGTAATCAAATCGATCTGAAAGGTCTTGGCAAAGGTGTTTATTTTCTTCAAACAGAAGAATACGGAAGCCTGAGAATTGTAGTGAAATGAGAAATTACTGAATAGGGTGCCTGTAGCGAGGGTTTTTGAATTCACTTTAGCTCTTATGACTTTTAAAAAAGCTATGTTTATCCTACATTTACAGCAATAGTTATTCGATCATGAAATACAAAGCAATTGACAAAAAACTGTTCATCGAGAACAGAAAGAAATTCGTAAAGCATCTGCATACAGACAGCGTTGCATTTTTTAACAGCAATGATGAAATGCCCAGAAGCGGCGACCAGAATTTTCCATTCCGTCAACAGGCGGATTTGTTCTGGCTGACCGGAATTGACCAGGAACAGACGATTCTTGTGCTGTCCCCGGGTCATCCGCTCCCTGAATACAGGGAAATGCTTTTCCTCAGAAAAACGAATGAGCACATCGCCGTTTGGGAAGGACATAAATACACCAAGGAGGAGGCACGTGAAGCTTCCGGAATAAATCATGTGTATTGGGTGGATGATTTCAAAACCATGCTGCCGGTGCTGATGCATCATAGCAATCATGTGTACATCAACCTGAATGAAAACGACCGCTTTGTAACAGAGGTTCCTTACAGGGAAGAGCGTTTCGCCTCTAACCTTAAGTCGAAATATCCCAACCATATTTACGAGAGAAGCGGACCATTAATGGCACAACTGCGTACAATCAAGTCGAACATTGAGGTTGATCTGATGTGTGAAGCGATTGACATCACCGACAAGGCATTTCGCCGTGTGCTCGGTTTTGTGAAACCGGGTGTGATGGAATATGAAATCGAAGCGGAAATCATGCATGAGTTTCTCAGGAACCGCGCAACCGGAAATGCATATTATCCCATCATTGCCAGCGGAGCCAGCGCATGTGTTTTACATTATAACGACAATAACAAGGAATGCAAGGATGGGGATGTGATCCTCATGGACTTCGGGGCGGAGTACGCTAATTACGCAGCCGACCTTACACGCAGTATTCCGGTGAACGGAAAATTCAGCAAACGCCAGAAAGAAGTGTACAATGCAGTGCTTCGAGTTATGAAAGAAGCTACATCCATGCTGGTGGAAGGCAATACTATTCTCAAATATCATGAGGCTGTAGGTAAAATCATGGAGCAGGAGTTAATCGGACTCGGTTTGTTGAAAGCAGCTGATGTGAAGAAGCAGGATCCAAAACAGCCCTTATATAAAAAGTATTTCATGCATGGAACTTCACACTTCCTTGGTTTGGATGTGCATGACATAGGCAACCGTTATCAGCCTATGAAAAACGGAATGGTCTTCACCTGTGAGCCGGGCATTTACATTCCTGAAGAAAAACTGGGGATCAGAATCGAGAACAACATTCTGCTCACTTCAAAGGGACCCAAGGATTTGATGAAAAATATTCCTATTGAGGTGGATGAAATCGAAGACCTTATGTCTGCCGGAAAAAGTAAAACAGGAAAAAAAGTCCTGGTTAAAAACTGAAAGTAAATACTGACAGCGCTGAAATGAATCAGCGCTGTTTTTTTTAATCAAACTATCAGATCATGAAAAACCAATTGATTCAATATGCCGAATACAACCACTGGGCGAATGAACGCCTTTTCAGTCATTGTGTTCAAAACTGTAGTCCGGATGATTTTGAAAAAGAAGTGAACAGCAGCTTTAAAAGCATTAAGAAAACCTGGCTTCATATATGGGGCGCTGAATCCATATGGTTGCAGAGGTTAAAAGGTAATTCGCCTTCAGGTTGGAAATGGTCAGATCATACAGGAAATATGGAAGAACTCAAAAAAGATCTCTTGGACAACTCGAAAGATTTCAGCGATTACCTCTCATCCTGTAGTGAACAGTTTTTTCTCACTCCATTTGAGTATTCCACGATAGACGGCACTCTGTATAAAAACTTCATCTGGGAAGCTGTCTTACATTGCATGAACCACAGCACTTTTCACCGGGGACAAATTGTTACTCTTCTTCGTCAATCAGGTTCTTCGAAATTTGAACCAATGGACTTTGTTGTCCATGCAAGACAATTGAATTCGGTTTAACTCTCAGGAATAAAACTCTTAGCGAAGCTTTCCTGCTTTATTAATTGCCTCAACTCTGCTGGTCACGTGCAGCTTCTGGTAGATGTTGTAAATATGTGTTTTTACAGTGCTGATGGAGATGTGCAAAGCATCTGCGACTTCTTTATTTCGGTAACCTTCAGAAAGCAACTGTAGAATCTCCTTCTCACGTGAAGACAATTCAGATTTGTCATTATTGCTCACATTAATCCTGGGCTGTAAATAAGAAATTACCTTTCTTGCAATAGGTGCACTAATCGGTGAGCCGCCATTGCGCAGATCACGGATTGCTTCGGCCAGCGAGGCGCTTGTTGTTCTTTTTAGGATGTAACCGCTTGCTCCGGAAGCGAGTGCGTTAAAAATCTTTTCGTCATTTTCATATACCGTGCATATCATGATGGGCAGTTCGGGATATTTTGATTTCAGGATTTTAGTACATTCAATACCAGACATGCCTGGAAGTCCTATGTCCATCAGCACTACATCAGGAATTTTTTTCTCAAAAGCGTGAAGCGCCAATTCCGCGGTGGAATATGTACTGCACTCAAACTCTCCTGAATCACCTATAAGATATTCCAAACCTTCTGCGATTTCTTCCTGATCTTCGATAATTGCTACTGAAATTATGTTCATTTATATTGATTAAAATTTATAACTGATGCGTGTTGTAGTGCCAGATCCCGGAATGGAATCTATACTGTAAGCTGCTTTTATTTCTTGTGCCCTTTTTTGCATATTTCCAAGTCCGTTTCCTTTTATTTTAACAGTGCCAGGACTGAATCCGACACCTTTATCCATAATCAGAATTACAAGTTCTGAATTTTCCCATGAAACGGAAATAGTAATAAAGTCTGATTTTGAATGTTTGATCGAATTGTTAAGGCTTTCTTTCACAATCAGGTAAATGGATCGGCGGATTGTGCTGCTCATGGGTTTATCAGGAATATCGTCTGGACCGATAAATTGAATTTTCGTTTCCACCGACTCTGCGGTTTCCATGATATATGATCGTAAATATGATAAAAAACCTTTGGTAGTGTCATGTGAAGGATTAAGCGCCCAGATAATTTCATCCATTCGCTTGAGAACACCATAGCTTAGAGATGAAATTTTACCAACTGGAACAGCAATGTTTCCAATGCCTCTTTCTTTTTCCCTGATGATGATGTTTGATAATATTGATATTTTGGTGAGATCGGAACCAAGATCGTCGTGCATATCGGTTGCAATTCGCATTCTTTCGGTTTCAATTGCTTCTTTCTGCTTGAGAACCATGATTTGTTTTTGAAGCCGTCTCGTATAAATCAATCTTGCAAGGAAAAAAAGCGAAGCACATATTGAAGCTATAATGATTCCTTTAAACCATGCTGTTTCATGTGTTAAGGGTTTGAGTTCAAATTTCAATGATTCAATTTCACTCCAGTTGCTATTAGCTCTCTTAGACTGGACTAAGAAGGTGTATTCGCCAGGCGGCAGGTCACTGAATTCGGCTTGGGTATGACTTGTTTGATGCCATATTGTATCGTTTGACACAAGTGCGTATTTGTATAATACGCTTTTAGGATTTTGATATGCTATTCCGACAAACTTAATAATCAAGTGTGATGTACCGGGATTAAAAATAACAACTTGATTATGTTTAAACATTTGATCATCAGAATAAATAGCTAATATGTGCGTATGAGGCGGGTCAATTGATTCCTGGTTAAAATCTAATGGTCCTATGCTGATACCTTGGCTTGTTGCAATGTACATTGAGTCTTGGTAAACAAGAATGTCATATATATCACTTGAAATCAATCCGACTTGTACATCATAGATGTCGGTAATCTCCAGACTCATTTGGTTCCATTTCGCCCTGACCAATCCGGCATTTGTGCAAATGAAAATTTTATCCTCATATATTCTGGCCCTTCGGCATAAATTAGAAGGTAAACCGGATTTTATGGAATAAGACGCTGCAACATCTTCATGATTTAAAATAAAAATTCCCTGACCTTCTGTTGAAATAATTTTTACGGAATCATTCAGTGAAAGGAAATCAACGACTCTTGATTTGACAACTTTATTAATCCGATCCAGCCATCTTTTTTTGCCCATTGAATCAATAATATACAATCCATTAACATTTGAAATCCAGAAATTATTCTTTGGATCGAAGTGATGTGCAAAACTTCTCGCTTCATTTTTTGTTTCCATGCGCCGGAATACCCTTTGACGAACATTTCGAACTGATATGGTATCTGGTATCAATACTCCTAGAAAATAAGTTGCATACATATTACCTGTTGTGTCCGGACTCAGGTATTTGGATGCATATGAATTTACCAAAGGTTGGTCATGTGCTATAAATAATGGAATTGTTTTTAAAGTTTCTGGTTTTCTGTATGTAAATGTTGCCAGGCCTACATCACCAACAAACCAAAAGTTGTTATCTCTGTCAAGGCAAATTTGCCTGATTCTGTTATATTGATTTTTTGAAGTGAATACATTGTAATTTCCGATTACTTTCTGATTGCTGATAAGACTCATTTTGCCCTGGTTTGTACCAGCCCAAATTGTGTCACCAACTCTGATCAGTGAATAAATCTCTTCATTCTTCAGTCCCTGTTTTATGCCAATGTGTTTCCAATATCTGTATTTGCGAGGCATAAGGTAAAGTCCAGCTCCTGCAGTTCCTATCCAATAATTCTCTTCATCATCAATATAAAGATTGGAGATTATCTTCCCGGAGATTAAAAGTTCCGGCTCGTATTTGTCACCAACCTTATTAAATTTATATGCTGCATTTTGAGTGCTTAAATTGATATTTCCGTTCAGTGCAAACTGGAAGTTGGTGATGTTATTAAAACGGATTTCTTTGTTGTATGGTATAATTAGCTCCTCCTTTTTGTCTCTTATCTCAACAATTCCCTTATCAGACAAATACAGAGCCCTTCCTTTTTCTGCCAGTGCAAGCCTTGTGTCGGCGATGTGATGGCTAAACACATACTCATCAACAGGATGTTCAGAGTCAGTTTTGCAGTTGCGAATACAAATCGCTTTCATGATTCCGTCTTTCATTGTCTGGAGTCCGTAAGCATAAATTGCTCCCTGGGAACTTTCAAAAAGCATGAAACTATATAAACCTTTATTCGGATCCGTAAGACTTAAATCAGGTTCGCTGTCATAACGATCAACACTATTATCAATATTGATGGTGACAATCCCTGAAGTGTTTGACACAAACCAGAGATTTCCTGTTCTGTCTTCGTGAACTCTTAGATAATTTGAGTTGGCAATTGTCTTTGCAAGGATTGTATCATTTTCCGTATTATGAAAAATCCCATTATAATAATATGAAAGTCTTCCATTGATTGTTAAGAACCAAATCCTTCCTTTTGAATCTTCAAACAATCCGGTTACTTCATTATCAGAAAGACCGTCATCAATTGTAAATTTCTCAAAATTGGTTCCGTCAAATCTATTTACACCCCCACTGGTACTAATCCAAATAAAACCATTCTTGTCTTTAATGATTTGATATATGGTGGAACTTAACAGTCCATGATCAACATTAAAGTGTTTGAATGTATATTCAAATTCAGTGTTTATAGCAAAACAATTTCGGTTGGTCAGATTCAACAGAACTAAAATGCAAATACTAAAAAGTCTGTGCTGTAATCGCATAAACACGAATATATGAAATCAATTAGCTATACTTATTTCTCAAATACTTTTGATTATACAATAAAAAACCGGCTTGTTCAAGGAACACGCCGGTTTATAGGTTCGGTTCTTTCAGAAGATCATCACATCTTTCTCAAGATAAATAGAAGTAAGCGAAAGGACTGCGGGACGTTTCGCTTTCATTATAAAAATAAGAAATGAACCCGGGATAAAAGTAATTGACAAGAACCTAAAAGCAATCAACCAAAAGGTTGAATTTACTTTTCTCGCCATTTTAAAAATGGCCTAAAAACAATGAAAATGAGGATTGAGCTAAATTTGTGGTACTAATTATCTAATTGTGAGTGCGGATTTTAAAGCAATTTCACAACACGCTGCACAGATAAAAAATTCTACTTATTCAATAAGGCATCCCATCCCTGTGCTGTCAATTTTACAAGAGATCCTCCACGTGAAATCATGTTGATGCCTGATGATTCTTCTTTTATATGTCCAATGATGCTAATGTCCACTTCTTCCCTCAGCTTTTCATAGTCAGCTTGTCTGATAGTAAATAGCAGTTCGTAATCTTCACCGCCACTCAGAGCGCAAACAGTTGGATCAAGTCGAAATTCTTCTGCACGGTTTATTGCCTGTGGATCAATCGGGATTTTATCTTCATAAATATCGCAGCCAGTTCCCGAAGCACGGCAGATGTGAATGATTTCAGATGATAAACCGTCAGATATATCAATCATTGCCGAAGGTTTTACACCTTTCTCCGTTAATTTTTCTATGATTTCCTTCCTTGCTTCTGGCTTGAGTTGCCTCTCAATGATGTATTCATTTCCGCTCAGGTCAGGCTGTATTCCGGGGTGTTCTAAAAAAATCTTTTTTTCCCTTTCCAGTACTTGCAAGCCAAGATATGCCGCGCCTAAATCTCCGCTCACACACAACAGATCGTTTTCTTTTGCCCCGCTTCTGTATACAATGTTTTGTTCATCTGCATGTCCGATTGCAGTGATTGAAATAACCAAACCTGAATTGGAACTTGTGGTGTCGCCACCAATGAGATCCACACCGTAAATTTTACAGGCGAGCTTCATCCCCGAATACAGTTCATCAATGGCTTCCAGCGAAAACCGGTTCGACAGGGCAATATTCACCAAAATTTGCGAGGGATGTGCATTCATCGCGTATATGTCAGATAGATTCACCACCACAGCCTTATATCCTAAGTGTTTCAGCGGATGAAAGCTCAGGTCAAAGTGCACACCTTCAACCAGCATGTCGCTGCTCACAATAGTTTTTTTTCCCATAGCATCAATCACCGCAGCATCATCACCGATTCCGGTCAAGCTACTCTTGTTTGCAGTTTTGAACTGCTTTGAAATATGTTCGATGAGCCCAAATTCTCCCAGCTCACTCAAATTGGTAAAGCTGCCCTTTGCTTCAGTCATATCGTATGCTATTATGGTTTGCGAAATTATAGATTGGGAGCGGCATTTCCATTTCTCTTACATGATTCCTTTTTTATTGAATCTATAGTATAAATCTTTAAAATGATTGTCCATTTGGCTAAATAGACTTTAATAATCGGTTTATTATATCATTTTGGTGGTCTTTTTGTCCTTTTGTTGTCTGACGCCAAACTTTAAAGCTCTGAAATGCGTTTAAAATGCGCAAAATCCTTTAAATCATTGGAAAAAAGAGCGTCAATTTGTACCTTTGTAAGGTAAAAAACAGCTTGAAAATTAATGATTAAAGTTAGTGAAAAGGCAAAAGAAAAAGCCATCGAATTAATGAAGTCTGAAAACAGACCTGAAGGTAGTTTTATCCGTGTCGGTGTGGAAGGCGGAGGCTGTTCTGGCCTGACCTATAAACTGGAATTCGATCATGAGTCCAGGGAAGATGATAAGATCTTTGAAGATAAAGGAATCAAAATCGTATGCGATAAAAAAAGTTTTCTCTACCTGATTGGAACAGAGTTGGATTTCAGTGAGGGCTTGAACGGAAAAGGTTTCACATTCATTAACCCGAACGCTAGCCGGACTTGCGGTTGTGGTGAGAGTTTCTCTGTATAATTTTTTTTGCCAAAAAATATTATTTAGAATCAGTTTAAATAAGGATCAGGCCCAAATGCAAAGGGTTTGAAAACACAAGATGTCAGAAGATCAAAAAATACTGGAAGATATATCGCGCAGCGAGTACAAGTGGGGATTTGTTTCTGCGATTGAGTCTGAAACAGCGCCAAAAGGTCTTAATGAAGATATCGTTCGCTTTATCTCCATGAAGAAAAATGAACCCGAATGGCTGCTGGAATGGCGTCTCAGATCTTTTCGTCATTGGCTAACGATGAAAGAGCCGAAGTGGCCCAATGTTCAGTATCCGGAAATTAATTTCCAGGATATTATCTATTACTCAGCTCCAAAGAAAAAGCCTGAACTCAGCTCACTGGATGAGCTGGATCCGGAAATCAAGGCAACATTCGACAAACTCGGCATTTCACTTGAAGAACAAAAACGTCTTGCCGGGGTCGCAGTTGACGCTGTTATCGACAGCGTATCCGTAAAAACAACTTTTAGGGAATCTCTGGCTGAACTGGGAATTATTTTCTGTTCATTCAGCGAAGCTGTACAAGAGCATCCTGAACTGGTGAAGGAATATTTAGGTTCAGTAGTTCCTCATACCGACAATTTTTATGCAGCGCTCAATTCGGCTGTCTTCAGCGACGGTTCTTTCTGCTATATCCCGAAAGGCGTTCGCTGTCCGATGGAGCTCAGTACTTACTTCCGGATTAATTCAGCCGGAACCGGACAGTTTGAAAGAACTCTCATCATTGCTGACGAGGGTTCTTATGTAAGTTATCTTGAAGGCTGCACTGCTCCGATGCGTGATGAAAACCAGTTGCATGCCGCAGTGGTAGAAATTTTCGCTCACAAGGATTCGCAAGTAAAATACAGCACAGTTCAAAACTGGTATCCCGGAAACAAAGAGGGCAAAGGCGGAGTGTACAATTTCGTGACCAAGCGTGGAATCTGCTCCGGCAGGAATTCAAAAATTTCATGGACGCAGGTAGAAACCGGTTCTGCAATCACTTGGAAATATCCAAGTGTGATCTTGAAAGGCGATAATTCAATCGGGGAATTCTATAGCGTGGCTGTCACCAATAATTTCCAGCAGGCTGATACCGGAACCAAGATGATTCACCTGGGTAAGAACACCAGAAGCACCATCATTTCAAAAGGAATCTCCGGAGGGCAAAGCCAAAACAGTTATCGTGGTTTGGTTCGTATCAGTAAGAAAGCAGATCATGCGAGAAATTTCTCTCAGTGTGACTCCTTGTTGCTGGGTGACCGCTGTGGTGCTCACACTTTCCCTTACCTGGAAGTTCACAATAAAAACGCAATGGTTGAACATGAAGCGACAACCTCCAAAGTGGGAGAGGATCAGATTTTCTATTGCAACCAGCGAGGTATTTCAACAGAAGATGCAGTCGGACTTATCGTGAATGGTTATTGCAAAGAAGTGTTCAACCAGCTTCCGATGGAATTTGCTGTGGAGGCTCAAAAGCTGCTCGCAATATCTCTGGAAGGAAGCGTAGGCTGATTAAATGAATCAAAGAAAAAAGAAAACAATCATATGCTTAAAATTAAAAGCCTCAGGGCAAGAGTGGAAGACAAACAGATTCTCAAAGGATTGAATTTGGAAGTCGGCGCCGGTGAAGTTCATGCAATCATGGGGCCTAACGGTTCCGGAAAGAGTACCCTGGCGTCTATTCTCGCGGGTCGGGAAGATTTTGAAGTGGAGTCGGGTGAAGTGACTTACAATGGAGAAGACTTGCTTGAAATGTCACCGGAAGACAGAGCAAGAAAAGGTGTATTCCTCGCATTCCAGTATCCTGTCGAAATCCCGGGAGTTTCCAATGCCAACTTTCTCAAGACTGCCATCAATGAAATCCGCAAAGCACGAGGCGAATCTGCCCTTGACAGCAAAGAATTTCTTCAACTGATGAAAGAAAAAATGAAGCTGGTTGAAATGGATAAAACCATGACACAGCGTTCTGTGAATGAAGGCTTCAGCGGCGGTGAAAAAAAGAGAAACGAAGTTTTTCAAATGGCTATGCTCGAGCCAAGTCTTGCAATCATGGATGAAACGGATTCAGGACTTGATATCGATGCACTCAGAATTGTTGCCAATGGCGTGAATGCGCTCAGAAATGAGAATCGTTCATTCGTAGTGATCACTCACTATCAACGATTGCTTGATTACATAGTCCCTGATTACGTACACGTGTTGTATGACGGAAAAATTGTGAAGTCGGGTAAAAAAGAACTGGCGTTCGAACTTGAGCAAAAAGGTTACGACTGGATTAAAGAAGAAATTTCTGCTGTGAAGGCCTGATAAAATGAACACTACATTTCAACATAACGGAACCGAAGTATTCGTTCGCGAATTCAACAAATTCAAAGGCGCTGGAAATGGCACCCTCACCAGCATGCGCAAGGATGCCATCAACAGGCTTTCTGAGCTTGGTTTTCCAACAACCAAGCATGAGGAGTGGAAGTACACCAACATCAGTCCTATTCTGAAAGGCGATTTTACTCTGATCACCGATGATCAGTTCTTCCTCACTCAGGAAGACATCAAGCCATTTCTTTTTGCCGGAAAAAATTCCATTCTGCTCGTATTTGAAAACGGACGTTTCAATGAAGCCCTCTCTTCAATACCTGAAAATTCAGAAGGAATTGTATTAGGAAATCTTTCCGATCATTTTACTCATCCCGCTGTGAAAAGCCACCTTGGGAAATACGCAGGCTATAAGGATGAATCTTTCATAGCCTTAAACACTGCTTTCGTGAACGATGGAGCTTTTCTTTATATCCCGGCAAACGGAAGCTGCGAACAAGTTGTTCATATCCTTTACTTAAATGATACAAGGAAACATGCAACCGTAATGTATCCCCGCAATCTGATAGTCGCAGAAAAAAACTCTTCGCTAAAAGTCCTGGAAAGTTATCACACGCTTGGACACATCAACCAGAGTTTTTCAAACAGCGTGACTGAAATTCTAGTTGAAGAAAATGCGGCTGTGGAAATGTGCAAGTTGCAGGCTGAAAACGCAATCGCGAATCACATTAGCCATACTGAAGTGAATCAGACTGCAAATTCCCGCTTTAACATTTCTACCATTACCTTCGGAGGAAATGTGGTGAGAAACAATTTGCATATCGTACTGGACGGGGTTCAGGCTGAAGCTCGTTTGTACGGATTGTATCTTATAGACGGTAAAGAACTTGTAGATAATCACACCCTGGTTGATCATGCCAGTCCGAACTGTTACAGCAATGAACTTTATAAGGGAATCCTTGATGAACATGCTCAGGGAGTATTCAACGGAAAGGTTTTGGTGAGGCAGGATGCACAGAAAACTAATGCGTATCAGTCGAATAAGAATATTTTAATGAGTGATGATGCGGTGATGAATACCAAGCCGCAGCTGGAAATATTCGCTGACGATGTGAAATGCAGTCATGGCGCTACCACCGGACAACTGGATGAAGAAGCTCTCTTTTATCTTCGCTCTCGTGGTATCGGTGAAAAGGATGCGAAGGCCTTTTTGAACATCGCTTTTGCTGCAGAAATCATCCGAAACATCAGCAGCCAGTACCTTCAAGACAGGCTGATGCAGCTTGTGGAAGCAAGGCTGAAAAAAATCAATTCATATGAATGACCTCGTACAGGTACGGAATAAGACTACATCTGTTTTTGATGTGGATATCATCAGACAAGATTTTCCCGTGCTTGGAACAATGGCATACAACAAGAAGCTGGTTTACTTTGACAATGCGGCAACATCGCAGAAACCTTCTTCAGTCATCAACAAGCTGACATCCTATTACAACGAATACAACGCAAACATTCACAGAGGTGTTCACTTTCTGAGCAGGAAAGCTACAGATGCTTATGATAATGTCAGAACGCTCGCGGCGAAATTTGTGAATGCTTCTACTGAAAAGGAAATAATATTTGTTCGAGGAACTACTGAAGCCATAAATCTTGTTGCTTCCACATTCGGTAAAATGAAGGTTGGTGAGGGTGATGAAGTGCTCATCACTGGTATGGAGCACCACAGCAATATTGTTCCATGGCAAATGCTTTGCGAGGAAAAGAGAGCGAAACTGCGTGTAGTTCCGATTTCAGAAAAAGGAGAAATACATTTGGAGGAATTCAAGAGTTTGATTACTGACCGAACAAAATTTATATCCATTGTGCATACTTCCAATTCTCTCGGCACTGTCAATCCCGTAAAGGAAATGATCAGGATTGCCAGAGAGAAAAATATCCCGGTGATGATCGACGCGGCGCAAGCTGTGGTTCATGAGAATGTGGATGTTCAGGATCTTGATTGTGATTTTCTTGCTTTCTCTTCTCATAAAATGCTCGGACCTACAGGTGTTGGAGTGCTTTACGGAAAAATGAAGCATCTTGAAGATATGCCTCCTTATCAGGGTGGTGGTGAAATGATTCACTCCGTTTCATTTGAGAAAACCTCATACAATGAAGTGCCGCATAAGTTTGAAGCCGGTACCCCTAACATTGCTGATGTAATAGCTTTTGGTGAAGCGATCAATTATTACAATAAACTCGACAGAGATGCAGCATTTCTTCACGAAAAGGAACTTGTGAAGTATGCACTGAAGAGACTTCAGGAAATTGAAGGGGTGAAGATAATCGGACAGGCTTCAGAAAGAACCAGCCTGGTTTCTTTCATTGTACGGGGACTTAATGCTTTTGATATCGGAATGTATCTGGATACTCAGGGTGTTGCTGTCCGCACGGGTCATCATTGCACAGAACCTGTCATGGACAGGATGCAAATACCAGGAACTGTGAGGGCTTCTTTCATGTTCTATAACACAAAAGAAGAAATTGAAATATTTATTGAAGCCTTGAAGAAAGCGATTAAACTGCTAAATAAGTAGGGAAAAGATGGTGCAGAGTGAAAATATGAACGGACTGGCAACAATCGAAAATGATATAGTGGAGGAATTCACTTTGTTCGATGACTGGGAACAGAAATATGAGTACATCATTGAACTGGGACAAAAGTTGCCTGAGTTAAATCAGGTGTATAAAAAAGATGAGTATAAAATTAAAGGTTGTCAAAGCAGCGTATGGTTGAATTCCTACGAAGAGAATGGCAGAATATTTTACGAAGCTGACAGCGATTCGACATTTGTCAAAGGAGAAATCGCCATGCTTATCAGGGTTTTATCCGGCCAAAAGGCTGAGGATATCGTAAATGCCGAACTTGGATTTATCGACAGAATCGGCTTACGGCAGCATCTGGCCATGACAAGAGCAAACGGACTTGCTGCGATGATTAAACAGATGAAACTGTATGCCTTGGCCTTTCATGCACAAAAATCATGACAGAAGCTGTAGAAAATATCAATACAGAAGTGAAGCCCCTTAAGCAACGAGTCATCGAGGTGCTTAAGTCATGTTATGATCCGGAAATACCGGTAGACATATATGAACTTGGTCTGATTTACGAAATACGCATCGATCCGGGCCAGGATGTTTATGTAAAAATGACCCTTACTTCTCCTGCTTGTCCGGTTGCAGAAACTCTTCCACCGGAAATTGAGGAAAAGATCAGAAGAATTCCTGACGTAAACCAGGCAAGAGTGGAAGTGACTTTTGATCCGCCTTGGGAAAAGGACATGATGAGTGAAGAGGCAAAGTTAGAGCTGGGTATGTGGTAAACATTGAATTATGGCTGAGATAGTAAATAAGGTAGCACAAAGCGGAATTATCACCATCGATCTGGAGAAATTGATTCCTTCAGGAGAACGGGTTCTGCTTGATCTTAAGCCATGGCTGCATATGGAACTCATACTTCGGGAAGCAGAGTTCAGAAAACATCTCGAGACTCATTCATGGAAGGATTATGAGGGAAAGTTTGTGGCAGTGCATTGCTCTGCAGATGCAATAATTCCAGCCTGGGCTTATATGCTTATTGCTATCGAGCTCCAGCCTTATGCTCAGATGATAGTGCAGGGTAATCTGCAAAAGCTGGAAGAGGAAATTGTTTCTTCAGCAATTGCTTCACTTAACCCGGATGAATATATGGATCAGCGTGTGGTAATCAAAGGATGCTCCGGAACAAAAATTCCAGCATCTTCATACATGACTCTCACAGTTTTTCTGAAGCCATTGGCCAGAAGCATCATGTATGGCGAACCATGCAGCACTGTTCCGGTTTACAAGAAGAAAAAATAATATATTTTTGCAAAAGCCTGTTCATTTAAGATGAATTGGTTATTTGGTTCATTAACATAAAAACATTACCCATGCAATTCGAAGACGGACGTTACCGGTTTTCCGGTGTTGATTTATTGTCGGTGGCGGATGAGTTTGACTCTCCGCTATATGTGTATGATGCCAATACAATGATCCGTCAGTATAAACGTCTGCAGGATGCATTCGGTGATGTGAAGCTGAAGATTAAATACGCCTGCAAGGCATTATCAAATCAGGCTGTCTTGAAGTTGTTTCGCAGTTTGGGTTCTGGCCTTGATGCTGTTTCTATTCAGGAAGTCTGGCTGGGACTCCACGCAGGATATGAACCCTCTGAAATACTGTTTACACCTAACGGAGTTTCTTTCGATGAAATCAAGCTGGGTGTGGAAGCCGGTGTAGTAATCAACATAGATAACATCGCAATTCTTGAACATTTCGGACATGAGTACGGAAACAAGGTTCCTTGTTGCATCCGTCTCAATCCACACATTGTAGCGGGAGGCAATCAGCACATTCAAACCGGACACATTGACTCAAAATTCGGAATCTCAGTCCATCAGCTGAGGCATGTGGAGAGAATAGTAAAAACATATGACATCAGGGTAAACGGATTGCATGTACATACAGGCTCTGAAATTCTGGATGCCGGGGTGTTTCTTCGTGCCGCTGAACTGATGTTTGAATCTGCCAGACATTTTGAGCATCTGCAGTTCATTGATTTTGGCAGCGGCTTCAAAGTGGCTTACAAAGATGACGATGTAACTACTGATATTGAAGAGCTTGGGCAAAAACTGGGAAAAAGATTCAGGGAGTTTTGCGATCAGTACGGAAGCGAACTGGAGCTTTGGTTTGAGCCTGGCAAATTCCTTGTAAGTGAATCCGGTGTGCTTTTAGTAAAAGTGAACACAGTGAAACAGACCATGGCAACTGTCTTCGCCGGTGTGGATTCTGGCCAAAACCATCTGATAAGGCCAATGTTTTATGATGCTTACCATCACATCGTCAACATTTCAAATCCTACAGGGAAACCAAGAGTGTACACTGTAGTAGGTTACATCTGCGAAACAGATACTTTTGCATGGGACCGCAAGATCAACGAAATAAGGGAAGGCGATATTCTTGCAATCATGAATGCAGGTGCTTATGGCTTCACTATGAGCAATAATTATAATTCCCGTTTCAGACCTGCTGAAGTGCTTGTGTACAATGGTAAAGCTCAGCTCATCAGAAGAAGAGAAACTCTTGAAGACTTGCTCAATACACAAGTTGATGTGCAGATCGGGAATTTGCAAACTGAAAAAGTGAGTCAGAATTTTTAAGAATTTATTTTATGTCCATCCAGTCTGAGCAGTTTCTTACAGATGCAGAGTCCAGGGTCTTCGACTCTGAGCATCGCAGAAAACTCGCTTTTAACATCGCTCAGTACGACAAAAAAGTCGTGGATGGAAAAAACCAGTTCGTTGACTTTGAGCTTGCACGACAGCGTGCTTCAGTTATTAAGTGGAAAGTGCTTGAAAATCTCGATAAGTACCTCATCGAATTTGAATCGAATTTGTCAAAACGCGGAGGCAAAGTCATGTGGGCACAAAACGCCGCTGAAGCCATTGATGAAATAATCCGCATCATGAAATCCGCTGAGGCAAAAACAGTGGTTAAGTCTAAGTCCATGACCACTGAAGAGTTACATGTTAATGATGCATTGGAAAAAGAAGGGATAGAATCAATTGAAACTGACCTTGGGGAATTTATTGTCCAACTCCGCAAGGAACATCCCTACCACATAGTAACGCCTGCCATGCATCTGAGCAAGGAAGATGTGGCGAAAACATTCCATGTAAAGTACAATCTGCCCCTTAACAGCACGCCAAAAGAAATTACCGCATTTGTCAGGCAGCGCTTACGTGAGAAATACCAGCGTGCAGACGTGGGTATCACTGGCGCTAATTTTCTGATTGCTGATACCGGCAGCGCCGCTGTGACAGAGAATGAAGGAAATGCCCTGATGTCTGTTGCATTCCCAAGAATTCACATTGTTATTGCAGGTATCGAGAAGATAATTCCCTCACTTACAGATCTTGATTTATTTTGGCCTTTGCTTGCAACACACGGCACAGGACAGAATATCACTGTATACAATTCCATTTTGAGTGGGCCTAAACAGTCAGGCGAGAAGGATGGGCCTGAGGAGATGTATGTGATACTTCTTGACAACGGAAGAGTTAACTTGCTTTCTGAACAGGATCAAAGACAGGCTTTATCATGTATTCGCTGCGGCGCATGTCTGAACGGATGCCCCGTATATAAGGGAGTCGGAGGCCATGCTTATGGAGCGACATATTCAGGACCAATCGGATCTGTAATCACGCCGCATTACAACGGCATGAAAGAATTCAAGCACCTGAGCTATGCATCCTCGCTTTGTGGAAAGTGCACAGAAGTTTGCCCAGTCAAAATTGATTTGCATAAACTGCTTCTTTATAACCGCCGTGATTCAGTTGAACAAAAAACAAGCGGCATCTCAGAAAAGTGGATGTTTATGATTTGGAAGAAGGCAATGTTGAGCCGCAGCCTGATGAACAAAGGCGGTGCCGGGTTGAAAAATTTTCTCTTGAAGAATTTTTTCAAAACAGCATGGGGCGACAGAAGAGAAATGCCTGAAATTGCGCCCAAGTCATTTAATCAACTTTGGGCAGAAAGAAACAAATCTGAAAAATAAAAAACACGGTTTAACACCGGGATTTTTTATTGTGCATGTTTTCGTGAATCGCTTATGGCTGGGCCGAGAATATTACAGCAGCAGCATTGTTTTCCATTAAACTGAAATCAGAAGCTTCAACATGAATGTCTCCGTCAAGATCATTCACCTGATAACCGGTGAGCAGTGAGCCAATTTGATTTTCCATATATTGATAGTCAAAATGATCAATCACTCCGTCTTTCATTCCCGGGAATGCGCCGGACACATCACCTGAATACATTGCAAATACTCCTGTTTCGACTTCAGCCTGTATACTTCCGAAAGCCTGTGAAGCTGCTGTGCTGAAATCGTAGCTGGTGTTAGTCGACATTGACACGGTAGTTCCGCTGTAAATGTCAAGCGCGTTTCGGTGTTGTACTCTGATATAATATGAATTGCCGTTAGTGCTTCCGGGGAAGGTACAGGAAATTGTTCCGTTGCTTTGCAGGATGCCTGTGAAAGTGGCAACCGTGTCACTGGTAGAGAATTCATCCATCAGGCTTACTACAACAGTGTCTACATCTGCATTGTTCGGAGAAATCCCTGCCGTGAAGAGAGGAGTCTTCATGTTAGGGCCGGCGCCTGATATATAATATCCCTGAATGTAAACCTTAAGATCCAGAGTCACACTTCCTGACACCACATTGAAAGGAGTGCCATGCGTACCCTGACACGTATTCACAAATACGGTAACAAAACCAGTGCTGGCACCTGATGGAACTGTAGCAGTTATTTGTCCGTCATTATCTACTGTGAATGCAGCCGATGTTCCGTTAAAGGTGACTGCTGTAGCGCCTATGAAACCAGATCCGCCAATAATCACGGATGTTCCAACAGTGCCGCTGCCTGGATTCAGGGAGCTGACAATGATCGGTGCAGGCTGTGTGACTGTTCCGCTGGCTGTTGCTGTACATGAATTTGCATCAGTGACAGTTACGGAATAAGAACCCGCTGTCAGACCGGTGGCAGGATTGCTGGTCTGTACAGGACTGGTATTCCAGGAGAAAGTAAACGGAGCAGTTCCTCCGGTCATGTTGGCAGTTGCTGTTCCGTCATTGCCGCCGTTGCAAGTAACATCAGTAGTCGAAACACTGGCTGATGGAGTTGGATTTACTGTCAGGCTGATAGTATTTGATACGGCGGTACAACCATTGAGATCTGTGAGTGTTGTAAAATAGTTTCCGCTGCTTCCTGCCGTGATTATTTTAGAAGTTTCTGATCCCGGTGCCCAGAGGTTTCCTGTAGCTACATTAGAAGATATTTTCACGGATCCACCCTGACAGAAAGTGGTTGATCCATGCGCTGTTGCTGTAATAATATTGGTAGTGCCGGTCAGTCTCACATCATCAATTCTGAAGCTGACACCTGTCTGCTTTTCAAACTTGATACGGAGATTAGATGTAGCCGGAATTGTTCCGCTGCATGTTACGACTGCCCATACGTTTTGTGCAGGTTGTGTTGAAGTTGTAAGCGGTGTGTAGTTGATGCCATCTGAACTAACAGATACTGCAAGCAACTCTGTCGTTGCTGTTCTCAGCATCCCGAATGACAGAGCCAGATTAGAGAAACCATCCGTGTTTATGCCACTAATCAGGAAATCGCGAGGATTAGTTCCACCCGCTGTACCCATGAATACGTTTCCAAGTCCGCTTGCCCCAGAATAGTTGGAAGTTGTAGTTGCCCTAACATCACTCGGATTGGTTGTAGGAGGATTATTAGTAGTTGAGAACACGAGAGCTCCGTTATTCGCCCATCCGGTGTAAGTGTTCAGTGCTACTGTTCCACCCGGATTACCCATAGTCTCAAGGAATATTGTGCCATTGTACACAAATGAATTTACAGTAACTGTAACTGGTGCAGAAGTTGATGAACAGTTAAATGCATCAGTAACCACAACAGAAAATGTCCCGGAAGTGTTTACTACGATGCTTTGGGTCGTTTCGTTATTCGACCAAAGGTATGTGTCACCGCTGCTTGCTGTTAATGTTACTGAGCCTCCGCTGCAGAATGTAGTTGGTCCTCCAGGTGTGATCGTAGCCTGAGGGCAGCTGAGTCCGTTTCCGCTTACAGCTACATTGACAGTAGTTGCGCCAGTACTTGCATGGGTGATGTCTCCGCTTGCTGCTCCAACGCTGTTAGGGGTAAAGCGGACATATATTGTTGTAGCTGTTACAGTACCGGAAGAAGGAGTCAAAGAGATGGAACTGCTAAATCCGCTTCCGCTAGTGGTGGAAATCTCGAATCCGGATGGTGCGGTGATAAGCAGTGGGTCGGTGAGAAATACCGCGGACACATCATAAGATTGCTCTGATGAAGAGTTGCCTACAATGACATTACCAAATGATGGTAGATTGCTCACGGTGGTGGTTATTTCCGGAAGTGGGTCCTCAAGAGTGATTTGTGCGGTTTTAGTGCAACCATTGGCATCTGTTACAAGGACACAGTATGTACCGGCTGTCAGTCCGTTTTGAGTTGCTGTATAGGACGGATCCACTACATTAATTCTGAAGCCCATGTACTGATGATGTCCACATGAGTAGTAGAGTAAGTTTGGATGGCCCGCATCAGGTGTGAATGTGAGAGTGCCATTCTCTTCACGGCTATTTGTCACACCTGAAATTATTTCACCGGCATAATTACCTCCGGCCGAGTCAGTGCTGATGTGAAATGGATGACCAGGCGTGCTAATGTTGAAAGAATAAGTGATACCACGTACCAGTGTGAGCTCGCGACCTTCAACACCATTGATTTCATATCCGAAGGAACTTCCTTGTCCGAAGAAAGGATGCGCAGCGGTTTTCGGAACATCAATCACATTGAAAGTTGTGCTGATTCCGTCAATGATATTGATTCGGAAGCCCATGTATTGATGATGTCCGCAGCTGTAATATAATAATGATGGGTGTCCGGCATCCGGAGTAAAAGTGAGTATGCCGCTTTCAACCTGGCTATTCAATACTCCGGAAGTTATTTCACCTGAATAGTCTCCACCTACTGAATCAGTGCTGATATGGAATGGATGTCCTGGTGTATTCACGGTAAAAGTATACGTGATGCCTCTCATCAGCGTCAGTTCTTTGCCTTCGACGCCATCAATCACATATCCTGTTCCGCTACCTTGTCCGTCAAATGGATGTGCAGCTGTTTTTGGTGCATCAATCACATTGAAATTTTTGCCACCGGGATTATTGGTATCCCACTGAAACAAATAAGGAGCAGTCCCACCACTAGCCGATGCAGTTGCGCTTCCGTCATTGTTGCCGATAGTGCTGGGGTTCGTGCCACTTACCGAAAGAGTGATGGAGTCCGGTTGAAAGATGATTGCATCGCCGCTTCCTGTACATCCGTTTATATCAGTAACTACTGCTTTGTATGTGCCTGTAGCAAGATTTACTGCCATGGCTGAGTTCTGAACAGGATTAGTGTTCCATGAATAAGTATACGGTCCGGTTCCACCGCTGCCAACCGCAGTCGCAGTTCCGTCTGCGCTACCGTAGCAAAGAGCGTCTGTTGATGTTATGCTCACTGTTGGTGTATCAAGAACAGATACACTGATTGAATTCGAAACCGAAGTGCAACCGTTCAGATCAGTAGCGACAGTAAAATATGTGCCCGGACCAGAATCATCCACAACAATACTTTGTGAAAATGAAAACACTGGATCCCACTCATTGCCTGCAGGAACGTTCGACAAGAGTGTCACTGTTTTGCCCTGACAAATGTTTGGAGAGCTTTGCGCAGAGATTTCCACGGCACTGATTGTTCCGCTTAGCTTCACATCGTCAATTCTGAAGCTGGAAGTGTCTGATTTTTCGAATTTGATTCTCAGATTTGAAGCGGAAGGAATAGAGCCTGTAGCTGTCACAAGTGTCCATGTTCCGGTTGTTGTGCTTGGAACAGTAAGTGGGGTATAGTTGATTCCGTCAGTACTTACAGATACTCCGATTGTAGCTGAGCCAACAGCAGTTTCTCTTCTGAGTCCGAAAGTGAGTGTAAGATTCGTGGCATTGCTTGCGTTAATCCCGCTGATGATGAAATTTCTGGGTAGAGTGGTGGACGTTCCAAGGAACACGTTGCCGCCTCCGCTTGCACCTGAATAACCGGAAGATACCGAAGTAGATCTGACATCCGCATTGGTAGTGCTGGTGCTGCTGAAATTAAGAATGCCATTATTCTGCCATCCGGTATATGTGTTGACATTTGTCGTTGCTCCAGGAACTCCCATATTCTCAGCGTAGAGCAGTCCGTTGTATGTAAAGCTGTTTACTGTAACTGTAACAGGAGCAGAGACTGCAGTGCAATTGGAACCATCTGTAACCGTAACAGTGTAATTGCCTGATGAGGTAACGATAATGCTTTGTGTGGTTTCATTGTTTGACCATAAGTAACTTACTCCTGAACTAGACATAAGTTCCACGGAACCTCCAATACAGAAAGTGGTAGGTCCAACAGGTGTGATGGTAGGAGCAGAACAACTCGTGCCGGTTCCGGAAACTGAAATATCTTTTTGAGTAGCGCCAGTGCTGGTATGTGTGATGTTTCCCGATGCAGCTCCGGTAACAGTCGGACTGAAGCGAACAAAAATCGGTGTATGGCCGACTGTGCCTGATGATGGGGTGAGATTGATTGAATTTGTGAAACCGCTTCCACTCGTTAAGGATATTTCGAATTGAGAAGGGGCGCTGATGTTAATATCGTTGAAAAGATTAAATCCGGAGACCGTGTAAAATGCTTCCGCAGAGGATGATCCGGTTTGAACGTTTCCAAAATCCGGAATTGTAGTTGTACTCACATTGATTGTAGGAGGTAGCGCTGATCCTGTGATAGAAATATCATCAATGGCGAAACTGGGTCGTCCGCCGCCACCGGAAATATCTTTTTGTACCCAACGCAAATAAACGACAGACTGATTGTTACAATCTGATGGAAGTGTTAATGAAACAGGTAATACATTTTGTGGCGTTGTGACAGCAGTAGTTTGATTATTTGCTGAGCCGGTGAGGTTTTGATACACACCGTTAGTCAAACCGGAAACAGAAACCCAAGGACCTGCAATTGTACCAACACGATATTGGAGATCCATACCGTTTTGTCTGGTATTAGTGCCATCCTGCTGATTGCGGATGGTCATCGCATTGAAGTTAACCTGTATTGAGCCGAGCCCTGTGGTGTTTATGGCTAGTGCTATGCTTGGGTCGAGAGAACCTGTACCAAGAATACCAATTTTGCCATTATAGTTATTTACACCTCCTGCTGTTGTTGAAGCAGTACTTGATGCCGACATGGCCCTGTCTGTAGTGGCAGTGGTTGTCCGGAATACAGTTGTATTGCTTGTTCCAAGTGTCCAACCTTGCAAGCCTGCAGGATAAGTGGTGGATGTGTGAAGTAGTCCGGAAAAATTCTGTGTATAGGGTAATGTCTGAGCTGCCGGTGCGGTTTGCGCAAATGATTTTGGGCTTAGCAAAATCAGAAAAAGAATGCTCGTTAAGGCGCATGACAAGCGCCAGAAAGTAAATGTGTTTTTCATGTTAATGTTTATGTTACCTTGATTCGACGTCGCAATGATCACTCGGGTTCACTCTTGCTCAAGTGATTTTTGTAGGCTCTAAAATAATCAAATTACATGGATCTCGCAGCATTAATACATTAAAAATTAAGGAGGTAGATTTGGGTAAAGGCTGCGATTTTATTGGTAAAAAAAAAGAGCCGTAGCCGGCTCTGGAACATGAACACAAATGATCAGCATTTTAGTTGATTAATGCATGGAATTTATTATCTGATTCCTTTCGTTTAATAGCTCCAAAATGATTTTATAATCTGCCAGAGAAACTGGCCGTATTGATATAATATCCTGTATATCAATTTTCTCTGAAAGTTCAATGCATGCATGCCTGTCGTAACGCTCAAAGGCGCTTTTATAGGCCTGCATATTGAAATGCGGAATGAAAAAATATTCAATTTCAGACAAATGAATATTGTATTTATTGAAAATGATCCCTGCTTCTTTTCTTCCGCTTTTAAAGGAAAACATGCTGTAAACATGGATATGATCCTGAAGTTCTATCGCGCTCATGATATTGTATTTTACCTCAATCTAATATTAAAATGGCCCTTTAAAAAGAAAAGTTGGTAAAAGGTCAGTTTAAAGCACTTATTATAGCTCTGAATTGGGTGAACGGTAGTTTTTAACTGACAGACAATTAAAAAGCCCGGCAGCTGCGTCCGCCGGGCTTTTAAAAAGTTGAATTAATGGAGCTAGTATGAAAAGATATGACAAAAATGTGTGTTTAGCTGTGATTCTCCTATAGCCATTAATGGTATATATTATCACTAATTCTGGTTAAACCAAGAGACGTAGGCTCAACCACTAATACCCAGTCTTAATCCCTTCGCCACCAAATCTGCTATGTTCTTTGCATTCATTTTCTTCATCAATTGTTTCCTGTGCATATTCACTGTATTCTTTGAGATGTTAAGTGTGCTGTGAATTTCTTCTGAAGACATTCCTTTTAGAATCAGCCTGAGAATCTCCTGCTCTCTCTTCGTTAGCCGGTATTCTGATATTGCATGATTGTCTGACTTTAATGTCTGGCTTTTGGTCCGCAACTTTCGGAGATAGTCAAGAGATAAAAATATCTTTCCTTCGATCACTTTGAGTGCTTCAGCAGGTATTCTTTTACTTTTTAATCGGATATCTCTTGATTCAATCTGAGGTTTAATCACTCCAATGAAATACATGATCCTGCCCGAAGAATCTCTTTCCATCACGCTGATGAGTTCCTGCACATGCAAATAATTCCCGTTGTGTTTACGAATCGGATATTCCAATTTTATGGGAACATAGTCATGTAGAAAAGGATCCTTCAATCTGGATTCATATTGTGCATGGAATTCATGGCTTGCAGTCCGGATATAATCCGGGTGAATAAGAGAAAAATAAAATGCCCATCCTCCCTCAAGATATTGGGAAGCTTTCCATCCTGTCATGCTGTAGAATGATTCCGAACAAAACACGTTTACTCGGTGATTCATGTCCAAGATAAACCAGGCTTGATCAGGTCTTTTACCTATGATCTGCATCACCGGGTTGACTCTAAATTCATCCTTTACTCTCGTGTTCTTTTCCTGATCCGAATTAATAATTGCGAGAATTCCCACTACAGATTTTTCATGTTCAATTAACATAAAACTTACAGTAAGAAATTTCCCTTGTCTGCTATTCAGGGAAAATTTCGATTTGACTGAAAAAAATTTCTCTTGCCTTATCCTAATATTTAAATATTTGTTTTTGATATCCGGAAATAAGCCTGACAGGGTTTTGCCTTTGAGTTTTTGAAGCGTAGTGTCACTCAGATCAATTGCTTTTGAATTCGCATATGCAATTTTTCCCTGCGGATTTGTGATAAAAACAGATTGATCTAAATCCTGATACATCTCCCGGGTGATTTTAAGGTACTGGTTCAGGTTGATCATACAGATAATTAAAAAAAACACATTATCAACTAGCTAATGTTTCGCTCCATGGAAATCTTGACGAGCTCGGCGGAATTTTTAGCATTCAGTTTTGCCATGAGATTTTTTCGATAGGTATTTACCGTATTCACTGTCAATCCCAGCCTTGCAGAGATCAATTTTGTGGAAAGTCCGACTTTGATGAGGCTCAGGATTTCTTTTTCTCTTTCACTTAATGGCACACTATTACCAGACTCCATTTTGCTCCCTCTTACAATGTCAATATTTCTGATAAGGTCCGTAGTTTCATCGTTGAACAAATCCAACACATCTTTTTCGGATAAATCCATGCCGTGCATTTTAGCCTGAGAGTCATCTCTTACAAATCCAATGATATGACGTACCTGTCGGTTTTCGTCCCTGTCCAGTACATAGTATTCAGAATGAACCCAAATCCATTTTCCATTCTTATGCCTTCTGTTATATTCAATTATCATGGGCTCATTATCATGTTCAAAGGGCTCTTTGTTCCATCGTTTAATGGCTTCTTCAAATTGCTTCATCAAATCGTTGAGTGAGTCTTCAGGAACTGATGAAAGCCCCAAGGCATAACCTCCGTTTATAAATTCATCGCTTGTATAACCTAGCACATTTTCTACTGTATCAGTACAAAAAGTAAATCTTCTCGAAATCACATCCCCGATATAGCAATATTCGTCATGTCGGAAATTCAGTGCCCGCAGTATATGCTCCTGTTTGTTCATGAATTCTATTTCGGGCTCAGTCAGGCTTTCATCTTTGATGCTGATCATCATTCCGACCGGATTATTGTCTTTGTTTCTGAGCAATGAAAAACAAGTTTTCACAGGTATTTTTTTACCGTCTTTTCTAATACATATAATTTCTTTTGCCAGTGTGTTTTTATTCAATAATGATTGAATGATTTCCGGGAAATCAATCTTTGGTTCCTGCTGAAAAGCTTCGCAACTTGTTCCAATCAGATCATCACTCGTATACCCAGTGATTTTTGTAACAGAATCATTATGTACCTGAATTAACCCCTTTAAATCAGTGAACAAAACTCCGTCATGAGTATAATTAAATAGTGCCCGAATAGGTTTGAGATATTCCAATAAACGCTTCATAGAAAATGATAAAATGTGATGATTTATTCAAAGTCAAAAATAACATAGAAAAGTTAAATAAAAAGCGTTAAGCTTCAAATCTCTTGCATTATTCAAAGTCCCATTTACCTGTGTCCAATTCAGAAATACAGTTTGTCAACAATCTGATGCAAGAATCAATGTCCGTTTTGTCGGCCATTTCAATAACCTGGTGGATATGTCGCGTGGGAATGGACACCGCTCCGGCTATGGCTCCTGATTTACCCATTCTTTGTATTCCGGCTGTATCGGTGCCACCTGCCTGAAGGATTTCCGGTTGCCAGGGGATCTGATGAGTGTCAGCGGTTTTTTTCATGAACCGAATCATCCGCGAATCACAAATGGTGGACGAGTCCATGATCTTTATCGCGGCACCGGCTCCAAGTCTGGTAACTTGCTCATGGGGCTTTGCGCCAGGAACATCATAGGCTATAGTTGTGTCAAGACCGAAGCCAAAATCCGGTTCAATTTGATGGGCAGCCACAGAGGCGCCTCGAAGCCCTACTTCTTCCTGAACGGTAAATACTCCGTAAACGTCATACGGAACATCTTTCAATTGCCTGAAAGTTTCAATGAGGATAAATACACTTACACGATTATCAATGGACTTGCAATTCACACAATTCCCCATTTCAATGAGCTCCCGCTGGCGTGTGATCGGATCTCCCACCGAAACAATCTCTTCGACTTCAGCTTTATTCATGCCCAGGTCAATGAAATAGTCATTTATCTGTGGCGCCTTGTTTTTTTCATCTGAGGTCATGATATGAATTGGCTTACTTCCCATAACACCAATCAGATCTTTCTTACCGTGAACAATGACTCGTTGTGCAGTAAGTGTTTTCGGATCGAATCCGCCGAGCGTGTGAAATCGAAGGAACCCATTGTCATCGATATGAGTCACAATGAATCCGATTTCATCCATGTGTGCTGCCACCATCACCTTTTTATTCTGCTTGCCTTTTTTTACAGCGGTAACATTTCCGATCTTATCCACTGAAACATCATCAGCGAGCGGGGATATTTCTCTGAGAACAATTTGTCTTACTTTCTCTTCAAAGCCCGGAGCACCGGCAGTTTCACAAATTTCTTTCAGCAAAGCAATATTCAATGACATATCATTATTGTTTTAATATTACTTTACTGAACCAAGTTTAATCATGTTGGTTCTTCCCTGTTCTGAAAGGGGGATGCTCGCAAGATTGATCACAAGATCTCCTGCTCTGATAAGTCCTTTTCCCTTTAATATTTCCTGTAGGTCGACAATGGTTTCATCAGTCGTGTTAGTGCTTTGATAGTAAAAAGCCTGTACTCCCCAAACCAGACTCAACACGCTTAAAAGTGATGGCTCGTCTGTGAATATAAATATGTTTGCGTGTGGTCTTTGAGCAGCCACTTTGTAGGCAGTATAACCGGAACGGGTCATTCCAACAATGGCATTCGCTCCGACCTGTGATGCCATCACGCATGCATGGTAGCAAACTGAATCTGAAATATAAGTTTCACTTTGTACATCAGGTTTAATGTCACGGTTATAACGGAACGATTGCGATTCTACAGTCGCGATTATCTTGCGCATGTATTCTACAACTTTTACCGGATGTTTTCCTACGGAGGTTTCCCCGCTTAACATCACAGCATCCGCGCCGTCCATCACCGAATTGGCTACATCGTTAACTTCAGCTCGGGTTGGAGAGAAGTTGCTGATCATGCTTTCCATCATCTGAGTGGCAATGATAACCGGCTTATTTGCTTTGATACATTTATCGACAAGCATTTTTTGTATCACCGGAACCTGCTCCATCGGAAGCTCGACACCAAGGTCGCCCCTTGCCACCATCAAAGCGTCTGTTTCACGAATGATGTGATCAATGTCGTTGATAGCTTCCGGCTTTTCTATTTTAGCTACCACTCTTGTTTTCTTTCCTGAGGAGAGAATCCTGGTTTTCAGGTCTATGATATCTGTAGCGCTGCGAACGAATGAGAGTCCTATCCAGTCTACATCATGCTTTAGTGCAAACCGAAGATCTTCAAGGTCTTTTGGAGTTAGACTGGGCAATGTAATTTTAGTGTTAGGGAGATTTACACCTTTTCTTGGAAAAAGCTTTCCTCCACTCACTACTTCTGCCTTTACTTCATCTTTTCGGTTTGTGCCTGTGACTTTAAGCTGAATTTTTCCATCATCAATTAACACCTGGTTTCCTGTTTCAACATCCTGCGGTAATTGAAGGTAATTCATATACAGTTTGCTCTTATTTCCGGCGGATTCAGTAGTTGTGAATATCACCTCGTCACCTGCATTTAGTTCCAGGAATGCCATATCCAGTTCTCCTATGCGTAACTTTGGCCCCTGCAGGTCGACTAATATGGAAGCTGGGAAATCAAGTTTTAGACTGAGCGCTCGGATATTTAAAATAATTTCTTCGTGCATGGCATAGGAACCATGACTCAGGTTGATGCGGAAAACATCCACACCTGCGATGATCATTTGTTCCAGGATTTCCGGGGAAGATGACGCAGGACCTACGGTGGCAACGATCTTTGTTCGGTTTGTTGGTATCATACTACGGAATAGAAAGCAAATGTAAGGCTAATTGCTTCGGCTAAGAAATTTAAAAAACTAGATTTTCCTTGGACTTTAGCTGTGTGACATCCAGTTTATATGCCCCTAATACCGTGTTTGTGTTTTTAAGTTGATGTACTAGCTCATCTGAATCGTACTGATGTTGACCCTGTCTGATCATCAGAAAATAATCCATTTGTTTCTGCTCCGGAATAAGTATACCCTTCGGATTTTTATTTGCGACCAGGCAGAATTCGTCAAACTCCTTGCTTAAATACTGAAAGAACGCGAATCCCTGAGTTTCCATTCTCTTGTTATTGAAAACATCAAAATCATTCATACGAACCATCTTGATGTCTAAACTTATATTAATCTCCCTGCAAATCCTGTAATCATTGTGAAAGCATACTATTCCAATGAGTATAAAATCAAATTTGTCGCTGTCGTCCAGCCGCAAAACCGTTTTGGCCATTGATTTACTCTGAAATGTGAAAAACGAAATTACGGGCTAGAGTCCCGAGTTCAGACTGCAAGCTGAATTAGTTATCAAAAGATTTATTCTCAGATGCCAATCTGAGCGCAGGCTTTTTCCGCCGCAATCTGTTCGGCCCGCTTCTTGCTGAAATCTTCACCACGGCTGATTTCCTGCCCGTCCAGTAATACTCTGACCCGCAGAAGTTTCTTGCCCATGTTTTCAATTTCCTCAAGGAATTCGAATTCCACGTTTCTTTTTTCTCTTTGACTCCAGTTGATGAGTTTACTCTTGAAATTGCTTTCCTGCCCAACAATTTCATCCAGGTGAATGTGATTGTTTACAATTCTTTTCAGAATGAGCCTTTTAGTTTTCTCATATCCCTTATCTATATACACAGCACCGATGAGTGCTTCAAATGCGTCTCCATAAGCTGAACGGTTTTTTGCTCCCGGATCTATGGATCCGTTCATGAACTGATCAATTCCCAGTTTCATTGCGAGTTTGTTGAGGTGATCCCTGTTCACAATCCTGCTGCGCATTTCTGTTAGGAATCCCTCTTCCTTATATGGGAATTTTTTAAAAAGCATTTCGGCAATCACAGCGCCAAGCACTGCATCGCCAAGATATTCCAGACGTTCATTGCTAAGCTTAATTCCGCTTGGATGTTCTTCAGCTGCTGAACGATGTCGGAATGCCAGATGATATACAGAAATGTTTCCGGGTGTGAATCCCAATAAATTACTGAGGGATATGGCGAAATCCCTATCCTTTGAAAAAAGTATCCGGATGGAGTTTATAATATTCAAGCAGGAATTTTGTGCAGCCGCTCGTAGCTTACAGAATCAAATATCAGGAATATTTTCTGAAGATCACTGATGCGTTGTGTCCGCCAAAGCCGAAAGTATTGCTCAGAGCGGCGTTCACTACGCGTTTCTGCGCTTTGTTGAATGTCAGGTTTAGCTTTGGATCAAATGCAGGATCGTCGGTAAAATGATTGATTGTTGGAGGGATGATATCATTCACGACAGCAAGAATGCTCGCAACAGATTCTATTGCTCCGGCTGCTCCAAGCAGGTGTCCGGTCATTGATTTTGTGGAGCTGATATTCATCTTGTATGCGTCATCTCCAAACACTGTCTGAATTGCTTTGATTTCCTGCGGATCTCCTATAGGGGTTGAAGTTCCGTGTACGTTTATGTAATCAATCTGGTTCTTTTGCATACCCGCATCTTCAAGCGCAGCTCTCATCACATTGGCTGCGCCCAATCCTTCCGGATGTGGTGCTGTCATGTGATATGCGTCAGCAGACATTCCACCACCTACTACTTCGGCATATATCTTTGCGCCTCGTGCTTTGGCGTGTTCATATTCTTCAAGTATGATGCAAGCCGCGCCTTCGCCCATCACAAATCCATCACGCTCAAGGTCAAAGGGCCTGGACGCGGTTTTAGGGTCATCGTTGCGCTGACTAAGCGCCTGCAAAGCATTGAATCCGCCAACGCAGGTTTCATTCACTGTGGATTCCGATCCTCCGGATATGATCATATTGGCTTTCCCTAATCGAATGTAAGTGAAAGCGTCGATCAAAGCATTGGTGGATGATGCGCACGCTGAAACTGTCGTGAAGTTAGGACCGCGGAATCCGTATTTAATCGAAATATGACCGGATGCGATATCCGCAATCATCTTAGGAATGAAAAAGGGATTGAAGCGCGGAGTGCCGTCGCCTCTTGCAAAAGCCGAGACTTCGTCCTGAAAAGTTTTCAGTCCGCCAATTCCTGAGCCCCAAATTACGCCGACTCTGTCATGATCAACTTTTTCAAGATCCATCCCGGAGTCACGCACGGCTTCATCAACCACCACAAGCGCATATTGAGAAAATCCGTCGAGTTTCCTCGCTTCTTTCCGATCGAAAAAATTATTCGGATCAAATCCTTTTACCTCACATGCAAAGCGAGTCTTGAACTTGGATGCGTCAAACTTGGTGATCATGTCTGCACCGCTAACTCCATTGATCAGGCCATTCCAGTACTCAGGAACAGTATTGCCGAGCGGGGTTAATGCACCCAGTCCGGTTACTACGACTCTTTTTAACTGCATTCGGTTAGAATTTAATATAAGCTCAGGATGGATTATCCTCACTCTGAACTAAACACAAACCGCCCTGAACATGTTTCAAGGCGGTTTGTGCTGTAAAATTATTTGGCGTTCTTTTCGATGTACTCGATTGCCTGGCCAACGGTGGAGATTTTTTCTGCCTGGTCGTCCGGAATTGCAATGTTGAATTCTTTTTCAAATTCCATGATCAATTCTACGGTATCCAGGGAGTCTGCTCCCAAATCATTAGTAAAACTGGCTTCAGCGTTTACTTCTTTCTCGTCAACACCAAGTTTATCGATGATGATGGATTTTACTTTTGCAGCAATGTCTGACATGTGAATCTTTTTTGTGTTTAAGTATATAAATGAGGGTGCAAATTAAAATTTATTCGTATTAAAATCAAAATCAGAGTTGACTTAGCGATGCTTTGTTTTCATTTATTGAGTTGAATATAGCCTTTGATCACAGTATCCATATGCCAGTTTAAGGGGCCGACTGGATAATTACCTGAAATACAAACATATAATTTCAGGACCTTGCGTGGTATGAGGATTTGGTGACCATTCGGTATTTCCAGAATGGAAATCGCCCTTTTCCGGATTTTATTCCTATCCTGATTTAAAGGAGTATGCATATTTTTGAGCACACATGATCAGACTTTCGGTTTTTGCCTCAGGTTCAGGAACGAATGCGGAGAATATTATCAGGCATTTTAACTCTTCGAAGTATTTCAAGGTTGTTTCGGTTTATTGCAATAAACCGGATGCTGCTGTAATTGGCCGGGCAAAGAAGCTTCATGTTCCTTGCAGGATTTTCAACAGGGACGACTTTTATTATGAAGGGAATGTGCTCAAATGGCTGAAGGAAGATCAGACTGATTTTATTGTTCTCGCAGGTTTTTTGTTGCTTGTCCCTAATGAGCTGATAACAGCTTTTCCTGACAGGATAATAAACATCCATCCTGCATTGCTTCCAAAATTCGGTGGCAAGGGTTTTTATGGCAGCAGGGTTCACCAGGCTGTTACTGAAGCAGGAGAGGTAATGAGTGGCATCACAGTGCACCTCGTCAATGAAAAATTTGATGAAGGCAGAATCATCTTTCAGGCTGGATGCCATGTAAGCAGGAGTGATACTGCAGAGTCTCTTGCCAAAAAAATACATGAACTTGAGTATCGTTATTTCCCGCGTGTAATTGAAAAATTCATACTGAGTAATATTACAAAGTGAATATTAAGGTGATCCGGTTTTGTAAAGTATCATAGTTCCTTTCTCATCCTTTAAAATCTGTTCAAAGTTTTCGGGGACCTCAACATTTTCATGGGATTTTTTCCAGACTATAAAGTAATCAATAATATGTTCTGCGAGTTCATTGGCATTAATACTGTCTCTTTGACCGATAAATTGCCATCTTTTATTATATGCAATCATCAGTGAACGTGAATACGTGTCTCGGTCAAAGGCAGGATTATCAAGGGATGCAAAACGCATTGATTCATCAGGTAAGTTGCTGAATAATTCCAGAATTTCTTTCAATTCCTTCTCTGGCCTGAAGTTTACTTCCAACGCAGTGATGGGACTTGCAAGTGACATCCGTAAATGAAAGAAGCTTACGTCTTTGTCTTCTGAAAATAAGACTTCTTTCACCGGTCTTTTTATTGCAAGCAGGCAAATTGCAGATAAAATGACAAGCACAGGTATCCTGTTTTGACTCGTCTCAAAAATTCTTTCCAGGCAGACAGCTGAAATGAGCAGCATCAGAAACATGCAAATCCATGAATAGCGATAGTGGAATAATATGAGAGAGTACCCTGCGTAAACAGCAGTGATCAATACCAGTGAAAGAAAAATTTCAGGATGACGAATTTCATCTCTGAACTTAGTCCTAAGAATTAAGGCAATGGCAAGAAGTATTAGGAATACAATTCCAGGTTGCCGGCTGAAGTCATAATACCAGATGCTTAGAAGATTTCGATTTATCAGTTTGAGAAATTCTCTGAATTCAGATATCTCCTCGGGCTGGCCGGAATTATCCTCACGCAAAGTTTCTCCCGGAGCTTCCCAGGCGCTGAGCGCAAGAGAGTCCTGCGGTTCAGTGAGCTGATTATGCAATACAGGAAGAAAAGTTGTTTGTCCGGCTCGCGGCGAAACTTCCTGACTTAAGTTGAAAGTTGCAGCTTCTGATACTGTGAAGTGTCCCTGCTTGAAGCTGATCAATATTATCCATGGCGCAATGATCAACAGGAAGATGGTAAGTCTATTGAAATACAAAGGCAAATTTCCTCGGTCATTCTTCAGATAGTGCCTGTACAGTTCAGCTGCAGATAACATAAAAATGAAGAGTGGAGCGCCAAAGGCTTTGGAGAAATACAGGAATGCTCCTGCAAAAGGCAATAAATAAAAATGCTTTCTTTTATCAGAATGAAACAAATCGCGGATAAGTAAGCGGATGAATATCAGCAGTGAAAAGAGAAACAACAAATCCGCAGATGTGTGAATCATGGCATAACTCAGTGCAAAAGGTACAGCAGTATATAGCAGAATCACTCTGCTCCACTTGCTCATTGAGAAAAGATCCAGGAGTTTCTTCCATTGATAAATCATGAAAGATCCCAGCATAATCTGCATGAACTTAAATGCGATAAGTCCGGGTATACCGGCAATCAGCAAAAGCGAAATCAGCCAGGACAACATAGGACTCCAGTATGCATTGATGGCCAGGTGGAAATTTCCCTCAGAATACTTTCGTGCCAGAGACAAATACTGAAATGTATCTGGATTGTCGAAGTAGAGCCGCGTGAAAGGCCACAAGAAAACAATCCCTGAAAGGAATAAAAACTGAGAAATTACCAGATGTATTCTGTTTGAATCTTCTTGTTTGGAGATTGTTCCGGATTCAATCATTTTAAGTGCGGAAACTTTTATGCCGCTATTAATATTTGTTATGCTTGCTTAAACTATCGGATTTCTTTCCGCTTGCCTCCAGCAGGAGTGTAAGGCAATATTTTGCTCCTGCTTCGCTGAGGTGATCGGGATCTGAAAACAAACTGTCTGCAAATAAATAATCTTTATTGAAGTTGATCATATGCGTTTTTTCTCTGCTGACAAATGACAGGATTGAGTCAGAGGCAAGCCTGATGTTACTCGGGTTCCTGTTTTCAAGATAACATTTTCTTTTCGGTGGAATGAAAATTACAATTTCTGTCCCTGATGATTTTGCGGTTGATATGATATTTTTCAGGTGCCTGATGTTTTCTTCAATCAATGCAGCACTGAACCTTATCTCAGAATGCTCCTTAGCTCTTTTAGTGCATTCTTCCTTGCTGACAGGTCGGAATTGCGTTGAAATAGGCTGATTACCGGATAGGTTATCCTTGCTGAAAAGCCATTTTAAATCCCTGTTCGCTCTGTAAAAATTGCTTGATGCAAGCAGTCGATTGAACCATGTATCGTTATAAAGCGTGTCAGTATATCTGAAAAATGCTCTGTTGGAATATTCAACCCTGAAGACATTTTGGTTGTATCCTAAAAGCTCTTCATCCAGACCAAGGTAAATTGTTTGAAGCGCAGGCATTTCGTTCACGAACTTTGCCATCAAGACATTCATCCAAAACAAATCCGTTCCGCCAAATGTGAGTGATGCAATGAAAGGCGCATGAACCGATGAATCACCTACTGAGACAAGAGGCAATGTGTGAGAGTTTCCAACAAATAAAAATCTGGCTTCATTTTTTTTCGAGTTAAAAACCTCCATTTGCCTGTCAACTCCGGTCTTATAATCGCTGTAACGGAATTCTAATAAACGAATGACAAGGACCATGAACAGTATGATGCCGGCGACTTCCAGAAAAAGTAATATCCTGTTGTTCATGGATCAAAATTGAAAATAGATAAATGACTGCTTTTCAAAAATGCCGGCCAGAGCCACAGCACTTGCCAGCAATGCGTTTTGCGCATATCGCCTCAGTCTTGGAACAGGCAAAATCAGGTTTGCACTTCCATAACTGCTGAACCGGCGAATAGCCTCATCTGACATGAGGAATATAATTAGTCCGATATTGATCATGAAACTCTGCACACTGATATTGGGCACTCCGATGAGACCTCCGCCTGGAAGAATGTTTTTTACTATGTGCATCGCATCACCCCAGCTTTCAGCCCTGAAAAATATCCAGGAAAATGTAACCAGGGTAAAGACCAATGGTAGTCGCCAGATTGTTCTGACTTTAAAACCAATTGATTGTTCGGTCAGATATAAAACTGCGTGAATCAATCCCCATACCACAAAGGTCCAGGCTGCTCCGTGCCATAGTCCGCTTATCGCGAATACAGTCAGGATGGCAAGGATCCAGTTCAGATTTCCTTTTTGACTTCCTCCCATCGGGAAATACAAATAATCTCTGAACCAGGTGGAAAGTGACATGTGCCATCGCGACCAAAATTCCCGAATTGAAAAACTGAGGTAAGGGAAGTTGAAATTCTCTCTTAGCCTGAAACCAAGAACCTTTGCCGTCCCAATTGCTATGTCGCAATATCCGCTGAAGTCACAGTAGATTTGTATTGAAAAAAATATTGTGGCCCAGATCAATGGCCATCCGGCATAACTCTCAGGACTTCCGTAGACCGAATCGACATATATTGCCAGCCTGTCGGCAATCACCATCTTTTTGAAAAAGCCCCAAAGCATACGGTTCAGTCCCTGGCTGATTCTGTCATAATCAAAATTAAATTTCATCCGGAATTGTGGCAGCAGCTCGCTTGGCCTTTCAATGGGACCGGCAACAAGCTGGGGAAAGAACATGACATACAAGGAGTAAATTCCAAAATGTTTTTCAGCCCTTTGATTTCCCCGGTAAACTTCAATCGTGTAACTCATGGCCTGAAATGTGTGGAAACTCAATCCGACCGGAAGTAATATTTCCAGTGCAGGGAATAAGTTTTCGTTATTACCGAAACCAAACAAAGAACTAAGGTTGTCGTTAAGAAAAGTGTAATACTTGAAAATCGCAAGCACTCCTACATTCGCCACTATACTTGCTACGAGCCATGCTTTTTTGGTACTTCTGGTCGAAGCTCTTTCAATCAACAATGCCGAGACATAATCGACAATGATTGTGAAAGCGAGAATAAGCATATAAACCGGCTTGAAATACATATAGAAAAAACAGCTGGCAAATAACAGCCAGCTCCATCTCCAGCGGTGATCAAGCAGGAAGAAGCCGATGCACACCACTGGAAAAAAAACCGCGTATGAAAAAGAATTAAAAAGCATAATCTGAATCGCTGTAAAAAAAATGAATAGTTTTGATTCGGGGAAAATTATTTTGAATGATTCATAAATTTAGCATGATTTGAAGAGCATCATCCGTAATTCCATTGCTTATCTCGTGCTTTCAATTGCACTTATTGGTGCAGCTGAAATGCACGAAGCGATTAGCTATTGTTCAGCAGATGAAAAAGTGAAGTCGGCGGAAGAGCTGTTGCAGGATCTTGACAGGAAGATGATCCAGGATTTATCCTATCTCCAACAGAAAGCCGATTCAGCGGAGGTTTCAGAATTTTTCAGAGAAGATGCAAGAGCTGATGACGGAATAAGTTATTATCATGTCAAAGATGGTATACTTTCAGACTGGACTGACAGCGAACCGGTTCTCAATGAAGGTCTGCTGATGTCTTTGCCGGATAGCGGATTGTATAGTCTGCCCAATGGTTTTTTTCTTGTCAGATCTGCAAGTAATAGTTCTAATAAGTTTGTTGCACTGTTGCTTGTGAAACATGATTTCGCTTATGAGAATCGTTACCTTAAAAACGAGTTCAATCCTAAACTGGGATTTGCTGAGAATTTTATCACTGATCCGAAGCAAGGAATAGCTTTTCATGCACCAGACGGAAGAGTTATGTTTAAGGTTCGCGAATCGGACCCGGGAGTTTATGTTCCTTTCCAGCTTTCCGGATATCTGTATTTTATATCTCTGCTTTTGTTCATCCTTTTCTTATTTCAGGTTGGCAAGACTTACTTCAGCCAGTCAGGCTTTCATTTAATATTTTTCTCGTCAATAGTTATTGTTGCCAGAATTCTGATGAAATACCTGGATATTCCGGGAGTTTTATATAATACTGATCTGTTCAATCCAAGGCATTATGCAGAGTCCTATCTCTTTAGCAGTACCGGAGATCTGCTTCTCAATTCAATTGTCATTGCCATGATCAGTCTGCTGGTATACAGACGCAGCAGGAAAAATGTATCCGGGTCATCGAACAAATTCACACTTTTAATTTATCTGCCTGCCATGATAATTGCGGGTATGTTGCTTCACACATTAATCAGCGGCATTGTACTTCATTCGAAAATTTCGTTTGATGTGAGTGACATGTCCGGCTTGAGTGAATATACTCTGATCGCTGCTATTAGTATAGCGATATTGCTGGCTTCATACACATTACTTGCGTTTGCGCTCGCCGGGCCTTTAATAAAGCAACGCTTGAGCTACGGACAACTGGCCTTTATACTGCTTTTCTTTGCTGTCTATGCATCACTCAGCATTTTCTTCAATAAAGAACGTAAAGAAAGAGAGGCCAGAAAAGTACTGGCACAAAAGGCAGACATCGGACAAGATTTTATTGCCGAGCATCTTTTGTCTGAAATTCTAAGAGAAATCCGAAGAGACAGTCTGCTCTGGAATTCGATCCGAATGAGGTCTTTTGGTCCTGATCAGCTTGTCAGTTATCTTAATGCGAATTATTTCAGCGGATATTTATCCCGTTATGAAATCAATGCCAATGTCTTTGACTCATCAGGGCGGAATTTGTACAATGGGGTGTATCCTGGCAGCATAACTTACTACAATGATCTTATCAGCACAAGGGGAAAAGCAGTGCAGAATTCTGATTTGACATACATTCAGAGTGATAATGGCAGGCAAACTTATGTATCCCGCTTGGATTTCGAATACAAGAATGCACAGGAGCCTGTGAGTCTTGTGATGATGATGAATTCCAGATTTTTCCGCTCAGACATTGGTTTTCCGGAATTATTCGTCAGCGGGCCTGCCGGAGAATTAAATGAACCAGGAGAATATTCTCTTGCCAGATACCATCAGGGAGAACTGGTATACCAATACGGAAGTTTTACATACGCCATCACTTCGGCTAACATTGAGGCCAGACCTCTGAAAGACAATTTTACTGTATTTGAAAATTACAGCCATTATCTGTACAAGCCTTCTGATGATCTTTTAATAATAGTCAGCCGTCCGGTCAGAGGATATTTTGATCTGATCACATTGTTTTCCTGGCTCTTCGCTTTTTTCAGTTTCTTTTTTGGCCTGTCGATCATTACATACCGATATTTTTCAGGGGCCGCACTGCGTGTGCAAAGCCTCACAAGAAAAATTCAGCTTTCACTGATGTTTCTTGTCATCCTGTCTTTTATTCTCATCGGATCAGGAACTGTATTTTACATATATAAAAAGTATGAATCAGACCAGAAGCGAAGCATATCAGAACAGGTAAATGCTTTATGGTTTTATCTTGGAAGCAACTTTGGCCTTCAATCTCCTTTGTCACAGTCTATGCTTTCTGAAAGGGAAAATCAGCTTAACCAAATGGTTCGCAATCTGAATGTGGATTTCAATCTCTACGATGAGCGCGGACGGCTTTTCTATTCATCCCAGCCTAAGCTTTTCGAACAGCATATAATTTCTGAAAGGATGAATTATGTGGCCTTGCATGAAATAAAAAACAAGGGCAGAACACAGTACATACTGCCAGAAAGCATCGGCCGTCTCAACTACATTGCTGCTTATGCTCCATTTACCGACAGGAACGGAAGCGTGACAGCTTACCTTAATCTACCTTATTTTGAAAAGCAGAATGAGCTAAACAGGGAGATTTCAGGCTTCCTGTCGGCATTGGTAAATATCTATGTGTTTTTGTTTGCTCTTGCGATGTTTCTTGCCATCATTATCTCTGGCAGGATCACAAAACCTTTGCTATTGATTCAGGAACGAATGGGCAGTATCATATTAGGCAGGAAAAACGAACCAATCGCTTATTCGGCAAATGACGAAATCGGACACTTAGTTGCGGAGTACAACCGAATGCTTGAGGAGCTTGCACGAAGTGCGGACAAACTGGCAAAAGGTGAGAGAGAAAGCGCATGGCGTGAAATGGCCAAGCAGGTTGCACATGAAATTAAAAATCCATTGACTCCAATGAAACTGAGCATACAGCATCTTCAAAAAGTATGGAAGGAAAATCATCCGGATCGAGAAAAGCTGCTTCAAAACATGTCAGAAACATTGATCCGGCAAATTGATGCGCTCTCACACATCGCTGAGGAATTTTCAAACTTCGCTCAGATGCCCAAAGCAAGAGTTCAGGATGTTGAGCTCACTTCAGTTTTAACATCTGTGATTGACCTGTTCAGCAAGACACCGCAGATGGAATTTTCTTTTGAGCATCCTCAAATAAAATGCTTTGTTAAAGCTGACAGAGACCAGCTTGAAAGGGCATTTTCCAATTTGATAAAGAATGCTATCCAGTCCATTCCGGAAGGCCGCATGGGTCTGATTAGAATCGGATTGGGCCAGGGAACTGAAGGATTTTACCGGGTGAGTATTTCCGATAATGGTATCGGAATTCCTGAGAATCAAAGGGATAAAATTTTCAGACCTAACTTCACCACAAAATCCAGCGGAATGGGCCTCGGCCTCAGTTTGGTCAAAAACATCATCGATTTTTCAAATGGAAGAATTTGGTATTCAAGCGAATATAATAATGGCTCAAGTTTTTTTGTTGAGCTGCCGGTTTCGGAATAATCCTGCCTGAGTCGTATATTTGCATAAGGCCTTTGGCTTCCTGTTAATCTATCCAATAGAATTCTGGAATTAAGCATTAGTTTATATACTCATAAAGCGTTTAATGAAGATATAAACCTAATAATATATTGTCGATAAATATTCTTATGCAAGATCAAATATCAAAACCCATTCGAGTGTTAATTGCTAAGGTCGGATTGGACGGGCATGACAGAGGAGCGAAAGTTATCGCTTCATTCCTTCGTGATGCAGGCATGGAGGTGATTTATACCGGACTGAGGCAAACACCAGAGATGGTAGTGAATGCAGCTATGCAGGAGGATGTGGATGTAATTGGTGTAAGCATACTTTCCGGAGCACACATGACAGTGTTTCCAAAACTCATGGACCTGATGAAGCAGAACGGCATGGAAGATGTCTTACTCACCGGGGGCGGTATTATTCCTGATCATGACATGAAAAAATTAAGCGAATCGGGTGTAGGCAAATTATTTCCTCCCGGAACGGAAACTGAAACCATCGTAGCCTACATCAAAGAAGAAGTGAGCCGTCGCAGGAAACATCTGCTGGGCAGTAAAAAGTAATATCAAGTAACATGAAAACATTTGAAAATATACTGACAGAATTAAGGGACGGAATCCTTTTGATTACGGTCAACCGTCCGGACAAGCTGAACGCTCTGAACAAGAGAACCATTGAAGAAATCGGGGAGGCAGTAAGCCTTGCGGTTGCTGACAATGCAGTGCGAGGAATAATACTGACAGGTTCTGGAAACAAGGCCTTCATTGCCGGGGCTGACATTTCAGAATTTTCTTCTTACTCTGTGGCACAAGGCAATCAGCTCAGCGCAGCCGGCCATGCCGTATTTAATTCTGTCGAAATGTGTCCCAAACCCGTGATAGCAGCTATAAACGGCTTCGCACTCGGCGGAGGCTGCGAGCTGGCAATGAGTTGTCATATTCGACTCGCATCTGACAATGCGAAGTTCGGCCAGCCTGAAGTCAAGCTTGGACTGATTCCGGGTTACGGAGGAACACAAAGGCTGATTCAGCTGATAGGCAAGGGCAAAGCGATGGAGCTTTTAATGAGCGCTGAAATGATCAGCGCCGAAGAAGCGCTTCGTCTGGGTTTGGTTAATTATGTGACAAGTCAGGATGAGTTACTCCTCAAATCAATTGAGTTGATGAACAAAATCACTGCTCAGTCTCCAAGAGCAATAGAAGGCATTGTACGTTGTGTGGCAGCACATTTCAAAGATGGCGTAGACGGACTGGCTTTTGAGGTGGAAGAATTCGGGAAGTGCTTCGGGACCAATGATTTTAAAGAAGGTGTGTCTGCCTTCATGGAAAAAAGAAAAGCGGACTTTAGAAAGACATAGTATTCAGCTAAGATTAATAATAGAAATAACAGAGAAAGGAGTGAGCAATGCGGATCGCTAAAAATTTTGCAAAACATGTATTCTGCCTGGAAGGTGATTGGGATAAAGACTTGAGGAAAAAGTCAAGCGTAGGGGCAGCCCTTGATTTTCTTCAAACTAACTGCGACATCAAGTACATCCATAAAAGCTGTGGCACCAAAGAAAATCTCATGTACTATCTTTCCAGATGGAAACAGAAAAGGTACAAGGATTACACCATATGTTACCTCGCCTTTCACGGACATCCGGAAATAATTGAGGTGGGAAATGAACACGTGGATCTCACAGAACTCGCCGATATTCTGAACGGATCTTGTGTGAACAAAATCATCCACTTCGGTTCATGTAATACGCTTGATACTGATGAAAAAAAAGTGAGAAAATTTCTGGACACCACTCAGGCTTTGTGTGTGTGCGGCTTCAGGACTGACATAGAGTTTCTGGAAAGTTCAGTCTTCGACATGTTACTCATGCAGAAGTTTCAGCAGTATAAAGATATTAAGGCTGTTGATCGTGACCTCAAGAAGAATTACCGCAAACTGATAACCAAACTGGATTTCCGCCTTATGTACAATTGATCAGTGCCCTTTAAAAATTTCAGATGAGATCAGTGAAACTGAAAATTTACGGTAAAGTACAGGGTGTGTATTTCAGGGTTCACACTCAGGAAAACGCACGGCAACTTTCGCTGAACGGATACGTTAAAAACTGTCCTGATGGAACAGTTGAAGCATTGGCAGAAGGCGATGATAAGAATGTGGAGGCTTTCATAGAATGGTGCAGAAAAGGCCCGATTGAAGCATCTGTCCTGAGGGTGGATATTCACGAAAGTACGGTGAAAAATTACTCCGGCTTCGCAATTCTGAGAGACTGAATTTGTGACATTTGACAGGGCATTTGTTTGCTTTGCCTTGGATGCCTGCCACTTCAGGCGATATCCTGAACATTTATGTCTGTACTGAGAAAGCTGGCGGGACAGACCGCCGTTTATGGTCTTAGCAGCATCATAGGAAGGTTTTTAAACTACCTTCTGGTACCACTTTACACCAGGATTTTCGATACAGCAGAATACGGAGTGGTGACCCAGCTCTATGCTTACGTTGCATTCTTAAACATCATCTTTACTTACGGAATGGAGACTGCTTTCTTCCGTTTCTTTCAAACGGAAAAAGGAAATAAGCGGGTTTATTCCACGGCCTTGTCCTCCATAGCTCTTACTTCAATTATATTTTCTATTGCGATCATTCTTTTTTCACCCGGAATCGCATCCGTCATTTCTTTGAATGGCTCACATGGTGGAAAGCTTGAAACTTACCTTCTTTGTTTTGCGGGCATACTCGCCTTTGACGCGCTCACTGCAATTCCGTTTGCACGCCTGAGGCAACAAAACAAGGCTTTGAAATTTGCTTCATTCAAGCTCTTCAATATCGTGCTGAACATCGGACTGAACTTGTTCTTTCTGGTACTGTGTCCTCATTTGCATGAAAGCGGATATCAGGCCGCCTGGCTGAGCAGTATTTACTCACCATCAGTCGGAGTGGGCTACATATTCCTTTCGAATCTGATTTCAAGTGCGCTCACATTGATTTTACTTTTACCCGGCTTGAAAGAAATTCGGTTTGGAATTGACATCCGGCTGTGGAAGCAAATGCTTTTGTATTCTCTTCCGCTGATGGTCGGTGGAATGGCAGGGATGGTCAACGAAACAATTGACAGAATTCTCATTCCTTACCTGATCAGCGACCAGTCTTCCGCAATGTCGCAACTGGGTATTTACGGAGCATGCTACAAGCTTTCGATTTTGATGACTCTTTTCATACAAACATTCCGTTATGCCGCAGAGCCTTTCTTCTTCAGCCAAAGCCAGGAGGAAAGCTCAGGAAAGATTTATGCTATGGTCATGAAATGGTTTGTAATTGTATGCTCTTTTATCTTCCTGGCGGTCTGGATGTACATAGACCTTGTGAAATATTTCATCGGAGAAGAGTTCAGGCAGGGATTGCATGTGGTTCCGGTACTTTTAGTGGCAAATCTCTTTCTTGGGGTTTATTATAATCTTTCTATCTGGTATAAGCTCAGCGGCAAAACAAGTTGGGGTGTATGGCTTGCACTGGGCGGTGCAGGAATTACTCTCTTGTTTAACTTCATGCTCATTCCTGTACTTGGATATGCAGGCGCGGCATGGACTACGCTGATTTGTTATTTCTTGATGATGACAGGTGCGTATTTCTCCGGTCAAAAGTTTTATCCGATACCCTATCAGGTCAAAAACATTTCTGCATATTTCATTCTCGCGCTAAGTTTATTCTTAGCGAGTGAATTTTTACGGCATTCACTTTCAGTTTCAGGCTTTGTATTGTACGCTGTTAATACGGTCATTTTGCTTCTCTACCTTTTCATTGTTTACCACAAAGAAGCACGGAAAAATGGTTAACTTCGCGGGGTTTTCCGGCAATCGGGAAGTCCAACTTTGCAATCAAATTTGAACTAATATTTCAATCGATGAAAATTAAAATTAAGAATAATTCTTCCCATGCATTACCTGCATACGAAACAGAACACGCTGCAGGAATGGATCTGAGAGCAAACTTGAGTGAAGCGATAATCATTGAACCGATGGAAAGGGCTCTTGTTCCCACCGGACTCTTTCTTGAAATTCCTCCGGGATTCGAAGCTCAGGTCAGGCCCAGAAGCGGACTTGCCGCTAAAAAAGGCGTCACGGTGTTAAATTCACCCGGCACAATCGATGCAGACTACAGGGGGGAAGTAAAAGTGATACTTGTGAATCTCAGCAGGGAGACTTTCACTGTGAATGACGGGGAAAGGATTGCCCAGTTGGTGGTTGCGCCTCATGCTAAAGTAGAATGGGAAAACGGCATCGAGCTCAGCGAGACATCAAGAGGAAGCGGAGGTTTCGGCAGCACCGGCTCATAAAATTTAACCTTATGCAACATCATTTTATATCATTATGAAAATTATTGTTCCAATGGCGGGTATGGGGAAGAGAATGAGACCTCATACGCTTACTGTTCCCAAACCGCTGATTCCTGTGGCGGGAAAACCAATTGTACAGTGGCTTGTTGAAGACATTACCAAGATGTGCAATGAGAAAGTTGATGAGATAGCATATATCATAGGCGATTTCGGCAAGGAAGTTGAAAATGATCTTCTTAGAATCGCAGCAAGTCTGGGTGCAAAAGGAAGCATATACTATCAGGATGAGCCACTTGGAACGGCGCATGCAATAATGTGCGCTAAGGATTCGTTGAAAGGAAAAGTGATTGTGGCTTTTGCTGACACATTGTTTCGTGCTGACTTTAAAATCGACAGCGAGATGGACGGTGTGATCTGGGTGAGCAGAATTGATGATCCAAAAATGTTCGGAGTGGTGAAACTTGATAATGACGGAGTAATCACTGATTTCGTTGAAAAGCCTCAGGAATTCATTTCAGACCTTGCCATTATCGGTATTTATTATTTCAGAGATGGAGATTATCTTAGGTCCGAGCTTCAATATTTGCTTGACAATAACATCAGGGAAAAAGGGGAATATCAACTAACAAATGCCCTTGAGAACATGAAAAAGAAAGGTACTCGCTTTGTTCCCGGCAAGGTGGATGAATGGCTTGACTGCGGAAACAAAGACGCCACGGTTTATACCAATAAAAGAGTGCTTGAAATCCACAAGGACAATAACATGGTGGCCGCATCAGCTAAGCTTCATAATTCAGTAATTATTCCTCCCTGTTTTGTCGGCGATTCGGTGGAACTTGTCAATACTGTACTCGGTCCTCACGTTTCTATCGGCAGTAACTCGAAGGTTCAAAATTCCGTAATCTCGAACAGCATCATTCAATCGAACACAAGCATACAGAACAGTATCTTGGACAACTCAATGATCGGACATTATTCAGAATTCGTTAATAAGCCCGAACAAGTAAGTCTGAGTGATTATTCATCCAGCAGGTAAGTCTTTTCTTATTCCTGCAACAGATCTGCAACAGAATGTTTAAAGTGAAATATTTATTGTTTATGCTGCCCCTGATCTGGTCATGCAAAAGCAGTCAGACTAGCCCCACACCGGCAGTAAAGAAAAGCACTCTGAGTGAAAGCCAGCGGGCAGACGTCACTCATGTATTCTTCAACGCAAACAAGGAAAAGATCCTTGGAAACCTGAACAATGCAGCCAGCCTTTTTGCAGAAGTGATCCGAAAAGATCCTTCCAATGCTGCAGCCATGTATGAGTTGGCGAATATTTATGTGGAACAGAAAAAATATGCTGATGCTCTCTATTTTGCCAAAACTGCATGGCAGATTGACTCAAAAAATATCTGGTATTCTCTGAGTTACGCAGATATTCTGGAAAAGAACAGGAAGTTCGACGAAGCTGCTAACGTGCTGAACCAACTCGTGAAGGACTATCCAGAACGGATTGACTTTTATTATGAACATGCTTCAGCATTGATCTATGCCGAAAAGTTAAATGAAGCGATTAAGGTGTATGATAAAGTTGAGGAGAAGTCCGGTATTTCCAAGGAGGTGAGTTTGCAAAAAGCTCGCCTGTATCAACGACTCAATAAAAATGACAAAGCAATTGCTGAGCTTCAGAAGCTGATAGACTCGAATCCTTCCGATGCACAGTCATACGGCATGCTTGCCGAAATGTACCAGAGCATGGGCGAGAAACAGAAAGCGCTGGACACTTATAATAAAATACTGAAGGTTGATCCTAACAATCCGTATATCCATTTATCTCTTGCTGATTTCTACCGCAGCAATGGTGAGAAAGAAAAATCGGTTGAGCAATTGAAACTCGCATTTGCCAATAAGGAGCTGGATATCGAGACAAAGATCAGCATTCTTGTTTCCTATTATGCACTGATAGAATTGCATCCTGAGCTTCGCGATCAGGCAATGGATATGGTTCAGCTGCTTGTGGAATCACATCCGTCTGAACCAAGAGCTTTTGCTGTTCAAGGCGATTTTCTTAGTCAGGACAATAAACCCATGGAAGCTCTTGCAGCCTATAGAAAAGCAAAAGATCTGGGGTCAAAAGATTTTCTGGTGTACAGCAGAATTCTGTACCTGGAATCACAGGTGGAAGATTGGGATAATATGCTGAAAGACGGAGAAGAGACGATCAGCCTTTTTCCGGATCAGCCTTTGGCTTATTTTTTTACCGGTCTTGCACACATGCAGAAGAAAAGCTACGCTGAAGCAGTGACAGTCCTGAATCGCGGAGTGAAAATGGTGGTAGACAATGCTTCACTTGAAGAACAGTTTTTTGCAAGTTTGGGAGACGGATATCAGGAGTTGAAGGACTTCAAAAAATCAGAGGAGAATTACGAGAAGGCCCTTGAGATCAATCCAAACAATGCGAACGTGTTGAATAACTACGCGTATTATCTTTCCCTGCGTGGAGAGAAACTAATGAAAGCAGAGGAAATGTCGAAATTATCCAATGAACTGGAACCTGAACAGCCTTCTTACCAGGATACCTACGGCTGGGTTATGTTCAAGATGGGAAAATACAAAGAAGCTGAAAAATGGATCGCCATGTCACTGAAGAATTCGAAGGACAGCAGTGCCACTGTACTTGAGCATTACGGCGATGTCCTTTACAAAATTGGCGATACAAGCAAAGCGATGGAGTACTGGCAAAAGGCCCGGCAGGCAGGAGATGGTGCCTCAGAGTTTCTGGAAAGAAAAATTCTTGAGAAAACTTACCTGGAATAACACAGGTATTGGCAATTAAACATTCACAACAATCAGCTCAGAATTGAACTCTATTTCCTTCAAATTCTTTTGTTGCTTTTTTATCCCGGTCTTGTTGTTGCTTTCCGCCTGCAAGACGACCAGAAAGGTTGTTGAGGTCCATCCTGTTTCGGTCAAACTCAAAGGTGCAGATGTCATCCAGGTATTTGACAGCGTGATGCAGTATTCATTCAATTATGAATATCTAAGTGCAAAAGCTTCTGTAGACTACACAGATAAAAAAGGAGAAACCAAATCATTTGATGTAAACCTCCGGGTTCGAAAAGATAGTGCGATTTGGGTGAACATCACTCCATTGCTGGGAATTGAAGTGGCAAGAGTTCTTATTCGAAAGGACAGTATTATGGTGCTCGACCGGGTGAACAAAGTCTGCATGAGAAGAAGCTTTGATTTCCTTGAAGAGATGTTCAAAAGCAAAATCAGCTTTGAAATTCTGCAGGCTTTGATTGTAGGTAATTACTTTCCTTATCAGAAAAGCGAGAAGATAAAGTCTCTTTACGAGGAAGATCCTTACGTAATTCTGAGTACTCTCAATAAAAGACAGACGAAAAGAATTCAGGAAGAGAAGGATCCAACCAAACCAATCATTCAGGACTTCTGGATTGACGGCAACTACAGAATCGTGAAGTCCAGGATTACGGACGAGAAAGTGGATCGGTGGCTTGAAGCCAGTTATAAAAATTTCAGGGAGGTGAGCGGGTATTTATTCCCTGGCAATATGGTAATGACGATTTCCGGATCGAGTCCGACAATCATGAGTATCGCCTACAGCAAAGTTAGCACCGGCGAGGCTCTCAGCATGCCTTTCACCGTTCCGGAAAAGTACGAAATGAAGTAATTTCTGGTTGCCGTTCCGAAACTCCTCCGTACCTTCATCTTTCACGGAAATCCATAACTTTTTCGGAAAAATTCCGTTAGAGGTAATCCCTACCTCAAAGCTTGGTGGCTATAAATGCGAGTAAGAAATAAAATATCAGGTCAGGTTCAGTCAGGTCAACATTTAATTTTGATGTTGACATTGGCGTTTTGTGCCTTTTTAATTGACACTGTTGCACTTGCCCAGTCAAAGAGGGAACTCGAAAAGAAGAAAGAAAAGCTGAATAAAGAGATCGCTTACACCAACCAGCTGCTCAGCCAGACTAAAAAGAACAAGTCTGCATCCATGAATCAGCTGGTTACTCTGAACAGAAAAATTACTCAGAGAAAAGAATTAATTTCTACGATCAATTCTGAAATTTCAGTTGTTGACACTGAGATGAAGCAGGTGAGCACAGATATAGAAAACATCAACAGTAATCTTGAAAAGCTCAAAAAGCAATATGCAGAAATGGCGTATTATGCTTACAAGAACCAGAATACCTATTCCACAATCATGTTTGTGCTTTCTGCAGAAGATTTCAACCAAGCATGGAAGAGGATGAAATATCTGAGAACACTGAGTGATTACAGGGTTCAGCAGAGAAATCTCATCATAAAACTACAGGACTCTCTCAGTGGCCAAAAAGCAGCCTTGCTCAATGTTAAGCAAAACAAGGTTCAGCTGCTTGCTCAGGAAGAAAAACAAAAGCAGCAACTTGACAAGGAGAAGAAAGACCAGGTCCTGATGCTCAACAATCTGACCCAGAGAGAAAAAAAGCTCAGGACTGACCTGAAAGAAAAACAGAGGCAGGAGCAGGTACTTGCAGCAAAAATCGAATCCATCATTCGACGGGAAATTCAGTTGGCACAGGAAGCAGCCAGAAAGAAAGCTGCATCGAGTGTAAGTGCGGATGCTTCCAAACGAAAGATTGAAAGTCCGGCTTCAGCTTCATCCGCGCTTACGGCTACGCCTGAAGCCATCAGGCTCAGCAATGATTTCGAAAGCAATAAAGGAAGCCTGCCCTGGCCGGTCGAACAAGGTTTTATAAGCAGCCGTTTCGGAAAGCATCCACATCCGGTATGGAGAGATGTGGTGTTGAATAATAATGGTATTGACATAAAATCATCCAAAGGCGCAAGAGCCAGAACTGTGTTTGAGGGAAAAGTTCTTCGCGTAATCATGGTGATGGACAAATACGCCGTACTGATTCAACACGGTGAGTATTTCACGCTTTATTCAAACCTGAATGAAGTGTATGTAAAAGCGGGTGATAAAGTCATCACCAAACAGGTGCTCGGACTCGTTCATACCAACGAAGACGACGGGAAAACGGAACTTCATCTGGAAATCTGGAAAGGCAGTTCGAAAATGGACCCTGAAAGCTGGCTGGCGCGCAGATAAGACGAAGAGTTAATTTCTCAATTTCAATTCATGAATACTGGACATTTGCTGTTCATAGGCGGATTGGGCACAGGTGAGATTGTCCTGATTGTTTTATTGCTGATTTTTTTCTTCGGAGCGAAGAAGATACCGGATTTGGCAAGAGGACTTGGAAAAGGAATTAAAGAATTCAAAGACGCCAAGAATGGTGTCGAATCTGCAGACAAGGAGAAGTTAAAGGATTCTGATTAGAGAATTAACCTTTCGTAGATCTGATTCTTTCTATTAGTCCGACCGGAATGGATTCAGAATATTTTAGTAGAATCGACATGTCGTGGTTTTCGAGCGCGCTCCAAATGCGTTTGCCTTTCTGTACGCTGATGAAGTAAATTTCTTTTAAGACAGGATTTGTTTTTTGAAGCTTGTCCACGAAGATCCAGCCTACTTTCCTCTTGTTGTTCTTAAGGTAAAGGGTCGAAATTTTATTCAGGTGAGGTGTAATTTCATCAAATCCCATATTCGAGTTTTCTTGTAGTTGTGAAGTGTTGATAGATGGTCGAGACGATTTTTTCTTCGATGACCTCTTCTGCGCGCCTGTTGTTTTTGTTGTTTTCAATGGTGGCGGTTATATCTATGCGGGTTAGGTTGTCTTCCACTTTGCTGAACCTGAAAATGATATTCCTTGAACTCCGAAACCAGTTTCCATTTTGAAAGGCTTGTAATTCGGGCAGTTTATCTTTTGATCCCACTACCACAAACCCGAGCCGGTCGAGCAGAGCTTTAAGTTTTTTAATTACGATGGGCATGGCATAGCCAACCAGCGCTGTTTCCATAGCTGTTATATGTTTAATTATTTTTTTGGAAATCCTTTATTCAGGTCGTGCTGATGGTGAGTTCAGCAAATAATCGGCAGAGACATATGCAAACTAACCTGATTCAGTACCCTGTTCCATTTTATTCGGTAAATGCAGGCATGAATTCCACGAACGGCACATCCAAATTGGTTAAGTGAGGCACTCATGAGCCTTGAATGTATTTCAAAATGTAAGCGTATGTCAATTTGAGAAGTCTTTTTCAGCTCTTTTTCAACTTTGCGTATGACTTATCCAGAAAGTTTAGCATCCGGGTAGTTAATTCAAAAAAATCTGATCTTTATTAATCTGGATTATTGTGACAGATATAGGAGAAAAGATGAAATTCAACTGAATATGAGCATATCTTGTATGTATGCTTAGTCTGAAATTTTATATTTGCCGGAACCGAAAGCTTATGTAGAATTTTAAATTGATTTGCATGAAACACAAAAAGCATTTATTTCAGATTTTAGTACTGGCAGTTTTGCTGATGCTGAATTTTCAAGCATTTGCTCAGGGCGAAAGCAAGATTGAAAACCAGGAAACTGAAGCATATGATCCGATCATTGCAAGTTTGGATAGCTTGGTCAGCCTCAATTATACACTTAAATATCTCGAAAATTCAGATTTTTCAAATACAGATGCCAATTTCAGCAAGGGCGAAATACCATCATTTACTGATGAAGTATATGCTGCACGCATTGCTCGTCTTCAGACCCCTATTCCGCTGACATTCAACGCAGAAGTTAAGCAATATCTGGAATTGTACGCCATGAAGCGCAGGGGGACAACCCAGCGGGTAATGGGATTATCTTATCTGTATTTCCCTCTTTTTGAACAGATTCTGGATCAGGAAGGCATTCCTCTTGAAATGAAATATCTGGCGATCGTGGAAAGCGCCCTCAATCCTGTGGCTGTTTCCCGAATGGGTGCAACCGGAATCTGGCAATTCATGCTGGGAACAGGTAAAATGTATGACTTGAAAATCAATTCATACATCGATGAAAGAAGAGATCCGGTTAAATCGACATACGCGGCATGCAAGTATTTCAAAGATATGTATGCCATCTACAACGACTGGCTGCTGGTGATCGCATCTTATAATTGTGGTCCTGGCAATGTAAACAGAGCCATCGCAAGGTCTGGCGGTAAAAGAACCTTTTGGGAGATCAGCCCTTACCTGCCAAAAGAAACAAGAGGATATGTTCCGGCATTCATTGCAGTCACTTACCTGCTGAACTATGCTAACGAGCACAATTTAGTACCTGTAACTCCTTCGATTACCTATTTCGAAACAGATACGGTTATGGTCGAGCAAAAAGTCTCTCTGCGAGATGTGGCTGCGAACATTGATATTCCGACAGAGGTGCTTTCTTATCTGAACCCGGTTTACAAAAAAGGCATCATTCCCGAATCTGAAGAACCTATGCCTCTTCGCTTGCCCGTTGGGAAAATCAATTCGTTCATCGCAGCACTGGATAAAATTTATCAGCCTAACCAACAATCTGCAAGCCTTGTGTATGCTTCCGTTCAAACAGTCAGCTCAGATTACGATACTCACACTTCAATAGTAAAGAAAAGCCATCTTATTAAAAGAGGTGAGCATTTAAGCATGATAGCAGGGAAGTACCGGGTCAGTGTACAGGATATCCGTAAATGGAATAATCTGAAGAGCAATCATCTTATTGCTGGAAAATATCTAACGGTATATGTAAAGAAAACGCAAAAAGCACCAGCTGCAACAGAAACGGTTTCATCACAAAAGTCAAATCAAAATACAGAAACCAAACAAGCAGACACCCCGGCAAAGACGACATCTTCTTTGGCTTCAAGCAATGATTCCAATATTGTCTATCACGTAGTTCAGCCAGGAGATACTTTGTGGGCAATCGCCAAGCGATATGAAGGCGTGACGGTGGAGCAAATCAAACAGGTGAACAAACTGAACAGCAACGACCTCAAGGTAGGGACCAAGCTGAAAGTGCTCTTGAATAGTTAAAATTCAAGAAAATCATTTATAAAAGGCAGTTTAATCAACTGCCTTTTTAGTTTCCAGCATTGAAATTCATACTTTTGAATAATAATAGAAATAACCATGAAAATTAAAATTACCATTTTCGTCTGCATGCTGCTTGCCATGTCAGCTTCATTGCACTCTCAGAATATTATCAATCCGGGATTTGAAACCTGGTCACCTTACTCTTTAGGAGAATACCCAGACGGATGGACAACCAGCGACAGCCTGTCCCGTGCCCTGGCCGGAGTGCCTACAGCTACCAAAACCACAATCGCAGCAGAGGGAAGTTTTGCAATTGATCTGCAAAGTGCATTTGTCGGATTTCTCACAGGCCCGGGTGTTGCTACAAATGGCATCATCACGTTTAGTGCTCCCACATTTACTTTCAGTGGCGGAACTCCCGATACAGCCCGTTCAGAAGCCCTTACCGGAAAATACAAATATCTGCCGGCCAGTGGAACAGATGCCGCAGTGGTAAGTGTATTCCTGCTTAAATGGAATGGTACTTCCCGTGATACAATTGCCTCCGGCCGCCTTGAAATCACCGATTCCTCCGCAACGTACGCGACTTTTACTGTCAATCTACTGTATAGGGATTTTGTAAACCAACCTGATTCAAATATTATTATTCTACAAAGCGGACGCGACATTAATAACACCACTGCCGGAAGCAAATTCACAGTGGATGATTTAGAGTTCACAGGATACATCGGGATACAGGAAAATTTCAATCCTGTTAAGTCTGTGACATTGTATCCTTCTCCAGCCAGCGACGTGCTTTATATCAAGACAGAATTAAAGCAAAACCTGAAGTTGCAGTATAACATTTACGACATAAGCGGAAGATTCGCCGCTGCAGGAGTTATTGAACCCGGACAAACGGGAGTTGAAGTTGGACAACTTAGTCCGGGTAAATACCATTTGCAAATTGCTGGGGACAAAGGAGAAAGATATTATTCCGGGTCATTTCTGATCAATCGTTGAATGTGACATTTCATTCAAATAATATTAAAGACCGGTCAATGAGGCCGGTTTTTTTTATGAATATCGCTTTCCTCTGAATTCCGATTGGATTTTTGATCATTTTCTGAATCTCTGGCCATGTAATACCAAAGCCTTGTTTTTCAACTATTGACCTTCTTGTGAATGTATTATTGTAATTGAAACGCACATCAATTTATTAACCGTCATGAAAAAATTACTTTACCTAATCTGTGTATTATTAATTTCATCCGTCTCTTCATACGGTCAGGGAGAATCAACCGTGTTGAAAAACAATTTTAAAGTCAACCTCACTTCTCTTGCAGCATACAATATTTCAATGCAGTATGAGAGGAGCCTGACTTCACATACTGCACTCGCACTCGGCTTCAGTGTGCTTCCTCTCAGAGGACTGCCTTCATTTGTAATTCCTGAAGGTGATCCAGATGATCTTGCAAGTCTTCGTTTTTCCGGATACAGTGTAACTCCTGAGTTTAGATTCTATCTGAGCGGGAAGCGATCAAAAGGTTTCTACTTCGCACCGTATTACAGACACAGCAGTTATAATTGTTCCTATTACGAACTTGAATATAATATTCAAGACCAGGTGAAAGGTGTTATTCTCATGAGCGGTGATTACAAGCAATCTGCAGCCGGTCTGATGATAGGTTCACAGTGGAATCTTGGAAAAAGAATGTCATTCGACTGGTGGATACTTGGTGCGGCCAAGGGAAGCCAGGTTGTTACACTGAGAGGAAACGGCGATTTCAGTCTTGCACAGCAGGTTGATCTGAGTGATCAGTTTTCTGAATTCGAAATCCCATACGGAGAACTTAGTTATACAGTTGACCAGTATTCGGCTGAAATTGTTTATAAGACCGGATTACCAACGATTCGCGGACTAGGTTTCTGTCTCGGATACAGGTTTTAATGAGAGCTATATGAACTGAAAAGCCCTGCATTGCAGGGCTTTTTTTATGCGTCCTCTTCGTCTTTGTATAGATAATTCGGATATCTCTGAAAATGAATTTCCTTTACAAGGGAAGTTAGCTTGTTTCTTAATTCATCGATATTTGTCTTGTCAGTCGCGGAAATGAAAACACAATTGTCTCCGATTCTTGATATCCAGCTTCTTTTAAGCTCTTCCAGCGTCATGTTTTCCCGCGTTGCAGGAAGCAGGTCATCTTCTTCTTTCTCGACATGACGATATGCGTCAATTTTATTGAATACGATAATGCTGGTTTTTTCTGCTGCCCCAAGCTCAAGCAAGGTCTGACGCACCACGCTGATATGGTCTTCGAATTGCGGATGAGAAATATCCGCAACATGAACTAGTATGTCTGCTTCCCGCACTTCGTCCAGTGTGGATTTGAAGGATTCTATCAGGTCATGTGGCAGCTTCCTGATGAAACCAACCGTGTCGCTGATAAGAAAAGGAATGTTTTCATAAACCAGTTTTCGAACAGTTGTGTCGAGGGTTGCAAACAATTTGTTTTCTGCAAACACATCACTTTTGCAGAGAAGGTTCATCAAAGTTGATTTACCTACATTGGTGTAACCTACCAGGGCGACGCGTACCAGATCTTTCCTGAGCTTACGCTGAGTTTCACTCTGCTTCTCAATTTCTTTCAGCTTTGCCTTCAGTCTGCTGAGTTTGTCTTTGATGACCCTTCTGTCGGTCTCAATCTCTGTTTCACCGGGTCCTCTGAGTCCGATTCCGCCTCTTTGCTTTTCAAGGTGGGTCCACATTCTCGTGAGCCGTGGAAGCAGGTACCTGTATTGGGCAAGTTCAACCTGAGTTTTGGCTTGTGCGGTTCTTGCACGCTTCGCGAAAATGTCAAGGATGAGATTGTTTCTGTCAAGAACCCTGCAGGAAAGAACCTTTTCAATATTTCGAATCTGCGAACCGCTGAGTTCGTCATCGAAAACTGCAAGATCAATTTGATTCAGCTTTACATATTCCTGGATCTCTGCCAATTTGCCGCTGCCGATAAATGTAGTGTGATCGGGCTTCTCGAGTCTTTGGGTGAAACGTTTTTTACTTACGGCACCGGCAGTTTCTGCGAGAAATGCCAGCTCATCCAGATACTCTGCAACTTGTTGTTCGTTTTGATGTTTGTGAATGAGACCAATTAGGACTGCGGTTTCTTTCTTCCTGGTATAATTGACGGGTTGATGAGGCAAGGCAGGGGCAAAAATTAATTTTGAACTTCAGTCTCAGATGCAGCGCTTCTGAGTTTAACTACATACTTTGATACAGCATCTATTTCTTCGCTGCTGAGCACATTCTGATAAGCTGGCATTTTATTCCTGCTTCCTTCCCGAACCATCTGACTTATAAGTCCGGGTTCAAAGCGGCTTAGAGAGAGGTCTGTAGCAGTTCTATATGCTTTTTTTCCGTCGCTCCCGTGACAGAATGCACAATTTGCTTCATACACCCTTGCCCCTTCCGCTGAAGGTGCGTTCACATCTCCCTTCAAAATCACATTGGCTGGAATAAAGGGTTTGTTCTTGCTCATTTCTGCAAGCCCGTAAGATCCAATGATCAAAAGTGTGGAAAGCAGCGCAAGTGCTTTTCTCTTCTTTTTAAAGCCAATGACGCCGAGTGGAATTGCTATGAAAATGAAAGCAAACTTGATGATGTGAAAAAACTTCACCCCCTCAAGAATAACCAGTAGCCATACTCCTGTAACAAGGAATAGGGTGGAAATAATCATTTCAGGCACTTTGGTGATGCGACTGTAAGAGTCAAGTCCGGATTTAGATGAAAAGAGCAAAACAGTTTTAATCAGGTATGTGACCAGAAAGATCAATACCGAGATCATATGTATTTTGGCGAGAAGTACAGAGTCCATTTTTCTTGTTTGGCTCAAAAATAGGCAGAAAAAAGAGAAGGACAAGCTTAATGTTCTATAAGCAAATCAGAGCAATTTATTCATCCTGGTTAAATTAGGTTAATCAAAGGCTATGCTGATGCTTTTTTAATATTTTCGCCTTTCTATGCACCGATTTATGAATAAAGTATGTTTGGTTTTATTTGCCTCATTTATATGGATGAACGCATCCAGAGCCCAGGAGACATTTCCTGAGAACGGTACGAGTGATCCCAGGAATGCAGTTTATGCACTGGTCAATGCCAAAGTTTTTGCAGATGCATCTTTGAGCATTGATTCAGCTGTATTACTGATCAGTAAAGGAAAAATTCTGGACGTAGGAAAAAACATTTCCATTCCTGGTCATGCTCTCATGATAGATATGGGTGGCAGACATATTTATCCGTCATTCATTGATTTGTTTTCAGAATATGGATTACCGGAAATTAAGAAGGAGCACCGTCATGATGCCGGTCCTCAGTTTCTCAGTTCTGTCAAAGGAGCTTATGGTTGGAATCAGGCAGTTCGTCCGGAATATAATGCGCACAAGCATTTTTCTGTAGACGAGAAAAAGGCAGAAGAGCTTCGCAAGTTAGGTTTTGGTGCAGTGATGAGCATAAACCGCGACGGCATCGTGCGCGGAACTTCGGTTCTCGTCTGTCTTGGAAATGATAGGGAACATGAAATGATAATCCGGGACCGAGCCGCTGCAAACTATTCTTTTCACAAAGGTACGTCCACTCAGGATTATCCCTCGAGTCTGATGGGAAGCATTGCATTGCTTCGTCAGACTTACTACGATGCGTTGTGGTATAAGAATGGAGGCTATCGGAAAGAATACAATATTTCGCTTGATGAATTCAATAAAATTCAAAACCTGCCTCAGATGTTTGAAGCAGGTGACAGGCAGAATATTCTGAGAGCTTCCAGAATTGCCGGTGAGTTTGGAGTTAAATATATTATCAAGGGTGCAGGAGACGAGTACCGTCGTGCGGATGAGTTAAAAGATTCCGGACTTGAATTAGTGATACCTTTAAATTTTCCTGAAGCATTTGATCTTTCGGATCCTTACGACGCGCTCAATGTAAGTCTTGAGCAAATGTTGCATTGGGAACATGCTCCAGCGAATGCTTCACGCATTGAAAAAAGTGGAATTCGATTTGCTTTCACTCTTTCAGATTTGAAGAATAAATCCGACTTCATGAAAAACCTTCGCAAAGCAATTGAGGCAGGCTTGAGTGAACAAATGGCATTGGCCGCATTGACTGAAGTTCCTGCTTCAATGATTGGTGCACAGAATGAAATAGGACGGCTTCAAAAAGGGATGATTGCCAACTTCATGGTATGCAGCCGTTCCCTGTTTGAAAAAGACAATGTCATTCTTGAAAACTGGGTGAAAGGAGTGCGTTATAAAATTCATGATACGGACTTGCCTGACATTCGCGGAAATTATTCACTTCGAATCGGCAATGATAGCCTTATCAGGCTCAGAGTAAGCGGTGAAATCATTGCACCGGAATTCCATTATTTTCAAGATACAAGTTTCAGGAAAATTCAATCATCCATTTCAGGAAAAGTATTGAATCTTGTCATCCAGCGAAAGGAGCAAAAGCAAGAAAAAAGCATCCGGCTCACCGCTGTGCTTGGAAGCAGTGCAAAACAGGGCCTTTCAGGTGATGCTTTGTTGCCAGAGGGAAAATGGGTGAAATGGACTGCACAGTTTGATTCTTCTCTCAGTATGATTGCTCCGAAAGATACATCAGCAAAGAGTGTTTCCCGAATTTCTGAGATATCATACCCGAATATGTCATATGGTTGGAAAGAAAAGCCGAAGCAGATTGATGTCTTGTTTCGAAACGCCACCGTTTGGACAAACGAAAAGGAGGGAATTCTAGAAAATGCGGATGTGTATATATCTCAGGGACGAATTGTGCAAGTAGGACAAAATCTGAAAATGCCGGCAGGTGCGACTGTAATCGATGCAAGCGGAAAACATCTGACCAGCGGAATTATTGATGAGCATTCTCATATTGCTGTCAGTGGATCGGTGAACGAATCCACACAGTCTTCATCAGCCGAAGTGCGCATTGGAGATGTAATCGATTCGGATGATATTCAGATTTACAGACAGCTCGCTGGAGGAGTCACCTCTACCCATATACTTCATGGCAGCGCGAATGCTATCGGCGGTCAGACTCAGCTAATCAAACTGAGATGGGGCCAGTCTGCTGAAAAACTGAAGTTTGAAAATGCGCCGGGTTTCATCAAGTTCGCTTTGGGTGAGAATGTGAAGCAAAGCCATTGGGGAGATAAGCAAGTCGTTCGCTTCCCACAGACCCGGATGGGAGTGGAGCAGGTTTATGTGGATTATTTCACCAAAGCCCGAGAATACATTGAGTCTCAAAAATTGCAGGATAAGAAAGTCAAACACGCTTCACAAGATCCTCTAAGAAAAGATTTGGAGCTGGATGCAATTGCCGAAATCCTCCAGTCGAAAAGATTTATCACTTGTCACAGTTATGTACAAAGCGAAATCAACATGCTGATGCATGTGGCTGACAACTTTGGCTTTAAAGTAAACACTTTCACACATATACTTGAAGGATACAAAGTCGCTGACAAAATGAAAAAGCACGGCGTATTGGGAGCATCTTCTTTTTCCGACTGGTGGGCATATAAATTTGAAGTATATGAATCGATACCGCACAACGGAGCTATTTTGCACCGAATGGGAGTGAATGTCGCATTCAATTCTGATGATGCTGAGATGGCCAGGCGTTTGAACCAGGAAGCAGCGAAAGCAATTACTTACGGAGGAATCAGCCGTGAAGAAGCATGGAAATTTGTAACCCTGAACCCTGCAATAATGCTGAGAGTGGATCAGCGGGTTGGAAGTATCAAAGCCGGCAAGGATGCAGACCTGGTTCTCTGGAGCGATGATCCTCTTTCAGTGTATGCAAGGGCTATTCAGACTTATGTGGATGGCGCTTTATACTACGATGAAAGCCTGGATCTTCAATTGCGAGGAAACATTGAAAAGGAAAGAGCTCGCCTGACAGCACTCATGCTTGAAGCTAAAACAAAAGGAGAACAGACTCAGAAACCTGTTCAGAAAAAACAGATTCTTAAACACTGCATGGATGATGAGCACTAAGAATAATTGCTGATAAGATTAAAATTCAGATATGAAAAGTTTGGTAATATTCACACTCGCATTGCTGACGCTGGTATTTAAAGCTGAAGCTCAAAATCCGGCACCTGCCGACTCACAGAAATCATCCGTTCTTATCATGAATGCAACGGCGCACATTGGCAATGGAACCGTCATTCCAAATTCTGCGATTGGTTTCGAGAATGGCAAATTGACTTTAATTGCAGATGCACGACTAATACGCCTTGATAAGAATGCATACGATCATGTAATTGATGCCGGTGGGATGCATGCCTACCCGGGACTTATTGCATGCAACACAATACTCGGTCTTGCAGAAATCGATCTGGTCAGAGCTACGCTTGATCACCGTGAAGTAGGGGAGATGAATCCTCACATCAGAAGCCTGATTGCATACAACACGGATTCGCGCCTGATCCCTACTGTTCGAAACAACGGAGTGATGCTTGCTCAAGTGGTTCCGCAGGGAGGCAGAATAAGCGGACAATCTTCTGTACTCATGCTTGATGGATGGAATTGGGAAGACGCAGCTTATAAAACCGATCTTGGCATTCACCTTAACTGGCCCAGGATGTATGTGGCTCAGTCAGGCGATGCTGATAAAGAAAAGGAAAGAGAAGAGAATCAAAGGAAGAAAATGACTCGTGATCTGGAGGAGCTGAAAAAATTCTTTGATGAAGCGCGTGGGTATTTTTTGGAAAAGAAGCCTGCTGAAGTGAATCAGAGGTTTGAAGCCATGAAAGGACTTTTCAGCGGTGAAAAAAAATTGTTTGTTCATTGCAATTATGTAAAAGAGATTCGGGCAGCAGCGGAATTTGCAAGCACCTATAGGCTTAAAATGGTTTTGGTGGGAGGTGCGGATTCATGGAGAGTTACCGACTTCCTTAAAGAAAAAAATATACCTGTTGTCATAACATCGACTCATGCGCTTCCTGGCAGGGAAGATGATGACATTGATCTGCCTTATCGTCTTCCTTACCTGCTAAAAAAAGCAGGAGTGGATTTTGCAATCAGCACAGACGGTTCCTGGCAGGTTCGCAACCTCGCTTTTCATGCAGGTACTGCGTCCGCATACGGTCTCACGAAAGAAGAGGCACTTGAGAGCATTAGCCTGTCTCCTGCAAAAATACTGGGCATAGATGCTTTAACAGGCAGTCTTGAAACAGGCAAAGATGCAACGCTTATAATTTCAGAAGGAGATATTCTTGATATGTCCACGCACAAAGTTGTGAAAGCATTTATACAGGGACGGGAGTTAAACCTTGATGATGTGCAAAAGCAACTCAATGAAAAATACCTGCAAAAATACGGATTGGAAAAAGCCAAATAATAATTAACATACAATCATTATGAAATTAAAGACGCTGTTTTATTTAGCACTAATTGTTCTCGCTGCTTTGCTGTCATGCAAACAAGGAGAAAAAAAACAAGAAGCCGGCAAAGAGTTCAATCCTGTGGCAGATCGTTTCGCAGACATACAGGTGCTGCGCTACCAGATCGACGGATTTGACGAATTGAGTCTTAGTCAGAAGGAGTTAGCCTATTATTTGTATGAAGCCGGTTTGTCAGGCCGTGATATTTTTTATGATCAGAAAAACAGAAATAACCTGAGAATTCGCAAAACACTGGAGGCGGTTCTGGAATCATATAAAGGGGACAAGGACAATCCTGACTGGAACGGATTTCTTACTTATTGCAAACGCTTTTTCTTTTCAAACGGAATCCATCATCATTATTCTTCAGAGAAAATGATTCCTGAATGTTCAGCGGAGTATTTTGCCTCTCTTGTCAAATCTTCTGATGAATCGCTTCTCCCACTGGAAAACAGGAGCGTGGAGGATTTTACAGCCTTTATAACTCCTTTGATTTTCGACCCCTCGATTGATTCAAAAGGTGTTGACCTGAGTGAAGGAAAGGATGTCATAGCAAGTTCTTCAAATAATTTTTACAGAAACGTCACTCAAGCCGAAGTAGAAAAGTTTTACAGTGATAAGCGTAAATCTGATCCTGAAAACAAGGCGCAGATCGGGTTCAATTCACAATTAATCAAGGAGAACGGAAAGATTTATGAAAAGACATGGAAAGTCGGAGGCATGTATACATCAGCGATAGAAAGAATTGTGTACTGGCTGGAGAAGGCTGAGAGTGTTGCCGAGAATGATGCTCAGAAAAATACCATCCGCACACTGATAAAATCATACAAGACCGGAGATCCTGCCGACTTTGATTTATACAACATTGCCTGGGTGAAAGATACTGCTGCCAGAATAGACTTTGTGAACGGCTTCATTGAAGTGTATCAAGACGCGCTTCAGAAGAAGGGAAGCTACGAAAGTATAGTGAGCATGAAAGATATGAATGCAACCAAGAGGATTGAAGCAATTTCAAAGGAAGCACAGTGGTTTGAAGATAACTCTACCATCATGGATGCTCACAAAAAGAAAAATGTGAAAGGCATTTCCGCGAAAGTTATAACAATAATAGGTGAGGTAGGAGATGCTGCTCCGAGCACACCCATCGGAATTAATTTACCGAACAATGAATGGATCAGAGAACAGCATGGTTCAAAGTCTGTGTCTCTAGGGAACATCGTGAATACATACAATTACTACAGATCAAAAAGCCCCATGATAGAGGAGTTCGGTTCATCACCTGAAGTCATCGCCAGGTCAAAGAAGTACGGTGCTCTGGCAGGGGAGCTGCATACAGATATGCATGAAGTAATCGGTCACGCTTCTGGTCAAATCAACCAGGGTGTAGGAACTACAGATGAAACCCTGAAAAATTATGCAGGTGTACTTGAAGAGGCAAGAGCAGATCTTGTCGCATTGTATTTTGCACTTGACTCAAAGCTGGTTCAGATAGGTGTGATGCCTGAACTGGAAGTCGGTAAAGCAGAGTACGATTACTATATTCTGAACGGCCTGATGACACAACTTCAAAGAATTCAGCCTGGTAAAAATCTTGAACAGGCGCATATGAGAAACCGTCAATTGGTTGCCTCTTGGGCCTATGAGAAAGGCAAAGCAGATAAGGTAATTGAAAAAATTAACCGTGATGGAAAGACCTTTTATGTCATCAATGATTATGAAAAGCTTAGAGTTCTCTTCGGAGAGTTATTGCGGGAAATCCAGCGCATCAAATCCGAAGGCGATTTCAATGCAGGAAAAAATCTCGTTGAAAATTACGGGGTGAAAGTGGATCAGGATATTCTTAATGAAGTTCATCGCCGCTATGCTGCGATCAATATTGCGCCGTACATGGGATTCATACAGCCCCGACTTGTTCCGGTACTTGATGGGGATAAGGTCAAAGATGTAAAAGTTGAATATCCTGAAGACTTCATCACTCAGATGCTTGAGTACGCTAAAAAGTACTCATTTCTTCCTCTGGAAAATTGAATTGCCTGAGCTGAGTGCGAATAGCATGTGATTATTACTTAATCGCATGCATGATCATCTGTGTGTACATTTTCTCAAGTAAGACGGACTTTACGAATGGCTTCGCAATGAAGTCATTCATACCGTTGTCATAACACCTGGAAACTTCATCCTGAAGCGCGCTGGCAGTCATTGCCATGATTCTTACATTTGAAAAAGGCGTAGGCAAAGTCCTGATCATTCTGGAAGCATCATACCCGTTCATCTCCGGCATTTGAATATCCATCAGTACAATGTCATACTGGGTTTTAGCAGCTTTCTCAACCGCTTCCTTGCCGTTTACTGCGATATCAATTTCAATGTTTTCTAGTTCCTCATGCAATGTGTCCATCGCAACCATACGGTTAAATTCATTGTCTTCGACAAGCAGGATTTTAATTCCCCTGAGGGCTTGTTTCAAATCTGAAATCGGGATTTGTTCGTCAAGTTTTGGAGCTTCAAGAATTCCTTTTTTATATGGAATCACACATATGAATGTAGCTCCTTTTTCCGGCTGACTCCTGACACTGATCTGTCCCTGATGCATCTCCACCAGTTTTTTTGAGATGGCCAGGCCCAGTCCCGTTCCTCCGTAGATTCTGGTTGTGTCACTTCTTTCCTGCGTAAAGGACTCAAAAATCTTTAGTTGATTTTCCGGTGCGATACCAATACCGCTGTCGATGACTTCGAAGCGCACATTGTAAATTTCATTGTGTACTGACTCCACAGTGCAGAATAATTTCACATCACCCTGGCTGGTAAATTTTATCGCATTACTGACAAGGTTGAGGAGTATCTGAGACAGCCGAACGGGGTCCCCAATGAGATAAGTTGGAACGTCATCACTTACGTGTGTGATCAAATTAATTCCTTTTTCTGCGGCTTTAAATTCAAATGTATTGTAGACTCCCTTTATTACTTTTCTGACAAGGAATGAAGTGTGTTCAAGTTCAATTTTGCCAGCTTCAATTTTTGAAATGTCCAGAATGTCATTGATGATTACGAGCAGATTGTCTGAAGATTGAGTGATGGCTTCAAGGTAGTGCTTTTGATCAGGTCGTGGATTCTTATCTCGCAGCAAGCGTGTCATACCCACGATTGCGTTTAATGGAGTTCTGATTTCATGGCTCATATTGGCCAGAAACTGCTCCTTCAGTTCGGTTGTCTTCAGAGCGATTTCTTTTTCTTTTCTGAGTTCTATGTTCTTGATTCTTGCTCTGTTTATGAGCAGGATTACGGTTGTAATCACCAGCGCGAGCATTCCCCGAAACCACCAGGTTTTGTAAAATGGAGGTACAATCACCAGCTTGAATGAAGCAGTTTCTTCATTCCAAACGCTGTGATTATTAGATCCCTTCAATTGGAAAATATATTCACCCGGATCCAAATTGGCAAATAATGCAAATCGGCGATGTTTATTGTCAACCCACTTGTCATCATATCCTTTTAACTGATAAGTATAATTGTTCTTTTCCGGAGAAATATAGTTAAGAGAAGAAAAGTTAATTTCAATGCTGTTCTTTGAAAAGGGAAGTCTGATCTCCTTTTCGTCAATGATTGCCTTTCTGAATGATTCATTACCATCGGAAAAAATCGACGAACCATGAATTTTTATATCTGTAATTCCAACTTGAGGAACATAAGTATTGGTTTTAATTTGGTCAGGTTTGAAAACTGAAACTCCTTTACTATGGCCCCATATTTTATTTCCGTCTATTAATGTCAGAGAAGCCTGGTTCAAGAAGGAAACTTCATCCAGCCCGTCCTTTTCATCAAAATTAAGAATACTGAAATCCTTCGTATTAATTCTTGATATTCCGTAATTAGTACTGCACCACAAGTACCCGGCTTGATCGGCCTCTATGGATTGAATCACATTATTAGCCAGACCGTCCTTTTGAGTGATATTTCGAATGTGATCTGAATATAGGTTTATAATGAATATACCCAGTCCGTCAGTACCCACATACAGTTTTTTCCCTTCTGTCAGCAGCGAGTGAACAATTATATCGTGATTGCGAGATGATAATTTTATCTTTTCATATTGACTTTTTTGTTCATTGAACTGGAATAATCCTTCGTCTGTCCCAACCCATATATTTCCGTTCTTATCACAATGAACTGTACGAACGATATTTGACGGAGAGAAATTTTTAGTTTTAACAAAGAGCGGCATTTTTTCAAGGATGTTTCTCTCGTACTGATAGCGGTTCAAGCCTCTGCCGCTTGCAAACCAAATATTTCCATCCCGGTCTTCATCAATCTTAAATATTACACTGCTGTATAAGCCGATGAATTCATCGTCTGAGAGTTCGAAAATTTTACAGTTAATTTTTAACGTTGAATCTTTTGTCTGAGGGAATTGTAGCAGTTCATTCAGTCTTACAGCAACAAGCTTTCTACCGGCCGCGAACCAGACATTGTTTCTGGAGTCAATTTTTATTGCACGGCTGCCAAATTCATAATTATTATTGCCTAAGCGAATCCATGGCCAGTTTTTTAACTCATTTGTTTCCCGGTTGTAAATAAAAAGTCCGGAGGTGAGAGAGTTGATAATAATATGCTTGCCACTTTCTTCAATAGCGGTGATGATGGTTTCTGGAATTTTATTGGTCAATGATGATAAACTTCCGGACGAGAATTGCTGGAGAATCGGGTGCATAGCAGAAATCCCTGTGATTGTGCATATCCAGACTGAACCTGCTCTGTCAATGTCTACATAATTTGTGATGTCATTTGAAATGCTTTTTCTATCATATCTGTTGTGTTTGAAAAGTTCGAAGTCAGTGATGATAAAATTGTCTCTCTTTGCTGTTATTTTAAATTTCGATAAACCCACGCTGTTCAGACAGGTCCAGAAGTAACCGTCTTTATCCTGTACAATTGAATAAGGATTAGGGTATGCGTGGCCAGATAAACTTATTAGAGCAGGCAGCAAGTGATGAAAGGTTAATTCTCCAGGCTTGTTATATTTTTCTGCAGATGAAATTACATCCATCATGTTGTTGAATGACAGCAGAATGATATGGCCATCTTTGTCTTCCAAAATTTTCCAAATTTCATTTCGCTGAGTGCCACTCTTTTCTGTAGTTCCGCTATTGAACACATCAGGTTTTACATTTAGAAGATCAGAGTTGTCAATTTTAAATCTCCATAATCCTGTGCTGGTTCCAACCCATGCGTAATCTGATTTGTCGAAATGAAGATCCCATATGTTTTTATTTTCTCTGTTTAATGGAAGTTCTGCATTCAGGTAAAGAAAGTTATACTTCACATTTCCGTTGCTTTGAGTATCAGTCTCACATATGACTAATCCGCCCACTGTTCCCACCCATAATCGTTTGTATTGATCCATTTTCAGGCAAAGTATGTTATCATCCTTCAGTTGACCTGACTTATTTGGGTTTTTAAGAAAAGTTTTGAAATCATTTGTATAGTAATTATATACGGTGAGCCCCTGTTTTGTACCAATCCAGATATTTCCTTGATTATCCTCGAGTAAGCAGTTTATCAAATTACTTTGCAATCCGACTGTATCACCGGGAGTGTAGTTGTACTTAACAAAGTTAATTCCGTCAAAACGATTGAGTCCGTCCTTAGTTCCAATCCAGATAAATCCCCGGCTGTCCTGCATGCTGCACATAGCAAAATCAGTGGAAAGGCCATCCCTGATACCGTAATTGACAAAATTCAAATGATTATTCCCTCCATTTACATGCATTGAAAGCAAGAATAAGGGCAGTATCAGTGCCGTTAGTTTAATCATGTGTTTTAGATCCTTCAACATTGCATAGATGATTTTCATGGAAAACTTCAATACAATTTATTCAGGAAATGATTCTGATAATTCGGAATTTATAGGCGGACACTCATTTGCGATATCATGTACACAACAAGGCGAACAAGTGCAGGATTTATAAGACAAGTCCATGTAAACCGGAGGGTCGTTATTGTCATCGGATGCTGCCCAGGCATAAATTTTAAATTTGCAATCTACAGTCTGTCCGTGTTTTACAAATACTCCAGTGAATTTTTCCTGATCCATCAGATCCAGCAAATCATTTTTACAGATGAAGGCCTCAGTGATTGAGTTCCCATAGACAGTGTCAAAGCGAGCAAGATTCGCTTTCATTTCATCCAAGTTTTTGACAGGATTGGCACACGGCGGAATTGAAGTTATTCCTGAAGAGCTTGAATAATCACTTTTAAAGAAATTGTAAAAGTTCAGAAACAATGAAATTACAAGGAGGATCAAGATTAATGGAGAACCGGTGTTTTTCATAAGGTGTTAGAAGTTTTGTTATAAAAGCTTATTCGAATGCTATTGATGGGAGCATTGTAAGCATTTTTAATAAATGGTACAGAACGTTAATTCAGACTGAAAAAAAATTCAGAATTAATAAGCTTATCAAATATAATAAAAGGAAGATTAATTGTGCAATTTAATGATGGTTTAATTCATGAATAAATGAATTGCATCATATGAACATCTAAAAAGTGGCCGAATTTATAACCCACTTCTTTCATAATTCCGATATGCCGATAGCCAAGTTTTTCATGGATGTGTATGCTGGTTTCATTGCCCTGTGTTATCCTTGATATGACAGTATGATTGCCTTTTTCACCCCCTTTGAGTGTAACAATTTTTAGCAACATGGTTCCCAATCCCTTCGACCTGTGTGCTGAATGAATATAGACTGACACCTCTACAGTGGTATCATATGCGCATCGATCGCTCCAGGGACTCAATGAAGCCCAGCCCGCGATCATGCCGTCCAGTTCTGCAACCAGTACAGGATGCTTTTCCTTGTGATTCCTGAACCACTCAATTTGCTTTTGCATACTCCTGGGTTCTGTGTCGAATGTGGCAGTAGTATTCAATACCGCATCATTGTAAATATCTAAAATAGCTTTTAAGTCGGCTTCAGTTGCAGCCCGGATATTCACCATGCACTAATTTGATTAAAATGTGAACCTGAATGTGAATGCGCCGTCCCAGTAAGAATATGCAGCTTCATGAAAATCAACAAAAGGTTTTAAGTCCAAGCCAAGAGTGATGGGAACATTATTGAACTTGTATTCCAGTCCGAGAATAAAATCTATTCCAAATCCTCGTCGGTCCATTCTGTCTTCGTAAACGTAGACGCGGTTTTTATTCCTGTAATAATAGTAATAATAGCCTTCATTATAAAAGCCAATATGAGCGCCGCCACCCAGAAACCAGTTGAAACCCTGGGCATTTCCTAATGGACGATGATACTCATAGAGTCCCGTGAGTATCAGACTTCTTCTGCCAGTACTTGCAATGAGTTCCAAAGCGTCTGCTCCTCCGAACTTGTGTTTATATGTTATTCCATGTGAAAATCCTCCAAGGCGAACGCCAATTCCATTGGAGTAATCTTGTGCCGGGGCATTTTGAGGAGACAGAAATGATATGGCAATCATTCCGGTAAGCAGCCCTAGTTTTAAGCTCTTTCTCATCTTCATATTTTGATATTGTTCCTACTTTTGTGTGATTTTGGCAAGATAAAATTCAATATTGTTTTGAATAATGAAGATTCTGAAACATTCTTATAAAGCATTGTTATACAGCTGCTTAGTAATTTTAACATCTTGTGCTGAAGAAAAAAAGCACGGTAAAATTGTTTACACCGAAGCTGAGATGATAGCTGAATCTTCCAAGGCCAATGAGTTTTTTGCGCACTCCTGGCAAGGTCGTCTGGAAAGAAATCCTGAACTGCAAACGTTTCTGGGGATAAAGACTGATTACGGTAAATGGTTGGACAGGAGCGATTCTTTTGCAATTCGGGAATATCAGATCATCAGTGCTGAACTGAAGGAGCTGAAGTCAAAAATTGATTTTGACAAACTGGATGCAGAAACTCAACTGAGTTTTCGGTGCTTTGAGTTTGAAGCGCAGCAGGAGATAAACATGTTTCAATGGAGGTTTCACAATTACCCGGTGAACCAAATGGATGGTATACAATCATCTGCTCCAGCCTTGCTAATCAATATGCATAATATTGATTCATTAGAGGATGCAGAAGCATACATTTCCAGACTTGACGGAATTCTTGTGATGTTCGATCAGGTGATTGAAGGATTGAAAATCCGCGACAGTCTTGGCATTAATCCACCTGCATTTGTATTTCCAAGAGTGATTGAAGATTGCAGGAATATACTCGACGGAGCCCCTTTTAACAACACCGCCAAGCGAAGTCCGCTTCTTTCAGATTTTATAAACAAGGTGAATGCCTGCTCCAGGATCAATGCCAATGACAAAGCAAGACTTATGCAGCAGGTAAACCAGTCATTGCTTAAATCTGTCGGTCCTGCATACAATAATCTGATAAAGTTTCTTTCGGAGCTTGAGAAAAAATCTACAGATAATGACGGATGCTGGAAGTTTCCTGATGGAAATAAGTTTTACAAAGCAGCATTGTACCACGCTATAACCCTTGATATGACACCCGAACAAGTGTATGAATTGGGTGTGAAGGAGGTTGACAGAATACATAAGGAGATGCGTCAGATCATGAAAAAGCTCGGATGGAAAGGCGACAGTCTGATTGAGTTTTTTGAATACCTGAGAAAAGACAAGCGTTTCTATTTTGAAAACAATGACTCAGGAAGAAAAGCTTACATGAAACTTGCGACTGCTATCATCGATACCATGCGTAACAGTCTTGACGATTTGTTTCTCACCAAACCGAAGGCGAATATCGTAGTGAAGGCCGTTGAGCCTTTCAGGGAAAAATCTGCCGGTGGCGCATTTTATGAAAATCCTGCGATTGACGGATCCCGTCCTGGTATATACTACATCAACCTGTATGATATGGCTGACCAGCCAATTTACCAGGCGGAAGCCTTGGCTTATCATGAAGGCATTCCCGGACATCACATGCAGATAGCCATTGCCCAGGAATTGCAAGGAATACCGGAGTTTCGCAAATACGGAGGCAATGTAGCTTATGTGGAGGGCTGGGCTTTGTATACTGAACTTCTTCCGAAGGAATACGGCTATTACAAGGATTTGTATTCAGACTTCGGACGACTGTCTAACGAATTGTTCCGTGCAGCCCGGCTTGTGGTTGATGTAGGTATTCACTATAAACGATGGAGCAGGGAAAAAGCCACGGAATATTTTTTGCGTAACACATCGAATCCGGAAGGTGATTGCAGAAAAGAGATTGACAGGTACATAGTCTGGCCGGCTCAGGCGACAGGATATAAGGTTGGGATGAACTACATGCTTGAACTACGTGAGTATTCAAAAGCTCAATTGGGAGAAGAATTTGACATCAGGGAATTCCATGATGTTATTCTCACATCGGGACCTCTTCCTATGATACTGTTGAAGGAACAGGTGAGAAACTGGGTGGAAAAGAAAAAATCTCGTGCTAATCCAAATTAAAGGATAAAGCAGTGGTTCAGTTTTGGTACAGTATTTCATCAATTGATGATTGCGTAACCGAGTGATAATTCGGCCTGGATGTTTTGTAAATTTCTTCAGCCATTTTCCGGCCTTCCGCAGTTTTAATCATTGCCTTGAAAAGCGGCCTTACAAATTTTCTTCTTCCCACTTCATTCAGGAATGATTTCAACACAGGATATGCTGGTTCGTAAGCATTGACTACAGCTTTTTCAAGCCAGGCAAATAAAATTTCAGAATTGCTGCTATTTGAAAACTGAAATGTATTGTCAAGCTCCAGCATTTGTTCAGGCCTCAGCTTTTCCGGCAGAAGATGAATGAAGCGAAGCCACTCGTTGGTGCTGTAATTTTTCGTGTTCAAGGTTGAAGCTTTGTTCCCTTTTATCCACCTGTCTACTTCCAGCGCAACTTGCTCAAATCTTTCCGATCTGATTTGTGGTGCATTTTCAGGTATTCCCGGACCGTACACCCAGCGTTCAATATCTATTGCTTTCTCTGCTGCACTGTCTCCTTTGACTAGTTCCGACCTGTAATATTCAATAAATTGTTCGGTGTTTATTGTTTTGAATGCATTTTGACTGAAATGATTTTTTAAAAACTGATCAAACTTTTCTCTCCCAAAAGTTTGTTCCATCAAGACCAACAGCAAACGTCCTTTTTCATAAGCTACTTCATTCATGCCCTCATCTGGATCACGACCGTCTAGTTGGAGCTTAAGATGCGAATCAATGCTTCGATCTCCGAATCCCTCAATTGTTTTTTTGAGTTCTTCCACTCCCAGAAGGAATTGCATGTCAGCGAAATCTTTTCCATATAATGCTTCCATAATACGAGCTTCAAAGTAAACCGTAAATCCTTCGTTTATCCAGAAGTCGTTCCAGGTTGCGTTAGTCACAAGATTGCCGCTCCAGCTGTGTGCCAGCTCATGCGCTATAAGTGAAGTGAGAGACCGGTCCCCGGCAAGAATTGTCGGCGTAGCAAATGTAATTCTTGGATTTTCCATGCCACCAAAAGGAAAGCTGGGAGGAAGGACAATCACATCATACTTGTCCCATGCATAAGGTCCGTAAAGACTCTCAGCAATCTCAAGCATTTTGGGCAAGTCAGAAAATTCATATGTGGCTTTTTCTATGGTGACAGGTTCGGCATACACTCCTGTGCGCCGATCAAGAGGTTCATACACGAAGTCTCCAACCGCTAAAGCAAGGAGATAAGCAGGAATCGGTTGCTTCATTGAAAAGCGGTATAAGCCTTCCGTGTTTTTCTCTGTCGGATTTTCAGCACTCATCACAGCCATCAATCCCGAAGGAACTTTGACTTCAGCTTCATAGGTGAATCTGATTCCAGGGCTGTCCTGAACAGGTACCCAGGTTCTGGCAAGTATCGCTTGTGATTGGGTGAAAAGAAAAGGAAACTGCTTTCCCGCAGTTTGTTCCGGAGACAGCCACTGCAATGCGTCTGCTCCATCCGTTGTTGAATATTGAATACTGACAGACTTAGTCTCAGGATGAATCGGAATTATCAGCGCCTGCCCAAGAAACTCCACTTCACTTTCCAGATGAAAGGGACTTACTTTGGATTCATCATCAAGTCGAACACCTTCAATCTTCAGGTTACGAGTGTCGAGTATGATTTTGTCTGATTTGGCCCTGTTGCGAAAATGTATTCTTGCATTTCCTTTCAGTTGTTTCAATTCAAAATTCACTTCAAGTTTAAGATCAAGGTGATGAATTATGGCAGCTGCAGGATCAGCGAAAGAATGAGGATCATTTGTTGCTTCAGCAATGTTTGGAGTGGTTTTTTGATCTTTCATTTGACAGGATATGAAAATCAGGATTGATATGAGAAGTATTCTATGCATGATCGATTGAATCGTATAAAATTAATACTTCTGGCCCGTTTATATACCTAATACTGGTTTTCGAGGATAATAAAAGTAAATCTGGCAGTCCAAACTGTACTTCAGATGAAATGTTTTAGGCTGAATTGTCTTATCTTTTTATAAATGAGATCAGTATTTTATCTTTGTGCATCAAAATCAATCCTATGAAAAAAGTTACTCTTATCGTCGTTTTTGCATTGAGTATGGCAGGCCTCAATCTTGTGAATGCTCAGGATAAAATGTCTTATTTCGGTGAAAAAATTAGTCAGGATGGAGCTATGCCTGTGCAGGATCTTGCTGATAAGCTTTCAGGAGCTGATACGATTCATGCTAAAATCAGCGGAACAGTAAGCAGCGTATGCCAGAAAAAGGGATGCTGGATTAAGATGGATTTGAAAAACGGAGAATCAATGATGGTGAGATTTACCGACTATGCATTTTTTCTTCCCAAAGACTGCGCAGGTAAAAAAGTGATATTGGACGGAATGGGATTTGTCACAAAAACTTCTGTGGAGGAGTTAAGGCATTATGCAGAGGATGCCGGAAAATCTAAGGAGGAAATAAGTGCTATTGTAAAACCGGAACACCAGATGTCATTTGAGGCAAGTGGAGTAATTCTATACAATGAATAAAGAAAAATTCATTCTTGTTGCCCTGGTGATCTTGTCATATATGGGTATTTGGCAGGTTGTGTCTGGGCGCACTGAGTCCACTCATCAGATTTCAATTGCGGATACTTCTGATGTAAATCCAAATGGATCCAGTGAGTTGTCCATGCTCATGCGCGACATGTTTGAGCATGCCGCGCTTGCAAAGAAAATGCTTGCAGAGAATAAGAAGATTGATGTTTATCCTGAAAATTTCGATAAGATTTATACTGCTGCACCGACTGATGATGAAACAAAGAATTCTTTTTACGACACTTTTGCAGATATTTACTTAAAAGCACTCAAAGGCTATGTGAATTCAAGCAATGCGGATCTAAAAGAAGATTACAATAATCTTGTGAACACCTGTCTGGCGTGTCATTCCACACATTGCCCTGGGCCTGTGCCCAGAATAAAAAAGCTGTTAGTAAAATAAGAAAAACCGGAAATTCTCCGGTTTTTTTATGTTCATTTTTTAAGGCTGGCGGAAACATAATCCCTGTTCAGCCTTGCGATATGCGATATTGAAATCCCTTTTGGGCATTCTGCTTCACATGCACCGGTATTGGTGCAACTTCCGAAACCTGCTTCATCATGCGCTTCAACCATTTTCAGTACACGAATATCTTTCTCTGGTTTTCCCTGAGGCAATAAAGAGAGTTGTGAAACTTTAGCAGCAGTGAAAAGCATGGCTGATGCGTTTTTACAGGCGGCTACACATGCACCACAACCTATGCAGGCAGCTGCGTCAAAAGCTTCATCAGCCACAACTTTCGGGACAGGGATGCTGTTCGCATCAGGTGCATTGCCTGTATTCACAGAAATATATCCTCCTGCCTGAATGATTTTTTCAAATCCAGAACGGTCTACAACCAGATCCTTAATTATTGGGAATGCAGCCGCTCTCCATGGCTCTATTGTTACGGTTTCTCCGTCGCTGAAAAAACGCATGTGAAGCTGGCATGTGGTTGTGCCTTTCAAAGGACCGTGTGGCCTGCCGTTGATGTACATTGAGCACATGCCGCATATGCCTTCCCTGCAGTCGTGATCAAATGCCACCGGATCTTTGCCTTCTCTGATCAGGCGATCGTTCAGTACGTCCATCATTTCCAGGAAGGACATATGAGTATTCACTCCAGGCATATCATAAGTTTCAAAATATCCTTTTGTGACTGTGTTTTTCTGACGCCAGATTTTTAATTTTAAATTGATCGTTTCCTCCATCTGTGGATTCTTAATAATTTGATTTATTTATAGCTTCTTTGTGAAGGGTGTACCACTTCAAAATGAAGTTCTTCCTTATTCAAAACAGGCTCAGCATTTTCACCTGCAAATTCCCATGCAGAAACAAAGCTGAAATTTTCATCATCACGGCGTGCTTCTCCGTCTTCAGTTTGAGATTCTTCTCTGAAGTGACCACCACAAGATTCTCTTCGGTTCAGGGCGTCTCTCACCATGAGTTCTCCAAGCTCAATGAAATCTGCCACACGACCGGCTTTGTCAAGCTCAGGGTTAAATTCGTTTATACTGCCAGGAATTTTTACGTCGCTCCAGAATTCAGCTTTTAGGTCTTTCAGCATTTGCAAAGCCTTAGTGAGTCCTTCCTGATTTCTTGCCATTCCGCAATAATCCCACATAATCTTTCCGAGTTTTTTGTGAAGATCTTCCACTGTCTGCCGGCCCTTTACATTCATCATCCTGTTGATTCTTTCCTTCGCAGCGTTTTCAGCCTCGTCAAATGCCGGATGAGTCACGGGAGTAACAGGGTTTCGGATTTCATCTGCGAGATATTCTCCGAGTGTGTATGGGATCACAAAATAGCCGTCAGCAAGACCTTGCATCAATGCTGATGCACCAAGCCTGTTTGCTCCGTGATCCGAGAAATTGCATTCGCCCAGTGCATATAATCCTTTTACCGTGGTCATGAGATTGTAGTCAACCCACAATCCGCCCATTGTATAATGCACGGCAGGATATATTCTCATAGGCGTGGAGTAAGGATCTTCGCCGGTGATTTTTTCATACATCTCAAACAAGTTACCATAACGTTCACTGATCACATCTCTTCCAAGGCGATTGATTGAATCTCTGAAATCAAGGTACACGGCAAGTCCGGATGAGCCTACACCGCGGCCTTCATCGCAGGCCTGCTTGGCTGCACGGCTGGCCACATCACGAGGAACGAGATTTCCAAATGCAGGATACCTTCTTTCGAGATAATAGTCGCGTTCATCATCTGGTATCTCGGAAGGTTTTCTCTTATCTCCCTGTGCTTTCGGTACCCACACTCTGCCATCATTTCTAAGACTTTCGCTCATCAGCGTAAGCTTGGACTGATATTCACCGGATACCGGAATACAGGTAGGGTGAATTTGCGTGAAGCATGGATTTCCGAAGAAAGCCCCCTTCTTATATGCCTTCCATCCTGCCGTGACGTTGCTACCCATCGCGTTTGTAGAAAGGTAGAACACATTACCATAACCACCGGTACAAAGCAAAACTGCATGAGCGGAGTGCCTCTCTATTTCACCACTGATCAGGTCGCGAACTATTATCCCTTTGGCAACATTGTCGACCGTAACCAACTCAATCATTTCATGACGATTGTACATTCTAACCTGTCCTTTGGCAATTTGCCTTGACAAAGCGCTGTAAGCACCCAACAATAATTGTTGTCCGGTTTGCCCTCTTGCGTAAAAGGTTCTCGATACCTGTACACCTCCAAAAGACCTGTTGTCCAGCAGACCGCCGTATTCACGCGCAAATGGAACGCCCTGCGCAACGCACTGGTCGATGATGGCAGCTGACACTTCTGCGAGACGGTAGACATTAGCCTCTCTTGCCCTGTAATCACCGCCTTTTACTGTATCATAAAACAAGCGGTACACACTGTCACCGTCATTGGAATAGTTTTTTGCGGCATTGATTCCGCCTTGTGCTGCTATTGAGTGAGCACGACGCGGACTGTCCTGAAAACAGAAACATTTTACCTTATATCCAAGTTCTCCAAGTGTCGCTGCTGCTGAGGCTCCTGCCAAACCAGATCCGACTACAATCACCTCGAGTTTTCTTTTATTGGCCGGGTTTACAAGCTTGACACTGGATTTGTAATCCCTCCATTTATTTTCCAGTGATCCTGCAGGTATTTTCGAATCTAATTTTCCCATTTGGAGATTGAATTTTTAATGTATGGTTGTTAAAAACGCTTCTTGTTTTAATTTTAATTGACAAAATTCCGGATGATAAATTATCCTCCTAGAATATTCGTAGCAATACCGAACATATCGAAATAGAAGATGACCGGAAATGAAGAGAAACCTATCATGATTAGCAGTGAAAAAACTGTTCCTGCAATCTTGAGTGGCTTAAGGTATTTGTGGTTATTAAGTCCCAGTGTCTGAAATGCGGATTGAAATCCATGGTTGAGATGTGCGCCAAGAAGGACCATGGCAACAAGATACAAGGCTGCGTACCAATTCGATTGAAAGGCAGCTGCCACATCATAAGCGATGCTGTTCTCTGCATGAAAAATTCTGTGAGGCACAAAAAATGTGCGAAGGTGAATAATCAGAAAAATAAAAATAATTGAACCTGTGAGACCCATGTTTCTGGAAAACCAAGAACTGTCTCCGCTTTGCCTGCTTACCTGATATGCAACCGGCCTTGCACGTTTGTTATGCAGTGTGAGATAGAGACCATCAATTACGTGAATGATAATTCCTGCAAAAAGTCCGAACTCAATAGTTCGGATGATAATATTACCGGTAAGGAATTTTGTCCATTCAATGTATGCCTGGCCTCCGTCCATCTTGTACAAAAGCAAGTTTGCATATAAATGTTCTATGAGAAAGAGGCAAAGAAACAATCCTGTTAATGCCATTACTAATTTGCGTCCTACTGTAGTATAGAACATTTTAAGTGATGCAATCATGATGATGGTACATTTAATATTGTGAAGGCTTGCAAATCAGTCTGAACAATATTCCGGAATTTTGGTTTAGTGATAGGCAAATGTAAAGTCCCCTTCTCTTATTTCAAAAAAAGGAAGGGGATTCAAAATAATAATCTTTAAAAATTTCAGCTATGACAAAAACTCCAAAAAATGAAAAGTGGAAGCTAATTAAACTGAACGTCAAATTTGACCGGACAAAGTATGCAGTGTCTGATCATGGAAGGGTGAAAAGTTTCAAGGAGGATATTACTGACGGCAAGATTTTAAAAGGCACAATAGTTAATGGTTATCCAGCGTTGAAGCTGAAAATCAGAGAGAAAGACATTCAGTTTTACATTCACAAGCTTGTAGCTGAGCATTTTCTGAATCACAGGAAGAAGAACCAGACTTATGTCATCCACCGTGATCATGATAAAATGAATAACAGGCTGAGCAATTTGCGTTGGGCCAGTAAAGATGAGATGCATTCCCATCAGCAAAAAAGTCCACATGTAAAATCATACCGTTCAAGAACCCGCCTGAAAGGCCATAAACTTACAGCGGCCAAAGTGAGGAGCATCAAGCAGAAAATTTTCTCTCCAAAGCGTCAGGTACGTTTGAAGGATATCGCTAATGAGTTTGGAATCAGTGAAATGCAGCTATACAGGATCAAGTCTGGCGAGAATTGGGGGCACATTGATTATTAAACCAGTTTATTTGATGCAATAGCATAGTAATGGCAGCCTTGATGAAAGAAAAAAGCCCTGAAGCATTATGCATCAGGGCTTTGTTCATGGCAAAAGCTAAGATTAACTTCCGCAGGCTTCGCAAGCTTCGGGGTTATCAAGCGAGCAAGCCATTTGTTCATAGGCTTCTTCTTTGCTGAGCTGATTCGAATTGTTTTCCTGACCCTGGCGCAGCAAATTTGTATCTACAGTAAACTTGATTGCATCAGCAGCCGATTTCGATCTCAGGTAGTACATTCCGGTCTTAAGGCCTTTTTTCCATGCGTAAAAATGCATTGATGTTAGTTTAGCGTAATTTGGATCCTGAATAAAGATGTTCAATGACTGACTTTGGCAGATGTATGCACCGCGATCGGCAGCCATATCAATCAGTGAGCGCTGTTTGATTTCCCAGACGGTTTTGTAGATATCTTTTAAGTCTTGAGGAATTTCAGGTATGTCCTGTATGGAACCGTTCGCAGCGATTACTTTGTTCTTCATTGTCTCATTCCACAGGCCAAGTCTCACAAGATCCTTGAGCAAATGCTTGTTCACGATCGGAAATTCACCGCTCAGAACCCTACGTGTGTATATGTTCGACGTGTAAGGTTCGAAGCATTCGTTGTTCCCGAGAATTTGAGACGTAGATGCAGTTGGCATTGGAGCCACCAGCAAGGAGTTTCTAACACCGTATTTTTTCACTTCTTCTTTCAGCACGTCCCATTCCCAACGCGAACTAGGAGTAACATTCCACATGTCGAACTGGAAAATACCTTGTGAAACAGGAGAGCCGGAATAAGTAGGGTAAGGGCCATCCGTTTTCGCAAGATCCTTTGAGGCAGTCATTGCCGCGTAGTAGATCGTTTCATGGATTTCAGAATTCAGCTGCCTTGCTTCATCGCTGTCAAATGCCATTCTCATAAGGATGAAAGTGTCGGCAAGTCCCTGTACACCGATACCAATCGGGCGGTGCCTCATGTTGCTGTTCCTTGCTTCCTCAACTGGATAATAGTTGATGTCAATTACCTTGTTCAGGTTTTTAGTCACCACGTAAGTGATATCAAAGAGTCTTTGATGGTCAAACTTCCCGTTAATCACAAATCTTGGCAAAGCAATGGAAGCAAGGTTGCATACGGCGATTTCATCAGGTGCGGTGTACTCCACAATTTCAGTGCATAGGTTCGAGCTCTTGATGGTACCAAGATTTTTCTGATTGCTTTTTTGGTTGCATGCATCTTTGTAAAGCATGTACGGAGTGCCTGTTTCAATCTGTGATTCAAGAACTGCAAACCAGAGCTCCTGTGCTTTCACGGTTTTTCTTGCTTTGCCTTCCTGTTCATAGCGGAGATAAAGTTCACGGAATTTCTCACCGTAGCTTTCGCACAGACCTGGTGCTTCGTTAGGGCAGAAGAGGCTCCATTCTCCGTCTGCTTCTACGCGCTCCATGAAGAGGTCCGGAATCCAGAGTGCATAAAACAAATCTCTTGCCCGGAGTTCTTCTTTTCCGTGATTCTTTTTCAGTTCGAGAAAATCGAATATGTCAGCATGCCATGGTTCAAGATAAACAGCGAAGGAACCTTTTCTCTTTCCTCCGCCCTGGTCGACATAGCGGGCTGTATCGTTGAATACGCGCAGCATGGGCACAATTCCGTTGGATGTTCCGTTGGTACCGCGGATGTACGAACCTGTCGCACGGATATTGTGGATGCTAAGACCGATTCCGCCGGCTGACTGAGAAATCTTGGCGCAGTTTTTCAAAGTGTTGTAAATCCCTTCGATGCTGTCATCCTGCATTTGCAAAAGAAAACAAGAGGAAAGCTGAGGTTTTGGCGTTCCGGAGTTGAACAGGGTTGGAGTGGCATGAGTGAACCAGCGTTCGCTCATCAGGTTATAGGTTTCAATTGCTGATTCAATATCATTTTTGTGGATGCCGACTGCGACACGCATGATCATGTGCTGAGGCCTCTCAGCCACTTTGCCGTAAAGTTTAAGCAGGTATGATTTCTCAAGGGTCTTGAACCCGAAGTAGTCATAACCGAAATCCCTGTCATAGATGATGGTAGAATCCAGGATATCCTTGTTATTCCATATGATTTCGAACACATCATCAGCAATCAGAGGAGCTTTTTTGCCTGTGTTCGGATCAATGTACTCGTAGAGATCTTTGATTGTTTCACTGAAAGACTTCTTCGTGTTCTTATGCAGATTGCTTACTGCGATTCTTGCGGCGAGAAGTGCGTAATCCGGATGACGTGTAGTCATTGATGCTGCGATCTCTGCTGCAAGATTGTCGAGCTGAGTTGTCGAAACGTTGTCATAAATACCTTCAATGACTTTCTGTGCCACAAGGAAGGTATCCACATGATCAGAAAGACCATAAGCCAATTTCTGAATCCGTGCAGTTACTTTATCAAATTTTACCGCTTCCTGGCGGCCGTCTCTTTTAACAACGAACATGTTTTTACTTTGTGTTTGCTATGGTGAATTTTTGTGTTATCGTTTAGTATGGATTTTTAGAAGTCTTCATCCATTTTGAATACATTGTCTTCCTTCTGCTGTCCCACTCCGGCTTTCTTGTATTCGCTCACTCTTTTTTCGAAGAAGTTGGTTTTGCCTTGCAGGGAAATCATTTCCATAAAGTCGAATGGATTTGAGCTGTTGTATACTTTCTCGCATCCCAGAGAGACCAGCAAGCGGTCTGCTACGAATTCGATGTACTGGCACATCATCTTCGCGTTCATTCCGATGAGGGAAACAGGCAGTGCATCTGTGACAAACTCATGTTCCAGACTAACGGCATTTGTAATGATTTCCGTTACCTGAGCTTTTGGAAGCTTGTTTTCGAGCATTCCATAAAGCAGGCAGGCAAAATCACAGTGCATTCCTTCATCGCGTGAGATGAATTCATTGGACGTACTCAGGCCAGGCATGAGACCGCGCTTTTTAAGCCAGAAAATGGAGCAGAATGAACCGGAGAAGAAAATTCCTTCAACTGCGGCAAATGCGATGAGGCGCTCTGCAAAGCTTCCATTTCCAATCCAACGCAAAGCCCATTCAGCCTTTTTCGTCACGCAGGGTATTGTATCAATGGCGTTGAAAAGCTTACTTTTTTCCGCATTGTCCTTTATATATGTATCAATAAGCAGTGAGTACATCTCACTGTGGATGTTTTCTATCATGATCTGAAAACCGTAAAAGCATCGGGCTTCAGGCAATTGAACTTCGCGCATGAAATTCACAGCAAGGTTTTCATTCACAATTCCGTCACTGGCTGCGAAAAAGGCCAATACGTGCTTGATGAAATGTCTTTCATTGTCATTGAGTCTTTCCCAGTCTTTCAAGTCTGCATGCAGGTCTACTTCTTCTGCTGTCCAGAAGCTTTGCTCTGCTTTCTTGTACATCTCCCATATTTGAGGATATTTAATAGGAAACAGTACAAACCGATCCTTATTCTCTTCGAGTAAAATCTCTTTTTTCATAATGTGCTTTAAAAGGGTTTTTATATGTTTTGTTTTAAGTTTAGAGGCGACGATTTCTTGTCACTCCGGAAAAGGCAAAACCAAATTTTCCCGGACCGGAGTGATGATGTTCCGTTATCCTAAATTCTATTGATTGACCGGTGAATGAAAATTACCGATGTGCTGAACAAAAATTCTTATTTCAATTTACCTGTGCAAGAGTCAGGAAAATATTTTTCTAACAATTATGCACCAGCCGATGTTTGTAAATCTGAGGCGGCTTTCGAAAGCTTTGATTGTCTTGACATTTGAAGGTTTTGAACAAATTTTGTTAAAAAAAATCATTAGGAAATAAGCACAGAGTTCATTGATATTATCATCAATGATTTAGACAGTTTAATGTTGAATTTATTGAAGGAATCGTAAAACAAAATTACAAAAGCAAGCTTCGCTCATTACAAAGTCTTCGGTGTCTGACAGCTTATTTTGATTTTGATTTTTTCGAATTCTGGAACAGGTCCACAGCAAGTTCCAGTTTTTTATACCAGCGCTTTCCGTATTTCCTGACGAGTGATTCCTTTAAAAATTTATATACAGGTACTTTCAGCTGATCACCCAGCTTGCATGCCGGTTGGCAGATACTCCATTTGTCGTACTGCAGACTGTCAATTCCCAGCTTATTGCTGTTTATTCGAACGGGATACAGATGGCAGGAAATTGGTTTTTTCCATTTAATCTTGCCATCAAGAAAAGCTTTTTCTATGGCGCATTTGGCGATTCCTTTTTCAAAGTAGGTATAAGCGCATTCTTTCCCCTCAATCAGTGGTGTGACCCATTCTTTTTTTTCATACAGAAGATATCTGCCCTGATTTTCAATGGCCTGAAGTCCGCGTTCGGTGATGTATGGCTTGATGTGCTTGAAATTCCTGTCAATGATGCCTAGTTCTTTCTCTTCCAGTGGGGCTCCGTAGTCACCTTTCACGCAACAGGCACCCTTGCAGGCATTCAGGTCACAGACGAATTTCTTCTCAATCAGTTCCTCCGACACGAAGGTGTTATCAATCGCAATCATTTTGCAAAGATACTGAAATAAGACCTTGATGAGGGTTCTGCTGCATGACTGTAATCACCAAAGCTCTTTCAGTTCATTTCTTCACATGCTGATATTTGCCTAATTTAGCGCCCTATGTCAAATATCACCAGCGAAGACCTCTTTAAAAATATCATTTCCCATGCCAAGGAGTATGGGTTTATTTTTCAGTCATCCGAAATATATGACGGCCTGAGTGCTGTATATGATTATGGGCAGAATGGATCTGAGTTGAAGAAAAACATACGGGAATACTGGTGGAAGGCAATGGTTCAAATGAATGAGAATATTGTAGGGATTGATGCTGCCATTTTTATGCATCCTACTACATGGAAAGCTTCAGGACACGTCGATGCATTCAATGATCCGCTGGTAGACAACAAAGACTCCAAGAAGCGCTATCGCGCTGATGTTCTCATTGAAGACCACCTTGCAAAGATCGAAGCCAAGATCAGTAAGGAAGTGGAGAAAGCCCGGACACGTTTTGGCGATTCATTCAATGAAGAAACGTTCAGGACAACCAATGCCCGGGTGCTGGAAAATCAAAAAAAGATTGATGAGATAAACATGCGCTTTAAAAACGCGCTGGAGGTGGGCGATCTGAATGAAGTGAGACAGATAATCATTGATTTGGAAATAGTCTGTCCTGTATCAGGAACCAGGAACTGGACGGATGTGAGGCAGTTCAACCTCATGTTTAATACACAATTGGGTTCTGTGAGTGAGGAGTCGAGCACAATTTATCTCAGGCCAGAGACGGCTCAGGGAATTTTCGTGAACTTTTTAAATGTGCAGAAGACAGGGCGAATGAAAATTCCTTTTGGCATTGCACAGACTGGTAAAGCATTTCGAAATGAAATTGTCGCAAGGCAGTTTATTTTCAGAATGAGAGAGTTTGAACAAATGGAGATGCAGTTTTTTATCAAGCCAGGAACTGAGATGGAATGGTATAAGCATTGGAAAGATGTTCGTTTGAAGTGGCATCGTTCTCTTGGTTTTCCTGAAACAGTGCACAGATTTCATGATCATCTGAAACTGGCTCATTATGCGAATGCAGCTTGCGACATTGAATTTAAGTTTCCATTCGGATTCAAGGAACTTGAAGGCATTCATTCCAGGACGGATTTCGACTTGGGTAATCATGAGAAATTCAGCGGCAAGAAGTTGCAGTATTTTGATCCGGATTCCGGTCAAAGTTACGTGCCTTATGTGATTGAAACCTCGATTGGACTTGACCGCATGTTCCTGGCGATACTTTCGCAAAGTTATGCGGAAGAAAAGCTGGAAGATGGCTCTGAAAGAGTAGTTCTGAGGATTCCTGAATTTTTAGCTCCTGTGAAATGTGCTGTACTTCCTCTTGTGAAAAAGGACGGACTTCCAGAAAAGGCAAGGGAGATAATGGATCGCCTGAAGTTTGACCATCTGTGTCAGTATGAAGAGAAGGATTCAATCGGTAAAAGATACAGAAGGCAGGATGCCATCGGTACTCCATTCTGCATCACTGTGGATCATCAGACTTTGGAGGATCAGACTGTCACCATTCGTTACCGGGACAGCATGGTTCAGGAAAGGATTGAAGTTGGAAGCATTGAAAAAATCCTCATTGATAAAGTGGATATGAAAAAAGCTCTCAGGCAAATTAGCGGATGATAATTAGTCTGATTTATTAAATTTTATAAATAAAAAAGGAGCAGCTCGAAAACTGCTCCTTTTTGTTGTGAATAATAGTCACTTGTTACTTTTGTTCTTCCATGGTTTGTGGAACTTCAGGAGCGCCCATGAGTCCGAGTTGCTCCATGAATTTTGATTCTTCCCAGTATCCCCAATGCTCGGTAGCTTTGCCATCCTTGAATTTTACCACATCCACACCATTCACGTTCATTGATTTTCCGGTTGGTGGCATTTCACCCATGGGGCCAGAATTAGTGCCAGTCATGTTGTAGTGAGTGATTACCATGTCCCCTTCTGCGGTCATGGACATAATATTAACTTTCATGTCGGGGAATGATGAACGATACATTGCAATCATTTGTTTAACTCCTTCGAGTCCCGTAGCGCTGATATTTGGATCAGGAGTGTGTTCCACGCAATCATCTGCAATGTAATTTCCAAGATTATCTACATTCCCAGTACTGAATGATTCCAGGATTTTTTGCATAGCCACTTTATTTTTTTCCAACTGCTTGTTCTGGGCGTCTGAGCCTGGATTCGAACATGAAATTAACAATGCGCATGAAAGTATGCATGCCGTTAGTAAGGAGAATAAGTTTTTCATTTGAAAGGAGTTTTTAAGTTCAGAATAAAATTATAAGAGTATAAAACAAGATCAAAACTAAAATATCAGAAATGTATGGAACAATTTACTCCAATCCATTGTCGGGATTTGTCCTGCCCATTTGAATCAAAAACTTCTGTGTATCCCAATACCCCCAATGCTCAACGATTTTGCCATCTTTCAGTCTGATGACATCAACGCCATCAATATCGATTTTACGGCCACTGGATGGAATGTTACCTAAGCTGCCAGTATATGTGCCGTTAAAATTGAAGTGAGCATACACATAGTCTCCTTCCGCACTCATGTTGTAAACTTTTATCTTAAGATCTGGAAAAGCCTGTTTGTTCACACTAATTAACTCCACTAATCCTTCAATTCCTTTTTGCATGATGGCTGGATCAAGCGTATAATCAATCATGTATGGATGGACATAGTTTTCAATTCCCTCCGTATTCCCTGACTCAAACATTCCGTAAATAATTGAAACAGTTTTTTTATTTAATTCAGTCTTGTTTTCCTGATTGGCATTTGAATCTGAACATGACGAAAAAAGAAAAGCAAAAAGAATTAAAAACAGAAATTGGGGGTATAATCGAAACATAGCCTATCATTTAAGGTATATCAATTTTATGAAAAAATTTTAATTTGTCAAAGAAAAGAAAAAAAAAGAGGCCCAATGAGGCCTCTTTTAACTAAGGAATAGAGTACTACTATTTTCTAATCACAATTCTCTGTGTGAATTCACCGAATTCGCTTTTCACATGAACCATGTACACCCCGGCATCAAGGTCAGAAAGGTTGACTTGGTAATAGGCTGAAGGGATGTTCATCTGAAGGTTTTTGACTTCTCTGCCGAGTACATTGGAAACAGAAACAGAGAGCGATTTTGGTTGGAAAGTTCCGGTTTCAATATTTAACATACCGCTGGTAGGGTTAGGGAAAATTGAAGCGGTAAATTTTCTGACAGGATTGAGGTTTGTAAAAATCCCAGAGAAGATCGATACATCATCAATACCGACATTGTAACCAAGAGAATCTTTTTGGTATTGAAATTTGATGTAATTGTACGCAGAGCCTATGGGGAGAGTGACAATTTGGGATGCAAGCGGGATACTGTCAAAAGTACGGAGCAGGGTCCAGGTCATGGTGTCCGGACCAGCATAAATATGAAATTTATTCGGCTGAAAAGAGCCGTTTCCTTTCATATAAAATCTAAGGGAGTCTGCATTAGAAAATGAAGGCGTGATTACATATGCGCCATTGATGCCAAACTTATAGGCAGGACAGCTGATTCCGCAACTGCCTGCACTGGTATAGTAAGATCTGCTGGTAGCTGCAGTGTCATTCCATGAGTAGAACCAGCCCGGAGCTATCGTTGAAGATAGTCCGTTGTAGCCTGTAAAATCATTATGCACTAAGATCTGTGAAGTTGAGACCAGAGAAAAACTGCAGAATACAATTAGAGTAAATAATCTTTTCATATGAGGTGTTTAATAATAGCAATTAATTCGTAAATATATAGATTCAGGGGTATTTTCAAATAGGATTTCTGTAAAATTTTCTGGTTAATTTATAATGAGTTATTGGAAATATCGAATTGAATTTAAGTGTTTCAGCGGATAAATAGCCAGTTTTAATAAAAATCACTTGTTATTGTACTCTGACATTGTTTTTCCAATTCCAATACTTACAAAGCTGTTGACCATTTCAACCGCCTTGTCAATCCTTTCTTTGAGCTTGTCTTTTTCCTCTTGTGTCCATTCACCCAGAACATAGTCAACCTGACGACCTTTGGCGAATTCATTCCCTATGCCAAAGCGCAATCGTGCAAACTCCTGTGTATTCAGGGTCTGAATGATGTCAGTCAGACCATTATGGCCTCCGTCACCACCTTTATTTTTCATTCTCAAAGTACCAAAGGGTAGTGCAAGGTCATCAGTAATGACCAGGAGATTTTGCAGAGGTATATTATGAAATTGTAACCAATAATTGACAGCCTTACCACTCAGGTTCATATAAGTGTTTGGCTTGATGATGCAGATGGATTTACCTTTCAGTCTTGCATCGCACACTGAGGCCAGACGATCATTCCTGAAAAGACCATAAGTTCCTTCCTTTTCCTTGTGCAGTGCTGAGGCAAGCGCTTCTGCTACCAGAAAACCTACATTGTGACGCGTGTTAGCATATTCGTCTCCTATATTTCCGAGTCCTGCGATGAGAAATTTGCTCATGGCGCTAAGATAATTCTTGTTTTGCCAACTACGTATAAAACAAAAAGCTTCGGGTCACAAACCCGAAGCTTTTCATAATTTCAAGAAAAATTATTTTTTCTTTTCGTCCTTTGCAGGCGCTGCAGCAGCAGCAGCAGCAGGCGCTGCAGCAGCAGCAGGTGCAGGTTCAGCAGCAGCGGCCACAACACGTGTTGTTTTAACTGCTGTAATAACGCTTGAAGGGGAATCCAGCAATTCAACTCCTTCGAGTTCAATGTCGCGCACTCTGATGTCATCTCCGATATTGAGATTGTCAATTTTCACTTCAATGTGATCAGGGAGGTGCTTTGGCAATGCTGAAATTTTAAGCTTCCTCAGTTTATTGATAAGAAGTCCACCGGCGCGCACACCCGGAGCGTTTCCGCTCACTTTCACAGGCACGTGCATGCTAACTTCTTTTTCTTCATTCAGTTCGAGGAAGTCAATGTGTTGAATCCTGTCTGTCACTGCATGAAACTGAATATCTTTCATGATAGCCTTGTACACTTTGCCGTCGACGTTCAATTCAACTGTGTATGCGTTAGGTGTGTACACCAGGTTTTTCAGGGCAAGGACCGGCGTACTGAAATGGACCTGTTCTGATCCACCGTAAAGCACACACGGAACCATACCCTCTGCCCGCAGTTTTTTTGTCTCCTGCTTTGATTGAGCTGCTCTCTTTGTTCCGTTAATTGAAATTGATTTCATTTTGTTTGTTTGATTTAATAGATGTTTGGATTTATTTACACTAAGAATAATTTGCTGATTGATTCGTATACGTACACCCTGCGGATGATTCTTGCAAACAGATCAGCCGTAGGAATCACTTTAATTTTATCGTTGCCCGGCTTCACAGGCAATGTGTCAGTGACGACAAGTTCAGTGAGTCGTGAGTTGTTGATGCGCTCATACGCTTTCCCGGATAGTACCGGATGTGTACAGAATGCTCTCACGCTGTTGGCGCCTTTGTCGAAGAGCATTTCAGCTGCGGTGGTCAGTGTGCCTGCAGTGTCCACGATGTCATCCACGAGGATAATATCCCGGCCTTCCACATCACCGATTACAGTCATGGTTCCGATCTCGTTTGCCTTCTTTCTCTGCTTGTCGCAGATAACCATTTCCGCATTGAAATACTTGGCATATCCTCTTGCACGGTTTACACCACCCATGTCAGGAGCGGCTATGCAGAGGTTTTTCAGGTTGAGTGATTCTATGTAAGGAACGAACAGTGATGAAGGCTCAAGATGGTCAACGGGAATATCGAAGAAGCCCTGAATCTGCGGTGCATGCAGATCCATAGTCATGATGCGGGTGATCCCGGCAGTCTGAAGCAGGTTCGCCACAAGCTTCGCTGCGATTGCTACCCTTGGTTTGTCTTTCCGGTCCGACCTTGCGTACCCGAAATAAGGTACTACCGCAGTGATGTAGTGGGCTGATGCCCTTTTCGCTGCATCGATCAGCAACAGGAGCTCCATGAGATTGTCTGCGGGAGCAAAAGTTGACTGAATTATGAACACATCGCAACCTCTTACGGATTCATCGAATGAAGGAGAGAATTCGCCGTCGCTGAACTTAGCGACATTGACCTCACCCAAAGGAAGTCCGTAAGCCAATGCTATTTTTTCGGCCAGATAATGCGTGGCAGTACCTGAAAACAGTTTAACCGTGCGTTCCATCAGCTTTTTTTGGGGATGCAAAGAAAAGAAAATCAGGCGGATCAGTCAAGCCTGAAATGCCATTTCATCAATAAATTAACCCTCATTATCAGTCATTTTCGTGCTTTTTCATCAATGTAAGCAGGGAAGTTTTCAAAACCTGAAATAATCCATATTTTCGCAGGCTTGCTTGAAGGATCATTGCCCGGGTGGCGGAATTGGTAGACGCGCTGGTCTCAAACACCAGTGATAGCAATATCGTATCGGTTCGACCCCGATCCCGGGTACATTTTTCCTCCGTAATTTATTCATTTAGAATATCTTGCGGAGGTTTTTTTATTTAGGGGGCAGTATAGGGGACAGTTTATTGCAATTTATTTTAACTACTTTCTTTTTCAGAAAAAATTTCTTCAATGAGGAAATAGATTATCAATAAATATGACCCGTACATGTATACCGGCAGAGGCGGAAGGTAGAGTATGTATGAGAGCGATGCTGCAGATATCAGCAATATTGCTTTCATGTTCTTTCTGTATATGAAAAATGAAAATATGATCAGTCCGCACAGAGTTGACAAATAACTTAAACTAAGCGAGCTCCTGAAGTGCCCAAAACCAAATGACTGAAAGTAATTCAATGCAGCATTACGAAGAATCATCAATGGCTCTTCCTTTGCGATTTGTGTATACTCTCTCAAACACCATTCTGATTCAGCAAAGAAGACTGAAGCATCATACATTCCCGGTTTGCTCTGATAGTCGAATTGTTTTCCTGTATGCTTCCTGTATGCGTTCCAGGCGACAGTGTCGCTGAAGCCTTGTACATACTCATTCGGATAAGCCCCGAGAGAAACATACATTATATGTCCGGGATGTTTATGTTCAGTGTGAGGATAAAAAAACCAAACCAGTACAAGGAAGATTGAGAATGCTCCCCAGCGGCGTAACCTTCGGATGTGCTCAGGAAATAATAGCAGACATACAATGATGACCAATATTGATGTTGAACGTATGTGAAACATTAATGCAAACAAAATTGCGGTCAGGTAAAGAAATCCTACTGAATAATTTTTTCGCCTCAGCAGGATAATTGCAATTGCTGAAGGAACTACCTGCCAGAAATAATAGAATGGATAAATCGCATAGTAAACAACAAAGGGATTAATGATATAAAGAAAAAAGAAAAGCAGTTTTTGCCTGGAGCTTTTCAGCTGAATCAGAATCAGGAATGATAAAAGGGAGTGAATGAGCAGCTGAAATAATTTTACTGCGGCAATGTCTCCCATCCAAGGGAATAGCCAGGTGGAGACAAGCACAATAAAAATATATCCCTTTTGATTCAAGCTGTAAGACCTGGAATCATCCGGCTCTCTGTTGAATTTGAATTTATTTAAACTGCGAATTCTTTCTTTGTCATCCTCAATTTGATTGATTCTTCTGAGGGAATCAGCATCTGCAGGACTGAAATTCCAGTCAAAATTTGTGTTGAGTATGGCTGACCCGGAAAAATATGGGGTGGTGAATTCCGGTATCATCATTCGGCCATTGTCCATGATACGGCCAATAAACACAGTCAGAACAAGAATAAATAAAAGCTGAATTGCATTTTTCATCTGTCATTTTGAAAAGAATTCAAGTTAGTCCCGTAATCAATAATCTATCTTGTCCGGTTTGATGATCCAGTCCCGGAATACTTGCTTTGCTTCTGCATCTGGCACATGTTCCATACGGATTTTACGGTCATGCGGAGGCACATTGATTTCATCATATATAAACGCGTCATCAAAACCTGCTGCCGCGGCCTCATCCCTGCTGTTTGCAAAATATACCACTTCAGGTCTTGCCCAGTAAATTGCTCCAAGGCACATGGGGCAAGGCTCGCAGCTTGTATAAATTTCACAGCCATCAAGTTGGAAGTCATTCAGGTTTTTACAGGCATCCCGTATGGCCACTACTTCAGCATGTGCCGTCGGGTCATTGCTGGAAGTCACCATGTTTGACCCTTTTCCTATAATAATGCCATCTTTAACAATCACACAGCCGAAAGGGCCGCCTACATTGCTATTACTTCCTTGTCTTGAAAGTGCAATAGCTTCCTTCATAAAAATTGCCTGAAACTTTTTCATCTGTTTAATCCTTGATTTAATGCAAATCTAAATCTCTTCCAGTAAAATGCCATTTAAAATAATAAATTTACATTTAACCGGGAATTTATTTTTTCAGTGAAGAAACAGGAAAGCATATACAAGAAACTTACAGAGGCTGAACTCGCTGGTAAGAGAGCTGCTTTATGTGTGATCACAGGAGTGAGAGGCAGTACGCCAAGATCAGTGGGCGCCAAGATGATTGTCTACGAGGATGGAAACATTTTTGGTAGCGTGGGTGGGGGAGACCTCGAGAAAAGTGTGATTGAAAATGCGCTGAAAGCGATACAAAACTCAAAAGCTGAAACGTTTCGTCATGATTTACTTCACCAGCACAGCATGTGCTGTGGTGGCAGCGTGGACATTTTTATTGAACCAATTCAGAGGAAGAATAAACTTTACATTTTCGGGGCCGGACATACCGGCCATGCGCTTGCTCAACATGCCGTCCATCTCGATTTTGAAGTGGTACTGATAGATGAACGCCGGGAATATATTGATTCGATTCACATCGAGGACATCAATAAACTTCCTCTTCATTACAAAGAAGCCTTAACATTACTTCCCTTTGATCAACATACTTACATCTGTGTGATGACCTACAGTCATCAGCATGACCGGGACATTCTGGCTTATTGCATTACTAAACCTTGGGCATATCTGGGCATGATCGGCAGTAGGAGAAAAGTGGAATTAACTAAAAAGATGTTTACCGCAGCTGGAATTGCTGATAAAGAACTACTGGAAAAAGTTGACATGCCTATGGGAATTGAGATTGAAGCTGAAACTCCGCATGAGATTGCCATCAGCATTCTGGCGAAGTTGGTAAACGTAAAGAGAAATTCAATTTCGAAAAGTCCTGCATCGGCAAGTTCAATTTCCAGTTAAAGGTTGATTTCATTTTATCAAACCAAAGTTTTATTCAGACTCTTTAAATTGTTCTAGTAATTTTTCAATGAGAATATCAACTGTTGTTGTTTTAAGCTTTATCCTGATTCATACTTCTGCCTTTGCACAGGATCTGATTGTCAATTCAGCAGGAGATTCCTTGAATTGTAAAATAATAAGAATAAAAGACAAGCATATATTTTTTTCTTTCAGTAGCAATAATGAAGTGAAGCAGGGCATCATCCAGCTTCAGCAGGTTCGTTATTATCAGGAAGGTTTTTATCCGAATTCTGAAATTATATTCAGCAGACCATTCCTCGGTGAAAGTAATTACAAATTTAGAATAGGTGCTTACGGAGGCTGGAGTTATCTCCTGGCAAGAATCAATGAGAATATCAATTCAGATTTGCTGTCATATATGAAGGATTTGAAATCCGGTTATCACTATGGAGCGGATTTTACAGTATTTAAATCTGAGAACATTGGTTTCGGTGGAAAATATTCCATGTTCCGTACAAGCAATCAGCTGGAAAACGTATATGTGGTAAGCACTACAAACGGACAAATTCGAACTGGAATTCTCAGAGACGATATACGCATTCAGTATTTCGGACCTGCAATATGTACAAGGCTCAATACTTCAAATCCGAATGCCAATGTCTTGCTTGATTTCTCATTGGGCTATATGACATACAAAAATAATGCGACATTAATTGAAGATTTTACTTTGCAGAGTGATGCATTGGGACTGATGTGGAATGTGGGAATTGATAAGCCCATAGATGAAAACCTGGTTTTAGGAATTTTTCTTGCTTTTAAATTCGGAGCTTTGCGGTATTACGATTATCAGGATCAAAATCAAATCAGGAGAATTGAACTTGATGAAGATAATTATGAAAATATAACAAGGATTGATTTGTCAATTGGTTTGAGGTGGAGGAAATGATAGTTGAAGATCCTTCAAATGGATTTACAAGCATTGATGTGATTTCAAGGAATGCAAGTACTATCGAGCTTCGAATCTGCGATATGCCTGGCAGAGAAATTTATTCCGAACGAAAAGCCAACACACATAGTGATAAATTTACATTTCACCTGGACACACGATCATGGAGTCCGGGAATTTATATATACACGCTTGAGTCGAAAGGAAAGAAAATAAGCAGGCAACTCATGGTTGCCAATGATTAAAATTATTCAAGAGCGGAATAATTGCCAGGTTATCACACCTTCACTCCACGTCTTCCCTGAAGAATCCTGTAGAAAGATCTGGAGCGTATCTCTTCAATGCTTAATCCTGTTACCAGGGCTTCTTCTTCTGTGATGGCGCCGGAGTTCAAGGCGCGAAGGAAATAATTCAAAAGTCCCTGGCCAGTGGCGGCATCATCAAATATGTCTCCTGATAAAGTCGCTTGCGCTGCTTTTTCTACAAAGTGTTTCAGACGGACTGCGGCATCTTCGTAACTCTCCAAAAAGAAATTATAAACAGCCGCATAACGCATTGGAAGTTGGGCAGGGTTGAGATCCCATCCCTGGTAAAGCCCGTTGCGAAGTGAATGTGTACTATGTCCGTAGCATAGTTTCCATGCACGGTGAACAACGGCGGTGTTCTCCTTAATTTGTTCCGGACTTAGATTATCTCCTTTGTGCGGACCAATTGGCATTACATTGGTTGCTCCGTCAGATAAAAATATTCCTGTTCCGCCCAGTGCTACTTTAGTCATGTGATGAGCAAAGTCGCAAACCGGATGATCCATTGTCTGATACTTGGCTGTGATATTCGCGGATGCGGTATAGTCGTAAGTGCCGAAGTGAGCTGCAATGCAACGACCTTTTCCGGCCATGATAAGACGACGCAATGGATTTCTTCCCTCGGAATCCATGACAGCCTGAGTGGCTTCCACCATCATTTCCAGTTTTAAAGAACCGGATTCCATTTTGAATGCATCTTCAATGATCTCGAAAAATTTCACCAGCGCTTCGATCTGTTCAGGAATGGTGACTTTGGGAAGCATCACGATGAAATTATCCGGCAGTTTCCCTCTGGTTTCGCTGAGCAGAGTGCTCAGGAATATATCAAGCGTTCTCAGTCCTCTGTGTTTGAGGTCTTCTGTAAATGGTTTTATTCTGATGCCGATGAATGGTGATACCGTTTTTTCCTTCATGGCTCGTGCCAGTTCCATTGCAGCATTCACAGCAGTAGAATCCTCTTCTTCGTCAGGCCTGTTGCCAAAACCATCCTCAAAGTCAATGCGGAAATCTTCCACCGGCTCACGCTGTAACTTTGCAACAATTTTTTCATAAACGGTAAAAGCAAGCCATGCCGGATCTTTCTTACGTGCTGCCGGACTCATTTTTTCTAGCTTGGTCTTCAGCGAGTCTATTTCAGACTGCACTGTCGGAAGAGATTCATGTCCCTGCAGCTCCAGCACTCTTGCAAGCACAGTGAAATCAGGAGCATAAGTGCGAAGACTTCTCAATGCGATCTCACCCATCTTGGAGGCAGAATCGTATTTGTAAAGATTAGCTCCTCCATACACAGTGTGCACAGCCTGCCTGTCGGGTTTGTCACCCGGATAGATTTTTTGAAAAGCGAGATTTGCGTTTCGCAATTCGCTGAATATTTTTTCTCCTGCAGATTGAGTGATTACAGTTTTCATCTTTCAATTTCTATTATTCATTCAACTCCCCCGGTAAGTGGAATAACCAAAAGGATTCAACAGCAATGGCACATGGTAATGCTCGGTTCCGCTGATTTCAAATGTGATTTCTATATATGGATAAAATGTCTTTATGTTTTTGCTCTTGTAATAATCTCCGGTTTCAAAACGCAGACGATATATTCCTGATTCCAATGTTTTATTACTTACCAGATCACTGATTCTTCCGTCTTTGTTTGTGATTCCCTTGGCGACAAATTCAAAACTATTTTGCAGATTGAGTTTTTCCAGGTAGGTATTGACCCCTTCTGCCGGTTTTCCGACTGAAGTGTCAAGTATATGAGTGGTGATTTGGCTCATGCGAACATTTTTGTAATTCTCAGTCGTGTGATTTTGTGTTGCTCAGCAGCGGCAATTCTTATTTCACTGTAACGGTCATTGTTCATTCTTTCATTGAGTATACCCAACATTTCTTCGGCCCTCTTTCCGCTTGCGTAAACTATGAAAATAAATCCAAATTTTTCTTCGTAATCCCTGTTTCCCTCTGCCAGCGCCTGTAAAATCTTCATGTCCGCGTTTTTTACTCCGGATTGCTCATCACCGGCCATGTTCGAAGTGGATGCGAACTTTTTAGCAAGACTCTCAATGTCTCCGATTTTCGGATGATGATGAAATGATTCCAGCCAATCTTCTTCGTTCGTCTGTTCCCAGCATTTGTCTGCTATTTCAAGCATCTGATCAAGTCCATTGAAGGGACGGCTTGACAACATGCAATTTACCCAATTGCGTGAGCCGCAGCATCTGGAAAGTTCTTCCCTGATCTGCTCTTCGTTCTTGCTGTTGAATTCAGAAATATCCATGTTAAACTTTATTCCCCCAAAGCCGGAGTCTGCTGACACCACCGTCAGGGAAAATATTCAGACGCACATGACTCAGCGCATCATGCTTCATTATTTCATTTTCAAAATAATGTTCATGATCCGCCTGCAGTTTCTGACGGTCGAGAATCGGAAACCATTTTATGGACGGATCATCAGGATTAAACGCATTGTCATTATTGACCAATGTTCCTTCTATGCTGCATGTGTCAGGGTAGTTTCCCTTAAAGTGACAGGTATCAACCAATATTTTTTGGATACGTCCTTTGTGTCCAAGTCGAATAATAACCCAGTCACGGTTTCCAGGGGTACGGTTTCTCTTCGTTTCCCATCCGTCGCCCATATTCACACCTCTTCCGGGCATGAGCAGGTTATCCATATGTGAAAAGAACATGTCATTGCATAATACTGCTTTAGCACCGTTGAGTGCCGAAGCCAGATCAATGACTTCATCATTTTTTACTTTACTCCAGTCTTTGAAAACTTCACCGTACACTTTTAGTCTGGCGACACCTCCATCAGGATAAATATTTAATCTCAAGTGGGTGTACACATTTTCAGAGCTGCAGGGATAAAAATTTTGTGAGCCTGGATTTAAAGGTGATTTGGCCAGAATTTCTGTCCATTTGATTTCAGAAGAAGTCAGAGTTTTTACATCAGGATCACCTTCCAGATTAACAGCTTCTATGGAGGCGAAGGGAGGGTGATTTCCCAGAAAATGATTCGTGTCAATGTCAAAACCGTGAATACGTCCTGGCGCACCGAGTTTCAGTATACACCAGTCGTGACCAGGTACTCTTTTACGCCTCGATTCCCAGCCATCCATCCACTTGCCGCGGTCTGTATATTTATCCGCGATAAAAATCCCTCGCCCTGGTTTTACAAGATTTTCCATCTCAGCGAAAAAATCATCGCTGCAGGCAAGCGCTCTTGCTCCGAGTTTTTCAGCCGCAAGATTGAGCTTACTTGTGTAAGCGGGGCTCTCTTTCACTGTTTCAGTCATTGTTTCTCAATAGAATTTTTCCGGGGGGCGAAGATACAAATGAACCTTTGTCATAGACAAGTGCTCCGCCAACATAAGTTTTTTCCACCAGTCCGGACAGCAACAGACCCTCATATGGACTCACCGGGTGCTTGTATTTAATGAGTGGTTTTGTCACCTTCATTTTTTTGTGTGGGTTCCATATCACAAGATCAGCGTCATTGCCAACTTTGATTTCGCCTTTTTGGTGCAATCCAAGAAATTCCGCTACTCCCCGGCTCATCCATTGATTGATATCCTTCACATATTTATTGTTTTTCTCAGCCAGGCTCCACATAATCGGAAGCGAGAATTGTATCGATGCGATCCCTCCCCAGGCATCCAGAAGATTTCCAGTGAATAGTTCTTTCATTTCGGGAGGCGCAGGACTGTGATCAGTCACTACGAAATCAATTAGTCCTTCTGCAAGCGCATTCCACAATTTTTCATTGTTTTCTTTTTCTCGAATGGGCGGTGCACACTTGAATCGTGTATCTGCATCAGGAATTTCTTCCGCATTGAAATACAGATAATGCGGACAGGTTTCAACGCTCAAAGGCAATCCCTTAGCTTTAGCTTCGCTGATCATCTGCAATGCATTTGATGAGGAAAGATGCACGATGTGCGAACGGACTTTGTGTTTTTCACAAAGCTGAATGATGGCTTCAATGGCTTTATCTTCCCAGCTGGCAGGACGTGAATGAAGATAAGCGAGGTAGGAATGAGGATTCTTTCTTAATTCTTGAATGCCTGGTCCGGGTACATCTAACTCTGCATGTACCAGCAATGGAATGTCAAGCTTTGACAGGAGAGAGGCGATTTTCTCCAGGTGTTTCAGAGTCGTGTTTGGAAACTCATCAATACCGGAATGAGTGAGAAAAACTTTGAAACCAAAAACTCCATCTTTAGCAAGAGGCTCAAGTTCTTTCTCATTGTCTGGAACAATGCCTCCCCAGAATCCGCAATTGACAAAAAGTTTTCCAGCAGAGGCTTCTAACTTTGCTTTCAAATTTTTCGTACTTGTTGTAACCGGACTGGAATTCAGCGGCATATCTATAAGTGTCGTCACTCCGCCGGCTGCCGCGGCTTTGGTGGCAGTTTCGAATCCTTCCCAGTCAGTCCGGCCCGGTTCATTAATGTGAACATGGCAGTCGATCAGACCGGGCATCAGAACGGATTCTCCGGCAGACTCGATTTTCTTTGCCATCTCCTTACCTGCTTTACCTTCTACAATACCGCTGATCTTTCCTTCGGAAATCAGTACGCTTACATCACTCAATCCTTCGGGAAGCAATGTTTTTTTGCAATAGATGGCAAGATCGGCAGTCATACGCTCAGTAACTGTTTTATATCAACATGCTCTGAATTCTCAGAGTCCTTAATTGTCCGAAGATCTGAATAAATTATATTCCTGAGTAGAGAAAAATTCCCAAAGAACATTTACTGGTTAAGCACAGAGCCCTGGCTGATCCAACGACCCAGCAATTCCCTTTCCTCTTCGGTGATTTCAGTTTTATTTCCCTGAGGCATCGTTTTGGTCTGGACTACTCTCACCATTATTCTATCTGCCATGTTCCTGATCTGATCCGGACTTTCAAGAATGACTCCGCCTGCAGCTGTAGCATGTTCCGGATCGCTTGGTTTTTGTGCATGGCAACTCTGGCAGCGCTTTTGGATTACCGCGCTGACTTCAGTGAATGATGCAGGTTCACCTCCTATTTCTGTCTTCTTCGGAGCGGTTACAATGACAAGTGATATGAGAGCGATAAAACTGAATGGCAGAATCCAGAATGCGTTTCTTCCTTTTTCATATAAGTTGATATAATGTCTTACAGCTACACTTGCCAGAGTGAGTCCGGCAAGTACCGCCCAATTGAAAGCATTACCATAGGTTGTAGGAAAATGTCCGCTGATCATGATGAAGATCACCGGAAGCGTGATGTAATTGTTGTGAAGAGATCTGAGGCCGGCGGTTTTTCCCAGTGTCGGATCAAGAGGCAGCCCGAGCTTTGCTGCTTTTACCAGGGCCTTCTGCGAGGGAATAATGGTAAAGAATACATTGCCGGCCATGATTGTTCCGAGCAAGGCGCCAACATGCATGAAAGCTGCCCTTCCGCTGAGGAATTGGGAAAGGAAAAAAGATATAAGGATTACAATTGAGAATCCTGTGAGGGCGAAGGTTTTTTTCTTTTCGAGCAATTTTGTCTTGCATAGAAAGTCATAACAAAACCATCCTGCTACAAGGGTCCCGACACTCAAAAGAATTGCATTTAAAGGAGAGATGTCTGAAACGGCAGGATCCACAAGCACGGATTTGGCGTTTATATAATATACCAATACCAACAGGATGCACCCCGTCAACCATGTGAAATAAGCTTCATACTTAAACCAGTGCAGGTGTTGCGGAATTTTTTCCGGAGCCACTTTGTATTTTTCTACATAGTAAAATCCGCCGCCGTGTATCGCCCAAAGATTTCCTGCAAGTTCATCACGAAGATTTTCTGTGCGGTTCAGACTGTTTTCTAAAAAAATGAAATAGAACGATGCTCCTATCCAACTGATACCTAAAATTACGTGAGCCCAGCGGAAAACAAGATTCATCCATTCCAGAACATGAGCTTCAGTTCCTGAGAAAGTTGCTGCAATGTAAATTCCATATCCAAGCACAATTAGTACAGCAAGCCAAATAGTGACTTTCCTGTACATTGTGATCTGATCCAAAGATTCTCTCAGGTGTTCTAATTCCTGTTGCTCCTTCTTTTCCTGCATGTATTATTTACTCCGATTTTAATGAAAGCTACTCCATTACTAATTGGCTTTTTCAATTTTCATCCTTTGCTTAATATCTTCTACTGATAGAAGGATCAATTCATTTGTAGCCGGAAGTTTAAACATCGGCTCCAGTTTATGATCGGCAACAGATGAAATTGCATCCTTAATTGCAAGCCATGTGCTCATTGCAAGCATGAAGGGTGGCTCTGCTACAGCCTTGCTTTTGCGTATGGCATTAGGATTCGGAACGTTTTTCAGCAGACTTACACGAAAGTCTTCGGGCATGTCTGTCACAGCCGGGATTTTGTATGTATCAGGTGAATGATTCAACAGGTTTCCCGCTTTGTCGTGTTTCACTTCTTCTGTCGTGACCCAGCCAAGTCCTTGAATGAAGCCCCCTTCAATTTGTCCAATGTCTATACCTTCATTGATTGTGTCACCTACATCGTGCAGTATGTCAGTTCGCAGATGTTTTACATAACCTGTCAGAGTATCCACCAGAACTTCACTTACAGCCATTCCGAATGCAAAATAATTGAATGGTTTTCCCCAGCCTTTAACTTTATCCCATCCGATATTAGGCGTTTTATAGAATCCGGTTGCGCTTAAACTTACCTGGTTCAAATGTGCAAGTACACATGCTTCGTCGAGTGATATCTTTCTGTCAGGATACAAACTATCAATAATGCTGTTATTTTGAAAGAGGATATGTTCAACATTTGTGATCTTTTCCGGCCTCTTTTTATTAAACTCATCCACCATCAAAATTGCCAGTCTTCTTTTGATTTTTTCAATCGCGTCTTTGACAGCCATTCCGTTGAGATCTGTTCCGGCTGATGCTGCTGTGGCTGATGTGTTCGGAACTTTTGAGGTATTGGTGGCATTCACTTTCACTTTGTCAAGCGTTACTCCCATTTCAGCAGCTGCAATTTGGGCGATCTTGGTATGTAGTCCCTGGCCCATCTCTGTGCCTCCGTGATTCACCAGCAATGTTCCGTCTTTATACAAATTCACCAGTGCGCCAGCCTGGTTCAGGAATGATGTTGTAAAAGATATTCCGAACTTCACAGGTGTCATCGCCATTCCTTTTTTAACATAAGGTGATGTTTGATTGAAGCGGTTTATTTCCTTCCTCCTCTGATCATAATCTGATGACTTTTTAATTTGATCGTATATAAGGTCCAATCGGTTCAATTCGACCTTTTGTCCGTAGTGTGTGACATTGTTGCTCTCATGTTTGTAAAAATTAAGCTTCCGGATTTTTTCAGAATCAGTTTTAAGTTGTCGCGCAATCCGATCCATGATTTGCTCAATACCGGCCATTCCCTGTGGTCCGCCGAATCCCCTGAAAGCTGTATTAGACGGTAGGTTTGTACGGTATGCCTTGCCCCTGACAAGCATGTGTGGAATAAAATAACAATTGTCTGCATGTAACATAGCTCGCTCAAGAATAGCCATGCTGAGATCTGTTGCGCATCCTGCATCTGTATGCTGGTCGACAATTAATGCATGAATTTTTCCTTCATGATCAAATCCAGCTTCATATTGAATTATGAAAGGATGTCTCTTTCCCGTAATTTTTTGATCATCATCCCTGAAAAGACGGATTTTTACAGGCCTTCCAGTTTTATATGCAAGTAGTGCCGTCCATGCCGCTGTATGATTGGCTTGTGTTTCTTTTCCTCCGAAAGCTCCACCCATACGTCTTGTCTCCACTACGATTTCATTTTTCGGAAGTCCGAGCACTTCGGCAACTATTGCCTGAGTTTCGGAAGGATGTTGGGTGGATGAAAATACATTCATCTCATTCCCTTCTCCCGGGATACAAAGACAACTTTGAGTTTCCAGATACCAATGTTCCTGAGCGCCGGTTTCTATTTCGCCGACGATTCTGTGTTTGCAGCTTAAGAGCTCTTGTTCAGGATCGCCTCGTTTCATTGTTCTTTCAGGAGCCAATAGAAGATTGCGGCTGATGGCACTGCGTAAATCTGTGACTGCTTCAAGAACTTCGTATTGTATCCTTATAAGTTTTTCTGCTTCAATAGCCGCACTTTCTGTTTCGGCTGCGATGAGGACAATGGCTTGTCCGACACATATCACTTCAGATTCCGCAAGGCAGGGTTCATCGTGCACTACAGGACCCATCTGATTTTGTCCGGGAATATCTTTCCAGCTGAGGATAGCATGAACCCCTGCAATTTTCTTCGCTTCCGCTGTATCTATTTTAAGGATTTTAGCATGTGCATGTTTGCTGTATACCACCCGTCCATGCAGAATTGTAGACGGCATTGGAATGTCATCAATGTACACCGATTTGCCGCTCACATGTTTCGCGGCGCTGTCATGCGGTATATTTAGTTTCATGTTCATTGTCCTGACTTTGTTTTTAACTCTTCAGAATGAAAATGAAATTTTGTCAGCAAATTTCTTGCAGCAAGACGGCGAAATTCATCACCGGATCTTGCGTCAGAAATAGGTGTGAAGAAACTGTAAACTAATTCACCTGCCTGTTCCGCATTGGAAGCTGTCCATTCCTTGCCTTGCAGAAATTCTTCAGCCGCAGCCGCTCGCATGGTTTTAGCTGCCATCCCTCCAAATGCAAGTATCGCACTTGAAATAAAACCATTTTCAATTTTCAAATTGAATCCTGCATTTACGGTCGCTATATCGAGATCTTTTCTTTTGGAGACTTTGTGTGACCAGATGATTTCATTTTTACCGGGGATTGGTATCCTTACTCCTGAAATGATTTCATCAGGCCTGATGACAGTCTTTCTGTATGAAACTATAAATTCATTCATTGAAACTTCTCTCTTTCCGGATAAACTTTCCAGAATCACACTAGCATTATAAGCCATTAGGACAGGCAGGGTGTCTCCGATTGGAGATGCTGAACCCAGATTGCCGCCAAGAGTTGCCAGCATACGAATTTGCCTGGAGCCAAATACGGAAAGAATATCATACAAGGCCGGAAGTTTTTCCTTTATACCTACTCTAAGGTCCTCAAGGTTTAGTCCTGAGCCAATTTTTATTTCAGCAGATGATATGCTGAGTTCCTTCAATTCCTTAATTGCAGACAAATCCAGAATGGAACTCAATAGTTCATGCTTTTTTGTTACTCTTAATGCTGTGTCTGTCGCGCTTGATATAATGATGCCCTCCTGATTATCTGCTCTCCACTTTAAGGCATCCTGTATATTATTGGGTTGAAAATATCTTTGTGAAGATGTCTCTATGATGACATCAGGATGCTCAGCGCGAAGAGCTAGGAGCATTTGAGACATATCTTTTTCAGATTCACTGAAATGATCTTTCCCTTTCTGAACACATGCCTTTGCTGCAGCTTCAACGATGGGTCTGTAACCTGTGCAACGACATAAGTTTCCGGTTAGGGAATCCTTTATTTCTGCTGTATCTGGATTGTTGCAATTTTTGTAAAGCCCAAAGAGTGACATTACAATTCCGGGAGTACAGTATCCACACTGACTTCCATTCTCTTCCACCATGCTCTTCTGAATAGGATGCATTTCGCCGTCTTCCAAATGTTCCACAGTGATGATCTGTTTGCCATGCATCATTGGAAGAAAAACCAGGCAGGAATCTATTGCAGAATATTTCAATCGTCCATCATGAGTTTCTGCCATGACCACAGTGCATGCCCCACAGTCCCCTTCAGCGCATCCTTCCTTTGTTCCTGTCATGCATTCAGTTTCACGCAGGTAACGTAACAAGGTAGTTGTGGGTGAAAGATTTTTGCCGTCAATTGTGATGGTTTTTTTCTCTTTACCCAGCAGAAAGCTGATTTTGTCCGTCTTCGAGTTTGCTGACATAGTCTGAATAAGATGGCTAAATTAATCATATTGCAAGCAAATACGTTCCTGCCTGCTTTCATTTTTAAGACTTATTAAGCAGCTTCTTGTGTATAAAAATTGACGAACCAGCATATTGCCTTCCTTTATTAGCAGGGCCTTTCGTAAATTTACATGACAGAAATATGCTGCCATGCTGACTTACAGGTATTCATTACTTCTATTAATTCTTGCATTGAAATTCTCCCTGGCTTCTTTCGCGCAGAAACCCGGAAATGACAATGCTGGTGTGCGATCTGCGGCTATAATACTTACAGTTAAAGGGCAGGCTGCGAGAATCCAGAACGTGGAATTGTATAGTTTGAAAGTTTATACTGGTAGCGCCAAGTTTCTATACGGGCCGGAGTCAGTATTTACGAATAATCCGGTATTCATTCAGGTATATGATTCTGAAGGGATGGAAATATTTAATGGCTATGTCGACAATCCACTTCAAGAGCGACTTGAGAGCTTTAACCCAGATGGAAGCATAGAACGTACGGAAATCATCAGAGATAAGGGGGCATTAAATTTCAAATTCAGATTATCAGATTCCATCGGATACTATACAGTAAAAGTTTATCAGATTTTAAGTGAAGAGAAAGTGTTGGCAGACACACTGCAAATTGAGGTCAAATGAAAATTATTAAAACGCTTTTATTTTTCATCCTGACAGGAAACATTTCCACGGGACAAGTTTTTAATGTGGATACTGTGCTTTACAATGGTGATCCAAATAACCGAATCAACCTCATCATCATGGGTGACGGCTATACCAATGCAGAGATGAGTCAGTTTCGTACCGACGCTCGAACAGTATCAAATTATTTGTTTTCCATCCCCCCATTTCTTCAGTATCAGGAGTTTTTCAATGTCTTTGCCATTGAAGTCGTGTCCAATGAATCCGGAACCGATCACCCTGCCACCGCAAGTGATGAAGGAAGCTATTCTGTTCCTTTCAGCTCAGTGGATAATTACCTTCAAACTACATTCGATTACGGAGGCACACATCGTTGCCTTTTTTCTTCTCAGTCTGCTTTGATTTATTCGATTGCGAATACAAATTTTCCCATGTGGGATTATTTGAATGTAATTGTGAATACAAGTCATTACGGAGGTTGCGCAAGCAGTATTGCTTATACGAGTATGCATTCCGCATCGCCTGAAATTTTTGTACATGAGCTTGGGCACATGTTTGGAAATCTTGCAGATGAATATGATTATGGCGGAAGCAATTGCAATGCCGGCACCTCACAGAACATCAATGTAAGCCAGCAGACTGATACCAGTTTACTGGTTTGGAAAAACTGGCTCAGCACAGCACCGATCCCAACCCCTGCCGGGACAAATTGTGGCTTGATAGGGTTATATGAAGGTGCCCGCTATTGCACATCTAATTGGTACCGTCCTAAGTGCAACTGCAAAATGCGTTCCCTTAACCAGCCGTTTTGCGAAGTATGTACGGAGCAGTTTATTTACAAAATCAGCACATTGGTTAATTACATCGAAAGTTATTCGCCTTCCAACACCACAACAATTTCAGTTTGCCAGAATTCCAGTCTGAATTTCAATTCTGACATATTGAACAATACTACCGGCACCGTTAGGGTTCAATGGCTCGTTGACAACAATGTCGTTCTTACAAACTCCTCTGCATTTACGCTTAATCCATCTCAGCTTAATCCCGGTCCACACCAGATTAAACTGATTGCATATGATACCACAGTTTCAGCAAGACGGACACTCACATCACGGCAGGTGACATGGACAGTCAATGTAATCGCTGCACCAGTCGCCCAGGCTTCTGCGAATAACACTGTATTTTGTACCGGACAAACACTCAATCTCTCCGCTAATGGCAACGGTACTTTTTCCTGGACAGGCCCATCCGGGTTTAGCCAGAATTCACAGAATCCAAGCATCAGCAATATTACGGTATCAAGGTCTGGAACATATACAGTTACAGTTACTAATTCCTGCGGAAGTTCTGCTTCAAGTGTCAATATATCTGTATCACCGCCTTTGAGCGCGGCAATAAATCCGCTCGGACCTCTGACTTTTTGTGCCGGATCAGGAGTGATACTGGAAACAGCTTATTCATCAGACTATTCTTATCAGTGGCTTAGAAACGGAGTATCTTTTCCAGCCCCAGACACTTCAAGGGTTTTCACAGGACAATCGGGATCATATACAGTAACCATTACTTTGAAAGGAACAACCTGCACAGCGACTTCCAGTCCTGTGAATGTAAATGTTAATCCTCTGCCAAGTGCTGTCATAAGCACTTCAGATCCCCTCATCTTTTGCAATGGAAACTCTGCATTGCTGTCAGCAAATCCTGTTGCAGGTACTTCATACCAATGGTTCAGAAACAATACAATTGTGACAGGAGCGACATCTTCTCAGTTGAATGTTTCGAGCCAGGGAAATTATCATGTAGTGGTTTCATTGAACGCTTGCTCTGATACTTCATCTTCCTTAACTGTTACTGTGAATCCTCTGCCAGCATCAAATGTGACTGTTCAGGGAAGCAATATTTTCTGTGATGGTGATTCAGTTCTGGTGAATGTTCCTCCGTGCAATTCCTGTACATATGTATGGAGTGTAGGTGCTGTCCCAATAAGCGGAGCTACTATGTCATCTGTATACGCCACTCAAAGCGGGAATTACGAAGTAACAGTTAGCGATACATCCACTGGTTGCATCAGTTCGGGTACTTCTATCACAATAAATGTGTTGAATGTTCCGTCCGCCTCAGTCACCGCATCCGGACCGCTCACATTTTGTGAAGGCGATTCCCTCACTCTGCAAGCTAATTCCGGATACACTTATATCTGGTACAGGAATTCCGGAATAATACCTGGAGCAAATACGAATCAGATTATAGTCAGACAAGGCGGTTCATATCAGGTAAATGTGAGCAATGGTTTTTGTTCTGTTTTGTCAAATAACTTTCTTGTGAATGTAAATTCCAGACCTGTTGTGTCAATGTCTGCTTTGCCCGATACTTTGTGCGTCAATTCAATGCCTGTTCCGCTGAATGGGATTCCGTCCGGTGGATCATTTTCCGGTAACGGCGTTCTGGCTGCCAATTTCGATCCGGGACTGGCTGGCACAGGAACTCAAATTATTTCATATTCATATTCTGATGTCAATGCATGTGTCGGTATCGCTACTGATAGCATCTTTGTGGATCTCTGTATGGGTCTGTCTGTTCCATCACTAAATGAACCGGAGTTTATTATTTATCCGAATCCTGCCAGCGGAAAAGTGGAAGTTCGTTTTCGAAGTAATGTTCCTGAATGGATAGCTTTCACACTATTGGATGTTTCAGGAAGAGCGGTTAAAAATATCAGACCTGCATTCTATAATCAGGGTGAACACCGCCTGGAATTCATTCTGGAAAATTATGCTGGCGGAGTTTATATTCTTGAAATGAAAACCTCAGCAAAGAATTTGAGACAAAGATTAATGATCAGAAATTGAATTTAGAATTCTTAATCAATATCCGCCGGAAATAATAATCGGTGCTCTTATCGCTTTTTCTTTATTTTGAACCTGTAGTATATAAATCCCTGGAGTTAATCCGCTCAGATCAATTATGTTATTTTCATGATGAGTCTGGACTTTTATAAGTCTGCCATCAAAGTTGAATACTTTTAATTCCCCTGAATCAATTTCTGGCACAAATCTTATTTTTCCTGAAGTCGGATTAGGATAGGGGTAACTCTGGATGCTCTCATGAGGAAGAGTGGTATAGGTGCCTAGCATACTTATTTTGCCGAACACAAAACTTATGTCAGTGTTGCCATAGAAAGTATATGGTCCAAACAAGGATGTGTCCCGGACTCCGCAGCTGAAATAAAGATTGCCAATAGAATCTGCTTTTAAACTCAGCATATTCCCATACGTGTTGCTTCCAAAAGTATTTCCTGTACGGTAGTTTCCCTGAGTGTCGAATGAGAAGACAGCAAGTCTCTTAGCCCAGAATTGTCCGCTATCAGCAATGAGAATTTGTCCTCCACCCCAGTCAACTTTTCCCGCAACAACTCCACCGATGTAAACATTTCCGGCGTAATCCGTGCTGATCACGTCTTGGTCAGAAATTTCAATCCTTCCTGTGGCAAGTCCTGCTGCTGCAGGATTCGCTTGACCCCATTGAATAAATCCCGTACTGTCGGCCTTGAACACATAAAATTCCAGGGAAAAATCTGGTGCCCTAAAGTGCATGTTTCCAAAACTGGCGCTGTCGAACAGCATCCCGCACATGTATGCATTTCCGAACCTGTCAGCAACCACCCTCGGTTTCTGAAATGTGATGTCATGCGCGAAATGCACCCAAATATCTGTTCGATGCGCGTTTATTCTTCCTATAAATTGATTGTAAGTATGCGTGACAATATAATTTTGATTAAGGATTGAGGCAGTTCCACTATCAGTGGATCCGGAGAAGAACAAATTTCCGTAAATGTCAAAACAGAAATTGCCCAATATGCTGATGCCCTGAAAGTGAATTGAGTCCGCAAGATGCCCGTTTGCATCAAGAGCATATAGCGTTGAATTATTGAAGTCGTTGATTGCATACCAGATTTTATCTCCAGGACCTGTCTGTATATCCTCGAAATTATGCAGTCCGTGCTGCAGCTCAAGATTTTTTTTCCATAATAAGTTTCCTGACGGATCCAGTTTAATCAGAAATGCATTTATGTTAAATCCTGAACCGGTGTTTTCAAGGTAGTCTGACTGATTGAAAATTACCGTATCCATAAACAGACCTCCTGCATAGATATTCCCCTGATTATCGAAGACAGTTTTTATAATGCTTGCTTTTCTGCCTATGCTGAATTGCCAGATTAAACTACCTGAATTGCTTCTTTTTTCAAGAATATAAGTCCCCAACACTGATAAATTATAGTGCAATGAAAAGCTGTCAAGCCGGCATGTCAATATATCAACATTGCCTGATAATGCAAGCGGAGAGTTAATGTAAGTAGGATTGAAACTATAAGACGTTTGATAATGAAGTGCCCAGTCAAAATTTTGGCTTCGTCCATTATTACTGTACATCAGGAAAATCAGAATAAAACCGGAGAAAATTTTATTTTTCATAAAATACATTGCTAAACATCAAAATTAATTAAAATAATTTTCAGCAAATTCGAATTAATGAAATTGATTTTCCTTTTTTATTGTTATAACTTTAGACAGAAGGATGATTATTTTTGAACCCTCTAAAAAGTCAGCAGCCATGAAATACTATAAATATTTGCTCATTCTGTTTCTTCTGGTAAGCCAGAATTCAATTGCGCAGACTTCTCATAGCGGCTGTGCACCCAAAACTTCCGACCGATCCTGGTATGACAGCGGTAAAAAAGCGCCATTATTTAAAGGATTGGAGGGAGTTGATTTTAAAATAAGTACAAGCAGTCAGGAAGCTCAGGCTTATTTCAATCAGGGTTTGATGCTTTCTTATGCATTCAATCATGCAGAGGCCGCAAGATCATTCTATCAGGCAATTCGTCTTGACTCTTCCTGCGCCATGTGTTATTGGGGATATGCATTGGTCTTAGGTCCCAATTACAATGCAGGCATGGAGAAAGACAATATTCCTCGTGCTTACGCTGCCGTACAGGAAGCGTTGAATAGATCTGAATCCGCAACCCAAAAGGAAAGGATGCTGATACTTGCATTGGCCCAGCGATATGATTCCGTACAGACTGATGACAGAAGCTGGTATGATGAAGCTTATGCTTTTTCAATGAAGTCCGTTTATTTAGCTTTTCCTGATGATCCTGATATAGGTGCTTTGTATGCCGAAGCATTAATGGATCAACATCCCTGGGATCTTCATCATAAAGATGGATCTCCTAAAGAATGGACTCCGGAAATAATAAATACATTGGAAGAAGTGCTTCGTAAGCATCCCAGACACCCCGGTGCAAATCATTTTTACATTCATGCGGTGGAAGCGTCCGATAATCCCGGCAGAGCAACTGCAAGTGCTGATCTTCTTCGCGACTTAGTGCCGGGTGCCGGACATTTGGTTCACATGCCTTCACATATTTATATCCGTACAGGCAGGTATCACGAAGGAAGTCTTGCGAACCTGAATGCAGTGAAAGTAGACAGCAATTATGTTACAGCATGCCATGCGCAAGGTGTCTATCCATTGGCTTACTATCCGCACAATTATCATTTCCTTGCAGCTACAGCTACCCTCGAAGGAAAAAAGAATCTGTCAGTGATGGCTTGCAATAAAATGCGCGACTTGCTTGATGCAAACCTGATGTTGCAACCGGAATGGGGAACATTGCAGCATTACTACTCAATTCTCTATTTTGTCATGGTGAAATTCGGCATGTGGAATGAAATTGCAAAACTACCTGATCCTGCAAAAGAATTGTTATATCCAAGAGGAGTGCTTGAATATGCCAGAGGAATGGCTTCACTGGCAAAAGAAGACTTGGCTGCTGCATCAAAGCATCTTGATAATTTAAAAAGGATTGCTGCGGATTCTGCCATTTCAGGAATTACTATTTGGGACCTTAATTCTGCTTCTGACATTATGAATATTGCAGTTAATGTTTTGGAGGGAGAGTATTTATTTATCAGCGGACAAACTGAAGCCGGACTTGAAAAAGTAGTTGCTGCTATGGAAATTGAAGACAGGCTCAACTACAATGAGCCGCCAGACTGGTTTTTCTCTGTTAGACATAATTTAGGAGCCATGTTGATTGCTGCTAACATTCCTCATCTCGCCGAGAAGTATTTCAAAGAAGATCTTAAGACATATCCGCTGAACGGATGGGCCCTGGCCGGCTTGAAAAAAGCATTACAAATGCAAGGGAATATCGAAGAGCTGAAAACAGTGGAAACACAGTTCAAAGAAGCCTGGAAGCATTCGGATACACAGATTTCATCCTCACGTATTCTTAATTGATGCAAGCAAAGTGAAAGAATTCTTACATTAGAATTTTATTCCTATTACTAGGATGTCATCTATTTGATCCAACCGGCCTTTCCAGTTTTCATAATAACCTTCCAAAGTGGCTTTCTGCTCATTCATTGGATTTTCATGGATCGAGTATAAAATCTCCTTGAAATTCTTCGTCATAATTTTTTTTCCTGCCGGTCCTCCGAATTGATCGGCAAATCCGTCTGTGAAAAGATAAATACGATCATCCTTCTTTATTGGAATGATCGTCTCATCAAATTTTTTTTGCTCATTCTGGTTGAAACCGCCTAATGACAGCTTGCTTCCGGGATATGTTTCCAGATTGTAATTCCTGATCAGAACCAATGGTCTGTTTGCTCCTGAAAAACAAAGTTCGCTTTTTGTTTTATCGTATCTGATAAGTGCTATATCCATTCCTCCGTGCGAATCGGTGTCTTTCTGCCTGAGCGCATCGATGATTCCTTCATTCAGCTTGTCCAGAATTTCGCAAGTTTCAGCTGCTCTTTGCTGACCTGTGATCTGATGCAGCAGAGAAGAGCCCACCATAGCCATGAAAGCACCCGCAACTCCATGACCTGTACAGTCGGCTGCAGCCAGGTAAACATAAGGACCTGTGTCTTCATAGAAATAAAAATCTCCGCTCACTATGTCCTTAGGTTTGTATAGAACAAAATGATCGCTGAATGAACGGCTGATCTTTTCTTCCTTTGGCAATACTGCAAACTGGATATTCCTGGCGTAACGCATACCATCAAGAATGTCCTGATTCTGCTGGCTGATTGCCAGGTTTTTTCTCTCCAGCTCCCATTTTTGCAGCATCACCTGATAGGTTCTTTCACTTAATTTGTCGGAAAGATTTCGATTTTCGTTTCGGAATTTTTTATTTACCCAATGGAAATAAATCAGTAATCCGGCCAGAACAAATACCAGGGTAAAAATCAAAAACCAGGTGAAGTTCTCGCTGAACAAGGGCTTGGAAAGAACAATTGTATGTATATGAAGTATAATACTCAATTCTGTCAGGTTTAAATGCCGTGAGCTTGTGCAAAATACGTCTTTAATTGACAGTTAAAAGGGATAATGAATTGACAGCTTGTTTATTCAATCTTGCTTTCATTATTAGTTAGATTAAAAGATATGATTAATTTTGGAATTACCCTATTATAACATGAACTTACTTAGTAAGGATTTGTACGGACTTTTCAGGAATATGGATGAACAACATATCATCCTGTCATTCAAAGGAGAGATTTCAAAGGAACTTTTGACCTCTATATACAGCATTATGGAGGTCAGAATGGATAAGGCAAGAGAAGAGCTTCAGAGGAAGAAAAAGATGTACAACATCCTGGTAGAAAGCCTTCAGAATATCTTTCATCACCTTGACGATTTTGAAGGAAACACAGAGCACTCGAAAACGCGTGAAGCCATCTTCCTCGTCAGCTTTAACAAGGAGAATGGTTATGAAATCCATACCGGAAATTACCTTTATGCGAATCAGGCAGAAAGCCTCAGGCAAAAGCTGGAGCATATCAATTCCATGGATGCCGGCCAGCTTAAAGAATATTACCGCACTAAACTAAATGAAACATCTTTCTCGGAAAAGGGGGGAGCCGGACTTGGTTTTATTGATATGGCGAGAAAATCAGGCAATAAATTGGATTATAAATTTCATGATGGGCCTGGTGATCTTAAGTTCTTCACTTTTTCAGTTCGTATAAATTAATTATATTTCATTATGGAAGCATTAATAATCGAAGAAAGCGTAAAGACGCCTTCAATTCAGTTTAATCCTCAAAATGGGATTTTGGAAATAAAGGGAAAATCCATTCCTGAGAATTCATTGGACTTTTATGGTCCTGTGTTCAACTGGCTGGACGAGTTTTTAAAAAACGGAACTCAGGAAGCAGAATTCAGAGTTCAACTGGAATACTTCAATACCAGCTCTTCAAAATGTCTCCTGGATATTTTCAGAAAACTTGAAAACGGCAGTGGTGGCAATGGAAAAATCCGTGTCAAGTGGTACTATGAAGAAGATGACGAAGACATGATGGAGGCAGGAGATGATTACAAAGCGCTCGTCAAGCTGCCTTTTGAATTTATTAAAATCTGAATTCTATATAACTCATCGCCTGACTTTACTTCCGGCCAGAATAGCTTTTCTAAGCAGGTCGTATCTTAAGGCAATATAAAGTAGGAGTGTCATGAACCAAATGACACCGATGTTCACAGGATAAGTGTTTGCGATTTTTCCGAAGAAGTATTTTACAGGGGAGAAAAATGTACTTCTCAATGTTTTTTCCGGAGGATGCATCCGGAAGACCGGTTCGAAATAAGATATGATGCGCTTTCCTTCGAGCCGGATTCTTTCTGTGCTATTACTGTTACGAACCATCTGGTCCAGACTTTCATTGAAATGATCTCTTCTTAAAAGTATAAATTGTTCCTGGCCGCCTTCACTTTCTGTTTTTAATTCAATGATTCTGTCCTTCATCTCACCGCACTTGTTGTAGACTTCTATGTAATGATTACGCAGATTTTCAAGATCATTCCTGATATTTTTAATCAGATCCATGTCGAACTTTCCTGATTTGAGCCCGCTTAACCCTGACAGTATTACAAAGGAATTTCTCTTTTGCTCTGATTCAAGTTCATTGCGCACTACGTCAAGAACCGTGTTCAATGAATCTACCCTTGCTCCTGAACGAAGCAATCTTTCTGATTTGTCACACCTCTCCCTCAGCACAGGAATCCAAAAATCCTTCTTATAAGTTGCATCACTCATGCGTGCGTCGAGATCAAAAAAATGTTTTTCATATTCATTGTTTCTGAATTGATAAACTGCCAATGCTTCAAAAGCCCATCGTGATGCCATCATGTTTCCAACGAAAGGAACTTCCGCAGGATCGGTGATAATAGGATTGAGTTTTTCAAAACGCACAATTACCCCGCTGAGAAGTATTTGAGGAATCAGCAGGAAAGGGATCAGAATATAAATGGTGACAACAGAATCAAGCCCTGAAGAAATGTTAAGGCCAAGCATGTTGGCAAGACAGGCCGCGCTGAATAATACCCACCAGTATTCAAGTGTCATTCCTTGTATCCCAAGAATGCTGTTGCCAACCAGCACAAATGTGAATGCCTGAATTGCTGACACAAGAAACATGAGGCTGATTTTCGAGAAGAGATAGCTTTGCCTGCTCAATTGTAAAAACTTTTCTCTTTCCAGAATTTTTCTGTCGCGTATGATCTCTTCCGCACTTACTGAAAGCCCGAGAAAAAGAGATACAATTACGCATATGAACAGGTATGCGGGAATATTTGGATTGTCGGCAAAAGAGTATGTTTCACCTTTGACTGAATACCGCAGAATGAATCCAAGTATACCTGCAAGCAGAGGCGCTTCCAGAAGGGTTATAGCCAGGTATTGCTTGTTGCTTAGCTTTGCATTTAAATCCCTGGAGAAGAATATTCTCCACTGCTTGAACTTTCCTGCGAGGAGATTTTCTTTTTCCGGCAAGGGAAGTTTCTCTGTAGAACTTGTCTTTTCCTGCTGTTGTTTCTTGAACCAGGCAAACCATCGGATGGGAGAAACTTTTCTTGATCCGGTCATCCTGCCGAATTCATCGACCTCTTCCTGCTGAAGAATATTGAAAATTTGTTCTGCATTGATATTGCCGCAAGCCGCGCATTCGCTTTCATCCGCATTGGCAAAGTGTGCCTGTTGCTTGAAATATATAAGCGAATCAGAAGGATTGCCGTAGTAAACTGGAAATCCTCCTGTATCCAGGATCAATAGCTGGTCAAACATCCTGAAAATGTCTGATGATGGCTGGTGTATCACTACAAAGACCAGCTTACCCGAAAGCGCAAGCTGCTTCAGCAGATCCATCACATTCTCCGCATCGTGCGATGAAAGGCCGGAAGTAGGTTCATCCACAAACAAGACCGCCGGTTCCCGTATAAGTTCTAAAGCTATGTTCAGTCGCTTTCTTTGTCCACCGGAAATGGTTTTGTTCAGAGCATTGCCGACTTTCAAATCCCGAGTTTCCTGAAGTCCGAGTGAGTCCAGCATGCCGTTCACTTTCGCAGCAATCTGTTCTTCCTTGAAATTCCCATAAATCAGTTTTGTGTTGTAATACAGGTTTTGATAAACAGTAAGCTCTTCAATCAGTAGATCATCCTGAGGAATGTTTCCGATGATTCCGTCAAATTCAGAACTCTCACCGTAAACGTCTGTACCGTTGAGCAAAAGTTTCCCTCCGCTCAGCGGCGCTGTTCCGTTGAGCACACTCAGCAAAGTGGATTTTCCTGCACCGCTGCTTCCCATGATTCCAACGAGCTCTCCGCTTCTGGCCAACATGTTCAGTGAATGCAGTCCTTTTTTTCCGTTGGGGAATTTAAACTCCGCATCAATCGCTTCAAGAATAACCGGTGTGGTTTTTTTCTCAATGGAAAAATGCCGTGACACATCTCCAAAATAAACAGGAGGAATTCTGGAACTTCTAAGCACCGATCCCTGTGTGAACACAGTTGCCCTGAATGGATTTACAGGTCTTCCGTTCACAGTCATGCTGTCGGCTCCGTCGTATTTCAAAAAGAACAGCCTGGCCTGCTCGATGTATATGAAGAATACTCTTCCCTGAATTTCATGATGGATTATATGATGAGCCTGATTGTAAATCGATTCCTTTATTCCGTCTATGATCAGGACTTTATCCGAATCCAGTTGTTTGTGAGCAGGCTTTCTGCTGCTTGCAGCCAATAATAAACGATTAAGTTCGGGATCGATGTTAAAGACTGATGAAACTGTCCCGAGAAATTCCAGCTCGGGTTCGGTGATGTCTCCCTCGGAACTGTTCATGAATTCTGCAAGGCGCATGAACACCACATATTTTTGACTGACGCTTAGCTCCTTGTTGATCTCTGTGCAGATTCTCAGTGCTTTTACGCTGCTCATAGCGATTTTTTTCTTCGCCTTGGCAGAATCATCGGTTCCCAGATATGATTCGAGGTACGAATCAAAAAGGGATAAATACTCAGGAATACGGGGCAGACTCAAATGTTGTCTGAGAAATGACTCAACCACCGTACGGCTTTGCTGTGTCAGTCTTTCCAGACTTGCGCCGATCGCGAACAATTGCATCAAAGCGCGCAGTATCTGTTCACTCATATATCAGGGTGCCGGTAAAAAAGTAAAGGCTAAAAGTAAACAATAAAAAAAACCATGCAAATTGCTGCATGGTTTGATTTATCTGTAATCAGGGAGTCTTTGTGTCAGGAGATCATTCCACCTCTTACCTTTTGTATGGCAGCTGAGAGCTTGTACAAGTTCTCCTTGGTAAGCTCGTCAGGAGTTTTGATGGTGTCAAATTCTGCCTTAAGGACTTCCAGCTCAGCAAGTAATTTAGCAGAGCTCGGGAATTTTTTCATCTCAGTCATGAGGTTTACAAGGTTGTCCAGGTAAAGTTTCTGATTGTAAATTTTTTCAAAAATATCCTTGTTGCGTGCATTTTGTTCACGGTCCTTCATCAATTCAACGCTTAAGTACTGTACTTCGATAATCGTTCCGGCAAGTACATGCGCAGCAACTTCAAGTCGGCGGTTGGTCTTTAGATAAGCGTCAGTTTCTGCATAAGCTCTGTCAATCATTTTGATCAGCGAGTCTTTATTGTCTGAACTTTCCCTGAATGAAGTGGTGAACTTGTCAAAAGTTTCCTGAACACCGAGTTTCTCTGAAAGCTTTCTTGTACTTGAATAGTACTCCAGCAAATCCTGGTTTTGCCCGTAGAAAGCGGCGTATGCCATGTCAATTCCGTAAATGCCGTAATTAATCGCTTTTTTGTAGGCAGTGCTGTATTTGCCTTCAGCGGCAGGTGAATTCAACAGGTCCTTGTTGAATGGAACTTCATAGCTGTAAATCGCGTGAATGATTTCCATCGGTGAAGGAAGATTCGCGATGGTATAAAAGAATTTGAAGTCCAGGATCTCGTGCGTTTTCTCGGCAGTAGTATCCATTAGCTCGAGAAGCGTTGAATCCACTGCAGCAGTGTTATTGCCGCTTTCCTGACTTCCGCAAGAAGACAAAAAGATGATTCCTGAAAGGGAAAGTATTGCAATTATTCTTTTCATAAATCGTTTATTTGATGCAAAAATAGAAAGGTTTGGCTAATTTCAAAGGTATTTGGATTCAAACACTTAATCATTGCCCCAGACTGAAATGCCGGTCACTCTATTAAAACCTTGATTATATTTGTCGGCCTACAGAAATCGCTTATGAGCAGTCCTACTTTCGACGAAATTTACATGGAATTGGCCCTTAATCTGGCCCGCAAATCCCATTGTGTTAAAATTCACGTAGGAGCCGTACTTACAAAAGACACCCGTATAGTGTCTCTCGGATACAATGGACCTCCTGCCAGAACTCACAATTGCGATCAGGAGTGGCCCGAAGTAGGTTGTCCCCGCGACAGCAAAAGCAGTTGCTCACTGGCACTGCATGCTGAACAAAATGCGATTCTATATGCTGCGAAAAATGGTGTGCCTATGAATGGCTGCACTTTGTATGTGACATTGTCTCCCTGCCTTGCCTGCGCAAGAATAATTTTCACCATGGGGATTAAAAAGGTGTATTACTACAAATCTTATGCGGAATATAAAGGGCTGGATTCGGATGAAGGAGTGGATTTTCTGCGACGATTTGGCGTAGAGGTGGAGCAATTTGATACAGTCAATGTAAGACAAGAGAATTGACTGTTTTCGAAAAAGAAATTTTCGGGTAAAACATTTTCCGGATAATTAAGTTAAATAAGTGTCTGAGTCATGCCCGAAGACTCAGAAAATTAAATCCATTTAAAATTTGAAGTACAAACATTGGCTTCCTTTCATGTTCTCAGCAGTTCTTGTGCTGGGGATTTTTGTCGGCATCCGGCTAAATGAACCTTATAAGAGCAGCAGGTCTTTCTTTTCATTTAAAACCGGACAGTTCAATAAAATCAATGATGTAATTAATTACATCAATAATGAATATGTAGATACTGTCAACCAGAAATCACTGATAGAAAAAACTATCTCGGATATGCTTCACGCGCTTGATCCTCACTCTGCATATATTCCTGCGGATGAGCTTCAGGCGATGACGGAACCCCTGGAAGGAAATTTTGACGGAATCGGAATTGAATTTCATATTCAGGAAGATACAATCATGGTTGTGTCCGCGGTACACGGAGGCCCCAGTGAACAGCTTGGAATTCAGTCGGGCGACCGAATTATTAAAGTAGAAGACTCGGTAGTCACAGGAATAGGAATTACTAATCCACAGGTGATGCAATTGCTGAGAGGGCCAAGTGGAACAAAAGTGAATGTCACTGTGTACAGAAAAAGCACAGGTAAGACAATTCAGTTTGCAATTACGAGAGGAAAGATTCCTATTTACAGTGTGGATGTGGCTTTCATGCTTACGCCAGAGACAGGTTATATTAAAGTGGGTCACTTTGCCGAAAAAACCCACGATGAATACCTCAAAGGATTCATGAAACTCAAAGATGAAGGGATGCAAAACCTGGTGCTGGACCTGCGCGGCAATCCAGGAGGATATCTGAAAGCTGCAATCCAACTGGCTGATGAATTCCTCCCCGAAAAAAAACTCATCGTTTACACTGAGGGAAGGAGCAGGCCAAGGGAATCGTTCTATGCCACTCAGCGTGGATACTTTGATGAAGGCGCTATGGTAGTCCTCATCGATGAAGGAAGCGCCTCTGCAAGTGAAATTGTGGCGGGTGCTCTGCAAGATTGGGACAGGGCAACTATTCTTGGAAGGAGATCATTTGGCAAAGGCCTTGTTCAGGAACAAAGCCAGTTTCCCGATGGCTCGGCTATCCGTCTTACCATTGCAAGATATTATACACCCACAGGCAGAAGCATTCAGAAGCCTTATCAGGGTGGATACGAGCAGTACTCGAATGAACTCTTTGAGCGACTAAAGAAAGGAGAACTGCTTTCTTCTGATAGCATCCGCTTCGATGATTCACTTCACTTTGTTACTCCGGGAGGGAAACTTGTTTACGGTGGAGGGGGAATCATGCCCGATTTCTTCATTCCGTTGGATACCAGTGCTTCTTCTTCCTTCTATTCTGAAGTCAGCAGCAAAGGACTGATCAGCCAGTTTGCGTATGATTATATGGATCAAAACAGAGAGTATTTCAGGCGCTTCAAGACATTTGAAGAATACAATCAAAAGTTCACAATCAACGACGAGATTTTCCGTAAGTTTCTCGACTACGTTCAAAGCAACGGAGTAAACAAAGAAGAGAAGGGAATTAAGATCAGCGGGGATCAGATACGCATACAGCTGAAAGCATTACTTGCCAGACAAATCTGGAAGAATGATGGTTTCTTTCCTGTAATTCTGACACGTGATAATACTGTAAAACAGGCTCTTGAACTCATTGAAAAGAAACAGGTAGCCGTGAAAGGCAATTAATCCTGTTATTATGTGGGTTTTATTTATTATATAACATTCGTAACTTTGTTGTTCGTAAATTTTCTAATCAAAAACTTAAGACCATGGCATTCGAACTTCCCAAACTTCAATATTCATTTGACTCTCTTGAACCACACATTGATGCTAAAACCATGGAAATCCACTATGGCAAGCACCACCAGGCTTATGTAACAAATCTAAATAATGCCATAGCAGGTTCTGATCTGGAAAAATCGGATATAGAATCAATCTGCTCTGGTATATCAAAGCATTCAGCTGCTGTGAGAAACAATGGCGGAGGACATTACAATCACTCTCTCTTCTGGTCCATCATGAAACCAGGCGGCGGAGGCAGTCCTTCCGGAGCTCTGGCAGATGCAATCAATTCCGCCTTCGGAAATTTCGATGAGTTCAAAAGCAAATTCGCAAATGCCGGCGCTACCAGGTTTGGAAGCGGCTGGGCTTGGCTTACGGTAGGAGCTGATAAAAAACTTCAGGTGTCTTCAACTCCCAATCAGGATAATCCTTTGATGGATGTCGCCGAAGTGAAAGGCATTCCGGTCCTCGGCTTGGATGTATGGGAGCATGCATACTACCTGAATTACCAAAATCGCCGCCCAGATTATATCAATGCCTGGTGGAATGTGCTGAACTGGGATGAAGTGGCTCGCCGATTTGCTCAGGCTACAAAGTAAAACGTCGTTTACATTAATTTTCTAAGGAGGCTCGCGTTTGCTTGACCTCCTTTTTTATAATCTTGAAATCTGCGGCTGAACGATATGTTTTTTGGATTCGTTTTTTCATGTCCTTTTCATGAGTAAATGAAACTCTTTTAAGTATTTATCGCATAAATCATTTGCAGGAATAAAGTGTGAGTACATTTTGAATCTGGTCCAAATCTCTCAATTTCCGTCTTCATAGTCCGTTTACCTACAATGAATCCAGCCTTCCGGAAATATCTTCTTCTTGGACTCAGATATTCAGCTTTGTTCCTGGCTGCTTCTGTATTTCTGGTGTTCTTAATCGGGCTCTTTTACGGATCAGAAATTAAAAGAATTGCTGTCGCTGAACTCAATAAGCACTTGGCAACAGAAATTCAGGTGAGAGACCTTGATTTTTCCATGCTGAGATTCTTTCCATATGCATCATTTGAAATGAATGATGTGCTTGTAATGGATGCGGTAGAGACTGATCGAAAGGATACACTGCTTTATGCTAAAAAACTTTCACTCCTGCTTAATATGAAATCTGTGTTAAGCAGGGAAGTCATTGTGAAAAAGATTATCGCTCAGGATGGCTCTCTGAATATCCGGATTTATAAGGATGGTTCATCGAACTACGTTTTCTGGAAGAACAACAGTTCGGAGAATGAATCTGCGATTGACCTCAGGCAAATCAGCCTCCAAAACATATCTCTTCAGTATGAAGATCATTATTCTGATCAGCATTACATCATGGAAGGTAATGACATAAACTTGTCGGGGAAATTTTCGGAATCCAAATTTATTCTGAATGCAGATGCAGATCTCCTGGTGAAAAAATTTGAATCACTGGGAGTTGATTACATCATTAACAAGAAAGTCAGGCTTGAATCCGGAATTGGTGTCGACCTTGGCCGCGGATTGTACAGGCTGCAGGACAGCAAAGTCCTTATTTCTGATTTCAGGTTTGATGTTTCAGGTGAAATCATGCAAGATTCCGGCGCACACTTTATCAACCTGAAAGTTAATTCGCACGAGGCAGACATTTCATCATTCATCAGTATGCTGCCTCCCTCATTCGTTTCTTATCTGAGCGCGTATAAAAGCAAGGGAAAATTCGAAGCTCTGGCAACGATCATAGGAAAAACAGGTAATGGCAACTTGCCGGATGTGAAATTGGATTTCAAAATACGCAATGGTCATTTTACACCCTCAGGCAGTCCGGTTTCGCTAAGTTCCATGGAATTAGATGGGAACTACATCAGTAAAAACCTGAATGGTAAAAGTGAGCTGAATGTGAACAGCCTTACTGCTCTGCTTGACAATCATAAGATATCTGCAAATTTCACAATCGAAAATCTGTCGAGTCCTTTTCTAACTCTTAATGCAAAAGCCACACTGGATCTCGCTAAAGCAAGGCATTTCATTCAAATCGATACAATCGAGAATTTGAGTGGAAGCATGCTTCTCAATATTGCCTTTGCGGGTAAAATTGCCGACTTGCCGGCTTATAATAAAGGAGGCAGTTATAAAATTAAATCTTCTGGAGATATTCAGCTTATCAATGCCGGATTTACCTTGAAGAAAAATCCGCTTGCATTCCGGAATATTCAAGGCAAGCTGAAACTCATGGACAATGATGTCTATGTCGAAAATCTCAAAGGAAATATTTCCGAAAGTGATCTGGAGATTAATGGTAACCTGAAAAATTTCGTCAATTTTCTTTTTATTCCCGGACAACCAGGAATGATCAAAGCAAGCCTGAAAAGTAAAAATGTAAATCTGGATGAATTGCTGGCAGATAAATCTGATGCCACTTCGGAAGATACCAGTTACATCATGAAATTCAACCCGCGTCTTGCTGCGGATCTTGAAATCAATGTGGCAAATCTGCATTTCAGAAACTTTAAGGCCTCTCGAATGAATGGAAATGTTATGCTGAATAACCAGGTCATTCGAGGCAAATCTCTTGCATTCTCTTCGATGGACGGAATGATTTTCATGGATGCCACAATCAATGCATCCAGAAAAGACTCTGTAATCATGTCTTGCGATGCGAAAATCACCAGGATTGACATCAACAAACTATTTTACCAGCTCGAGAATTTCGGACAAAGCACCATGACGGATAGAAATGTGAAAGGAAGTGTCACTGCCGAAGTGCATATGGTTTCAAGCTGGTCTGAGAAGCTTGTCATGAATCCTGCTAAGGTGAATGCGACATGCGATATCATGATTGAAAATGGAGAGCTGATTGCTTTTGCTCCGGTGAAGGCCCTTGCCAGGTACGTGAAAGTGCCAGACCTTGATCACATCCGTTTTTCAACCATGAAAAACAACATTTCTATCTCCGGAAGAAAAATATACATCCCGGCGATGGAGATAAACTCTACGGCCCTGAATTTGACAGCCAGCGGAGTTCATGACTTTGATAACATCGTGGATTACCGTCTGGTGCTTCTCTTATCGGAAGTGCTCGGCAGAAAAGTTAGGCAAAACAACTCGGAGTTTGGCGAAATTGAAGATGACGGTTTGGGCAAAACCCGTTTGATGCTCACCATGAAAGGACCGGTGGATAATCCCAAATTCGCATATGACAGGAAAGGGGCAGGGGAAAAGATCAAAACAGATATTGCTCGTGAAAAACAGAACATTAAAGGCATTTTGAACGAGGAATTCGGATGGTTTAAAAAAGAGCCGGTAAAACAGGAAAGCCGAAAGAAAAAGGAAGAAATTCAAATAGATTGGGGCGAAGACAATTAATCTTTCATCAATCTTTATTTTAATTGATATTTGCCCCGGCTGATTGCTCCAATCTCTTGTTAAAATCTGCGTTTGAATCGAATCAATTGAGAGTATGAATATTTATACTCAGAAACAACGTTGGAAAATTCTTTTGCTGATTGCGGCAATCCTCATTGGCGCGGCCTCGCTTTTCTATACCGGTAAACTGGTAAAACGGCTTGCGGAAGAGGAATATAAAAAGATCCAACTTTGGGCCGAAGCCACCAAACGCTTGTCAGATGTGACCGAAATGAATTCGGACATCAATTTCCTTTCCACTGTAATATCAAACAATACAACCATTCCGGTAATTTGGGCTGATCATGATTTTCGGGTGATCTCATACCGTAATCTGGATTCTGTAAAAGCGCTTAAGCCCGGATACCTGGAAGCTCAGGTGGAGCTGATGAAAGAAAGCAATGAGCCGATAGAAATAAGAATAGGTGATGACCTCGTTCAGTATATTCTGTATAAAGATTCAGAATTGCTCATACGCTTGCGTTATTATCCTTACTTCCAGCTTGCAGTCATAGCACTCTTTTTACTTGTTTCATACCTCGCCTTCAGCAGTTCAAGAAAAGCAGAACAGAACCAGGTTTGGGTCGGAATGGCAAAGGAAACTGCTCACCAGTTAGGAACTCCTTTGTCTTCGCTTGTTGCATGGCTTGAGATTTTAAAAATGAAAGGAACGAACCCGGATTATATCGATGAAATTCGCAAGGATCTTGAAAGGCTGCAAACAATAACAGACAGATTTTCCAAAATTGGTTCTGCGCCTTCACTCAGCAGGGAAAATGTCATGCACGTTATGCAACATTCTGTGAACTATATCAGGACGAGAACTTCTGAAAAAGTTATATTTAATGTTGCAGGTCCCTCGCATGAAATTCTTGTTCCAATGAATGTTCCTCTATTCGAATGGGTGATTGAGAATATTCTTAAAAATGCGTTGGATGCAATGAGTGGTTCCGGCCAAATCGATGTGCAGATAACCGATCAGCAGCAATTTGCTTACATCGATATTGCAGATAGCGGTAAAGGTATCCCCAAGGCTGCTCACAAAACTATTTTCAAGCCGGGATATACTACAAAAAACCGCGGCTGGGGACTGGGACTTTCTTTGAGTAAACGAATAATCGAAGAATATCACGGAGGACAGATTTTTGTCAAGCATTCTGACAATGCTAAGGGTACAACCTTCAGAATAGTATTGAATAAATAAGCTCTCAGGCTTTTCCCTGCTGAATTCGTAAATTTGCAATCCAGTTCAGTCTTTCTAAAAGTCCTTTTGTAATTCTATAAATACAAAAAAGACTGATATTGCTCGAATGGCAGGCTTATATATCCATATTCCTTTTTGCAGGCAGGCATGCCACTATTGCGATTTTCATTTTTCTACTACCCTTGGTACGCGTGGAGAAATGGCAGATGCCATAGTAAAAGAACTTGTCCTTAGAAAAGATTATCTGGAGCAGGAAAAAATTGAGACCGTTTATTTTGGTGGTGGAACTCCTTCCTTGCTTGATGAAACAGAGCTGAATAAAATTATGTCTGCAGTATATAAGAACTTTGATGTTTCCAAAGATTCTGAAATCACTCTGGAGGCGAATCCGGATGATCTCACAGAACAGAAAATTATAAATCTTCACAAGTCAGGAGTGAACAGGCTAAGCATAGGAATACAAAGTTTTCTGGAAGAAGATCTGGTTTTCATGAACAGAAGCCACAACGCTGCGCAAGCAATTGATTCTGTAAAAGCCTCACAGGACAAGGGGTTTGAAAACATCAGCATTGATCTTATTTACGGAATCCCTGGCCGGTCTGAATCTGACTGGAAGCTAAACTTAAATACAGCTTTTGAATTAAACGTACCGCATTTGTCCTGCTATGCCTTAACTGTGGAAAAGGGAACTGCGCTGGCTCATATGATTGCAAAAAATAAAACTGCTTCCCCGGATGATGAACAGCAGTCAGAACAGTTTCATGTATTGATGCATGAAGCCCGCACAGCCGGATTTGAGCATTACGAAATCAGCAATTTCGCCAAAGCCGGATTCCGGTCAAGGCACAACAGCTTGTATTGGTCGGGGAAAAAGTATTTGGGAATAGGGCCCTCTGCCCATTCATACAATCTTTCGAGCAGACAATGGAATGTCTCTTCAAATCAGCAATACATCAGAAGCCTGAAAAATTCAGAGCTACCTGCAGAAATTGAATTGCTGGATGACAAAACTAAATTCAATGAGTTCGTTTTGACAAGAATCAGAACGATTGAAGGAATCAACTTAAAAGATGTAGAGCTTGCTCATGGAAAGCAAAGAGCAGAATTTCTGATGAAAAGTGTGAATGATTATCCTGTGAAAGAGCATCTTTCGCTACATGAAAACATCATTAAACTTTCCGATGAGGGTAAATTTTTCGCAGACAGGATTGCAGCGGACTTATTCCAGGACTGAATTTTCTTTTTCAGTTTTCCCTGCTATAACAATTACAATTTCTCCTTTGACTGTCTTGCTGGAAAAATGCTTAACGCAGGCAGCAAGTGATCCCCTGAAATTTTCTTCGTGTATTTTGCTTAGCTCCCTGGAAACGCTTGCCTGTCTGTCCGCGCCAAATGCTTCCGCAAATTGTTCCAGCGCTTTCACGAGTCGGAAAGGTGATTCGTAAAAGATCATTGTACGTTGCTCATCCTTCAGGTTTTCTATTCTTGAATGTCTTCCCTTCTTTTGAGGAAGAAATCCTTCGAAGCAAAATCTGTCTGAAGGCAAACCGGAATTTATCAAAGCTGGTACAAAAGCAGTCGGACCGGGAAGTGTTTCTACTTTGATATCATTACGAATGCATTCTCTCACCACTAAAAATCCGGGATCTGAAATTCCGGGTGTGCCCGCATCGCTGATCAGTGCGATGTTTTCGCCTGATGCGATTCTGCTCACAATGTCCTCCAAGACCTTGTGTTCATTGTGAGCATGGTATGATTTCATGGGCTTGCTGATGCCGAGATGCTTCAGCAACTTGCTGCTGGTGCGGGTATCTTCGGCAAGTATGAGGTCTGCTTCTTTCAAAGCTCTGATTGACCTGAGTGTAATGTCTTCCAGATTTCCGACAGGGGTGGGAACCAGAGTCAGCTGTGCCATTTTTTATTAGGCAGAATAACGTCTTTCCACAAACTCCAGAAATTTGTGTGCCGGGCCGCTGGCCGTTTCCCATTCATAGCGTCCTGCTATTTCAGACTCGATGTACTTGCGTGCCTCTTCTGCGGATGAGCTGTTGTTAAGTTTCTCTATAGCCTGGTTATATGAAACTGCATCTCCGGCGAATAGCTGGTTGATGAATAAAAACTTTTCATTGATGCCGATTGATGATTTCAGATCAATTATTGGCTTGTGAGAGTGCCTGTCTGCAATATTTTGGGAGCTGCTTGCGCTGGCAATTCTTTTTCCGTGAGTTTCTTTTTCTGAAAACTTCCCTGCCAGTGTGGGTAAATCTTCAAACTTTTCATGTAAATCACTTACATGCTTTTTAGGCTTCGTCTGCATAACAGGCGAAGCCGCACTTGCTGCATTCATCGCTGCTTCAACCATCAGACGATCCATAGTAACTGGTTCCTGTTTTTTTTCAACGTTGACAGGAATCTCAGGCTGGGCAGAGATGTGTTCAACCGGTCCGGGTACCACCGAGTTGAGATGCAAATCGCTTGTTTTTACTGGAGCTGATGCGAATTGTTCGCTGGGTATCTGGGACATTTCTTCCAGCAATTTCAGTGCATTCGCCTGTTGTAATTGCAATGAGGCTTGAAATAATGTCCGGATGTTTTGATTGAACTTGGAAAGTTCCTGCTCTGGAAGGCTGCCGCTTTTTCCGGTGAATGTTTTGTGTTGTGCCTGAAGCATTTCAAGCACTTGTCCGCATTCATGAATTAATTTTTGTAATTCCATTGTTTTGAATATCTATCAGAATAAAGTTCGCCAATTATGCGCTCTCCTGGCCTGATTTATAAGCCGATTAATCAACCGGGCTATGAACAATTTCATAAACGCCTGGTCCGCACTGATATTTTATGAATAAAGAATTTCAACCTGTTTTCCACCGAAATTGTTTCATGCAGCTCTCCTTATATTCTGCTTATTCTTGGTCATTTGACCGGAATGGAGTAGGTTTGCCCATTCAATTTACCGGAAATGTTTCTTGAAAATTTAAAACCAGCCGATTTGCACAAAGGCCATGTGGAGGTCATTTGTGGCTCAATGTTTTCCGGTAAAACGGAAGAGCTCATCAGACGGCTCAAGCGTGCTAAAATAGCAAAACAGAAGGTGGAAATTTTCAAGCCCCGGCTTGATACTCGGTATGACGAAGTGAACGTAGTCTCTCATGATGCCACTTCAATTCATTCCACTCCGGTGGATTCATCGTCTCAAATTTTATTGCTTGCAAATGATGTGGAAGTTGTTGGTGTGGATGAAGCTCAGTTTTTTGATGAAGAGCTTCCTTCTGTTGCACAAAAACTGGCTAACAGAGGTATCAGAGTGATCGTGGCTGGATTGGATATGGACTATCTCGGACAACCTTTCGGTCCAATCCCGCAGATGCTTGCTATTGCCGAGTATGTGACCAAGGTGCATGCCATTTGTATGCACTGTGGTAATCTGGCAAATTATTCCCACCGGACTGTTACAGGCGATTCAAGGATATTGCTGGGTGAACAGGAGAGCTACATTCCTCTTTGCAGAGCCTGCTTCAATAAAGCGCGTAAGCAAAATTTCTAATGGGTGCAGATATGGATATGCAGTCATATTCGGTCAATGAAATTGCCGGAATTCTTAATGCAGAACTGATAAACAGAGATCCCGGGCATTCTAAGGTGATTGAATTGCTTACGGATAGCCGCAAGCTTATTCATGCGGAAACTTCGCTCTTTTTTGCCATAAGCGGGGACAGGAATGACGGTCACAAATTCATCGAAAAGCTGTTTGAACAGGGAGTAAGAAATTTTGTGATCAGCGTTCGCGGTTCATATTCTGAGAAGCTGCCTGCAAATTTCCTTTGTGTTAATGACACTCTCGAAGCTTTGCAAAAACTTGGGGCATACCATCGTAAAAGATTTAACATTCCTGTGATAGGAATCACAGGCAGTAATGGTAAAACGATCGTAAAAGAATGGTTGTACCAATTGCTCAGGCCTGACTTTAATATTGTTCGTAGTCCGAGAAGTTTCAACTCTCAGACCGGTGTTCCGCTTTCTGTCTGGCAAATGAACAATGAGCATCAGCTTGCAGTGATAGAAGCAGGAATTTCCATGCCGGGTGAAATGAAAAAATTGGAAGAAATCGTAAAGCCTTCAATAGGCATTTTCACCAACATTGGCTCTGCGCATGATGAGAATTTTGATAACATCGTGCAGAAGGTCGAAGAAAAAATGTGTTTGTTTTCAGAAGTGTCTACGCTCATTTACAGCAAGGATTACCCGGAGATTCATGCTGCTGTCGAAAGCCTGCAACTAATACATCCCGGACTGAAAACCTTCGCATGGTCGCGCAAGGGCCCGGCTGACCTGCAGATTGGCCGTGTCACAAAACGTGAAGATGAATGCGAAATACAGGCTGTATACAAGAACTCATTCAGGAACATAACAATCCCTTTTCTCGATGATGCATCAGTCGAAAATTCAATCAGCTGCTGGTGTCTTATGCTCATGATGGAAATAGAGGACGAGGTGATAGCCGACAGGATGCTTTATTTAAGTCCTGTTGCCATGCGCCTGGAAATGAAAAATGGGATCAACAATTGTTCCGTGATCAATGATAGTTATAACTCTGACATTGGCTCACTTCGAGTTGCTCTTGATTTTTTAAACCAGCAGAAGCAACATGATGTCAGAACAGTCATTCTCTCCGACATTCTTCAGAGTGGAAAGAACGAAAGTGCCCTCTATACTGAAGTGGCCGGCCTGCTCAAAGCAAAAAATGTAGATAAACTTATCGGCATAGGCGAAGCTATTAGCAGGCAAGGGCATTTGTTTGATCTCAATAAGTCATTCTACAAAGGCACAGATGAGTTTCTTAAAGACGTTTCTGCTCCTGGATTTCGCGATGAAACTATTCTCATTAAAGGTGCACGTCCTTTTGGATTCGAGAAAATCAGCAAATTTCTTCAGCAGAAAGCGCATGAGACTACACTTGAGATTAACCTCAATGCGCTTGTCCACAATCTGAATTTTTACCGATCACGACTCCGGGCGGGAACTAAGATCATGGCAATGGTGAAAGCTGCATCTTACGGCAGCGGAAGTTTTGAAATAGCAAATACTCTTCAGTTTCATCATGTCGATTACCTTGCGGTTGCGTATACCGATGAAGGTGTGGAACTGCGAAAAGCCGGAATCTCCATGCCTGTCATGGTAATGAACCCTGAAATACAGAGCCTCGAATCATTCCTGAAATACAACCTGCAACCAGAGATTTACAATTTCCGGCTCCTGGGTCAGTATTGTGACGAACTCAACTCGCAAGGAAAAGGCGAACTCAGGCTTCATCTCAAACTTGATACAGGCATGCATCGGCTTGGATTTGAAGAGCCTGAAATCAATCAGCTTATTGTCAGGCTTAAAAACAACAGGTTCATACGTGTCGAATCAGTGTTTACTCATCTGGCAGCGAGCGATGAAGCTGAACATGATGGATTCACCAGAATTCAGATCGATCGTTTTAAAAGAATGAGTGATGTGATATGCTCCTCATTTGATTATCCTGTTCTCAGGCATGTGTTGAATTCATCCGGTATACTTCGCTTCAACGAAGCACAGTTCGACATGGTCAGACTTGGCATCGGGTTGTACGGCGTATCATCTTCTCAATCTGAACAAACGCATCTCGACCAGGTTGCCACCCTTCGCACGACGATCTCACAAATCAAACATGTAAATGCAAACGAAACTGTTGGCTATAGCCGGATGGGAAAGCTGAAACGTGATTCGATCATCGCTACAGTTGCAGTGGGTTATGCTGATGGAATTGATCGCAGACTGGGCAATGGTACAGGCAAAATGCTGGTTAACGGAAAACTTGCTCCTGTAGTCGGAAATGTTTGCATGGATATGACTATGCTGGATATCACCGACATTCCTGCGAGGGAAGGGGATGAGGTGCTGGTTTTCGGAACGGAGCTTCCTGTGACGGAGATGGCGAAAGCATTGGGAACGATTCCCTATGAAGTGCTTTCAAGAATCAGCCAGCGTGTGAAGCGCGTCTATTTTCAGGAATAAAAATTTAAGGAAAAGTAATATTCAGATTACAAGAATCTCGGCATCTTGTTAAACTGCTTTTCTCTCTGTCCCCTTTTTACAGGGGCTATGTAAGAAATGTTCAACTCAAATGCATTGGCACTGCCTCCAAGCCTTGAAAGATTGGAAGCGTTGAAGTCGTAACTCAAACCAAGTCCAAGGGTGTTGTATTCAAATCTCGCAGATAAAATTCCTGCATCGTTTATCCTGTAAAATCCTCCCAGATAAAAATAAGCCTCTTTCCTGAAATTAGTGTACCTCGACTTGAACTGAACTTTGTTTTTAATGTATCCGCCCAGCATCGTTTCGGTTTGCTTGCCTTGCATCAACACCATGAACCTGGGGTCAATCCAGGAGGTTTTGTCTTTATTCAGAACGAAGTCTCCTCCTCCATGCACAGTGATTTTCCTGCGCAAAGGAGCATCCGATTCTGTAAAAAAGCTAACATTCGGACTTCCTATGTGCGAAAGACTTGCACCGGCACTGAAAGTGTTGTCTCCATCTGGAACATAATAGTATAATACTCCTGCATTTAAATCAAGGTATGAGAACTGCTGCAACTGAATTGATTCAAATGAGTTCAGGCTGGGATCAAAATCATCTCCGTTCCATTGCGAATCCCAAGTTGTTTTAGTCAGATCCAGAGCGAACTGGTTCAATCCTCCCTGGAAACCCACGGAAAAAAAATGATCACCAACACCGTCCATCGCTGCTGTGAAACTGAGTGAACCCTGGAGTACGGTATGTTTAAATCCCGAAGTGCCTGCTTTATCCTGGTACAACAAAAGTCCTGCACCAAAAAAATTAGTTCCCAAATTTCCTTTGCCGACCGGAGCGTCAGCGGAAAAATGTATCGTGGAATATCCTTTTCCCAGGCCCGTCCATTGTGACCTGTAAGAATTAGAGATTCGTGCCACTCCGTCAAATACTCCTGTCATCGCAGGGTTTATCTGAAGCGGTGTTGCGTAAAACTGACTGAAGTGCACATCCTGAGAGTAAGATTTACCTGAGATAATGATCCCAATCAAACTCAGGAGTATTATTGTCTTTTTCATAGTTCCTGTTTCAATTGCCTGTAATTACCGGATAAGTGTCACGTTTCCTGTTTCAGTCACAGTTTTTCCGTCTTCATAATTTACTGTCAGAATATAAGTGAAGACCGCCGGATCAAGAAGTTTTCCCTTATAGGTCCCGTCCCAGCCTTCACTTTGATTGACAGTCTCAAATACTTTGTTGCCCCAACGATCATACACCGTAAAACGCAATCCGTAAAGGTTGTTTCCTCTGACAAAAAGATAATCGTTCCTGCCGTCACGATTGGGTGTGAAAGTATTAGGAACAAAGAACCTGTTTTCCTGGATGATTCTCACAGTGACCTGCCTGGTAGTTTGGCATCCCAGCGCATCTGTAATTACTACAACATATGTCGTGGTTTTACCAGGGCTGGCTACAGGATTAGGAATATTTGTACTGTCAAGCCCCGCTGCCGGACTCCATGAATAACTTATTCCACCACCCGCAAGCAGCTGGTAGCTGCTGCCAAAATCCATGGATGTGTCTGGACTTACAAATGCTCCTGGTACGCTTTCAACCTGTATATAAGAAAACAACTCAAGAGTGTCTGATCCGTACTGATTTGAAACTACTAATCGCACATCATACAATCCGTCACTCGTATAGCAAATGTTCTGCGGATTCTGGTCTGTAGAAGTGGAAGGTGTTGCTCCGGGAAAAGACCATAGCCAGGATGTAGGATTTTCTGTAGACAGGTCAGTGAAACTCACACATCTGTTAGCGCAAATAACGGTGTTGCTCGATGTGAAGGCTGCTTCTGGCAGTGGGCAAACGTTCACTTGAATATATCCGGGTATTGTCAGTGTGTCTGAACTGATATTATTGGTGGCAATCAGTGTGACATCATAAGATCCCGGAGTTTGATAACAAATGTTTTGAGGGTTAGGAGAGTTGCTGCTGGCAGGTGTTCCTCCAGGGAAAAACCATTGCCATGCTGTAGGTCCATTGGTGCTTTGGTCAAAAAAGTTTACGCAGGAACGTTCGCAAATCACAGTACTGTCTGCACTGAAATCTGCATCCGGCGGAACGCAAGGATTTACTGTAATGTAATTCGGAATTGTCAGCGTATCTGTTCCGGCTGCATTGGATACAATAAGTTGCACTGTGTAAGTGCCGGGGGAGCTGAAACAAATGTTCGATGGATTGGGAAATGAAGAAACCGAAGGAGAACCACCAATGAATGTCCATGAGTAGCTGGTCGGACTGTTGGTGCTTGTGTCTGTGAAATCTATGCAGTCATTCACGCAAATGGAAGTGCTGCTTGCGAAAAAGCCTGCAACAGGAGTGTTTGAGCTGCTAAGCTGGACATTGTCTACAGCGAAGGATGGATTGACTCCGACGCCTCCGTTGTCATTCTCCCATCGAAATCCAATTCTGACATTTGGATTGTTGTCGGCAGAGGCAGGAAGGTTGACAGCATATAATGTCCATGTTCCAAAACCTTGTCCGCAATTAGGATCAGTTCGGCCCGGGTCAGCAATATTGATCCATGATGTGCCGTCGAAATATTCGATGAAGCAGTTATCGGCATTCAGTGGATCGCCGTTTTCAAAATACAGGAAACTAAGGACTATGCCTGTTCTTCCACTGCAGTCAATCACAGGTGATTCTGCGCGTTTATTGGTGAGCACTACATTCTGAAAACCGCCCGGATCATAAACTGCACCGCAATCACCTGTTGGGCAGATTGTGGTTGCATTCGGTGAGCCTGGCACATTTCCAATGTGCAGCGTACGGTTAGTGTAAATGCTGTTTACATCACAGCCTTCTACTGAACAAGTCCCGGCTGGAAATCCCGGTTCAGTGGCACTGATGTACCATTCGTTGGCAAATGCATCCTGAATTCCAACATCATTGACAGTCCAGATTCCATTTGCAGTGATCGTATTGTCTGCTTCATTTCCCTGGTCGCAAACAGGGGCAGTGCCGAAATCTTCAATCCAGAAGACCTGCGCTTTTACGCATGTGCTAAAGCACAGAAGAAGAAATATCGAGATAAATTTTATGGGACGTATCGTTCTGACAGGCATAACTCCTTTTGTATACTGTTGCTTGTAAGGTTTATAAGGCAGTCAATTTACAAAATTTTGCTAAACGTCAACTATTCCTTGAGGTGTTGATTTGCAAGACGATAGATGCTGAAACCGGGGCTTTTGTGCTCTTTTTCTATTGTCTTCAGCAAGCTTGGTCGACTTACATCTCTCATTCTGTTCTTTCTGATAATCCGATAGGCTTTTTCAGCAAGAAGATAAATATTCTTTTCATCGGAAACTTGATATTGATTCTCCCTGATGATTTCCAATAATTCCCTGATTCCTTTTTTTTCCGAAGCTATAGTGCTTATCACCGGAACTTCCATTTTTGTGCCCCTGAAATCATGCAACATTCTTTTTAAATTATTCACTAAAGCCTCAGCTCCCTCACGGTCTGCTTTGTTTACTACGAATATATCCGCGATTTCCATGATGCCGGATTTAAGGGCCTGTATCTCATCTCCGGATTCAGGCACAACAACAACAACCGTGATGTCTGCCAGGCCGGCGATTTCGACTTCTGATTGCCCGACACCGACTGTTTCCACGATCACAAAATCAAAATCCGCTGAGCAAATCACATCGCTCACTTCAATAATTTTTTCTGAAAGTCCCCCAAGTGAACCGCGGCTTGCCAGTGAACGGATAAAAATATTCGGATCAGTAAAATGTTCCGACATGCGAAGCCTGTCTCCCAGAAGTGAACCAAAATTAAATGGTGAGGTCGGATCAACTGCTATAACTGCCACTTTATTCCCCGTGTCTGTAAGTTCATTCAGCATGGCATTAATCAGAGTGCTTTTCCCGGCGCCCGGCGGACCAGTGATTCCAATTAAGGGTGGCCTTACATCATTCGACAATGTGAGCAGGAGCTCTTCTGCGCCCGGTAATTCATTTTCTACAAGCGTAATAGCTCTTGAAAGTGCTTTCCGGTCACCTTCTTTTATCTTTTGTAATATGTCCTTTACCTGGTCCAAATTCTGTAAGGCTTTAATGAAAGCAAAGAAACAAGAAAGGGATCTCAAGTCAAAACCTTAGAAATAATAATGTTAAATTGCGGCATGATCAGACTCTCCGCTGCTATCATTGCCTTCAATGAAGAGAAAAATATCGGTCGATGCATTGAGTCTCTCCTGCCTGTTGCTGATGAAATTCTCGTCCTTGACTCATTTTCTAATGATAAGACAGAAGAAATATGCAAGTCATATGGAGTGAGATTTGAAAGAATGGCTTTCAAAGGCCACGTAGAACAAAAGAATCATGCCATCTCTCTGGCCACTCATGATCATATCATTTCTCTTGATGCGGACGAAGCACTTTCTGATGAACTTGCGGTGAGTATCAAGCAGATTAAAGCCAACTGGCAAAGCGATGCATATCAAATGAACAGGCTTACCAGTTATTGCGGTAAATGGATAAGGCACGGAGGCTGGTATCCTGACAGAAAAATCCGAATTTTTAGACGCGGAACCGGACAATGGGGTGGCGAAAATCCGCATGACCGTTTCATGCCTGATAATCCTTCTGCCGCGATGTTTATCAAGGGAGACATACTGCATTATTCATATTATACCATAGAGGGCCATCTTGAACAGGTCAACAAATTCACTACCATTGCAGCACAAAGCGCTTTCAAAGCAGGCAGAAGAAGCTCATGGCTGAATATCCTCTTCAATCCCAAGATCAAATTCCTGAAAGATTATTTTTTCCGTTTTGGTTTCATGGATGGTTATTACGGACTTGTGATCGCGGCAATTTCAGCACACGCTACTTTTATCAAATATATAAAGCTGAAAGAGCTGCAGAAAAATAATTGAAGTGAATATCCAGGCCGAAAAGATTAAAAAGATTCTCATCAGCAGAACTGACGCAATCGGTGATGTCGTTCTTACTTTGCCTCTTGCAGGTTACCTGAAGGAAAAATTCCCGCACGCTTCTTTGGCATTCCTCGGTAAAACATATACATATCCAGTTATAAGCAAATGCTCGCATGTGGATGAATTTTATAATTATGATACCTTCTCCGGATTCGATGCTGATGGAAGAATTCAGTTTTTGAAAGACATCAACCCGGATTTGATCCTGCATGTATTTCCTCGGGAAGATGTGGCTTCGGCCGCCCGATCGGCAGGGATAAAGTATCGCATCGGAACTTCTCACAGGTTGTTTCACTGGTGGACTTGTAACCAGCTGGTTTCTTTCAGCCGGAAGAATTCAGCGCTGCATGAGGCTCAGCTGAATTTTCAGCTACTGAAAAATTTCGGACTGGAAGAGATACCAACTTTGGATAAGATTGCAGGGCTATACGGATTAGCTGTAAAGGATCTTCCTCCGGAACACTATTTGACCTGGATTAACTCGGCTAAGTCCACCTTCATTATTCATCCCGGTTCTAACGCGAGCGCAAGGGAATGGAGCCTGGCTCATTACAGAGATCTCATGAGATATCTGCCTTCTGCTAAGTTTCAATTTGCAATAACCGGTACTGAAAGTGAGCAAGATCAGCTTCAGGATTTTCTTTCCATGTTGCCTGCTAATGCAATCAATCTTGTCGGTAAACTTTCATTGGATGAATTGTTGGCTTTTATTGCTCGCGTGGACGGAATTGTTTCTGCCAGCACGGGCCCTTTGCATATTGCAGCAGCTCTGGGAAAGCATGCCATAGGTATTTATCCGCCAATTCGTCCAATGCACCCGGGACGTTGGGCTCCCGCAGGAGTTCACTCGAAGTATTTTTGTGTAGAACGTGCATGCAATGACTGCCGGAACAATCCTAAAAAATGCCACTGCATGAATGAAATCAGTTCAGCTTCTGTGGCTGATTACATGTTGGCGCTAGTCTGAGTCTTGCTTTTCTGATCGGCCTTCAACACGATTTTCCGGCTTGCCAAATAGAAACAATGAAATGAAGTATGCAAAGAATGTAGCTCCTGGTTGTGTTTCCAGAGTATCTTCTGTAATCATGGAAAGCATGGCAATGCACCATGCGCTGAGAAACATCAGGTCCTGGTATTTTTGCCGGTAAACCAGGCTGTATATCAGTGTGAAAAGGAAATATGCCAGCCCGGTAATCCCGAATGCTACAGTGATCGCTATATACTGATTGTGAGCTTTCAATCTGTATTTCGGACTGAGCTTGCTGTTCATTTCATCATACTGTTTTGCATAAGCTGCTTTCATATCGCCTGTGCCTGTTCCGATGAGCGGATTTTTACTGATTATTCCGGCCGCTGCTTTCCAGAATTCTATTCGTTGTGTTACTGAATGTCCGCTTGGATTTTTTCCTTCAGAATAATTTATCAGTTCCCAAATGACTTGCTCATAACGCATTCGGATACTGCTTACATTCTGGTATTTGTGATTGGCAATGCCTCTCTCAATAGAATGCACTTCACGCTCGCTCAATCCCATTACAGCATCTGCATTCTTTTTTAAGCCTTTGGATGCCAGAAACCTCACAAGTGTATACCGGATTTTATTTCCCCTCTGATCAAGTGAGTCAAGCGGTATCCTGCTTCTGACACTCCAGGTTTCTACAAGTTCGGTGTCACATACATATACCCATACCGGAAATCCGTTTTCATAGAGAGGATTTTCAAGATTGAAATAGTATGCATTTCCTTTGGAAGTTAGTTCGGTGGTGTCGATTTCGTAAATTGGTTTGTTTTTCCCTTTTTCAAGATCAGTTGAAATGCGGTAAACTCCCAACGAAAGAGCGACAAGTGCGATTAAATTAAATCCGGTGAGCAGAAAAAATCTTTTCGATTTATAAAAATGAAAGTTCAGCAATAAAAAGCCTGTCAGCGATAGGATTACTATGCCCGTGAGCGATTCCATGATGATTAGAAATATGAATAGCCAGACGACAAGTAGCGCCTTGAGAAAATTCATTAAAGTATTCGCTTTCTCACGTTTGCTTAAAATATCAAATGTCAGAAGCAGAATGCAAAGGCATGTGAACAAAGCAAAACGAATGTGAGAAATATTGAAAATGAATATGTCTCTGATAGTATTGATTTCTCTTTCAATTAAGCCGGTGAGTACTGCCATGCTTACCATGCTTCCTGAAAAAACTGAAAATATGAAAACACCGCAAACAATTCGAAACTGTTTAAGACTAAGTGGTTCTGAGCCTCCCAGTACGAAGGGAAGGATAAGTAGCGGTAGTTTAATGCGAAGATCCTTGAACCCTTCCTGTAGATTTTCTGTCCAAGCCAGGCCTATGACGTGCATTATCCAAATCCCGATGATTAAAAGTGCGATTCTGTTTGACAGAAGCCGCTTGAATTTTTCGCGTAGCTTTCCCTCCAAAAAAAATGATCCGGCAATGAAAAACTGTGATAGACTGGTAAGAAACAATGAAACAGGCATTCCGGCAGCCAGCATTATAAGCCCGGTAAACAACAGGTAATTGCTTGATCGAAACCTGTCGATTATGTTCATATTCCTCAGTGCTGCTACAATGAAGGTGTTAAATCAATTGCTTTGCTTAATGCTTGGCTCTCTCTTCATTCGCATTCAATGTTCCTTTTAATAAACCAGAATAATATGCGGAATCTTCCAGAATTTCAATGCACTTCTTAATTTCAGGGTCATTGCTGAGTGATTTTTGAATTCGACCCTTTTGGAAGTAGTACCTGTTGACAATTTCCTCTTCAAGGGCTGCGCTTATCTCCTGCTTGTTATTCCTCACATCGTCCTGCTTATTATGCATCAGCTTTGCTCTTAAAGCCTCAAACTCCGGTGCAATGCGCTCATAGTATTTTTCGTTATTGGTTTGCTTTTTTAATTCTTCCAATGCCGCTTCGCTTGTGGTTGTATAGTCATACTCCTTGTCGGAAATAAAAGCTTCAAACCATGTGTAGTCGGATTCTGATAGCCTGAACTTTCCCGCTTGAGCAATGCTGGTGTTTTTAGCTTTATACTTATTGGCAAAATCAAAAACTAGATTTTTTTCAATCAGGCTGCTTGTAATCTTACTGTATTTCAGACTTTCAGTTGTTACGTCAGGCTGAATTCCCCCGCCGTCAAAAACTTTTCTGCCATTTCTGGTTTTAAATTCCGACATCATCGAATCGGGAATAATGCTAGCGCTGCCATCCTCGTTTCGTTTGCTGAAATTCCTCGACTGTATGCATCTTCCACTGGGGATATAGTATTTCGATGTGGTGATTTTCAGTTGAGAATTGTAAGAAAGAGATCTGGTGGTTTGAACCAAACCTTTGCCGAATGTTTTCTGCCCGGCAATCACCGCACGGTCCAGATCCTGAAGTGAGCCTGATACAATTTCGGATGCTGAAGCAGAGGCACTGTTCACAAGTACTACAAGCGGAAGGGATGTTTCGACTGGTGTATTTATCGTTCTGTATGTTCTGTCAAATTCCCTGAACTTACCTTTGGTGCTCACCACTTCTTGCCCTTTGTCGATAAATACATTGGTAACACTGACAGCCTCATGCAACAATCCTCCCGGATTTCCTCTTAAATCAAGTATCACGCCTTTCAACGTATTCTCTTCTTTCAGCTTCTTCATGGCTTCAGCCACTTCTTTGCCTGCCTGCTCGGTGAAATTACTCAGGCGGATGTATCCAATGCCCTCAGTGACTATTCCGTAATAAGGCACACTCCCGACTTTAATTTCATCGCGGGTGATCTGGAACTCCAGCGTGCCTTTGGTTTCTGGTCGTTCAATCAGAAGTTTCACTGATGTCTTAGGAGATCCTTTCAGCATGCGGCTTATCTCAGATGTTGTTTTTCCTTTGACGGATTTGCCATCAATTTCCCTGATAAGATCTCCAGCCATGAGTCCGGATTTCTGTGCTGGAAATCCTTCATAAGGATCGCTGATAATTACATTGTCTCCTCTTTGCCTGATCAAGGCCCCGATTCCTCCGTATTGTCCTGAGGTCATGCTTCTGTAATCTTCAATATCGGATTCTGGTATGTAACTGGTGTATGGATCCAGCGATTCAAGCATGGCATCAATTCCGGTTTTCATCAACTTTGCCGGCTCCACACTGTCCACATAATGAATGTTCACTTCCCTGAACAGGGAAGAAAAAATATCCAGGTTCTTGGAAATTTCAAAATAGCGATCAGCGAATGAATAGCTAATCAGAGCCCCTGCAGCAATCACCGCCCCTATAACCCATATTTTTAATCTTTTCATCTTTCTTATAATTCTATTTTATTTGTCAGGGAACCGGATCATATCCGTGCCCCCCCCAGGGATGGCACCGCGACAGCCTTTTCAGAGTCAGCCATCCTCCCTTCAAAGGCCCGTACTTTTTAATTGCTTCAATGCCGTATTGAGAACAAGTCGGATGAAATCTGCAGGAAGATCTGAACAAGGGTGAAATCGCGCCCTGATAAAAACGAATCAATGCGATGAATATTGCACTAAATATTTTTCGAAAGATGGACAACGAATTTTTTAACCGTTTGAATCAGTATTTCCTCCAGATTCCGGTATTCCGGAACAGTATTGCCATTGTATACAAAAAGTATGGCACTTTGTTTCTCCAGATTGTCATGCAAATTGCACAATTCTGACTTATTTTTCCTGTATGCCTCGCGCATCATCCGCTTGATCCGGTTTCGGTCGGTGGCCAGTCGCATTCTTTTCTTCGGGACTGCAAAAGCCGTCTGCACGGGAACACTCTCTGGCAATTCCGTGTGCATCCAAATAAGTTTGAAACCAGGTGCATTGATGGTTTTACCATCCAGCATCAGCTGTTCAATGATCTTCCTGCTCTTTAAACGTTCTGTTCTTGGAAAAGTCTGCCGCGTCTTATTTTCTGAAGCTGGCATTGTCCGTTTTATTTATTGGCTTTCTTGATGTACTGTTCAAGAGCCATGGTCATGGATGGTGCCGCTGGAACCGGAGCCTGAATGTCGAGCTTTAATCCGGCATCCAATACAGCTTGAGCAGTAGTGGGACCAAAAGCCGCAATACGGGTATTGTTCTGCTTGAATTTCGGGAAATTCTTGAAAAGAGAAGTGATGCCGGAAGGACTGAAAAATACCAGTACATCATAATTTACATTAGCCAGGTCAGATAAATCACTTGCCACAGTTTTATATATCACTGCCTTGGTATAGTCGATACCGTTTGCTTCCAGAGTCTCGAATATTTCCTGTTTGTGAATGTCTGTGCAAGGCACAAGAAACTTTTCTTTCCTGTGTTTCTTGATCAGGTCCATAAGGTCGCTAATAGTCTGCTTGCCGAAGAATATCTTACGCTTGCGATATACAACAAACTTTTGCAGGTAATAAGCCGTTGATTCTGAAACACAAAAATACTTCATGCTTTCAGGAACAGTCACACGCATTTCCGAACAAATCCTGAAGAAATTGTCTGCCGCATTACGACTGGTAAGTATTACAGCAGTAAAATCCTGAATGTTTACCTTGTCTTTCCTGAAATCTAAAGCAGAAATTGGCTCTACATGAATAAAGGGCCTGAAATCGATTTTTACATTGAATTTCTTTGCTAAATCGTAATAAGGTGACTTATCGGTTTCAGGCTTTGGCTGCGTAACCAGAATGCTTTTTACTTTCAAACTCATAAGAGGGATGAGGGGTTCTGGGATCAAAAGGTAAACTTACAGCCTTTACTGAATGATAATCCTGATCAGGACCAGTAAAGGGGCGATTTCGAGGGTGCAAAGATATAAAAATAAATAAAGCACAGAGAAACCTGGCACCGACATCCCGGTCAGAATACCCCTAAAAATTCTGTAAATGAAGAATATGCCGATTGTCCAGATGCATGCTGTGATCAATGTGCTTACATCCGCTTGAGGATTGAATGTCATCAAGGCGATGAAGGGCAGAAGCAGAAGTCCTAAGACATTGTTTATTAAAAAAATGTGAAAAATATATGTCGCCATTTCTCTGTCTAAATCAAACAGCCATCCAGTAATCTTCAGTACCAGGAATTTCAATGTGTATGCTGCTGAAACGAGCAGAACAATAAAGATGTAACGATAAAAGCCCTGCGGCAGCCCACCCAGTTCCCAACCTGCGTTTATACTGACTTGATATAAAAATAATGCTGCTATTAAGTGAAAAGTGAAAGTAAGAATCAATGAAGCCCTCTGAACAAGAATGTTTTCATCTCGCACAAGCTGCAAGCTCAGGTTTATGTTGTAAAATGCTTTTAAAAGTTGATTGAAATATTTGGAATAATAAAATCTCAGCCAGGCAAGTGTTCCGATTATTAAAAGCAGTGACGGGAAAATCCAGAAATTATCTGTGCTTTCTCTGGGCATTGGATTGTTGTGAACTGGCTCGAGTCTGTGACTCTTATACAAATCAGTGCTTGTGAAATTATGTGGAATCTGAAACTGATCGCTTGATAAAATCCCTGACTCAGCCTCTGTGTAGGATTGATTAAAATAAAAATCCGGGGTGTAATCGGATTTTTCAGACCTGGCCGGCAGGGGAAATATCAGCTGATTTCCGGAAGATTCAGGATTGTCAGAACTCTTCAACAGTATGTTCCAGTGTGATGCAATGATGTTGAGAGAATCTGGCATAATCAATGAAAACCTTATTACGTGTAATCGTGAATTTAGTTAGCTTAAACTCATGATCCGACCTTGAACATTCTTGAGATAATAAAGCTGAATTTCATGCCGCCCTTCCCCCAGTCATCCATCGTGTTCACAAGAAAATCGTTTTCGATAATCCCTGAAGCATTCGTGAACATCAGAGTGAATACATGTCCTCCGGTTTCTATCTCCACACCTGCACCAATTGGATCAAAGAATTCCATTCCAGATACATCTCTTCCAAAAGTATGGTAATAGTCAAAAATAATCGACGAGCTTGGAGTGAACTTGATCCTCATCCCTGTTCCCAGACTTAATACTCCGTTTTCATCGTCCGCAGCCACAAAATTTCTATGCAGGTATGATGGAACAATTACCATGGAAAAATTTCTGGAAAATTTCCTGGTGATGATGCATTGGGCATTGTATGTCAGCCTGTGAACATCCTTCTCCACCAGCTCCTTTGCTCTTGCAGAAAAAGTAGTGTTGCCGAACAGCGTGACTGATACGGGCATTGAATTATCAATGCTCTGTTGCAGCAACTTGTATTTAAGCAACCCTTCAAGATTTTCATGCCTCTTGGTACGTCCAAATCCGGCCATTAGACGATCTGTTATGCCATAGTGCAGTGAAATCCTGATGTCCTGACTCTGATCAAAACCGTAAAGATTATGGAAGCCTCCTCCGCTTTTCTTCCCGATATTTCCGAAAAGATGGCTGACTCTCACATCGAGGTTTTTCTTTTTAACTGTTTCATTGGTCTGTACATTAATGATTCTGTCTCCCTTGAAGCTTGCCTGAACGGGTTCCCGGCGATCATCCATGCTTTCTTCTTTTAATTGTAAAAGAAGATCATCCTGTGCAAAAATATTTGAATTGAATAATGTCATCACCAGGATGAATAGAATGTGGAGTTTCTTATGAAGATGTTTATTCATGCGGCGTTAATAAATTCATTTTTTGTAAGGTAGATAATGTGCTTTTACATTCACGCTAACCGTATCGGCAATATTCTGAAATAGAAGCTTAGGTATGCTGATACCAAACTCCGCTACAGCCACTTTGAATGAGCTTTCAATTGTGAATTCCTGGTTTTTAACCTCCAGCTTTCCTTTCAGAGTTTTTTCTTTCTCAACTCCGTGAATGTTCATGATTCCTGTGGCGCTGACATTATAAATCCCTGCCGAACTCCAGTTAAGTGTGTCCAGAATCTTTCCTTTAAACGTGGCTTGGGGAAATTTATCGCTTTCCATGTATTTTTCATTGAAGTGCTCTTGCATCAGATCTTTTTCAAATTTGAAACCTCTGATGGGAACTATGAATGCAATTTCCTGATTGGAAATGTTCAGGATTGAATTAACTCCATTATTAAGAGCTTCAATGTCTTCCAATGGCGCTGACGAAAAAAAACTGGCTGTTCCGTTTTTACATATGAAGACATTTTGAGCCTCAGCAAATGAGTGTGTCAGAATGAAGACGATTGAAATTGCCAGGCTTCTTTTCATTTGCTTAGTTATTAGAGTATCCTTGTAAAATCCAAACTTTAAGTTTATATAATTCGCAGGGGTTCATTCTGAATCCTTCCGGCATGTGCAGAGGATTATCAACCGGCAAGTCCAGTCTTTCTACGAACCTTCCTGCCCGTATGCGGTCAGCCAATACTGCATAATCGTTGTAATCATAGCTTCCCGTGCCGCCTTGGGCATGGCAGGAACTGTAACTGCAGTTGGCGGAAATAATAGGTCGGATGTCCCTTGAATAGGAGAATGCAGTACTGTCGCAATTGTCCGGTCGAAACAATTCTGGCTGTCCGGATTCATCTGTACAGGAAAGTAAACCGGATACAATTATCAATATGTAAGAAAAATGTTTCAAGCTACTTGAAACAAATATAACACATTCCGTGAATCCTTTGGCATTCCGGACATCAATATTGAAGACTAAAAGGCTGGGAGAAAATCGATTTTAATTGGAACGCATCACGACTTTGTTCAGGTTTGGCGTTTTACTTCCGCCTTTTGATTCTACAGTAATTGCCCAGGCACCCGCGCTGCTGATGTCTTTCATGCGTGTAAGCCCATAGTCCGCGCTTAAATTCATAACTCCTGCATCAATGTATTCATCACCACTGATAGCCCAGAGCTGATATTGCTCCTCGTTATGTAAATCCGGAAGCATTATCACATCCACGTAGGTTTCCCCACTGTCTTTGTTCCAGTAAACTCTGACTTTATATGTCATGCCTGCTTCATGGTGACGCAGGGGATAAACAGTGGTATTCAGATCTCTCATTATAAGCAGATCTGATAATATACGCTGATGATCGAATTTGATCAGATTGTAATTCTGCTCAAGTTGATTCTTGTCACCTAAAATCGAAGTATACCTGTTTTCTGCTTCTTCCCAGCGTGTGTAAAAAAACCAGGAGGCAAATGTGCTGATTACAAGAGCAGCCAAACTGGCTGCTATCATGTATTTGTATGTTAAACTGTGATCTGCTTTCTCACCGGTCCTATTGTGTTTATCGGTTGTGCCGGAATCTCCTGTATTGAATTTATCCGCAACCCTTTGCCTTAAAGCAGGTGCGGGATTCACTGAGTGAGCCTGTGCAAAATTTGAAAGCGAAGATTGAACCATGTTTAACTCTCTGGAAAGTTCAGGATACATCAAAAGCCTCTGCTCAAACTCCTTCCTTTCCTCTGGTCCAAGCAATCCGGCAACATACATCTCCACAACACCGCTTTCTATGTATTCATTCACATTCATTGAACTTCTTACTAACTTTTACCTCCGTCGCGAAATTTCAATAGTGCCGCTCTTGATCTGGTTTTTACTGTGCCAAGAGGAACTCCGAGTGCGACGGCAATTTCAGATTGAGAATAATTTCCAAACAAAATCATTTCAAGCATTTGTCTTTGACCGGATTCGAGTTCGTTCAAAACGGCTTCATGCTTGCTCTTGTATGTATCTCCTGCTTGCTTTATTACTGAAAATGGCTGCTCTGGGTTACTTTTCGAATTCTTTAAATATTCTGAGTATTGACTCTGGTTTGTGATACTGTAAACTGCCTGGCGGGTCATGTTTATCAGCCAGATTGCCAGCGTATTATGTTCAGATTTGTATGACTTTGATTTGGAAATGATTGAATTGAATGTCTCAAGGAAAATTTCCTCGGCTTTTTCTCTGTCCCTGACCAAATTGATGATGATGCCGTATATCAAAGGAGAATATTCATCATAAAGTTTCATGATGGCTTGATTCTCGCCCTGAGATATTTGCACTAATAATTCTGATTCGGAATTCCTGCTCTGCATCTTCTGGTTTTGAACGAAAATTCGATTGTAAAGTAACGAAATTCAATCGAAATTTTTCGTTCATGATACAATGCGGTAATAAATCATTGCGCTTTTTGCAAGCACGGATTTAATCCGATGTACAATTACTCGAAAAAATTTTTTTCCGTTCACTGATGAGAGTTTTCTGTACTCTAACTCATTAAAGATTCTTCTGACCGCAAAGTCGTAGTATTTTCTCGGATATGTTCTTTTGAAGTCCCTGTCTCTGTCGTTTTGTTTTTCAAAAGAAATTTGATGCAATTGCTGTTGCTCAACTTCCAGATACAGATCAGTGCCTTTAATCGGATATGCCACAGTTATAGTATAATAATCCGGTGATGATTCACTGAGATGATTTATCGTTTCTTCTATGTCTTCCTCTGTCTCTCCGGGATAACCTAGCATGATGAATGTGCCGGTTTCCAGTCCCTGTCGCTTGGATTCTCTGATCATCTCCCTTACTTCTTCAGCCTTCACACGCCGGTTCATTGCATCAAGTATTTTCTGTGAGCCGCTTTCTGCACCTATCCAGACACGATAGCATCCGCTTTCCTTTAAATACTGAATGACTTCTGTGTTCATCCTGTCAGCTCGTGTAATGCATTCATATCTGATGTTCACGCCTTGTCTTATCAGTTCATCACGAAATTCTGTGAGCCATTTGTGACTGATGTTGAATACGTCATCTACAAACCATATCGTTTCAAATTCATATCTGTTTTGCAGCTGTTTAATCTCATTCACAACATGGGCAGGGCTTCTCCTTCTGTAGCTTTGTCCGTAAACTGCTCTGCTGCACCACTTGCAGGTATAAGGACAACCTCTCATCGTAGAAACGGAAATCGCATTATATCCGTGCCTTTCTTTCCATGCTTTCAGGTATAATGTAAGATCAATCCCTTCTCTGTTAGGTATGGGAAGTTCGTCCGGATTCTTTATAAACTTTCGCTCCGGATTAAGTTTCAGTTCACCTTTTTCATTCAAATATGCAATACCGTCAATTTTAGAAAGTGCCTTAATGCTGTCATCATTTCGGGAATATTGTTCAACCAATTCCAGCATAGTTTGCTCCCCTTCACCAATTACCAGAATGTCTGCCCCGAAACGTAAAAAATTTTCCGCATTATGTCGTAGTTCTGGCCCTCCAAGAATAATTCTTATGTCTTTCAAATCTTCTCTGTGCTTGATTGCTTTTATTACCCTTAGGACATTTCGTTTTGTCATCAGGTTGGTGTACAATGCAAGGATGTCGGGCTTTTCTATTGTCACATGTTTGATCAGCTCATCAAAAGTACTGAAGGTCGAATCGAATATTTTGTTCTCAAAACCGCTTTTTTTCAGATAGGCGGAAATGTAAAGTATGCCCAGTGGAGGATAAGGCTTCATGATTTCCTGCTCCTTCGGATCTTCGTGAAGGAAGTAACCGTGACTCAGCAATATTTTTGGTGTAGAAATCATTCAGGTTGGCCGACAATATTATAAACTCTTTTTTTGGAGTTCAATGAAGTAATGATCCGACCAGTTGGCAAACCATGAAAATGTGCCGATCGTTTTCTCCATTTTCAATGCTGCTTTTTTTAACAAAGGCTTAGCTTTATAAAAATTGTTCAGGTAGGAAGGTGGAAGGAATAAACCAACAGGTTTGTATCTCACCAGAGTAAACTCAGTAGCAAAAATATTTTGGATATCCGTCGGACTGTAATACCATGTTTCGCAAAGTTCACCATGAACATTCACATTTGTGGCTTCATTCGTATTTCTGCGTCCGATCATCTTATACTTGCCTTTGAAAAGAAAGTACAACATCTCAGTGAAACAATGCCGCCCCATGATCACCATTGATATTCTTCCGCCAGGTTTCAGCCATGAGGCAGCCGAAGCGCTTAGTTTCCTGAGCTCATTCTGATTTAGACAATTCAATCCTCCGAAATTGGAATAGATATAGTCGAATTGCTGTTCTGCAGAAACGAATGTTTTTATGTCTGCTTCTATGAATTTTATTTTATTGGTATCATAACGATCGGCCTTTGACTTGCAAATGCGTATCATTTCCGGAGAAGCATCGATAGCAGTGATATTATGTCCTTCACCTGAAAGATATATGGCATCTACCCCGGTGCCGCAGTTTAGTTCAAGAATATTCAGAAGGATTCCTTTGGCTAAATCTTTAGCTAGAAAATAATGTACCCGTTCTCTTTGTGCTTTGCCTGTCCATGTATTGCTGAATTCATCATCATAATCTCTGGCTGCCAGGTCAAACGCATTTATATATGATTGTTCAGGATTCATCACTTTCCTTAAAGCTGATATTTGAATCACGTGTGTTTCTGAGCAGTTTCCTTTTGTAGTAAATGCTTCCGGCTATATATGCAGGTGCTTTGCACATCGACAGCAATTCTGGCGCTTTAATTCTAAAAGGTTTCTTCAGGGCTTTGCCAATGTATCTTAGTGCCTGCCTGCTCCTGTATCTGCGGTGAATATATCGTTGCAAATTCTTGTAAAATTCTGCCGGATAAGTATTCTGAAACATCAGGTCAAGATCATCGCTGTCTGTCCAGTTGGCTTTATTTGACAACTCTTCCTTGACTTTGTCATGAAACACTGTACCCGGCAATGGATAAGAAATTGAAATACCGATATCTTCTGGCATTAATTCTTCAAGCATTTTTATCGTTAGGTTAATATCATTCATATCCTCACCTGGATAACCGAATTGTAAAAAGAATGCCGGCCTGATCCCATGCTTTCTCAGCAGTTTATTTGCCTCATATATTTGTTCAACACGGATACCCTTATCCATTGCGTCAAGAATCTTCTGTGAACCGCTTTCTGCTCCTATCCAAACGGTTTCACATCCGCTTCCTGCCAACTCTTTCACCGTACCTTCCTTGCATAAAAGATCTGCCCTCGACTGAATTTTGTATCTGAATCGTGCTCCGGATTCGGATACAAGTTCCGCAAATCTTGATGTCCATCCTGGTTTTAATCCAAATATGTCATCAGTAATCCAAAAATGTTCGGCGCCGAATACCTTTTGTAATTTATTGATCTGATTGAGTGTGTATTCAGGACTATGAACATGATACCGGTTTCCGTAAATCGGCTTCGCGCACCAGTTGCAGTGAAAGGGACAGCCTCGTGTGGTGCTGATGTTTAATGACAGATAACCGGATTTCTTTTTCCATGCCTGTACATACGGCTTGAGGTCGATACTGTCCCAGTCCGGAAGACCAAGTTTGTCAAGTTCCTTCATCACAGGCCTTGACTCAGTTTTTATCATCCTGTCTCCTTCCATAAAACAAATGCCTGGTATAGCTTTCCAGTTTTCCTTTCTTTCTGCTATTGCCCGAACAAGCTCTGAAACAGTTTTTTCACCTTCGCCTTTTATAATAAAATCAGCTCCCTGCTTAAGGTACATATCCGGATGATCTGATGCATCACTTCCTGCAATCACACATATCAACTTATTCATTTTCGCTATTTCGATCATATCAAAAACTGCGTTTCGCATGACGGTGGTGCACATTTTTGTCAGATAATTAAAGACGTCATCGTAAATGATCACGAGCTCAGGCCTGTTTTGAATTATCGCATGATTGAGAAAATCTGTTGACTTCTCAAACATCGGATCCTGAATGATTACCTCGAAACCTTCTCGCTTTAATTCAGATGCAGCATACAATGTGGCTAGCGGAGGATATGGCTCTTGCAAACTCCACTGCTTTTCATCTAGCCTGAGAAAATATCCGTGTGTTAGTAATAATTTCATAATCTGCTGATCTTTATTCCATTATTTACTTCAAATTGCGTAATGGATTGGCTGAATGCTTCAAGGACTCTCTCCTGATACCCGAGCGGATGGTGCTTGGAAGAGTTTTTGTCACTTCTCATTCTCTGATTGAATCGCATTTCATCAAAATGCCTGAATTTGCTTCTTCTCCATGATGTAGTTGCTCGAAGAAAAAAATCCTCCAGCTTGTCGCCCGCTTTTCCGGATAAAAATTTCTCCGTTATCCTTGTCAGAAAAAATCCTCCTTGAGGTATCACAAGCCTTTCTTCCCTTTTCTTCAGTTCAGGATAATACTCTTTAATCCAGCAGTTACATTCCGAAAATTTCTGAAACAAGCTTTCATTAAAAATCGGAATGAGATGTATGATTTCTGTTGCGGTAAATATATTTCTGTCAGGAATCTCAAGATTGTCCTCCGTGATAAAATAATTAAGACAAAAAAACTTTTTCGAATTGAGAAGAAAAACCTTTTTAAAAAAAATCAGCATTGTCCGGCATATCCATAACCGATTTGAACTGGTGATTATAAAATAGTCGATGTCTGATTTATTGTCCATGTAGTATTTGGAAATGGAGCCAGACAAATAGATTCCACGAACGAAGGGGAAACGGGAAATTATTTTGCTGAAGAATTTAGCCTTGCTAAACAGTTTTTTCGCAAGAACTTCTCCCTCAATCCTTCTTTTAATTATCGATTCATCACCCTGAATGTAGTACCAGGGCCCTGATTGGCTGACTAACCCTTTGCTCACCAAATCCTTCAGACTTTGCTGAACCTTTTCATGATTCAGCTGAGACAAATTTGAATATTCAATTATTTCATCCACTTGTAATGGATGGTGGAATAGACCAAAGTAAAGTAAGGTCTTGATAATGGAAGATTGTGTTGAACTTGCAACTGCTGCCGAATCTGCTTGTGCAATACTGCTTGAAGTGCCAGATGTTATGATTTCAAATTCAAGCATTGGCTGATAATTCATAAACCCTGTTAATTTCCAATAGAACTTTTCGCTTGAAAACTTCATTCAGTTTAACACCGTAAAATCCGGCAATGTTATTGACACTTTCAAGAACCTCATCCGACAAGACCATCAGACATGTTGAACCTCCACTTAAAAAATGAGTTACGCTTGAAAAAAAACGCTCAAAATACTCCATGTTTTCTCCTGCGTACCATGCATAATCCCTTTCCGATTTTATTTTACCTCTGTAATATGGCGGATTCACTATTATCAGGTCGAATTTATAATCAGAGACTTCATTAAATAAGTCACTCTGTAAAATCTGAATTGTTCCGCCTCCAGCATTAATCTGAGTGGAATTCTGATTATAATTGATGCCAGCATTCATTATTGCAGCCGGATTGATATCGGTAGCAGTAACAAATGCACCTTTGCTTGAAGCGTAAATAGAAATCAAACCGGTACCGCAGCCTAATTCGAGGAGTCGTTTAGATTTTATCTCCTTCTTCTCAAGATAAAAAAGCAAAGTCTTAGTGCTGTAAAACAAGCCCGGGTGGAATACACCCGGATGAACATCTACCTTTAAATGCCTGTATCGGTATGTTCTTGTCTCCGAAGTGTACTTTAAAACCAAGGGTTTGTAAAAAATGTCAAGCAGCTTCTTCTCTGCAATGGAAATGATTCGCATCCTGCTTTAATAATACAAAATAATTTGTTCCATTCGGTGTTGTTGATAAATTATAGAGTCTTCAAAAACCTTCTATTTCAGGTTGCCTGTATTTCCAGAATTTCTGAAGTGATTTAATTTCAAACGGCAGGGAGTATAGTTTGTATTTATATCTGAATGCCGAAATCATTTTTAAGGCCTTTCTCCGGTTCGGTCCCAGCCGTATGTCTGAAACTGTCGGATAAAATCCGTTCAATACGGTTTCAAAATTCCTGATGTAATCTATCATGTCTGGTTCTAGCCAGGGAGTAAGAGGATTTTTTCTCAGATCAAAATTCAGCCATTTATCAGATATCCAGTCGTCCAGTGTTTCGGGAAACTTAAAACCTGAATTTATTGCGGCATTATAAAGCTTGCTGCCTTCAGTTGGCACAGGACTGTAGATATAAATAATAATCTCTGTTTCTGGATTTATATCCTTCACTTTTCTGATAAATTCCACATCCAGACGGATTTGCTTCCATACTTCATTCCTGCTTTCCGCGGGTGTGCCAAGCACAAATGAATACTCTGGTATAATACCGTGCTTTTTCATTCTGCCTGCAAATCGGAGTATTTGTTCTCCGGTTTGAGTGCCTCCCTTATCCATGCTTTTCAGTATAGCATCGTTGCCGCTTTCCGCACCGAAAAAAATCATTTTACAACCTGAATCCTTCATCTTTTCCAGTGTGATGTCGCTGTACCGGTCTATGGTGTCAATGCGACCCTCTCCCCACCATTTCATGTTTTCCTTTGAAATCAGTTCGCTGAATTCAGCTGTTCTTTTTTCAGATACAAAAAAATTATTGTCATGAAACTCTATGGCATTCCCGCCATATTCTTCCTTCAGATATTTGATGTCAGAGTATATTTTTATAGCTGATTTGCCTTTCCACCTCCCTTTATACAGGGGAACAACAGCACAAAATGAACATGTAAATGGACAACCCATGCTTGAATGATAAGCAATGGTTTTCTCACCCAAATATGTCTTTCCAAGATATTTTTTAAGAGGATAAAATTTATTCAATGTATGATAAGGCAGTTCATTAAGTTCGTCCTGTTCATATATTTCATCTGAAGGATTAATGCTAAAATTTAAATTCTCATCTGAGCCATTTTGGGATTTATAAATTAGGTTGTTGATTTCTTCGAATGACTGAGATCCCGATTCAAGAGCAGATAACAGCTTTGCAAATGCTTTGTCTCCCTGGCCATTGATGATAAAGTCCACATAACCTGAGCTCAGAACCGCTTTGTAGTGGTTGGAAGGAAAATACCCTCCCCAAATAATCTTCACGGAAGGAAACTCATGCCTTATTTTCCTGCTTGTCCGGATCGCCTGATGTAATTGCGGGCCAGGCATTACAGTTGAAGCGAAGTACCGGTATTCATTTGTCTTAAGATAAGAAGATATTTTTAACCAGGAGTCTTCCTCAAGATTCCCGTCCACAATTGCCCATTCAATTGTACCTTCTACTGAGGCGGCTACCTGCAGAATGCTGTTTGGAATTCTTGGCTTGCTGTTTGCTGACCTTGGATTGAAAAACAATACTTTTTTCATGTGCGCATAACAAAGATAAATCTTTCTTTTATGCACTCTTATTTTTTACCCCACTGTTTTTTATTGGAAATTGAAAGCATAAGTTTTGAACTCATATTTCGAAAAGAAGGTGAAATGTAATTGAAAAATACTTCAAGTAGTTTTTACCGCAGTAAATGATATGTGAATCAGATGACAGATTCAATACTGTTTTTGAATTATATTTTTGAAAATCCAAGGATCAGTTTTTTCTCCACAGATTTATAAATGAATTGTTCAAGTTCTGCATGGATATTATCTGAATTTGCCGGAGCTAAAACTGAACGCAGATAAGCAGCCATCTCTGAAAAGCCTCTCGGTTTCTCTGTCATGTATTCCAGCAGTTTTACGTGAAGCGCTGTTATATTCATAAACTGTACTTTGTGGTTTTCAGGATTCCTGAACACCAGTACGTAATATTGAGCTTTGTCACCAGCAGTGATTTTAGATGCATTCTTCAAGTGAACAGGATAATTCAGCCCAATTATTCGGATCTCAGGATTCAAAACCAGCCGGTCTTCGGAATAACTTCCTTCCTCAGCGTAATCAACTTTTATATCCTCCATCATGAATACAACAATTTCCATCCACTCGAATAAGAGGAGGTCTGTAAGAATTGGGTATTCTTCCTTCAACGTTGAATTTATCTCACTAATGTATTCATAAAACTCCCCAGGCATTTTCCAAACTTGTGCAGAACGGCATTTGTGACTGCGGAAAAATTCATGCACGATTTGATCCCAGCTTTCTTGTCCGAGAAGTTTCCTTGTTAATGGATAAGCGGAGGAAAGGCTGTCTTCAATCACGTTATAAACCAGCCTTCGGTAATGCTTCACGTGTTCCGGATGAACTGCATCCTCCGGAAGGCTGTTAATGCCTGTTCGGCAATAATCCGCAAGTTGTGACTGCAACTCATATGTTTTATCAGGCACTTGCATATTGTATAAGCTCTTTGTTTTTTAATTCCTCCAGCATGCTCAATTCTGCCTGTAATTCATCCAACTCCGGAATGTTAAAGTCTCTTTCCAGTAATACCGGTACTTCTCTTCCCAATTTTCGAAAGGCGTAGCTGTATAATTCATAGACCGGATCTATGATGGCTTCACCGTGAGTGTCGATGATGAGATCTGGGGCTACTTTCTGATGTCCTGCCATGTGTATGTATCGCACTCGATCCAAAGGCAATTTATTTATAAAGTCTATGGGATCGTAATTGTGATTGAAACTGTTTACATAGATATTATTCACGTCAAGCAAGAGTCCGCAGTCGGATTCTTTCAGCACTGCATTGATGAAATCAATTTCATTCATTTCGGGTGAAACTGAAGTGTAATAGCTTACGATTTCTATAACAAGTTCCCTGTTCAAGACATCCTGAACTTGTTTGATTTTACCGGACACATGTTTCACAGCTTCCTGCGTAAAGGGGATGGGTAACAGATCATACAGGTGCGCATTGTCGCATTTTGAGAAACTCAAGTGTTCTGAATACACCTTTGCATTGTTTTCATCTAAGAAGGTACGTACTTTCTTAAGAAACTCTATGTCTATTTCATCCGGACTTCCTATGGAAAGTGAAAGGCCATGTGTGTACAGGGGGTATTTTTCCAAAGCCTTCCTGAACAATTTATTCCAATAGCCTCCTATGCCAATCCAGTTTTCCGGAGCAACTTCGATGAAAGAGGGCTTTAACTTGTCTCCTTCAAGAAACTCTGATGCAAAATCTTTTCTGAAACCTATTCCTGTCATTTTCTGATCTTTTGTTTAAATGAAAAGTTCCGGCTGAATAGCCGGAACTTTTCTGCGTTGATTTGGAATTCCGGCGAATCACTTAACACACTTGTCATGTGGAGTTCAGTTACCACACTTGCCTTCGCCGCATTTTCCTTCACCGCATTTTCCTTCCTTGGATTTACTTTCATTCCTGGTTGTGTCAGAGCTGCTGGTGGTGGAAGCTTTTTTTGCTTTATCCTTGTCGCCACATTTGCCTTCACCGCATTTGCCTTCCATGGCCTTACTATCGGTTTTAGTTGCTTCTGACTTCTTTGCATCTTTGGTCTTTTCAGTTTCCTTTGCCTTGTCTCCGCATTTTAACTCAAGCATCGCCAGCAAATCACCAGAATTATCATTCAGGAGTTCACCGCGAAGCTCAGCACCGGATCCAAGATCCTGGAATTCTCCAAGTCCGGAAGATGTACCGCTTGCATCATTGCCATTAACAAATGAGCCTACGAGAAATCCGCCGGCCACTAAAATACCTTTCAGTGCAAAATTTTTTTTAGTTTCCATAATTTTGTTTTTTAAATTTTAAATGGATTAATTGCTTGTTAATGATATTGACGAGTGTCAATGCAATACCTTACAATTTAATAATAAAGCCTGAATTTATTATAATCCTGTGCTAAATGGATGAAAAAGAGTTTTAAAACCAGATAATCCTGTTTATAATTCTTCTTTATCGTTCAATCTTTCGATCACCTTCTTTTTAAAGTCAGCTGAAACCGATTCATTAGCCGGTTTCAGCCCTTTGTATTTTTGTATCAGGAGCTTGTTTTGTCTGCTGAATAATTTGCAAATCCTGCAGAAGGTGAGATGAATATATAGTTTAAATTTTTCACCTACGCTGAGATTTTTTTCATCACTTTTACTCATCAGTTCAGTCGCTTGTCTGCAGTTTATCATCATCTCTTTGTCCTCATCATTTTAATATACCGAACCAGTTTTTTTCAAGGCACTCTCTTAATTGAAGCTTCGCTCTGTGCATAAGCACCCAATAGTTAGACGATGTAATTTCAAGTTCCTTGCATATCTCGTCAGTTTCCATTCCGTCAAGATGTTTCATTGTAAATACCGCATTTTGTGTTTCTTTGAGTTTGTCTTTGCATGCTTTTAATACTGACATAAACTCCGCAGTTTCCAAGGCCTCATCCGTTGACTTATTCCAGGGTTCTGGCATAGCAGATTCAGCCCAATGACCGGATTCATTGAAGTATTGATCTTTAAGCTCGGCATGCTTTAAGTCAGGTTTCCTGGCACACTTTCGGTAATGATCGATGATACGGGATTTTAATATGGTGAACAGCCAGTTTTTTATTGAGACTTCTTCCCTGAAATTATGCCTGTTGCGCCAGGCAGCAATAAAAGTTTCCTGCACAAGATCTTCCGCATTTTCCCGCCCACTCACTCTTGTAAGAGTGTACCTGAACAGCAGGTTGCTGTACTCATCTACCCAGGATTCAAATTCCATAGCGAACAATAATCTGAAGACAATTTAATAATACTTTTTTATAGAAAGCCCGCTCTTTTATTTTTTTAATTGTAGTGTGATTTCCTCAGGTTCAGAGTTGAGTTCAAAATGAATAATAAAAATGCTGCTGCTATAGATTATTAAGTTGCTCCACAACCTGTAATAAGAAATAACAAGGTTTTCTGTAAAAATATCCATGCGTGAAATGACATAAGGTGCAAAAGAAGAAATGATCATAACTGCTAAAATAAGCATCAAGAGAGTCTTGGATTTTGACTGCATGGGTTTTCGATGCGACAAGAGAATGGCATAAGGCAACCAGGCAAGCAAATGATGATACGTAGCTCCGGCCGGACTGAGCAACAGAACAGTATAGGTTAATATAACCACGGAGAGACCGAAAAAATTTTTCTTCAATCTGATTTTATACAGGTAAATTGAACTTACTGCTATGATGCAAACATGCGTAAATGTTTTAAAGATTTTAAATGCTGTGTTCGATTGCAGCAAGGGACTGGGATTTTCAGCAGGATGGAAAAGAAATAATCGGTGTCCTAGTGAATTCCACGATTGAAAAGCATAAGCCCATGGCGACTGGCCTTCAAGTTCTCCCGCAAAATGCTTTAGTATCACTTCCCGAAAAAAATCCTGATATGTTTGAACGCCAATTAGAGAAACGCAAATTAGATTTATTGCAGTAACAGCTGCTATGGTTAAAAAGAAAAATCTGATCTTTTTTATCAATAGAGAGGCAGCCACGAATATTGCAGGAAAATATTTTATACTTATTCCCAGCCCAGTAATTATCGCTGCCTGAAATTCTTTCCTTCTCTGTATTAAGAGATAGATCCAGAGTGTTGACAACAGCAATAGCAAATAAACCTGTCCAAGTACCAGATTATTGTCCAGAGATGCTCCGCTTAATAAAATCAGAAAAGCTGCTTGAAATAAACTCAGGTCTGCAATCCTTTTTATCAAAATTACACATAGCATTCCGGCAATGATATTAATGATTAGCATAATCCTCATCGCGCTCAGAGGATCTAATCCTGCAACAGGAAGCAAAAGAAGAACCGTCGCAGGTGGAAATGGAGAGAACTTACCTTCCTGATCCAGACCACTTTCTCTCATTTTTTTCTGGAACCATATTCTGTCATACAAATTCAGGTTTACGTTGTTTTCCAGCACAAGCTTTGATGAAACATAATAGTTCGGGAAATCACTTGTGATTCCCTTCCATGCTGGAATTATCCCCTTGATGACATGAATCAGGCAAAGAATTGAAAAAACAAGAATGCATGCGATTTTTAAAAGTCTGTGAGTAACTGCTGTATTCATGAATTCTTTAAAGGAATGAATATTTAGTAAATTCGCGCACGAAATGGACGTAAAGACAATCCTGCATTTACTTCTTCAGAAAAATATAAAAAACCAATGAGCAAAGACAGATTCCAGTATCATGATTATTTCCTGATGGATGAATTACTGACAGAAGAACATCTTCTGGTCAGAGCCAGCATCCGTGAATGGGTGAAAAAGGAAGTGTCTCCAATTGTGGAAGATGCCTGCCAGAAGGCTGAGTTCCCGAAACAGTGGATTAAAGGCCTTGCCGAGATAGGTGCTTTCGGACCATACATTCCAGTCGAATATGGAGGAGGTGGAATGGATCAGATTTCATATGGTATCATCATGATGGAACTTGAGCGTGGAGACAGCGGGCTTCGTTCCACAGCTTCTGTACAAAGCTCTCTTGTGATGTATCCTATTTTTACTTATGGAAGTGAAGAGCAAAAACGAAAGTATCTGCCTCAGCTTGCATCAGGAAAAATGATGGGTTGCTTTGGCCTTACTGAGCCTGATCATGGTTCCAATCCTTCCGGAATGCTTTCGACAATAAAAGACAAAGGAGATCACGTAATACTGAATGGATCCAAAATGTGGATCAGCAATGCTCCTTTCGCCGACATTGCTGTGGTATGGGCAAAAGATGAGGAAGGTGTGATTCGCGGTATGATTGTGGAAAGAGGAATGGAGGGATTCTCTACTCCGGAAACTCATGGTAAGTGGTCTCTCAGAGCCAGCGCTACCGGAGAATTGGTCTTTGATAATGTTCGTATTCCTAAAGAAAATATCCTTCCTAACGTGAAAGGTCTTAAGGGCCCGCTCGGTTGCTTAAATTCTGCCCGATACGGAATATCATGGGGCGCGATCGGTGCAGCACTCGATTGCTATGATTCGGCACTGAGGTACTCTAAAGAAAGAGTCCAGTTTGACAGGCCAATAGGAGGCTTTCAGCTCACTCAGAAAAAACTGGCTGAGATGATCACAGAGATAACTAAAGCTCAACTCCTGACCTGGCGTTTGGGTGTACTTAAGAACGAAAACAGAGCAACTCCTTCACAAATATCAATGGCCAAGCGAAATAATGTGAACATGGCGCTTCAAATCGCCCGTGAAGCAAGACAAATTCATGGAGGCATGGGAATTACCGGTGAATACCCTATCATGAGGCATATGATGAATCTTGAATCGGTTATAACTTATGAAGGGACGCATGATATCCATCTTCTCATCACTGGTATGGATGTTACAGGACTCAATGCTTTCCAGTAATATCCGGTGATTCTGAATCTTTGACTCCTGATTTAATGTTCAGGATTTCCGTCTGCTGTCTGCTTTTAAATCATTTTACTTGTCTGTGATAATAAATTTCAATATGTGATGTTATCAGTACGCTTCAATTTTTATATCTTGTCAATCTCTATTTATGATGTTGGAAGTTGAAATCAAAGAAAAACGCTGGGCATTAAAGTCTCAGGCTAATCCCCGCGAAGCGGAAGCTTTATCAAAGGAACTGAACATCAGTCCTTCGCTTGCATCTCTTCTCATCCAAAGAGGTATTAACAGTTTCGATAAGGCGAAAAATTTTTTCAGACCCTCACTTGAAAACTTGTATGATCCTTTTCTGATGAAGGATATGGATTTAGCTGTCGATAGGCTGGAGAAAGCTATTGAGTCAGGCGAAAAAATCATGATTTACGGAGATTACGATGTCGATGGCACAACTGCTGTAGCTCTTGTATATTCTTTCATTCATAAGTTATACGATAAAATTGATTACTACCTGCCTGACCGCTATAAGGAAGGTTATGGTATTTCTGTTCAGGGGATAGATTATGCTTCTGAAAATGGGTTCAGTCTTATCATTGCACTCGACTGCGGCATCAAAGCAATTGAGAAAGTGAAGTATGCAAAAGAAAAAGGCATTGATTTTATCATTTGTGATCATCACCGGCCAGGAGAAAGCCTGCCTGATGCGGTCGCTGTCCTCGATCCCAAACGCGCAGATTGCAACTACCCTTTTGATGAATTATCCGGTTGTGGAATTGGGTTTAAGTTCATTCAGGCATATGCCTTGAAGAAAAAAATGCCTCTTTCTGAATTAGAGGCCTACCTTGACTTGGTGGCTGTCAGCACTGCCGCTGATATTGTTCCCATCATAGATGAAAACAGGATACTGGTTTACCACGGACTCAGGTCGCTGAACAGTAACCCAAGACCCGGCATACAGGCAATCCTGAAACTCGCTGATGTCAAAAGAGAACTGAATGTAAATGATGTCGTTTTCATTATCGGTCCCCGAATCAATGCTGCCGGTAGAATTAAAGACGCACGCATGGCAGTAGATCTGCTCATTTCAAAAAATGAGTCAGATGCCTTATTTGAAGGAAAGAATATTGATGAACATAACACAGAAAGAAAATTCCTGGATAATTCTACCACAGAACATGCTCTGAAGATCATTCAGGAGGATCCCAGGTTTGCCCAGAAAAAAACAACTGTACTTTATCATGAAGACTGGCACAAAGGTGTGATCGGAATTGTGGCCAGTCGTCTTACTGAACGTTATTACAGGCCAACGATCATTCTGACTGAATCAAATGGACTGGCAACAGGATCTGCAAGATCTGTCAAGGACTTTGATATTTATAATGCGATAGAATCCTGTAGTGATCTGCTTGAGCAATTCGGAGGGCATATGTATGCAGCCGGACTTACTCTTAAGCTTGAAAATCTGGAACGCTTTTCAAACCGTTTCGAAGAAATTGTGGCTTCCACAATTGAAGAGCGTATGTTGACGCAGGAAATTGAAATTGACGCTGTTCTGAAACTAAGCGACATATCTTCTTCATTTTACAACATACTAAAACAATTTGCGCCTTTCGGGCCAGGAAATATGAGTCCGGTCTTTAAATCTGAAAATGTAAGAGATACTGGCTTGTCAAGAGTAGTGGGCAACAATCATTTAAAACTTAACCTGGCAGAGGATGAAACCACCCGCTTCGGGGTCGACGGAATTGCATTTCAAATGGGCCAATTCTATCCTTTTATTTCAAGGAGAATACCTTTTGATATTTGTTATACCCTTGAAGAAAATACTTTTAACGGAAAAACAAGTATCCAGCTGAATGTTAAGGATATAAAAGTAAAATAAACATTCTCTTAATCGTCCCTGTCTTTTCTAAGTCCTGATAAAAGCAGGTTAACCAGGGCCAATACCAGGCTGAACAATAAAGCCGTACCAAAGCCATCTATAGAAAAGCCAGGAACCAGTTTTGCGGTCAACATGACGATTATCGCATTAATAATCAGGAGGAAAAATCCAAAAGAAAAGATTGTAAGTGGTATAGTCAGTATTACCAGAACGGGTCTTACAAAAACATTCAATGCAGCGATCACTACAGAGGTTAATAAGGCTATCCACCAGCCTTCCAGTTTTACTCCGGGTATTATGTTGGAACAAATAAATACGGCTATTGTGCCAAGTACAATTCTTGCAAGTTGATCCATGCTGACAAAAATATTCCCTGCTGCGACAGGGATTCAAGTCATAAATGTAGATCAAATAAATGTAAATCAGAAAAAATCTTGACTACATTTGTCACCTGAATAATTAATCGATAATGAAAAACGATTTAGAAAACGGGAAGAAATTTTATGATGGGGTGATGGCTACGTTTGACCATGCCGCATCATTTACAGACATTGAACCAGGTCTGCTGCACCAGATAAAAATTTGTAACAGCATTTATAAGTTCTACTTTCCAATTGAAGTCGAAGGAAAGCTTCAGGTAATCGAAGGAATCCGGGTTCAGCATTCTCATCACAAAACCCCTACAAAAGGAGGCATTCGCTACAGCGAATTTGTGAATGAAGATGAAGTAAAGGCCTTGGCAACACTCATGACTTTTAAATGTGCTGTCGTAGACGTGCCTTTTGGTGGCGCAAAAGGTGGAGTCAAAATCAGCCCGTCAAAATATACCGAACGCCAGTTGGAAAGAATCACCAGACGATACACCACCGAGCTCATCAAGAAGAGCATGATCGGTGCGGCTATTGATGTTCCTGCTCCGGACTACGGTTCAGGTTCTAGAGAAATGGCATGGATCGCCGACACTTATGCAACCTTTAAATATGACGACCTGAACTCGCTGGGATGTGTCACTGGTAAACCGCTCGGACAAGGTGGAATTCAGGGAAGAACCGAAGCTACTGGTCAGGGTTTGTTCTTTGGCGTGAGGGAAGCACTCAGTATAACCGAAGACATGAAAAAGCTCGGACTTGAACCCGGATTGTCCGGAAAAAAAGTCATTGTACAGGGTCTCGGAAATGTAGGTTACTACTCATCGCTATTTTGTCAGAAAGGTGGAGCAATTATAGTAGGTATCGCAGAACGTGAAGGAGGAATTTACAATCCTGATGGACTTGATGTGGATAGCGTATTCCGCCACAGAAGCGAAACGAAATCTATTCTGAATTACCCTGGAGCAAAAAACTATACAAACTCGCTGGAATTGCTCGAAGCGGATTGTGACATTCTCATTCCTGCAGCACTGGAGAATCAAATCACTCAGGAAAATGCTCCCAGAATTAAAGCAAGAATTATTGCAGAAGGTGCAAATGGCCCTGTTACAAAAAATGCCGAGCATATACTTTTGCAGAAAAATGTAATGATCATTCCTGATCTGTATTTGAATGCAGGAGGAGTGACAGTATCGTATTTCGAATGGCTTAAAAATCTGTCACATGTCCGTTTTGGCCGTATGGAAAAGCGTTTTCATGAAATGGCGAATTCTGAACTGATCACGGCAGTGGAAAAAGTTACCGGAAAACAGCTTGACTCCAGAGACAGGAAAATTTTAGTTCACGGGCCTGATGAAATTGATCTGGTCAGGTCAGGACTTGAAGAAACAATGTTATTCGCATACAATGAGATCCGGGAAATTAAGATGAAGAATTCAAAAATTGAAGATCTCCGTACAGCCGCCTTTGTCAGCGGAATAAGAAAGCTTGGAGTAAGTTACCAGGCGCTTGGAATATTCCCTTGATAAAATCCATGACACAAAAAAGCCGGAATGAATTCATCCCGGCTTTTTTTATGTAAGAGAGTTTACAGTATCAGCATGGCATCTCCGTAACTATAAAAACGGTACTTTTCCTTTACAGCCACTTTGTACGCATGAATCATATTTTCGTATCCTGCAAAAGCGGCCACCATCATCAAAAGCGTGGATTCCGGCATGTGGAAGTTGGTAATCATGCAATTCGCAACACTGAAGTCATAAGGAGGGAAGATGAATTTATTCGTCCATCCCTCGTATGGCTTTAGCTCACCCTGAGTGGAAACAGATGATTCGATAGCTCTCATCACCGTGGTGCCGACTGCACAAATTCTCTTTTTACCTGCCTTGGCCTTGTTTACTGTGTCGCAGCACTCCTTGTTTATCTGGATTTGTTCAGAGTCCATTTTGTGCTTGGTCAAATCCTCAACTTCAACAGGGCGGAAAGTTCCCAGACCGACGTGAAGTGTCACTTCTGCAAAGTTTACTCCTTTTAATTGAAGCCTCTTTACAAGTGGAAGACTGAAGTGAAGCCCAGCCGTAGGAGCAGCTACCGCGCCTTCATGCTTGGCGAAAACAGTCTGGTATCGCTCCATGTCTTCCATTTCTGCTTTCCTTTTGATATACTTAGGAAGTGGTGTATTCCCTAACTGAGTGATGATTTTTTTAAACTCATCATACGGTCCGTCAAATAGAAAACGCAGCGTCCTTCCCCTTGAGGTAGTGTTGTCAATAACCTCCGCAACAAGTAAATCATCGTCACCGAAATAAAGCTTGTTTCCAATTCTGATTTTTCTCGCAGGATCCACGAGAACATCCCACAACCTGCTTTCTCGGTTAAGTTCTCTCAAAAGAAAGACCTCGATTTTGGCTCCCGTCTTTTCCTTGTTGCCATAAAGCCTGGCAGGAAAAACACGGGTGTTGTTAACCACCATTACGTCGTTCTCGTTGAAGTAACTCAGTATATCCTTGAAGTGCTTATGCTCGATTTTTCCGGTCTTGCGATCAAGTACCATCAACTTCGAATCTTCTCTGTTTTTTGCCGGATGCGAAGCGATTAAACTGTCCGGCACATTAATCTTAAACTGGGATAATTTCATTTCCGTTTTCTAAAAAATGCAAGGCCGCAAAGATACTATCACATACCCCCCCTTGTAAAGGGTTTTGACATAATTATTTTTAGGCTACAATAAAGTTTAATTAGATTGATATTCAGATAGTTGGTTGATAAACTCTGATGGCTGAAAGGCATCTGTCAAAAGATATTCACCAATTCTGGTCCTGCTAAGGGAGGAAAGGCAGGCCCTGCTGCCCATTCTTTTTCCGAAATCATCTGCAAGTGAACGGATGTATGTACCCTTGCTGCACACTATTCTGAAATGAATCTGAAGCAATTCAATTCCTAAAATTTCAAATTCCTTTATTTCGATTCGGCGTGCCTTTAACTCTAATTCATTTCCCTGACGTGCAAGCTCATAGGCTCGCTTTCCTTCGACTTTAATCGCAGAATGCATTGGTGGAATTTGAAACTGTTCACCAAGAAAACTCATTCTTACTTCTTCAACCTTTGCCGGATCCAATTCGGCAATGTCTTCATGCTTAATTAATTCTCTTTCATAATCGTATGATTCAGAAAAGACACCCATGTGAATGCTTCCGGTGTATTCCTTCTCAGCATCCTGAATCCTGCCGATATCCTTGGTTTTGTTACCTGTGCAAAGGATGAGCAATCCGGTTGCTAATGGATCAAGTGTGCCGGCATGCCCGACTTTAAAACGTACTTTTTCATCGGAACTTTCAGCACGTAATTTTTTAAGGAATGCAGACCGGATTTTCTTCACTACATCGAAAGAAGTCCACCGGTATGGCTTATTGATCAGGATTATCTGGTTTCTGTCTGTCAAGATTATAACATGGAAAGTTCGATTCCCAGCCAATGCAGGATTAGGATCAATCCGCCGGCAATTATCCTGTAATACCCGAAAGCTTTGAATCCATGTCGGGTTAAGAATGAAATGAAAGATTTAATTGCTAGCATGGCTACAACGAAAGCGACCAGATTCCCTATGGCCAGTAATTGTAATTCCTCTGCCTTAAATCCTCCTCCCTTTTGGTAAAAGTCCCAAAGGTCTTTAACTGTTGCGCCAAACATAGTGGGAACTGCCAGAAAAAAAGAAAACTCTGCAGCTGCTTTTTTATTCAGTCCCTGAGAAAGCCCGCCGATTATTGTTGCGGCTGACCTAGAAACTCCTGGAATCATTGAGATTACCTGGAAAAGTCCAATTTTAAGCGCCTTGGAATCGGATTTCAACTCTTCTTTACCATGCTTTTCCGCTTTAGCGAACCATTTGTCAAGCATGATAAAAATTATTCCTCCGCAAAAAAGGGAGATGGCCACAACAATCACATTCTCTAAAAGAATTTCAATGTATGGTTTAAAGAAAATTCCGGCAATCACTGAGGGTAAAAAAGCGATCAGGAGTTTTTTATAAAAATCGATATTGCGCAATACTGATACTCCGCCGGGGAAAAACTTTCTCCAATACAACACCAGCACAGAAAGTATGGCTCCAAGCTGAATAGTTATGGTGAAGGTTTTAGTAAAATCATCACTTGCTATTCCCATAATGGAAGAAGCGATGATCATGTGTCCGGTCGATGATACAGGCAGGAATTCTGTTAACCCCTCTACAATACCCAGCACTATCGCCTGCCAGACAGTCATTTTCGATTCTGTGGATTAAGTCTCCTGTTAACCAGAAGCCTACTCCTTTGATTTTTTCAGGATTGCAAAAACTTCGATCACAAAGCCAAGAATTACAAGGCTCGGGGCAAGCGTGATTCTTCTAAATGAAAAAATTGAAGGATCCCAAATTGCCGGATCTTCATTGCCTCCGCCAATCATCAGTATAAAACCCAGAAAAATAACAGCAAGGCCGATCAGCATCAGCACGTAGTTTTCTCTTCCAAACGGAAAGTCTTCTACTGTTTTTAATTCTTTTTTTGCCATGGTCGCGGATTTCAATATTGTCTCAGAATTCACTCTTCCAAGAGGACATGCAAAAGTAAAATTTTAACTGGAATATGCATGATTCAAGACCCTAAAATCAATATAACTCATCGGTTTTCAGGCGTAAATAACGGTTCACCGCCATCAATGTACTGAAAAAGGAAAGCAGCAAGCCCAGTATAAGTACTCCGCCCAATATCAATCCGAGCATCCTGATGTCCGACAACTGCCCAAGTCCTGGAAATTTATGGTGAACAAGATAGATGATTACGCTTAGCAGTAAGCAGGCGATAATGCCAGCATAAAATCCGTGCACAATACCCTTCTTTAAAAATGGCCAGCGAATAAAGCCCCGGGTAGCACCGACAAGTTGCATGCTCTTTATCAGAAAGCGTTTGTTGAAGATTGATAGCCTGATTGTATTGTTTATAAGAGCAATCGCAATGAAAAACAAGAGCGAACTGAAGACCAGTATGATCATGGCAATGGTGCGAAAGTTTCTGTTCATCTGTTCAACTTCATTCTGACGATACACAGTCTCACGCACTTCCCTGATACCTGAAAGTTCCTTCTGTATCATGGCCAGACTGTCAGCATTTGCATATGCTGCGTTTATTCTCAAGTCAAAACTGGCCGGTAGAGGATTTGATTCAAGCATATCCATGGCGCCTTCTCCCAATTCCAGCTTCAGATTTTCCAGGGCTTCATCCTTTGATGTGTAACGAAGACTCTTTATGTATACTTTTTTTCCGAGCTGTTCATTAAGTTTATTTAATTCTGAATTCGAAATACCTTCATTCAGATATAATGTGAGCTCAAAATTCTCCTTCACATATTCCGAAATCTTTCTTGCATCGTAAATCATCAGTCCGAGCAAACCAAGCATGAACAACACCAGCGAAATGCTGATGATGACCGAGGCATAGGAGGTGCGCAAACTTCTGGTTCCGCTCTTGAGGTTGGCTTCTTGCATATGACGGCTACGAAATTAGAAAAAGTACAGCGAGACTTGAGCACAGAAATAATCAATTGAGCTTATTTTTCTACATTCGCATGTTCAGAAAATGCCTGGTTTTATTAATACAAGATTCGGACCTGATGCCGGATCATTGCCTCAATCCTCTTCTGAATTCATCCTATGGAATATCCTTTTCAGTCAATAGAAAAAAAATGGCAGGAGTACTGGAAAAACAACCAGACTTTCAAAGTGGAATTAAATCCGGACAAGCCGAAGTTTTATGTGCTGGACATGTTTCCATATCCTTCCGGTGCTGGATTGCACGTTGGCCATCCTCTGGGATACATTGCCTCAGATATTTACAGCCGCTATAAAAGATTGAAAGGCTTCAATGTCCTGCATCCTATGGGTTATGATGCCTTTGGCCTTCCGGCAGAACAATATGCAATACAAACTGGACAGCATCCTGCAATCACCACTGCAGCGAATATATCAAGATATCGTGAACAGCTTGATAAAATTGGCCTCTCCTACGACTGGAGCCGGGAAATCAGGACATGCGATCCGGATTATTATAAATGGACTCAGTGGATATTTGTCAGGCTCTTTAACTCATGGTACGACAATTCTGAGAAAAAAGCCAGGGATATATCTTCACTGATAAGCGTTTTTGAAAAAAGCGGAAACTCTGAAATCAATGCTGCCTCCGAATTCAAGGATTCTTTTTCAGCAAATGAATGGAATTCATTTGCTGAGTCTGAACGTGAAAATATTCTGCAGTCATACAGGCTTGCCTATATTTCAGAAGCTACTGTGAACTGGTGCCCTGCTCTGGGTACTGTACTGGCAAATGAGGAAGTAAAAGAAGGTGTCAGTGAACGGGGAGGTCATCCAGTTGAGAGGAAACTCATGAAACAATGGAGTTTGAGAATTACAGCATATGCGGAACGTTTGCTCAATGATCTGGATGGAATTGACTGGCCTGACTCTGTAAAAGAGCAGCAAAGAAACTGGATTGGTAAGAGTGAAGGTGCGCAACTTTCATTCGCACTTGATAAGGACGGACTAAAACTGGAAGTGTTCACCACAAGACCCGATACAATTTTTGGTGTCAGTTTCATGACTATAGCGCCGGAACATGAATTACTCGAAAAGATCGTCATTCCTGAGAGGAAAGAGGAAGTGTTAAGTTATGTACGTGAATCCGCTAACAGAAGTGAAAGAGAAAGAGTGTCGGAGGTGAAGAGAATCAGCGGTGTATTTACCGGCACTTTTGCGATTCATCCTTTCACTGGAAATAAAATTCCTGTTTGGGTAGGTGATTATGTACTCGCCGGCTACGGAACCGGGGCTGTCATGTCTGTCCCTGCTCACGATGAAAGGGATCATGCTTTCGCCAAACATTTCAATATTCCGATCCCTCAGGTAATTAGCGCGCCAGATGGTTTTGATTTCCTGGAGAAAGCTTATGACGCAAAAGAAGGTGTTTGCATCAATTCGGATTTTCTGAATGGATTGAAAGTGAAGGATGCTATTACAAAAGCAGTCAATGAAATTGAATCGAGAAGTATTGGGAAGGGTAGAACTAATTATCGGCTCAGGGATGCTGTTTTTGGTAGACAACGCTACTGGGGCGAACCAATTCCTGTATATTACAAAGATGGAATTCCATATACATTACCGGAAGATGAACTTCCGTTAATTCTTCCGGAAGTTGATAAGTATCTACCCAGAGAAGATGGAGAACCGCCTTTGGCCAGAGCAAATGACTGGAAGTATAAAGGAAAATATGATTATGAGCTGACTACCATGCCTGGTTGGGCCGGATCTTCCTGGTATTTTCTGAGGTATATGGATTCTTCCAATGATCAATCAATTGCGTCGCAAGATGCACTGGACTATTGGAAACAAGTCGATCTGTATATGGGTGGAGCAGAACATGCCACAGGCCATCTTCTTTATGTCAGATTCTGGACCAAGTTCCTTTATGATATCGGATTCCTTAAGATAACAGAGCCTGCAAAAAAGCTCATCAATCAGGGAATGATTCAAGGCCGGTCAAATTTTGTTTACAGGTTAAAGGATAGCAATACTTTTGTTTCTTATAATCTGAGAGGCCAGCATGAAACGATTGCTTTGCATGTTGATGTCAATATTGTGGAGAATGATGAATTGGATATTGAAGCATTCAGAAACTGGAGACCTGAATATTCAGATGCAGAGTTTATTCTTGAGGACGGAAAATATATCTGCGGCGCTGAGATAGAAAAAATGTCTAAATCAAAATGGAATGTAGTCAGCCCGGATTCCATGATTGAGAAATATGGTGCTGACTGCCTCAGGCTTTATGAAATGTTCCTCGGACCACTTGAGCTCAGCAAGCCATGGAATACCAATGGTATCAGTGGTACTTCAAACTTCATTAGAAAACTGTGGAAGCTCTATCATGAACCGGTTGAGGGAGCTAAAGATTTGGTTTGGGCTGTGAACAATGAGGCACCATCAAAAGCGGAATTGAAAATTCTTCATCAAACGATAAAAAAAATTGCAGATGATATTGAGCGTTATTCCTTCAATACATCTGTCAGCAATTTTATGATTTGTGTGAATGAATTGACTAATCTGAAATGCAGAAAGAGGGCTATCCTTGAGCCTTTGGCCATAATTCTCTCGCCTTATGCTCCTCATATTTCTGAAGAATTGTGGGAGAAGCTGGGTCATAACAGCAGTGTTTCGCAAGCTTCATTCCCTGAATTCAATCAGGAATATCTTGTGGAGGATCAATTTGCTTACCCCATTTCATTCAATGGTAAAACAAAATTTAACATCGAACTGCCACTTAAGCTGAGCAAGGAACAAATCGAGCAGGAGGTCCTTGATAAGGAAGAAGTGAAGAAACTCCTTGCCGGACAAACTCCCAAAAAAGTAGTTGTTGTGCCGGGAAGAATTGTGAATATTGTGTTCTGAAATTATCAGGTTTGAAAACAGGCAATTACTGAATACAGCATTCAGGGATTTGCTTTAATTTGTTAAAAAAGTCTAATTTGCCGTCAAATTTCAAGGAATGAACCAACTGAACCAACATATAGAGGCCCTGATTTTTTGCTCAGAACAAAGCATTTCACTGGATGATATTGCCGGATCGCTTAAACTGACATTTGACTGGGAACCGACAGAATCGGAAATTCTTCACGCGATTTCGGAAATAAAACTGAAATATGAATCTGAAGATTTCCCTTTCGGACTGGAAGAGATATCTGAAGGATATCAGTTTCTTTCAAAAAAAGATTTTCATCCTACCATTTCTGCACTCATACAGCATAAGGCAAAGAAGAAGCTTTCAGTTGCACAAATGGAAACGCTCTCAATAATCGCTTACAAACAGCCGATTACTAAGAGTGAAATTGAACATATACGAGGTGTAAATTGCGATTACGCTATTCACAAGCTGCTTGAAAAAGATTTGATCAGCATCAGCGGAAAAAGCGAAGGACCGGGCAGACCTGTGCTTTATTCTACGAGTAAAAACTTCATGGATTATTTCGGCTTGAAATCTGCGAAAGACCTCCCTCAGTTGAAAGATATTCATGTAGAGCAAAATGAAATTGGCCCCGGGGCAGATACACTAAGTGAAGTTCAGGATCTATCACCGATTACGGGTGATGATTTTCAGGCCGGAAATGAAAATGCTGAATCATTCTCAGAAGATAATGAAACTGTGAGCCTCACCGTTTCAAACGAAGCAGACATAGTTGCAGTAGATTCTGTGCAGCTTGCAGATGCATCAAAAAGCAGACAGGATGATGTTTTCACAGAAGTAAACCCGGATGTTTCCTTGCCTGACAGGAAAAATATCTTCATGGAAAGCCAAAATGATACTTCCGATGAGGAAAGTGTCCGGAATAATGAGGATGAGGATTCTGCATCCTGACAACTTTCAGAATAAGCACTTTTATTTCCCGTTATAAATCCAGAATTCGGCAGAGTCATAATTCCTGCTTCTTATATTAATGTCCTGATTTCAGGGGCTTTGTGACTTCATCTGAATTTTGGAATAATCTTTGTAAATTGATTGGGGATGAAAACAAAAACAAAAACCGCTTTACTCATACTTTTTCTGGCAGCATTTGCAGCAGAAAACTTATTTGCACAAAAGCAGCTTCGCGCACATAAAAATGAAGCTTTCAAGCCGGGTGAAATTCTGGATTTCAGAATTCACTATGGATTTGTAGATGCAGGAGTTGCTACCCTGGAAGTGAAAAAAGAAACACAAAAAATAGGCGGACGTGATTGTTATCACGTGATTGGTACAGGCCGTTCTGTAGGCGCATTCGATTGGTTCTTCAAAGTCAGGGATCGTTATGAAAGTGTGATAGACATGCATAGCATGATTCCCTGGTTGTTTATCAGAAGGATTAGCGAAGGAGGTTATGTGAAGAATCAAAATGTGAGTTTTAATCATTTCAAGGATTCTGCTACGAGTGAAAAAGCAACTATAGCTATACCAGAATATACTCAGGATCTCATCTCCGCATTCTATTATGCGCGAACTCTTGATTTCAGCAACGCAAAAGAAGGCGATGTTTTTCCAATTACAGGTTATCTGGATGATGAAATCATCCCGTTAAATTTAAAAGTGCTCGGCAGGGAAACCATCAAATCCAAAAAAGGAAGTTTTAAATGCGTCAAGCTTAGACCCATGCTTCAGGAAGGACGAGTTTTCAAGGAGCAGGAATCCATGACAATCTGGGTAAGCGACGACAAGAACCGGATTCCTGTTCGAGTTCAGACAGATATTCTTGTCGGATCAATCAAGATGGATTTGGTGAATTATCAGAATCTGGCTAATCCGCCGGCATTGGTTAGCAAGTAATACACAGAACTTTAGATGCTCTGCGATCATCAATCTTAGTTGAATGATGTGAATCATTTGTTCATTCAGGGAACTTTACGAAATTTCGGGCATGGAACTGAAACCTGAAATGATTCAGAAACTGGAGGAGCTGGAAAAAAAGTACAGCGCCATGGGCCAGGATCTGATGTCCTACCTGGACGGACTTCTTTACGCTGATTACCTCACATATTGGGATTACATTCATGTTGATACCCTGTTGAGTCTTCAAAATCCCAAAACAAGCATACCTGATGAGGAAATCTTCATCATGTATCATCAAATCACGGAATTATATTTCAAGCTTTGTCTGCATGAAATGAAGCAGCTGTCTGAAAAGGAAAATCTCGATGCAGCTTTCTTTTTAGCCAGGATTAAAAGAATAAATGCCTACTTCGACAACCTTGTCAGATCATTCGACATCATGGTGGACGGAATGGAGCAGGAGCAGTTTTTAAAATTCCGCATGAGCTTATTGCCTGCAAGCGGATTTCAAAGCGCACAGTACAGGATGATTGAAATTTATGCAACGGATTTTATCAGACTGGTTGATAAAAACTTTAGAGATCATTATGAGAATACTGAATCCGGAATAGAAGAAATGTTCACTCATATTTACTGGAAAGCAGGAGCGACAGAACTGGCAAGTGGTAAAAAGACTCTTACTCTCAAACAATTTGAAGACAAATATTCTGATCAGCTTATTCAATTAGCCAAAGCAAAGAAGTCGAAAAATCTTTGGCAGCTTTTTCTTGGGCTTCCAGAAAAAGACAGATCAAATCCGGAATTACGAAACCATCTGAAGTTTCTTGACTTGAATGTAAATGTGAACTGGCCGCTGAGTCACTATAAATCCGCAGTAAGATATCTGCAAAGGGACCCTGAAGACATCAAAGCTACAGGTGGAACAAACTGGCAGAAATACCTCCCACCTCGTTTTCAAAAAAGAGTCTTTTATCCTTCACTTTTTACTGAAGTTGAACTTACTGATTGGGGAAAAACCTGGGTAGACCGGGAAGTTTTAGGAATCAAGGGATAAATTAAAGTGCTGAAAACCAACATTAAATTACATTTTTGAAATAAATATTAAGGTTTACAACATAAACTACTTTATATTTGAGCCCATTAAGCAGATTATCATGGCATACTCAGAAAAAATACCCGGAAATCAGGAAAGCATGGAAATCATCAGCAAGATGATTCAGTCAGCAAGGAAAGACATTGAAGACAACAGTTTTTACTATTTGCTATGGGGTTGGCTCGTGCTGATTGCCTGTGTACTTGAATATGTGTTACTGAAGTCGGGGTCACAATTTCACTTTATTGGATGGGTGATTCTTATGCCCGCAGGAGCAATAGCAACGTCTGTATATGGATACAAGCAAGAGAAGAGACAAAAGGTAAAATCATTTATAGATGACGTTATTAAATATATATTGATTGCATTTCTTGTGGTTCTGGTAAGTGTATTGGCTTTTATGTCTAAACTGGGACTGATGACATACCCTCTCATTCTGATGATTTACGGGATGTGGCTCTTTACTTCAGGAGGAATAATACAATTCAAGCCGCTTGTAATTGGAGGAATAATAAACTGGGTGTTGGCTGTCGCAGCTGCATTTGTCAGCTTTGAAAATCAAATAATTCTTCTTGCACTGGCTGTTCTGTCCGGTTATATCGCGCCGGGATACATGTTGAAGGCCAGATTCAGGCAAAATGCCGGCCGGATTAAATAAGAGTGGACAATTATTATGAGAAAAGTTTTTACAATAAACACTAAGTACTTCAAAGATCCATGAAATTCAAGTCGCTTGATCCTCTACTTCACAGCCAGTTGCGCCTTGCCATCATGTCGATTTTAATTTCTGTAAAATCTGCAGAGTTCGGATACATCAGGGAAAAGACTGAAGCCAGCTCGGGAAATATCAGTGTGCAATTGAGTAAACTCGCAGAAGCCGGATACATTGAAATAGAAAAATCATTCCGCGATAATTATCCGCTCACTACCTGCAGTATAACAGCTAAAGGTGTTACTGCTTTCGAAGATTACGTGAACAGCATTCAATCATATCTATCCTCTGGAAATTAGATTTCTTCCTTGAGGGTGTTCATTTCACCGGCATCCACCCAATCACCGTGTTCTCTGATCAGGTTTATCAGTTCTTCAACTGCTTTGTCTTCATCGATATTTCTTCTCACCACTTCTTTTCCCTTATACAAAGTGATTTTACCGGGGCCTGTTCCTACATATCCATAATCAGCATCAGCCATTTCTCCCGGACCGTTGACTATGCATCCCATGATTCCGATTTTAAGTCCTTTCAGATGATCAGTTCTTTCTCGAATCTTGGCCGTAGTTTCCTGTAAGTCAAACAAAGTCCGGCCACAACTCGGACATGAAATGTATTCTGTTTTTGAAATTCTTGTTCGGGTTGCTTGAAGAATTCCAAAAGAAACTGAGTTAATGTCCTTCAGTGAAACTTTTTCACCAGAATTCAGCCATAAGCCATCACCGAATCCATCCAGCAAAAGTGGGCCGCTTTCTGATGAAGCCCGGATCTGAAAAAGTTCTTTTTCAAAATCTTTGTACGAGCGATGAATTATTACCGGTATTCTGCTCAGTTTTTCATGATTTGAAAGTTCAAAGAACAAACGCCTGAGTTCAGCCACTGCATTCGGATTTTCAGTTTCTGCCACGAAGACAATCTTCTTTAAATTTTTATTCTCAGCCCGAGAAGTGAAAGATATGATATCAGAAAGTCGAACTCGAACAAAGCTTGTTTCCGCGCTGCTCAAACTTTCAAAGTATTGTTCAGGATTCTCAAACAAGGGATAAAAGCGTGGCCTGTCTTTTACAATTTTCCATACCTTATAATTCAGTATCACAGACAATGTTCCTGGAATTTCAAATTCCGGGTAATGATTTCCTGTATACATATAATCGCAAGCCTGATCAGAGATATTCCATTTGTCGAGCTTTTCCGAATACCGGTAACCGAGAGGAAGAAGCGATTGATACGATATAGATTTGAAATTGCTAAAATCAGAAATCACAACCGGAACATGGCTTCCACCAATATTCAGAACCTGATCAGATTCTCTTCGTGTGTATTCATATGGTGAATATGCAAGCTGTGTAATATCCGCATCAGGAATCAGTAACTGATCAACTGCTCTTGTAGAGTATGGTGCAACGAGCATTTTTGCCACTGGAATTTCGAATTCGGGATCCTCGGTCAGAGAAACCCTCACAGTATCACCGATACCATCCTCGAGCAAAGATCCGATACCAACTGCAGATTTGATCCGGCCGTCTTCTCCTTCGCCAGCTTCAGTAACACCAAGATGGAGAGGATAGTCCATATTCTCCTCATTCATTCTTTGAACAAGGAGACGATAAGCCTGAACCATCACTTGTGGGTTACTCGATTTCATGGACAGCACGATATTCCTATAAGATTCATCTTCGCATATTCGGAGGAATTCGAGTGCGGATTCAACCATTCCAAGAGGCGTGTCTCCGTAACGACTCATGATTCTGTCACTGAGAGATCCATGATTAGTCCCGATGCGCATTGCAGTGCCGTGTTCCTTGCAAATTCGAACAAGAGGTATAAATCGGGATCTGATTCTTTCCAATTCCGCATTGTATTCTTGCTCGGTATATTCAATGACTTCAAACTTTTTCTTGTCTGCGTAATTGCCCGGGTTGATTCGGATTTTTTCTACGACTCTGGCCGCCCATTCTGCAGCATTAGGAGTGAAATGAATGTCAGCGACCAATGGTGTCTCATATCCTCTTGCCCGAAGTTCATTTCGGATGATATTGAGATTTTTCGCTTCATTGATGCTTGGCGCAGTGATTCTGACAAGCTCACATCCGGCTTCGATCATGCGTATACTTTGCTCGACTGTGGCTTTTGTGTTCATTGTGTCGGTTGTGGTCATGGACTGAACCCTTATCGGGTTAATTCCGCCAATTCCGACATTACCGCACATTACTTCACGTGTCTTCCTTCTTTTGTAATGTGTAAGGCTTTCGCAATAAATACTCCTGTGGTTCATTTGAATGCAAAGATACTACAATCAAAAAATCTCGGATGCTAAATTGAAAATGACCATACAGAAGCAGCTCGCTTATTCCAGAATAAGAGGGTAGGTGTACACAAAATCGGATGTGCGGAATTCAATAAAATAGATGCCACGGTTAAGATGCTCCAGGGACAATTCATCCGGCAGAATTCCTGAAAATTTACGGATTTCAATACCTTTGGCATTGAAAATTCTTACGTATTCAATTTTATATTTTTCCATCCCTTGAATTCGTACTAAATTCTGTGTTGGGTTCGGAAAAATGCTGAGCCTGAGTTTTTGCTGGTCAAGTATGTTCTGAAAAAGGACAAAATGAACGACAATGACTGTTGAATCGGTCTGAAAACTCATACCTCTTGCCTGTGGCCAAATGACCACGATATTGTCTCCGCTGTCGTATGATTGGGGATTAAAAACATAAGGGGCTGCCTGAAGTGTCAGTGAGTCGCCTGGATTAATTGTGTGGACGATTCCGGAATCGGAATAAAGGGTATCCAGTGTAGCAGGACGGGTAGATAAGAGTACATCAATAGATCCCGTGAAAGTAAAAACAGTATTATTGCTGACTGTGATCAGGATGTTCTGGTAGGTGATGTTGCCATAGGCGGTGTCATTAGGCAAAGCCGGAAAATTTTGAAGCCTTGAAATGTGTAATCCTTGTTGTGCATTGGTTTCAGCCGAAATTGCTGCGAACAAAATCAATAATGTGAAAAATTTCCTGAACATGATTGCCTGTTTTATCAATCAAAAATAATGATTGCTTTGGTATAATCGAATATTTTTTATACTTTTCTTACTTGTTCAGCCAACGATGGATGTATTAAAAACCGTAATATCCGGCCTCACCAAGGAAGAAGTGAGGTTTTTTAAAATGAAATCCGGTAAAGGATATTCAAGGGAAGAGAGGATTGATCTTGAGTTATTCGATTACATACGGAAATCAGGTGATGGTTTCAGCGATGAGGAAATATTCAGGCGACTTTATAAAAGTAAAAACCGGAATGCCTACTACAGATTGCGTAATCGCCTGCTGACCGATATCAACAAGAGTTTGCTATTGCAGCATTATGAGTATGAAGAAAGAGTCTTATCTCTGCATATGCTTGCACTGGCAAGGTTTTATTTTAACAGGAATCAGCGTCTGGCGAATTATTATTTGAAAAGGGCTGAAGCCGCTGCCGGTAAAGGCGATAATCTGGAATTGCTTGACATCATTTACGGTGAGTTTATCAGACTTTCCCATGAATCGCTGGAAATAGATCCTGCAGAGTATGTATTGAGACGTAAAGAGAACCGTGAAAAGATTGAAGACTTGCGAGCTATTGATGATATACTTGCTATGGTTTCTTACAGGATGAAAATGTCTCAGAACTTTTCTTCTGACCGCAATCCGGTTTTGCCCCTTCTTGAACGGATTGTGAATGATTATACAAATGATAAGTCGATTTTAAAAAACCCAATGCTCAGATTCAGGATTTATCATGCAGTGACGCAGATTCTCCTGCAGAAAAGGGACTATCCTGCATTGGAGCATTACCTGCTTGCAACGTACAAGGATTTCAGCAAGGAGAAATTGTTTAACCGGTCGAATCATGACACGAAATTGCAAATGCTGGTGTATCTTATTAACTCACTTTTTAAAAATAACAAGTTAAAAGAGTCACTTGAATTTACCGAAGTGCTCAAGGAGGGAATGAAGGAATTTCAGAATGTGCTTCACGACAAATTTCTTTTTTATTATTATAATTCCCTGGTGATTAATTATTCACGATTGAACAGGACTAAAGCGATTGAATATTTAAATGAGATGAAATCAAACGAGAAGATTCAGGCAAATCCTTTTCATCAGATGTTTGTTTACCTGAATCTTGCCGTCACATATTTTGACAGCAGGGATTTCCATTCCTCCGTCAGAAATCTAACAAGATTGTACATTTCAGATGCATATGCCAAAGCTGACATTTCTTTAAAGTTTAAAATTGCCATTGCTGAATTGATGATCCGCTATGAACTGTCGGATTTCGATGTGCTTGAAACTAAAATCCGGCAGCTCAAAAAGGACTACAGAGAGTTTTTTACTTCCGAAGCCAATCGTAAGGAAGCATTGATTGTGGAAGTAATTAATACTTTGATTGAAAGGGAGGGAATCAAGCAGGGCTCCCAGTTGATGAACAGGATTAAGAAATATATATTAAGTCCTGGTCAAAAAGACGGCAGTGATGCCGAGATTCTTAACTACAGCAACTGGTTGAATGATAAACTCAGGCTTTCATCATGACTCCTTTTCATTGGGCTTTCATCAGTCCTTTGCAACTATCTTCCTTATAAAGATTCTTAGGCTTGTAACTTCTGAAAAGGGAGGTGGTGAAATAATAAGTCAGATGCAGGTTGGTGTAAACATATCCATCCTTGAAATCAGAATTTCCTCTTTTGCTAAAGCTGTTTCTGCCTGAAGGAAATTCGGGATCATTGGATGGATCACTTAGATACACTGCCACACTACCCTGTGTTGCCAGCATTTGAACCTTATCAGGGTAATATGTGCTGACATCATCAAGATAATCAGTGAAAGTTTTTCTGAATCCAATCTCAGCACCAAGATCAAAATTTTTTGTGAGCTTCAAATTGAATCCGCCTCCAAGAGGGATAGCCCATTGATTCAGCGAATAAGGCTGCGGGTAATTTCCGGGCAGGAATTGTCCTTCTGTTCCTATTTCACGAAGTTCGTAAGTCTCTCCCAGGTAATTGGTTTTTGGATTGAAATGAAAATAAGCGATACCGCCGAATACGTACGGGGATAGCCGATTTCGGGTGCTAAATGATTTTCTCCGGCTTTGTAAAGAATAGAGAATATGCAGCCCTGCTTCGTTGATGTCTGAGAAAAAGTTCAGATTCCGGTATTTGTTTCCTGAGAAATTTATCCCAGCAGCATCATCCGCTGTGATTCTTCCGTGAAACAATCCTATCCTAACATGCATTCTGGGTGCCACAATAAACAAAGTGTGAATGCCAACTCCGGGTCTGGTAAAAACAAGAGTGAAATTGTCGTCAAGATCTCCATAGTAATTTGATGCACCTGCCGAGAATCCAACACCAATTGTTCCTCTTTGTTCCTGAGAAAATGCAGGAATGGAAAAAGCCAATACGAAAAGACCGAATATGCAAAGCTGTTTCATAACATTACTCCAATCTGGCCTTCCTCCCGTAATTCATATTTATCAAGTCAGGAGTGAATCCTTCATTTATAAAATAACTCAACAGTACAGGTAAAGATTTTTTCAGCCGGGGCATTGCTTTTGCGCTGTCATGAAAAACAACAATTGATCCGGGTTTTGTTCTACGCTTAACCCGTTCAATACAATTTTCCGGACTTAATCTGTGATCATAATCCATGCTGAGCACATCCCACATGATAATGCTGTATTTCTTCTTCAGCTCTTTGATCTGGTTTAGTTTTAAACGGCCATAAGGAGGACGAAATATTCCAGATTTGATGAATTTTGAGCACTCCTTTACATCATTCAGGTATTTTGTTTTTTCTGTTTTCCATCCGTTCATGTGATGTTGGGTATGATTCCCGACGGAATGACCTTCAATGATAATTCTTTCATACAGATCAGGATTTCTGCGCACATTTTCTCCGACACAGAAAAAAGTCGCTTTAACCTGGAATTTATTCAACTCATCGAGGACCCAGGCTGTTGCTTCAGGCACAGGACCGTCATCAAAGGTTAGAAAGATCCTTTTGTCGTCCACCGGAATATTCCATGTAAGTGAAGGAGTGAAGCGCTGCAGTATATCTTCGAACTTTATCAATTTGCTTTTAGATTGAAAAGAAAATCATTTTCAAATATATTCAATTGAAGGTAATCCTGATTTGAAAATAAAAAAGCCGCGACAGTTTTAGTGCGCGGCTTTCAGTTTTATTCTATTCATCAAATTCCTGCCTTGCCGGCCATTTCCATAAATGTCTTTTCTGTTTTCTCAGCCAGTTCTTTCTGCGATGTCTGTTTCAGTGTTCCGGTCATAGCCTGCATGATGTAAAGAGCCTGAGACATTTCCTGTTCGATAAATTTAAAATGCTTTGTTCCTTTCAGTGATAAATAGTAGTTCATGTTGTCGGAATATATATCCACAATACGTTCTGAAATTGCATTGGCTTTAGCAATCAGTTCCTGATTCCGGCTTTTTTCAGCTTCGCTTAATTGTGTGGTATCCATTCTTCCGAATTCACCCGCACAACGGTAATACAGTTCAGCAATTTTTGTCATGAAGAAATTGTACGGAACAGTTTTGTCCGGCATCACTTCAACACATTTGTCAAGCACTTTAATTGCAGAATCGCGCTTTCCTTCAAGTAACAATTCTTCAGCAAGGCGTGAGAAGTTGATTCTGAAATTAGTTGTCATGCGTAAATTGTTTTCATCAAGGTATACATGTTCCTTGTTCATGTTACCCCAAAGGAATTTATTCATGACATTGTCATACATCACACTGGTTTCAACCCTTCCCGGAACGATATCATTGTTGCTTTGAGTGAGAATTGGCACTACACGGTAGGTGAGACCTTCAAGCTGGAAATAGGGTTCAAGATTCAGGTAATTATCAGATCCAACTGTTGTAGCAAAATAAATCGGACGTTTCCAGTTGTTGTTTGCCAGAATGTTCAGGATCATGAGATCATTTTTCATCAAATAGTTTCCGTCAACAGACCAGGTCATTACAGGTACAATTTTGTGAGCGTTTTCCTGTGATACCACTCCATTGGCCAGCACATCGGCAGCATTTACTGTCAGCTTGATGTTTTTCGTAGGATAATAATTGATCTCATCGCCTGCGTTCGTTCTTGCTTTTGTTCCCGGAGCATCGCTGCCCATGAAGTCAACAAGTTCCTTCAACTCCACAGGGTCTTTAATGCCTTTGTCGAAGTAAGGAATGTAGTCCCTTCTTCCAAGCCGGTATTTGTCGGGTGTCCATGAAAGCGTGATGGGATCAGAGTCGTAATATTTACGAAGCAGCTGATCAATGTACCAGTCTGTATTCAGCAGGCTCAGGTTCACAACTCTTACATCTGTTCTCACATTTTCTACCTCCTGCACATACCACAATGGGAATGTGTCATTATCTCCGTTTGTGAACAGGATCGCATTCTTTTCACAAGAGTTCAGATAGTTACTTGCAAAGTCTCTTGCTGTATACCTGTCGGACCTGTCGTGATCATCCCACTGTGCTTTAGCAAGGACTGTTGGTACAGTCATGCAAACAGCAAAAGCAATTGCAACAGAAGCCATGCCCGGAAGCTTTTTTCTCAGAAAGTCATAAATGGCAAGCATTCCCAAACCTATCCAAATTGCGAAGGCGTAGTAAGAACCTGCATAGGCATAATCCCTTTCACGAGGCTGCAATGGCGTACCATTCAGATAAATAACAATTGCTATTCCTGTGAAAAAGAAAAGCAGCATCACGACCCACGCATCTTTTTTATCCCGAGTGAAGTGAAAGAACAAACCGACAAGTCCAAGAATAAATGGTAAGAAGTACATTTTATTCATCGCCTTATTCGACGTCATACTTTTAGGAAGTTTGTCCTGAGGTCCCAGGCGTATTTCATCAATGGCTTTAATCCCGCTTATCCAGTTTCCTCTGGTGATTCCTCCGGGACCTTGAATATCATTCTGACGTCCGACAAAGTTCCACATGAAATACCTCCAATACATTTCTCCTAACTGGTAAGTGAAAAAGAATTTCAAATTTTCACCGAAGGTAGGAGTGCGGTCTCCTTTAATTCCGGCCCACTTTTTATATTCATTGATGTGGTTTTGCTGGCTGCTCCACATTCGAGGGAAGATAGTTTCTTTGCTGGGCTCGTAAATAGCTTCAATTTTTCTTCCTGCCTCCACGTATTTTTTTTCTCCGTCAATTTTAGCCCAGGTCTTATCACCCTGCTTTTGATCTATAACCTTTGCATTGTAATAGTGGCCATAAAACAGAGGTCTTTCACCGTACTGTTCACGTTTGAGATAAGAAATGAATGTGAATACATTCTCCGGATTGTTTTCATCAAGCGGAGGATTGGCATTTGACCTTATTACGATTTGAGCAAATGATGTATATCCGATCAGGATGAAAGTGGTACAAAGAATGGCTGTATTATAAATCGGATGATTGTTCTTCTTAGTCCAATGTAATCCCCAAATTATTGCGACAATGACCAGCAGGGCGTAAAATATAATTCCTGATCCGAAAGGAAGTCCGAATGAGTTGACAAACAAAAGGTCAAATTTTCCTGCCAGAGTGATACTTGTTTGGATGATTCCATACTGGATGAATGCAAGTATCGCCATTCCAAGAACAGCTGTATAAATAATGCCTTTTTTGGTGATTGTATATTTACGGAAGTAGTAAACGAATGCCAAAGCGGGAATAGTAAGGAGGTTCAAAAGGTGAACTCCGATACTCAGTCCCATCAGATAAGCAATCAGAATCAGCCAGCGCAGATTGTGTTTTTCATCCGCAACATTTTCCCATTTGAATATAAGCCAAAAGACAATTGCTGTAAAGAAAGATGAGCTGGAATAAACTTCTGCTTCAACAGCCGAAAACCAAAATGAATCAGTGAAGGTGAATGAAAGAGCTCCGATGAGACCGGCAGCCATAATGGCTGCGATTTTTTCAGATGAAGGCTCTTCTTTTCTCATGAATATTTTTCGCGCAAGAGCTGTGATGGTCCAAAACAAGAACAGTATTGTGAAAGAACTCATCAATGCCGACAAGATGTTCACCATGATTGGATACATGGATACATTGTCGCCTGCAAACAAAATGAAAACCCTTCCTAGCATCAGAAAGAGAGGTGCACCGGGAGGGTGGCCAACCTCGAGTTTATGGGCGGTCGCAATGAATTCGCCACAATCCCAGAAACTTGCGGTAGGCTCAATCGTGTCGATGTATACGTATGAGGCGAAAAGAAATACAATCCATCCAAGAAGATTGTTAATGCGTTGGTAATTCATATGATAGATCTGAAAATTGGAATGCCTGCGAAGGTAAAAAAATATTGAAAAAAGTGAATTAATGTTGAAGGATCTGACAGTGCATTCATCTTAGGTTTTTGACAAATTCACCTTCCATTCATCCTCATTCAGCTAAGTATAACCTTAGACCTCCGTTCTTATTCGTACAGGATCTCAGACCTTTCAGCAGATACATCTGGTTATTTGCTCTATTGGCAATGAGACACCTGAATCTTACGCCGGAATTTGACCATTGATCTCTGAACAATGGACAACTTATCCACATGTTGTTGAAAAACCTGATAAAAAGGCCGTTTTTTAGGGAAATACATGAATTTTAGAAATCTGGCCTTTGTATGAATTGCAATTGTAAGATTATCATGTAATTATGATAATAATATCTTTGCCCCCTGAATATTTTGCCATTTGATGAACGTAAGAGGGGATTAGTAATCAAATAAGACGAAATAAAAATCCAATGAGAAAAAAACTGTTTAAGTTGGCGGCACTTAGCGTATGCTGTGTGCTGTTATCTGTTAAATCCGCCGAAGCGGTAGTTGCAACCATCAAAGGGACGTTGCCTTCCCAGATTCATGAGAGTTCCGGGCTGGATTTTACCGGAGGAGCAAGTTTCTGGACCCATAATGATGGTTACGGCGATAACAAACTATATAAGGTCAGCAATACAGGAGTTCTGTCAAGGACAGTGACTGTTCAGGGTGCGACCAACAAAGACTGGGAAGATCTTACGCATGATGCTGGAAGAAACTATATGTTTATCGGGGACTTTGGTAATAATGCCAATGACAGAAGAGATCTTCGCATCTACAAAACTATTTATCCGTCCATTACGAGTTCCAATACAATTACTGCTGAGGTGATCAATTTTTCTTATCCTGATCAAACCGCATTTCCTTCACCATGGATGAATTTTGATGCGGAAGGCTTCTTTCATTTCAACGGAAAGTTGTACATCTTTTCAAAGCCTGATGTGAATGCGATGGGCTATATTAAGATGTATTCAGTTCCTGATATTGCAGGCACCTATGTGGCTACTCTTGTAGACAGTTTTTACACTAACGACAGGGTAACTGGCGCAGATATATCTCCAGATGGCAGCAGTGTAATTCTGATGACGAACTCACGTCTTCACTTGTTCAGGAATTTCACTGGGGATAAGTTTTTTAGCGGGCAGTACACACGAATCAGCATCAGCGGTTCCTGGACTCAAAAGGAAGCAATCAGTTTTTGGAGCAACAACGAAGTTTATCTCACTGATGAAGACGGTGGCAGTGGCGGGAAATTGTATTACATCGATCTGAGTCCCTGGATTCCATCTGTAATTACAACAGATATATCAAATGTTAATTCTCAGACAAATGTGATCGTTTATCCAAATCCTGCTAAAGATTATTTTATTGCCTCATTCGACGCCAAACAGACATCCGTAAGTTCCATTGCGCTTTTTGATTTGACCGGCCAACTTGTAAGACAGGCAAGCGCCCAAAGTGCTTATGGAGAGATAAGGATGGAAACAGGTGATTTGCCATCGGGAGTTTATTTTTACAAGCTTTACGCAGATAACAGGGAGTTGCGTACGGCCAGGTTGATAATCAGCCACTAGGTTCCACCAGTAATATATCTTATAAAAGACCTGCTCACCGTGCAGGTCTTTTTTATTACTATTGATACAGGCCTTTGTGATTAACATTCCTAAATTTGCAGCCCATTACTTTTCTGATATGAGTTCACACGAAAGAGCGCATCATGATGAGGCAAACAATGTGACGTACCAGCGTTGTCAGTTTGCATATGAATTTGCTGTTGCATATGTTTCAGGGAAGGAAGTCCTGGATGTAGGTTGCGGCAATGCTTACGGTACAGCACTTATGGCCCGGCATGCAAAAAAAATCACCGGACTGGATTATGATTCGGAAACGATTCAGTCTAATATTTCAAAATACAAAAATATCCCGAATCTTGATTTTATTCAAGGCGAGATTCCGCCACTTCCGTTTGAAGATAAAAGTTTTGAAGTAATTACCTCCTTCCAGTTCATAGAACATATTCATGCCAGAAAGGAATTTCTTGCAGAATGCATGCGTGTACTGAAGCCAGGGGGCAAATTGCTCCTTACTACGCCAAATGCTGTCAAGTCGCTCGCAAGAAATCCGTTTCATGTACATGAATACACTTTTCCTGAAATGCACGACGAAATTGGCAGTTTGAGCAACTCATTTGAATTGAAAGGACTTAACGGAAATGAAACCGTAAATACATATTATCGTGAGAATGGAAAGTTTGTAAGAATGATATTGCGTTTCGATGTTTTCGGGCTTCACAAAAAACTCCCTTCATCCTGGTTGACCAAACCTTATAACTGGGTGACCAGCATTATGAGAAATAAACTGAAGGACCAGGTTTCTGCGACTTCTCAAATCAGCACCCAGGATTTTTTCCTTCAGGATCAGGACTTAGAAAATTGCTGGGATATATACCTGATAGCCAGCAAATAGGCGACTTAGCAGATTTCATTAAAATACATTTCTGAAATCATGTTTTGTTGTAATACTATATGATTTTTGTAAATTTGCGTCCCGATTGACCGATGGTGTAACTGGCAACACGTCTGATTTTGGTTCAGAAGAGTCTAGGTTCGACCCCTAGTCGGTCAACGAAATTAAGAAGCCGCAATGAGTTTATCATTGCGGCTTTTTTCTGATATATTCAAGATTGAATTATTTCTTAATACTCTTTTGTAATTGGTGATATAAGAGTCTGTATTCTTATATTAGTTCGATATTATTGAATGGAGAGTTATCTCATCCACTTACTTTATTTATATATTTTTAATTTATGGTCACCTTTCAAACTAACAAAACATCAATAAGCAGGATTTTAAATAGAATGCGGGCCATTGTACCGCTAAAATTGCGTAAAAAAAATTTAAGAGAACCTTCATGTGAGTTAACAATAACAGACGGGCAGTTGACGCTGAATATTCCCGGGGCTGAATTTTTATTACCATGCATCACCACTGGAACAGCGAAGGCAAGCCTTCCATTCAACTATTTATATGAAATAGTCTCATGCGAGAAAAATTCCGAGCTAAAATTTGAATTGAAACCAGATTCTCTCAGGCTGAATACCCTGGAAATAAAAGTAAGTACCTGTTTCATTGAGGATGATAAAATTTTACGATCCCTGGACTTGCCGGTTAATTACAATGACGGAGATTTGCTTAAGTTACTGGATGGCCGATATACTTCTGAGGAGTTGAATTTCAATCAGATATCAGATAAAATTCTTGAAGCAAAAAATCGTCTGGATTTAAATATACTTTCCGCCCAAAATATTTTAAAAGTATATGGCGTAAGCCGCAAGGATCTTGAAGAACTTATTTCTTCAAAACTCAACTTAGCGCATGGTCTGGCTGCATTGAGGTAAAGGCCTTTATTATTTTTTTACAAACTCCGGTTCAAAGTATCCCATTGAGTTGTAAAGGTCATTTGGACAAATAGTATTAATCGATTTTTATTTAAAACTATTTCTGTTTAAATATGTTTATGATAATATAAACAAAAATGGGCACTTACTCCATATCTCAGCTTGAAAAATTTTCCGGGATCAAAGCACATACCATCAGGATGTGGGAGAAAAGGTATGGTATTATCACTCCACACCGAACAGAGGGTAATACCAGGTATTACGACGACGATCAGCTGCGACATTTACTCAATGTAGTATCCTTGCTGCATGATGGCGGAAAAATATCGCATTTATGTTCTTTGAGCAGTGCAGAACTTGATAAACTGCTTGCACAACAAATCAACAAAGTTAAAAGCGGCGAAGCCAGTGATGAGGGTCTTATCACATCCTTGCTCAAATGTGGAATGGCATATGAAGAAGGGAAGTTCGTTCAGGTACTTAATGACAGTATCAACTCCCTGGGCATGGAGAATGTATATTTTCGATTGCTTCTTCCGTTATTGGAACGGATAGGACTGATGTGGGGAAAGGATGATATATGTCCGGCACAGGAACATTTTATTTCAAATCTCATTGTGCGAAGATTGAATGCTGAAATACATGCACTGGATACTGACCGGCGAAAGGCTGGAGGTGAAGGTTGGGTTCTTTTTCTTCCTGAAGGAGAACATCATCAAACAGGATTGCTTCTGGCTAATCTGATATTGAGAAAAAAAGGAATCAATACCTTATATCTTGGCGCGAATGTTCCGCTGGAATCTTTAAAGCATGCCATTAACAATTTCCGTTCCTCGGCAGTTTACTTCTTTCTTACTACCCAGAAACCGTCAGATGAACTTGAAGACTACATTAATTCACTTGTAAATCTGCTGCCCAAAATTAAAATGTACATCTCAGGCAATGAGAGATGTTTGACAGGAGTAAATTTCCCGCCAGTTGTACGGAAAATTTATTCATTGGACGATTTAAACAAAGAAATAAAGCTCTTCAAATCATGAAAAAGCTAGCGGTCATAGGAGCCGGATATTCCGGGCTCAGTGCTGCGGCTACACTTGCCGCTTCAGGATACAGTGTGGATTTATTTGATAAGCATGAAGCATCAGGTGGAAGAGCACGCCGACTACATACTGACAATGGATTTGTTTATGACATGGGGCCCAGTTGGTATTGGATGCCTGAAGTCATTGAAAAATTCTTCCAACGATTTGGATACAGTTCATCAGACTTTTATGACCTTAAGTTGCTGGATCCATCTTTCACTATGATATTTTCTGATAGTGACAAAATGGATATTCCCTCCGGATTTGATGAGCTCTGTGAGCTTTTTGAAAACACAGAAAAGGGCAGTGCAGACAGGTTGAAAAAGTTCATGAATGAGGCTGAGGAAAAATACCGTCTTGGGATCGATTCACTTGTGTACTCACCTGGCTTGTCCCTCACGGAATTTGCAGACCTGAAACTTATTGGCAAGATGTTACAGCTATCGGTATTCAGCAGTTTCAGAAAACATGTAAGAAATTATTTCAAGGACCCAAGACTGATTGCGCTGATGGAATTTCCTGTATTGTTTTTGGGCGCACGCCCTGAGGAAACGCCTGCCCTGTATAGTTTGATGAATTATGCAGGACTCAAACTTGGAACATGGTATCCACTTGGCGGCATGGGCAAGATCAATGATGCCATGGAGGAAATTGCGAGGCAACAGGGTGTCGTGATACATTATAATTCTGATGTGGAAAGTATTACTGCAAAAGGTAAAAATGTGGCAGGCCTTATGGTTTCCGGAAGTACGATGCCATTTAATGCTGTGATTTCTTCCGCTGACTATCATCACACAGAATCTCAACTGCTTCCTGTTGAGTTCAGGCAATACACAGATAAGTGGTGGAACACAAGACGCCTGGCTCCGTCATGTTTGATCTTCTATCTTGGAATAAACAAGAAGATTGAAAAATTGAATCATCACAACTTATTCTTCGATAAAAACATGGACCGTCATTTTGAACAGGTATATGATCAGCCTTCCTGGCCTGATGAACCTCTGTTCTATGTTTGTTGTCCATCTAAAACTGATCCGGGTGTTGCACCCGAAGGATTTGAGAATTTGTTTATCCTTATGCCCCTTGCGCCTGGAATAGAGGATACAGATGAAAAGCGAGAGGAGTATTTTTCTGTGATTTTGTCAAGGCTTGAAAAGTATTGCGCCGATAAGATTCGATCTGGTATCGTTTATAAAAAGAGTTATTGTATTAACGATTTCAAGAATGATTATAATGCATTTAAAGGGAACGCATACGGACTTGCGAACACTCTTGGCCAGACTGCCATCTTTAAGCCAAGAATTAAAAGCTCGAAACTTGGGGGCCTTTATTTTGCAGGACAATTGACAAGTCCCGGACCAGGAGTGCCTCCTTCAATCATTTCAGGACAGGTTGCAGCCACACAATTATTAAAAGATTTTAAACGAACGGAACATGTTGCATTTGTACAATAAAATTTCTGAATCTGCCAGCCGGATTATTACAAGGGAATACAGCACAAGTTTTTCTCTTGGGATACTTTTTTTAGGTAAAGGGATCAGGCAACCAGTATATTCGATCTACGGATTCGTAAGGCTTGCTGATGAGATAGTTGACTCGTTTCACGGATATGATAAACATAAACTGCTTAATGGATTCAAGAAGGATACTTTTCAAGCCATCGAGGAAGGAATTTCAATCAATCCTGTCCTTCAGGCATTTCAGCAGGCAGTACATCGATATGACATAGACTTACAACTGGTTCACACATTTTTCAGAAGCATGGAAATGGATCTTGAGACCCGAAGTCATGACGAGAATTCATACAGGGAATACGTCCTTGGTTCAGCGGAGGTTGTAGGACTTATGTGTCTGAGTGTATTTGTAAACGGAGACAGAAAAGCGTATGAAATGCTCAAGCCTTCTGCAATGAAGCTGGGCAGTGCTTTTCAAAAGGTAAATTTTCTGAGAGATTTAAAGGCAGACCATTCTGATCTCGGACGAACTTATTTTCCAGGAGTCGATCCAAGTCATCTGAATGAAATTCAGAAAAGAAAAATCGAAGAAGAAATTGAAGTTGAGTTTCAGGAAGCAAAAGAGGGCATTCGACTTTTACCTGGTTGTGCCAGGAGGGGTGTTTACCTGGCCTATGTTTACTATTACTCCTTATTTAAGAGAATTTGTTCTCTGCCTGCTGTTAGGATTAAGCAGGAAAGAATAAGGATTTCAAACAGAAGAAAGTTTGCATTGATGTTGCAGTCACTTGTGAAGAATCAGTTCAATCAGTTATGAATACAGCAATTCTATTTGTCTTCGGTTTTCTCATTCTGATTGAACCAATATCTGGCTCGGAAAAGCTGTATGAAATTCGCAGACTTTACTTTAGTCAAAATAGCAGCACGGAAAATTTTGAAAAACTTCAACAAGTTATCAAAGCAACAAAGGATTTAAATGATCCCATTATTACTGCATATAGAGGAGCAACAATGATGATATCGGCGTCACACGCCATGAATCCAATCAGCAAGTGGCGATTGTTTGTTTCAGGCCGGGATTCGCTTGAGAAAGCCGTTGTCATGGATAATAAAAATACTGAGATTCGGTTTCTGCGATTCAGCATTCAAAGCAATGCACCATTGTTCCTTGGATATAACGGGAATATTCAAGAAGATAAAAAAGCAATCATAAGCGGAATCTCAAGTATAGGTGATTTTTATACACGAAGCCGTATCGCAGAATACATGAAGCGTTCAGTATATTGTAATGAAGAAGATAAACGAAGATTGAATGATGAATGAAAAGGTCATATTAGTGAACGAACAGGACCAGGAAATTGGTGAAATGGAAAAGCTAGAAGCACATCGTAAGGGCTTGCTTCACCGCGCTTTTTCAGTGTTCATTTTCGACAGATCAGGAAACTATCTCCTGCAAAAGAGAAATCCGGGTAAATATCATTCAGGAGGACTATGGACTAATACCTGTTGCGGACACCCTAGGCCTGGAGAAGACACCGGCATGGCTGCCCAAAGACGTTTGTTTGAAGAAATGGGTATTCGATGCCAGCTTCAATACAAGTTTAAATTTTCATATAAGTCTGAATTTAAAAATGGAATTACTGAAAATGAAATTGACCATGTTTTTTTCGGAAAGTACGATAAACCGCCAAATCCTGATTCTGAAGAAGTGGCTGAGTGGAAGTACGCTGATTCATCGGTGATTAAATCAGAATTGACAAACAACAGCGAAGAATTTACCACCTGGTTCAGAATTTGTTTTCCTGAAGTTTTATCCAGAAAAACGTCTGAGAACATACGACCGTCTTCAAAATCAGATACTATATGAACAAATTTGTCAGAACTCAGAAATTGAAAATGGAACTGCAGGAAGCATGGGATTTTTTTTCAAACCCTGCAAACCTTGCTTTGATCACCCCTCCAGAGTTAGGTTTCAGAATCAATACTAATCTTCCAGAGAGAATTTATGATGGATTGGAGATAGATTATAAGGTGACTCCATTACTTGGAATTCCCTTGAGTTGGAAAACGCTTATATCCGATGTATACGCTCCGCTCAGGTTTACCGACATACAGATAAAGGGCCCATACTTGACATGGCGGCATGAACATGTATTTGAAAAAGCGGATGATGGTGTTTTAGTAAGGGATACAGTGAATTACGAATTGCCATTCGGACCGGTAGGCAGAATGGCGAATAAATTTTTCATCCGGAAGAAAATCAATTCGATCTTTGATTTTCGAGAAGCGAAATTAAACAGTATCTTTAATAACTGAATCATGAATAGTGTTCTCTTATATACAGCCGTAACTATTTGCACTTTTGTTTTCATGGAATGTGTTGCGTGGTTTGCACATAAATATGTGATGCATGGTTTTGGCTGGTTTTTGCACAGAGATCATCATACCAGAGACAACACTGGTTTCTTCGAAAAGAATGATTCATTCTTCCTTGTATTTGCTGTGCCAGCAATCGCTTTTTTCATTACCGGAACATTTACTGATCATACTTTCATGCTTTATATCGCATTGGGTATAACTTTATACGGAATGGCATATTTTCTTGTTCACGACATATTCATTCATCAGAGGTTTAAAATATTTCGGAACACAGATAACTGGTATCTGAAAGGAATCCGGAGGGCTCATAAAATGCATCACAAGCATTTGGACAAAGAGGACGGAGAATGTTTTGGCATGTTATGGGTTCCAATGAAGTATTTCACAGAAGCGAGAGAAATTAAAAACTGATGAAGTACACTTATTTGCTGATTAATTTTTTCAGTATAATCGTTCCGTTTATTTTTTCTTTTCATCCGGCTATTCAATTTCACAAAAGATGGAATGCTTTCATTCCTGCCAACCTAATTACAGCAATATTATTTCTGGTATGGGATGAAGTTTTTACAAGTGCCGGAGTCTGGGGATTCAATCCAAGGTACATCACCGGAGTTTATTTCCTGAACCTGCCTGTTGAGGAAATTCTTTTTTTTATCTGTATTCCATATGCCTGTGTATTTACCTATCATGTATTTTCAACGCATCTAAAATTGGAATCAGTAATAAGATATGTGAGGCCAGTCCGAATAGTTTTGCCGGCAATATTGATCATCATTGCTCTTCTGAATCAGGAAAAAATATATACCAGTGTCACTTTTCTTTTCTTGAGCATTCTGTTATTGTTTTTTCATTTCAATAATTCCAGAACATGGCTGGATAAAGCTGTGTTAGTTTACACCGTTTTGCTTCTACCGTTTTTTATAGTGAATGGTTTGCTAACTGGAAGTATGTTAAGTGAACCTGTAGTTTGGTATAACGATTCAGAGAATCTGGGCATTCGACTTTTCACAATTCCAATGGAGGATATTTTTTACGGAATGGCTTTGATTTTACTCAACATCTATCTGATGGAAAGAATTGAAAGCCTTAAGAAAGCCTGAAATTTGATTGAAAAAGAGGAATTTTACGATACTGTTCACACTATAAAAGAGCCTTTTTACGGAGTAATTTATATGTTTCGTCAAGTTTGATTGAATCTGGATCTGGCTGACCGCATTTTGCGTTCTCTGATCAATTCAATCATATGAAATCTGGTGCCATTTTCAAGTCTAATCAGTACCTGATCTACCTTATTATAACTCTTCTGTTTATATTTTCAATGAGGTCAATATCCAAAGCGCAAGTATTAATAAACGAAGTTCAAGCATCAAATACAAAAACTATCGTTCATGATCTTGGCAAATATGATGATTGGATAGAACTTTATAATGCAGGCTCATCACCTGTTAACCTGAATGGTTATGGTTTATCAGATGATATGTCGCGAAAATACCTTTTCACATTTCCGGAAGTTTCTTTGGATCCTGGAGCTTTTCTTGTGGTCATGGCATCCGACACAATCAAGACATTCGCCGGAACTCAGTGGCAAACCGCAGTGAAAGAAAGTGATTTATGGTCGTATAGAGTGAACACAAGTGCTCCGCCTGACACAAACTGGAGGAATCTTTCATTCAATTCTAATTGGCAAACTGGTCCGGGTGGTATTGGTTTCGGAGATGGTGATGATGCCACAATAGTCAGCACTTGCATATCTATTTATATGCGTCGCACATTTTCAATTTCCGATACATCAAAAATTTTATCGGCAATCCTTAACATGGATTATGATGATGGATTTGTCGCATATCTGAATGGTGTTGAGATTGCAAGAGTGAATGTCGGCATCCCGGGTAAAAGGCCTGCATGGAATGATCCTGCACCACATGCGACGGAGGCTAAGATGTACAGAGGAGAGAGAATAGATTCTTTTTATATCCATCCTGCTTTTCTGAAATCAATTATAAAGAATGGAACAAATGTCCTGGCCATTGAAACGCATAACCAGAATGCAACATCAAATGACCTCAGCAGCCGACCCTGGTTGAGTTTTGAAGTGGCAGGAGGACAATCGATGTTTGGCCCGACACCGTCTTGGTTCCGGTCGCCTGCAACACAATACTACCATGCGCCATTTAAAATCAGCCGTTCGGGAGAGAATATTTTTCTCACAGATCCAACCGGAAATGTGGTGGATCAGGTTCATACTGGATTTTTAGAATCCGATCATTCAAAATACAGAAACCCTGACGGCGGGAATACCTGGTGTATGACAGACAGTCCGAGCCCTAACAGGACAAATAATTCATCATCATGCCAGAACGGATATGCTCCTGCTCCGGAGTTTTCGAAGGCAGGCGGATTTTATTCGGGAACTCAACAGATCAGTATTAGCACTAATATTTCTGGCGCACAGATCCGATACACGAATGACGGAAGTGATGTAAAAGAAAACTCCACATTGTATACTGGTCCTATACAAATAGATACTACACAAACCATTAGGGCTGCGGTTTTTAACGGAAGCACATTGCGTGGACCGATGATCACACATACGTACTTTATCAATAGTTCCTTGCGGATGCCTGTATTTTCGATCACCACAGATCCGGTGAACTTGTGGGATTACAATACAGGGATATTCGTAAAAGGACCCAATGCCTCTGCGAACAATCCATTTTGGGGAGCAAACTTCTGGCAGGATTGGGAAAAACCGATCTCTGTTGAATATTATGACAGGTCGAAGCAATTGGTTTTCAGTTTTAATTCAGCCATGAAAATTACCGGTGGATGGTCCAGGTCTGCTCCTCAAAAAAGTCTTGAGATAATGCTTTCTGACAAATACGGACTGTCGAAGCTAAATCATGCGCTAGAGCCTTCAATCAAACCATACATCACAAAATGGGATAACTTTTTATTACACACAACAGGAAATGACAGAAGCCATTGTAAAATGAGAGATCCATTGATGAATCGTCTTCTTAAAGGAACTCACAATGACTTCATTGCCTATGAGCCATGTCTTGTTTACATCAACGGACAGAACTGGGGAGTGTATTATGTAAGAGAAAATGATGATCATCATTGGATAGAGGGCAATTATGGTTATAAAAAAGACGAAATTGATCTTTTAAAAGAAAGTTATTTTTATCCTGGCATCGAAGTAAAAAAAGGAAGCAACGAGATGTTCTTTAGCATGTATGAATATGCCACCACCACATCTCCTTCTGATACCGGTTTTTTCAATGTGATGGATTCCTATATGGATTTAAAGAACATGACCGATTATTTTATTGCTGAGACATATTATCCGAATGATGACTGGATGGGTGGTTCAAATAATAATCTGAAGTTGTGGCGTCCGAAAAAAGATGGAGGTAAATTCAGATACCTAATTTATGATTTGGATTTTGGACTTGGCTATTCAGGAACTGCAAGCAAAAACATGTTGAGTATCGCCCGCAACGCCACTCCACACAATCATAGCTCGCAAATATTCAAAGCACTTACAAACAATGCGAAATACAGACAGTATTTTATCAATCGATATGCGGACCTGATGAATACGATTTTTCTACCTTCGAACATCAGCGCAATGGTAGGTTTGTTCAGAGACACTCTTAAGCACGACATGAATTTGCAGTTCAAGCAATGGGGTGGTGATTCTGCTACCTGGATCAGTAAAATAAATTCAATGCTTGACTTTGCGGCACAGAGACCTGCAAATGCAAGAAATATTATTCAGTCTGAATTCGGATTAGGTGGTCAGGTTACACTGACACTTAATGTATATCCGGCAGGGGCGGGAAGGATAGAGATATCCACCATCACTCCTGAATCATATCCATGGAACGGAATTTACTTTAATGGAAACCCAGTGACTATTACGGCCATTCCAAACCCAGGCTATACATTCAATTACTGGCAATCTAATTCTGTTATTGCACAGAAAAACTACAATGGGTCCGTGACGTATAATTTCAATGTCAGCGATGTGATTAATTGCTATTTCACAGGCAACGCCTCAGCACTCAATTTGCACGTAAGTGAATTAAACTACAACAGCCACGATACCTTAAATTCAGGAGACTGGATAGAGTTTCATAATGCGGCTTCCTATACGCTTGATTTGTCAGGGTGGAAATTCAGAGATTCTCAAGACAATCATATTTATACGATACCTACAGGTACCAAAGTACTTCCATCAGGATACATCGTCCTGGCATCAGACATGCAAAAGTTCAGAAGCAGATTTCCATCAATCAATAGCGTTTACGGAAACTTTGGTTTCGATTTCAGCAATGGAGGTGAAATGCTCAGGCTTTTCAATCATGCCGATTCATTGATTATCTCTTTTACATACTCCGATCAGTCGCCATGGCCATTGACAGCTGATGGAGTCGGGTACACACTTGAAAGAACAAATTTCACTTCAGATCACAATTCTCCTTCAACATGGTTTGCAGGATGCATTGAGGGATCTCCGGGCAGAGGCTATACGCCTCCTGTTGCAGCACTTTCACACAATGGCCTTTCATCGATCTGTGCAGGAGACACGCTCACGATTCTTGCTACTACATCTGCAGGAAATACAGTTCAGTGGTACAGGAATAGTGCGGAAATCAACGGAGCCCAAGGAATATCTTATGTTTCAAGTGAAAGCGGATATTACAAGGTGAAAGTCACAGGAAGAGGTTGTTACGCTTTTTCCGATTCATTACAGGTAATCGTGAACCCGGTAAATGAAATTACATCTGTAATTGGCTCATCACGTTGCGGTTCAGGAGAACTCACTCTTATGGCTCAGGGAACTTCTGCTCCTGAATGGTATGCTGACAACAGTCTGAACACCTTACTCGGGTCAGGTAACACATTTACTACTCCCATATTGAGTAGCACTACTGTTTATTATGTGCGTGCATCGGGCCAATGCAGTGGAGCTGCGGTAACATTAACAGCTGAAATAAAAAGTGTGAGTGCAGATCCTATAGCTTCTGATACTGAAAGATGCGGACCAGGCAATGTTACACTACAGGCAAACTCCTCAGAAACATTGAAATGGTATTCAACTTTGAATGATACGCTCGTATTAGCCAGTGGCAACAGTTTTTCAGTTAACGGATTAGTTTCGACCGCTACATATTTTGTGCAGGCGGGAAGTGATTGTCCAAGCCAGCGCATTCCGGTTACGGCAGTCATTCTTCCGGTTAATGCCAGCCCTGCGGTTCAAGATAATTTCCATTGCGGTGCCGGTGAAGTAATACTGACAGCTAATGATACTGCTCAGGTTATCTGGTACGACCAACTTGTAGGAGGAAATATCCTTTCAACCGGGAATGTATTCAAAACTCCAGTGTTAAATCAGTCGACCAGCTATTTCGCTGAATCGTCTGGCCGATGCCCAAGTGCAAGGGTAGAAGTTCATGCAAGCATTTTAAATTATTCAGCAGATCCTGTAGTTGCTCATGCAAGGAGATGCGGACCGGGTTCGCTCACATTGACTGCCTCTTCACCCGAATCTTTGCAATGGTATGATCTTCCAAATGGAAATGTGATTTCAAACGGTTCAAATCTGATCATTCAAAATCTAAGTGCTGACAGTATATTTTATGTTAGAGCAGGAGATGTTTGTCCTGGTAATTTTGTCCAAGTTCATGCAAGGATCCATCCTCTTCCGATGCCTTCGCTTGGGAATGACACCGTGATTGTTTCAGGAAACACAATGATGCTGAGCCCTGGCAGCGGATATTCCAATTATTTATGGTCCGACGGCAGCACGGGAATATCAATTAACATCAGTGCTTCCGGGATTTATCATGTGACAGTTTCAAACAGAGAAGGGTGCCAGGCTACAGACAGTATAGAAGTCAGCTTTGCAACCTTTGCTGAAACACTTTCATCATCTTCAGCAACTCTATTGATCTATCCAAATCCTGCAAGTTCATCCTTTGTGATTTATAATCCTGCTGTAAAGGAATCTGGAACAGTCAGCGTTCATGACATGAGTGGAAAGCTTGTGACGGCACAACAAGTTACCGGACTCTTTCGACCAGTTCATGTGAACGTTCAGGAGTTGAGTTCCGGTATTTACAACGTGAGTTTTATATCAGACAAGCGTCAAACGAGAGAAAAGCTAATCGTAAGATAAGATGCAGATTATCCAAAGAGAATAGAAAACACTTCTTCCACTTTAGCAACTGCGGTGAGTTTGATTTTTTTAAACCGGCTTTGATCAAGTCCTTTGAGATTATACTTGCTGATTATAACCTGTTCGAATCCCATTTTTTCAGCTTCGCTGATGCGGTTTTCAATCCGTGTAACCGGTCTTATTTCGCCGCTGAGTCCAACTTCTGCGGAGAAACAGATTTTAGGACTAATGGCAATATCTTCATTGGAAGATAATACTGCGCAAATTACCGCCAGATCAATTGCGGGGTCTTCAACTTTGATACCACCGGCGATATTGAGAAAAACATCTTTCACACCAAGCCTGAATCCACATCTTTTTTCAAGAACCGCAAGCAACATACTCATGCGACGCAGATCAAAGCCTGTTGAAGATCGTTGAGGTGTGCCATACACCGCGGAACTGACAAGTGCCTGGGTTTCGATAAGCAATGGTCTGGCTCCATCCATTGTTGCTGCGATGGCTACACCACTGAGCAATTCTTCTCTCTGTGCAATCAGTATTTCAGAAGGATTGTGAACTTCTCTCAGCCCCGATCCTTGCATTTCATATATGCCAAGTTCAGCAGTCGAACCAAAACGATTCTTCACTGACCTGAGCACACGATAAACATGGTTTCTGTCGCCTTCAAACTGAAGTACTGTATCAACCATATGTTCCAGAATTTTCGGACCCGCAATCATACCGTCTTTGGTGATATGGCCAATCAGTAAAACTGGAGTGGAAGATTCTTTGGCGAATCTCAAAAGTTCGGCTGTACATTCTCTGATCTGGCTTACACTGCCGGGAGATGAATCAATTTTGGAGCTGAACATTGTTTGAATTGAATCAATGATTACAAGTCCGGGTTGCAAAGCTGAAATATGCTTGAATATATTTTCAAGTGAAGTTTCAGTCATTACCAACATGGAATCATTTTTCAGACTCAGACGATCTGCACGCATTTTAATTTGAAGTTCGCTTTCTTCACCACTGACATACAAGACCGTTCTTTGATTCAGTTTTAAAGCCAGTTGCAGCAGTAATGTGGATTTTCCTATGCCGGGTTCACCTCCCATCAATACAAGTGAGCCATTCACAAGCCCTCCACCCAGCACTCTGTTCAGTTCCTGATCAGGTAATTTGATTCTTTCCTCTTTACCATCCTGAATTTCCGAAAGAAGCAATGGCTTTGAACTTTTTTCCACTTTTCCGGAAGAGACTTTCCATGCAGGCTTTTCTTCTTTCTCTACAATTTCTTCTACATAAGTATTCCACTGTCCGCATGAAGTGCAACGACCGACCCATTTAGGACTTTGTAGTCCACAGTTCTGGCAGAAGAAGGCAGTTTTTACTTTTGGCATGTGTGCAAGGTAGAAAATGCAAATTAAGTATTAACTGATAAAATCATGTGGAAATGAAAAGTACCTTTTATTTAAAAGCTAAAAAACAAGTTGATTAAAAAAGTTAGTCTGCTTTTCTAAAGTCTTTTTGAAGAACCCCCCCGTTAGCATCCTCACCAGCAATGACTAAATACTTACTATTTATTGTTACAATTTGCCATTTGATATTATATTGAGGGGCAATTCTAAAATTTTTAACATCCATCTCAACTTTTGCAATCGAAGTTTTTATTGTATAGTCCGCTGTGTCCTTTTCAGCTGATCCGGCGAACCTTTCAAAATAGATTTTTCCATCTGAATAATTCCAAACTTCAATGTTTGCAGTTCTAGGAATTGGAAGCAGATTCCAGCTTCCCTTTAATTCTTCTTCAATGCTTTTTTCCGACTTGAAAAGTTCTCCACGTTCACAACCGGATAGCGAAAACAAGATCATGGCATTAAATATGTATATTGAAATGAATTTTATTTTCATTTTGAACATAATTTAAAGTTAGGGAAAAATTATCCTTATCCGACCCGCCTGTTATAATTTTTTTGAAGAAAGAATTTTTCCTTCAATAATGGAAGTGGAGTATCCCGGTAAAAAATCAATTGTTACGACTTTTCCGCCGTTTTCAGTAACTTCCCGATAACCTACAATTTCCTCTGCTTTATAATCAGATCCTTTGATCAAAAAATCTGGCATTATCATTTTGATCAGCTCCAATGGGGTATCTTGATCAAAAAAAGTTACCGCGTCAACGAAATGAAGCGAAGCCATTATCATGGCTCTTTGATCCTGTCCATTGATAGGGCGATGACTTCCTTTTAATCTTTGCACAGATGAATCAGTATTCAGGCCGAGTATGAGCACATTTCCGAAATCTGCAGCTTTTGCCAGATAATCTATATGCCCTAGGTGGAGAATATCAAAGCATCCGTTGGTGAATGAGATTTTTTTACCCAGAAATTTCCAGACTTCCAGCTGATGCTTTAACTGTTCAGCATTAAAAATTTTACTTTTGATTAAGTCCAGTGTTTTCATTTGTTTTTTTTCTTTCGTTGATGGCTATCATTAGAAATGATAATCCACCTAAAATTAATACAAGAAGTGTTTGTGATGCATGCATCAAAGTTGCGAACGCCAGTCCGTTTTGATAAGCTATACCGTAAAGAATCAGACCCTGTGAAACCAGGATGTGATAGGCACCAATACCACCTTGTACAGGAGCGGACATTCCCATCCCGCCGGCAACAAGGATAAACAAACCTGCTCTCCAGTCGAGTCCGCTCGTGGAAGCAAGAGCGAAGAAACAGGTGTATGACATGAAAAAGTACATGAGCCAGATAAGTATGGTATGAAAAACAAAAGCCCATGGATTCTTCAGCTTTCTCACAGATTTCAATCCCTCCGCTACACCATGCATCAGCTCCCTGAATTTGCTCCTCTTTCCTGACGACTTGCTCTTTAATACAATCATGTAAAAAAAGATCAGCGCAAACACGACCACAGAGAGAATAATAAGATTTTGAACATCAAAAAGATCTTCAGTTCCTTCCTTCAGTGGAACAAATAAGTTTTCATTCAGGAAATTCCCGAGGCGCTGATATTCTATGTAGAGTGTAAATAAAACCAAGGCTAATAGACAAAGAACATCCAGAAAACGTTCCACGATTACTGTGCCAATAAGATGGTTGAAGGGCACTTTCTCAATTTTGCTTAATGTACCGCAACGTGTCACTTCGCCAAGGCGCGGAATTGCCAGATTGGCCAGATATCCTGCCATGAGAGAATAGCTGGTGTTCATGAGCGAAGGCCTGAATCCGGATGGATAGATGAGCATATTCCACCTGTATGCCCTGCTGAAAAACGCAATCAGCGAAGCCAGTATTGAAGCGGCAAGCCACCAGAGATTGGCTTTTTTAATCTCATTAAATGTTGTTCGGACATCAACATTTCTGAAAGCCAGCCAAAGCAAGCCAAATCCAACAAGCAGAAGCGCAATGTATTTTAAAATTGATATGACTCTTTTATTCAATGCTCAAATATAAGAATGCTGGAGGGTTAAGGCAGAATCTTATACGCTATTTTGTCAAACAGGATGCGCTCCAGATGAAAGAGGAACGAATCAATCCTTAATTTCAGTCACGCCGCCTGAAATGATAAACTTCATCATATCCGTACCTGAAGCGTCAATTGGCTTCACTTTTTCCCTGGGCACCACTATCAATTCCCCGGCAAAGCTGTAAGAAAACGGAAAGTAAACGGCAACAAGGTTTTTTTCCAGACCCAGTTCAGTCAGGTCCTCCTGGGTTACAAATCCTATCCGGTTCAGCTCAGCATTATGGCCAAGACTCACCAGCACTGGCCGGTTGAATCTTCTTTTCTCGCCCACGAATGCTTCTACCAGATCTTTGACAGAACCATAGATCAGCTTTACCAGAGGGGCGCGTTCGACAAGCTGATCGATATAAGAGAACAGAGGATTTCGTATGTACTTTCCGCCAATGTAACCAACTGCGGCAATGAAAATAAAAATGGTCAGCAAACCAAGTCCGGGTATTTCCAGTTGCGGAAAGCCGGGAATTTTCATTGGAATCTGGAAAGGCAGAAGGCTGTCTACCCAAAGAATGGTTTTGAGCAAGACATAAAATGTGACTGTTACTGGTACAACAAACAGGAGTCCCTGAAGGAAATAGTTAAGCAGTTTTTTCATTTGCCACTTTATTTGAGGGCAAATATCAAAATAATGATTCAGACCGGCCTGATCCTACAAATTAATTTAAATCAGCAGCACAAAATTTTTTACTTAGTTTCGCGTATTAATTCAAGAAATGAACAAGGTATTTTTGTCTGTTATTCTGTGTTTTATTCTTGTGCATACAGGTTTTGCGCAAAAAAACATTAGCACATCATATGCGGACAGCGCACTGATTTATACAAGAGATTCTAGGCTTGATGAGCTGATTGAAAAACAGAAGCAGCTGAATCTGTTGAACCAAAGTGTGTCCGGCTACCGAATTCAGATTTATTTCGGAGGCAACAGGCAAAAAGCTTCGGAAGTAAAACTGGATTTTGCAGGGAAATATCCTGAGGTACCATCTTATCTGACCTATCAGCCACCGAACTTCAAAGTCAGGGTAGGAGATTTCAGAAGTACTTTTGAAGCAAGAAAATTTTTACGCGAAATTGAAGGAAAATTTCCTACAAATTTTATTGTTCCGGATGACATTAAGTTGCCGCCGATAAATTGAGTCTCTTCTTTTTGCTTAATAAATAAAAAAAACCCGGAATAACCGGGTTTAAATTTATCAGGCCAGGGTTCGCTTGACTTCCACCTGTTCGTATCCTTCAATGATGTCGCCGACTTTTATATCATTAAAATTGGCGATGTTGAGTCCGCACTCGTAGCCTGCGCTTACTTCTTTGACATCATCTTTAAATCTTCTGAGGGATGCAAGCTCACCGGTGAAGACAACAATTCCATCTCTCACCACACGAACTTTTGTATTTCTGCTGATCTTTCCGTCGAGAACCATGCAACCTGCAATTGTTCCGACCTTAGGAATTTTGAATACTTCACGGATCTCGATATTTCCAACAATCTTCTCCTGGAATTCAGGCGCAAGCATTCCTTCCATCGCCTGCTTAAGCTCATTGATGGCATTGTAGATGATAGAGTAGAGGCGAATTTCGATCTGTTCTGTTTCTGCAAGTTTTCTTGCATTTACTGATGGTCTCACCTGGAAACCGATGATGATCGCGTTGGAAGCAGATGCAAGGAGTACATCTGATTCTGTTATTTGTCCGACTGACTTATGAATAATGTTGATCTGAATCTCGGCGGTCGAAAGTTTCAGGAGTGAATCAGCAAGTGCTTCAATTGATCCGTCCACATCACCTTTGATGATTACGTTCAGTTCTTTAAAGTTTCCGATAGCAAGACGTCTTCCGATTTCATCGAGGGTGATATGCTTGGTAGTTCTGATTCCTTGTTCACGCTGAAGTTGCAAACGTTTGTTTGCAATATCTCTTGCTTCCCTTTCATCTTCCATCACATTGAAAAGGTCACCGGCCTGAGGTGCTCCGGTCATACCGAGAACCTGTGCCGGCGTGCAAGGTCCAGCTTCCTTGATTCTGAATCCGCGTTCATTGAAAAGAGCTTTCACACGTCCGCTGTAACATCCGGCAATAAGGACATCGCCCACACGCAAGGTTCCGCCCTGTACAAGTATGGTCATCACGTAGCCTCTGCCTTTGTCAAGCATGGATTCGATCACTGTACCATTAGCTCTTCTCTTCGGGTTCGCTTTCAGATCAAGCAGTTCGGCTTCAAGGAGCACTTTTTCGAGAAGAAGCTCCACGTTGAGTCCTTTCTTAGCTGAAATTTCCTGACACTGGTATTTTCCTCCCCAGTCTTCCACAAGAATATTCATCTTGGCTAGCTGTTCTTTGATTTTTTCCGAGTTAGCTTCAGGCTTATCAATCTTATTGATTGCGAAAACCATTGGAACACCTTCGGCCTGTGCATGGTTGATCGCTTCCACGGTCTGAGGCATCACGCTGTCATCCGCCGCTATCACAATGATGGCCACATCGGTCACTTTCGCACCTCTTGCCCTCATGGCTGTAAAGGCTTCGTGACCTGGTGTATCAAGGAATGTAATTTGTTTTCCGTTTTCCAGTTTCACCGCATAGGCCCCGATGTGCTGGGTGATTCCACCAGCTTCTCCGGCTATCACATTGGCTTTGCGGACATAGTCAAGGAGGGATGTTTTACCGTGGTCAACGTGTCCCATGACTGTTACAATAGGAGCCCTGGGAACCAAGTCTTCAGGATCATCCTCATCAACTTTGATTGTTTCCTGTACATCGGCAGAAACGAATTCCACTTCATATCCGAATTCTTCAGCCACAACTTTCAGGGCTTCCGCATCAAGTCTTTGATTGATGGATACGAACATTCCCAATGACATGAAAGTGGAGATTACCTCTGTAACGGAAACATTCATCAGATTTGCAAGTTCGTTGGCGGTCACAAATTCGGTAACCTTTATAACCTTTGAGCTTGCTTCTTCTGCTTCCAGTTCCCTTCTTTCTTCTGCGCGCTCATCCCTTCTTTGCTTTCTGATTTTGGATGATTTGGATTTACCTGTGCCGCTGAGGCGGGCAAGTGTATCTTTAATCTTGTCCTGAATCTCCTTGTCTGTGAGTTCAGTTTTTTCAGGTTGTCTGGTGTCACGACCCGGTTTTCCTTTGTAAGGTCCACCCTGTCTGGACTGGTCAAACTTATCCTGTGGAACAGGCTGAGAGCCCGTCTTACGTTCTGTTCTCTTACGTTTTTTCTTTTTATCCTGAACGGCTCCGGAAGAAGAAGCTACCGGCTTTCTCTTCGCCGGCGCGCTAGGCAATTCAATTTTTCCGAGTACGGTAGGACCGGAAAGCTTGTCGAATTTTACACGATGAATTTCATCTTTTGACTCGTCAGTTTCAGGGCTTTTAGGAGCGCTTTCGTCTGTTGCAGGTGATTCTGGATCTGCAACTTTTTCTTCTTCACTCGCTATTTCAGCCACCGGTGTTTCTACCGGTGTTTTTTCAGCGACTATTTCAGGTACGCTTTCGATTTCTGCCGGAGGAGTCTCAACGACTTCTACTTCTGAAGCTTTGCTTGCCTTAGTGCTTTTGCGGCTGCTTTTCTTTTCTTCAGCAGTTTCTGCCTCGGCATCTGCTTTCTTTTTAGCAGTAGTTTTTTTCTTCTTTTCTTCTTTTTCTTCAATCTCAATCTTGCCAACTACTTTAGGCCCATCCACCTTTTCGGCTTTCGCTTTAATTACTTTTGTTTCTTTTTTAGCGGCAGCTTCTGTGGTTTTGCTTTCTGACTTAACAGATTTCTTTTTCGGCTTTTCTTCCTGCAAGATTTCAGTTACGCTCACATTCTTGATGAGGACCTCGTTGTTGTCCTCATCTTTTTTACCTGCCGGTTTCTTGCTGTCTTCAGCGTCAAGAACTACCTGAAGATCTTTTTTAAGTTTCGCCTGGGAAATCTGCTGGGCTTCTTCTTTGGCAGTTTTATCGCTCTGGAATTCTTTCATCAGCATAGCATAGGCATCCCCTGACAACTTTGTGTTAGGGTTGCTTTCTATTTTGAATCCCTTTTGTGTAAGGAATTCAACAATGTGATCAAGACTTAAGTTAAACTCCTTGATCGCCTTGCTTAACCTGATGGTTTTTTCTGTTTCTGCCATAATCAGTTTTATGCAGCAAGCATATATGCAATTACTGCAAGGTAATAATTTAATGAAGTCAGGGTCATTTTCCTGACGATTGTTGAATTTTTACTCGAACTCAGCCCTGAGAATCCTGATCACCTCTTTGATAGTCTCCTCTTCCAGGTCGGTTCTTTTCACCAGATCTTCCACTGGCAGTTCAAGTACACTCTTTGCCGTATCACATCCGATAGCTTTGAGCTCATCGATGATCCATGGTTCAATTTCATCGCTGAATTCATCCAGATCGACGTCTTCAGTGTCATCATCTGTATCACGATATACGTCTATTTCATATCCGGTCAGACGGCCTGCAAGTTTGATGTTGTTTCCGCCTTTTCCTATTGCAAGTGAAACCTGGTCTGGTTTCAGGAATACTGAAGCTCTTTTTTTCTCATCATCCAGTTTGATTGTGGTGATTTTTGCCGGAGCGAGAGAACGTGAAATGAACAGAGGAATATTCGAAGTGAAATTGATCACGTCGATATTTTCGTTTCTAAGCTCTCTTACAATGCCGTGAATTCTTGAACCTTTCATCCCAACGCATGCTCCTACCGGATCTATTCTGTCATCATAGCTTTCTACAGCTACTTTGGCACGTTCACCGGGTTCGCGCACAATCTTTTTAATTGTGATAAGTCCGTCAAAAACTTCAGGAACTTCCAGTTCGAACAGCTTTTCAAGGAACAGAGGAGAAGTCCTGGACAGGATGATTTTAGGAGTGCCGTTTATCATTTCAACCCGGAGAACCACAGCTCTTACACTATCGCCTTTCTTGAAGAAATCGCTAGGTATCTGTTCCACCTTTGGGAGGATCAGTTCATTACCGTCATCATCCATTACAAGAGTTTCTTTCTTCCAAGTTTGATAAACTTCGCCGGTGATAATTTCACCCACACGATCCTTATACTTGCGGAAAATACCTTCCTTCTCAAGCTCCTGTACTCTTGCTGTAAGATTTTGCCTTGCAGCGAGAACTGCACGGCGTCCGAAATCCGAGAACCTTATTTTTTCTGACACTTCTTCTCCGATCTCGAAGTCAGGTTCAATCTGGATTGCTTCAGAGTAACCAATCTGCAGGGATGAATCCTCAACTGCTTCGTCCTCTACAATGAGTCGGTTGCGAAATGCTTCCAGGTCACCTTTATCAGTATTGATAACGATGTCGAAATTATCGGCAGAACCGAATTTCTTCTTGATCATGTTTTTAAACACGTCTTCCAGGATGCTCATCATACTGGCGCGATCGATGTTTTTCAGTTCCTTGAATTCCGAAAAGGCATCCACCAGTTCGGCATGTTCATCGTGGGTTTGGGTCTTTTTCATTTAACTCAAATGATTTTATCGAATGAGAAGTTGACTTTAGTTTCTTTAATTTCTGTGAATGGAATATAAAGTTCTTGCGGAGGCTCTGATGTGATTTTTTTCTTTCCCTTCAGCTCGGGCATGATTCTCAAGCCTGAATCATCTACGTTCAGCAATGTGCCGATCCGTTTCATCCCATCAAAGGTAATTACACTTACGCTTTGGCCTATTCTTTTCGTGTACTGAGGCAGCACTTTCAGCGGCTCTTCCATTCCAGGCGATCCTACTTCAAGCTCATGCTTTTCAAATACATCAGTGGCATCAAGAGAATCTCTTAAAAAACGACTGATTTCCACACAATCTTCCAATTTGACTCCTTGAGGGTGGTCAATTGACACCACAATCCGGGAGGGACTGATCTTCACATCCACCAGAAACAAACCAAATAGTGGTAGTTTTTCGGTCAATAATTCAGATATTTTGTGCTTAATGTCCATTTTTTAATAAAAAAGGGGACTTTAGTCCCCTTCCTCTTTTCCTGATTTTCAGCTGCAAATATAGTAATAATATTTGTGACTTTCAGCATTCAAAATCAAGGTCTTTTTAAATCATTCTATGCTTTTTCCTATTTTAACGGTTGTTGAGTCTTTTTCATTACCTCAAGCCAAATCGTATGGATATTCTCAAATTAAATTCAAATCGTAAAAGAATACTCATCCTTGGATGTGGTTTTGCAGGATTAAGTTTTACCAAACATTTCAGGGACAAATCTTGTGAGATTTTAGTGATTGATAAACACAATTATTTCACTTTCCAGCCCCTGCTTTACCAGGTAGCGACTGGGGGGCTGGAGCCAGATTCGGTTGCTTATCCGATTCGTAAATTATTCAGCGGCATTAATCCGGTGTCATTCAGAATGGCAGAAGCCTACTCGGTTGACCTTGAAAAAAAATTACTGATCACGAGCATAGGAGAACTGCCCTATGATGTTTTAATTATTGCTACAGGTTCCACGACAAATTATTTTAACCTACCTGGAATTGAGGAGTTTGCACTGCCAATGAAGACTCTTCCTCAATCATTGGATTTGCGAAGTTTCATCCTTCAGTCTTTTGAAAAAGCTCTGCTTGCAGAATCGCCAGATGAGAAGCTTCCATATTTAAATTTCGTCATCGCAGGTGGAGGTCCGACTGGAATTGAAATTGCCGGTGCTCTGGCTGAATTCAAACATGTGCTTCCGGGTGATTATCCCGAGCTTGATTTTTCTCTCATGCGCATTGCAATTGTTGAGGCTTCAGGGGAAATCCTGGGAAGTATGTCTGAGGAATCCAGATTGAGTGCCAGTAGACAACTGACAGAAATCGGAGTGGAGCTTATACTAAATTCCAAAATAGCCTCTTATGACGGAAATGTAATCAGCCTGGTGGAGGGAAACAAAATAAATTCCAAATGTCTCATCTGGACTGCAGGGGTTAAGGCAAATCCTTTGAATGGATTATCTAATGACGCATATACTCTTGCCGGCAAAATTAAAACTGATGAATTCAACAGGGTTATTGGGTGTGAAGATGTATATGCGCTCGGCGATGTCTGCCAGATATACAGGAGCGACTCAGAAATTCGTTATCCAATGCTTGCTCCTGTGGCCATCCAACAAGGGAAAAATCTCGCCAGGAATTTAATGAGTAACATAAGAGATGAGTGGAAAGCTTTTGAATACAAGGACCGTGGCACTATGGCTACGATTGGCAGAAGCAAAGCAGTTGCTGATCTCGGCAGATACAAACTCAAGGGCTTCCTGGCATGGCTTGCCTGGCTTTTTATTCACCTTATACTACTTGTTGGATACCGAAACAGAATTGTTGTTTTAATAAACTGGATGTGGAATTATTTTAGTTATGACAGAGCCATCAGATTAATCATCAGGCCGTTCATCCCAAAGAAAAACGAATGATCATCGAATCACACTTCCATTCTGGATTTGTCCGTGAGGATTGATGAAAGCCAGCTTTCCATTCGAATCTTCTGCCATCAGGATCATTCCTCTCGATTCTATTCCTTTGATTTTTCTGGGTTCAAGATTTACAAGTATGCTGACCTGTTTACCTATGATCTCCTCCGGTTTATAAAATTCAGCAATTCCGGATACAATTGTACGCTGATCGAGACCGGTATCTACCAGTAGTTTTAAGAGTTTGTCGGTTTTAGGTACACGTTCTGCTTCTAAAATGGTTCCAACTCTGATATCCATTTTCTGGAAATCATCAAAGGAAGTGCTGGTTTTAAAATCAGGCAGACTTTTATCAACTTCATTCTGATTTTTACTCGACTCCAGTTTTTCAAGTTGGTGCGCTATAATATCGTCTTCGATTTTTTCAAAAAGCAGCTCTGCAGTTCCAAGGCTATGTCCGGGTTTCAATATGCTTTCATTAGTTAGTTCCGTCCATTTGCGATCGTTTAGATTCAGCATCTTGCGAAGTTTCACTGCGGAGCCGGGCATGAAGGGTTCCATCAGATAACTTAGCCAGGCGGAAAACTGCAATGAGATATTTAGAATTGTCGCCGTCCTTAGGGGATTTAATGCGTATAGCTTCCATGGTTCATTGTCGGCCAGGTATTTATTTCCTTTTCGAGCCAGATCAGTTAACTCAAACAAAGCATCTCTGAACTTAAAGAGACGAATGTTCCTGCTGATGTTTTCTATTGCAAGTTTTATTGCCTTGAAACATTCTGTGTCAGATGAATTTAATTCTACAGCATCCGGAACTTTGTTCTCGAAATATTTTCCGGTGAGTACTAATGTACGGTTAATGAAATTTCCAAGTATGGCGACAAGTTCACTGTTATTTCGTGTTTGAAATTCTTTCCATGTAAAGTCATTGTCTTTGTTCTCAGGAGCAGTGGAGCAAAGCGCATAGCGGAGCACATCCTGCTTTCCAGGGAAATCCTGCATGTATTCATGCAGCCATACTGCCCAGTTTCTGGAGGTGCTGATTTTGTCTCCTTCAAGATTTAAAAATTCGTTTGCCGGAACATTTTGTGGAAGAATGAATTCGCCATGGGCCTTCAGCATTGCCGGAAAAATAATGCAATGGAATACAATATTGTCTTTTCCGATGAAGTGAATCAAACTTGTGTTTTCATCCTTCCAGTATTTTTTCCAGTCTGCAGGATCGGAGGTATTGCTGAATAATGCTTTGGTGGCAGATATATATCCAATCGGAGCATCGAACCAGACGTAAAGGACTTTTCCATCTGCGTCTTCAAGCGGCACCGGAACACCCCAGTTAAGATCGCGAGTTACAGCTCTGGGTTGCAGGCCCTGATCAAGCCAGGATTTACATTGTCCAAATACATTGTTTTTCCAGTCTTGTTTATGACTGAGTATCCAATCTTCCAGCCATTCTTTTTGCATTCTATCCAGCGGCAGATACCAATGTTTTGTCTTTTTCAGAACAGGTGTTTTTCCACTGAGCTGCGAGTGCGGATTTATCAAATCTTTAGGAGAAAGACTCTTTCCGCATTTTTCGCACTGGTCTCCGTAAGCTCCTGCATTTCCACAGTTCGGACAGGTTCCTGTGATGTATCTGTCGGCAAGGAACATTTTCGCTTCTTCGTCATAGTACTGCTCACTGCTTTCCTCAGTAAAAACTCCCTTTTTATAAAGCGTTTTGAAAAAATCTGAGGCAGTTTCATGATGAATTTTTTCAGATGTCCGATGGTAGATATCAAAACTAATTCCAAAATCTTCGAAGCTCTTTTTAATCTGCGCATGATATTTATCAACGACTTCCTGAGGACTCACTCCTTCTTTTCTTGCCCTGAGTGTGATGGGTACGCCATGCTCATCTGATCCGCAAATAAATTTCACGTCTTCTCCCATTATCCTGAGAAAGCGTACATAAATGTCTGCCGGAAGATATGCCCCTGCCAGGTGACCGATGTGAACAGGTCCGTTTGCATAAGGAAGTGCGGAAGTGACGAGTGTGCGTTTCATAAGTGCAATCTGCAATGATTCAGTCTTGTTTTCAATTCAGCATCAATGTTGGTGAATTAAAGAAGAGCATTGCATTTCAATTTTCATTTAACTTCGCAGCAAAGATAGAAATATGATTCGACCACCCTATTTGAAAGAAGGTGATAATGTGATGATAATTTCAACTGCCAGAAAGGTATCGAAGTTTGAAATGAAGCCTGCTGCGGACACATTGCAATCGTGGGGGCTGAACGTAAAGTTTGGCAAAAACCTGTATAAGTCAAGCAACCAGTTTAGCGGAACTGATGAAGAGAGGCTGGCGGATCTGCAGTCTGCCCTGAACAGCCGCAGTCTGCAGGCTGTACTCTTTGCCAGAGGAGGCTATGGAACTTCAAGGATAATTGACCAGGCTGACTGGAAGAAATTTCAGAAGAATCCGAAATGGCTTATTGGTTTCAGTGATCTTACGGTGCTTCATTCGCATGTGAATAAGAATCTTCGGGTTGAAACAATCCACGCTCCTATGTCACTGAATTTTCCAAAGCTCAGCACCGGTTGTCTTGATGTTTTAAAGGATGCTTTGTTCGGGCAAAAGCTACGGTACAAATCTTCAAGACAACAGGCAAACAATGCAGCTTTGAATCGCCATGGTTCCGCAAAGGGTGAACTTGTTGGCGGTAATCTGTCTATTCTATATTCCTTGAACGGAACATCATCTGACATAGACACTCAGGGTAAAATTCTATTCATCGAAGACATTGACGAATATCTTTATCATATCGACAGGATGATGATTAATCTGAAGCGAAGCGGAAAGCTTTCAGGTCTCACCGGTTTAATTGTTGGAGGTATGACTGACATGAAAGACAATGAAATTCCTTTTGGCCAGACTGCAGAGGAAATAATTGCATCTGCGGTGGCGGAATACGAATACCCCGTGCTGTTCGGATTTCCATCCGGTCACATCGCCAACAATTATCCTCTTATACTTGGAAGAGAAGTTTCTCTCAAAGTAGGAGACAGCTTTGATCTCAATTTTCTTTGATGATGGATGCTAAAGAATTAGGCAAGTTGGGTGAAGAAATGGCCGTTTCTTTTTTATCTGAAAAGGCTTATGAGATTCTTTTCCGAAATTATATTTATGACCGTGCAGAAACAGACATTGTCGCGAAGGATGGAAATGAGATCGTATTTATTGAGGTGAAATCAAGGATGTCAGCCTATTTGAGCGATCCGGCCTTGCTTGTGAGCAGGAAAAAGCAGAACCAGATAATAAAGGTGGCAGATCATGTCATGAAGGAGCATTTTCCGGATCATAATTTTAGATTTGATATCATCATTGTTATCACAAACAACAAGTACACAAGCATTGAACACATCGAAGAGGCATTTTATCCGATGATATAATAAGTGGTGTTCTGTCAGGATGCCTGCTTTTTAAGTACTTTTGCGAATTATAATCATCAACATGGGAAAATTCCGTAAATCACAAAGCACAGGTCGCAGGGGGAGAAATTCAAGTGAGAAAAGAGCCAGGCCAGAAGGTCAAAGGTCCGGCCGTGAGAACCGTCGTGATAATCGCAAAGGGGAAGGTCAGGATACACGCCGAGGCACTGGTCCAAACAGGAAGTCGGAATTTGGTAAACTTCCAGAAAGACGATCAAACCCAAAACGTGAAGAAGGTGGATTTAGGAAGGAAGACAAAACCGGAAGGGGAGAAAGCGACAGACGTAAATTCAGAGGAGGTTCTGGAAAGCCAGATCAGTCTGGCAGAGAGAGAAAGTGGAATCGAAAAGAGGACCACGAGTTTTACGGAAAAAAGAAAAAGTCATTCAGAAAGGAAAAGCCGGAAAGTACCTCGTCTGAGGATGGCCTGACCAGACTTAATAAATTCATCGCTAATGCGGGTATTTGCTCCAGGAGAGAAGCCGATGAAATGATTGAAGCAGGTGTAATATCTGTCAACGGAAAAGTTATCACAGAGATGGGATACAAAGTCAGTCCCGGCGATGTGGTACGTTACAATAATTCAGTTCTGAAAGGCGAAAAATTGGTTTACCTGCTTTTAAACAAGCCCAAGGATTTCATCACTACGACTGATGATCCGGAAGAAAGAAAGACGGTGATGCACCTGATCGAAAACGCATGCAAGGAAAGGGTTTATCCAGTTGGCCGTCTCGACAGAAATACATCAGGAGTTTTACTTTTTACAAATGACGGTGAGCTTGCCACCAGGCTGATGCACCCCTCATCAGAAGTTCACAAGGTATATCAGGTCGAACTGGACAGTGCTTTGAAGCCTGAAGATTACAGACAGATTCTTGAAGGTCTTGAGTTGGAGGACGGATTTATTAAAGTAGATGAGATCGCATACACCAGTCAGGATAAAAGAACGGTCAAAGAACGGTCGGCGTAGAAATTCACAGCGGCAGGAACAGGATAGTCAGAAGAATTTTCGAGAGTTTAGGATACCGTGTAAAAAAACTTGACCGTGTAATTTTTGCCGGCCTTACTAAGAAAGATCTGCCACGTGGCAGATGGCGTTTCCTCAGTGAGCTTGAAATTGCCGGATTGAAAATGCTTTCGGCGAACAAAAAGCAGGGTAGCAGGAAATGATCACTTGAGGATATCGATATTAAGCACTTTGCTTATTTCGACCTTAATTTTATCAAGCCTCTTGTGTAATTCGAGCAATTCAGAAAAGTCTGTACCGTCAAGATGAGCATTCTTGATTTTTTCCTGATTCTCCTCAAGCATCTTTAAAACTCTTTTGTTTTTCAGATGATATACTGCACGAGAAACAGCTTCCTTTAAAATCACTTCTTCGTCAGGTACATAAATTTGGTGCATATCATGCCAGTTGTTGCTGAGTGAATACTTAGAACTCAACAACTCCACCGCAAGAGAGCTCAGCACTTTATCGGAATGGTTCAAAAAATAGTTTGCATCATATTGAATGCTTTCATTTTCAAGTTTCACAAACTCCTGAAAGAGCATCCTGAAATTTTCATTTTCCAGTTCTATGTGATCTTCAGCAATTTCCTGTACAATATATTTTGCGACACTGACAGAATGATCTTCACCCACAGGATTTTCTTCGTCATCGCTGAAACTTAAAATATGACCGTGAAAATTTAATAAGAGACGTACTATATTCCTTTCCTGTTCATATGTACTGGTTGATGTGTCAAACTGATTGTGACCGGGAATCACTTCTGGCAAAAGTTCGTCTTCATCACTGACCGGAATGATCTTCTTCTGCTGTTGCCTTTTTATCTTATTGAGTTCTGCAATCAGAATTTGTTCCTGTATGTCGAGTTTATAACTGCATTGCTTGACATACTGTGATCTGATGATAGGGTCGGGGATTTTAGAAATCGTCTCGACAATGTCTCTGATCAGGCCTGCCTTTTTCACCGGGTCATTTTGAACCTGAGTAAGAAGCAATCCTGTTTTGAAGAGTACGAAGTCTCTTGAATTTTCCTGAATGTAATCAAGTGTCTGGGCAGGCCCGTGCTTTGCTGAATATGAATCAGGGTCTTCCCCTTCAGGGAAAAGTACAACTTTCACATTCAGACCTTCCTCAAGGATCATGTCAATACCCCTCAGTGAAGCGCCAATTCCTGCTGCATCACTGTCGTACAATACTGTGATGTTTTTGGTAAATCGGCCTATGAGGCGTATCTGATCCTGCGTAAGGGAAGTCCCGGATGAAGCTACCACATTCTCGATTCCGGCCTGATGAAGGGAGATGACATCGGTGTATCCTTCGGCGAGATAGCAGTTGTCTTTTTGAATGATGCTTTTTCGGGCAAAGAAAATTCCGTAAAGGGATTTACTCTTGTGATAAATGTCGGACTCAGGAGAGTTGATGTACTTCGCCGTTTTCTCATCTTTCTTAAGAACTCTTCCGCCGAAGCCAATCACTCTTCCGCTCAGGTTGTGAATAGGGAAGATCACTCTGCCTCTGAACCTGTCATAAAGATTAATCCCCTTTTGAACAAATCCACGGTTTTTATCTCCGCTATTATCACGTTCAATGCTCAAACCTGACTTAACCAGATATTCCTTCTGATAACCATTTTCAAGAGCTGTGTCGCTGAAGGAACTCCATGAGCCCAACGCGTAGCCAAGCTGGAATTTTTCAATGATCTCATCACGAAAACCTCTTTCCTTGAAATAGCTCAGACCGATAGAACGTCCTTCTTCATTTTCATGAAGTTGTGCGCTGAAAGTTTTTTGAGCGAATGAATTTAATATGTAGAGACTTTCTCTCTCATCTTTCTGTTCAAGTTCTATCGGATTCGGGACACTTTCTTCGATTTCAATGTCGTACTTCTTTGCCAGGTAACGCAGAGCTTCAGGATAAGTGTAATGCTCATGTTCCATTATAAAGTTTACGGCATTGCCACCTTTACCGCAACCGAAACATTTGTAGATGTTTCTGGCAGGATTTACATTGAAAGAAGGAGTTTTTTCATTGTGAAAAGGGCAAAGTCCAATAAGGTTTACTCCTCTTTTTTTAAGAGACACAAACTCGCCCACCACATCTTCAATTCTCGCAGTATCTGTAATTCTGTCAATCGTATCTTTGGAAATCATCAGGCAAGCTTTTTATACCTTGAGACTGAGGGTTTTCTTGGAATCGCCTTATTGATGAATTCGGTGATTCTGTTGAAATATCCTGCGCCATTTTCTTCTTCATCGGCAGCCTCTCTCACCAAAAATAGGCTTTTTCGGGAAGCCGCGGAAGAATCATAGATGGAAAGAATTTCGGTGGTGAAAGTAAATCGGTCGTCAGAATCTGAAATAAACAAGGAAGGGATTTTTGTGTATGCCGCCATCTCGGTGAGATTCAAATCTTTGATGGAGTATTCCAGCAGTTTTTCGACTTCACGGCGGAACACCGGTTTCCAGACAAACTGCATGATGCCCCATTTTTCATGCGAATACCTGTTGAGGTAGGTATTAAAATTTTTCATAGGATTTTGCAGAATCAAAGCGTCACATCTGCCATCATAAACAGCCACCTGAATAGCGATGGCCGCTCCGGTTCCTTTTCCGTAGAGAATAATTCTTCCGGATTTTCCGTCTGACAAAAGCTGGTCAAGAATCAGTTTTATATCTCTTACAGAAGGAAGGCCGGCAGAGAATTCGAGTCCTTCGCTTTTTCCGTGAGCCCTGAGATCCACAGCACATACGTTCAGGCCGCGATCATGGAACTGCTTGATATGTTCCAGGTAGAGAATCTTGCTTTCATTGAGATCATGGAGTAAAACTATTGTGTTAGCAGCACTGTCTTCAACAGGAATAAACCAACAGTCGATTTGCAAAGCATCGTCACTTACCACTTTGAATTCAGTGTAAGGAATTCCAAGCGACAATGGGTTGAAAAGTTTGGTTTCATCTTCGCTCGTTTGTTTGCTGACAATTTCTCCGGCGAATTTTACATCATGCAATTCAATGTAAACGGAGTCGATTCTCTTGGGATAAATCATGTCAGGAGAAATCAAGCCGGGAGAAAGGAAGACAAACGCTGAAAGAAAAAGCAGCAATGAAGAACACAAATAATAAATCTTGCTAAGCGACATGCTTTTAAAGATTTCTTTCCGTGGTGTAATGCACGAGATTTTTTAGTGAAGTTTTATATTCCGAATCCGGAAATTCGTTCAATATTAAAAACGCTTTGTCTTTATAATTATTCATCTGAACCGAAGCATAGTCGATTCCGCCGGACTGTTTTACAAATTCGAGAACCTCATTCACCTTGCGGCTGTCAGTATTGTGGTTTTTCACTATGTTGATGATTCTTTTCTTTTCTGAAAGGGATGTTTTGGATAGAGAATGGATTAGTGGCAAAGTCATTTTACTCTCTTTGATGTCAATACCTGTAGGTTTTCCGATAATTCCATCTGGTCCGTAATCAAATAAGTCATCTTTTATCTGGAAAGCCATTCCAATTGCTTCGCCGAATTTGTGCATCTTATCAATATCGACATCATTTGATCCGGCGGCGCATGCGCCGACTGCACAGCATGATGCGATGAGTGAAGCAGTTTTTTGTCTGATGATTTCAAAATAAACCGCTTCACTGATATCCAGCTTCCTGGCTTTCTCTATTTGAAGCAATTCGCCTTCACTCATCACTTTCACCGCGTTGGAAACTATACTCAGCAGATCAAAGTCCTTGTTGTCAACAGAAAGCAGCAAGCCTTTGCTTAGAAGGTAATCTCCGACCAGCACGGCAATTTTGTTTTTCCAGAGCGCATTCAAAGAAAAAAATCCTCTGCGAATATTTGAGTCGTCCACTACATCATCATGCACAAGGGTGGCTGTGTGTAGCAATTCAATCAGCGTGGCAGCCCGGTGACTTCTCTCGTTTATTCCGCCGCAGAGTCCGGATGAGAAAAAGACGAACATAGGCCTCATCTGTTTTCCCTTTCTCCTGACAATATAGTGAGTGATTTTGTCAAGCAGTGGAACCTTGCTTTTCATGGATGCGCTGAATTTTTTTTCAAACTCATCCATGACAGCAGAAATAGGAGCTTTAATCTCTTTTAGATCCGGAATCATTGGCCCGACGAAATTAATTGAAATGGGGTGATTAAGAGCAAAGGGAGGATATTTTATATTTTCTTTAATCGGACCACGGCATGTTCATTTTTGTTCGCAAGTTGTCCGCATGCGGCATCAATGTCTTTTCCCCGGCTTCTGCGTACATTCACAATGATACGCTTTGATTCCAGGTAATTTTTAAATGCCTCAAGTTTGTCTTCACTGGCATTTTTAAATTCGCCTCCGTCAATCGGATTGTACTCTATCAGATTGACCTTGGCTTTCGTTTTTTTACAGAAGTCTGCGAGTTCCTTTGCATCAGTCAGTTCGTCATTGAAATTCCTGAAAACTATGTATTCAAAAGTTACGCGTGTTCCTGTTTTGACAATAAAATAATTCAAAGCTTCTTCAAGAGCATCCAGTGAGTTATGCTCATTGATTGGCATGATTTTGCTTCGCTTTGCATCATTCGCGGCGTGAAGCGAGAGAGCCAGATTGAATTTCACCCCGTCATCACCGAGTTTCTTTATCATCTTGGCGATACCTGCCGTGCTTACCGTAATGCGCTGCGGCGACATGTTCAGTCCGTCCGGGGCGGTGATTCTCTCGATACTTTTAAGGACATTGCTGTAGTTAAGCAAAGGTTCTCCCATTCCCATATACACTATGTTACTCAATGGTATCCCATAATTTTCCATCGCCTGGTTGCGGATCATTACTACCTGGTCAAAAATTTCCTCTGCTTCCAGATTGCGGATTCTTTCAAGTTTGCCGGTGGCACAAAATGCGCAAGTCAGTGAGCAGCCTACTTGGGAAGAAACGCATGCGGTCATCCTGTTCTCAGTAGGAATGAGTACTCCCTCCACAATATTACCGTCATCGAGCTTGAACGCGTTTTTTATTGTTCGATCCCGGCTGACCTGGAAGGTGTCAATGCTTACCACCGGAAAATCAAAGTCATTGCCGAGCTTAGTCCTAAGTTGTATTGACAGGTTTGTCATTTCATCAAATGATCTTGCCTGTCTGCCCCAAATCCATTCCCATATCTGCTTTGCACGAAAAGATTTCTCTCCTATTTCCGACACCCATTTGCTGAGATCTTCGAAACCTAAGCTTCTTACATTCCGCTTGCCAGCATTCGCTTTCATTTTGCAAAGATACGAGTTAGGTGCCAGTTTGGAGATTTTACTAGTTCAATCGCGGTGATGCTTAATAGGATGCTTCAGAATTGCTTTTATTTGCATATGAAGTTTTTTTCGGCAGATATAATCATCACCTGTAGCTCAGCTCCGGTGAAGGGCGGGATAGTAGTGACTGATGATGAGGGCAGAATCACAGAGATTTTGAACAACAGGCAGCAGCTTGGACTCGATACCGAAGTAGCTGAATACCATGGCCTGATCTGTCCAGGTTTTGTTAATACTCACTGCCATCTTGAATTGTCTCACTTGATTTCCCAGGTTCCTGCCGGGACTGGCTTGCAGGGTTTTATCCGCGAACTTATAAGGCTGAGGAACTCTGATGAATATAAGATTTTGGATGCAGCAAGAAATGCTGATCGTCAGATGTACGAAAGCGGAGTAATTGCAGTGGGTGATATATCAAATACAACAGCATCCTTGGAGGTAAAGAAGAATAGCAAGATTCATTATCACACTTTTATCGAGCTTTTCGACTTGCATGAATCTCGTGCTGAAAGTCTCTTAGATGAAGGACTTGCATTACTGCAGACTTATCAATCAAATGGACTTGAAGCGTCCATTGTACCCCATGCACCTTACACGGTATCATCAAAACTTTTAAAATTGATTTCAAACCATGCTTATGCGGAGGGAAGTTTACTGACGATCCACAACCAGGAAAGTCAGTATGAAAATGAAATGTTTCAAAGTGGAACAGGGGAGTTGATTACAGCATTGCGGGATATTGCACCGGATCTTTATTATGACTGGCATCACACAGGATTCAATTCTCTTGCATCTGTTTTTGCCCTGCTTCCCAAATGCAACAAGATTGCTTTTGTTCATAATACATATTCTTCACAAGAAGATGTTAAATGGGCTCAGCTTTACAGCATGCTTGTATGGTGGTGTTTTTGTCCAAAAGCCAATATGCATATTGAAGGAAAACTTCCAGATATTCCGATGATCAGAAATTTGTCGCGCAATATCTGTATAGGAACAGACAGCCTTGCTTCAAACGACAAGCTGTCGATGGTTGATGAAATCAAATGCATACAAGACAATTACCCAGATATCCTTCTTGAAGAAATTATCAGCTGGTCTTGTTTGGGCGGAGCTGAGTTTTTGGGAATTCATCGGGAGTTTGGGACACTGGAAAAAGGTAAAAGACCAGGACTTGTTTTAATTGAAGGGTTGGATTTGTATTCAATGAAGTCAATGAACGGAATGAAATCGAGTCGAATTATTTAACACCATCTTCAAACTATCCTATTGTAATCCAGTTCTTTTCCCGGAGATTAATTTTTCCTCTGTTCTTCAATGACATTTATCATTTTTCAACCTGTGACTGCACAGTAATTTTAAATCATTCTAAATAATATAGTCTGATAATCAGCAAAGTATGCTATATTTTAAAGAACATATGCTTATTTAGAATGATTCTAAATAAAAAAAATAACTTTGCGACGGTATATCTGATGATCAACTAAAGCATAAACCAGAATAATTATGAATCTAAGGCCTCAATCCTTATTGTTTTTGATCAGTTCAAGCTTCTTTCTGATCCTCATGTCTGCGAGATCAGCTCATGCCCAAGAAAAAGACAGCATGAAGGTGGTGAATCTTAATGAAATCAAAGTTCAGCCGCATGCCCCGAATGGCGGAATTGAGAGAATGCCCGATATACATGACCATGCCATCTATGCAGGAAAGAAATCGGAGGTGGTGTTGATGGAAAAGGTTAACGCGGATTTGAGCACAAACAATACGCGCCAGGTATTTGCCAAAGTCCCAGGTTTGAGCGTATGGGAAAATGATGGTTCCGGAATTCAGGTTGGCGTTGCGACTCGCGGACTCAGTCCGAATCGATCCTGGGAGTTCAATGTCCGTCAGAACGGTCATGATATCTGCTCTGAAATTTTCGGTTATCCTGAATCTTATTACAGTCCGCCGATGGAAGCAATCGAAAAGATTGAAGTAGTGAGAGGATCAGCATCCTTGCAGTACGGTCCGCAATTTGGAGGACTTCTTAATTACGAGATAAAGAAAGGTAATCCTGACAAAGAGGTTTCAGTGGAAAGTTATCAGACTGCAGGTTCATACGGACTTTTCAATACATACAATTCAATCGGAGGCACTAGCAACAACTTCTCTTACTTCGGATTCTTTCATCATCGCAGCGCGGATGGCTGGAGAGAGAACAGTGCATACAATATTTACACCGGATATTTTTCTGCAGAATACAAGTTCAGCGAGAAGCTTAATGTCGGTGTGGATTATACCAGAATGAGTTACAAGAGCCAGCAGGCAGGCGGACTTACCGATATGCAATTCAGGGAAGATCACAGGCAGTCATTCCGTGAGAGAAATTGGTTCAGCACTCCTTGGAATGTAGCTTCCCTTAATATCGAATATAAATTCAGTCCTAAGCTGCGCATACAAGTGAAAGCATTCACCACGATAGCAGAGAGAAACAGTGTAGGCTACACAAAAGCAATTACACTTGCTGATAGTTTAAATCCTTTGACTTCCGAGTATTCTCCAAGACAGGTTGATATGGATTCATACAGAAATTACGGTGCGGAACTGCGACTCGTCAAGCGATATCTGATTTCTGGAAGAGAGAACACACTTGCTGCAGGAGTGAGAATTTATAAGGGGAATACAGACCGCAAACAGCTTGGTACCGGCACCACCGGAAAGGATTTTGATCTTAGCCTTACAGGAACGGGAAATTTCGGACGTTCACTCGAATTCAGTACAGACAATGCTGCGGTTTTTGCTGAAAACATTTTCCTTGTAGGAACACGCCTGAAGCTGATTCCCGGATTACGTCTGGATTATATCATGAATTCGATGGAGGGCTACATCAACACAAGTTTAACTGGATCGCTTGTTCCGGATGAAAGGAAAAGACTGTTGATTTTGTACGGCCTCGGGTCAGAGTTTGCAGTCAGTTCTTCGACAGAATTATATGCAAATTATTCACTTGCATACAGACCTGTTACTTTTTCTGAGCTAACACCCTCTGCAACGAGTGAGGTCATCGATCCAAACTTAAAAGATGCGAGCGGATACAATGTGGACTTCGGATACAGGGGAATATTGGGAGAGTATTTTAATTTCGATATCGGTGTTTTTTATCTGTTATATGAAAACAGAATTGGAAGCATCACACAAAACGGCAATCTTTTCAGAACCAATATCGGGACATCAGAAAGCAAAGGGATAGAATCATATGTTGAATTTAATCCGGTGAAAATGATTTCGCCCGAATGCAGATTTGGAAATATCAGTTTATTTGCATCAAATGCTTTTATCGAAGCTAAATACATAAAATGGAATAATCCATCCATTTCATCTGATCCGGTAAAATCAATAGAGAATAAGGATGTGGAAAATGCACCTCGCTACATTCATCGTTTTGGCTTCAATTACAATTTGAAAGGACTTACCATCAGCGCCCAGGTGAGCAATGTCTCATCCGTTTATACTGACGCTGCGAATACAGAAACTCCGAACGCCTCTGGCACAACGGGAAAAATTGACTCATACCAGGTAATGGATGCCAGCGCTGCCTTCACTTTTTTGAAGCATTATCATATCAAAGCCGGAGTGAACAATATTCAGAACGAAAAGTATGCAACGAGGAGGGCAGGGGGCTATCCGGGGCCGGGATTATTGCCAGGAAATGGTCGAACATTCTTCCTCACTGCAGGCATCCGGTTTTAATATCATCATAAGAGTTATTTCACATTCAAGTGATTTTTCTGAACGGTTCAATGGAACCATAATCAGAACATTTCGTAAAAAATCATGAAATGACATTTTCGAGATGAATTTTTCATAAATTTTTACTTTATTGAGTTGCGAATCTCCTTTAAACGGTAACGTTATTGCGGGTATGTGGTATAAGATGAAACCTGATTGGTATAAAACTGTCAGGTTTCTATGTAATTTATTTGACTTTTGACCGTTCAAAAGTTATATTAAGAGGAAGCTTAACCTGAAAATTGGAATGAAAAACGGAAATGAAAAAATTTCGGGCTATGGTATTGGTCTTTTTGGACTGATTTTATGCCTTTTATTATCGCCTTCGTCTGCTCATTCGTTTGAATTGAGAGATGACAGCACAAGTTCGTACAATCCATCAGCTTTATCTCCTTCCTTTCGTTTTCATTCCAGTGATCAACTCGTGGTAAATGAAGCGGAAGTAAGAGCGGGGCTTTTGTATGATGCTGTTAACCGAAAAATTGTTTGGCAAAAAAATATGCATTCTGCATATCCGATCGCGTCTCTTACCAAAATGATGGGAGCCTTACTTGTTATGGAGGATGTGAAGAAAGGACTTTATACATGGGATGATAATGTGAGTTGGACCCGTGTAAGTTGGGTAGGCAGCAAAAGAAATCAGCGAAAAGTCATAACACAGGTGAATTATACTCTTCGAGACGTGTTCAAAGCATCGATGATTGCTTCCAATAACGAATGCGCTGAACAGTTAGCTGTTTTTCTTGGCAAAGGTGATCTTTCTCTTACCATTCAAAGAATGAATGACAGAGCCAGAGAACTTGGAATGATGAATACCCGATACGGCAATCCAACGGGACTGCCGGCCACAAGCTGGATGAACGACAACTCCAGTACACCGGTGGATCAACTCATCCTTTCACTTGAAATGCTCAAGTATGATGAAATTCTGGAAATCGCAGGAATGGGTTACGCATCCATAGTAAACGGAAAAACTTCAAGTATCATCAGGAATCATAATCGTCTTACAATTGACTACAGCGGAGAGGTAGACGGACTTAAAACCGGTTATACAAAAAGGGCAGGTTTTTGCCTTGCAGCCACCACCGCAAAATGCAATCACCGTTTAGTCAGCATTGTCCTGGGTTGCCGTGGTCCACAGATCCGTAATGAGATTGTACGCGACATGATCAATGATTACTATACAATTATCGGACTTGAAAGACTTGGCCCGGCAAGTGGGGAACAGTTTGCATTGTCCATAAAGCCTGCTCCTCCTACTGCGAATGCTTCAAATCAGGCAAACGGTGAGTACGTTACCATCACTGAAAGAATCAGAAAAGTTCACGTTGTTAAAAGCGGCGAAAACCTTTCACTCATCGCTTCGAAATACAAATGCTCGGTCCAGGATCTCCGTAAATGGAATACCATCAGGAACGGAAGTGTTATTCACAGCGGACAAAAGCTAAGTTACTATACCACACAAAAGAAGAAAGTTTTCATGCAGCAGCCTGCAAACGGCTCTGAGCAGGAGGATCATGTTCCGTTGTTGAGCAGCCATGAAAATCAGGCTGTGCGAAATGAAAACAAGCAGCATGCTGCAGTCCTGTCGGATGAATTCATTTATCATGTTGTAGCTCCCGGAGACACCTTGTTCAGCATTGCGAATAAATATGGCGGGGCTACTGTGGAGAAACTCAAAAGTATCAATCAGATTATTGATTCAAAATCTCTGAAGCCCGGAATGAAGATTAAAATTCCTGTTCAGGGATAATTCCCCTTTGCCTATTTTTTTTATTTTTACGGAAATATAATGAAATGAAGAATTTGTTTCCGGCTCAGTTATTATTTATTGTATGCCTGTTGTTCAGTGCGAAACTAAGTGCACAAAATGTTCCGGTTGACTCAATCACCGGACTGATTACTTACGAAGGTGTTGTAGAGGTGAAAGGTGTTCCGGCTGCTGAACTGTACAAGCGGGCAAATGAGTGGTTCATGGAGTATTATAAGAATCCGGCTGAGGTGATCCGTGAAAATGATGCACAGAGTAATAAAATTACAGGTAAACACAGGTTCAGAATAAGCAATCCGCCGGATAAAAGCGGAAACAAAGGTGAAGCCGGTTTAGTGCAATACACTCTGAATGTAGCTGCACGTGATGGAAGATTTCGTTTCGAAATTTCGGAGTTCACATGGAAGCAGCTTTCAGCTTATCCTTGTGAACGCTGGATGAAAACCACTGAACCCGGATACAACCCGGTGTATGCAGAGTATCTCAACCAACTTGACACACAAACCAGGGAGATCATTGCCTCACTGAAAAATGCAATGATGCAGGAAAAGCTTCAAAAGGACCGGGACAACTGGTAAGCTGTTAATTTTATTCATTTTTATCAAACTCAAATTATATCACTATTTAATAGAACAACATGTCAATCACAACTGTAATCATCGCTTTCCTGATTTTATTTTTTCTGGGAATAAGAATTGTCAGACCTACATCAAGAGGATTGGTGGAACGTCTTGGAAAATATCACCGTTTTGCCAATCCGGGCTTTCACTGGATTATCCCTGGCATAGACAAGATGTATCTGGTGAATATCACTGAGCAAATGATCAATGCTGAAAGCCAGGAAATCATTACATACGACAACCTGAATGCGAGGGTTGACGCCCAGGTGTATTTCAAGATCAAAATGGACGAGGAAAGCGTAAAGAATTCCCAGTATAATGTGAACAACATAACTTATCAGATTGTAAACCTTGCCCGTACAACTCTCAGGAATATCATAGGTACCATGACGCTTAAATCGGCCAACAGCGAAAGAGGAAAAATCAATAAGAGTTTATATACAACCTTGCTGGATGAAACTGTCGGTTGGGGGATCGAGATTGTGAGAACAGAGTTAAAGGAGATTGATCCTCCCAAAGATGTGCAGGAAACAATGAACAAGATCGTAAAGGCAGAAAACGAAAAGATGGCTGCAATCGATTTTGCCACAGCGGCAGAAACGAAAGCTGACGGTGAAAAGAGGGCCGAGATTAAAAGGGCTGAGGGGATTAGAACGGCAAAAATTCTTGAAGCTGAAGGGGAGGCGCAAGCCATTGCTCTGGTGAATGAAGCTGCGGAAAAGTATTTTATCGGCAATGCCCAGCTTCTTAGACGGATTCAAGCTGTTGAAACTGCTCTTGCAGCTAACTCTAAAATAATAGTGCCCTCTGATAAAGAACTGATCAATGTAATCGGCGACATGGCCGGTATTGTTCCGATCAACAGAGCTTGATTCTTTAACGCATCATCAGGGCTGAGGCAACGATGATGTCTTCGGGGTAGGTTATTTTAATGTTCCATGGTTCACCTTCAGTGATGTGAATTGAATTTCCGGCATATTCAAACACGGAAGCTTCATCTGTGAATTCATCCCTGTATCCCTTGTTGAAAGCACGTTTTAAAAGGCTGCTGTCAAAACATTGCGGAGTCTGCACCAATTGAAACTCAGATCTGTCTCTTGAAACGCTTATGCCATCTGAAACCTGTCTGAGTGAATCCTTCAGAGAAACACATGGAACCGCACTGCCAAATATCTTGGCTTCCTTGTAACATCTTTCGATCAGGTTCGTGCTCAAAAGCGGTCTGACTGCATCGTGTATTCCAACTGTAACATTCTCCGGTACAAGCTTCAGTCCTGCCAGTGAAGAATGGTATCTGGTTGGCCCGCCATTCACTTTTACAATTCCCGGAATATTACCGGCTTTAGCCTGATATACATCCAGAAATCTTCTTGCTTCATCTGACAAAGAAAGTATAATCCGTATGTCAGGAATTGCAGCGATGAATCTTTCAATTGCATGTGCAATAATCGGTTTGCCATGAATTTCCATCAGCTGTTTTGGTGTCTTGCTGCCCATGCGGGTGCCGCTTCCTCCCGCCACTATTACCACATAATCCATCAGTTGAGCTCTTGCATTGCTTTGATATCAACATTAGCTTTCTTTCCGCCGTTCATTATAATTAAAAAATAATGCCTGTACCTCAATTGAATGTATACTGCAAAAATGAAAATCATAGCAGTGCTCATCATCACAACCATGCTAATAAATATTGCCGGCACGTAATGATTTTGAAAAGAAGGAGTGGCAGGTTCCAGAATCCGTATGAAAGCAAAATAATTTTGCCTGACTGACTCTTCAGCAATTGAGCTGAACTTTTTTAAGTTGACATAATCATTCATGGAATTTTCAAGGTCATGAATGAACTTACTCATCATGGTTTGATTTTCTGCAATCAGCTTCAAATCTGTTTTTGATGATGTGCCACTTTCATTGATGTATTTATACTTGGAAAGAGAAGAGTCTAGTTTTGCAATGCTCTGCTCGATGTCGTTTTTTAGAAACTGACCATACGAATTATACAATTCCGACTTCTTTGCATAGCTTTCTTCCAGATGATTTTTATTCTTCAAAATCAAATATGCCATGATTTCATTGGCCATATCTGATGCGAGATACCTGTCCTGATCTTTCACAACTATTGACAAAACGCCGGTTTCATTGTCAAGTAAGGTGATTCTTGTCTTTAATGTATTTAAGATCTTTTCATAATGAAACTCTTCCTTCCGGTCAACCCCGTATCTTTCGTACAAATTGAATTTTTCAATCAGATAATCGTAATGATCTTTTGTAAATACCAGTTTGTAAACATGATTGTAGTTTTTATCTTTTTCATTCAGGTTAAAGCTTGCATTATCTTTGCCTGTCGGAAAACTCACTGAAGGGTTGTCTACAATAAAATGAACTGAAGAAACATGAGTGAACATCATCCATTGGAAAATAAATCCCAGCACTCCGGTTGTAAGGACAAGACTGATCAGCCAGCTTTTCTTCCGAAGGAGATGTTGAAGCAAATCTGCAGTGTTGAGGTTTGCTGAGCCGTTTGTATGGTTGCGTAAAAATTGATCAGGTAACATTTCTTGAATACTGGATGATAATGTTAATCAATTTTATTCTTTTGCAGAAATATAGTTTTCTTTTGTAAGTTTTGAGTCCATTACCCGGAAAATGATCACTGGAAAATCTCTTAATATTCCACTGTTGTTTATCATGATCGCAGTATTTGTCCTGATGCCGGGACTTTACTCTCAGCAGACTACAGATCCGGGTTATTCACTCAGGTTTATCCTGCTCTGCCTGATCCCAATTATGTTTTTTTTAAGATCCTTGTTCGGTAAAAGAAAGCATGAATTTAACTTTTTTGGAAGCAAAATTTTACTTTTTCTGATTCCGGCGCAAGTAATCTGGATGCTCTTTTCCATACTTCAATCTGTCAATCAGGGTGAAGCATTTGTGGAAGTTCTGAGGATAGCCATGATGCTGACCCTCATGGGTCTTACGATTTATTCTTTTCAGAATGCATGGAAACCTGCAGTATTTACATGGTTTTCCTTGATTGCAATTGCAATCTTTTCCGGTTTCGGACTGTATCAAATTCTGCTTCAGCTTCGAGATGCGGCATCAGAGAGTGGAGTATTATTTTATGCAGTTTCATCCAGCTTAGCCAATAAAAACTTTTTTGCAGAGGCCTTGGTACTGCTGATCCCTTTTTCACTTTTCACTTATGGAGCCACCTCCTCAATTGTCAGACTTGCAATGTTTTTATGTTGTGTTTTGGCACTCGTATGGATCTTTGCCCTTCAATCTGTAGGAGCATTTTTTGGGGTCATTTCTGCATTACTTGTATGGCTAATCTTTTACAAGCCGTTCAGCGTGGGCGAGGCACAATTGAATAGAAGGAAGTTTATAAAGGCAGCCCTGATTCTTTCAGTAATCATTACTATTTTGCTGGTTTCCTATTCAAATTCAGGAATTCGTGAGGGTGCTTCAAGAAAATTTGAATTGGCATATGCTTACTTCGAAAATCCGGACCTGATTTATTCTTCCAATGAATTCAATAATAACAGTGTCTACGAGAGAATACTGGCTTACAGTAATTCACTAAAGTTGTTTTGCGAAAATCCTTCATTGGGTTCAGGATTGAATAACTGGAAACTTCTACAGGGTCAATTCGGCATAGGTGGGACCAAACATCTAAATACCGGGGTAGTTCAATTCGAACATCCGCATAATGATTATCTGTTGATTCTGGCTGAGCAAGGCATTCCTGGACTCCTGATTTTTCTGTTATTCTATTTTTTCTTGCTGAGAGAAGTAAAATTAAAGTTAAGGTTATGCACTGACAATTCATCAAGAGCGATACTTAGTGCATGTGCAGCTGTTCTGACTGCATTTCTGGTTATGTCATTCTTCAGTTATCCCAGGATGAGAATATTCTCTTATGTACTTGTGATGATTGCCTCGGCTACAATATTAGCCTTACCCGGCACAAGGTCTTATCAAATTAAATGGCATCGCATATATTCCATGCTTTTGCTTTTAGTTTCAATGTTTGCACTTTATTTGTCCTACACAAGATTCAAGAGCGAGGTCATTTCGCAGAAGATTCAACTGGCTCAACTAAGCAGGAACTATGGCAATGTGATTAGATACATGAAACATACTAAAGCAGACTTGTTTCCTCTGACGGATGCAGTGACTCCTTTGTCATGGTATGAAGGTGTGGCATACTTCAATTTTGGGAAAACTCAGGAAGCCCTTGAGTCATTCAAGTCTGCTAGTTATGTTCATCCCTGGCATCCCCGGGTGCTTCAGGATCTTGCTACGGCCTATTCTCATCTTGGAATGAATGACAGTGCTATGTTTTATTACAGGAAAGCAATGAAAGTGATTCCGCAATGTCAGGATTGCATTTTGAATCTCAGTGCGACTTATTACAATAATGGTGAAATTGAAAATGCATTGAATGAAATATCCAGGTTTAAAAGAGAGAATATTGTTGTAAGCAATCAGGCGGATTACAATGCCTTTCTTAAGGCAATCCTTCATGCAAATGCTGAGTCAATACTTAATCATCATTTGAAAGCGGATTCCGGTCTGTTTATTAAGCTAACTGAAAATTTCGGCCTGGAGAAAATATTTTACGAAAGCCTTGAATCAAATGAAGAATTTAGCAAATGTTTGATCAGGGAAGCTGAACTGTTCAGGGGAAAATAATACAAGTGGCAAGCAGGTGAACAGCTGTGGAAAAACTCAATGCAAGAAGCATTGACACGATGGCAATTTCATAAACTCTTTTCCTGTCTTTGTTGGCCTGCTCAGCATTTTTCACTTCGTGTAATTCACCAAGACGGTCAAAATTGTAAAGGCTAAAAAAGCCGAAAAGTATGCAGAACCTGTATTTCACTTCAAAGTACAGAACGATGAGAGAAAAAGTGGATAAGACCAAAAAAATCCAAAGCAGCAGTGAGTGACACCACCAGATACATGAAAATGTAAAAAATATAGTAACAGGAATAAAGAAGCGGATAAATTTCTTTCTAACCTTTACTTCCTGATTTCCAATATTACAAATCCCAGCCTGATAAGAATTGTTTTCGTTCTCCATAAAATGCCTTAGAGTTGACAACAAGGTGCAAAGAAAAAAGTTTCCCTCGAATTGAGGTTCAAAGGAAAGAATTCTTCCCATTTTGACTGTCAGGTTCATTTTATGCTTTCAGAATTCAGATGGAAAGAATAATTTCGCGTCCCTGAATTTAAAATTCCATAGGTTCAGATTGCAATCTCCGGAATGTTTCGGATTTGCTTCTCTGGTCTCATAGTTCAACGGATAGAATAGGAGTTTCCTAAACTCTAGATCCAGGTTCGATTCCTGGTGAGACCACAAAAAATCCTGTTAATATTTTGTCAACTCATTCTGTGAAAGACCGACTGATTATCAATATTTGTTTTTATAATAGCGATGAAGAAAAGGCAAAATTTCAGGTCATAGATTTTAGTAAAATACCATCATCATGAAAATAATAATAAGTGAAGCAGAAGCACTTCATATAAAAGCAATATGTGACATTCAGGTAGAATCTTTTTCAAGGTTATACAACGAAGTTCCGGTCAGGAATCATGGTAAGCTGCACCCGTCAGGTCCACAATTCAATGAAAGAAGCAGAGAGATTAATAAATTCATGGCTGATGAGTATGTCAAGGTCAGGCAAAATCCTGATTATCTTTTCAGTGCAAATCCGGCTCTGATTGCCAATTTCAGGTCTATATTAGACATATTTGCAGACGAAGCCGAATTCGACACAGAAGTGGTTACTTCCATTATGCTGAAAATTGATCTGGTTTTGTTTGTTTCAGAACATATTAACTGATTGTGGTGATAATCATTGAGGGCGTTTTATCTTACCATCAAAAATCCTTACCTTCACTTGTTGGATTTCATCACAGATGAATCAGACAATGTTCAAATACAAAAACTAAAATGCAAACAGGTATTATTTTAGCCATGCTCGGTACTACTGAAATCATCATAATTGCCGTTTTAATTTTACTGCTTTTCGGAGGCTCAAAGATTCCCAAACTGATGAAAGGCCTTGGGCAAGGAATGAATGAATTCAAGAAGGGCATGAAGGAAGGCGCATCTGAAGATCACTCAGATGCGGATTCAGAAAAGAAAAAGTAAACCCCTCCTTTTCCAGCCATCTTAGCACAGTTTTCCTGTATTTTTTTTGATTGATTTTAGCCATTTGATAATGGCTGAACTTTAAGCTATTCTTAAGATTTTCTGCGCCGTATTTTTAAAAATTTATTCTAATTTGCCGGGCTCAAATTATTAAAAATGAAAAAAGCATTACTAATCTTATCTGCATTCATTATCGGAATAAGCTCTTACGCTCAGAGAAAAGGCGCTGTGGAAAGCAAGCCTTCATCCGGCCTGGAATCTTCAGTGTTTGATGGCTTGTCTTTCAGGTTTTTAGGTCCTGCAATCAATTCCGGACGAGTAGTTGACTTTGCTGTCAATCCCGCATCACCAAAGGAGTATTTTGTGGCTGTCGCTTCCGGAGGCGTTTGGAAAACCAATAATGCAGGAATAACATACGAGCCGGTTTTTGACCAGCAGGGCTCGTATTCAATTGGGTGTGTAACCATGGATCCATCCAATTCGAACATTGTTTGGGTCGGTACCGGAGAAAACAACAACCAAAGAAGTGTCGCATACGGTGACGGTGTTTACAAGTCTGAAGATGGGGGTAAGTCATGGAAAAACATGGGACTTAAAAAATCTGAACACATAGGTATGATTAAAGTACATCCATCAAATTCTGAAATTGTGTATGTAGCTGCATATGGCCCGCTTTGGAGCTCAGGAGGTGACAGGGGTATATACAAAACTACAGACGGAGGCAAGACATGGAAGGCAATACTTACAGTGAGCGAATACACAGGCTTCAATGAAATTCACCTGGATCCACGTAACTCCGATGTATTATATGCCACAGCTCATCAGAGAATGAGGCATGTATTTACATACATCAGTGGAGGACCTGAATCGGCTGTATATAAAAGTATCGATGGCGGTAATACATGGAACAAGATTCACAACGGATTGCCTACTGTTGATTTGGGCCGAATCGGTTTGGCCATATCACCAGTTAACCCTGATTACATTTATGCAATTGTAGAGGCCGCAGATAAGAAAGGCGGGGTTTTCCGTTCAACAGATCGCGGAGCAAGCTGGCAGAAGCGAGGTGATTTTACCACAACCGGAAATTATTATCAGGAAATTTTTTGCGATCCGGTAGATATAGAAAAAGTTTACTGCATGGATTTTTGGGTGATGGTTTCAAAAGATGGAGGAAAATCATTTGACAAAATAGGAGAGATGTACAAGCATGTGGATAATCATGCCATATGGATCGATCCAACAGATACAAGGCATTTACTGGTAGGTTGTGACGGTGGTATCTATGAAACCTTTGATAATGGTGCTAATTGGGAATACAAGGCCAACCTCCCGGTCACGCAGTTTTATAAAGTTTCTGTAGATGATGCCAGTCCGTTTTACCGTGTTTACGGAGGTACTCAGGACAATAACAGCATGTCAGGTCCGTCGAGAACTACCAGTGGTAACGGCATTTCTAATTACGACTGGTATTTTACTCTGGAAGGTGACGGATTCGAATCAGCAAATGATCCGAAAGATCCGAACATCGCCTATGTACAGGCGCAGTATGGAGTGCTGGCACGATACGATAAGAAGAGTATGGAGGTAGTATACATTAAACCGGTGGAAGATGAAGGTGAGCCTGGGCTTCGTTGGAACTGGGATTCTCCTTTGATAATATCAAACCATCTTCATACACGCATTTACTTCGGTGCGAATAAGCTATTCAGAAGCGATGACAGGGGTGATACATGGACAGCAATCAGCGGTGATTTAAGCAGGCAAATAGACAGGAACAAATTACCTGTAATGGGCAGGGTTTGGGGAATGGATGCAGTGGCTAAAAATACATCGACAGATATCTATGGCAACCTGGTTAGTATCGCTGAATCATATTTTGATGAAAATACTTTGATGGTAGGAACTGATGACGGACTAATACATGTGACAAATGACGGTGGAAAAAACTGGCAGCGTTTAAGCAGTATCCCCGGAGTACCAGACCGAACTTATGTGAATCAGATCATAGCATCACAGCATGACAAGAATACATTTTATGCTTGTTTTAATCATCACCGCTACGGAGACTTCAGACCATACCTGTACAAGACCAGAGACGGTGGCAAAACATGGAGTGCAATTCACAGTAATTTGCCTGACAGGGGCAGCGTTTACAGCATTGCCGAAGATCATGTAAAGTCTGATCTTTTGTTCGCAGGAACCGAATTTGGTGTGTTTTGTTCTGTAGATGGCGGACAATCATGGAATCAATTGAAAAGCGGGCTTCCTGTGATTTCAGTTCGGGATCTAGCTATTCAGAAAAGGGAGAGTGACCTTGTGTTGGGCACATTCGGACGTGGTATTTACATCCTTGATGACTATTCTCCATTGCGTCATATCACACGAGATGAACTGAATAAAGAGGCGGTTGTTTTTCCAGTGAAAGACAGCTGGATGTTTGTAGAAGGTAGACCATGGGGTGCTCCACTGAAAGGATTCTTTGGGGAAAGTTTCTTTTCTGTTCCCAATCCTCCTGTGGGTGCAACTTTCACTTATCATCTTAAAAACGATCTCAAAACAATTAAGGAGATTAGAAAAGAGAAGGAAGCAGAATTAGTGAAGAAGGGACTGCCAGTATACTATCCAAGTCCTGACTCCATTCGCATGGAGGACAGACAGCCGGCTCCTTTTCTCATCTTCACAATAAAAGATGATCAGGGAAGAGTAGTGAGAAACATAAAAGCGGATGCTAAGAAAGGGCTTAAGAGAATTACATGGGATTTCAGATATGCAGCTCCGGGTGCAGTGACTTTTTATGTACCCGATCCTACTAACCCTTATGATTCACCGGAGAATGGCCATCTCGCTATGCCTGGCACTTATACTGTTACCCTCTCCAAATTTGAAAACGGAAAAATCACAGAACTAACGGGTCCAAGGAATTTCGTCATCAAAAGTCTCAATGCTGCCACGCTGGCCGCAACTGATAAAAAAGCACTCGATGATTTCAGCAGGAAAATAGCTGAACTGAGAAGATCAGCTGCCGGAGCTGACCAGTACATCTCAGAATTGAAAAACAAGATCAAACACGTAAAGGTTGCATTAATTGATGTGCCTTCACTTTTACCAGAAGTAGCAAGTAAGCTTTACAATATAGAGCAGAAACTTCATGAAACAGAAGTGATCATGAACGGCGATGCCAGTATGGCCAGGCGTGAATTCGAAACGGCCCCATCAATTAATTCGAGAATAGGAATCATGGAGTATACTGTGTGGAACAGCACTCAGGCTCCGTCCAATACATTCAGGAAATCACATGAAATTGCTTCACGGCAATTTGAAAAAGTGCTTAAAGATTTAAAACAAGTGCATCAGGACTTCAGAGAAATTGAAAAGACTCTGGAACAGCACAAAGCACCTTATACGCCAGGCAGATTGCCATGGGTTGATTAAATTCAAACCATTTCATGCTGAATATCCAAGAATATTTGCTGTTTGTCAAAACATGCATTGCCGGAATAAAAAATTATGCTATCTTCATTGAGCTTAATCTGTATGCTCAATGAAGCGCATCTACCTCTCATTCTTATTACTTCTGCCATTTGCTGTACATTCTCAAAGATTGGCCGATGTTGCAGTATCATACGGAGTGACTAATTACATCGGTGATCTCGGGAATGAAAAAAACTTTCCTATAAGTTCAGCCAGTTCCGGTGCCGCAGTTACTTTACGAAACTTTATTGGCAATAACGGGAAGTCTGCTTATACACACAGACCTTTCGATCTTCAATTGAGGTTTAGCTGGCATCGTTTGCAATACGATGAAGTTGAGTCTGTAGGAGGCAAATCCGGATCTGAACTGAGAAATTATCTTCGCGGCATAGGATTCAGGAATGATTTGTTCGGAGCGGAAAGCGGACTGACCTACAATTTTATTATTGGCAACCAAGGTCCCCTGAGCAAACCTAAATTCGGTGGTTTCGTGATGGCAGGTGTGGGTGCATTTTACGGTAAGCCAAAGGCTGATCTGTTCTTAGGAGATGCTGTCATTGATAATCGTTATTATTTCTGGAATGACGGAAGCATAAGGGATTTACCGGAAAATTCAAGAATTGAAGGAAATGTCTTGGAGAAAGATGGAATCTTTGAAACCGACCTGAGACAATGGCGCACCGAAGGGCAGGGGGCTGGCTCGGAATTCAGCCAGACCAGTCCGTACAACAATCTCAATATAGGAATTCCTATGGGAGTCGGTCTTCGCTATTTCTACAACAAGTTCCTCACTCTTTCTGTAGAGTTCAACTATTATTATTTCTTTACTGATTATCTTGATGATGTAAGCGGTCGCTATGCGACTTATGAAGAATTGTTAAGCTCGTTTCCCGATCAGCTCAGGTTTGAATTGGCAAAATATATTTCCGATCCAACCGGAAGAGGCACCAATGGTTTCATTGGTCTTGCAACAAGTCCAAGAGGTAATCCCTCATTAAAAGACGCGTTTACTTTCTTCAGCATAGAAGCATCCTACAAGATCAAGTGGAAGAAAAAAGGAATCTATGGACAGTAGTCTTCTTAACATGAAATAATGACTGTTTATAGTAGCGGCTGTTCTTATTGAACAGCCGCTTTTTTATAAAGACAAATATATTTTACGAAGTTCAGCCAAGATTCAGCTGTTGTATTCTCCTACTTGATTTTGTTGATCTGCTCAAGTGTTTTCATCAGCTCATCAAGTTTTGGGCTCAGGATGATTTCAGTTCTTCGGTTCTTTCTGCGTGCATCGGCTGTATTGGCAGGATCTACTGGCATAAATTGTCCGCGCCCTGTAGCAGTTAGTCGGGTGGGATCAATGGATCCGGAATTCAGGATGATTTTCACCACGGATGTAGCCCTGAGTACACTTAGCTCCCAGTTGTCCTTTGCACCGCTGGAAAGTGTGCCTGAGATAGGCACATTATCTGTATGACCTTCTACAAGAATATTAATCTCTTTGTTTTTTTCGAGAACCCGTCCAAGTTCTCTCAGGGCCTCTTCCCCTTTCTTTTCAATCACTGTGCTGCCGGAAGCGAAAAGCAGTCTTTCTTCCATTGAAACATATACTCTTCCATCTTTCACGTTTACGCTCAAACCATTCCCCTGGAATCCCAACAGAGCATCGCTTACTACTTTTCTGAGTGCATTTACAGTAGAGTCCCCTTTGTTCAGGATATCCTGGAGTTCTTTCACCTTCTGTTCTTTTTCTTTGAGACTTGACTGAAGTTCGTTGACTCTGCTTTCACGATCATGTAGGGCAAGAGAATCCTTTTTGATTTTGTCTTCCTTGGCCTGAAGTTCCTCTCTGATCTGGCTCAATTGGGAAATCAGGCGTCGAGTTTCTTCAGTGTTTCCCGCCAGCAACTTTTCATTATTTGCCAGCAGCTTATCGTATGATTTTGTAAGTTCTCCGTAGAGATCATTCAGCCTGCGGTATGAGCGCCCTTGTTCTGAAGTGTCACGTGAAAGTTCAGTCACATTTTTTCTCAACTCTTCCACTTGAGATGCCAATTCAGTATTTCGGATATTGAGCTGTTCATTGTCTGACCTGAGGAGTTTGTTTTGTTCCTGGCATGACTTCTCTTTCTTCTGTAGGTCTTCAAATTGCCGAGCAGGCACACAGGCGTTCAACAGTAGAATTGACAATAAAATGGCAGAAATTGACAGTTTTTGTATTGACATCAGGAACATAATCTTTTATATTTAGGTTGTTTAATTTGGGATCAGGCCTTAAAATTAATGTATCCAAGGCTTTCTGAGCCCGGATTATTTTTCTGTTTTCAACAGATGAAAGGAAACAAACAAACTCAGGATGCGTTTTATGTGTAAGCTGTAAATTCCTGTAACTTATGACAACACTGAATAAGAACTGGATCACAGAGAATCACATCGATTTTGAATACAAAAAGTATGTGCTTCTTGCCTATCTGCAGAAAGTAAGTGAAAACTTCACTGATCATCGCCTTTACCCGTATTTATCCGATTTGGTCGGACATTACAGAAGCCTGAAGGCTTTAAGGGAGGGAAAGCATAATTTGTTCAGCCAGTTTCCAGAAACCATGGTACGAACTGACATGGAAAAGTTTCATGTCATCTATGAAAAACTGATACAGGATGATGGTCTGATGCAGGAATTGGAAAACATTCTTGAATTTTCGATCCCTCAAATGGAAATATATCTCAATGAAGGAAAGAAAATCTATGATTTTCTTGAAGACAAGTTGAAAATATTTCCGGTAGGACTTATTCCTCTGAACAAAGAAGAAGGATACATGCTTCTTCGAACAGGCAATTCTACGGACACCCTGGTGTACAATTATGCCATCACCATTTTTGAAAATCCTACAGAGAAATACAGGGCTATACACGTGAGTTACATTGCGTCTTATGAAAAGAGCATTTGCGTAACTTATGAAGCGATAAAATCTGATTTGATTCAGTATAACAAAATCCTTCCTAATCCGGCTACATACGTGATTGAATCAGATTTGGACATCCCATTTGACGAAACTTTTCTTCCCATGGCAAAACGAAGTCTTGTGAAGTGGATTGCCGGCACAGCATGAGAAAATCAATTGAATGAATTTTAAAAGTCTTTCTCATCCCGGTTCGCCAGCCAAAGTGAAAGTGCAAACAGTGTCTTGATGAATTGATAAGCTGCCCAGTTTCTGAACCGTGACCAGAGAGTATTTCTCAGCTTCATCTCTTCCAGAGTAACTTCCCGGCAATTCTTTCTAATGATTTCATTGAGTTTATCTGTCATAATTCTGGCAAAAGCTTCATCATTCACCTCCAGGTTGAGTTCAATGTTGCTGAACGTGCTTAGATTATTGAGGTCATAAGAGCCAAGGGTTACAAAGTTATTGTCTACCACCAGCACTTTCCCATGTACATTTGAAGGGATGTATTCAAAAATCCTGATATTGTTTTTAAGCATCCATTTGTACAGATACCTTCTGGCATGGATCAGCAACCTGACATCAGAATTTTCAGAAACGATCACTGAAATTCTTACCCCTCTTTCGACGGCATTTTTTATCACTCGTCTCATCACACCTCCCGGTAAAAAGTAACCGCCGACGATCAGAACCGATTCTCTGCTGTTTTTAATGGCATTTTTGTATGACAGGGCAATCTCATTTTTCCCTCTCAAATAATCGTTTTCTCGAATGCTGATACTGCTTATTTCTCTGGCTGAAGCAGTTTCTTCCTGATTAATCGCTTCTTTAATCAGTTTCTTCAACCTTGGCAGCTTAGTCCTTCTTTTGCATATGGCCATGAGACTGTGAGCCACCGGCCCCCGGACTTTCAGTGCGAAATCAAGCCAGGCCGGACTCCCAGGCTGGGTCATGTAATTATTGCTGATGTTTACTCCTCCAACAATGGCTACCTCGCCATCGGCTACAAACACTTTTCTGTGCAATCTTCTTCCAATGTGGAGTCTGCCGCGTGAAAAAAGTTTGCCAAATCTTCTGATTTTTATTCCGGCCGCTCTCAACCGGAACTTATGATGAGTTTTAAAATTCTGTGATCCATAAGCATCAATCAGTACATTTATCTTAATATTCCTTCGGGATGCCTCAATCATTGCATCCATGATCCTGTTTCCCGTGTCATCAGGTTCAAGAATGTATGACTGTATATAAACTTCTTCTCTCGCATTCCTGATCATTCGCTCAAGTGCGGGAATTATTTCATCTCCGGTAAGAAGCTCTACAGTATTTTTATTCATAAGATACTTTCATTCTCGAGGTATCATACAGGTTGAATCAATCCTAAATGGAATCAGGATGCGTTTTTACCAAAGGAGTAAAATACATTTTTCTCCCGCATCCTGAAATACCCTTGCTTAAATTTGCATACTTCAAAAAAATATTACCTTTGTTTAGCTTAAGATATTCATTCATAATATGAATAATAATGATCAGCTATTTGTTCAGCTACTATACATTTTCCATTCATCTGGCATGGTCGCGCTGGGTAAGCTGAAGAATCCTGCCACCGACAAGATTGAAAGAAACCTGGAACAAGCAAAGCATTCCATTGACATGCTTGAAATGCTAAAAGTTAAGTCGAAAGGCAACCTTTCAGATGACTTGTTGCGTATGATGGATACATTTTTGTCAGAACTCAAATTGAATTACGTGGACGAATTCAACAAAGACAAGATAAATACTTAAAGGATTTTACAACCAAACCAGCCTATGGATAACCAGGACAATAGTAAAAATGAGTACCAGGAACAGGGCCCGAGGAAAGGGATTGTGATCATTGTGATCACGATTCTGCTGGGTACCAATGCTCTTTTACTATGGCAGTTTTTCGACAAGAAAAGCAGTCTGGACATGGCTAATCAGACCATCGTAACTACTACTGCGGAAAAAGATGCTCTTCAGGCCCAGCTTAACAAGGTTCGATCTGAGTTTGAAAAGGCCAAAACCGATAATCTGAGTTTACAGAATGAGCTTTCCGAGAAAGACGCTGAGATAAAAGCCAAACTCGCTGAGATTCAAAAACTGATCTCACTGGGTGGTCCGGCTCAGATCGCACGTGCAAAAGCTGAGCTTGCCAAGCTGAAAGAGATGAACCAGGTTTATCTGGCCCAGCTTGACAGTATCAATATTCTGAATGAGCAGCTTCGTGCTCAAAATTTGGATCTTGAATCAAATCTTAATAAAGAAAAATCCCGCAACGAGAATTTATCCGCGGAAAATAACCGCTTGTCTTCAAAGGTGGCTGCAGGCTCAGTGCTCAAAGCTGTTGAGATCCAAACTGAAGGGCTCAGGTACAAATCAACCGGCAAAGAGTTTGAAACCAACAGAGCGAAGCAGGTTCAGAAGATCAGAACAAAGTTTATTTTGACTGAAAACAATGTGATTGATCGCGGGCAACTTGATCTTTATTTTCGTGTGATGGGTCCAGACGGCGCGGTGATGTCTTCAACGAAAGAAACTTTCATGGCAGGCGGTCAACCTACAGTTTACACTGTAAAGCACACGGTTGAATATCAAAATACCGACACTCCTGTTGAAGTGATGTGGGCAAAAGGGACCGAGTTTGTAAAAGGAAAGTATCAGGTAGAAATATATCACGGAGGAAAAGTGATTGGGAAGTCTTCGATAGAACTTAAGTAAGATCTGTATTTTAAAAGAAGGCTCTTACCTGCACTCCTCCTGTATGAATAGTTTTTGACTGTTCAAGCTTTCTGCCATCATAATTGAGATTGAGTTGAACCGATTTGCCCAGGTTTCTTTGTAAATTAAAATTCCAGGTAACGTTTCGGCCGTTTTTCAGTCCTTCCAGCATTTCATAGGCAAGAAAGCTGTTCTCTCCACTGTTGAATTTCACTTCGATCAGATTAATCTTTGCTGTGAGAATACCACTGTTTACCGTGGTGTATTTAAGTTCAAAACCTGTATTATTCATGAAAACCTTTTCGCCCCCGCCGGATTCTGAATTGATCTTTTCAGAGTATTTATAGGAAAGGGTAGTGCGAAATGTAGTTCCCGGCTGATAAGTGAATCTTGGTTCTGCGCTTTGCGATTTGATTCGGAAGTTTCTGCCGCTGAAAAAACCTGAGGTGTTTTTTCTTTCGCTTTTTTCGAGACCAAGCGTAATGAGGTAAATTCGGGAAATATTCCATCTCGAGTTCAGAGCATGAGACTCAAGTTGACGGGTTTCAAATCCGTTTGACAACAATGACTTGTTATTGTTCTGCTGATATATAAAATCTGCGCCATAGACAGGATTAGAGCGGTTCAGGTACAAAATGTTCCTCAGAGAAGAATTGATTGACACCAGCAAACTATCGTTAATGCTTCGGCTGAAAGGGTTCAGTGAAGAGAGAAGAGTTTCATCTCTGGTTTTTTTCTCCAGGCGAAGAGAGAGCTGGTCGGAAAAGCGATACCAGAGCGGCGTTTTTCCGCTTGATGAACTTCTTCCAGATGCTGGATTAATATTCAGCACCTCAGAAAATTGGTTGCTTCTTGTGGTGATGAATTGGTTTGAAGCTACAAAGACACGAATGTATTCGGCCTGATCTCTGAAGGTTGCAATTGCAAATTCATCCAGGTCTTTCACACCGTTCTGATTGTAGTCGGCAAGGTAAGTGTATACACCCTGTCCCGCAGGAACCTGCAAATAATAAAATTCCTGTTTGCGTTCCAGGCCAGTGCCAGCCTCATAATATGTTGAGGCCTGAATTTTTCCTTTCCAAAAATTAACAGAATGATCCAGACGGTTTAACAGATTTTCAGAGGGAGAAAAAAGAATGCCTGCATTTTCTGTCGTTCTCAGTTTCCGGTATGTAGTGTTTACTCTTAATATATGCTTCGGATTTTTTATAAATTCGGCGGATGCATTTAATTCGTCAGCCTTTGTAAACAAAAGCAGATTTCCGGAGGATGGCAGTTTATCTTCTCTGTATTTATAGTTAAGGGATGCCTTGTTTTTAAAATCTGAAGGCGTCGTAGCATACACTGAATATTCCTGGAATCCGGCACTGTTGCCAAGCAGTGAATCATTTGCCCGGCTGTAAATACTGTTCAGCTCAGTGTTTTCTTTCAGGCCCAATACAACTTTCCATACTTGTCTGGATACATCTGCATGATGTCTGAGAAAGCTGGTTTTATTCATAGAGCCTTTGGTCCGCAGATAGCTGATACCTGAAACCAGTTTGTATTTATCAAGGTTTAAGGAAGCTGAACCTGAATTCATCAGTCCGTTATAATCATCACCCCTGAAATAGGATTTCAGATCGTATGCGACGTTGCCATACTTTTGACTGAAAAGCGTGCTTTTTACTCCTCCAATGTGTTCTTCTCCTGTGGAGGATGACAAGCCAAGATTCCAGTCGCGATCAAATTCCACATTACGGAATCTTTCCACTGGGCGAAAATGCTTTCCGGTATGCTCATATGATATCGAATTGACGAGTTTCCAGTTGTCTGCAGAATCTTTTCTGATATCTGTATGGTTTTTCCATTCAGTCCTCAATGCGTAGCCCTGATTGTCAGAATCGCCGACTTCAGAGAAAAGATTCAAATCGTTATTGCTCATGGCAGCCTCGACATTAAGAATGTTATTTTCATTTAATGTGATGTCTGACCCCAGGCTGAACAATTGTTGTTTTGAAGGCGCTGGAATGAGAGCCTGTGGGGAGTAATTCCCCTGGCTGATACCGTTCAGCGGAACTACCCATTTGAAAACTCTTCCGTTGGCAGAAGTTATATCCAGCAAGTAATCACCGTTTCCTGAACCAACTTCTGTAAATGAAACCTGCCAACGGGCACTGTCAGGATTTACTGAGTATAAAAATATGTTGTAATTGTTGCCATCCACAGTCGTATCTTTCTTCTGGTACAGTACGATGTCGGCATTAAAAGCTACGCTATCACCCGTAGGATAGAATGCCTGTCCAATATCATCGCCAATGTCACTAAGCAATGCTTTTCTTGCACTGTCAAGATCAAGAAGAAGAGGCTGGTTCTTGCCATCCTGTTCTGAATAAAGATTGAAGCGAAGTTTTATTTTTTCTGCTTCATATTCCTGATTGAGATGAATGAGTGATCTGGAGTAGTTTTTGTCCGAATACTCAAATTCCACCACGATTCTTGAATCTTTTGTTATTAGTCGCTTTGAAGTGAATGTTACTTCAGCAGTATTGTAATCGATCACATAATCATGGTCCAGTCCGCGCACGAGCTGAAGTCCATCCAAAAACACCTTCTCTGTTCCGGAAAGAACAATAATAAATGTTTCTGCATTGTTACCTGAAAGCCTGTAGGGTCCCTGGTTTCCTTCGACAGCTCTGATCGTGTTCCTGGTAAACTTTCCCTTAGAAACAGCCAGAGCAGCGCCGGCTTTTAGCTGTTTAGTATTTTCTTTGTTGAGGGCATGACGTGTTGTAAAGTATCCTCCCTGTCCTTTTTTAAAAAAATTCATGAAATATCCTTCAGGCTTTTTAAGTTCAAAGTCACCGGCAATGAGTGTGTTTTTTTTATCCGACAACTGAATAAAAACCTTGTCGAAGTCCTGAAGTTGTTGTGTGTTTCCTTCGGGCTGGACTGGAATGTTTTCATCCGTAATTGCGGCCAGAATTTCCACATTGTCGCTGAGCATTCCCGACAGTTGCAGATTCAGACTGGAGTTTACGAATACATCCTGGTTGTTACCGAAGGAAACACCACGGGAAATGCTTCCTGACTTATTCAGTCCCTGCATTTTGAATATATCATCCTGACGGGAAGAAGGCTTATATATAAATGGATTTGTAGCAACACCAGGACGAATTTCTCCGGGATCCTTTCTTCTCATATTTTGAGATAGGAGAAAAGAAAAAACTCTATATGTGATTTTCAGGCTGTCTGTACCTGGACTTTTCAGCCAAATCAGTTTTCCTTCTGCCGGCATGATCAGGAAGTTTTCCGGTTGTAAAAATGTAGAATCACTTGCCCAAAGGAGTACAGATCCGGGGACAAGGCTCAGCGTGTCCACTTGAACAGTATCCTTGTTTGAGAAAATGTACTTTTCACGAAGATTACTCACAGATTGTCCGTAAGCATTCATTTGCATGAGAGCTAGCAGAGAAATGAGACAAATAATTTGACTGGAAAATCTCATGAGACCTGACCTGTAAAAATAAGTTTTATTACGGGTTTGTTGTTTTGTCTTGATATTATCAACGAACAGGATTTCATGCTATTCTGCGGTATGTTCGCCGGCTTTTAATTAAATTTATCATCTCAATGAAAAAGATAATTACTTACAACATAAACGGCATCAGATCAGCCTTGTCGAAGGATTTTTCAACCTGGCTTACAGGTATGAATCCGGATATAATTTGCCTTCAGGAAATCAAGGCCAGTCCGGACCAGTTCGACACAAACATTTTTAAGGCTATGGGCTATCATGATTTCTGGTTTCCTGCGCAGAAAAAGGGATACAGCGGTGTGGCAATACTTTGCAAGGAAAAGCCAATTGGAACTGAATACGGTACTGGACACAGGCAGTCTGATCAAGAAGGGCGTGTGATCAGAGTGGACTTTAAAGATTATTCCGTGATGAGTGTGTATGCTCCTTCAGGTTCCAGTGGCGACGAGAGACAGGATTTCAAAATGATCTGGCTTGAAGAATACATCCGGTATATGAAGAAGCTTTTAAAGGATAAACCGAATCTTCTGGTGACAGGGGATTTCAACATTTGCCATAAGCCAATTGACATTCACAATCCTGTAAGCAATGCAAGGTCATCGGGTTTTCTCCCTGAAGAACGTGAATGGATGGACCGTTTCACAGAAGTAGGATTCAATGATGCTTTCCGGCATTTCAATTCAGATCCGCACGAATACACATGGTGGAGTTTCAGGGCCAATGCCAGAGCCAAGAATCTCGGCTGGCGAATTGATTACCAGTTTGTAAGTGGAGACCTTGTAAAACTGCTGAAACATTCAGCGCATATTCCAGAAGCCAGGCACAGTGATCATTGCCCAGTCCTTGTTGATGCAGACCTATAAAAAAAGCCGCTCAAATACTGGCGGCTTTTTCTATGAGCTTTGAAGTTTATTTTATTCCCAACTTGGATTTTACCATAGGCATTATGTCATCGCTTTCCTGTGCAAAGATTATACTGCCCAGGCTGGTATCAAAAATATAAGAGTATGATTTTTCTTTTGCGATATCCTTAATCGCGTCTTCAGCTCTTTTGAGGATAGGACCATAAAGTTCTTCTTTTTTCTTCTGGAGTGACTCCTGTGCAGTTTGCTGAAAATCCTGAATACGGTTACCCAGGTCATTCAATTCTCTTTCCTTGGTGATACGAATCGCTTCAGGAAATGAATCTGCCTTTGACTGGTAGTTCTGCAGTTTCGACTGATACTCGGCAGTCATTCCTTTAAGTTGAGAGTCGAGTGATTCACCGTATTTCCTGAGTGTGCTGTCAGCTGTTCTGGTCTGAGGCATCAATTGAATCAGTTCACCGGAGTCGATGTGTCCGAACTTCAGAGTTTGAGAAAAAGCAGAATAAGTAGCAAGAGCAGAAATAAGAGCTGTAGCCAGCAGAATTTTTTTAAACATGTTTGTTGGGTATATAATTTGGTTTATTTTTTAGGATCATCCATTTTAATTTCAGAGCCGCCGCTGTCCTGGCTGCCTTGTCCACCTGATCCGGGATTGCCAGATTTTCCGGAGCCGGAATCTTTGGCTGCGGGTTTATAGCCCATTGCCAGTAATACCGCATCGCTTTTGTCGTACTTGGGGTTTGTGTACAGCATAATCAGATCACTTGATTTGTCAAATATCACTGCATAGCTCTGATCGGTTGCCAGTTTTTTTACAGCATTGTATATTTTATCCTGAATCGGTTTGATCAGTTCCTGCTTTTTCTTGAAGAGATCACCATCGTAACCGAAGCGTTGCTTTTGCAGGTCTTTTACATCTTTCTCCTTTTGGGTGATTTCGTCCTGGCGGCGTTTCTTCATCTCTTCAGTGAGAAGAACCTGTTCAGCCTGATAGGTTTTATAAAGTTTATCGATGATGGCATATTTGTCTTCGATTTCCTTTTGCCACATTATGGAGAGGTTATCGAGTTGTTGCTGGGCTGCTTTGTAATCCGGAATATTTTCCAGTATGTATTCTGTATTAACGTAAGCGTACTTCTGGGCTTTTACCATCATAGTTCCTGTGATGAACAGGGTTAAGGCAGCCAGAAAGATTTTCGAAAGAAACAGTAGGTTTTTCATGATGGATCCTTTCTTTTTGAGGGGTGCAAATGTATGAATTTAAAATTGTTGTCCAATTGAGAAGTGGAACTGGGAACCATTGGCGTCTGGCGCATTGTTCAGCTTATCCAGTCCATAACCCCAATCCAGACCAAGGACTCCGAATACCGGCAGGAATATTCGAATGCCGGCTCCGAGAGATCTCTTTGCACTGAAAGGATTAAACTCCTTGAAGTTCAGCCAGGCGTTTCCGCCTTCGGCGAATGTGAGGAGATAAATAGTGGCTGATGGGTTCAATGAAACCGGATATCTTAGTTCCATTGTGTATTTGTCAAAGATTGTGCCACCTATCATGCTGTTTAGGGAATTCCTGGGAGTGAGAGAGTTGTTTTCATAACCTCTGAGAGCAATAATTTCTCTTCCGTCGAGTGAAAATCCTGAAAGGCCATCTCCACCCAGGTAAAATCTTTCGAATGGAGAAGCTCCGAGATTTCGGTTATAAAGGCCAAGAAAACCATACTGAATTTTAGTATGCAGCACAAGATTGCCTGCCAGTTTTGTATACCACAGGGAAGAAAATTTCCATTTGTGATATTCGATAAACTTATATTTCTCGTTAGGAGTGGCTGTTTTATAATCAATGCTATTGAAGAGTGAATAAGGAGGAGTAAGTTGAAGAGTCAGTGACAGCTGAGAACCGCTTCTTGGATAAATGGGAGCATCAATTGAATTCCTTGAGATAGTTTCTCTGAAACTCAGGTTATTGGAAAAGCCATCGCTGAAGAGGAAGGTATTACCATAGTTTTCCAGAGTATAATACTGGTAGCTTACTTCATGATAAATAGTGAAAAAGTCGTCTGGTTTTTTCAGTCTTTTGCCAAGTCCTACTGAGACACCTGTGATGAAGATAGCCTGTCTGTTAGGGTCTTCCTTTTTAACGCCGTTAGTTTGTATCGAATGATAAACCGATACGCTGAGTGAGTTCGGTTTTTTTCCGCCAAGCCATGGCTCAGTGAATGATGCATTGTATGACTGGAAGAATTTTCCGTTTGTTTGCGCACGCAAGCTGAGACGTTGTCCGTCACCTGAAGGGAGCGGTCTCCAGGCATTTTTCTTGAAAAAATTTCTTGCTGAAAAATTGTTGAATGCAAGTCCGAGTGTACCAACTAATTGATTTGCGCCATATCCCCCTGAAAGTTCCAACTGGTCGGATGGTTTTTCTTCAACAGTGTATTCTATATCTACTGTTCCATCTGCAGGATTGGGTTTAGGATTTACGCCCAGTTTTTCCTGATCGAAATATCCAAGTTGTGCAAGTTCACGCTGTGTCCGGATGATGTCTGAGCGGCTGAAAAGCTGACCGGGTTTTGTGCGTATTTCCCGCATGATTACCCGGTCGTTTGTTTTGGTGTTTCCGGCCACAGTAATTTTATTGACCCTTGCCTGACGTCCTTCATAGATTCTCATTTCAAGATCTATGCTGTCTCCTTCCACACTTATTTCGACAGGGGTGACAGAAAAGAAGAGATAGCCATCGTCCATGTAGAGAGAGCTGACATCCCTGCCGCTTTGGTTCATGTAAAGACGCTGGTCGAGAACCGACTGGTCATACACATCACCTTTTTTTATTCCAAGAATATTGTTCAGATCCTGAGAAGTATGCTTTGTGTTGCCGACCCAGGAAATGTTTCTGAAGAAATACTGCCTGCCTTCATTCAGTTCAATTTTGATTCCTATAGCTGAAGCGGAAGGCCTGTAGATAGAATCTCCGGAGACAGCCGCGTCACGGTAACCTTTGTCGTGGTACTTAGCTACAACTTTGTTTTTATCATCCTGGTATTTGCTGTCTATGAATTTCGCAGTAGTGAAAATCTTATACCACTTTTTTTCTTTGGTATCCTTCATTGCTCTTCGAAGCTTTCCGTCGGTGAATGCCTGATTACCTTCAAAGTCTATATGCCGGATTCTTACCTTTTCTTTTTTATCGACGATGATGTCAAGAATTTCCCTGTTGGCATATGTGCTGTCCGTAATTTCTTTAATTGTTACCTCAGCATCTAAATAGCCTTTGTCGATGTAGAATTCTTTTACGGTATGCTTCACATTATTCAGGACATTCTCAGTAATGACTTTGTCTCTGTCGAGACGGATTTTTTCGCGTATCTTATCTGCATCTGATTTTGAAACACCTTTAAATGAGAATTTTGATAGTCGCGGTCTTTCCTGAAGAATGAGTTCAAAGAAAATCAAGTTGCCCTGAGTACGGCTCGCGGAAAGCTTTACATCTGCAAAGAGTCCCTGCTTCCAAAGGTTTGTGATAGCCTTGGATGTCTTTTCTCCCGGAACATCGATGGTGTCACCTACGCTCAGTCCGGAAATTGAAATCAGCACAGCCTCATCCAGGAACTGTGTGCCTTTCACTACGACTCCCCCTATGACATATTCCTTTGGGTTGCCATAATCAATCACCAGGCTGTCACCGCCAAGCTGTATCTGAGCGTGAACAAAGGTTGAGGATATAAAGAGTAGCAGGAGGAAAAAAATCCTTTTTATCATACTTATTTTTGAATTTGTTCACTCACAAGCCCGAATCGTCTTTCACGATTTTGGAAACTTATGATGGCCTCGTAGAGATCTTCTTTGGTGTATTCGGGCCAGAGGGTAGGAGAAAAATACAGTTCGGAATAAGCGATCTGCCACAGAAGAAAATTGCTGATGCGGTATTCGCCGCTGGTTCTGATCATGAGTTCAGGATCAGGAATTCCGCTGGTGAGCAAATGTGCTTCAATTGTATCTTCGTTGATTGATTCAGGGTTAAGTTTGCCATCGCTGACTTTCAGGGCGATGTTTTTCACAGCTCTGGTAATTTCCCATTTGGAACTGTAGCTCAGTGCAAGGATCATCGACATGTGTGTGTTGTGCGAGGTTACTTCGATCGCCTCTCTGAGCTCATTCTTGCAATGTGAAGGCAGGGTTTCCATGTCCCCGATGATCACAAGCTTGATATTGTTCTTAACGAGAGTATGTCTTTCCTGATGGATGGTATGGATCAGCAGTTCCATTAGGGCATTTACCTCTTCACGCGGACGGTTCCAGTTTTCAGTGGAAAATGCGTAAAGAGTCAGGTATTTTACGCCCAGTTCAGCAGCTGCTTCGGTTACATCGCGCACAGCTCTTACGCCATTTTGATGTCCGAATACTCTTTCTTTTCCCTGTTTTTGCGCCCATCTTCCGTTTCCATCCATTATGATGGCAATGTGTTTAGGAAGCTTTGCGGGGTTAATTTTATCCTTGAGACTCATGGTCTGAGTTAAACGCGGCGCAAGTTAATAAATTAGAGTCAAGGGAGGCAGAATGAAGGTTTTCTGATTCTAAAAAAGTGTTAAAAACGCTTAAAAAATCAGGTTAATGATAATTTCTTTTCTTGAAAGGTTTGCAGGAATCTTTGATCATGCTGTTAAGCCTGAAATAGATTGTGATTCCTGCGAACAGGAACCAGTCTTTATCTTTCGAATTGCCTCTTTGATTGCGGAACACATAGCTGCTATTGCTGGTATCTCTGCTGGAGAATGAACGATCTGAGAGCGCTACAGCAGCGGCTCCATTCGCAGCCAGTAGCAAATTGAGGTCTGGATAAACGGTACTGACATCATCAAGATAATCAGTGTAAGTTCTTCTTGCACCCACTTCAATTCCCATGCCTATTCTTTCAGACACAGTCCACTTCACTCCGCCTCCGAAAGGAATTGCGATCTGTATCCTTTTATACTTTTTATTGTTGTTAGTGCCCTGGCCTTCTGTTCCCAGAGGTTGCAATTCATATACATCTCCGTTTAGTTCAGCTTTGGGATTAAATCGGAAAACCGATATGCCGCCAAATACAAAAGGTGTGAAAGGGTAAGCCAGATTTCCTGTTTCATAGGGGAAAAAGTTGAATTCCAGCTGAGGCGAAAGTTCAAGAATATTTGAGTGGAAGGAGAGATTTCTGTCCAATTCGAACCCGTTGTCAGCTTTGCTGTCGTCACCGGAAATTTTTCCGTAATTCAGTTCAACCTTCCATGACCAATGTCTGTTCCAGTTGTGACGGAAAAACAAACCTCCGAAGGGGTGAATGAAATCAGTATTGAACAAATGTTCGGAAAGCTCGCCTTTATAATTCGTGACTCCAACCTGAATGCCTATTTCTTCATACTGTGCACGGACAAATGGTGCAGTCAGGACGCAAAGAAGTAATAAAAAAAGAGTTTTTTTCATTAGAGAAATCACAGGTTCTCAGGGAGATACATCAAGAACGTAAATGTCTTGACGAAAATTGAAATGAATCCAATCAGAATCTTGGCAATTTGCCTCTGCCTGTTTTCAGTTTATAATTGATGCTGAAGATGGCAAACATGTATGAATCATTGTCCCGGGTATCTCCTCTTTGTTGTCCGGCTGCAGTGATATTCGGATCACTGCCACTTGATCTGTCTCCCAAAAGAGCAGACAATGGGTCAGCTTCAGGATAATTGATAAAATCGAAATATGTTCCGCTCACATCATCAATATAATCAGTGAAAGTTTTGCGGATGCCTAATTCAAGACCTACGCCCCAGGCTCGGTCAATGGTGTATTTGAATCCAAGTCCAACCGGAATGCAGAACTGAACCAGGCTGTATTTTTCCCTGGACGGCAGCAGGCCCTGGCCTTCCGTTCCGAGAGGCTGAAGCCTCAGTGTGGAGCCCTGGTATTCAGTTTTGGGATCGAAATAAAAGACACCCACTCCGACAAAAGCATAAGTATAGATCTCGTAGCCTCTCAGTCCTTTAACACCTCTCAGGCGGTATCTGTGACCGATTTGTTCCTGTTGGAAAGCGCCTTCGAAATTGACATTGAATTCGTAGATGTCAGAAAAGAAGTTGAGGTTACGGTAATTTCTGAAAAACTCAGTAGTAAGCTTGTCATCTCCGGCGATTCGTCCGTAGGTCAGATGAGATTTCAAAGCAAAATAATTGCTCAGCTTGTATCTCAGACCGGCTGCCGCGGCAAAGCGGGTCATTGACCATTCCAGGTCTTTGAAGTAGTTTGTGCCAATCTGATTCGCTCCTCCGAGTTCACCTAGAAAATTACTTATACCTGCACCAAGGCTTAGTTCATAGCGTTGACGCTTCCAGCGCTGGGCGTCAGATTGCAAAGGGCAAAGAAATATCAGGGTGAGGAGTGTAAAAAGTAATTTCTTCATGTGACGGGTCAGATCAGCGCAAATATAATAAATTCTGAATATGGCAAAATAAGATCGGACATAGGCCTAATTGCTTAATCTTCAAATTAAATTGTGATATGTTCAGTTCCTCTTATCCAGGCCCCAGTTGAGCTTTTTGCGCAGAGTGTTAAGGAAGTTTTCATTGCTCAGGCGCAGCAGATTAATGTTATAGTTTTCCTTTCTGATTGCAAGCTGAAAGGAAGAATCTATGGTAGCAGACCTGCTGTCCAGCGTTGCCATGAACCTTTGGCTTCTGCCTTCCACTTCCAGGGAGATAACATTTTTATCAGATACTACGATAGGACGGACATTAAGGTTATGCGGTGCGATAGGTGTGATCACGAAGCTTTCTGATTGAGGCACTACGATAGGCCCGCCGCAACTGAGGGAATAACCTGTGGAACCAGTGGGTGTGGAGATCATGATTCCGTCTGCCCAGTATGAATTCAGGTATTCTCCGTTCAGGTATGCATGGATGGTGATCATGGAAGATGTTTCCTTTTTGTGAAGAGTGAACTCATTCAGAGCAATGTTATTTGACTCGAAGAGGGGATGGTTTGACTCCAGGCGAAGAAGTGTGCGTGAGTCTAAAGAGTAATGTCCTTTCAGAAGACTGTCAATCGCAAAATTCAGGTTTTCTTCAGATACGCTTGAAAGAAAACCCAGACGTCCTGCATTAATTCCTGCAATCGGTATTCCGGAATCTCTGACAAGCAGCACAGTGTCGAGCAAAGTACCGTCGCCTCCAATGCTTAATAAAAAATCAATCTTGCCAGGAAGATCGTCATGAGATTCGAAAGTAGAAACCTGTGAGGGCAGTTCGATTGTCGAAGAGAGGAATTTCCTGTATGGGCTGTGGAGTGAAATATTCATGTGTTGACTCATCAGCAAATCAATTACCTGTTTGGCAAGACTGATTTGTTTTTCACCTGTTGGCCTACCGTAAATGGCAATATTCATAGTTGTCAGATTGGAGCAGTAAAATGAAGAAAAAATCCCGACTCTCCCAATTTATTGAGGGAGTGTTCAAGGCGAAACACCATGTCGTAATACGTAACAAAATCAATTCCGATACCACCCGAATACTGCCATTTATTCACAAGGTTGTTCATTTGTTGGAATTGTGTGTCTTTCACATAGCCTGCATCGAAGTACAGGTTCAGATAGAAAGCGTAGGGAATTACATTGAATTTTGGAAGGGGAATAAAATCTGCTTTCAGTTCCCTGGTTTTCAGTAATGCGTATTTCAGATTCGTCTTCAGCAGTGCGTATCGTTGTCCGTCGAGCACATAAAATTCATATCCTCTCAGATACTCCCGGCCGTAACCCAAAGCCCGGGTATTGTAATAAGGCTGGAACTCATTGCTGGAATATTTTCCGCTCAGTCCGGATGAGAAATAGAAGTTTCGTCCAATATCCCAGAACTGCCTGTAGCGTGATGATACATACATTAGGTTTATATCATCATTGAGCAGCCGGATCCCGTTTTTCACAAATTCGACATCAAAATAATATCCCCGAAGCGGATATACTACAAGATCGCGATGATCAAGTTTATAGAAGTAACGAAATGAAAAATACTGTTGAGATGATTTTTTTCCTGCGAAATATTCCGGGTTGAGTTTGAGAATAGTATCGAGGACTTCTGCACTTCTGAAATTCGCCTCAATGCCGTGAGTTTCATACAGGTCTGGTCTGAATACATAAGCTACTGAAAGTCCCGTTTCTCTTTTGGCATATTCTTTTTCATCCTTGAAGTACTGCACCTTATCATTTTGTGTAGCGAAGCTGCTTTGCCGGTTTCTGGAATAAGCGAAACCAAAAGTGAGTCCGGCTTTTTGCTTTTTATCGATGAAGGGAATTTCATAAAACAGGCTCACCCGCTGGGTATATCCCAGCCTCAAAGTAGCAGCCAGTGATTCGTTTCTTCCTCTGAAATTATTCCAGTAAAGCACACCTCCGTAAACAACTCTGGAAAAATCTTTTGTTTCCCACCACACATTAAAATTTCTTTCTGCGATTTCAAAAATCGGGAGAGGGAAAACGTACCAACGTTCAGTCATGATGATGTATACATTGATGCTTTGGTCAAGTGTATCGGTAATCCATGTAATTTTAACAGAATTGAACAGAGAGGTGTTCAGCAGGTTTTCTTCACTTCTCTTGAAAAGGACTGTTCCCTCATCCATTTTCAAGGTGTCGCCAATTCGGAAAGTAAGTTCCCTGTAGATGATGTGATCCCTGGTAAGTTTATTACCGATCAGTATAACTGAAGCGATTCTGTGAGTGAGGTTTTCAGAATCGGATGTATCGGAAGTTGAAATGCCTGGATTAGCAACAGAGTGAATACATATAAAAACGAAAGCAAGAGACAGGAAAAAAACTTTAGTGTAGCATGGTTTCCGAATCATCCGGAATTGTTTAGATGCCAAGATAATTCATAAGTGAATCGTAGCGTGACTGAAGATCATCCATGAATTGATTCTGGTGATAATGCTCTTTCACATAGTACCCGTGTCGTCCCAATGATGAAAGTATTCTGGAAAGGTCGGGCTGATTTATTTTCAGAGTGAGGTCCAGGGTTTCGTTTTCCGGATTCGGAGTGATATAAGAACTCAGCACTTTTCCGTTTTCAGATTCAATCAGGTGGGCGATTGCGCTCAGTGAATAATCTTTCACCCCGAGTTCAATGACGATGACACCGTTCGCGTCCTCAAATATTCCGCTATCGGCATAATGTCTGAGTATATCATTGAGAGTGATAAGACCTGCATAATTTTCGTTTGCGTCTAACACAGGTATGAGCGTAAGTTTGTCTTTGCTCATTATTTTCACTACTTCAAAAACAGGTTGGTTGAATTTGACGAAAGGCCTAATGAGAGGAAGATTGTCATTGGCCAATGCCTGATCAAGGCTTCTAAGCTTCAGAATATCCTGTTCAGATGCGAGACCAATGTATTTAAGGCCATCTACGATAGGCAAATGCTCCACTCTGAATTCTTCCATCCAGTTAATCGCTTTCAGGCCGGTATCACTCAACTTGAGAGGAGGAAAAGAATCGTTTATGAGGTCTTTGGCAGTCATTACACTTCTAACGTAATATTGTTCAGAATGTTTAGGGGGCGCAAAATACAAATATTTTTTTCTTGTGAAGTTCTGAATGGCTTTTCATCATTGGCCTTCAGGGTGTTTTGACCGGATGGTCAGTCGCCTGTTTGTGACAGATTTAATCATGCAACAATTGCTTTTTTTGATTTGTTGTAAGTAAAACGCAATTTTACATAAATATGAAAGAGAGGAAAACGCGTTTAAGCGTGAACATTAATAAAATTGCAACGTTGCGTAACGCGAGGGGAGGAAAATTTCCTGATCTGATCAGGGCAGCCAAGGATATTCAGGCATTCGGAGCGGAAGGAATTACAGTTCATCCACGTCCTGATGAAAGACATATCAGGAGGAAGGATGTTTATGATTTGAAAAATCACATACATACCGAATTTAATATTGAAGGTTACCCTTCTAAGGATTTTATATCACTGATCCATGAAATACGTCCGGCACAGGTTACTCTAGTTCCGGATCCTCCGGATGTTCTCACTTCCAATGCTGGATGGGATGTAAAGAAACACAAATCCTTTCTTCAGGATGTGATAACAGAATTGAAGGAGTCGGGAGCGAGAGTGTCTTTATTCATGGAGCCTGACACGGATATGATTGATCACTGCGTGGCAACTGGGACAGACCGGATTGAGCTATACACAGAAACGTATTCGAGTCAATACTCCTCAGACCCTGATAAAGCAATAAAGCCATTCATTGCTGCCGCAATCAGAGCAGGAGAGTGTGAGCTGGGACTTAATGCAGGTCACGACCTGAATCTTGAGAACCTCAGGTTTTTCAGTCAGAATATACCCGGACTACTTGAAGTTTCAATAGGTCATGCAATCATATGCGATGCCTTGTATTTCGGTCTTGAGAACACCATACAGATGTACAGACGAGAGTTGATGTGAGATTCTTTTTCTGATGTACGGACCAATAAAACTGCTTCAATTAAAATGAAATTGTTTTACAAGAAAAGCGGGGAAGGAAAGCCTCTGATAATCATTCACGGATTGTTTGGTTTTGGGGACAACTGGGCGGGAATGGCAAAAGCCTTTACTGAGAGAGGATTTTGTTGCATTGTGCCGGATATGCGCAATCATGGCCGAAGTGATTCGAATGAAGAGTTCGATTATCAGGTAATGGCTGATGATGTGGCGGAGTTAGTACATTCAGAGCAGTTAAATTCTGTGTCGATCATTGGCCATTCAATGGGTGGAAAGGTTGCGATGCAGTTTTGCATATCATATCCACAGTTAGCTGATAAGTTAATTGTAGCTGACATTGCACCGAGATATTATCCTCCCCATCACCAAATGGTACTTAAGGCAATAAGAGCTGTTGATCCTGCTGCGCTTCAATCCAGAAAGGGTGCTGAAACAATCTTACGAAGTCATTTAAGGGAAGAAAGTGTGATTCAGTTTTTGCTAAAGAATCTTTACTGGAGGAATGAAGGTGAGCTCGACTGGAGGTTCAATCATGAAATAATCAGCAGGAATATTGAAAATGCAGGTGCAGAAATTACATCGCTCCGGAACATTGAAGTACCAGCGTTATTTCTGCGCGGTGAAAATTCTGATTACATCAGATCTTCAGACAAGGTGCAGATTGATGCAATCTTTTCAGACAACAGTTTAATAAGCATCCCTGATTCAGGCCATTGGCTGCATGTGGAGAATCCAAAGGCTTTTTTTGAAGCATGCATTGAGTTTCTTGAGACATAAAAAAATCCCCTGTAGTATTTTACAGGGGATCTAATTTATTCTTTGTCAATTATTATTGAACGTCCAATGCAGGATTTCTCAGGCTAAGCTGGTATCCAGGAGGAGTAGGAATGTTGTACTGAGAAACAATCGAGGTGATTGTAACAGGAGTTACCGGGTAAGTTTGTGCCGAAAAAGTGGCGGATGAAGAAGTGAACATCACCATGGATCCGCTGACATCAGTCACTGTTCTGCTGCCAGAGTATGTTGAACCGCTTCCAGAAATAGTAGCATTCTGAATCTGCACAAGAGTCGATTCCCAAGCTTCAGCGTTTGAAAGTATTTGAGCCACAGTAGCGACTCTTGGAGTGATTGTTCCGGTTCCAACTTTCACTGCATTGGCAAGAGGAACATTGTTCACCTGGAGAAGGCCGTTGAACTCAGAAAGTTCCAGTCCGCTTACGATCACTTCGATTTCATCCCCGAGGAAGAAAATATTGCTAGCGCCAAATTCGAACCTTACAAGGATGCCAGCGGTTCCATCCTGAATTACCACGTTTCTGCTGTTGATGTGTGCAGTGCTGATGTCGCTAATCACGATTCCTTTGATTTTCTTATCAGCCGGTGCGAATGTAGTAGTACCGGTGTGCAGCATTCTAAGGCTGTCAATTGGCATCAGTACAGCATTGCCGGTGTTTCCGTTGCAGCGGGTGCTGTCCATTCTCACGTCTGAAGTATTTCTCAGGATCAGTTCCCCGTCTCCAGAATATCTCTTATAAACCGCAATGATGGTACCGTTTCCGGTAGGCGTTGTGTCAGAAGCAAATTTCGCATAACCGCTCGTATACAGAATGATGTCGTTGTTTGCACAATCCTTAATGGTAAGATTTTTAAATCTCAGATTTGGAGCATCTGCATAAGTGACACCGGCATTTGCCTGGATGAACTCGCAGTTGTTGATTTGAACCAGCGTATTAGTTTTAACGCTGTTCAAGGCACCGAGTGAAATCACGGTTGGAGTGACGGTAAGTCCCCACATACCTTTGATTACATATTGCTCATACAGTGTTTGTGGAATTCTGGCGATATCAGCTCCGTTCTGGAAGCCGATTTCGTAGTTTCCATCAGCATCCTTCATCACGTAAAGGCCTTTGCATTTAACAAAAACTCTTCTTCCCATCGGGTAATTTGTATTGAAGTTGCTTACATCCACCTGAATCGAAATACCGCCTGTCGAGTCAGAAATAATGATTTCCTTATAAATACTTCCGGATTCATCGTCTGCGATGATCACTCCGCTGATTACGATGTCAGTTGTAATTGGTGTTGGAACATTTGCAACTGCCATGCTCTGAACCTGTGCGATAGTATGTGTCGCAGCGATTCCTGCCGGATCCACATTGGCTGTTACAGGAGCATCGAACTCATCTTTTACGCATGAACTGAAGCCTGCTGCAATCACAAACAACATCAGCAGGTAATTAATTTTGTTTTTTAAGATTCTCATTTTGATATGAAGATTTTGGTTTTTCTGTCTTTTAATTTTAGTTCATTCTGAAAGTAATACTGGCAAAGAATGTAGTGCCGTATCCGTAATAATATTTCGGAGCGAAGCGGTTTACATCCTTAGTGTCGGCATCAAAGCGCAATTGCTCGAATCCGCTTGTGATCATGTCTTCGTTATTCAGGAGATTGGATACTCCGAGATTGAATACGATAAATGTTTGCTTTTTAAGATCACGGAACTTGTTGTTCAGGCGCCATGACCAACCGGCAGAGGCGTCCATTGTGAATTGTCCGTCGGTTCTTTCCTGAGACAGAATTTCATTCCATTTAGCAGTGCCAGCCTCAACAAGATCAAGTGCATTGTAAGTTCTGCGTGAAGGGTTGAAGTCAATGTACAGGTTATTGAAGTAGTTAAAGTTCACATTTACGAACCAGAATTTCTTTGAGCGATAGTTGATTCCAAAAGTGTAAGCAGACTGAGGTCCGCCTGCCACATGGAGGTTTTTAGCAAAAACGATTTCATTGCTTGCAAGCAGTGTGTCTTTGTTGTCCTGAGTGATGGTCGCAAGAGGGCGGTCGCTGTAAATATGTTCACCTATTGCAGCCACAGCGCTGAGAGTAATACCTTTTCCTGCATTCACTTCTGCGGCAAGTTCAAAACCGGCATGTCTTTTGTCGATCTGGGTAATTGTGTAGTTCACAAATGTTCTGAAATCGCCATGATAAAAACTTTTTGTTTCAGTTCCGTCGTTGAATCTTGTATAGTATGCAACTGCTTTTGCTTTCACCCTGGGAGCTCTGAGAAGGTAACCGCCTTCCACAGAATAAATGCTTTCACTTTTAAGATCATTCGCAATGAAGTCACGCGTACGCGGAGATACAAATGCATTTTCAAACAAAGGAGCTCTAGTAAGGTAGGCAGCATTGGCAAAGAAATAATTTCTGCCATTGTGCTTATAGGTGGCGCCTCCTTTAAGTGAATAATTGAAGAAACTTTCTGTGTCGGAATCGCCAAGAGAATTATTCGGAAATACTCCATTTCTGTACTTGCCTGAACGGTAAAATGAGGTGTTTGAAAGTTGTACACCGGCGAAATAATCCATCCTGTTATACTTCCACACTCCTTGTCCCCAAACGGCTGCATGGTTTACATGAGCGGCGTAGTTGTAAGAATATCTGTCGCCTTCCTTAAGGATGCGGTTGGGATTATCAAGATTGTTTTGCAAGACATCTTTATTCGCGCTGTTGGAAAGGTCTGCAAACTGGTTTAGGTCAGTGAAAAAATCAGCGCCCATCAGGTCTTTCACTTCTTTGTAGTACTCAGAAACCTCATTTTGCACTGTCAGTCCTCCGTTGAACTGAAGATTATCGTTGATAATGGAAGAGTAAGTGGAGTTGAAATTGATTCTGCGGTTATCGGTTACTCTGTCTGCCACAACATATTTCGCCCATTTGCCGGAAGTCCCGTTAAATGTAGTGTCGTTGATTTGATTGGCTTCATACAGCTTGTCCCATTGAATTTGTCTGAGCGCTTCGTTTGAGCGGAGAGCTGCTGCGACTTCTGCTGAGAGAGCAGCGTATGCTTCAGGGTTTTCGCCAAAGAAAGGGTCATAGCTGGGAAGTCTTCTGTAATAGTCAGGCCTTGGATCTTCGGCATTGTACCAATCGAGCCCGGATACTTTGTAAGAGCCCGTTTGAAAAGACGCAGCTGTAAGCAGCGATGACCTGTCAGACACTTTCCAGTCATGAGTGAGTATGGCAATCGGTTGATGTCCGTGACCTACGTTGGCATTGCGCTTCTTGCCATTTTGATAACCCCAGTATGGATTATAATAGTTTGTTCCTGCAAGATCCAGTATTTCGAGAACAGCAGGAGCTGATCTTCCGTTTTTTGTAGAAGCGCCGAAAGCTGTCAGTGCAAGTGAATGTTTGCTGTTGATGATTTTTTCTACTGAAGCGAAATATGAATGTCCGTCATAGAAAGTACCTTTTACAAATCCTTCGTCGGCCCATCTGCGTGAGTATGAAAGCGCGTATGACCAGCCTGAATTACTGATGCCGGAGCCGTAAGTAATCATGAATCGGTTATCGTATGAGCGGTTTGAATGAGCATAGGAAGTCTGGAATTGTTTTCTCTGGCGTGAAGCTCTGCTGTCGATGTGATAGACTCCGCCGATAGAGCCATAGGAATAGGTAGCTGGAGCAAGTCCCTGTGAGTATTCACGGCTTCTCACCACATCATTGAGTCCGCTGAAGGATGAATACAGATTTCTTCCGCTCACAATGTCGTTCATTGGAATACCGTTCATGAGGGTAAGAAAGTTTTCATCTTCATATCCGCGGATTCTGAATCTTGCAGCCGAAAAAACAAAGGAGGTTGCAGAAGTGAATGCGTCGCGTGAAGCGGAGAGTACGCTTGATACACCGCCGGCACTGCCCTCTCTAAGGTCATCATCAGAAAGAGTGATGACCGGGATGTTGTCGGAGGCTGCTTTGGCGCTTTCAAACAACCTGTCGGTGGTTTGGATGTCGAGGTTCACTTCCGGTTGTGTGATATCTATTGAAATTAATTGTGCGTTGAATGCTTCACCACTGATATTCACTTCAGTTTTTCCGTAAGGCACATTAAATATCGAGAAACTTCCGGAACTGTCGCTGGTTGTAAAAACTCCTGAAGGGCGAATTTCAATTTTCGCATTTTCCACAGGAATTCCTGCTTCATCATGCACGACACCTTTCAATGTTGCTGTTTGTGCCATGCTGAGGCAGGGAATGATAAACAATAATGGTAAAATCAGTTTTCTAATTGCAGACATAATTGAATTTTGATTGATTTCCTGTTTCGCAGGGGGCGACAAAGCTAAACAATTTCGTCACTTCGTAAGTGCTTAATTTCGAATTTAATTGTGAATTTTATGGCTATGTAAATTTTCATCAATTTTAACAATAAAATTCTTGTTTTGGCACAGGCTTGATGACATTGACAATTTGCTGACAATGAAAAATGATAATCAATGAAAGAATTCGTTCACAACATTGCAAAACCGGATTTTGTATGTTTGCAGCCAATTGATCCAACATGAAGAAAAAGCTCGTATTACTGGCAGCACTATGCCTGACCTCCTTTTATGTATTAGCCCAGAAAGCATCCTATCAGGCAGCCATCATTGGATTCTACAATGTGGAAAACCTGTTCGATACCATTGATGATCCCCTGATAAGTGATGAGGAATTTTTACCAGGAGGCACTAAGAGATATACATCAGAAGTTTATCATGATAAACTCTATAGGCTTTCGGAAGTGATTTCTCAAATCGGAACAGACAAAAGTCCTGACGGTCCTGCGATACTTGGCCTTGCAGAAGTGGAAAACAGGGCTGTGATTGTTGATCTTGCAAATACAGAAAAACTGCGTGGAAGAAATTACCAGATTGTTCATTACGATTCACCTGACAGCAGAGGGATTGATGTGGCCATGATTTACAATCCAAAGTACTTTGTTCCGACATACAGTGAAGCTTTGTTTGTTCCCCTATTTGACGCCGACAGCACTCCGCGTAAGACACGTGATGTTCTTTATGTCGCCGGAAAGCTGGTTAATGAAACCATTCATGTATTTGTGAATCACTGGCCTTCAAGGCGCGGTGGGGAAGAGGCGAGCGCACCTGGCAGGGCTGCAGCTGCAAGGGTATGCAAGCACAAGATTGATTCGATTACTGCCATCAATCCGGATGCTAAAATTGTAGTGATGGGAGATTTGAATGATGACCCGGTGAGTCCTTCAGTGGCTGTAGTGCTCGGATCAAAAGGAGACAAAGCGCAAGTCGGCAAAGGAGGCTTATACAATCCCTGGGTTGTTCCTTACCGAAATGGAACAGGTACGCTGGCGTATAATGACAGCTGGAATTTATTTGATCAGATCATCATCTCATCTGGATGGCTTGATAAAAATCAGGACGGGTATTTCTTTGCTGAGTCGTATATATTTTCCAAGCCATGGATGACGCAGACCTCTGGACGGTATAAAGGATATCCTAAGAGGACATATGACTTCGATAAATATATGTCAGGATACAGCGACCATTTTCCAACTTATCTTCTCATGCTAAAGAAGGTGAGTTCAAATTGATTAGCATCAGTCATCGTTTAAACATCTCATTCACTTAGCATTTTTGCATATCAAGGATCAGGGCCATGCCCTGATTTTTTTTTAACTTGCAGCCTTAAATTTTAAAAAAAATGAAAAGAGGTCCGATTTCACAGTTCATGGAGAAGAATTATCTCCATTTCAATGCAGCAGCTATGATGGATGCGGCCAAAGGTTATGAGCAGCATCTTCTTGAAAACGGGAAGATGATGATCACATTAGCAGGGGCCATGAGTACTGCTGAAATCGGCATTTCACTTGCGGAGATGATTCGTCAGGACAAAGTTCAGATTATCAGCTGCACTGGAGCTAATCTTGAAGAGGACATTATGAATCTTGTCGCTCATAATTCTTATAAGCGTGTACCGAATTACCGTGACCTGAGTCCGCAGGAAGAATGGGAGCTTTTGGAAAATCATTTTAACAGAGTGACTGATACCTGCATTCCTGAAGAAGAAGCTTTCCGTCGTCTTCAAAAGCATATACATAAAGTATGGAAAGACGCAGATGACAAAGGTGAGCGTTATTTCCCGCATGAGTTCATGTACAAGATACTTTTGTCAGGAGAGTTAGAACAGTACTATGAGATTGATCCTAAAAATTCCTGGATGCTTGCTGCGGCGAAGAAGAATATTCCGATTGTTGTTCCAGGTTGGGAAGATTCCACCATGGGAAACATTTTTGCTTCCTATGTGATCAAGAATGAAATCAAGGCCACGACCATGAAGAGTGGAATTGAATACATGGTCTGGTTGTCTGATTGGTACAGAAAAAACAGTTCAGGCAAGGGAGTAGGATTTTTCCAGATTGGCGGAGGAATTGCGGGAGATTTTCCAATCTGCGTAGTGCCAATGATGTACCAGGATTTGGAATGGCATGATGTTCCTTTCTGGTCATACTTCTGCCAGATAAGCGATTCCACTACAAGTTACGGATCTTATTCCGGAGCGGTACCGAACGAAAAAATTACCTGGGGAAAGCTGGACATCAACACGCCAAAATTCATCATCGAGAGTGATGCTTCGATTGTTGCGCCGCTGGTTTTTGCCTGGATACTTGGGCAATAAACAATTTATATATTTCTGAGGAATGACAAGCCTGTTTGACATAAGCCTGATTGTGCACATTCTTGCCGGATCCCTTTCTTTCATTGTGGCCCCGGTTGCCTTGATTGTCAGAAAAGGCGGCAATGCTCACCGCTTTTGGGGAAAGATATTTTTCTGGGCCATGATTGTAGTGTGCATCACTGCATGGATTATGAGTTCCATCAAAAGCAATAGGTTTATGTTCATGGTCGGAGTGTTCAGCTTCTATCTTGTTTTTTCAGGATACAGATCCCTGTTCAGAAAAAAGCTCTATCAAACCGGAAAAGTCGCACTGATCGACTGGATTGTTTCTATTGGAACACTATTGTTCGGAGGCTGGCTCTTGTTCATTGGGATAGTTGCGATTCCACAAGGACTGGCATATGTCGCACTCGCATTCGGAGTTATAGCTGTACTTTTGAGTATTTCTGATATCAGGAATTTTATCAAACCAAAGGCGGATAAAAATCAATGGTTTTTCAATCACTTGACTGGAATGGTAGCAGCATACATCGCAGCCCTTTCCGCCTTTTCAGTGGTGAACCTTGATTTCGAGTGGATGCCGGTAGTGGTTTTGTGGTTATGGCCAAGTATGGCTGGGATTCCGCTGATGATTATCTGGACCAGGTATTACAGGAGAAAATTTGATAAAGGCCGTAAAATCGCAGAACTGGCTGAAGTGAAAATTCAGACGGAAGAAAGCTTATCCTGAAAGCAGGAGCGATTTTGAATTTGTACCTTTGTGGCCTGAAATACTTAATTCATGGATAAATTCGCTTTTCTCGGAAATGCAGACCTGAACCAGATCGAAGAGCTTTACAGGAATTTTCTGCAAAATCCTGACAGCGTGGATGAAAGCTGGAAGACTTTTTTCAGCGGTTTTGAGTTTGCCAGAAAAAACTTTGAAGACGCGAAAGGCAGCAGTCAGGTCATTCCGGAGCATGTTCAGAAAGAATTCAATGTAATCAACCTCATTAACGGATACCGGACACGAGGACATCTTTTTACGAATACAAATCCTGTTCGCGAGAGGCGCAAGTATTCACCCGGACTCGAGGTTGAGAATTTCGGACTGAATGAATCCGACCTGGATACAGTATTTCATTCTGCCACACTGCTTGGCATCGAGCCGGCTACACTGAGGAAGATCATTGATCATCTCAAGCAAACTTATTGTGCATCTATAGGTGCGGAGTACAAGTATATCAGAAGTCCGGAAGTTGTTTCCTGGCTGGAGCAAAAGATGGAAGGCAGGAAGAACACACCAGGATTTTCAATAGAAAAGAAGAGGCGGATTCTTTCCAAGCTGAACCAGGCAGTAGCTTTTGAAAGTTTTCTTCACACCAAGTTTGTCGGACAAAAACGCTTTTCACTTGAAGGCTGCGAGACACTCATTCCAGCTCTTGATGCGGTGATTGAAAGCGGTGCGGAAAGCGGAATACGTGAGTATGTAATCGGAATGGCTCATCGCGGCCGACTCAATGTCCTGGCGAACATTTTAGGAAAAACTTACGAGGAGATATTTGAGGAATTTGAGGGCATCGAATCCGATGAAATGGAGTACGCGGGAGATGTGAAATATCATCTGGGCTTCTCCACAGATATCACAACAGAGAGAGGTGATAAGGTTCACCTGAGTGTAGCACCCAATCCATCACATCTTGAGGCTGTAAGTCCTGTAGTGCAGGGGATTGTCAGGTCGAAGATTGACAATACTCCCGGCGGCAATGAAGACATGATTGCTCCGATCCTGATACATGGAGATGCTGCCGTGGCCGCTCAGGGAGTGGTTTATGAAGTGATACAAATGTCACTGTTGAAAGGGTACAGAACCGGCGGCACCATTCACCTGGTAATCAATAATCAGATTGGTTTCACCACGAATTACATCGATGCCAGATCCAGTACCTATTGTACCGATGTAGCCAAAGTCACGCTCTCTCCGGTATTTCATGTGAATGCTGATGATGTGGAGGCTCTTGTATATACAATAGAACTTGCTATGGAATTCAGACAGAAATTCCATAGGGATGTTTTCATAGATATTCTCGGGTACAGAAAGTACGGACACAATGAAGGAGATGAACCGAGGTTCACTCAGCCTTTGTTGTACAAAGCCATATCATCTCATCCCGATCCAAGAAGCATTTACAATGAAAAACTTCTGAGTCAGGGAGAAATTGAAGCCAATCTTGCCAAGGAGATGGAAAAGTCTTTCAAGGAAATGCTGCAGCGCAGTCTTGATACGGCAAAAAAATCAACAAAAAAGAAGAGCGGAGAAAATCTTGAAGGAAGCTGGAAAGGATTGAGAAAAGCAACTCAGAAAGATTTTGATAAGTCTCCCAATACCGGTGTCGATCTGAACACACTGAAAAGCGTGGGTGAGAAAATCACCACTCTCCCTGCGAATAAAAAGTTTTTCAATAAGACGGTACGCCTTTTTGAAGATAGAAGGAAAATGCTGAGTGATGGAAAATTCGACTGGGCTATGGCTGAACTGCTCGCATACGGAACTTTACTCAACGAAAATATTCCTGTACGTTTCAGCGGACAGGATGTGGAGAGAGGAACATTTTCGCACCGGCACAGTGTAGTGAGAGTTGAAGATTCGGAAGAAACTTATGTACCTCTGAATAACATCAAGGACAAACAATCCGCATTTCACATTTACAACTCACTTCTTTCTGAATACGCCGTGCTTGGATTTGAATATGGCTATGCGCTTTCTTCACCCAATTCACTGGTAATCTGGGAAGCACAGTTCGGTGATTTTATGAACGGAGCGCAGATCATCATCGACCAGTACATCAGCAGCGCGGAAGATAAATGGAGGAGAATGAACGGACTTGTGATGTTATTGCCGCACGGATACGAAGGGCAGGGAGCTGAACATTCAAGTGCCCGTCTGGAGAGATTTCTCAGTTTGTCTGCTCAAAACAACATACAGGTAGTGAACTGCAGCACGCCTGCGAACTTCTTTCATGCAATACGCAGACAGATGCATCGTCCTTTCCGCAAGCCGTTGATTGTATTCACACCGAAGAGTTTGCTTCGCCATCCGAGATGCATCAGCGAAACAAGTGAATTCACAAGCGGAATATTCCGGGAAGTGATCGATGACAATAGCGTAAAGGCAAGTGATGTATCCAGGGTAGTTCTGTGTTCAGGCAAAGTGTATTATGATTTGCTTGCACAGAAGGAGAAAGATCAGGCAAATGATGTTGCGATTATTCGTCTGGAGCAACTGTATCCTTTCCCTTCGGGCCAGATCGCCGAACTCCGGAATAAGTACAGCAAAGCAATTGAATGGATATGGCTTCAGGAAGAACCGGAGAACATGGGTGCATGGTCCTTCATGTTAAGGCAGGGAAAGGAACTTGGACTGAAGTATATCGGCAGGCCTGAAAGTGCGAGCACTGCAGCAGGATCATACAAGGTGCATGAGAAAGAGCAGAAAGCTCTCATAGAAAAAGTATTTGAAAAAGAAATTGCAGGATAGATTTTTCTGAGTAAATAATAAAGCAAGGATATGGCAATCATCGAAATGAAAGTTCCCTCACCCGGTGAATCGATCACTGAAGTACAAATCGCAAACTGGCTAAAGAAGGACGGCGATTATGTGGAGAAAGACGAAGAGCTTTGTGAAATTGATTCCGACAAGGCAACACTAACCCTGAATGCCGAATCAGAAGGCGTACTTAAAATTCTGGTTCAGGCCGGAGAAACGGTTGCGGTTGGAACACCTGTTTGCAAAATTGATGACTCTGCCGAAAAACCAAAGAGTGCCGAGCCTGCGAAGGAAAAGGCAAAGGCTTCTCAGATGGCAGAAGCTAAACCAGAAACGGCTTCTTCTGAAAAAAAGAAATCTTCGTATGCGTCCGGAGTTCCGTCAGTGGCTGCTGAAAAGCTTATGCGTGAGAGTGGTATTCCTGCTTCTGCCGTCACGCCAGGAGGCAAAGACGGAAGAATCACTAAAGGAGATGTACTTGCTGCGATGGACAAGCATAAAGCATCCGGAAAGATTGCAGTAAAAGGCTCCAGAAATATCCGCCGTGAAAAAATGAGCATGCTGCGGAAGAAAGTTTCCGAGAGGCTTATGGCTGTGAAGCAGGAGACCGCCATGCTGACTACTTTCAACGAAGTAGACATGAGCGCCATCATGGCGATACGCAAACAGTACAAGGACAAGTTTAAAGAAAGTCACGGTGTCGGACTAGGATTCATGTCATTTTTCACTAAAGCTGTGTGTGAAGCACTGATGGAATTTCCTGCGGTGAATGCACAGATAGACGGCAATGAAATTGTATATCATGATTACTGTGATATTGGAATAGCCGTGAGCGCACCGAAGGGGCTGATGGTACCTGTCATGCGGAATGCAGAAAGCCTGAGTCTCGCAGGAATTGAAAAGGCAGTGATGGAACTTGCCGGCAAAGCGAGAGACGGAAAAATTTCAATAGAAGAAATGACGGGAGGAACTTTTACGATCACCAACGGTGGAGTATTCGGTTCCATGCTGTCGACTCCAATCATCAACCCGCCACAGAGCGCAATTCTCGGTATGCACAACATCGTAGAGCGTCCGGTTGCAGTGAACGGCAAGGTGGAAATCAGGCCAATTATGTACGTCGCTTTGTCTTATGATCACCGCATAATTGACGGAAGAGAATCGGTTGGTTTCCTGGTGAAAGTAAAGCAGATGCTTGAGGAGCCTGTCAAGATGCTTTATGGCGGAAAAGATCCCGTGCAGGAATTGTTGGATTTGTAAAAATCTGGAGCATGGTCAGGCTCTTTGCGGCATTCCCTTTTCCTCAGGCTGATCAATGCCTTTCGTTTATTCAAAAGAACGAACTTACAGAAAAAGGCTGGAGAATAACTTTTTCGGAAAACCTTCATGTGACTTTATTTTTCATAGGAGAAATTGAAGAAGAGAACCTGCGAAATATTCAGTCTGCTATTGAGATTGCAATAAGCGGACAAAAAAAGTTCATGCTGGTATCTGACGGAGTTCAGTATGCAGGAAAACCCTCCAAGCCGTCCATGATTTGGCTGAAGATGAAAGCAAGTGATGAGTTCTCAAAGTTAAATAAGAAACTTCACGAGGCCTCAATGCCATTCATGACGGTAAAGCCCACGCATGATGATCCGGTTCCTCACGTCACGCTGGCAAGAGCTGGAAAAAAATCGGAAAGAGTTAAATTGAATACTGAGACCATGGATGAAGAGTTTCTGATTGACAGAGCCGAACTCTGGCAAACGATTCAGACGAAGAAGGGCGTCAGGTACAGGAGACTGAAAAGCTGGGAGTTGTTTTGATTAATAGCATTATTCATTTTCAGCAACGACCTCGGTTACCTCTGGAACAAACTGCTTTAAAAGATTTTCTATTCCGTTTTTAAGAGTGATGGTTGAAGAAGGGCAACCCGAACAGGCACCACGCAGCGTAACAGTCACTTTCCCCTCGTGAAAAGACTTGAAATGAATAGCTCCACCGTCCTGCTCCACGGCAGGCTTTACATATTCATCCAGTGTTTCTATGATTTTACTTTCAAGCGCGGAGGAGCTGCGCGTTTTTTCCGAAGAAGGATCGGCAATTTGCTCACGCGGTCCGGTGAAGACCGGTTCACCGTTCATGAAATAATTCCTAATAAACTCTCTCAGGATTGGAATCTGCTCATGCCAGTCAAGTTCAGAGTTTTTACTCAGCGTGATGTAATTGGATGTGATGAAAACACTGCTGATGCCGGAAAAAGAAAGCAGTTGGTAAGCAAGGGGGCAATTGCCCGCCTGCGCCTGTGAATTGTACTCTACGCTGCCTTCATCCACAATTTTGAAGTTAAGCACAAACTTCATGGAGGCAGGATTTGGAGTGGATTCCGCGTAAACCGTGACAGCTTTCTTAATTTCCATTGTAAATTTGATTTGATGCAAAGTTACCGAAATCAAGTGAATGAATAGAACCAAGTTGACCAGGATTTCAATATTCCCGTCATTTTCACATGGAATTGCTAATTTTAGCAAAACAAATTACCTGGCGTTTACGGGCTAAAAATCAAATGAATGAGTGATACCAAAACAACAAAAGCCGCTCCTCCGGGATATTCGGATGTTTGTCCTTACCTCATGGTAGACAGTATTGAAAAAGAGCTGGAGTTCCTTGAAAAAGTTTTCGGTGGAGAGATCCGGGAGCATCTGAAAGATAAAGAAGGCAATTCTGTACATGCTGAAATCCGAATTGGTGATACGTTGATCATGCTTGGCAAAGGAAACGAACAGTTTCCCTCACAGCCTGGGATGAATTATGTTTATGTGCATGATGTAAACTCAGTTTACAACCATGCCCTGAATCACAATGCTGTTTCCATTATGGCGCCGGAGGACCGCTTTTATGGCCTACGCGATGGCGGTTTTAAAGATCCACAGGGAAATACCTGGTGGGTCGCACAGCATTTGCGTACAGTATCACATGAAGAGCTCCAAAACGAAGCTGAAAAGAAATAATTATATCATTTTGTGAATGATTTTTGTACTGTGCAATACGGATAAATTTTTCCGTATTTCGTTCACAATAATTATAGGTTCTGATTTAATATGCGGCATGAATATGATTTTTTAGTGATAGGTTCCGGCATAGCCGGACTCAGTTATGCATTGAAGGTTGCTGATCATGGAAAAGTTCTGATCATTACCAAAGCGGAAGCGGAAGAGTCCAACACCAAATACGCGCAGGGTGGAATCGCAGGCGTACTGCACGGTCCGGATACATTCGAAAAACATGTACAGGACACCTTGGAAAGCGGAGCAGGCCTGTGTGATGAAAAAATTGTGAGAATGGTAGTGACAGAAGGAGCAGACCGGATTAGGGAGATCATTGAGTGGGGAACACGCTTCGATAAAAACAAAGAAGGAGAATATGACCTCGTCATGGAAGGCGGACACTCCGAATATCGTGTATTGCATTACAAGGACAGAACCGGAAATGAAATTGAACGTGCATTGCTTGAGAGTATACGGAATCATCCGAACATATCGCTGAATACACATTACTTCGCACTTGACCTGATTACTCAACACCATCTTGGAGAAGAAGTGAGCCGCAGCAGCGGTGGTATAAAATGTTTTGGCGCTTATGCTTTGAATCTTGAAAGCGGAAATGTTGAAACCATACTTTCAAGAGTCTGTATGGTAGCAACCGGTGGCGCCGGTCACATCTACAGGACTACCACTAATCCTGCGATTGCTACGGGTGACGGAATCGCCATGGTGTACCGGGCGAAAGGGCTGGTGAGGGACATGGAGTTCATACAGTTTCATCCTACGGCATTGTATGAGCCGGGGAAACATCCTGCATTTTTAATTTCTGAAGCGGTGAGGGGAGAAGGGGCAATACTCAGGACAAGTGACGGAAATGATTTCATGAAGAAGTACGACGAACGTGGATCCCTCGCTCCAAGGGATATCGTGGCCAGGGCGATAGACAATGAAATGAAAATCCGCGGTGATGAACACGTGCTTCTAGATTGCATAGGGATTGATACAAAAGATTTTGCTTCACATTTTCCTACCATTCTTGAAAAATGCCTGAAGGAAGGAATTGATCCTTCTAAGGATATGATCCCTGTTGCCCCTGCTGCGCATTACATCTGCGGAGGCATTGCAGTGGATGAATGGTCCAGAACATCAATCGAAGGACTTTACGCTTCGGGTGAATGTGCTGGAACAGGACTTCACGGCGGGAACAGGCTCGCTTCCAACTCACTTCTTGAGGCATTGGTTTTTTCTCACAGGGCTTCAATTAAATCAATCGAAAATGCTTCCAATACTGAGTTTAACCAGAGTGTACCCGACTGGAATGCAGAAGGAACCACCCAGCCAAACGAGATGATCCTGATTACGCAAAATTTGAATGAGCTTCAAAGTGTGATGAGTAATTATGTAGGCATAGTTCGTTCCAGTCAGAGATTGAAGAGGGCTATCGACCGGCTCAGAATTTTATATGGTGAAACAGAAGCTTTGTATGAGCGCACTGTTGTTTCTCCTGCTCTGTGTGAATTAAGGAATATGATCACTGTCGCGTATCTGATAGTGAAATTCGCCATGGCAAGGAAGGAAAGCATTGGCCTTCATTATTCGACTGACTTTGCTCCACAGAAAAGTTGAACTGAATTTTGATGATGGATACGCTGAAAAGAGATTATTTGAAGAAAGAAATATTCCGTCTGGATACGAAGGAAAAATTCGAATCATGTGCGCTGGATATTTTCCAATATCAATACAAAAATAATCCTGTTTATCGCGATTACAGCAATTTACTTTCAAGGAATCCCAAGTCGGTCGATGCAGTTGAAATGATTCCCTTTCTTCCTGTTGAGTTTTTCAAGAGTCATGATGTGCTTACTGGTGATAGTACCGTGAAAACCGTTTTCAGAAGCAGCGGTACGGAAGGCCAGGAAAGAAGCCGTCACATGGTCTGCGATACAAATCTTTACACAGAAAGTTTTACCAGAGGATTTGAAAAATTTTACGGATCTGCTTCAGATTATTGTGTGCTTGCATTGCTGCCTTCTTACAGCGAGAGAAACGATTCTTCGCTTGTATTCATGGTGAATGAACTGATAAAGCAGAGCCCTTCTGAGCACAGCGGATTTTATTCCCATGATCCGGATGGTCTGAGGTTGGTGCTTCAAAAGTTATCTTCGGAAAATGCTAAGACCATTTTAATCGGAGTGAGTTTCGCATTGCTGGACTTTGTAGATTCGAGTGCATTGAATTTCCCTGAACTCATCGTAATGGAAACCGGAGGCATGAAGGGCAGGAGAGAGGAAATCGTAAGGGAAGAACTTCATACCCGTCTGATGAAAGGATTTGGGTGCGGGAGCATTCACTCAGAATACGGGATGACAGAGATGTTCTCGCAGGCTTATTCCAGACAAAAGGGTCATTTTTATTGCCCGGGCTGGATGAAGGTTTTGATTCGGGATGTGAATGATGCCTTCACGTATCTTCCTGCAGGAAAGTCAGGTGGAATCAACATCATGGATCTGGCAAACATTGACAGTTGTTCCTTTCTGGAAACCAGGGATCTCGGCAGAGTTCAGGAAGACGGCAGCTTTGAAGTGCTGGGCAGATTCGATTTCAGTGATATACGCGGCTGCAATCTGCTTGCCGGTGAAGGTTGATTGGCTGGGGATCAGTATATTTGCGCCTTAAATTTGCTTTACCCATGCTGAATAAGAAAAGAAGGATGTTGCTCATTTTCCTCTCCGTGCTTACGGGAAGTTTGATTTCACTTTGGATAATGAAAAAGCGCATGGGCACTTTGAAGGAATCAGATTACTTCCAGGTTGGATTCAATTTTCTTTTTGCAGCGGCCATTGTAATTGGAATATCGCTACTTCTGCAGAAAATGGACCGGAACGAACAGAATAAAAACGGCAAGAAATAATTACTCGAGCACAATCAGGTAATAATTCTTTTTGCCTTTCTGCGCCAGCAGATATTTGTCCCGGATTAGATCATTTGATGAAACTGTATGTTCCGGGTTCTCAATTTTATTTTTATTCAGCGACACTCCGCCACCGCCAAGCATTTTTCTTGCTTCCCCGCGTGAAGGGAAAATGTTTGTCTTATCGCAAAGCATTTCGATGATGTTCAGTCCTGAGTTGATATCTGCTCTGGCAATTTTTACCTGCGGCACACCTGCAAATACATCCAGGAGATCATTTTCAGAAAGTTTCATCAGCGCTTCCGATGTGCCTTTCCCGAAAAGAATCTCAGAAGCTTCCACCGCAGCCTTGTAAGATTGCTCATCGTGAACCCGAATGCAAATGTCCTTCGCGAGGGCTTTTTGCAGCACTCTCAGGTGCGGGGATTTTTTATGTTCTTCTTCAATTGAAAAAATTTCATCTTGTGTGAGCAGTGTGAAAATGCGAATGAAATTGGAAGCATCCTCATCGGATGCGTTCAGCCAGAACTGATAAAACTGATAAGGAGAAGTACGTTTCGGGTCAAGCCATACATTTCCGCCTTCTGTTTTACCGAACTTGGTGCCATCAGCTTTTTTGATCAGTGGTGTGGTGAGAGCAAAAGCTTCTCCGGCATCTTTGCGCCTGATCAATTCCGTTCCGGTCACAATATTTCCCCACTGGTCTGATCCACCCATCTGAAGTTTAATACCATGATGTTTCCAGAGGTAGTAGAAATCATATCCCTGAACAAGCTGGTAAGAAAATTCAGTGAAAGACATTCCGGTATCCATTCTTTTCTGAACGGAATCTTTCGCGAGCATATAATTGATGGTGATGTGCTTTCCTACGTCGCGGATAAAATCCAGAAAGGAAAGTTCTTTGAACCAGTCGTAATTATTCACGATCTCAGCAGAATTTTCTCCGCAATTGAAGTCGAGGAATTTTTCCAGTTGCGCTTTCTGACTTTTGAGATTATGTTGCAGGGTGCTTTCATCAAGCAGGTTTCTTTCCTGGGACTTGCCGCTTGGGTCACCCACCATGCCAGTTGCTCCTCCAACCAGAGCGACCGGCTTATGTCCGCATCGCTGAAAATGAAGCAAAGTCATGATTTGGACAAGATTGCCTACGCCTAGTGAATCGGCTGTCGGATCAAAACCGATATAGCCTTTCACCATGCCTTTCATCAGCAGTTCTTCTGTTCCGGGCATGGAGTCGTGCAGCATTCCTCTCCATTTCAGTTCTTCAACAAAGTTTTTCATATCGGCAGTTTTGGTCCCAAAGATATGCAGGTCATCAGGATGCTCAAAGTAAATAAAGGAAACATCTGAAAAAATGATCATCTTCGCCTATTATTTCCCGCTAATGATATTAGTTACAGGAGCGACCGGACTTGTCGGATCACAAATTCTGCTTGATTTACATCTTGCAGGAAAAAAAGTGAGAGCTTTGTCCAGGGAAAACTCCAGCAGGTTTTACACTGATATTCTTTTCCGGCATCATCATGCCGATCCGGATACAATTGAATGGATAAAGGGTGATGTGAATGATCTTTATTCGCTGGATGATGCCATGGATGGTGTGAGCGAAGTTTATCATGCAGCCGGATTGGTTTCATTTCAAAAAACCGACTACCGCCGGCTGATGAGGGTGAACATAGAAGGAACGGCCAACATGGTGAACATGGCTATGGAAAAAGGTGTGAGCAAATTCTGTCACATCAGTTCGGTGGCCGCGCTTGGCAGGTTCAATGAGGGTAATGAAATCAAGGAGGAAAATCTTTGGAAAACTTCTGCCTATAACAGCAGCTATGCAGTGAGCAAATACGGCGCTGAGAGGGAAGTGTGGAGAGCTTCCGAAGAAGGATTGAATGTTGTGATAGTAAACCCGTCTATCATTCTCGGTTATGGAAAAGCTGACGGTGGAAGTACAGGGATTTTCAGCCAGGTATTGAAAGGCCTGAAATTTTACACAGAAGGTGTAACAGGTTTTGTAGATGTAAGGGATGTTTCATTCATGAGCATATCACTGATGGAGAATTCCGTTTTTAAAAAAAGATTTATTCTGAATTCAGAGAATTTATCATACCGGCAGGTGTTCAATCTTATTGCGGATGAGTTTGGAAAGCAACGCCCATCAATAAAAGTCAGTCGTTTTATGTCTGAACTTGCCTGGATTTATATGGGAATTGCATCAAAGATCAGCGGAAATAAAGCTCTTATCACCAAAGAAACTGCAAGAAACAGTCAGAACAAATGGTACTACAGCAATGAAAAAGTCAAAAAGGAATTGCGCACTGAATTCATTCCAATTCCTGATTCGATAAAGTATCATTGCCGGCTCTACAAGGAGAATTTCAAATGAACAATAATTTAGCGGTGGTACTCACCCTGCATGCGGCTCAGTTCATTCACTACTTCCTGATAAATTTCTGTCATAACTTTCGGCCTGTCTGAATAAAACTTTATTGAACGCCTGAATTTTTCTTCCGAAATTTTATTTTTCTCCAATATGTAAACAGAAAAATCATCCATGTCGTAGGGAAGACTGTCCTCATACTGTAATACCGTTATTCCTGCCTGGGCAATGTGGAACTCCACCATCAAAGGGATGAGTTCACTGGGTTTGAGAACATCCTCAGGGACTTTGTCTGTTTTTTCCTGGCAAGAATACAGGAATAGAACAGATAAGGAAAACAGAGTCACACTTAATATACTATGCAGAAGTTTCATGTCGTTTTGAATGTAAGCCTCATTCCCTTTGTTCCTTCAATGAGATTGCCGTGTTCATACACAAGATTGCCGCTGACAATGGTATGAGTGATGCCTGCCCTGAAAGTAGTATCCATAAATGGACTCCAGCCACATTTGGCAAGGATGTTATCCTTTGTTACAGTGTAAGATGCTTTCAGGTTCACAAGTGCAAGGTCAGCCCAATATCCTTCCCTGATATAACCACGATCTTCAATTCTGAAGCAATCGGCAACTGCATGAGACATTTTTTCCGCTATTCTTTCCAGAGAAATCCAACCCTGATGATAAAGTTCGAGCATGGACAAAAGTGAGTGCTGAATGAGTGGTCCGCCGGAAGGCGCCTTGAAATAAGATTGCTGTTTTTCTTCCAATGTATGAGGAGCATGATCTGTGGCGATCACATCAATCCTATTATCCAAAACAGCCTGTCTGATTGCATCCCTGTCCTGTTTTGTTTTAATTGCAGGGTTCCATTTTATCAATGTTCCTTTTTGATCATAAGCTGTATCATCAAACCACAGATGATGAATGCATGCTTCAGCGGTGATTCTTTTTTCTTTCAGCGGTATGTCGTTTCTTAAAAGATCAAGTTCCTTTGCGGTGCTGATGTGCAGCACATGTAATCGCGTGTTATACTTTTTGGCAAGTGAGACTGCAAAGGAGGAGGATTTGTAACAAGCATCTTCAGATCTGATCAGTGGGTGCATTTTCATTGGAAGCTCATCCCCGTATTTTTCCCGGAATTCCTGAATGTTTTTTCGGATGCTTTCTTCGTCTTCGCAATGAGTCGCAATCAGCATTGGAATAGTAGAAAAAATCTTTTCCAGAGTTTTTTGGTTATCTACCAGCATATCTCCGGTTGATGATCCCATGAAAATCTTCACTCCGCAAACTTTTCGCGGATCAGTTTTTAGCACGTCTTCGGTATTATCATTCGACACACCCATATAAAAAGAAAAGTTCGCAGGAGATTTAGCAGCTGCAATTTTATATTTTTCTTCAAGCAGATCCTGTGTAAGAGTGTTTGGAACCGTATTCGGCATTTCCATGAATGATGTCACCCCTCCGGCAACAGCAGCACGTGACTCAGTGCTGATATCTCCTTTGTGTGTGAGTCCTGGTTCTCGAAAATGGACCTGATCGTCAATTACTCCGGGAAAAACATGCAGGCCTTTCGCGTCAATTATTTGAGCATTTCTGTCGCTGATATCGCGGTCAATTCTGGAAATCCTGCTATCCTGAATCAGGATGTCTGACTCGCGAACGACACCTTCATTTACAATCGAAGCGTTTTTAATCAGCAGACTTTTCTTCATGTTTCGCTGATATTTTTACTTTGGGATATTTTTTAAAAATGCTTTTCCATTTCATTTGCATGACGCCAAAAATTGCTTCCTGGAAAATCCCCTTGCTCATCTTGCTGGCCCCTTCAGTTCTGTCTGTAAAGATGATAGGCACTTCGACAATTGAGAATCCGTATTTCCAGGCTGTGAATTTCATTTCTATCTGGAATGCATATCCGATGAAGCGGATTTCATCCAATGGAATTGTCTCGAGCACTCTTCTCCTGTAGCAGATAAAACCTGCAGTAGTGTCTTTGATGTTGATGCCTGTAATGATTCTTACATACACCGAAGCATAATAAGACATTACAACACGTCCAAGTGGCCAGTTAACGACATTTGCTCCTCTGATGTACCTTGAACCGATGGCAACGTCATGACCTTGATTGGCACAGGCGTCATACAAACGTTTCAGATCTTCTGGATTATGGGAAAAATCGCAATCCATTTCGAATATGAAATCATAATTGCGTTCTATTGCCCACTTAAAGCCATGAATATATGCAGTTCCCAGGCCAAGCTTTCCTGATCGTTCCTCAAGAAACAGGCGGTCTTTGAATTCATCCAGAAGTTTTCTGACAATCAAAGCCGTTCCGTCAGGGGAGCCATCATCAATGATCAGGATGTGAAATGGATGATTTAGGGAAAAAACCTTCCGGATCATCTTTTCCACATTTTCCTTTTCGTTGTAAGTGGGAATGATTACGATTGAATCGGGCACGGACTAAATGGATGAGTAGCGAAGATACAAAATGGCTTCAAGAATGAGCAGGTCAATAATGTAGTGAAGTGTTTTTAATGAAAAACTCATCAAATCGTTTTCGCGAGCAGTCGTCTGTGATAATTGACCTGGCCCAGGTGATAGTTCAAGTGGCTCAGCAGGTGAATTAGAAAATAGGATGTATTCAGTTCTTTTCCGAAAACGTGCACCGGATAAATAGAGAACAAATCTTCTTCGGAAAGATTTTTCAGAGTGGTATCCAAAATGGCTTTGGTTTTTTCAATTTCATGAATGAGCTGATATCGTGGAATGTACTTCTGGCTGAACTCATCTTCGCGGTTTCTCTCATATCCCGAATGGCCGAGAATAGCCCCTATGAAATGTTGCAGATTGCCGCAAATGTGAAGGCATAAATTTCCGGCTGTATTATTGATGGAGCCGCCCAGAATCCATAGGTCATCATCCTTCTCATAAAGCTTGATTTCTTCTTCAAGCTTTTGAAGATCCCTAATGAATAGGTCAAGTAAAATCGGACTAAGCATAAATTTTAATTTATTTTATGGAAAATTTAAATGCAGTCTCAGGAAATTGCTCCTGCTTTTATATCATCCACCACACCCGGATCAAGCAATGTGCTTACATCGCCGAGATTTGAAGTTTCCCCTTCAGCTACTTTGCGTAAAATCCTTCTCATGATTTTTCCGCTTCGGGTTTTGGGAAGACCGCGTACAATCTGTATTTTATCGGGTTTGGCTATGGGGCCGATGAGTTTGTTTACAACTGCGATAATTTCTGAACGTAGATTTTCATTGTCGGCTTCATGATTTGTACTGATCACATAAGCATAAATTCCCTGTCCTTTAATCGGATGAGGATATCCAACCACTGCCGACTCTACAATATCGGGATGCTGGTTGATTGCATTCTCCACTTCAGCGGTACCGATGCGATGGCCTGATACATTCATTACATCGTCGACGCGACCGGTGATTCTGTAGTTTCCTTGTTCATCCCTTTTGCAGCCGTCGCCGGTAAAATAAAGATTATGATATGTGGAGAAGTAATTCTGCCTGCATCTTTCGTGGTCGCCCCAGGTTGTTCGAATGATTGAGGGCCACGGAAATTTGATGCATAGATTGCCCTCCACGCCGTTTCCAGTGATTTCATTACCTTCATTATCCACCAGCATTGGCTGGATTCCCGGCAGCGGGAGAGTGGCAAAGCCAGGAATTGTTTTTGTGATTCCTGCAAGCGGAGAGATCATGATTCCACCGGTTTCTGTTTGCCACCAGGTATCTACGATAGGACATTTCTTCTTGCCGATGTAATCAGAGTACCATTGCCATGCTTCTTCATTGATTGGTTCACCTACGGTGCCAAGCACTCTTAAACTGTCGAGCTTGTAAGGCTTCACGAAATCAAGGCCCTGTGCTTCCAGAGCCCTGATCGCGGTGGGTGCGGTATAGAATATGTTGACTTTATGTTTGTCGATAACCTGCCAGAATTTTCCGGCATCAGGCCAGGTAGGAATGCCTTCAAATATCATGGTGCTTGCACCACTCAGCAAGGGGCCATATACAATATATGAATGTCCTGTGATCCAGCCGATATCGGCAGTGCACCAATAAATATCGCCTTCGTTGTACTGGAAAACATTTTGAAAAGAATAAGCAGTGTATACCATGTAACCTCCGCAGGAATGAACCACTCCTTTGGGCTTGCCTGTCGAACCGCTTGTATACAGGATGAATAGGGGATCTTCCGAATCCATTACTTCTGCTATGTTTTCTTCAGCAGCTTTTTCCATTTCATCATGCCAGTACACATCCCTTCCTTTTTTCATATTCACTTTTCTTCCCGTCCTCTTCAGTACAATTACCCTTTCAACTCCGGGGCATTTTTCGAGAGCTTCATCTACGGTTTCTTTGATTTCGATTTCTTTTGCTCCCCGGTATGCCCCGTCGCTGGTAAGTACCATTGTGCAGTTGCTGTCAAGAATTCTGTCGCTGACGGATGTTGCAGAAAAGCCTGCAAAGACTACAGAATGAATCGCACCGACCCTTGCGCACGCAAGCATAGCCACAGTGGCTTCTGGAACCATGGGCATATAGATGCAGATTCTGTCGCCCTTTTTTACACCATTGTTGAGTAGGACATTGGCAAAGCGGCAAACCATTTTATAGAGCTCAGCGTAGGTGATGACACGCACTGCATCCTTTGCTGGATCATTGGGTTCCCAGATAATGGCTGTTTGCTCACCTCTTTTATCAAGATGCCTGTCGAGGCAGTTTTCCGTAATGTTCAGTTTGCCATTAACAAACCATTTCACATCTGGCTCAGAAAAGTTCCAGTCCAAAACTTTGTCCCACTTGCGGTTCCATCGAAAGTACATCGCTTTTTCAGACCAGAATTCTTCCGGCTGCTCCACGCTTTGCTTGTATTCCTGGGAATATTGTTCGAAGGAGGATATTCTGAATGCCATATAATTCAAATTGGATCGCTAATATAGTAAAGATTGGGCCTAATTCTGTTTCCGGAAGAACAGGAGCATGGTTGATTTCAGCATCACCCGGCAGGATACAGGAAAATCATGATTGAAAATGCTTTATCTTCGGGACATGAAATTATTTGTGAAAAATATTGAATCTTCCGTCAATGAAGTGCTTCTTGAGTCAATCTTCAGTCAGTACGGAGAAGTGCTGAATACAAAAATCGTTTACGATACTATCACTTGGGAGTCACGTGGCTTTGGATTTGTGGAGTTCAGAAAGAAGGATGACGCTCTGAAAGCGATTGAGAATCTGAATGGAAAAGAACTGGTAGGCAAGAAGCTTTTGGTCAGCGAGGCCGTGGAAAAGAGAAAGTGATTTGTTTCCCGGGAGTTTTGCGCTCAGATTCCGGCTCAAATTAATTTTCTCCAATGTCCTCATTAGATTCAGGGAAATACATAATATGTTTCCAGCACATTTCGTTAGATGAATGCATGATGTTCTACCTGCGCAATTTTTTTCTGATTGCAGTCTTTGCTTTGATGACAGGACGGTCTAAGGCGCAGTTGATTGACACGATATCTTACAGCATGCAGCAGAAACCCAGGTTCTTTCTGAACCTCGTTACGTTCAACAGTTACATCAGCGGAGATTTTGCGAATTTCACCGGACTGCGCTTCGGAGCTTCCTTCAACAAGAGAGTCAGAATAGGAATGGGTGTCTTTGGCCTTGCACAAAACACTGTTGTCAGCAGCATTCAGGTGGATGACGGTGGTAACATCTACAACACAAACGCTAATCTGAATTTCAAATTTCTGAGTTGGAGCGCGGAGTATGTGTATTACAATGAATATCCCTGGCAGTTCAGTGTAATTCCGTTCCAACTTGGACTTGGCTCGGTGAACTATGAGTATATCAGGCGTTCTGACCGTCAGCGTATCCGCACGGAAAATGAAGGCGTGATGCTTTATCATCCGGACCTGACAGGCCAGTATAATATTTTCAAATGGCTCGGGCTTGGGGCATCTCTTGGTTACAGAGTCACATTGTTTTCTTCTGATAATGTGTCAGATAATTTTAATTCTCCAACTTTTTCTCTCAACCTGAAGCTTTTCATGGATGAAGTTTATAATGCTTTTTTTCCCCACGGGATAAGCGGAAAGAAGTCAGTTAATGTGGATTAGTTTCGAAAATATTTATCGCGCTCTAGAGTGGAAGCCGTATCTTTGGTAGAGCATGAATAACCCTAATCTGGATCCTTCTGCAAAAATCATTTCTCCTGCTGACAGGGAAATCGAAAGAGTGCTTCGTCCTCAGGCATTTGATGATTTCACTGGCCAACCGGCCATCATCAGCAATCTGCTAGTGTTTGTGGAAGCCGCACGAAGAAGAGAAGAAGCCCTGGATCATGTGCTATTGCATGGCCCTCCGGGTCTGGGCAAGACAACCCTTGCTTACATCATTGCCAATGAATTGGGAGTGAATGTGCGGACAACTTCGGGTCCTGTTCTTGATAAGCCGGGAGATTTGGCCGGATTGCTTACCGGGCTGGAGCCAAATGATGTGCTTTTTATTGACGAGATACACCGGTTGAGTCCGCTTGTGGAAGAGTACCTTTACTCAGCCATGGAAGATTACAAGATTGACATCATGATTGAGAGCGGACCCAATGCCAGGTCAGTACAAATCAGGGTTAATCCTTTTACGCTTGTTGGAGCGACTACAAGGTCGGGCTTGCTGACTGCGCCACTTCGCGCAAGATTCGGCATTACATCAAGACTTGAGTATTATGATTCAGCTCTTCTTGAAAAAATTGTAAAAAGATCCGCCGGAATTCTTCGCATACATATTGAGGATGATGCTGCCAAAGAGATAGCCGGAAGAAGTCGTGGTACGCCGAGAATTGCTAATGCACTTCTTAGACGCGTCAGAGATTTTGCTCAGATCAAAGGTAACGGAATAATCGACCTTGACATTTCACACGTGTCACTCAGCGCTTTGCAGGTTGACCAGCATGGTCTGGATGAAATGGATAACAGGATTCTAGCCTGCATCATAGAAAAATTCAAAGGAGGGCCGGTCGGGTTAAATACAATTGCCACAGCAGTAGGTGAGGAGGCTGGTACCATTGAAGAGGTTTACGAACCATTTCTCATTCAGCAGGGATACATGAAAAGGACGCCTCGCGGCAGAGAAGTGACGGAAATGGCATATAAACATCTCGGAAAGAAAATTCCTTCACGCTCAGGCGATTTGTTTGAAGGCTAAAAGTCTTCAATCCGATAGAAAATGGGAATCAAGAAGCGATTAAGCAATATTATAAGACTGCTCAAAGAAACTTTTTCTCATTTCATTGACGACAATGGAATGAAATTGAGCGCAGCTTTGTCTTACTATACCATCTTTTCACTGCCGCCATTGCTGATACTGATTATTTCACTCACAGGATTTTTCTTTGGTGAGGAGGCTGTAAGAGGGGAGTTGTTCGGGCAGATTAACGGGCTTGTTGGAAATGAAGTAGCACACCAGATTCAGGAAGCTGTGAGAAATATCTCGCTCTCCGGGAACAGCACCTTTGCAACTGTGATTGGATTTGGAGTTTTGTTAATTGGAGCTTCAAGAGTTTTCGCCGAGATACAAGAGTCAATTAATTACATATGGGGACTCAAAGCCAAGCCGGAAAAGGGATTGATAAAATTTCTGTTCAACCGTCTGGTATCATTTTCCATGATAGGCACTGTCGGTTTTCTTCTCCTCGTGAGCTTATTGGTCAACACCTTGATGGACGTTATGTACAATAAGCTTTCAGTTTTTTTTCCTGCCGATTTGATTTATCTTTTTTATGTGCTCAATGTAGGTGTGGTTTTTTTAATTATCACTTTCTTGTTCGTGATAATTTTCAAAGCCCTTCCGGATGCCACGGTCGCTTTCAAAGACTGTTTCATCGGAGCTGCATTCACTGCCGTGCTATTCATGCTCGGAAAATTTGCTATCAGCGCTTATCTCGGAAGTTCAATGTTTGCTTCAATATACGGAGCCGCCGGTTCAGTAATTCTGATCCTTCTTTGGGTTTATTATTCTGCCATGATATTGTATTTCGGTGCTGAGTTCACAAAAGTTTACGCCATTCTTCACGGACAGAAAATTGTCCCGAATGAATTTTCGGTGCTGGTTATCAAAGATCACAGTTGAGAGATATTCACAATAATTCAGACTTATTTTTATTTTTCATCGCCCGCAGCTGATTATCTTGTTGTTAATTTTGAAATATGTACGACAGGCAAAATGCAAGTAAGATTGTCAAGGATGAAGCATACCGGCTTGGCTTTGACTACTGCGGGATTTCAAAGGCTGGTTTTCTCGAAGAAGAGGCACCACGACTTGAGCAATGGCTTTTAAAAAATATGCATGGTCGCATGTCATACATGGAAAATTATTTTGATAAGCGGCTTGATCCCACTCTGCTGGTACCGGGTGCGAAGTCAGTGATATCTCTGATGTACAATTATTATCCTGTGCAAAAGCAAAAGGAGCCAGATGCACCAAAGATTTCTAAGTATGCTTTTGGTAAAGATTATCATCTTGTAATAAAGGAGAAATTGAAAGTGTTCATGGATTCTCTCAGGCAAAAATTTGGACAGATTGAAGGCCGGGCTTTTGTGGATTCAGCACCGGTTTTGGAAAAAGCCTGGGCAAGAAAAAGCGGAATTGGATGGATTGGTAAAAACTCAAATCTGATTAACACAAAATCAGGGTCGTTTTTCTTTCTGGCGGAGCTGATCGTGGATATAGAACTTTTAGCTGACGGACCGATCGAAGATTATTGTGGTACTTGCACACGATGCATTGATGCATGTCCCACCGATGCCATCATAAAGCCATACGTTGTAGACGGAAGCAAGTGTATTTCCTATTTCACAATAGAATTAAAGGATGAAATTCCCAAAGGATACGAAGAGCAATTTGAGAACTGGGTTTTTGGCTGCGACATTTGTCAGGATGTATGTCCCTGGAACCGTTTTTCAAAAGCTCATAATGAAAATCAATTCATTGCTCGTGATGAATTACTTGAAATGAATGCAGATGAATGGCATGAGATGAACGAAGTGCTTTTTAAGGACTTGTTCAAGCATTCCGCCGTAAAGCGAAGCGGATATAAAGGCCTGAAAAGAAACTTGAAGTATATCAGGAAAATTTCCTGAAAACATCTACAATCACATCAGAATAAGCGGCAAAGGATGAAACACACCATGCTTTCAACATGAGTCTTTCTTCTTTCTTAAGTATTCTTATTGCTTTGATCAGTTCTTTGCGAAAAAGGTTACGGTCGAAACTAACCTTCTGGAGAATTTGCTTGGTGTACTCAAACATGCGAAGAGGTTTAGTTTTTGGCTACACTAATGTAGGTGTTGTTAAAGTAATTTTCAATGTATTTAACGATGGATTAAAAAAAATATTTTAACCGCCTTATTATCAGATATATTGATTTTTACTTGTTTTTTCATTGATTTTAAGGCTCAAATTTCTGCCATAATGTCAATCTGTTTATATCGCAATTCAGTTTTTTGACTTCGGTTTATTTTCGCTCCATCGGAATGTTTTCAGGTCGAAGCCAGCCAGTTCGAGCGCGCGATCCACCACTGTTGATGCAAGTTCTTCAAAGTCAATTGGCTTTGAATAGAAAGATGGAGATGCGGGGCAAATTATTCCACCGGCCTGGGTAACGATTTTCATGTTGTTTATGTGCACAAGGCTGTAGGGAGTGTCTCTGAGCACAATGATTAATCGTCTTCTTTCTTTCAGCATCACATCGGCCGCTCTGGTGATGAGATCATTTGAAATTCCCGCAGCTATTCGTGCGAGTGTTCCCATCGAGCAAGGGCAAATAATCATGCTTGCAAATTTAGCTGAGCCACTCGCGAAGGGGGCGAAAAAATCATTCTTTTCATACACTTTGATCTCATATTTCTCAAAGTCCCTGTTTCCAAGCTCGTATTCCCAAACGTCCCGTGCATTGTCAGACATCACAAGGCCGGCATCCTCAATTTGATTACGAATCGTCCTCAACTTATCAAGCAGAACTTTTGTATAGATGGCTCCGCTTGCTCCGGTGGAAGCAATTACAACTTTTTGTTTTGATTGAGCTGACATGTTTATTAGAGGGGATAGGAGCAATTAGTATCAATGCAAAATTCAGGATTTCTCTTTTCTCCGGCCTGTAAGATAACGAATGTAAATGAGCATACCCAGCCATGCACCGATTGCGTTGGCAGCTGCATCACGGATGTCTCCGCTTCGGTTTATAAATACGCTGTACTGTAAATATTCAATCAGGGCACCATATATTGAACTGATCAGGACAGACCAGAAAAATGCTCTGGAGCTGATGCCTGCAAATGCGGGATCAATCGTGACGCTTCTGTAAATGAATACTGAAAGTATCCCGAACACTATCAGGTGAACAATCTTATCGGGCCTGAGCCATTCAAGGAATGAAAGTTTCGGAATATTGTTTCCGGGTATGGCGCAGATGACAAATATTACCGCTGCCCAAAGTAAAAGTGGAAGATGAAGCCGGCGGAACATTTTGTAATCTATCAGCCTCCGACCATGGCGCGATAATCTGCCGCGCTCATCAGGTCATTGACCTGAGATGCATCACTCATTTTAACCCGGATCATCCAACCCTCATTATAAGGATCTCTGTTAACAGTTTCAGGATTTTTCTCAAGGGCCTTATTGAACTGCGAAACAGTACCGCTTAAGGGCATGAAAAGATCGGAAACAGTTTTTACCGCTTCCACGGTGCCGAACACTGCATCCTTGTCCAGTGTTTCTCCTTCAGTTTCAATTTCAACAAATACGATATCACCCAATTCGCTTTGCGCGAAATCAGTGATGCCGATTACGGCTTCATTGCCTTCCACACGAACCCATTCATGGTCCTTGGTGTACTTTAAATTATCCGGAAAATTCATGTTAGTTAGTTATGTTGTGTGAATAAATTAATCTTTCATTAATCAGGTATATACCAGATGGTATATACCGGCTTATTGTGCAAGTGTGAATCGGATTGCGATTCCGGCATTAGTATTGGATGTCGGATAGCTCGAAGATACAAACGGATTGTTTGATGTGAAATCGTAGAACAGGCGAATGTTGAACCGGTCGCTGACAGGATAGTCGGCTGAGAGCTTCACACCAAGTGTCGTCGTTCCTGAACTAGGCTGGTTTGTATTCTCAACCAGTTTCCTCAGGATTGTCGTATTCTTTCTCACGTTGAAATCTGCCCTGACATTCAGGTCGTTTTGCAATTTTTTGTTTCCGCCAATGGTGAAAGGGAATTTCACTCTTTTAAATTTATACCCCAGGCCAATCACATATTCTGTGCCTCTCACTTCTGTCACTTGTATATTGGAGTAGGCGAGAGTGATGCTGCGATCCCGTTTAATTTCGAATCTTGTCTGTAATGAGTTCTTCCATCCGATATCTATTCCGATGAGCGGAGCAAGCTGTTCAGCCACAGTAATCTGCTGGATTTCATATATAGGAATGAAATTTCCTGCAGTATCACGTTTGATCGGATAATTATTAAATTCCTCATACAGCAAGTTCTGATTGAAAGTGTTAATGCTGTATGTCGAACGGTATCCGTGAGATAGACTGAATGACTGCAACAATTTCTGGAAAGCTTTTACACGTGAAAGTCCGTCGTAAGTCACACGCCAGTTCGGTTTTGGTATTTTCGGGAAGCGGTCAACAATTTTTCCGTCTGGATCTTTTCCTGAATAAGCTGATAGGAAAGCGTAGGTGAGGACCTCTTGCTGAGACCTGCCATAACCGTTTCTGAATCCGGCAGTGTCAACTCCCGCAGGAGAGTTTGGATTCATATCAGCCAGGATTGATGAGAAATCTCCGAGATTGTCTTTGAATGACTGGAAGTTTTCATTGCTGAAATCTTTGGCGTCTTTTACGAAGTGCGTATTCCAGGTCAGATAGGAGATTGAGAAGTTTCCGGATTCTGTGGGGCTGTATGACCTGAACACTCCATCCGAACCGAAGCGGAAGTATTCATTATGTGTCCTGGTGAAATTTCTATTTCCTGTGAGTTCGATTTTGAAGCTGCGGATTGGTTCAATGTTGATTCTTGCATTGAAATTTTTAAGCTCCGTTGTCGTGAAGAATGAATTGAGTGTAGTATCAGTCGTCAACCAATTGTACTTAATGGCATCGGGCCTGGGATCTTTTTGCGAACCGAATAAGAAGCCCAGTCCTGGTGCTCCGGCACCACCGTCGAAATTCCAGTCCTGCCCGAACCAATCAGGTGTTCCCCTGAATCCGGGAAGCATGGTTCCGCGCGTTTCACTCCAGGTGAATGATGCTGTCTTTACCATCATCATTGTCTTCAGTACATTTTTCAATGCAGGCTCAAGTGGACTGGGTTTCTTGACCTTAGTAGTGTCTTTGGGTGCGTTCGGGTCAATCGGCGCTTTCAACTTTGGATTTTTCGCTTCTTCTCTTCCACGTGGTTGAGAGGAAGCATTTAACTTCTTCAGATACGGAATCTTGTTGTACAAAGTGGTGAATGTGAGGTTGCCGTTAAATTGAATGGTCCTTGAATTTTGAATGTTGTTTGCCCAGGGATTCGCTTTTAATTGATCATCGATTGTATCCCTATAAAGCGGTGATGCCTGCCAGCTGTAATCACCTCCGTAACGTACGTTTCCGTTCATCCAGTCCAATGCAGGGATCTTACTGAGCGGCACATTGTAAGTGATGTTGGCAGCATGGTTGTAACGTGTGAGTCGTCCCAGACGGTAGAGGTTTTGGCGAATAGAATCCCTCTCTTCACGAGTATCAATCCTTCCTGTTGGCTCGTCAATTGTTGCATTAGCAGTCGCATTGAAGTCGAGTTTCAGCGCCTTGGTGAAGTCCCAGTTGAGTCCGTAGTTTCGGGTTGTAGTATAAGTCTTTACAAAGGTCGGGTCGATTTTAAACTTCAGGCCTGTATTGTTTCTCAGCTGGGATTCAGCATAAGTACGGTCTATTGAAGTTCTGAAATTCAATCCGCTTGGGACGGGATTAAAGTTAAAATCTTTGATCAGCTTCATCCACTTCCCCTTGAAAGCGGAGGATTTTTCAAATGGAGTGATAGGCTTTGATGAGCTGTTGTAATTGTAACCGAGAATTCCCTGATAAGTCTTTGCAAGGCTGTATTCAATGTTATAATTGCGCTTGTATTGCTCTGTATAGATGTAAGAAAGGTTTACATTCTCAATGTCGTAAATCCGGCTCTTGGTGTTTCCTCCGGTTTTGGTTTTTCTGACGTTTGTGAAATTGAGACTTTTTCTCTGAGTATAATCCTGAACTTGTTTCTGAACAGAGTCTCTAATTTCGGAATTTGGTGCGGCATCCAGAGCCTTGTTCAATTTCACGTCCGGGTCAAGAGGATTGTACTGCGGGTTGATGAATTCTTCTCCGTATCCGAAATACATGGGTATTTTAATTCCTGTTTTTTCAGGAAGGAATTTTCCAAGTTCAAGTGTTGTGGAAAGGTCGTAGGAAGCTTTGTTTTCTTTGTCACGTTCGCTCACTCTTTGCTCGATGCTTCCCCAGCCAGCAGTGCTGCGGTTTCCTACAATTGTAAATGTTCCCAGGTCGGCAAGTTTGGTTGTTACTCGTGCGGTGGCAGCCCATCCTCCGTCCTGATCGAAATCAGACATGCGCAATTCATTCACCCAGATTTCAGCGCAGATTTTCGGGCCATCACCGCCGGGATCTTTCGGATTTCTGATCCCGATCATGATGGATCTTACACTGGCAAGGTTTGGTGTTCCTTTGATGATGATAGTTCTGTTTCCATCCACCACACGGAATGGGGTAAGCAGAGTGACAGAAGGATTGAACTGAATCGCGTTGTTACGTATAAGCTTCGCATCGACAATTCGCTCCAGGTCAATTTCCATGTTGTTCCCTTCGGGCCAGATCTCATCAGGCGATGTGGCTCCCCAGCGTGTGATCTCGATAGGAATTTCATATTCGTAGTAGTTGTCATTGAAATCACTTCCCAGACGCACAAACACATTCAGGTCGCCATTGCGGAGGTTGTCAGTTTGGCCGCCTGACTCGGCATGGATAAACATCTTGAGTTTCTTGTACGACCGTAAGTCTACCTGGGTGTTTTTGTAAGCTGCACGCGCGTCTCCGTCGGCCAGATCGCAGACTCTAAGCACGAGTGACTGTTCGTTGAGAGTGGAAAGCTGTGTGGTGGATATGTCCCTTTCTTTCTCAATGCCCGGAGGAAGTACATAAGGTACGGGCTGGCGACTTCCGTTTTCTTCAATGCTCACGGAGGCGATGTCGAATCTTGTTCCACCCGGCACTTCAGGTGTCGGGCTGTATTCGCCAGGTTGCAAGAGTGAAAAGTTGTACCTGCGCCATTCGCCTCTGAGGAATTCCAGTTTTGCAAAGCGGCAAATAACCGGCGCACGGAAGTTTTTCATGAACATCCGCACGAAACGGATGTTTTGCAGATCAACTTCACCGATTGTCTTGTCCGGAGTTCTTACTGGAATTTTAAACTGATACCACTTTACCGAACCAGTTGTGTTGTTTGCAAATCTCACCGAAGATTCGATCATGTCAGTGATGTAATTTTGTCCGACAATCATGGCGGATGGGTTCAGTGCGATCTTATACTGGAAATAGTTTTCACCTATATCCATGTTGTTATCTCGGTTGATGTCTTCAGCGTCAGGAAGCGTGGTTGCTGTCGACTGCACCCCGTCAATGGTTCCGTTGGCAGGTGAATTACCCTGGTGACCGTTGTACAGTTTGTATCTGTCGAGAGGGCCCACATTGTTGGTAGAGTATGCAGGGTTGAGAAAATATGCGTAATTGTCGTTTGAGGGGTCATTGAAAGCTGCATTGTAAGCCACGGAGCCTGTAGAGTAAAGGCTCGCGATTTTAGCCAGGTAACGGCTTTGGAAAAATGCTCTTTCATCTGTATCATTCAAGCCATCGAGCCCTACGTCCTGAGCAGTTCTGCTATCGGGATCATTGTCAAAAGCATTCACTATTGACTGTTCGATGGGATAGCGTCCCCATGCAGAAGTTCCGGTAGTGTAGTTATTCGTGGCGGCAGGAAGTCCGTTCTCAAAACTTTTACGTCCGTCTTTCAGGATATCTTCAGAGATACTTCCGAGGTTAAAATAAAGTTCACCGCCTGAACCATCGTTGAGGGTTCCGTCGGCAAATGGATCCATCATCCAGAACTGAATAAACTCGATGTTGCTCGCTTCAAAATCGTTCGTTTCAATCTTGCGCATGATACCGCCCCATCTTGATTCAGGAGAATTTAAAAGCCCGTTGACATCAATACCGGCAGAAATTCCTGTTACAGGGTCTACATCAAAGTTATACGGGCCTCTTTCATTCGGATAGTACGCAAAGTTCATACAGGTGATGGTCTGTGGACCGTTTGGTTGCGACTTATTAGGGAAAATTTCTGATTGTGGAATTTCCCGAACGAAGTTGTTGCTCATGTCATCATCGTCGATATCCGGAGGAGTGATACCCGATTGATTTCTCTGGAATAAGGGGTCGACATAATACCAAGCGGCTCTTGCCCTGTTGAATCCTGAGATGAGACTGTCATTGTACTGTGCTTCAGGGAACATTCCCGGATCTGTCTGTCCCTGCGGAACACTTGCGAGAAACCAGCTGCCAGGATTTTTCATGTCAAGGGGAGTGATGGCACCCTCGAAATCGTCTACGTATGATGTTCCTTCTTTTCCCACAGCACGAGAGTGCCCCGGGAACATTTTAGCAACTTCCGCGCTGACAGAAATTGAAGAAGTTTCTTTGGAGTTGTAAAGCGGTAGCTTGTCAATCAATTTGGTGATGAACCTCGAATCAGTGCGGTAATTTCCATCCACGCCAAGCATTGTGTTGGCAATAGGTTCGTCGCCGATGTTTACTTTTTGTGTCAAAGGTTTCTCTGTCAGTCGAAGTACTGTACCGCCCACCTGCAGGTCGCGGTGAAAGACATAATCGAACCTGCTGCCGATCATGGTTTTGGTTTGCAGGTTGAAAAGCGATGAGCTTTCGAGCGAGATGCTGATAGGAGTGTTTGATTTTAGAACTCCTTCGTTGATGATTTTAACTCTTCCGAGAGTGTAGTCCACTGTATAATCAACGTTTTCTCGAAGCACATTCCCGCCTGCAGTAACTTTTACTGAACCCTGTGGTACATTCACGGCATTCAAAGGAATGTCAGAACCTGAAGAGCTTTGATAAGATCCCCTCATAGAGAACTTGTTTTTCTCTGGCTGCTGCTGGGCTGCTGTTTTAGTCGAATCATACAACGCATCGTATGCATAACGGTTGGCTAATGCCTGATCTCCGCAGAATTGACCTCTCAGGTAACTTCCGAAGGGCTCTCGAACAGGGAAAATGATTCTGCCAGTTTGCGCATTGATGGTTACTCCGTTTACAAAGTCGAAAAGACCGTCAGGTTGAGGATCATTGTTTGTGTTCAGATCATCGAGATTGAAGAGTCTGATAAGGGGAATACCCTGCACATCTGAGCAACCGTCAGGAATGTAATTGATATTGCCTCCGATTCTGTCGTCCTGATAGAGGATGTCGAGGCGAAAATCTTTCTGGGCGATGTTGAAGCCGTTCAGGGAATAGATGTTTTTCATCATCAGGTCCCAGGTATAAAACTTCGGTGTGAAATTGGTGCTACGGATCAGCTTTACGAAGAGAGCGTCAGAACCCTGTACGCCGGCACCCGAACTCAGTTCTCCTACACGGTGAACTCTTCCTCCGATTGTATATTCATAGGCGACTGCGAGCACCTGGTTAGGTTCGAGTGTTGTGTTGAGTGAAATGTATCCGAGGCGTGCATTCAGTGTGTATTCATTGGGCTGAAGCAGGCGTGCGTTTTCAACCGTTTCGAAGTTTCTTGTGCGAGTGAATCCGCTTGAAGCAAGCGGGTCAAGCACTGTGCTGGCATTTGCAATCTGCCTCAGGCTGGATGTAGGGATCGCTCCATACAGAAGGTTGTTCGAAGAATCCGAAGGCTCAACCTGATTGAAAGGAAAATTATTGTTGAGAAGTGTGGTAGTCGTGTCGAAATTGTATTCGCCAAGATCCGCGAAGGCTACGATGTTTCTGTTCTGATTGTTTTGAGAAGATACAAATGACCTTGAAGTGATCCATACCTCAATTCTGGTGATGTTCACTGAGGTTCCGATACGGTTCAGGTCGCGCAGGTTGTTATCGTAAGTGTCTTTGAAATACTGGCCGATGAAGAAGTGGCGGTTCGACTCGTACTGGTCGGCTTTGACTTCAAAATTGACAGTCTGGGCGCCGCCCTGTACATCAATGGTTTTAGATTCGCCTTTCTGTTGGGAGAATACGCTTGTCACGGTCATTCTTCCGAATTGCAACTGCGTTTTGATACCGAACAGACTTTGTGAGCCCTGGATCAACTGAGAGTTGAGCGGAAGTTGAACGTTTCCGGCTTCGATCTTTTTGATGATGTCATCTTCATAACCGGTATATTCCAGCTTCATTTTGTTTTCGAAATCGAAAGTGGCTTCTGTGTTATAGTTCGTGGTGAGTTTCATCTTGTCACCGATGTTAGCGATGACATTCATCTGAATCCTCTGGTCAAAATCAAAAGTGGTCACTTTGCGTTGCTTTTCAGGCAATGCAGGATTTTGGTTTTTTGCAATATTCACTCCGAAGCTGAGTTCAGCAGAGCCTTGCGGGCGTATGTCGATTGTGTTGCCTCCGAAAATACGGTCAAAGGCAACGCTGTTTACTGTGATTTTCGGTGCGAAAGCTTTCTTGCTCAGTTTATCATCCTCTGTTGCCCTTTGCTTCCAGTAGTCCTGTGTACTTTTTGAAAATTCTCTTTCAATGAATTCATCAAAACTCAGATACGAAGGATTTCTGTAAAACATCTGTCCGATGTTTTCTTCGATGTTGTATCTGTTATTGTCAGTATCGTACTCTACTTTGGTTTCAATGTTGGAAGGGTCTCCTAGGTAAAGCGGGTTGCCTGATGGAGGTGAGGAGTAGGGATCTGCAATCCTGTCTTTGAATGGATACGGGAGCTCGCTTGTGTCTGCATCTGATTCAAATGCCCGGTATTCAGCAAAAGATGCCGATGAATACATCGGTGGCATTTCGGCAGCCCAAACAACACCTAAAACAGACAATACACTTCCTATCCCGAAAAAATAGACTTTTAAATTCTTCAAGGCCTTCTAATATTTTGAACAGCAATAATTTGGGTATAGGTTTCCCCGATATTGGCGATTTTTAAGAAGCCATAAAAATACTTTTTTTCGGATAATATCCGCCAAAGGAATCAAAGCGCCTTGAGCGCTTTTTTAATAAGGTCTTCCACATCAGCTGAAGGGCTGGTTTTCAAAAGATTATCAAGTGTTTTGTCCACTGTCTGCTTATTGAAACCCAGGGTAAGGAGAGCTGCCATCGCTTCTTCCTTGATTTTTGGAGCAGCCGGCAGCCCGGAAGAAATGCCTTCTTTTTTCAACTTACTCTTCAATTCCAAGATCACTCGTTGCGCTGTTTTTTCTCCGATTCCTTTGATGTTTTTAAGTTGCAATGAGTCGTCACGAAGAATACAACTTTCTATCTCCTGCACATCCATGGAGGATAGCATCATTCTGGCAGTATTGCATCCGATACCTGAAACTGAAATCAGCAGACGAAACAATTTTCTTTCTTCTTCATCCGCGAAGCCATACAACGTATGAGAGTCTTCGCTTATTTGAAGATGAGTGTAAATCCTGATGTTTTCCTGATCCGGGATTTTTGAAAATGTGTTGAGTGAAATATGCACAAAGTATCCTACTCCTGCGCATTCCACAATGAGGCAGGTGGGATTTTTCTCAAGCAGCCGACCGTTCAGGTGATTGATCATGCATGTAAAGAAAATTAAAATTTCCGCATGTCTACAGTTAAGCCTGGAAAGTTTTCAGCTCAACGGAGAACAAACCTTGTGCTTCGGGTGAAATTACCGTTGCTTATTTTTATCACATAAAGGCCAGGACTTAATCCCAGCATCGTCCTGAGTCCTTTGATTTCAAAATTGTTCAGTCCCGGTATGCTGGTATTTTTTTGTGAATGCAGTTTGCGTCCTGCAAGATCGTACAGGCTCACGATTGCTTCGGAACCAGAAGATAACAGTAAGCTTATATGTAAATTATCTTTTACCGGATTAGGATACAGTTTTAAAGTTGCTTTTGATTGTAGAGCATCCGCGCCTGTATAGACTGTATTCAGATCCATTTTATACATGGATCTTCCGTATGTTGCAGCAAGCAAGGTATAAGTTCCTGCATGCAATTTCATGTCTGTAACAGGAGCCAGCGGAAGTCCCGAGCCGAGCACATTCCAGGTCATTCCAAGATCATGTGTGACATACACGCCTGCATCGGTGGCCAGATACAGAGTAGAAGGCCTGAATGGATCTGTTAAAATATCGTTGCATGGAATATCAGGTAAGTTGCCTCCGATTGAGGTCCAGGTATTGCCATAATCGCTGCTCATATACACGTGCGCTTGCATGTCATGAAAGCGATAGCCTGACACAGTAACAAAGACTGTCGCCGGATCATATGGATGAGTCGTCGCTCTTGTAATCCATCTTTCGGCGGTCATAGGATTGACATTAGTCCAGCTTGCACCGCTATTCCTTGTCACCCAAAGTTGTCCGTCATCAGTTCCGCAATAGATCACTGAGGTGTCAGCTGCAGAGCAGGAAATTGTGGTGATTGTACCCCAAGTTATAGGATATCCTGATAGTGTATGATTGGTAAGATCAGGGCTGATAGGATACCAGAAGTTGCCTCTGTCGTTGGAGCGGTACAACCTGTTTGCTCCGAGATACATTGTATAATAATTATGAGGATTGAAGATGAAAGGAGTGTTCCAGTTGAAGCGATCTCCAGGATCCACTCCGAAAGTACCGGTATTGATGTTTCCGTACTGGGATTCGGCGAAAATCATTCCGTCATTCGGATCAATCAGGACATAAAAACCGTCACCTCCCCATACGCGGTACCAGTCGTTATGGGCACCGGTGTTGGTCACAATGGTTCCGTTGTCCTGTGTTCCTCCGGCGATCATGTCTGGGAACTGATCATTTATCTCGCAGGTGTAAAACTGTGTGAGCGGAATATTCTCATAGTGGAACCAGTTTGCTCCTCTGTCATTCGAAGTGAACAAGCCTCCGTCATTTGCTATCAGCAAGTAGTTTGGATTAAGGGGATGAATAAAAGTTTCATGATTGTCAGGGTGATAATTCTCTGTGATATTATGCCAGTTCTGGCCACCATCAAGCGTTTGCCAGGTGTCGAAACCCGACAAATAAACCGCGTCAGGATCACTGGGATCAATTTTTAATCTGCCTTCCCAGTGCGCAGCGCCGTTAAAGATGTCTCCGATTCCATTGTCATTTGTTCTGGTCCAGTTATCTCCGTAATCAGTCGATTTATAAACCCCGGTGAACCGGCTTAGACTGTCACTTGTCAGTAAGTATAAGATGTTTGGATTGCTTTGCGAGACCCCGATGCTTGTTCTGCCAAATCCATCAGTCGGCAAGCCATTCTGAAGTTTAGTCCAGGTATTTCCTCCGTCGTATGATCTCCACAATGCTGAGCCTTGTCCTCCGTAATTTCTCCTGTAAATTCTTCGCACCCTTGTCCAACTGCAGGCATATATCGTATCAGGATTCTGAGGATTGAAGCAGACATCTACAACTCCTGTTGAGTCATTAAGGTAAAGCATATTTTGCCAGAGCAGGCCTCCGTCAGTGCTGCGATAAAGTCCTCGGTCGATGTTGTTCTCGAAGAGATCTCCCATGGTGGCTGCAAAAACTATATCAGGATTATTTGGATGAATTGCAATTCTTCCTGTGTTCCGTGTGAGTTCAAGTCCGCAATGGGTCCAGGTCATTCCGGCATCCGTGGATTTATAAACTCCGTAACCATCATAAGTGAGGGAGCCTCCGCCGGCATTGGATTCGCCTGTCCCTGCATATAAGATGTTGGTGTTGGATGGTGCAATGGCGAGATCTCCAACAGACTGTGTTTCGAGTCCGTCAAAAATCTGAGTCCATGAATTCCCTCCGTCAATGCTTTTAAAAATTCCACCTGATGCAGCTACAACATAAATCACATTGAAGGAGGATGGATCCATTTCCACATCACTCAGTCTTCCGCCTGTGTTTTCAGGGCCTGCCTCTTGCCAGATTCCGTTAGCTGATCTTAATCTGTTTTCCAGGTTGCTTTTTTGAAAATGTGAAACAGCTTGCTGATAAGCTTTGTGATCGATATTGCCTTTTGGGAAAATTCTCTGAAGGGAAAATCCATCCTGAATTTCATTTTTCTTTTGCTCTTCAGTCCAATTTATAGGAGCAGCAGGTGACATTATCCGCTGGGCAAACAAGGTGTTGCTGAAAAACAGAATTGCAGTTATAGTCAGGAATCGGGTTATCGATTTGTAAGCAGAATTTTTCATGTATAACAAAGATAACATTTATGTAGACCTGTTAATTTTTTATAAATGATATAATTAACTACATTGTAACAACTAAGTAATGCCTCAAAAAAACCTGAATCCATGAAAAAAATCCTACTCTTCGTTTTCAGTCTGATTTTGGCAGGGCCGGCAAATTCCAATTGGACCGGTGATGTGTTGGTAACAAGCCAGCTCCCTCAGGGAAGAATTTCATTTGCTTCCGATCTATTGGGAACGGTGTTTTATGCCAGTGTGCCACAGACCTCTCTCAATCCGTCATATTCTCTAGGCATATTCGAGTCATCCAACAATGGTCTTAGCTGGACTCTGAGGTCATTGGGAGGCGGTATGTCCGGCCAGGTTGTGAAAAAGTCTAAACTGTTGGTTACAGGCACAGGCACTGTTGTTTGTGTATTTCTTGCCGGGAATAATATTTTTACTCTTGATGTGATGAGTGGAACACAAACTGCATTCACTCTATTGACAGCAGATGATTTTGATGCAGTTGCATCTCCAAACAGTAATTCCATATACTTATTTGTAGATGAAGATGGCACCAATACCATCAGAAGATATTCTTCCGGAGATGCAGGTATCACATGGGGAGGATCTTCTGCTTTGGTTACAAGCGGTGGAGCAAAGCCAATGGTCAGTATGGCAGGAACACGTCTTGTACTTACTTATTATGGGCCGGTACTTGCAGATACTGCCACCTCAGTAATTCGCACCGCTTATTACAATGAAACTGGTGTAGCCACACTTACCTCAGTAGGCGGTAGTTTCCAGGATATAGTCACAAATACATCTGTCAGGAAAAAATCGTTTAAACCAGTGTATAACGGAAATGTAATTTGGTTTTTCTGGACAGAGGGAGATCTAACTTCTGTATTAAAATGCAGAATCAGCACTAACGGAGGGGATAATTACGGTCCGGAATTCTTAGTGGCCGGAACTCCAACGCTGAGTGTTTCCTATCCGGACGCTGCATTTAATCCGAACACCGGGGAAGTTCAATTGTGCTATCATGCTGACAGTTCTCAGGCCGCTCCTCCTGATCCTCACACTGAAAGCATTGTGTTCCGCACAGCTGCTTCTGCAGCGCCATCTAACTTTTCTTCTCCTCTGATTATCAATGATTATATAACAGAAGTTCCATCTGTCGAATACTATCCGGCATTGGGTTCCTTTCCATCAGCAGCAGGCGGAGGCGCGGGAATTTTCTGGGTGCAGAACGGAAACTCTGGTCCTGCTTTATTTTTCGATGCCTCCAATCTCGTACTCGGAGTAAATAATTTATCTGATAATAGCCGCGTAACTTCTTATCCTAATCCGGTTAAGGATTTCCTCTACATTGATAATAAAGAAATGAAATTTCAAACAGCAGAATTGTACGACCTCAATTCAAGAAAACTAAAGTCTTTTGAACTGGCGAAAAAGTCAGCATCGATAGACATGAGTGATTTTACAGCGGGTTTGTACGTATTGCGTCTGATTGATAAAGACCAAAGTCTGATAAAGAAAATCGTAAAAGAATAAAAAAGAAAAAGACGGCTTTGGCCGTCTTTTTTTATTTCATTATCGATGGCAGTTACCTTGCACTTTTTCGTGATTGAGCATCTACGACTGCGATTGTAACCATGTTTACTATTTCTCTGACTGAGCTTCCCAGTTGCAGGATGTGCACCGGCTTTTTCATGCCTAACAGAACCGGACCTATCGCTTCTGCAGCTCCCATTTCCTGTAAAAGTTTGTATGCGATGTTACCTGCATCCAGGCTGGGGAAAATGAGTGTATTGGCTCCTTCTTCAGAGAACTCACAAAAAGGGAAATTGTCTGATAGGAGATTTGGGTTAAGAGCGAAGTTAGCCTGCATTTCACCGTCGACCATCATTCCGGGATATTTCTGATGAAGGATTGCCACTGCATCTCTTACTTTTTTAGCTTCTTTGTCATCAGACGCTCCGAAATTTGAAAAGCTGAGCAGAGCAATTCTTGGGCGAATGTTGAATTGTTGTACGGCCCAGGCAGTAAGCACGGTGATCTCCACAAGATCTTCAGCGCTCGGATCTACATTAATGGTGGTGTCTGCAAAGAATACAGGACCTTTTTTCGTGATCATGATATACATACCGGCTACCTTCTTCACTTCGTCCTGAGTGCCGATTATCTGCAGCGCAGGCCTGATGGTGTCAGAGTATTTTCTGGTGAGTCCCGAGATCATGGCATCAGCTTCTCCTTCTTCGACCATCATTGCACCATAGTAGTTTCTTTCGTTCATTATCTTTTTAGCTTCATACAAAGTGAAGCCGCGACGCTTGCGTTTTTTGAAAAAGAGTTCGCCGAAATGATGACGCTTTTCTTCTTCTAAACGAGGATCGATAATAGGAGTGTCGCCCAGGTCCAAATTATTTTCTTCCAGAAGTCGGTGGATTTTAACGGAGTTTCCAAGCAGTATCGGCCTTGCGATTCCTTCGTCTCTCACAATCTGTGCGGCCTTCAGGATTTTGTATGAATCTGCTTCGGTGAACACTATTCGCTGTGGATTCTGCTTTGCCTTGCTTGTAACAACTCGAATGAGCTTATTATCGAGTCCAAGACGTTTTCTCAGATCTTCCACATAATTGTTCCAGTTCGTAATTGGTGCCTGGGCCACACCGGAGTCCATTGCCGCTCTTGCTACTGCAGGAGCTACAGTGGTGATCAGGCGCGGATCGAGTGGTTTAGGAATGATGTAATCGACGCCGAAGGTGATGTTCTTTTTGTTGTAGGCGAGATTAACAATTTCCGGGACAGGTTCTTTTGCCAATTCAGCGATCGCTCTTACTGCAGCGAGTTTCATCGCTTCATTGATTCTTGTTGCTCTTACATCAAGTGCCCCCCTGAAAATGAAAGGAAATCCGAGTACATTATTTACCTGGTTAGGATAATCAGATCGTCCCGTAGCGATGATGATGTCATTTCTTGACTGAACTGCTTCATCGTATGAAATTTCCGGATCAGGATTGGCAAGCGCAAATACGATTGCATTTTTGGCCATGGAAGCAACCATTGCACGGTTTACTACATTTCCTTTTGACAATCCGAGGAAAACATCCGCGCCTTTCATGGCATCTTCCAGTTTGTGAAGATCTCGTGTAGTGGTAAAGAATTTTTTATTCTCTTCAAGATCTTTGCGGTCGGCACGAAGTACGCCGGTGCTGTCGAGCATTACAATATTCTCTTTTTTAGCTCCCAAAGCAAGATAAAGCTTGGCACATGAGATAGCCGATGCACCTGCTCCATTCACTACGATAATAATTTCTTCAATTTTTTTCTTTGCCAATTCCAGAGCATTCAGCAGCGCAGCAGCTGAAATGATCGCTGTGCCATGCTGGTCATCGTGCATCACAGGAATATTCAGTTCTTCTTTCAGGCGCCTTTCAATTTCAAAACATTCCGGGGCTTTGATGTCTTCCAGGTTAATGCCGCCGAAAGTCGGAGAAATCGCTTTAACTGTTTCAACAAACTTGCTTACATCCGTCTCGTTGATTTCTATGTCAAACACATCGATGTCAGCGAATATTTTAAAGAGCAAGCCTTTACCTTCCATCACCGGCTTGGCGGCTTCAGGTCCGATATCCCCCAGGCCGAGCACGGCTGTTCCGTTGGATATCACGGCAACCAAATTTCCCTTGGCTGTATACTTATATACATCTTCAGTTTTCTCGGCGATCTTAAGACATGGCGCTGCCACACCGGGGGAATATGCCAGCGAGAGATCTCGCTGTGAGCTGTATGGTTTGGAAGGAATGACTTCAATCTTTCCGGGGCGACCCTGAGAGTGATAGTCTAATGCTTCCTGATTATTATTCTGCTTTGCCATATAATTTTTAGAATTGGGCGAACTTCAAAAGTACAATAAAAAAAAGCATCCGCCATTGGCGGATGCTGTCAAAAGTATAGCTCCAGGATTGAAATTATTTATGGTTAATGATCAGTTTTTTAGTGCCTGATATTTTCCCGTCAATGATGATTGAGCAGTAATAAATTCCGTTTCTGAGATCGGAAGTAGGAATGATCACCGTTGATTTCTTTTCGACTAGATTTATTTCTTTCACTTTGCTGCCCAGCATGTTGCTCAGGACAATTTTCATTTCACTGCCAGATTGCACATGATAGATGACTGATGCATTTTGATCAGCAGGGTTGGGATAAGGAGCAGACATGAATCTCAGCGCATTCAGTTCATTGATTCCCACCGGACTCGCATTGTAATTGAAAGTCACACATGCTGAGTCAGACGGATTATCTGAGTCGAAGAAGCAATATGTTACGCGACTATCGCCAGCAATACCTGAAGGCTGAAGATCTGCTTCAAGTGTGCTGTCAGAATCCTGAGGATTCATAAGAAGTGAATTCGGAGACAGGCTTGTCTCTGGCGGAAAACACGCGCCCTGCCAGCAATAATAACTGGTGTGTCCTGGCAGTGTATCAGCAAAGGTTCTGTTCACCTTGACGGTCATGCTGCCAGATCCTGTATTGGTCACCCTTACGTAACCTTTCATGAGCAGATTTGCCGGTCCTGAAACAAGAACGGATTTTTGGCTCAGTTGAAAAGAATTTTGAGCGAATGACATCACGGTGGCCGCGAAGAGAAATAAAACGAGGGTTGTAATTTTTTTCATTCCGGAGATTCTTTACTGCAAATGAAGGTGTTCCGTTTGGACAGAACACCTTCATTTGGGTAATTCTGTTGATTGATTAATTAACTACAAGTTTTTTCATACTTGCGCCTTCCGAAGTACGTACAGTAACCAAGTACACTCCTTTGGCATAATCAGTAGTTACAATGTCGTATGAATACTCACCGGCAGAAAGTCCTTTTTCTGAGTAGCTATATACGAGAGCGCCGACTTTGTTGTGAACTTCTACTGTCACATCGTCTCTTTTGTCAAGAACAACATCAATGCTGGTTCTTGAAGAGGCCGGATTCGGATACATTCCGAATGCGATGTCTTTCATGATGGATTGAACACCTGTAGTGAAAGTCATGTTTACATTATCGATGTACAGGTTATTTCCGTAACCAGACAATGCTTCGAATTTTACAAATACGTTGTTATTGCCTGTATAACTGGAGAGGTCAACCATTTCAGCGCGCCAGTCGGCAGCATTTGAAGGCGTGTAAGAAGCTGTCTGGTTGGCAACGGTAGCAAGAGCAGCACCTGTCTTATTGTAAACAGTTGCCCAGCTTATTCCGCAGTTTGTAGAAACTTTAATTTTCAGATTGTCATTTGTCGAGCTGCTGTAACGAGCATGAGCCAGATCAAAAGTCAGGATTCCGTTGGTCTGAGCGCTGAAATCCATTGAAGGAAGCTGAAGCGCGTCAATATTTCCTGAAGGTGAATTGTAGAAATCCATTTTCGCGCTGCCGAAGCTGTTGAAGCCGGCAGTGGCGTGTCGTGTCCATGTAGGAGAGGATCCGCCATTCAGGAGTATCCATCCGGCAGGAGGGAAGGTTGAAGCGGTGAAGCCGTCAGCAACAGCTGGTCCTCCAACCTGTGGATAAATGATGAAAGGAACTGAATTCGCGTTATTGGTAGCGCCAGGATCTGCAACACCGTTTGGATTAGAAACCGTGATAGTCGCTGTGTTGTTACCGGTTGTTCCTGCAACGGAAGGAATTGTAACAACAGTAGATTCATATGTGGCCAGTGGGCCACCGCTCCAGTTTGTTGTGGAAACAGTGTTGCCGTTTACTGTGAGAGTGACATCTACTGAAGTAAGCGGAGCGCTTCCGTAATTGCAAAGGCGGTACTGCACATTCACGTCGTTGCATGCTGCGAGAGTTCCATTTAGGCAAGTTGAAGAATTCGTGATGCCAGCGTCATTCACATGCGCTGAAATGAAACATGCAGCTCTGCTTGTATTCAACTGTGTGGCAGTTTGTTGTCCAACTCTTCTCACAGTGCGGTCAGGACAAATCATGTAAATGGTAGGGAAGGCAGTGATTGCAAAAGATGTGGCAATCGCTCTGCTGTCAATGATCGGATAAGGTGTGCCGGTAATCCAGTCTCCTTGTGTGCCTGCTGTGAGTCCCTGCAAGTCTGCAAGACCTGTAGCTGCATCACCTTCTACGAAGAATACCATCGCTTCATTAGTTCCCGGAGGGCCATAGAGATTATAGAAATCACGCAGAGCGTGTGTGTTGTGATAATTCCAGCACGGTCCGCACCATGTGGCTGAGATGTCAATCACAACTGTCTTTCCTTGATCAAGAATGCTGTATAAATTCCATGTGTTTCCGTTAATGTCCTGTGCAGTAAAGTCAGGTGCAAGGCAACCATCGGTCAATTGGGCGTTCGCATTTCTGGACAAGCCAATGGCAAACACCATGAGTAGAGCTAAGTAAATTTTTCTCATGTTTGTAAGATAGAATTAGGATTTTGTATTGATTAGATTGATGTCAGATTTCGGAACATCAAATTAAGTATTTTTCTCCGAAACAAACAACAGATTTTAAGCACTTTCAAGAAGTGTTTAAATAAAAAAGTCAGGTGTTCATTTAATATTTCGGCACTATTGCTTTATTTGTATTCCAATTCCATTAAAAATGCTTAAAAACTTGATTTATACGGGCGTTCTGCTCATGTTTTCTCTGATTTCCGAACAAATATCAGCTCAGGAAAAAGGTGTCAGGGCTTTGCCATCTGTGAATGTAAAGACTCTTTCCGGTGAGTCATTCAATACTTCTTCATTTTCTAATGATGGTAAACCAATTATTGTGGATTTCTGGGCTACCTGGTGCAAGCCTTGCATTGAAGAACTCAATGCCATCCATGAGGAGTACGATGAATGGAGAAAAGAAACCGGAGTAAAAGTCATTGCAGTTTCTATTGATGACGCCAGAACAATGAGCCGGGTTGCGCCTTTTGTGAAAGGTAAAGGCTGGCAGTACGAAAATTATATTGATTCCAACGGAGATTTTAAAAGAGCCATGAATGTGAACATGCCCCCGCATACTTTCATCCTTAACTCAAAAAATGAAATAGTCTGGCAGCATGTCGGGTTTACAGACGGAAACCAGTATGATCTCATTGAAGAAGTGAGAAAGCTGATAAAAGCCGAGTCAACAGGCAGTGAAAACAAGCAATAGTAGTTTCTCCCATACATACCTCATCAACAAATATGATCAGATCACTGATTTCAACTGCTGCATTTTTATTTGCAGGAGTTATATGCAGTACAAGCAGCCTGGCACAGATTACAGGAAATGTGCAGCTGGATGCTCAGTATTATTTCGAAGACTCGACCATCGGCGCCCCTGATGTCCCTCAGAAATTATTGTCGAACGGATTTGCAAATTTTGAATACAACAAGGGTAATTTTTCCGCGGGACTTCGTTATGAAAGTTATCTCGATCCTATTCTGGGTTATGATGTTCGTTACCAGGGAAGCGGAATTCCTTATAGATATTTAAAATATAATTCCGGAGAGATTGAAGTGACTGCCGGATCTTTCTATGAACAGTTCGGCAGCGGAATGGTGCTGCGGGCTTATGAAGAAAGAGGCCTAGGTTATGATAATGCTTTTGACGGATTCAGAGTGAAGTACAATCCTTATAAAGGAGTTTATCTGAAAGGTCTTATCGGCAGACAAAGGACATTTTTCAACCTGGGAGAAGGACTTGTTCGGGGTGGAGATGTAGAATGGAATCTGAACGAAAGCTGCGACTCATTGGCCGGTGCCAAAACACAGTGGATCATCGGAGGAAATTTTGTAAGCAAGTACCAAAAAGATCAGGACCCGCTTTATAATTTACCTGAGAATGTCGGAGCCGGTTCAGGTCGCCTGAATGTGATCAGTGGTCCATGGAATATATTCACCGAGTTTGCTTACAAGGTGAATGATCCGGGAAATTCCAATGGATACATTTTCAAAGAAGGACATTCGTTGTTGCTTCAAACTACATATACCGTGGATGGCTTTGGTGCTACTTTCAGTGTGAAAAGAATTGATGACATGGTTTTCAGAAGTGACAGAAATGCAGTTGGGAATAATCTGTTCATTAATTACCTCCCGGCCACAACGAAAAATCATACATATTTGCTTGCAGCGCTTTATCCTTATGCTACACAGCCCACAGGAGAGTTTGGATTTCAAGGTGAAATCTTTAAACAGTTCAGGTCAGGAACTTCCCTCGGTGGAGAATTCGGAACCGACTTCAATGTGAATTATTCCAGGGCACAGTCAATCGAAAAAGTTCCTACACAGGATGTGAACGAAGGATATACAAGTGAATTTTTGAAGTTGGGGAATGAAGTGTATTATGAAGACTTCAATGTGGAAGTGCAGAAGAAGCTGAGTAAGAAGACAAAGCTGAACTTCCTTTACATGTATCAGAATTATAACAAAAGTGTGATAGAAGGCACAGGAGGAGGCCATATCTTTGCACATACAGTAGTAGCGGATATACGCTACAGGCTCACAAATAAAAAAAGTGTCAGGGCAGAGTTTCAACACCTTTACACGGAACAGGATCGCAAGAGTTGGGCTGCTATGCTTGCTGAATATTCAATCGCTCCGCATTGGTTCATTGGAGCCATTGATCAGTACAATTACGGCAATGATGATTCAACAAGAAGAATACATTATTATACCGCAACGATGGGATATACAAGAAAGGCTAACAGGATCACAATAGGTTACGGCAAGCAAAGAGCAGGAATTCTTTGCGTAGGCGGAGTATGTCGCACTGTTCCGGCTTCAAATGGTTTCTCCATGTCCATTACTTCAAGTTTCTGATTAGTCATTAAATTCAGTGAAATGAAAAGCATAATTAAAATATTCTTTCTGTCCTTAGTCCTGCTTCAGGCATGTGACAGGATTGAAGCGCCCTACATCAACGAAGAAGCGCAGAATGCAGCCAAGGGTGTTGTTTACCTGAGTGAATCTTCAGTGATTGTAGATGGTGACACGATTAACTTCAGCAATGATAATTCAACGCCTCCAAAGAAAGTGCTTGCAGAAGACTACACGGGGATTCTTTGCGGAAATTGTCCGGTTGCAGGTATAAAACTCAACGACACTATTAAGCCTGGTTACGGCGACCGTCTGGTAATCATTTCAGTTCATGCAGGATTTTTTGCAAATCCTTGTCCGACCGGACTTGCCTGTTCAGGCTCACAACCTGCGGGTGCTCTGGAAACGGATTACCGCACTCCGGTTGGCGATGCATGGAATAACTTCTTTGGAAATTCCGCTGCGGGAAATCCAAATGCTCTCATCGACAGGATGGAATATCCAATCAGACAACATATAAAATTTCCTTCTGTATGGGCTGCAAGAATACAGGAGCGCAGTGTGCTTCCTTCTAAATTCGCTCTGCGTATTCAGAACATTTATGACTCATCAAGCCGCGGACTCAAGACTGCGATTCAGGCCAGATCCATTGGAACAAATAACGGAAATTATAAACTCCAGGTTGTATTGGTGGAAGATAATATCCGCGACTGGCAGGTATGGTATAATCCTACGCGTTATGATCCGGATTTTATACACCATCATGTACTGCGTGCATCCGTAAACACTTCCTTTGGTGAAGAAATCGCGACAGGCAGTGTCAGCAATGGACAACTTTTTCTCAAAGCATACAATGCGAACGTGAATGCATCCTGGGTTCAGGAAAAGGTTAGTGTTATTGCTTTTGTGTACGATGCTGATACTTATGAAGTTCTTCAGGTGGAGGAACTGAAGATTATTCCATGAATTCAATTCACCCTGATTAGATGATCATAAGAATTTTTTCCTGCGTGATATTGCTGTTAATCAATCCCAGCATTTCCTTTTCACAGGATTTCCATGCAGGAATTCGGGCAGGCATGTCCGCAAGTCAGGTCAGCGGCGACAGGCTCAGCGGTTTTGACAAAGCAGGAATTGTTTTTGGAGGATTTGTGGGCAGGAATTTTTCTGAGAAGATATCCGGACAAATGGAAATTTCATTTATTCAGAAAGGCAGCCGTAGCAGTGTAAACAAAGAAGACAATTCATATTATCGGATGCGTCTTCATTACATTCAGGTTCCTGTGCTGTTCCAGTATAAAGTAGGAAAGAAGATTGACCTTGAAGTTGGTCCTTCTGCGGGTGTTCTTGTTTTAAGTGAGGAAAACGATCAGCTGGGGCTCATTAACAATACACCTCCATTCGAGGATATGGATGTTTCCTTTAACGCAGGAGGTTCATATCAGATCGGCGAACATTGGACGTTCAATGCCCGATACAGCGCATCCATACTACCGGTGAGGAAATTCCAGGGCTCATATAATTTCAATTTTTTTGACAGAGGGCAGTACAACGAACTCATCGAACTTGCTTTTCTCTATCGATTCTGAAGGCTTTTCAGGGATTTAATTGTTCAGAGAAAGATTGCTTATCTCTCATTCCGATATTTAGAAAATCAGCTCAAAAGAGTATCTTCGTAAATTCTGAAAGAGGCGAATAAGCCAGAATTTGTATGAAAACAATAAAGACAGACACATTCGACAGTCCGCCGATAGACCAGGTAGGGATTGAAGAGCGCGTGAGCAGGCTTACGAAAAGGAGCATTAAGAAAGAATCCAAGATGCACGCACTTAAACTTGCCATGAGCATGGTTGACCTGACTACACTTGATGCCAAAGATACTCCGGGAAAAGTCCGCCAGCTTTGCATCAAAGCAATGCATCCGCATGATACCGTTTCAGGAATTCCTCCTGTGGCAGCTGTTTGCGTTTATCCCAACATGGTAAAAATTGCTCGTGAAACTCTAAAGGGCTCTAAGGTGAAGGTTGCTGCAGTAGCGACAGCTTTCCCGAGCGGGATGTCCAGCCGGAAGGTGAAAATTGAAGAAACTAAATGGGCAGTGAATGAAGGCGCCGATGAAATTGACATGGTGATTTCGCGCGGACATTTTCTCCGCGGAGAGTATAATTTTGTTTATGATGAAATCGCTGCAGTGAAGGAAGCCTGCGGTAAAGCTCACCTGAAAGTGATTCTTGAAACAGGAGAATTAAGTACACTTGATAATGTGAGGCTTGCAAGTGATATCGCCATGCATGCCGGTGGAGATTTCATCAAGACAAGCACAGGTAAAATTCAACCCGCTGCGACTTTGCCCGTCACACTTGTGATGCTCGAAGCCATCCGTGACTATTATTATGAAACCGGTAAAATGATTGGCATGAAGCCTGCGGGAGGAATAGCCACATCCAAGCTTGCTATACAATACCTGGTAGTGCTTCAGGAAACACTTGGCAACGACTGGATGAATCCGGATATGTTTCGTTTCGGCGCGAGCGCTCTGGCCAATGACCTGCTCATGCAGATTTTGAAAGAACAGACAGGTGTGTATCAGTCTGTCGATTATTTCTCTAAAGACTAATTCAAGGAATGAAGAAGAAAAATAAAAAATCAGATGTCAAACTGAAATTCAGCGGAGGCTGGGAATATGCTCCTGCTCCTGAAAGCAAGGATCACATCCGCCTGAAAGAAAAATACGATCTGTTTATCAACGGAAAATTCACTGAACCTGAAACAGGAAAATATTTCGCAAGCATCAATCCATCTACAGAAGCAAAGCTTGCAGACGTGGCCGAAGCAGGCGACAAGGATGTTGACAAAGCTGTAAAAGCGGCAAGAGTGGCTTATGAGAATGTATGGAGTAGGATGCCTGCAGCGGAAAGAGGGAAGTACATATACCGCATTGCGCGCATCATGCAGGAACGTGCGAGGGAATTTGCTGTGATAGAATCCATGGACGGTGGGAAAGCCATACGCGAATCACGCGATGTGGATGTTCCTTTGGCAGCGGCACATTTCTTTTATTATGCCGGCTGGGCTGATAAACTGGATTACGCATTGCCGGGCGCCAAAGCAAAATCGCTTGGTGTAGCCGGACAAATAATTCCGTGGAATTTTCCGCTATTGATGGCGGCGTGGAAGATAGCTCCTGCATTGGCAACAGGAAATACTGTGGTATTGAAACCTGCTGAAACAACTCCTCTGACTGCAATGAAACTTGCAGAAGTTATTCAGGAAGCCGGACTTCCTCCGGGAGTGGTGAACATTGTGACAGGTGCAGGGGCAACCGGTGCGGCAATTGTGAATCACCCGGGAATCAACAAAGTTGCATTTACCGGTTCCACTGAAGTTGGAAAGATAATACAGAAGACGCTGGCGGGTTCAGACAGAAAGTACACGCTCGAGTTGGGCGGCAAAGCTGCTAATATCATTTTTGAAGATGCAGCAATAGATCAGGCAGTGGAAGGAATCATCAACGGAATCTTTTTTAATCAGGGACATGTATGCTGCGCTGGATCGCGACTCTTTGTTCAGGAATCTGTTGCAGACAAAGTGGTTCGCAAGCTGAAAGACAGAATGGAAACGCTTATTGTGGGTGATCCATTGGATAAAAACACAGACATCGGCGCAATCAATTCCAAAGACCAGCTAGAAAAGATCAGGAAGTACATCAAGATAGGAGTCAACGAGGGCGGAGAAATGTATCAGAGTTCCTGCTCAGTTCCTTCTAAAGGATTCTGGTGCAGACCTACGCTGTTTACGAATGTTTCGCAGTCGTCCCGTGTGGTGCAGGAAGAGATTTTCGGTCCGGTACTGGCAGTACAGACATTCCGCACTGTAGAAGAAGTGATCGAGAAAGCGAATAACATTCCTTATGGACTAAGCGGAGGTGTATGGACAGATAAGGGATCAAAGATTTTTAAAGTGACATCACAGATACGTGCGGGAGTGATTTGGGCGAATACTTACAATAAGTTTGACCCTACTTCTCCCTTCGGCGGATACAAAGAAAGCGGTGTTGGTCGTGAAGGTGGTCTTCACGGATTAATTCCATATCTGCAAACTGTTTAATTATTCAGGGAGGTAAAAATGGACCAGATAGAAAAGCAAAAAGTAAAGGAATTGAATGGCAAGGGAGCAAACGGTGAGTCTTCAAAAGAAGGCCGGCTCAATGTCATGAAGACATATAAAATTTACATCGACGGAAAATTCCCGAGAACGGAATCCGGTAGATATTATATCCTGAAAGACAAAGACGGAAATACAATTGCAAACATTTGTCAGGGCAGCAGGAAAGATTTTCGTGATGCAGTAGTGGCAGCGAGAAAAGCTCAGCATTCATGGGCCTCACGATCTGCTTACAACCGCGGACAAATTCTTTACCGCATTGCTGAAATGCTTGAAGGAAGAAGAGCACAATTTGTTGCAGAACTCATGCAACAGGGAAGCACATCTGTTGATGCAGAATCTGAAGTGAGCGCCGCAGTTGACCGTTTTGTGTATTATGCAGGCTGGTGTGATAAATACCAACAGGTGTTTTCATCAGTGAATCCTGTGGAGTCATCGCATTTCAATTTTTCACTTCCTGAAGCAACTGGAGTAGTTTCAATTCTTGCTGATGAAGAAACTTCTTTGATCGGATTGGCGACTGCCATTGCACCTGCAATTGCCGGAGGGAATACTGTGGTCACTCTCGCCTCATCGTCAAAACCTCTCTGCGCAGTTACATTTGCCGAAGTGCTGAACTCTTCAGATGTGCCTGGCGGAGTGGTGAACATCATCACCGGTTACAGAAAAGAACTGATAACCCATTTTTCAAATCACATGGATGTGAATGCATGCATTTATTTCGGTGAGGATAAGGATCAAATTAAGACTATGAAAGAGAATGCTTCTCTGAATGTAAAGCGACCACTTGTTTATTCAGGAGATGATCTGCTTTCAGATTCGCATCAGAATCCATACCGCATCATGGATTTGCAGGAGATCAAAACTACCTGGCATCCGATAGGGCAATAATTTTTTCTGAGAAGAAAAGCCGGAATTAAATTTTCCGTCTTTTTTTATCAGTTACGAAGGAATTCTAATGGCTGAATATGCATCAGAAGGGAATAGTTATATGGTTTACAGGACTCAGCGGATCAGGCAAGACAACTCTTGCTAATTTACTCAAAGAAAGATTATCGACTGAAGGATATAAAACATGTCATGTAGACGGTGACCTGCTCAGGACGGGCTTATGCAGTGACCTTGGGTTTTCTGACAGTGACCGCTCCGAAAACATCCGAAGGGCCGCTGAACTTTGCAAAGTTCTTTACGATTGCGGGATTGTGGTGATTGCAAGCTTAATTTCACCGTTTGAAACTGACCGCAGGAAAGCCAGAAATCTGTTTCCCAAGGGAAGCTTTCTTGAAGTTTATCTTGATGCTGACCTTGAAACCTGTGAACAGCGGGATGTCAAAGGACTTTATAAGAAAGCACGTGCAGGTCAAATAGAATCCTTTACAGGCATTGATTCACCGTATGAATTGCCGGAAAATCCTGACCTTATCCTTTCTACCGGAATAAATTCCAAAGAAGAATGCGCAGCATTCCTGCATGACTTTATTTTACCGCGTATCAAGTCTTGATTCGCAGCGTTTGAAGAGCTTAGTCATGGCTCATTGGCATTAATTTGATAAATTCGCAAAATCCGGGTTCATTCTTTATCCCGAATATTTGTCATGTTCAATTACAATTTAGACCATTTAAAGGAACTCGAATCAGAAAGTATCTGTGTTCTGAGAGAAGTTGCCGCGCAGTTTATTCATCCTGTGCTGCTATTCAGCGGAGGCAAGGATTCCATCGTTGTTTCCCATCTTGCCAGAAAAGCTTTTCATCCGGCAAAGGTGCCTTTCAAACTCCTGCACATAGACACTGAGCATAATTTTCCCGAAACAATTGTTTTTCGTGACCACTTCGCGAAAGAGTACAATTATACTCTCATAGTAAGAAGTGTTCAAAGTTCAATTGATGCGGGAAGAGTAAAGGAGGAGAGCGGGCCAAACGCAAGTCGTAACCGCTTGCAAACAGTTACCCTTTTGGATGCAATCAAAGAGTTTGGATTCGATGCAGCCATCGGAGGTGCAAGGAGAGATGAAGAGAAAGCAAGAGCCAAAGAAAGATTTTTTTCCCACCGTGATGAATTCGGACAGTGGGATCCCAAAAATCAAAGACCGGAACTGTGGAATCTCTTTAACGCGCATAAGAAGTCAGGTGAGCATTTCAGAATATTTCCTCTCAGCAATTGGACGGAACTGGATGTGTGGAGTTATATTGAACGTGAAAACATCAGTCTTCCTTCCATATATTTTTCTCATGAAAGAAAAGTATTCAGAAGGAATGAACAATGGTATGCGCATGCTGAATTCATGCAGCTTCAAAAAGATGAAAAAGTTCTGTTGAAGCGTGTCAGATTTCGCACAGTCGGCGACCAGACTTGCACAGGTGCGATGGAATCTGACGCGTCCAGTGTAAAAGAAATCATTGATGAATTGCGAACATCCAATATTACCGAAAGAGGAAGCAGGATTGACGACCGATTTTCAGATACGGCAATGGAGGACAGGAAGAAGAGCGGATATTTTTAATTTCAGTGGCAGATTATGACCGGCACAACGAAAGAAAAAGAGTTATTGCGTTTCAGCACATGCGGCAGCGTGGATGACGGAAAGAGTACGCTCATAGGCCGCCTCTTGTATGATACCAGCAACATCGCTCAGGATCAGTTGGACGCATTGGAAAGGAGCAGTCAAAAATTAGGTTTGGAAGAGATGGATCTGAGCCTGCTTACCGATGGTCTCAAAGCTGAGCGTGAGCAGGGAATTACCATCGATGTAGCTTACAGATATTTTCAGACAGAGAAACGGAAATTCATCATAGCCGACACTCCCGGCCATATACAGTACACACGCAATATGGTTACCGGCGCGTCCACTGCTAATCTTGCACTGATACTGATTGATGCCCGGAAAGGTATGCTGGAGCAGACTTGCAGGCATGCTTTCATTGCTTCCCTTCTGAGAATACCACACATGGTAGTTTGCATAAACAAAATGGATTTGGTGGATTACAGCAGGGAAGTGTATGAGAATATAGTTGAGAGTTTCAGGAGTTTTAGCAGTCGTCTCGATGTGCAGGACATACAGTTCATTCCGGTCAGTGCTAAATATGGCGACAATGTAGTGAGTCGCTCGAAACACATGCCCTGGTATGAAGGCACTACTTTGTTGTTTCACCTCGAACATGTACATATTTCCGGAGATCAGAATCATATTGACTGCCGCTTTCCGGTTCAGTATGTAATCAGGCCGAGAGATAAGCAGAATCCTGATTACAGAGGATATGCCGGAAGAATCGCCGGAGGAGTTTTTCGCAAAGGAGATGAAGTCATGGTTCTCCCATCAGGTTACACCACAAAAATAAAAGCCATCGATACGTTTGAAGGCGAAATTGGAGAAGCTTTTGCACCCATGAGCGTGACCATTCGTCTGGAGCATGAGATAGATATCAGCAGAGGAGACATGATCGTAAGAGTGAACAATGTGCCCAGAAGCACCCAGGAACTTGAAATGATGATATGCTGGCTGAACACCAATCCTCTGAGCGAAGGCAAGCGTTACCTGTTAAGACACACTACGCGTGAAACTTCCTGTTTCGTGAAAGAGCTTCAATACAGAATTGACATTAATAACCTTCGCAGGCTTACTGAGGAAGTTACACTCGGCATGAATGATGTCGGAAGAATCAAGCTCCGCAGCACTATGCCGGTTTTCTATGACAGCTACAGAAAGAACCGGATCACCGGCAGTGTAATTCTCATTGATGAACATACCAATGAAACTGTCGGGGCCGGAATGATACTTTGATGATGAATAAACGGAAAGAACTGATGTTACTTGCCTGCCGGGCTGCAATCGGCGGGGGACTTTCCACGCTCGTATTTGAAAAAAAAGATCATTCAGTCACATTGAAAAGTGACATGTCTCCTGTAACAGCTGCAGATTATGAAAGCCATGCCAGAATCATGGAAGTGCTTTCCGGATCCGGTTTACCCATAGTCTCTGAAGAAGGACAAGGATTCAGCTATGAAGAAAGAAAAGATTGGGATTCTTTCTGGCTGGTGGATCCTCTTGATGGCACGAAGGAATTTATCAAGGGAAACGGAGAGTATTCTGTCAACATTGCCTTGATTGAGTCAGACATTCCAATAATTGGTGTAATATACATCCCTGTAAAGGATTTGCTTTTCGCTGCCGTGGGTACTGAAATTTATAAACTGGAAACTGCTTCAAAAAGCATTGAAGACATGAGCCTTGCGCTTGATGAATTTCGATTAACACCGGATGTGAATAAGGATTACAGCAGGATAAGAGTGCTGACCAGCCGTTCACACATTTCAGAAGCGACAAAAGAATACATCAGATTGCTTGAAGAAAAATATGAAAGGGTGGAGATCATTCCAGCCGGCAGCGCGCTGAAGTTTACTTTGCTTGCTGAAGGCAAGGCTGATATTTATCCCAGGTTCGGCCCTACCATGGAATGGGATATCGCGGCCGGGCATGTGCTGCTGAAGGCTGTAGGTAAAAACATATATGACTATCGTTCGGGCAGGGAACATCAATACAATAAAACTTCACTGAAGAATGATTGGTTCCTTGCTCAATAACATTCGTACTTCCGTTCACAGGTATCGCAGCGAGCCCGAATTCAGGGAACTGGTAAGCACCAGTTTCGCTTCTCTATTGGTGAGGATGATTGGCACTGCAACCGGATTTCTGGTAACTCTGGTCACGTCAAGATATTTCGGAGCAGGAGCGCTTGGAATTGTTTCCATTTGCCTTGGAATACTTGTGCTGGCTGCGACTTTCGGTAAGCTGGGGCTGGATGTATCATTGCTTCGTTTCATTGCAGGTTTCGCTCGTACAAATGATTTCGGATCTATCCGGGGGATTTATCTCAGAACGATCCGAATAATTATTCCTTTGTCATTACTGTTGTCCTGCCTGCTTTATTTACTGGCAGATTGGATGTCAGATGAGATTTTTCATAAACCTTATCTTGCTGACATATTGCGTCTGAATGCGTGGTTTATCCTTCCACTTGTTCTTATAATGATTCATTCAGAAAGTGTGAGAGGGTTGAAAAAAGTGAGGAGTTACACTTTTTTCCAGACGGCCGCAGTTTCGAGTATTGCGCTTATATTTTTGATTGCAGCTTTTTTCTCGGGATATCTGCATGCTTACATTCCGGTTTACATTCAATTCATCAGCATAGGACTTGCAGGGCTGGCCAGTTTGATAAATTGGTTTAAATATAGCCGTTTCAGGACTACAAAAACTATTGACAGTATCAGCACAACAGAAATGCTGAAAGTGAGCGGACCGATGTTCACGACCACTATTATGCAACTGATCATGTCCTGGGCAGGAACGCTGATTCTTGCTGCATATGCGAGTGAATCCGATGTAGGTGTATTTAATGCGCTCACCAGAATTTCGGTATTCACAAACATCACTTTTCTGGCCATCAACAGCATCAGCATGCCACGTTTCGCAGAAGCATGGTCAGCTTCTGATCATGAACTGCTCAGGAAACATGCCTGGGAAGCCGGAAGGCTTATTCTCCTGACTTCACTGCCGATATTCATCGCTTTGTCTTTGTTCCCGGAATTTATTCTGAAAATATTCGGAAGAGAGTTTCCCGGAAATGAGATTTCACTTTATATACTGATAGCCGGACAATTTATTGTTGTGCTTGCAGGCTTACCGGCGCAGATTCTGAATATGACCGGAAAGCAGCACCTACTCAGGAACGTCGCGATCATATCCGCGATTATCAATGTAGCCGCGTGCTTCATTCTAATTCCTGAATACGGGATTCCCGGAGTGTGCATAGCCCAGGCTTTGGGAATTCTTGTATGGAATTTTTCCTGTGTGTGGATAGTAAAGAGGCACTTCGGATTTTATTCCTTTATAAGACGCTAGGCTTGGAAAGAAAATTAATAGCATGCAAAGCCACGAGATAGATCAAAGCCCACGGCTGCACCCTCTGCCTGCATATGCATTGCTGATTCTTATTTACATCAGCACCTTCAGGGTGTTTGCTACGCTGCCTCTGGAAAGCCTGCATCAGGGTTTGTCGACTTTCGCTATAGTCGGACTGGTGATCTTTTACATTTTTCGTTTGTTTGGACGTGCTAAGAAAAGCCGGATCAGTAAGTTGGACCTGCTCATGTGGGTTTTTATTCTTGTGAATTTCTTTGCAGCATTTCAGGGTTTCACCGTCTTCGGTCAGCCTTATTATTACGGTATACTGGCTCAGCGGTCGGTATTACTTTCCCTTTCAGGAATTTTACTGATAGCCATGCTAAACAAAGGCTGGGTAAGCATCAGGCAGGTGGAGAAGTCATTTTTGTTTCTGTCTCTGACACTCTTGTTCATATTTTACTTCTTCTTTTTGTTTGTTAATCCAGCCGGATTCAATGACCAGGAGTTTGTCGCTTACAGTCCGATTCGCGGTTATCGTTACCGATTTCAGTTTGCCCTTGTGCTGATGCTTCTTTTCTACAGCCTGTTCAAGGTGAGCCATGAAAAGAAAAATGCCTTCATCATCATCGTATTATTGATACTTTTCTATCTGGTGTATTTCCTTCAGTCGAGGACTACACTCGTGGTGCTTATCTTCACTTTGCTTATCTATTTCTATAGAAATTTTTCCCTGAGGCAAAAAGTGAGAAACGCCATACTGTATGGATCAGTGATCATGGTTTTCTTCATGCTCCTGTTCAGCCTTGGTTACACCCAGCTATTCGAAAAGTATCAGGTTCTTTACAGGAATGTGTTCAACGTATTTCTGGGAGAGTCGCCTGATGAAGCCTCTTCCGCTGTCAGGTTCATGGAATTCAACATCGCTCTTGAATATATCAGTGAAAATCCACTCCTTGGAAACGGCTTTATCAGCAATCAGTGGAATGGAGGATGGCAGGAAATCCTGGGTTATTTCTATCCGGTTGACATTGGAATACTTGGAAATATATTCGTATTTGGAATCATTGGCACTGCGGTCATTTATCTGCCTTTCTTTTATTCGCTTAGTATGGCAAGAGCAGTTAAATCAGATCATGTGTTTTTCAAGACTGTTGAATACATGTTGCTTTTTTTCTTCCTTTCCATGTTTTTCTCGGCGGTGAATATACGCGATTCAAGCAGCATCATGTTTCTGGTTTGCCTGCTGTATTATTTCAGGTATCACTATTTCCCGGCAAAGGAAAGTGAGAAAGGAGGGACCATGTCATGAGTTATCCTGATTTTCTCATAGCGGGAACTGCAAGGGCAGGAACCACATCGCTGTATTATTATCTTAAGCAACATCCTGAAATATTTCTTCCGAAAGTGAAAGAGCCATGCTTTTACACTTTCGCTAACCAGAAGATCTCGTATAGGAAAGGGAAGTTTGCATTTGCCGTGACGAACCCGGAAAAGTACAGTCGATTGTATTCAGCTGCTCAGTCAGGACAAATCAAAGGAGACCTCTCGACTCCTTATTTGTATCTTCATGAAAGAACGATAAGTAATATCAAACGATATCATCCCTCACCTGATCAACTGAAGATTGTCATTATACTTCGTAATCCTGCTGATCGTGCTTTTTCCCAATACATGTGGAAGCGAAGGGATGGGAGAGAAGAACTTGAATTCGAGGAAGCCCTTAATGAGGAAGAAAATAGAATGAAGCTGGGTTTTAGTTTCGATTATTTTTACCGCGACCGCGGACTTTACTATAATCAGGTAAAAGCTTATTTGGAAAATTTCAGTCAGGTCAGGATATTTTTACTGGATGATTTTAAAAAGGATACCACCGGGATGATGAAAGAGCTCTGTCGTTTCATTGGAGTGAGCAATGAATTCGAATTCAAGATGGAAAAGGAGAGGAATGCAGGATACGAACCTCGTTGGAATCTTCTGGGCCGAATAGTAACTGCTGAAAGTAAACTGAAGTTTCATATCCTGAATCATATCCCGGAAAACCTGAAGAGCGGAATCAGGAATCAGCTCGATAAATGGAATTCCATCAGCAATCAAAAAGCTCAGATGAAAATTGAAACCAGGCAGAGACTGACAGAATTCTACACTGAAGATATGAAAAAACTGCAAAAATTGATCGGACGTGATCTGTCGGATTGGATGAAAGCATGACGAAAGAGATTAATAAACCCAGCATAGCATTAATCGATTCAGCAGGATTGAAATCGGGCATGCATCATTACAACCGTTTTCTTCTCGAAGCACTGAATAAAGAGGGATACAATTGCTTTCTCTTTTCAAATACCTCTGAAGAGAATCCGGCCTACAAGTCGTACAATGTATTTCCCGGACGTGAAGGAAATCGTTTCCTGAATTATTTCAAGACTCTGAACGCGTTCCGGAATTCACGCAAACATATTCTGGATATGAATTGCGAGTATGTGGTACTTCATCTTTTTCATGCGGGTAGTCTGAACCGTAAACTGATTTCTTACCTGAAAAAATCAGGATTAAAAATCCTTCTGATTGTGCATGACTGTGAAAGTTTCGTGCATAAATCATCTTTGGAGAATTTAAAAACCATCTGTTCCGAACTTGCGAATAAACTGATCGTTCATAACAAATACACGCGTGATGAGCTGATCCGGTTATGCGGAGAGTTTCTTCCGGATAAATTGCATGTGATTCCGCATGGAAATTTTATTCAGCTCTCGAAAGTCTCTGAGAATATCCAGAAGAGTGAAGCGATCAAAAAGCTCGGACTTGATCCTGTAAAAAAGCACCTGCTCTTTTTTGGCATGATCAAGAGAAACAAGGGTCTTGATAATCTTCTCGAAGCTATGGCGCATGTGAGAAATGATTTAGTTCTGATTATTGCCGGACCATTGCGTGAAACATCTTTTGATCCTTACATGAGCATCATCCTTCGAAATGGTCTGAAAAAAAAAGTGAAGCTCATGATACAATATATACCTGAAGAGGAAAGAGAGCTTTTGTTCCGGGCTAGTGACATGATACTTTTGCCTTACAGAAAAATTTACCAGAGCGGAGTTTTACTGATGGCGATGAGTTACGGCTTGCCTTGCATTGTCTCCCTTGCACCGGCTTTTTCTGAAATTATTGAAGACGGCAGGAGCGGAATAATAAGCGACCCCGAAAATCAGGAGGCCTTCGCGGAAAAAATTAACAAATCTGTCGATGATCCAATCCTGTTACATTCATTGTCAAGGTATGCTCTTGAAAAAATGAAGGATGATCATAATTGGGATCACATCGCTTCCAGTTGGACACAAATGTTGAATGTAAAATGAAAATCGCAATCGTAGGCAGCAGGGGAATCCCCGCCGCTTATGGCGGCTTTGAAACTTTTGCAGAAAACATTTCCGCACAACTTCGTGACATAGGTCATGAAGTCAGCGTAGTGGGAGAGAAGGGCAGCAATATTACACAGGGTAAATTTCATGGCATCCGCATCATTGAGTCTGCATACCGTAAGGGTGAATCTCCGCTCAAATTCTACTATGATTCACTGAAAAAAGCTTCTTTTGAACATGACATCTTGCTTGTATGCGGAGTTGGAGGCGCTCCGTTTTATCCAATCATCAGAAAAAAGAGAAACATCATTGTCAGCAATGTTGATGGGCTAGAACACCTGCGTGATAAGTATTCTTTTCTTCAGAAAACTTATGTGAGAATTGCTCAGAAATTCGCATCAAAATACAGTGATTTTCTTGTAGCGGATGCAAAGGCGCTCGCTTCATTCTGGATACAAAAACAAAATGTTCCTTCGTCGCGGCTGAAGATAATTCCCTACGGAACGCATAAGCCTGCAGGATTTAATCCGGATGTGCTGCGAGAATACGGACTTCAGAATAAAGAGTATTACATCCTTGTAGCGCGTTTTGTTCCCGAGAATCACATACTTGAGATTGCAGAAGGGTTCAGGGTGTCTGGAACAAAAAAGAAAATTCTGATTATCGGAACTCATGAAAACACAGAATATTCAGAAATGGTGTTGAAGTATAAATCAGAAAATATTCTCATGCCTGGTGCGCAATACCACAGAGAGAAACTCGATTCTTTGAGAGCAGGAGCATTTGCTTACCTGCACGGACACAGCGTGGGCGGTACTAACCCTTCATTGCTCGAATCGATGTCTGCAGGAACTGTTTGCATCTGCCATGACAATCCTTTCAACAGGGAAGTAAACGGAGAAGGTCAATTGTATTTCAGAAATTCTATAGAGTTGGCTGAAAGAATCAAACGTCTTGAAAGTAAAAGTGAACAAGAGACTTCGGAGTACTGTAAAAAATCAATGCAAAGAATTAAGGATTTCTATACCTGGAATAATGCAGCGAATTCATATAATACACTTTTCAGGGAGTTAAATGGCTAAGCTGGAAACAGACATTCAGATTTCTAAGTTCAGTGATTCTGATTACGCACGCCTGATCCGCCTCACGGAGAGCACTTATCCAGGCAAGGAGATTTCACATCCTCTTTATTTGAAGTGGGAGTACGAACAGAACCCAGACGGAAGAGCGATTATTTATGTAGCGGAAGAAGAGAAAAAACTCGCGGCACAGTACCTTATTCTACAGCGTAAATTTTATTTTGACGGAGAGATCATTTCTGGGTCATGGTCTGTGAATACACTTACTCATCCTGACTACAGGGGAATGGGATTATTCGGCAAGCTTGCGGATAAAACTTATCAGCATGCAAGTGAACTGGGAATTTATTTCACCGCCGGAGTGCCTAATGCATTGTCATATCCCGTTTTTATTTCCAGGCTGGGATTTAAGAATCCCGGCAAACTGAATTTTTTTGTCAAGCCCTTGAGGCCATTGAATATCGGAATGAAAATTTTTGGGGGACTGAAATCCAAGGAGGGGAGTGATATCCATTTTAATCTTTTGCCTGAAAAGTCGTCGGGAAACATTCTTTCAGAATTTGATTTCAAACAAGACTCAGATGCATATGAAGGCCTGCATGATAAATTCATCCGTACAAAAAAAATTTGCGGACTGAGAAATTTCGCCTACCTCAAATGGAGGTATCAGGAAATACCGGAGCGGAAATATTATCTGTTGAAAAACTCTGCTGAAGAATTAAAATTCCTTCTCGTTTGTCGCGCCAAGCTGGTCTATGGTCTGAACTGCCTGATCATCCTGGACATTATTGCAGATCCTGAAATGCCAAAAAAGAATTTAATTGAATATATGAAAGACGCGATTGAGCTTTCGTCAAGAAATAAAATTGACTTGGTGGTTTGTGCATTAAGCGGGAATGGCTGTGAAGCAAAGCTTCTTAAAGATTCTGGCTTTATTCTTCCGCCTGAAAGATTCCTTCCTCAGCAGTTGCATTTTATTTACAGGCAGCACAATGATTTTTCAAGAGCACAACTGATGGATGAAATGCAAAACTGGCACCTGACATTTGGCGACTACGATGTGTTTTAAAAAAAGAAAGCCGCCCCTGAACAGAGACGGCTTTACATTTTCCGGAATTTATTTACGATACTTTTTGAACGTTTACCGCATTTAATCCTCTTTTTCCTTCCTGAACTTCGAAAGTGACTTCATCGCCGTCGCGAATTTCACCTTTCAGGCCTGTAGCATGTACAAAAATATCACCAGATGATTCATGGTCATTGATAAACCCGTAACCTTTGGAGTTGTTGTAGAATTTTACTTTACCTCTTTTCATTGTAATGTGTGTTGAATTGAATATTAATGCGATAAAAGTATATTAATTTTTTCAATTCCAACAACTTCCGAAGATAATTACTTCAATTTCGCTGATTTAAATTCAATTTTTTTCGCTTTTTCGCTTAATTTTGAACAAATGAAGCTGCTCAGTATTGACCTGGAAGACTGGTTTCACATTTTGGATCATCCTCAAACTGCTTATCCGGAACAATGGCTGGGATTTGAAAGCAGGATTGAAAAAAATGCCCGAAGGATACTTAACATTCTTGATGAAGCCGATGTTTCCGTTACTTGGTTTGTGCTCGGCTGGGTTGCTGAAAAATATCCGGCTCTCGTGAGAGAAATTTCTTTGAAGCATGAAATTGCCTGTCACTCCAACAAGCATGAATTGGTGTACAAACAAAGCCGGCATGGGTTTAAAGCAGATTGTCTCGAGGCAAAAGCCCGTCTCGAGGATGTAGTTTCAAAGCCTGTCAGTGTATACCGTGCTGCCGGTTTTTCAATTACACCTGAATGCACCTGGGCTTTTGAAGTTCTTCTGGAATGCGGATTCACGACAGACAGCTCAGTATTTCCCGCTTCCCGCAATCATGGCGGATTCCCATCTTTTCCCTCTGCCTCACCCTGCAGGATAGAACTGTCAAATGGAATCCTGAAAGAATTTCCAGTTAGCGTTTCATCTTTATTCGGAAAGAAAATTGTGAATGCCGGAGGAGGATACTTCAGGCTTTTGCCGTATTCACTGATCCGTAAGATGCTGAATGATTCTGTATATGTAATGTCATATTTCCATCCGCGCGATTTCGACCCCGGACAGCCCCTTCTGAAATCCTTACCTTTGAAGAGAAAGCTGATGTCCTACTACGGACTCAAGGGCGCCGAAAAAAAATTTGTCGCCCTGCTGAAGGATTTTGAGTGGACAGATCTGCGCAATGCTGATAAGTTGACAGACTGGAACAATGTTCCTCTTGTGAAAATATGATCTATTGCTTCCTTTGCGAAATGGAATTTATGATGATGAAAGGAAAGAGACGCTGCATTTTTTGTTTCAGTGTGCTTGCTGTTATGCTGCAGGTGGGAACATCGCTTGCGCAAGGCTATGTCTTTCCGCTTAACCGCGATATAAACCAGAGAATTGGCTCTTTCATAGATGCAGACACGACAGGATTTCACAGCAGCATACAGCCCTGGTCGTACATTGAACTTCAAAATGCAATTCCGCTCGACTCAATTCTTGCTCCGCAGATAAAAGATAGTAAGTTTCACCGCAGCTGGGTAGGGCGCAAGCTTCGCAGTGAACATCTCTTGCTTGTCGACAAGGATGACATCATTCTTTCCGTTGATCCTGTGTTGAATCTTCAGCTTGGCCGTGATAACGAAAACCAGAGAAATGTGTTCATCAACACAAGAGGTGCACTGGTGCAGGCCAATGTGAAAGACAAGTTTTTTTTCTATAGTGGTTTTCGTGAGAACCAGGCTAGATTTGTCGGATATGTCGACAGTCTTGTCCGTCGCGACAGTGTTGTTCCCGGCCAGGGCAAAGTGAAATTCCTGAAAGATGAAGCCTTTGATTTCAGCCAGTCATTCGGTGGAATCGCATATCGACTTGACAGGCATTTTGATTTTCTCCTCGCTCACGACAAGAATTTCATCGGGAACGGTTACAGGTCCCTTTTGCTATCAGACAATTCTTACAACTATCCTTTCCTGCGTGTGAACATGACATTCTGGAAATTCAGGTACAGCGTCTATTACGCGGTGATGCAGGACCTGAAAACTCCGCATGATGACAACATCGGATTCTTCAAAAAATATTCGACCACACATTACCTCAACTTAAACATCGGTAAAAAGAACGGCATCTCTGTAGGAATTTTTGAAACCGTGATGTGGAAGCAGGCAGAAAGCAGGGGCTACGAGCTGCATTACCTGAACCCGATGCTTTTCCTGCGTCCGGTTGAAAATTCTCTCGACTCTCCCGACAATGCATTGCTGGGTCTCAACTACAAAATCAGGATCAATCGATTCAACAGCGTGTACGGACAGGTTCTTCTTGATGAATTCCTTCTTGATGAAGTGCGCGACGGAAATGGCTGGTGGGGCAACAAGCAGGGATTGCAATTCGGGTTTAAGTCATGGAACATCTTCAGGGTTTCCAATCTGAATTTACAGTGCGAGCTGAACTTCGTGCGCCCTTTCACTTACCAGCACAGAAGCAATGCCCAGGATTATACACATTACAATCAGCCGCTCGCTCATCCGCTTGGCGCGAACTTTTTCGAGTCGGTTTCATTCCTGAACTACCGTTATAAAAATATTTTCGCAGAACTGAAATTTCAGTATGCCAAAACCGGGCAGGACACCGGAGGCGTGAATCTCGGCAATGACATTTTCCGCAGCTATGAAAGCAGGATCACCGAGTACGGACATGAAATGTTCCAGGGAGTGGAGAATAATATCAGCTCCGCCGAAATCAGGATCGCATACTTAGTCAACCCCAAAACCAATTTCAACCTTGAGTTCACCGCCGGGATGAGAAAAAGAAGCAGCATTCTGGGAGAGCAGCTCAGCAACTATATCGGCATCGGACTCCGAATGGCGCTGGAGAATTATTACTGGGATTTTTAGGAGGCTGTCTGAACTGGGATTCCTGGGATTTGTGGGATGATATCTGAACTGGGATTCCTGGGATTTGTGGGATTAATGGGAAGTTGTCTGAACTGGGATTCTTGGGATTTGTGGGATGACCGGTTGTATGTTGACAGGAGAGCCTTCAAGGATTTAGCGGCTTGAAATTTTTATTTTTAAATCGATGGAATTGCAGGCTCTTGGCTCCGAAATTTATTAACAAACCGATTTCAAGATTGTAAGCTTCCAGGTAATTAATTGCCTGCGCGAAATGAACTTCCTGCAATTCTGTTAAGGCTTTGAGTTCTACGGAAATTATTTCGTCAACCAGAAAATCCACCCGTCGTGTACCAATTTGAGTGTTATGGTAAATTACAGGCATTTCGAATTCCCGTTTAAAGTTCACTTCATTCAATGAAAATTCAATTTCTAAAGCTCTCTGATAAATTACCTCCTGAAAACCGTTTCCCAATGTGCCATGCACTGTCATAGCATGTCCGATAATCATTCTGGTTAACTCCTGATACTTCATTGGATACAATAATTGAAACGCAAGATCATACCAGTTGTACGCTCATGCAATCCGCATATGCAGGATTTTATCTGAAACTATAAACGTTTAGAGCAAAAGAGAAATCCTTCAATCAATGAATTACAAATTGTTCAAAATGTTATACCTTTCAATAAGAAATATAAAATGCAGTCAATCCCCAAAATCCAATTAATCCAATAAATCCCAGTTCAGACTACATCCCAGTTCAGACAATTTTCCTCATGCTGAAGCACATCTTGTTGATTTTAATTTCATTCGTCTTCCTTGAAACCTTAGCTCAAAAAGAAGACCGTATCTGGATCTTCGGTGATCATGGTGGAATTGATTTCAACGATACAGGCAATGTTTTTTCATTTTATTCACCACTTCAGGGAACAATTGTAAAGTATACCATTGCTTCCATCAGCGACAAGGGTGGGGATCTGCTCTTTTATGCTGCAGCCGATCGTTTTGCCTTTCAGGGAGTCTATGTTTACAACCGAACCGGTGCATTGATGCAAAATGGAGATTCCCTGGAGGGACATCCGGCCCAGACTCAGGGTCTGCTCATCCTGCCATTTCCGGGTGATAGCCTGCACTATTATATTTTCAGTAAGATGCAGCATAATTCACAAATCAATCTGTACTACACAGTAGTGGATATGAGTTTGGATGGAGGATTGGGTGGCGTGGTACAAAAGAACATTCGCCTGACTACAGACAGTATCACTCAAAGACTAACGGCGGTAAAGCATGCCAATGGTCGTGACTGGTGGCTGATACAACAGCGCTGGGATCAGGATGAGTACCTGGTTTATCTCATCAGCCCTTCGGGTATTCAAGGGCCGAGCAGACAAGCTGTAGGCACACCTGATTCTAAATATATGACTGTCGGACAGTCTAGGTTTAGTCGAAGTGGAGAACGATTTGTTTCTGTTAGTCCAAACTGCCAGATTGATTTATTGGATTTCGACCGTTGCAGCGGCATGTTTTCAAACTACCGCAGGATCGGAAAATATGTGTTCAGTCCGGAAAATTCTTATTTAGGCTGCGAGTTTTCACCGGATGAACAAATCCTGTACGTTGCCAATTCCTATCCTTATCCGGCCAAGTTTGTATATCAGTATGATTTAAATGCTCCTGATATTAGAGCCAGCAAACAAACCATCATGATGTATCCGGATACGGGGATATTGCAGAATGTGCAGATGGCATGCCTTCAGCTGGGAGCAGACGATAAGCTTTATGTCAGCAAAGGCAATGGCAGTGGTCCTAATTCCAATACAGTGTATACTCAGAACATCGATGTGATCTTAA
>QQVM01000020.1:0-285000 GCA_003389385.1 Bacteroidota bacterium
AATTCCATTAGCGGATAAAATTTACATGACCCGGGTTCATACAACTATACAGGGCGATACCTACTTTCCTGAGCTTAATCCTGAAGAATGGACAGTAACAGAGTCTGAGTCTTTTTCAGCTGATGAAAAGAATGAGTTCGATTATTCTTTCATCACCATGGAAAGGGTAGCTAAGGAGCAATAAAAAAAGTCCCCCTGAGGACAGGAGGACTTTCATTTTCGTTTATCTGTTATCAGGCTTTACTGCAGCATGATTTGCCTTTTAAGTTCGGGCAATTTGAAGGATCAGTGCAGTCTATTCCTTTCTCAGCACAGGCTTTTTTGCATTCCTCTGAACAAGTCATGCTAATACCTTTGCAATCCATTCCTTTTTCTTTGCAGGCTTTCATGCAAGCTTCGTCGCATCCTTTTGAACAGTCATGCGCAAGTTGGGTTCCCATTTCACTTATACATGCGTCTTTGTTCACTGAATGTTTTCCTCCGCTTGTGCTCACAATTGCCGAAGATTCAATCTTTCCTTCTGCAAGCCAGCTGCTGAACACTGCGGTGTCAATCAGACAGTTTCCTGCTGCATCCATCTCACAGTTTATTCCTGTGTATTCTGCAAGAACTTCTTCGTGTCCTCCGCAGCATGCGGCATCTGCATGACCGTGTGCTCCGGCATTTTCTGAAATGTGAGGAGCTATGATGAGGGAAACAATTGACATGAGCTTGATCAGGATGTTCATCGATGGACCAGATGTGTCCTTGAAAGGATCACCTACTGTATCTCCTGTTACTGAAGCTTTGTGAGGATCGGAGCCTTTGTAATATGTCTGCCCGTTAATTTCCGCTCCCTTTTCAAAACTCTTCTTTGCGTTATCCCATGCGCCTCCAGCGTTGTTCTGGAACATTCCCATAAGTACGCCTGATACGGTTACACCTGCAAGAAGTCCTCCAAGAACCTCAGGACCGAAACTAAAGCCGATGATCACAGGCACTACGAGAGCAATCGCTCCGGGCGCAATCATTTCACGAATGGAAGCCTTGGTGGAAATTGCAACACACTTTTCATACTCCGGCTTTGCCTTATATTCCATGATGCCGGGAATTTCCCTGAACTGCCTTCTTACTTCATTCACCATGTCCATGGCTGCGCGCCCTACAGCTGCAATCGCAAGAGATGAGAAGATCATCGGTATCATTCCGCCTATAAACAAACCAGCAAGCACATCCGCTTTATAAATATCAATCTGATCAATACCAGCTACTCCTACAAATGCTGCAAATAGTGCAAGAGAAGTCAGTGCTGCAGATGCAATGGCAAATCCTTTTCCTGTTGCCGCAGTGGTGTTTCCGACTGCGTCAAGGTTGTCGGTACGTCCTCTTACTTCTTTTGGAAGTCCACTCATCTCGGCAATTCCTCCTGCGTTATCTGCGATAGGGCCGAATGCGTCAATGGCAAGCTGCATGGCCGTTGTGGCCATCATGCCCGCAGCTGCAATCGCTACTCCGTAAAGTCCTGCCAACTCATATGAGCCGTAAATTCCTGTAGCAAGTACAATGATCGGAAGTGCAGTAGATTCCATTCCAACTGAAAGTCCGCCGATGATATTAGTTGCATGCCCTGTGGATGATTGCCTGATGATTGAATTCACAGGTCGCTTACCCATTGCTGTATAGTATTCTGTGATTGCGCTCATCAAAGCTCCAACAACAAGACCCAGCACAATCGCATAGAAAACGTTGATTCTCGTAAATTCAAATCCGCGTATTGACATAGTCTCCGGAAGCATGTAATTCACGAGGAAGAAAGATGCAATTGCTGTGAAGATGATTGAAGACCAGTTTCCAAGGTTCAGAGCTTTTTGCACACTGCTGTTATCATCCTTGATTTTTACAAACCACATTCCCACAATTGAAAAGATCAGTCCTACACCCGCAATAACCATTGGAAGAAGAACTGGAGCAATGCCGCCAAAATTATCAGCAGAGACAATTTCACTTCCAAGTACCATGGTAGCAAGAATGGTCGCAACATAAGAGCCAAATAAGTCAGCTCCCATTCCTGCCACATCTCCTACATTATCTCCTACGTTATCGGCGATGGTGGCCGGATTTCTTACGTCATCTTCCGGAATACCTGCTTCTACTTTACCCACAAGGTCTGCGCCTACGTCTGCAGCCTTAGTATAAATACCTCCTCCAACACGAGCGAACAGGGCAATAGATTCTGCACCGAGTGAGAATCCTGCAAGAACTTCCAATGCTTTAATCATCATCACACCGTTCACATTTGATCCGGTTGAAACAACATAAGCTTGATAAAGAATTATAAATAATGAGCCCAGTCCAAGAACAGCAAGGCCTGCCACACCAAGTCCCATTACAGAACCACCTGCGAACGATACTCTAAGTGCTTGTTTCAGGCTGCCGCGTGCGGCTTGTGTAGTTCTCACGTTTGCTTTTGTGGCGATATTCATTCCGATATATCCGGCGACAGCAGAGAACACTGCTCCGATAATAAACGATAAAGCTATAGCCGGACTTGATGTAGGAATAAGTGTCCCAGACCATGCAAGAAGTATTGATGCAATGATTACAAAGTAGCTGAGGATTTTCCATTCTGCTTTCAGAAAAGCCATTGCACCTTTTGCAATGTGTCCCGCGAGCTCAATCATGGTTGCGTCGCCCGAATCCTGCTTACTCACCCAGTTTGCTTTAACGAACATTACTACGAGACCAACTATACCTAGAATGGGTACTATAAATATGAAATTTTCCATATAGAATTCTTGTTTTTTGAAGGGCTGCAAAGGTAATCGAATGGCATAAAAAACCAAATAAGAGGTCCTTAATTAATAGCTTGCCCTTTTCACTGCTTTACTTCTTGAAGTCTGCAGCTTGGATGAATTGTGAATAAGTTTATCTCTTATTGTGAGTGAAGAGATTCTCAGATTTTAATAAAGCCGGAAAAAAGGCTACCTTTGCAGCCCTTAAAACAGAGTGCCTGATTATCAGGCCATTTGAAAAGCATGCAAATAAGAAATATTGCAATTATTGCACACGTAGACCATGGAAAGACCACTTTGGTGGATAAAATGCTTCACCAGGCAAAACTGTTCCGTGACAACCAGCACACAGATGAATTGATTCTTGATAATAATGATCTGGAACGCGAACGGGGAATCACCATCGTAGCCAAGAACGTGTCAATTCGATATAAGGATGTCAAAATCAACATCATTGACACACCTGGTCACGCCGACTTCGGCGGTGAGGTTGAAAGAGTGCTGACCATGGCTGATGGTGTACTCATCCTTGTAGATGCTTTTGAAGGCCCAATGCCTCAAACTCGCTTTGTGACTCAAAAAGCTCTGAGTCTGGGATTAAAACCGATTGTGGTGATTAATAAAGTCGATAAAGAGAATTGTCGCCCAGATGAAGTGCATGAACAGATTTTCGATTTGTTTTTCAACCTGAATGCGACAGAAGAACAGCTTGACTTCCCGACCTTATATGGCTCCTCAAAGCATGGCTGGATGAGCACTGACTGGAATAAACCTACCAGTGACATCACTCCCTTGCTCGATGCTATCATCACGCATATTCCTCCGGCTCCATTGCATGAAGGAACAGCACAAATGTTGATTACTTCTCTCGATTACTCCAGTTTTGTAGGCAGGATCGCTATCGGCAGAGTTTTCAGAGGAGCGCTTCGTGAAAGCATGCCTGTTTCACTCGTGAAACGCGACGGTTCTGTTTTAAAATCTCGCGTGAAAGAGCTTCATAGTTTCGAAGGTCTTGGAAGAAGCAAGCAGGAACAAATAAAAGCTGGTGATATTTGCGCCATCGTTGGTCTTGAAAATTTCGAAATAGGAGATACTGTTGCCGACTTCGAAAATCCGGAAGCTTTGCCAAGTATTGATGTGGATGAGCCAACTATGTCAATGTTATTTACGATTAACAATTCTCCATTCTTCGGAAAGGAAGGTAAGTTTGTCACATCCAGGCATCTGCGTGATCGTCTTTTTAAAGAAACTGAAAAAAACCTGGCTCTCAAAGTTCAGGAAACATCTTCACCTGACTCTTATAATGTGTATGGCAGAGGAATCCTGCACCTTTCAATTCTGATCGAAACCATGAGACGCGAGGGTTATGAGCTTCAGGTCGGACAACCCCAGGTGATTATTAAAGAAATTGACGGCCAGAAGTGCGAACCAATAGAAATGCTCACCATCAATGTGCCTGAAGAATTTTCGGGCGCAGTCATCGACCAGGTTACCCAAAGAAAAGGTGAATTGCTGATCATGGAACCAAAAGGTGATGTGTTGCACATGGAATTCAGCATACCAGCGAGAGGAATTATTGGACTGAGAAACAATCTGTTGACTGCCACCCAGGGTGAAGCAATCATCGCTCACCGTTTCAAGGCTTATGAGCCCTGGAAAGGTGAAATACCAGGCAGAAATAATGGGGTTCTGATTTCCATGGATAAAGGAAAATCCACGGCATATTCCATTGAAAAGCTCCAGGACAGAGGCAGATTCTTCATTGATCCTTCTGATGAAATTTATGCAGGTCAAATCATCGGGGAAGGAATCCGTCCGGGTGATATGATTATTAATGTAACCAGGGCAAAACAGCTTACTAACATGCGCGCTTCAGGCAGCGACGAGAATGTGCGAATCACTCCCAAAGTGAATTTCTCACTCGAAGAAGCTATGGAATATATCGAATCAGACGAATATTTGGAAGTAACTCCAAAATCCTTGCGAATGCGTAAAATATTACTGGATGAAAATGAACGCAAACGCGCCTCAAAAAATTCATGAAAAAAATAAGTTTTCTTAAGGGAAAATGTCATAATATTGCCAGCAAAATCACCTAAAACAACTTTTAAAACAGAAAAATGAATAAGCTACACACACTATCATGTCTCCTGCTCTGTGTTGCACTTGCAGGTTGCAATGGTTTGGGTAAAATGGCCAAAAACTTCAGCCAGGTAAAACATGAAGTTACTCCCAATCCTGTTGAATTGCACGGTGACAGTGTCGCCATTGCAGTGAAAGGCACTTACCCTCCGAAATATTTCGCTAAAAAAGTGGATGCAACAGTGACTCCTTTCATGAAGTCATCCGGTGGTGAGCACAACTTTAAATCCATAACTGTAATTGGAGAAAAGTCTAAGTCTACGGGCACTAAGGTTAATTACAAAACCGGTGGAAGCTTTACTTACTCCGATAAGATTGCCTATTCACCTGATATGGCAGCTGCCGATGTAATGGTGAAAGCTACCGGCATGAAAGGCACAACAAGCAAGGAACTCGGTGCGATGAAAATCGCTGATGGTACAATAATCACACCGCTCTTGGTAAGAAATGATGAGAAAGTAATTATCGGTAAGGATAAATTCGAAAGAATCACCCCTGCCAATTACACCGGTAATATGTACTACCTGATCAATACTGCCAATGTAAATCCGAATTTTATCAATAAGAAATGCAACATCAACAATAAGCCTGAATTCAAGAAGCTTGATAGCGCATTGACAGCTTTAAACAAAGCTCCATACACTTTGAAAGGTATCAGCATCACCGGTTACGCATCTCCTGATGGAACTGAAAAGCTGAATACTGATCTAGCCAACAACAGAAGTAAGAATTCTGCTAAGCACATGGCCGGACTGTTTAAGAAGATGAAGGTGAAAATGAGCCCGGACAGTTCATTCTTTACTAAGAATACAGTAAACGAAGACTGGAACGGATTCCAGCAGTTGATGCAGGAAACCAACATGGCTCAGAAAGATATGATTCTCCGCATAGTTGCTTCCAATTCTGATCCAGAAGCACGTGAAATGGAAATCAAAAAGATGGGTAAAGCTTATACAGAAATCGCTGAAGGTGTACTTCCTAAACTGCGTCGCTCCATCGTAACAATCAATGCAGATAAAGTTGGCCGCAGCGATGAGCAGATCTCTGCACTTGTAAAATCTTCGCCGGATTCACTGAGCGTGGAAGAAGTTCTTTATGCAGCTACTCTCACTTCAGATAACAATGAAAAACTCAGCATTTACCAAACTGCTCAGAGAATTTATCCTCAGGAGTGGAGAGCCGCAAACAATGCAGGTATGGTGAAATTCATGATGGGTGATGTTGACGGTGCAATGACTGAATTCAACAAAGCGGATCAGTTGAGCGCGAACAATCCTATAGTGAAGAATAATATGGGTGCATGTTACTCTCGCAAAGGTGACCGCAAGAACGCTGCTCTTATGTATGCTGCAGCTGCCGGAGCAGGTTCTGAAGTAAACCAGAATCAGGGTTTTCTTGATATCCGTAACGGTAATTATGCAATGGCTGTAAGTAACTACAGCGGCACGTCCAGCTTTAATGCTTCTCTTGCCAAGCTTCTTGCCGGAGACAAGGATGGCGCAATGTCAACTCTTGATGCTTCACCTGATAAAGATTCTGCAATGGGTAGTTACCTGAAAGCGGTGATCTCAGCTCGTAAAGGAGATTCATCCGGTGTAATCAGCAACCTCAATTCTGCTGTGTCAAAAGACAGCACACTGAAGTCAAAAGCCGCAGAAGATCGTGAATTCATTAAGTGGTTCAATGACCCTTCTTTCAAAGCGGTGGTTCAATAAAACCACGCAAATACAAAAAATCCCGGGCCGAAACCCGGGATTTTTTTTGTCCTCTATAATTTGAGCTTGGGCTTATAAATCTTCCGAATCTCCATTATTGATAACATCCATTCTGCATTCATAAGAACCGGAATTGACTTGAGGGATTTCTGAGAAAAGCCTGTTGCGCAAAAGTTGAATTTGCCTGATTGAACTTTGATCTGTTTCCTGATGGTATTTACTCTCTGGAAGTTCCTGGTAAAACTCATCAGGATGCTTTCCTGATTGTTCAGCTATGTCCTCCATCCGTTCAAATAAATTTATCAGCCTGGAAAACTCTGGGTGTTTTTCGATAATGAGTTTCATGTGTAAAATCGAGAATCGCTGGCAAGTAATGAAAAAGAGAAGCTCAAGTCAATATTTCAATGGAATTCGAAATCATTTTGGACTAAAAATGAGCAAAAATCACTAGTGAGTCTGTAATCTGTTTGTAATCAACGAGATAATTTACGCCAGCTCATTGTTGCGTAAAAGCATATTGAATGATGTTGGCACCCATTTGCAAGGCTTTTTCTCTTGTTGCGGCGGAATTTCGGTGAATCTCAGGATCTTCCCATCCGTCGCCTAAATCACATTCATAAGTATAAAAACAAACCAGTCGGCCTTCGTGTATTAAACCGAAACCTTGAGGGGCTTTGTTGTCATGCTCATGGATCTTCGGAAGTCCTTTGTTGAAACTGAACTTCTGGTTGTAAATAGGATGGGAGAATGGTAGCTCAACAAAGTCCAGCTCAGGAAAAACTTTTTTCATCTGCGGACGCACGTAAGGGTCTAATCCGTAATTGTCATCAATGTGGAGAAAGCCTCCACCGGCAAGGTATTTTCTGAGGTTTTCTGATTCCTGGTTGTTGAGTACCCAGTTGCCATGACCAGTCATGTGAATGAAAGGATAATTGAAAATGTCAGGACTGCTGACTTCCACAATCGCCTGTTCGGGATGAATATTGGTTTTTAATTTGTCATTGCAAAAGCGAATGAGATTTGGCAATGAAGTTTCCAGGTTAGCATACCAGTCACCACCTCCATTGTATTTCAACACTGCTATTTTGAATGAAGGTTCAGACGCAAAAACTTTGCAGCCCATCAATAATGCAACTAAGAATAGTTTTTTCATTCCGCTAAAATAATGATTGTATCAAAGGTTCAGGTTGAGAATGCTCGCAACACTAAGCAAGGCCGCAGTTTCAGTGCGAAGCCGGCTTGGTCCAAGTGAAACCGGAAAGAAACCGTGCCTTCCTGCCTGCATAATTTCATCCTTATTGAAATCTCCTTCTGGTCCGATCAGAATAACTGTGTCTTCACCCTTCAGGTATCTTTTAATCAGCAGTTCCTCAGCATCCATGCTGCAAATATAACGTTGCTTTTCCCTGCATGATTGTATGAAGGTGTTAAAGTCCTGGCATTCGCTTATCTCAGGCTTGTATGCACTCATGCTTTGTTTGAGTGCAGATATTGCAATTTTTTCCAGTCGTGCAGTTTTCATCTCCTTTCTTTCTGAATGACTGCAGATAATGAGGCTGATGCGGTCCACCCCGATTTCAGTTGCTTTTTCTACAAACCATTCAAGACGATCTGTGTTTTTTGTAGGTGCAATGGCTATGTGAAGTGAATACGGATGCTTATGAATACCGGGGATTTTATCTCCTCTATTAAGCACGCATGTTTTAATATCATCTATGGCAATCTCTGCCACATGCATATTGCCTTTTCCGTCAGTAACCAGCACGCGGTCTCCCTTTTTATACCTGAGTACCTTGATCAAATGTTTTGATTCTTCAGAAGACAGTTCGATTTCACTTCGTACCGATGCTTCCACGTAAAAAAGTTCCATGTTTTGAAACTTCATTTCTTATTTCATTTGGTATAAAAATAAAAAAACCTTCATCAGGTCGATGAAGGTTTTTTATAAATGCTGTTTGAACTTATGCGTTTACTGCCAACTTGGGTTTTGCATTCAGGATTTCTTCGGTAGCGTACTCCGCGTATTGGGCAAAATTCTTTACGAATGAAGCTGCCAAAGTATTCGCTTTGGTATCAAATTCGTTTTTATCAGCCCATGTATTTCTTGGATTGAGAATTTCTGTAGGAACTCCAGGACAGGTTTTGGGCATTGACAAACCAAACACAGGCATGGTTTCATATTCAACCTTGTCAAGTTCACCATTGAGAGCTGCTGTAATCATGGCTCTGGTGAATGATAGTTTCATTCTGGAACCTACACCATATGAGCCACCTGACCATCCGGTATTTACAAGCCAGACATTCACTTTGTTCTTCCTCAGTTTATCTCCGAGTAGCTCTGCATATTTTGTTGGGTGTAATGGGAGGAAAGCTTTTCCGAAGCATGCGGAAAAAGTTGTGGTGGGTTCAGTAATTCCAACTTCAGTTCCTGCGACCTTTGCCGTGTAACCTGAGATGAAATGATACATTGCCTGACCTGGATTTAATTTGGATATAGGAGGCAGTACTCCGAACGCGTCACATGTAAGGAAGAAAATATTTTTCGGTGGAGCGGCCATGGACTTCTCCAACGCATTATCAATGTGGAAAATCGGGTAAGCTGCTCTTGTATTTTCAGTCTTGCTGATGTTATCATAATCCACTGAAGTGGAGCCGTCAAAAAACTCAACATTTTCAACAAGGGATCCAAACTTAATGGCATTGAAAATCTGTGGTTCTTTTTCTTTGGAGAGATTGACACATTTGGCATAACATCCGCCTTCGAAATTAAATACAGATTCATCCGACCAGCCGTGCTCATCATCTCCGATCAGTCCGCGATTTGGATCCGCAGAAAGGGTAGTTTTTCCTGTACCGGAAAGACCGAAAAAGATTGCCGTATCTCCTGCCTTGCCCTGATTTGCGGAGCAATGCATGGACAATACATTTTTATCGTGTGGAAGTACATAATTCAACACAGAGAAAATTCCCTTCTTGATTTCGCCTGTATAAGCCGTGCCTCCAATGAGAATGATTCTTTTTGTGAAATTCAGAATAGCAAAGTTGCTTTGCCTTGTTCCGTCAACATGAGGATCTGCTAGGAATCCCGGGGCTGCCAGGATTGTCCAGTCAGAATGCACAGTCTTGAGTATTTCCTCATGACTTGGACGCAAAAAGAGATTGTAGGCGAATAAATTTTGCCATGGAGATTCAGTAACCACTCGAATGTTCAGGCGATGCTTCGGATCAGCACAGGCATAAGCGTCACGAACATAAATCGTCCTGCCCTGTAGATAGGAGCATACGCGTTGGTACAAACGATCAAACTTTTCAGGGTCGAATTTGATGTTGATGTCTCCCCACCAAACTGATTTTTCTGTGACATCATCACATACAATGTATTTGTCCTTAGGAGACCGGCCGGTGAATTTTCCGGTATCAACTGCGAGCGCTCCGGTATCAGTGAGAACTCCTTCTCCGCGGATGATGGATTCCTCAACCAGTTCGGAAGGAGTCAAATTCCAGTAAGCATCCAGTACGTTTTTGAGGCCTAAATCTGCAACGCTGGCCTCCTTGGCTTTAAAACCGAATTCGTTCATGACGGGTGTTTTTCAATAGCGAAATTGAAGCGCAAAGTAAGGTAAAAATTATCAGAATGCCCAATTTTAAAGCTTTCTCCTCCTTTGACAAAGCTGATTTTCATAGACATTTACCGATTTCGCGTTTTTCAAAACTTCCCTGATGAATTGAATAAATTCAGCCTGATTTTCATCCTCAAGCTCAGATAAACTGAAACAATAATCCATCTCGCCTTCCCTTCCCCACGGATTCTTTTGATAATCAATCGTTTTGTTTTTTCTTCTGGCAAACTCTCCGATGCTGTCCTCCATGGCAATCATTGACTTATAATCAGATCCGGATGCCACTGAAAAAAAAGAAACCACCAGCCTCACAGTATCTCCCATTAAATTCTTGTCATCCTCGTCGATTTCTTTTGTTGAAAGTTCTTTTGCTGTGTCCTTAAAAATTTCCTTGTTTTCATTTACCTGGACTGATGTGTTTGCATTGTTCTTAGATGTTTTGCAGGAATACCCGACGATACACATGATTATCAAAATCAAAGGCAATTTTTTGAGTTTCATAATTGGGTGGTTTGATTGTTCAAATTAGTTTTTTAATGCTGATATGGCAAGCATAAGCCATCCTGCTACAAAAAGAATGCCTCCTAAGGGAGTTATCGGTCCGAGAACTTTTTTCCAGCTTTCAATATTTAATATTTCCCTGCATGAAAGCAGGTACAGTGAACCGGAAAATAAAATGATCCCGGCTATGAAGAATAATCCGACACCCATAGTCTGCGAAGAAGAAAGCTTTCCGACTAATAGTGCAGTCATTAATATCGCAAGACTATGATAAAACTGGTATCTGACTCCTGTCTCAAAAACCTGAAGCATGTCCGGATTAAGTTTTGTTTTCAACGCATGGGCGCCGAAAGCCCCAAGGATCACAGACAGGGTTCCGCTAATTGCCCCTGCTGCTAAAAGAAATTTTTGAATGTTCATGTAATGCTTATGTTTTCTCAAAGATATGAATCAATTTGCTGATTCATCATCATCATTTTATCCTCTCATCCCATGCAGATTTCCTGCACCTGAAGTTTACCACATAATTCTCAGGTTAAGTGAATATTTACCTGAACAATTTTGCACCTAAATACTCTTGAGTTAATTTAGCACGAATTACAAACACATGAGAAAAATATTACTTGTCGGAGCCGGCAGATCTTCTTACAGTTTGATTCGATATTTACTCGCACATTCTCGCCAGGAAGAGTGGAGACTAACAGTTGCTGATGTATCACTCGAAGCAGCAATGGAAAAAATCGCCGGCCATCCCTCCGGTGATGCCATTGTGCTTGATGTGAATGATTACAGTGCCAGAACTTCCGCAGTTGCAAATGCGGATCTTGTGATTTCAATGCTGCCTGCTCATATGCACGTTGCTCTCGCGAAAGATTGTGTAGAAGCCGGAAAACATTTGCTCACTGCATCTTATGTTTCAGATGAAATGTCAAAATTGGATCAGGATGCTTCGGCTGCAGGCGTATTGCTCCTGAATGAAATGGGACTTGATCCGGGCATTGACCACATGAGTGCGATGAAAATTATTGACAACCTTAAGGACAGAGATGCAGAAATATTATCGTTTAAATCTTACACAGGAGGATTGGTGGCTCCCGAATCTGATGACAATCCCTGGTCATACAAGTTTTCATGGAACCCACGCAACGTAATTCTGGCAGGGCAAGGCACTGCGAAATACGTGAAGAACGGAACATACAGATACATCCCATACCACAGATTGTTTGCAGAAGCGGAAACAATTGCCGTGAATGGCTTTGGTGAGTTTGACGCTTATGCGAACCGCGATTCATTGTCGTACAGAAAAATATACGGTCTTGAAAACATTCCCACTATGCTGCGTGGTACATTGAGACATGCCGGATTTTGCAAGGCATGGGATGTCTTTGTTCAGCTTGGACTCACAGATGATTCTTACAAAATTGAAAATTCTGAGAACCTGACATACAGGGATCTGTTTTCCGCATTTCTTCCTGAACTGAAACACGGCAAAGGTTTGCGTGAGAACCTGGCAGCTTTTCTCCGTTGTGACCAGAACTCGGAGATCATAGATAAAATTGAATGGACCGGAATTTTCGGAGATGTAAAACCGGGATTGAAGGACGCCAGCCCGGCAATGATGCTTCAGTATTTGTTGGAACAGAAATGGGTGCTTAAGCAGGAGGACAAGGACATGATTGTGATGTATCATCACTTTCTTTACAAAGAAAAAGGCACTCACACGCTTAGTTCTACCTTGCTTGTGAAAGGAGAAGATTCTGTTGACACCGCAATGGCTAAGACTGTCGGACTGCCTCTTGCAATCGGAGCAAAACTTTTACTTAACGGTACTATTAAGCGAAGAGGAGTTGCAATACCGGTAGAGAAAGAAATTTATTTACCGGTGCTTAAGGAGCTTGAAGAAAACGGCATTTGCTTTGAAGAATCCTGATCGGGATTTTGCTTCAATCCTATGTAGTACTCCCTGGTGAGTTCTATGTACTCATCAGTGTAATTCCCGTTCATGTCGTTAGTAATCAGACTTTCTTCCCTTATTACGCTCAGGTCATAGCTGAATACCATGATAACCCTTTTTTCAGGCCGGTCAGGTTTGGTTTTAATCTTCACAATCCGGTTGCAGAAGAGCCCGCGTTTTTGGGCCAGCTCCATGAACTCAATGCCTTCTCTGGAAGGCAGTATCAGACAAAAGATTCCGGATGGAACTAAAAGCCTTTTCACACCTTCAACTATTTCCTTAAAAGATAACAGATCATTGTGTCTGGCATTTAGTCTTGACTCTCCATTTGGTTTGGATGCATGATGAAAATAAGGAGGATTGCTTACAATGAGATCATAACGTTCAGGAGATTTTTCAGAGTACTCCTGAAAACTTTGGTGAATGATATGCAAACGCTCAAACCATGGTGAAATCCTGAAGTTTTCCTTAGCCTGTAAATACGCGCATTCATCAATATCAATCGCATCTATCTCTGCTTGCGTTTTCTGAGCCAGCATCAGTGCAATGATTCCGCTCCCAGTGCCGATATCCAGTATCCTGTTGGCTCTGGCTGGATTCAGCCAGGAACCTAACAATACGGCATCGGTGCCGCCTTTCTTCGCACATTTATCCTGGTGAACAGTGAATTGTTTGAACCGGAATGATTCTTCATTCATAAATCGTATTTACAAGATAAAAATATAAAAGACTCGTTTACACAAGTATAATAAAATTATTGCAGATAAATGTCCAGCAGTCCGGGGGGAAGTTCCATCAATATACTTTTTTCATCTTCATTCAGCTCTTCAATGAATTCTTCTGTCAGTGGTATCAATACCTCCTTGCCTCCAACCTTGCAAAGTCCGATATAATGCATTGGATATTCCTGCACTTCTTCTATAATCCCAATCTCTCCAAAGCTCTTATCAAAAACAGTAAATCCTGCCAGGTCTTCCCATTTCAAGCTTTCTGAACTCGATTTCTTGGCGTTGCTTTCAAAGTAGATTTTATTTCCGGTAAATTTTTTCGCCTCTGTTTCATCATCAATGCTTTCAAGTTTGATGATAATGTTTCCTCCTCTTTGTGCAACTTTCTGAATTAAATAAGGTACCGGCAAGCCTTCCCGTTCAATGAAAATATAATCAGCTTCAGCCACATCAGGTACAGTCTCACTTTCCTCATCCAAGGCAAGCACCATCTCACCATTGAAGCCATATGCCTTCGCGATGAATCCGGATTCCAGAAGTAACTCTTTTCTTAATTCAATCATGGTTCTAAAATAAAAAATCCGCTCCAGTTTACCGGAGCGGATTAAATTTGAATTCTTGCAAATCAGGATTCAGAAGAAGCTTCCTCTGATCCTGCTTCATTTTCAACTGCCGGTGTTTCCGGAGCCACTTCTTCAGCAGGAGGCGGAGTGTTCTTTACTCTGATTGCTTCCATTTTGGCTTCTTTTTTCTTTGTCTCTTCAGCAATTCTGTTTTCCATTGCCTTGAGATTTTCCTTGCCAACCCGGCTGCGCTTCTCATCGATCTTCGTACTCTTGGCTTCTGACCATTCTTTGAATTTGGCTTCAGCCTGCTCCTGAGTGAGTGCGCCTTTTTTTACGCCGTTCAAGAGGTGATTGTGATAAAGTACTCCTTTGTAAGAAAGAATTGCACGACAAGTGTCTGTAGGCTGTGCACCTTTGTGCAGCCAAGACAAGGCCTTGTCATGATTGATTTGAATGGTTGCGGGTACTGTGTTGGGGTTGTAGTTACCGATTACCTCGATATACTTACCATCCCTCGGAGCACGACTATCCGCCACCACAATGTGGTAATAAGCATTGTGCTTTTTACCATGACGCGCTAATCTGATTTTTACTGGCATCTTTTAATTTTTTGATGGTTTGTGATTCCCTTGCCATCTGTCCTGGATGACCAAACATTCTCCCATGTCCGTTTAAAAGGGACGCAAAGATGCGATTTAATCATGTCATGAGCAAGTATTTCCGCTTTTTTTCGGATTTTTCTCCTGAATATCATCAGATAAATCATGTCATGTCATTTTTGCCTGATCGACATAATTTTCACTCTTTTGGCGTTAAACACAGCGTCTCGTGAATAAATTTTACTGTAGCTAATAAACGAATAGCGCCGACTTAGCGCTGTTTTGCGTATTTTTGAGAAAACTCAACTGACAGCGCTTCATAAGATGAACGCGTTTTTTTTGAAATTTCAATGAATCCCAACTATCTGGACGAACTCAATAAGGAACAAAGGGAAGCAGTGCTGCATTCCGATGGTCCGGTGATGATTATCGCCGGCGCAGGATCAGGCAAGACCCGGGTTTTGACATACAGAATAGCTCATCTGCTGAAACAGGGAGTTGATGCGTTTCAAATTCTTGCTCTGACTTTCACCAATAAGGCAGCAAAGGAAATGCGGGAGAGGATCGAGAAAATCACCGGAGGGGAAGCAAGAAACCTCTGGATGGGCACATTTCATGCGGTCTTCGCTAAGATCCTCCGAATAGAAGCCCAGCGCCTCGGCTATCCTTCCAACTTCACAATTTATGATACTGATGATGCCAAGAGCATCATGAGGGACTTGCTAAGGGAGCAGGGTCTGGATGATAAAATCTATAAGCCGGATGTAATCCTGAACAGAATTTCCGCTGCTAAAAACAATCTGTATTCATGGCAGGACTATCAGAACAACCTGAATTTTGTGGCGGATGACAATTCGTCCGGCAGACCTAAAACCGGCTTGTTGTATGAGCTGTATGTTAAAAAATGTTTCAAGGCATCCGGAATGGATTTCGATGACTTGCTTTTTAACATGTACATACTGCTCACGAAGTTTCCTGATGCTTTGCATAAGTATCAGCATAAGTTCAAGTACATACTGGTGGATGAGTTTCAGGACACCAACTACGCTCAGTACATGGTTCTTAAAAAACTTGCAGCCGCCTATGAAAATATTTGTATCGTCGGTGATGACGCACAGTCCATCTATGCTTTCCGCGGCGCAAACATTCAGAACATTCTGAATTTTCAGAACGACTATCCTGACCTGAATGTATTTAAGCTCGAACAGAATTACAGATCAACGAATAGTATTGTACAGGCTGCCAATTCAATCATAGAAAAAAATACCAAGCAGCTGAAGAAAGTGGTTTGGACTGCAAATGATCTTGGTGATAAGATCACCCTCATGAAAGCCCTGAGCGATAACGAAGAGGGCGTTATGGTGGCCAATGCTATATTCGAGATGAAGGTGAACAGGCAGTGGAGGAACAAGGACTTCGCCATCCTGTACAGAACAAATGCCCAATCACGATCAATGGAAGAGGCTCTGAGGAAACTCAACATTCCTTACCGAATTTACGGTGGACTTTCATTTTACAAGAGGAAGGAAATCAAGGACCTTCTTGCTTATTTCAGGCTTGTCATCAATCACAATGACGAGGAAGCTCTGAAAAGAATTATCAATGTGCCCGCCAGAGGAATTGGAAAAACTACTATTGAGAAGCTGACTGTAACCGCTTCCGAGCTTGACTGCAACATTTGGCAACTGATAGACAATCCTGCTCAAAATCCATGCGGATTCAATAGCGGAACTCTCGCCAGGCTGATTGATTTCGCTACTATGATCAAAAGCTTTTCCGTTAAGCTTAAAAACACAAACGCCTTTGATCTCGCCAGTTCCATCTCGACTTCTTCAGGGCTCGTTCGTGAGCTTTATGATGACAAAACTCCTGAAGGACTCAGCAGGTATGAAAACGTGCAGGAGCTACTGAGCGGTATTAAGGAATTTGTTGACGGTGGATCAGGCATTACTCCAGAAGGCGATGAAACTCATTATGACCATGATCCGGAACTGAAAACTCTCGAGCAATACATGCAGGACATTTCTCTGCTTACTGATGCAGATGAAAACGACAAGGAAAACGATGATCAGGTTTCTCTCATGACTTTGCATGCGGCAAAAGGACTTGAGTTTCCCGCAGTCTTTCTCGTCGGACTTGAGGAAAATTTATTCCCTTCCCAAAGATCAATGGATTCCAGAGAAGATCTGGAGGAAGAAAGAAGGTTGTTCTATGTAGGAGTGACCCGCGCAGAAAAATGCCTTACTATTTCTTATGCCACATCCCGGTATAAATGGGGGAACCTCATCATTTGCGAGCCAAGCAGATTCATAGAAGAAATTGATCCTGCTTTTATTTTCGAGGCATTTCCATCCAGAAGACAAATATCCCCACCGGTTGCTGACATGCCGGAACGCTGGGGTTCTCACGCTCTGAAATCAGCTGATACCCTGAATGAAAAACTTCGACAGGGTAAGCTTAAAAAACTTGGATCTACTTCTCCTGCAAATTCAGAAGCCACCAGCCTGAATCTTCAGTCCGGAATGCAGGTTGAACATGAACGTTTCGGCCTAGGAAAAGTATTGCAGGTTGAAGGAGATGCGGGTGATACCCGCGCAACTATCTTCTTCCAGGGTTTTGGAAACAAGCAATTGCTCCTAAAATATGCCCGATTAAAGGTTCTTGGCTGATTGGATTGATTTCCTACCTTTGTCTTTCATCCCGATAAATGTTTTATAGACTGATTCGGGAATTGACTTGACCCTCATGAACGTCAAGTTCGCATTTCAAACATTACAGATGAAAAAAGATCAAAAGAAAAGCGGTTCCGTTTCTCAAGCCCGCAAACATGTTTCCCTTGAAAATATTGAGTACAACACTCAAAGGACTCGCATGTTTTTTTCTGAATATGGCAGAAACATCCAAAGAATGGTGGACAAAGCGCTACTGATTGAAGACAGGGAAAAAAGAAACAAAGCAGCTCAAAACATAGTGAATGTGATGAGTTACCTGAATCCTCAGGTAAGGGAACTGGAAAACTACAAGCATAAACTTTGGGACCATCTTTTCATGCTGTCAGATTATAAGCTTGACGTGGATTCTCCATATCCAAAACCTGAGAAGGAATCATTCACATCCAAGCCAAAGAGAATCTCTTATCCATCAAGCCGGATTAAATACAAGTACTATGGAAAAGTGATGGAGGATATGATTGGGAAAATTTCAAAACTCGATGAGGGAAAATCGAAAGAACAAATTTCTCAAAACCTGGCTAACTTCATGAAGATGTCCTACCTGACCTGGAACAAGGACACAGTAGATGATACAACCATCCTTAGTCACTTGAAAGAATTGAGTGATGATCAGTTGAAGCTCCATGAGTCTGCCAGGCTTAATCATACCGCAGAGATTCTTGCAATGAATAAGGAGAAACTAGCTCGTGAAAATGCGGCAAGAAAGAAAGTGAACAAGAGAAAAGTCAGAAAAAAATAAGTGACGTTTATTTTTTTAATCAATAACCAAGGAATAATCTTTCAAACTGCGGATTACTAAATATGTATAGAGCGGATTTTACTTATTCCAGCGAACCTGAACCACATAAGCAAAGAACAAAGCAAATCCTCAGAGAGCATCCTGATGTAAGAGAGCTTATTGGAAAAAATCCCTACACACTCTTTTCAATTATTTTCTGTGTTGCCTCCATGATTCTGCTATCATGGCTGCTGAAAGACTCACCCTGGTGGATGGTTTTCCTTGCTTCTTATTTTATCGGCGCATTCTTCAATCACGCATTGTTTGTCCTGATTCATGAATGTTCACATAACCTTCTCTTCAAGGGCAAAACTGGAAATTATCTCGCCTCAATTCTGGCTAATCTTCCTCACACATTGCCTAGCGCGATTTCATTTGCGCGATATCACCTGATGCATCATTCATATCAGGGAAATCACAGGAAAGATGCTGACCTCCCTGAGTTTTGGGAAGCAAAGGTTTTCGGATACAATTTTTTCAGCAAGGCTCTTTGGCTATTGCTCTTTCCGATATTTCAGGTGATCAGGATAACCAGAGTGAAAGACGTAAAAGTGTTTGATGGCTGGATCATTTTTAACTGGCTGGTACAACTCGCCTTCAACGTCGCAATCTGGTATTTCTTCGGACCTAAGGCATTTTTCTTTTTGCTGCTGAGCTTCTTTTTTTCTGTTGGACTGCATCCGCTTGGAGCAAGATGGATTCAGGAGCATTATCTTACTCTCGATGATAATCAGGAAACATACAGTTACTATGGCGGACTCAACAAACTGGCTTTTAATGTAGGATATCACAATGAACATCATGACTTTCCGTCGGTACCTTGGAACAAGCTTCCTGAAGTCCGAAAAAAAGCACCTTCCTTTTATGAATCTCTGAAATATCATCAGTCCTGGACTCGGCTTTTTTTCAGATTTCTTTTTGATCCTTCCATCACCCTTTTTAACCGTGTTCTTCGCGACGAAAAAGAAACGTCAAGTCCGAAATCCTGAGAGGGATCACATAGACCTTTCGTTTGATTTTGTTCAAAACTTTCAGCGGATAAATTCTGGTGCTGCATTGTATGCTTTTATTTCGTGATGTCATTAAATACATTTGTTTCTATGGGAAACAGTTTTGAAGTAACAGGAGGCCTGGAGCTTAGAGGTGAATTGGTGCCGCAGGGTGCGAAAAATGAAGCCTTGCAAATCATTTGCGCAACTCTTCTCACTGAAGAGAAGGTGATCATTCGCAATATTCCGGATATAAGGGATGTAAACAAACTCATTGAGTTATTGCAGGTACTTGGAGTTGAAGTGGAACAACTTGGGGTGCTGAAAGGCGAGTTCTCTTTCCGCGCTAAGAATATCAATCTGGGTTTTCTGAAAACTCCTGAATTCAGGAAGATGTCGGCAGCATTACGTGGTTCAATCATGATCGTTGGTCCGCTGCTCGCAAGATTTGGAAAGGCGAGTATTCCCAAACCGGGCGGAGACAAAATCGGGAGACGACGACTGGATACTCATTTCATAGGATTTCAAAATCTAGGCGCACGTTTTGTGTACGATGAACATACCAGCTTTTACAGCGTAGAATGTGATAAACTGAAAGGAGCTTACATGCTTCTTGATGAAGCTTCGGTTACTGGTACGGCAAATATCATCATGGCTGCTGTTCTGGCCGAAGGCACTACCACAATCTACAACGCAGCCTGTGAGCCTTATATCCAGCAGCTTTGCAAAATGCTCAACAGGATGGGTGCGAAGATTTCTGGAATTTCATCAAACCTCCTCACTATCGAAGGGGTCGGTTCGCTCAGAGGGACAGAGCACAAACTACTTCCTGACATGATTGAAATCGGTTCTTTCATCGGACTTGCTGCGATGACAAAATCGGAAATAACAATCAAAGAAGTGGGCTATGAACACCTCGGAATTATACCTGACGTCTTTCGGCGCATGGGTATCCGAATGGAACTAAAGGGTGATGACCTGTTCATTCCGCGTCAGGAGAATTATGAAATCGATACTTATATAGACGGTTCAATCATGACCGTGGCAGACGCTATCTGGCCAGGCTTCACACCCGACTTGCTGAGTGTAATCCTTGTAACAGCAACCCAGGCCAATGGAACAGTGCTCATTCACCAGAAAATGTTTGAAAGCAGGCTCTTCTTTGTCGATAAGCTGATTGATATGGGTGCTCAGATAATTCTCTGCGATCCACACAGGGCCACCGTTATTGGCCTTAACCGTAAGGTGCCTCTGAGAGCCATTCAAATGACTTCTCCGGACATTCGTGCGGGTGTAGCCCTGCTCATTGCTGCAATGTCTGCAAAAGGAAAAAGTGTCATTCATAACATAGAGCAGATTGACAGAGGATATCAGCGTATCGATGAACGACTTAATGCCATTGGCGCAGGAATTGTCAGAGTCTAAACAATTGAATGTTAATGGTGTTGTTTTCTTAAGGAACATTCAGCTAAATTTGCAGTCTGAATTGGCAGGGTAATTGCCAATTGTGGCCCCTAAAACCATTAAAAATTATGAAAAAAGCAATTAATCTTCTGTTTGGAGGAACTTTCCTGGTTCTGATTTCAACAATGGTAAGTCCTTCAGCAGCTCAGGCTTCAAATCCAGTACAAGGAATAGAAATCGGAAATGTTGCACCTGAATTGAATTTACCTGATCCAAACGGAAAAATGATAGCCCTTTCCTCACTGAGAGGTAAAATAGTACTTCTTGATTTTTGGGCAGCCTGGTGTGGACCATGCCGGCATGAAAACCCACATGTGGTGAAAGCTTATAATAAATACAAAGACGCAAAATATTCAAAAGCGAAAGGATTCACTGTTTACGGAGTTTCTTTGGACAAATCCAAAGAATCCTGGATAAATGCGATCAAGCAGGACGGCCTAACCTGGCCATATAATGTAAGTGACCTCAAATGGTGGTATTCTGATGCTGCAAAAGTCTATGGCGTACAGGGGATTCCGGCGAATTGGCTAATCGACGAAAAAGGAATAATTATCGGCCGCAACCTCAGAGGACCTGCTCTTGAGCAAGCTTTGGAAAAACTTGTAGTCAACTGAACTGAACTATAATCGATATTGCGAAAAACAGAAGACATTACTTCTGTTTTTTCGTTTTATCGGGTGACAATTTGGCTATTTTCTCAAATTTGGCAAAAAGATTGGGCTAGGGTTTTAACATATTTGAATAAAAAATGAAAGAAAAGGACATGAAGCAGAAGAATGATGATTCATCATTGGTTGATGATAACACAGATTTGAAAAATAACGGAAATCCTCCTACAGAAGCGGCACTGCCTGATGCTGAGTCACAGGAAGCTGATCCTATCGCAAAACTGGAAGTGGAGCTTTCAGAATACAAGGACAAGTACCTTAGGCTGTATTCAGAATTTGACAATTATAAAAAAAGAGTTGCCAGGGACAGGGAGGATCAAAGAAGATTTATTACTGCGGATGTTTTCCGTCTTTTTCTTCCTTTAATTGATGACATGGAAAGGGCACAAAAATCATTTGAAGGAGTAAGCGAAATAGAGCCATTGCGTGAAGGAATGAATCTGGTGTTTCAGAAACTCAGAAAACTGACAGAGTCAGGCGGACTGAAGGAAATGGATGTACTTGGACAAACTTTCGATCCGGACCTGCATGATGCAATTTCAAATGCTCCTGCTCCATCCGATGATTTGAAAGGAAAAGTCATAGACGTGATTGAAAAGGGATACATTCTGAATGACCGGGTGATCCGTCATGCAAAAGTTATTGTCGGAAACTGATGTCAATGTTTCAAATCACTCTCATTAAACAGGACGCAGAAAATAAATCATGACGAAAAGAGATTACTATGAAGTATTGGGCGTGAATAAGAATGCCGCTGATACTGAAATTAAAAAAGCATACAGGCAGATGGCACTCAAGTATCATCCGGATAAAAATCCCGGTGATAAGGAAGCGGAAGAAAAGTTCAAAGAAGCTGCTGAGGCATATGAAGTGCTTAGCAATGCAGAAAAAAGGCAAAGGTATAATCAGTTTGGGCACAGAGGTGTAGGTGGAAACGGATTCGGAAGCGGTGGAATGAATATGGAAGACATCTTCTCTCATTTTGGAGATATCTTCGGAGAAGGAAGCCCCTTTGAAAGTTTCTTCGGAGGTGCGAGCCGCGGAGGCAGGAAAGTGAACAGAGGAACTAACCTGCGAATTAAAGTCAAACTGACTCTTGAAGAAATAGCTTCCGGTGTTGAGAAGAAACTAAAAGTCAGCAAACAAGTGAAGTGCTCTTCATGCCAGGGAAGCGGAGCAGAGGGCGGAGGGGCATATCACAGGTGCAACACTTGCGCAGGGACAGGACAAGTTCACAGAGTGACAAATACCTTTATCGGACAAATGCGTACAAGTGCTGCTTGTCCTACCTGTCACGGCGAGGGTCAGGTCATTGAAAACAAATGCAAGAAATGTCACGGTTCCGGAGTTGAAAGAGGAGAAGAGATTATTTCTGTGAATATACCTGCCGGCGTTGGCGAAGGAATGCAACTCACAGTGAGCGGCAAAGGGAATGCAGGAGAACGAGGCGGTATTCCTGGTGATTTGTTCATTCTTATTGAAGAAGAAAAACATCCTCATTTGCAACGTGACGGTAATCATCTGTTGTATGATCTGTATATCAATTTTGCAGACGCCGCTCTGGGAACCAACGTGGAAATCCCGACAATTGACGGTAAAGCAAAAATAAAAATTGATGCAGGCACACAGGGTGGTAAAGTACTGCGCTTAAAAGGGAAAGGCCTGCCATCAGTGCAGAGTTACGGTAAGGGAGATTTGCTGGTTAATATCAATGTTTGGACACCCCAACATTTGTCGGCTGATGAAAAAAAGTTATTGGATAAACTCAGAACTTCTCCCAATTTTCAGCCAAACCCGGGTAAAGGTGAGAAAAGCTTTTATGACAAGATGAGAGAATTCTTTCACAGCTGAAAACTGAAAAAAATAACCCCGATTAATCCCGGGGTTTTTTATTTTTGGGGCAAATACTATGGACATTCTGGATATTAATGAAGTCTCCAAGTCATACGCAAATCACCTTGCGCTTGACATGGTGAGTATACGGATCCCTGAGGGAAGCGTGTTCGGTTTGCTTGGTCCCAACGGCGCAGGAAAGACTTCACTCATCAGGATCATTACCCAAATCACTGCACCTGATTCAGGTACTATATTATTCAGAGGAAAACCCTTGATGCGTGAGCATGTAAACCGCATGGGTTATCTGCCGGAAGAAAGAGGACTTTACAAGAAAATGGAAGTAGGCGAGCAGGCTCTTTATCTTGCCCGCCTGAAAGGACTTTCCAGGTCTGATGCCATGACCAAACTTAAATATTGGTTCGAAAAGTTTGAAATACAGGCTTGGTGGAATAAGAAAGTGGAAGAGCTTTCTAAAGGTATGGCTCAAAAGGTACAGTTTGTCAGTACCATCCTCCATGACCCGGAATTCCTTATTCTCGATGAACCCTTTACAGGATTCGATCCTATAAATGCCGAACTTATCAAGCAGGAACTGCTTGAGTTAAAAAAGAATGGAACTACTATCGTGTTGTCCACACACAGGATGGAAAGTGTGGAGGAGTTATGCAGTCATATTTCCCTGATTAATCATGCAAAATTGATTCTTGAAGGTCCGGTGAAGGATTTGAGAAAACAATATAAAAGCAATGAGTTTGAAGTGCTCTACTCAGGAAACAGAATATCATTTACACATGCATTGTGGACAGGATTTGAACTCCTTGATTTGCATGAAGACGGTGAGCATAATGTTGCAAGAGTGAAATTGCTGGGTAGTAATACAACTAATGATCTGTTACATGTCCTGCTCCCGGAAGTGAAAGTGCTGGGCCTTAGGGAAATTGTTCCGGACATGAACGATATATTCATTAAAACCGTGAATGACTCGCAAAATCTGAAGGAACAGATTCAGCCTGTCAGTTAAGTGCAGAAGAATATGGATAAAGTATTCCTAGTCATTCAAAGAGAGTATCTGACAAGAGTCAGGAAAAAATCTTTCCTGATCATGACAATATTAGGCCCATTGCTGATGGGAGCAGTGTTTCTTTCTGTCCTTCTTCTGGATAAAGTAGATACGGAAGAGAAGAGAATAGCTGTTATTGACGAGACAAAAATTTTTTGCGACAAGTTCAAAGACAACGAAAGGATAAAATTTACCTGTATTGACGGAGATCTGAGCTCCGCACGAAAGTCCGGAAAAGAGAAAGAATATTTCGGCATTTTATATATCCCTGCCACGAACAAGTTGTCCTTGCTTGAAAAAGCCGTAGTGCTGTATTCTGAATCACAGCCCGGTTTCGAACTGGTTTCCAAAATCAAGTTTACAATTGAAAAAGAAATTAATACACAGAAATATCTTGAAGCGGGAATCGATGAAGCTGAGCTCGCAAAAATCCGCACCGACGTTGAAATCAGGACGCGTGATATGGAGGATAAGGAAACAAGTACCCCGCTTACATCCGGCCTCGGATTTGCGGGAGGTTTGCTGATTTATCTTTTTATTTTCATCTATGGTGCCATGGTCATGAGAGGTGTGATGGAAGAGAAAACGAACAGGATTGTGGAAGTGATTATCTCATCCGTAAAACCTTTTCAGCTGATGATGGGCAAAATCATAGGTGTGGCGCTGGTTGGGCTGACTCAATTCATGCTCTGGGTTGTCCTTACAACAATGATTTACGCAGGTGTGAGCTCATATGTTTTTAAAGGCAAATCTGACTCAGAAAAGGTTGAAAGTATGATGCAGATGAATTCCAGCATGAGTGACAAGCTTAACCCTGGAGCTTCCGGCAATGACGCTGTAATGACGAATAAATTCGATAAACTGAGTACTATGATTGACTCTGTGAATTTCCCGCTCATCATTGGCATGTTTGTCTTCTTCTTTCTTGGTGGTTATCTTCTTTACAGTGCCTTATTTGCTGCCGTCGGCGCTGCCGTTGATTCAGAAACCGACACACAGCAATTCATGTTTCCGATTACGATTCCATTGATAATCGCATATGTGGCTTCGGTATCTGTCATGAATAATCCGCAGGGAAATGTCGCATTCTGGTTTTCAGTCATTCCGTTCACCTCCCCGATTGTAATGATGGTGAGAATTCCTTTTGGAGTTCCTGTCTGGCACATTGTCTTATCAATGGTATTTCTTGTAGGTGGTTTCATTTTTACCACTTGGCTGGCGTCAAAAATTTATCGTACAGGAATACTCATGTACGGTAAAAAAGTGAGTTACCGTGAGCTTTGGAAATGGCTCCGTTACCGAAACTGATCGCATTAAGGAGATTCTTAAATTAAAGCCGGTTCTGATTATTTTCTTGTGTTTCGGTCAATTTGCTTTATATTTAAGCAGCTTTATATCTGTAGAAGAAATTATTAAATGAGAAATCGCAGAATCGCAGTTTTAGATCTGGGCACCAATACATTTCATCTGCTGATCGCAGATTTAAAACCTGACTCCACCCTGGAAAAAGTTTTTAAATCGAAAAAAGTGGTGAAGCTGGGCGAAGGTGCCATCAATAGAAATCTCATTGCAGAAACACCTTTTCAGAGAGGACTCAATGCGATTGAACATTATGCCGGAATCATCAAAGAGCATCGTACTGATGAAGTATACGCTTTCGCGACTTCAGCGGTCAGGAGCGCACAAAACGGATCTGATTTCGTCGAGGAAGTAAAAAAGAGGACAGGAATCGAAATAAGAGTTATCAGCGGTGAGGAAGAAGCAAGACTGATTTCATTGGGTGTGCACCAGTGTGTGGAATTCAAGGACAAAGCATCACTCATAATGGACATAGGAGGGGGTAGTACCGAATTTATCATTGTAAGCAACAATGGCATACATGCCAAACACAGTTTTAATATTGGCGCTGCCAGGCTGCTGGAGAAGTTCAAGCCTTCGGATCCGATAACTGAGGAAGAAATTGCCAGTATTCATAAATTTCTTTCCAATGAAGTGGCCCCACTTGATGATTCAATCAAAAAGTATCCGGTATCTGAACTGATAGGTTCATCCGGTTCATTTGACACCTTTGCCGAAATGATTGGTTACAGATTCTATGGAAAGAATATAATCAAAAATGTGAATCACTATAAATTTGAAATTAGAGAATACAAAAAGCTTCATGAGCTGATTCTTAAAAGCACATTCAACCAAAGATTGAAAATGAAAGGCCTTATCAGGATGCGTGTTGACATGATCGTCTTGGCTTCCGTTTGCACAATGTTTGTTTTGAGGCGGTATAAAATAAATGAGCTCCATCTGTCAAAATATGCACTCAAAGAAGGAGCACTCTGGGAAATCATACAAGAACAAACTCAGATTCAATTCTGATTTGAACAATATATTTATGGCTAAAATTCTTATTATAGATGATGAGAAGCCCATACGAAATACACTGAGGGATATTCTTGAATACGAGAAATTCGAAGTGCATGAAGCGGCTGATGGAAGTGAAGGACTGAGAATTGCTTCAGAGCTAAAGCCCGATCTGGTATTGTGCGATATAAAGATGGCAAGAATGGACGGGATGGAAGTGCTGTCAAAACTGCAGGAAATGGATGCTGACATTCCGGTTGTGATGATTTCCGGTCATGGTAATATTGAGACTGCAGTTGATTCGATTCGCAAAGGTGCATTTGATTATATCTCAAAGCCTCCTGATCTCAACAGGCTTTTAGTTACAGTCAGGAATGCGCTCGATCGTTCATCCCTGATTACGGAAACCAAGACACTGAAAAAGAAGGTTTACAAGACACGCAAAATGATTGGCGAATCAGAAGCGATGAAAAAGATCAGGGAGATGATTGACAAGGTTGCTCCAGCCGATGCCCGGGTGCTGATCACCGGAGGGAATGGGACCGGAAAAGAACTTGTAGCCCGATGGATTCATGAAAAAAGCAAGCGCTCATCTTCGCCTTTGGTGGAAGTAAATTGCGCAGCCATCCCTTCTGAACTCATCGAAAGTGAATTGTTTGGTCATGAGAAAGGCTCTTTTACTTCTGCAATCAAGCAAAGAATAGGAAAATTTGAACTTGCAAAGGACGGTACTCTTTTTCTTGATGAGATCGGAGACATGAGTCTTTCGGCTCAGGCTAAAGTGCTGCGCGCTTTGCAGGAAAACAAAATCACAAGAGTGGGGGGCGAAAAGGAAATAAGTGTAAGCCCAAGAGTGATTGCGGCCACCAACAAAGATTTAAAATCTGAAATTGAAAAAGGAAATTTTAGAGAAGACTTATATCACCGTCTGAGTGTTATAGTGCTTCAGGTTCCCGCACTGAATGAAAGGCCAGATGATATTCCTCTTCTGGCAAATTATTTTCTTGAGGAAATTGCCGAAGATTACGGCTCGGCCGTGAAAGAAATTACACCGGATGCAATGCGCATGCTGAAAGGGATGGACTGGACTGGAAATGTCAGGGAACTCAGAAATGTGGTCGAGCGCCTTGTAATTCTCAGCGATAAAAAAATTACTGATAAAGACGTGAAAGCTTACGCAACGAAATACTGAATTTAGCTATGAAAGGCAAAGTGAAAATATTAAGAAAGTACAATCAGCGGTATAAAAATTTCAGCTTCTCTGAGCTCATGACCAAAGCCGACGAGGAATATCTGGAAACAATTATGGAGATGGATGAAAAGGGGAATTTACTCTCTGAGTCCAAATTTGATCCGGAAGGAGAGTTGGAGGAGAAAAACTCATACATATACGATGCAGATGGTCGCCTATTGGAACATGTCTTGCTTTTCGCTCTTGAGGATGTGACTGAGAAGCGAGTGCTCAAAAGAAATGAAAAGGGTATGCTGCTTGAAGAAACCAAATATTACGGTGATGACAGCGGTGAAAGATCCGAGTATGCTTACAATGAAAAGGATGAAGTGGTCGAAATAAAAAATTACGATGAAGACGGCGAGTATGTCTGGTCAGAGTATTTTTCTTACGACTCTGATGGAAGCCTGACAGAGAAAGTTAAGAAAGACCGAGAAGGTCAGATTCAGGAACATGTGAAGTTTGTATTGACTGACCCTAAGTCTGTCATCGAAGAACATGACCTGAAACCCGATGGCAGCCTGAATGTGAAAACTGTCATGGAGTTTAATGAGAAAGGAAAGGAGATCGTTTCAAAACAGTACACGGCAGATGGAAAGCTGATTGCAGCAGTGCTCACTGAGTACGATGAAAATGGAAATGTCTCCGAAAAGAAATACCGCGACTTTTACAGCAAGACTCTTCGTTTTACTTATGATGAGAATAACAATATGACCAGCCAGGAACTTTTTGACGGTACCGGTCTTTTACTCAGGAAAAATGTATATGAATATGATGACAACGGAAATATGTTAACAGAGCAAAATTTTGAACTGGATGCAGCAAGAGGCGGGAAAGATAAACATCATGGTGCAAGATTTGAGTATGAGTATTTCTGAGTTTATCCGTTTATGCCGGTGCTATTTTAAAATAGTGTTTTGCCATTTCATCCAGATATGCTCCTTTGACTTTCCCTTGATTAGTTTTCTTATATTGTATCTTACTAAGTTTCCTGTAATTTGTAATCAGAGGTAATGAGGTTGATTGCACATATCATTCTGGCAATGTTGATTGCTCTTCCACACATCACTTTTTCACAAAGCAGAATACTTCATTATACAGAAACTTCCGGTTATGATCATCAGACCAGAGCAGTTTCCTATGACATGTTTGTTCGCTTAGGCAATGACTTGGGCTTTACTGTTGTAAATGACAGTACAGGGTTGGAGTTTAATGATTTTCAGAATTTAATGCTGTACGATGTAATTGTATTTTCAAACACCTCCGGTGATCAAATTTTAGATGCAGCACAGCGATTAAATTTTGAGAGCTACATACAGCAGGGAGGCAATTTCATCGGTATACATTCTGCAAGTGATACCTACCGTCATTCAAGCGCCAACGGAAGCAATACCGGTGCATGGGATTGGTATGCAGAAATGATTGGCGCCAGCGTCAGACAAAATCCGAATCATGTGAGTGGTACTCCATTCTATAATATTCATCATGTTGTTTCACATCCGATTTTAAATGGCATTCCAGATCCATGGTTTAAAGCTGAAGAATATTATTATTGGGAAGGTGGTTATTATGATTCTTCAAATATTGTGCTTTTAAAAGTCGAACAGACACTGGGACCAAATATGCAGGTGAACAGTTATGATTCCTCACGTGCTGTCTGCTGGTACAGATTGATTCCAGGGGCTGGCAGAGTGTTTTATACAAGCCTGGGGCATTCTACTCTGAATTTCACTTCTGACTCGTTATTTTACTTGCTCATCAAAAATGCATTATTATGGGCAGGTGCTACAAATGGCATTGCTGAACACAATGAATTTAATAAGCCGATTCTTTTCCCTAATCCCTGTAAAGATTATTTTCAACTGTACAATGTTCTTTCTGCCGGAGTTTCCTGCATTCAGATTTTCGATTTAAAAGGCCGGGAAATGATGAAAGTGTATCGGGCTGGCAATATGAATAGAGTGGGTGTCCATGACCTTCACCCGGGGGCTTACATCTTGATGCTTGAAGAGGATGATAGAAAGTCTTATTTCAGGTTCATGAAAAAGTGAAGGATACTGCATCGATCAAACAGGCCTCAAAACTCTTTCCCATTCATAAAGTAACATCAAAGATTCTCCACAATCTGTTTTCCTTTTTCCAAAGCAGCTTTCAATCCGGATGGATTCTTTCCTCCGGCAGTGGCATAAAAGTCCTGGCCACCTCCGCCGCCCTGTATTTCTTTACTCAGCTCGCGAATGATCTGAATAGCATTTAGCTTCTTGTCCTGAACAAGCTTTTCAGAAATAATCAGCGATAGATGAGCTTTCCCGTCCAGTTCAGCGCCGGCTAAAAAATACAGGTTATCGTACTGTTTCTTGAGGTCAAAGGAAAGATTCTTGATGGAGTCTGCTGTTGGCAAATCGAGTTTAGAAATGATAATTCTTACACCATTAACTTCGGTAGCCTGTTTTTGAAGTTCAGCTTTCAATCTTGCAGCTTTTTCATTAACCATTTCCTCAACATCATTTTGAAGTTTTTGATTTTCATCTAACAGACTGCGAACTTTTTGGATCAGGTCTTTCGGGCTTTTTAATAATTCGTTGAGTTCGCGAAGTCGGACCTCAAGATCTTTGAAGTAGTCTTCAGCTTTATCAGCAGTGATCGCTTCAATTCTCCTTACACCTGCCGCTACTGCTGACTCGCTGATTATTTTAAACATTCCTATCTCACCGGTGGCTTTCACATGGGTCCCTCCGCAAAGTTCTCTGCTGTATTCAGGATCAAAGGTTATCACCCTGACATATTCTCCATACTTTTCTCCGAAAAGTGCAGTGGCTCCCATCTCCATTGCTTCCTTCACCGGAACGCTTCTTCTTTCATCAAGAGGGATATTGATTCTGATTTTCTCATTGACCATTTTTTCAATGGCATTGATTTCATCATCGCTCAGCTTGGCAAAATGTGAAAAATCGAATCGGGTCAGATCTTCATTTACGAGCGATCCTTTCTGGTTCACATGCTCGCCCAACACTCTTTTAAGTGCTGAATGCATGAGGTGGGTCGCAGAATGATTTTTCCTGATCAGGTTTCTTCTTTTGCTGTCAATCTGTGCCGTGAAAGTAGCAGATGGGTCTGAAGGTAATTTATCGCATAGGTGTATAATGAGATTGTTTTCTTTCTGGGTATCGGTGATTTTTATTTTTTCTGCACCTGCAATCAGAAAGCCGGTGTCACCTACTTGTCCTCCGCTTTCCGCATAGAAGGGAGTTCTGTTAAGCACGAGCTGGAATTGTTCCTTGCTTTTGCTTTTGACTTTTCTGTAACGGAGAATTTCAGCTTCACATTCATCAATGTCATATCCGACAAAGTCTGTGCTTTCGCCATGACTGACCTGAATCCAGTCATCCGTATCTACGGCAGAAGCGGCTCTTGAGCGTTCTTTTTGCTGTGCAAGACAACGGTTGAATCCTTCCATGTCCACTTCCAGATTTTTTTCCCGTGCCATCAGCTGAGTGAGGTCAATCGGGAAACCGAAAGTGTCATATAGTTCAAATGCGAACTCGCCTACAATGTTTTTATTCCCTGCTTCTTCAAATTTTCTGATTCCGGTTTCAAGTGTGCGCAAGAAAGCGCTTTCTTCTTCGCGAACCACACGCTGTACAAAATCCTGTTGAGCATTCAGCTCAGGGAAAACATTTTTGAACTGCTCTGAAAGAATTGGTATGAGCTGATTCAGGAAAGGATCTTTCAGATTTAAAAATGTGAACGCATAGCGAACAGCTCTTCTGAGTATTCGTCGTATAACATAGCCTGCCTTGTTATTGGAAGGCAACTGTCCGTCTGCGATTGCAAACGCAATTGCCCTGATGTGATCTGACATCACACGCATGGCAACATCAGTCTTCTCTTCTTCTCCGTATTTAATTCCCGATCTCACCGCAATAAACTGAATGAGTGGCTGGAAAACATCAGTATCGTAATTGGAAGTTTTACCCTGCAAGGCCATGCAAAGCCTTTCAAAGCCCATTCCTGTGTCCACATGTTTCGCAGGAAGAGGTTCCAGACTTCCGTCAGCTTTGCGATTGAATTCCATGAAAACGTTATTCCAGATTTCAATAACCTGAGGATGATTTGCATTCACCAGATCTTTTCCATCCTTCATTTTGCGCTCAGAATCTGAACGCAGATCCACATGGATTTCAGAACAAGGTCCGCAAGGACCTGTATCGCCCATCTCCCAAAAATTATCCTTCTTATTTCCTTTCAGTATTCTAGATTCATCAATATGTGATTTCCAAAAAGAATAGCTTTCGTTATCAAATGCCAGCTTCTCTTTCGGGTCGCCTTCAAAAACTGTGACATAAAGACGATCCTTTGGTATTTGATAAACCGCTGTGAGCAATTCCCAGCTCCATTCAATTGCTTCCTTTTTAAAATAATCTCCGAATGACCAGTTGCCCAACATTTCAAACATTGTGTGATGATATGTATCCAGTCCCACTTCCTCGAGATCATTATGCTTTCCTGACACACGAAGGCATTTCTGGGTATTAGCAATCCGCTTGTACCTGACTGGACTGTTGCCGAGAAATAAATCCTTGAACTGATTCATTCCAGCATTTGTGAACATTAGCGTTGGATCATTTTTAATGACCATCGGGGCCGATGGTACTATTTGATGTTCTTTGCTTCTGAAAAAATCCAAAAAAGCCTTTCTTATTTCTGAAGAAGTCATGAGTCTGGGTTGCTGAATTTACCGCTGAGGTGTATATTTGCTCCGGTTATTTGAATTTGCGAAGATAATCAGGAAAGCCGCATAAATCCATGCCGAAAGTAAAATATCATTTCAATACCAGCACACTAAAATACGAGCGCGTAGTTGTGAGCTGGAAGAGGCGTCTTTCGAGGTTCCTCGGCTGGTTTGCCACTGCAGTGGTTTTTGGAGTGCTTACCATGCTCATTGCATACAATTTTTTCGACTCTCCTAAGGAGAAACGTCTTAAAAGACAGCTGGAAGAAGTTACTTATCAGTTTGAATTACTCAAACAAAGAGCGGAACAGGTCGAAGTGGTTCTGGCAGATATACAGGAAAGAGACAACACCATCTATCGTGTAATTTTTGAAGCAGAGCCGATTCCCTCATCCATTCGCGAAGCTGGTTACGGTGGCATTGATCACTACAAGTCATTGCGGGATGTACATAATTCCGAGATTGTTGTTGACATGACAAAGCGAATTGATAAACTTTCCAAACAGCTTTATATACAGTCAAAATCCTATGACGAAGTTTGGGACCTTGTGAAGAATAAGGCCAATATGCTTTCGTCCATTCCAGCCATCCAGCCTGTTGCAAACAAAGACATGAAGCGTGTAGCTTGAGGTTACGGCATGAGAATGCATCCGATTTACAAAACTGTGAAGATGCATACGGGCATGGATTTTACTGCCCCTGTAGGTACCGAAGTGTATGCCACAGGAAACGGAACTGTGTCGAAGATTGAGTTTAACGGCAGAGGATACGGGCATAATGTCATCATCTCACACGGGTATGGATATGAAACCCTTTACGGGCACCTCAGCAAGATGACCGTAAAGCCCGGACAGAAAGTTAAGCGCGGAGATGTGATAGGATTTGTCGGCAACTCTGGAACTTCAACCGGTCCTCATCTGCACTATGAAGTGAGAAAAGGCGGAACCCCTGTGAATCCTGTCAACTATTACTTCAATGATCTCACACCTGAAGAGTACGAGATTATGCTTGAAATATCTTCAAGAGCAGGTCAGTCCTTTGACTGATTAATATCAGTTGCCGGAATTATTCACAATCAGGATTGAAAATTAAATCATCATCACTGCATTTTGTAAGCAGAAATAACTAAATTCGTCTGTTCACTTTTATAATATTGTCACATCATGCCTTACAAGGAAAAAGAAATTGAAAAATTGTATTACACCATTGGAGAGGTTGCTCAAATGTTTAGTGTCAACACTTCTCACATCCGTTTTTGGTCGAAAGAATTTGATGTGATAAAACCGGCTACCAATAAAAAAGGTAACAGGCTTTATACCATGAGTGATATAGATAATTTCAAAAAAATCTATCATCTCGTAAAGGAAAAAGGATTTACCCTGAAAGGTGCGAAAGCTGAGTTGAAAGAAAGCCGCCTCAAAGACCGGGAGGTTTCATTTGAAAGTTCTTCCTTCCGTGATGGCGATCTTCAGGATAATCCAATTGAAATTCCTTTTCCATCTGCCCGTGAAGAATTCAATGATGATTTTGTCGGCAACATTGCCGTGATGAATTCACTGGGAAAAATGAAATCATCTCTCTTAGAGCTTCAAAAGGAGCTTTCTAAGCTCGACTAGAATTAAAGAATATCGAAGCCGCCATACAGGTGGCTTTTTTTATGCCTTGGCCGATTATTGGCCTGATTGAGGTTATTACTTTGTACTCTCTTGTCTGATTCAAATAGATTTATCAATTTCGGCATTCTTCCGAAATGCCGGTTCAACCATCATTGTTATGTATAAAATTAAGACAACTTTCCTGGCCCTGCTCATATCGATTTCTTCCGATGCCACTGAAGGAATGTGGCTTCCAAATCTGCTCCGGCAGTATAATGAAAGCGACATGAAAAAAATGGGAATGAAAATTTCCGCTGATGACATTTACAATGTAAATAAGAACAGACTTAAAGATGCTGTCGTTCACTTCGGCGGAGGATGTACCGGTGAAATTGTTTCAGCCGAGGGCTTATTACTTACAAACCATCACTGCGGATATTCGCAGATTCAAGCGCTAAGCACTATCGAAAAAAACTATCTGGAAAATGGTTATTGGGCTTCAAATCCGTCTGAAGAACTTCCATGTGAAGGGCTGACCGCAAGTTTCATTATTGAAATAAAGGATTTCTCTCAAGTCATGCTTTCCCTGTCTGCGGGAATTCCTGAAGACAAGCTTAGCGATAAGATAAAGCAATTGTCTGACAGCATTGAAAAAGCAAATGTTTCCGGAACTCATTACAAAGGAAGTCTGAGATCTTTTTATCATGGAAATCAGTATTTTCTTTTTATCACTGAAGTATTTCGGGATGTTCGCCTTGTTGGTGCTCCACCAAGTTCTATAGGTAACTTCGGCGGTGATACTGATAACTGGATGTGGCCGAGACATACCGGCGACTTTGCTTACTTCAGGATTTATTCAGGAAAAGATAACAAGCCTGCGGATTACAGTAAAGACAATGTGCCTTTCAAGCCAAGAAAGCATTTTGTGATCAATGCAGGCGGAGTAAAGGAAGGAGATTTTACAATGGTTTTTGGATTCCCAGGACGTACTCAGTCTTACATTCACTCTTCAGCGCTTGAAACTATTTATACCCAGTCTAATCCTGACAGGATTAGAATTCGTGCAGAGCGTTTGGGTGTCTGGCAGCAGAGAATGGAACAAAATGATGTTATAGAACTGAAATACTCCAGCAAGTACAAGTCACTCACCAATCATTACAAAAAATGGAAAGGAGAAAATCTTGGAATGAAAAAGTTTAATGCTCTTGCAATGAAAGTGAAAGAGGAAAATGCTTTTCGCGCATGGACAAATGCTGATCCTGGAAGAAAATCCCGGTATGACGGAATTCTGGAAGAACTGGCAGATGTGCAAATGCAGCTAAGGCCATATATCCGTTACATGGATTATTATACTGAGGCTTTGACAGGTGTCGAGATTTATGGAATTGCAAGCAGACTGAAAAATCTTGTCGATCATATTTCACGTGACAGTGTTGACGCTAATGAAACGGACAGGCTGCTAAAAAAAACCAAGTCTGATCTGGAAGCATTTTTCAAGAATTATGATGCTGAGACTGACAGGTTGCTTGCTCAGGTTATGATTAAACTTGTTGTTGCCGAGCTGCCCGATTCGGTGCTGCCGGCGCAGATTTCTGACAAAAAAGCTATGGGTCCGGAAGCTGTTTTGTCTTATATAAATTCAATTTATGATCGGTCATTTCTTACGTCGAAGGATTCGCTCATGACTTATCTCGAGTCAATTGGAGCAGGTAAATTAGACTCTCTTAAAAATGATCCTGCTTGGAAATATTTTGATGAGGTTCAAAAGAAGATGAGGAGTACGCTTAGTGCTGAGATGTCCAGACTCAATGCGCGCAACTTTGCATTGCAAAAGAAATACATGAGCGGATTGATGGAAATGGCAACTGAAAAAAATAAGTCTCTTTATCCAGACGCAAATTCAACTTTGAGAGTTTCATACGGAAAAGTGGAAGGTTTTGAACCAAGAGACGGAATTGCTTACAGATATTATACTACTCTCGACGGTGTGATTGAGAAGGCTGATCCTTCATCGGATGAATTCAAAATACCTGAAAAGCTTTACAGACTTTATGCCAGTCGAGATTTTGGCAGGTTTAATACAGGAGGTAAAGTTAATGTGGCCTTCCTTGCTTCGAACCACACTACAGGAGGAAATTCTGGCAGTCCTGTGATCAATGGGCGTGGTCAACTGGTAGGAATAAATTTCGACAGGATGTGGGAAGGGGTGATGAGTGACCTCTATTACACACCGGAAAACAGCAGAAATATTTCAGTTGATATTCGGTATGTTTTGTTTATCACAGAAAAGCTCGGTGATGCATCATGGCTCATTCAGGAAATGGATATAGTCACCAAGTAGGAATTACCAGATTTTGTTATTTGTGAGATAATTTCCAACGTAATCTGAAATGCCTTCTTCAAGTGTGTGAAATTTTTCCTTGTACCCAATTGAAAAAAGCTTGCTCATGTCAGCTTCAGTGAAGTATTGATATTTGTCACGAATATCTTCCGGTGTGTCGATGAATTCAATTTCAGGTTTTCTCTGCATACTTTTAAAAGTGTTTTCAGCAAGATCCCGAAATGTGCGCGCTTTGCCTGAACCGAGATTGTAAATCCCGGAATTTTTCCTGTGATGCATCAGAAACATGCATACGCTGGTAACATCCTTTACATAAACGAAATCACGTAGCTGACCGCCATCTGCATATTCTTTTTTATGAGACCGGAAAAGTTTCATTTTACCGCTGGCTTTGATCTGGTTAAATGCATGGAAAACTACCGAAGCCATTCTTCCTTTATGATATTCGTTAGGGCCGTATACATTGAAGAATTTGAGTCCGGCCCAGAAGCCAGGTTGTTTATGCTGTGCAAGAGCCCATTTGTCGAATTCGTTTTTTGAATCTCCGTAAGGATTAAGAGGCTTCAGCCTTTCAATCAGGTCGTGATCGTCTTTGTATCCGTTCTCACCTCCGCCGTATGTTGCCGCAGAAGAAGCATAAACTAACGGTATTCCGAATTCAGCACAAATATTCCAAACATCTTTAGAATAGTTCAGGTTTAATTCGTCAAAGATGTCTCTGTTGAATTCTGTAGTGTCGGTCCGCGCTCCGAGATGAAAAACAAACTGAACGAAACGGTGATTATCTCTTAGCCAATAGTGAAATTCCTTTCTTTCAACTTTGCGACTGTATTTTTTACCTGAAAAGTTTTTTTCCTTTTTGGCATTGCTGAAATCGTCGACAATTACAACATCGTTATATCCCTCTTCATTCAGCCTTGCCAAAAGACAGCTTCCTATAAATCCTGCAGCACCTGTAACGATTATCATGAATATTTAATTTCTTGTTTTATAAAAATGAGAGGGCAAATTTATTAAATAATAAGTGTATCACACGAAGAGATTTATACCTAATGGAGGAAACATTCCTGCATCGGCCGCTTTTTCCAGCATCGCTTTTACTGCTGCCTTTCCATCTTCTCCTAAATCCAGAGAATGTTGGTTGACATATAACTCAATATGTTTTTTAATCACATCTTCCTGCATTTCCTGGGCGTGATTTCGAACGAAATCCATCGACTGTCCCGGATTGGAAAATGAAAATTCCAGACTTTTCCGGATGAGGTTTTCTATCTTCATTTTAGTTTGAATGTCAAACGATCTTCTTACAGCAATGCCTCCAAGAGGAATAGGCAGCGAATATTTTTTTTCCCATAATTCTCCGAGGTCCGCAATTTTCACAAGGCCTTTTTGCTGGTATGTGAAGCGGTTTTCATGGATAATCACTCCTGCGTCTGTTACCTCATTCAGTACTGCATCTTCTATTTGTGAGAATAACATATCTCGTTTTACAGAAATCTCCGGAAAAAAATGTGAAAACAAAAAGTTTGCAGTGGTGTTCAGGCCGGGTACAGCCACGCTCTTAATTTCTGAAGAGGGGTTTGTAAAAATTTTTTTACTGATGAAGAGAGGTCCTACACCTTTCCCGAGTGCAGCGCCAGAATTCAGTAACTGATATTCTTTTGATACAATGCCCATTGTGAAAATGCTCAGCTTGCAAATGTCAAATTCATTTTGAATTGCGCCTTTGTTCAGATGTTCGACATCTTTAAATACGCATTCAAATTGTAAGCCCTGAGTATCGATTTTGCCATTTATGAGAGCATCGAAGATGAATGTGTCATTCGGACAGGGAGAAATTGCGAGCTTGAATTTTTTCGGGCTAGCTGACATATTCAGATTTTTTCCAGAACGATTGATAACTCCTGCTTGAGGTTTTGAAGAGCAAGCGGAATATTCCATGCATCACGATTACGTTTTTCCACGTAATTGGAAATAGATCTTATTTGAATGCATGGAATTTTTTCGACTCCGCAAACAAAAAAGAAAGCTGCTCCTTCCATAGTTTCGATGTCCGGTTTAAATCTTTTTATAACAGTCTCAATGCTCTTTTCATTTCCATGAATCGTATTGACTGTAATGCTTCGTACTTTACGGTAAGGAAATGGATCTTTCGGAAGATGCTCGTCAAGATTGATGAATGTATCTGTTCCTGAAAGCCCGATTTCTTTCAGGCTGAGAAAACGATCATCGTCTTCTGCTCCAAGTTCCGAAAAAATGTCTTCTGTAACACGCACAACCTCTCCGATTTGAATGGATCGTGTGAATGCTCCGGCAAGTCCGGTATTGACAGCAAGATCATAATGCTTCTCGGATAACCTTTTTGTCAAAGCATGGGTCGTGGCAACCATCCCAACTCCGGAAACCAGGTAATCCATATTGTGTTTTCTGAACCAGATTTCTCGCAAAGGGGACACTTCCTCTTCTGTCGCTGCACAAACAAGAATGTCCATTTCGTAAAGATATGGATAGAATGATAAATCCCTTAATTTCTGTTATCTTTGCGAAGTTTATTAAAATTCAATGGTTTACATTACCCGAAAAGAAAGTTTCAGTGCTGCACACCGGCTCTCAAGACCTGACTGGTCTGAAGAGAAAAACCGCGAGGTCTTTGGAAAATGCTCAAACCCGAACTGGCACGGTCATAACTATGTGCTCTGGGTTACGGTAAAAGGTAATGTCAGTTCTGAAACAGGATTTGTCGCAAACCTTTCTGATGTGAGCAATGTTATAAAGCAATATATCATTGACAAGGTTGATCACAAAAATCTGGATCTTGATGTAGATTTCATGAAAGGAAAAAAAAGTTCCACAGAAGTTTTTGCAGTTGAAATCTGGAATCAGATTGAAGAACCTCTCAGAAAACTTGGATGCAATCTTCATTGTGTGAAAATTCAGGAAACTGAAAAAAATATTGTTGAATACTTCGGAAAAAACTGATCAGATATGAGTATTGATCCGCATATGCTTGAAGAAAATGAGATGGACGGTTACGCCAAGATTGACAAGTATAATCCTCGGCTGATACAGGATATTTCCAGTCATTACTCCGCACTTATTAGTGATATCGGTGAGGATAAGGGCAGAGAAGGCTTGAAGAAGACTCCGGAACGTGCTGCCAAGGCAATTCAGTTTTTAACCCACGGCTATGATTTAGACCCTTCCGCGATATTAAAGTCGGCACTCTTTCATGATGATTACCGTCAAATGGTCATTGTAAAGGATATCGAGATTTACTCGATGTGCGAACATCATCTCTTGCCTTTTTTCGGTAAGGCGCATGTTGCGTATATACCTGACGGATGTATAGTTGGTCTGAGTAAAATCCCGAGAGTGGTGGATGCTTTTGCGCGCAGGCTCCAGGTTCAGGAAAGGCTGACCACTGAAATCCGCGACTGCATTCAGGATGCATTGAAGCCACTGGGTGTGGCTGTTGTCATTGAAGCCAGGCATCTGTGTATGTTAATGAGAGGAATACAGAAGCAGAACTCAGTAGCAACTACTTCCGCATTCACAGGTGAATTCGAAAACGAAAAGACCAGATCTGAATTTATAAGACTTATTTCTGCCAATCTTTCATGAACTGTCATGTGGCAGGATTCTTGTTAATCCTCTGCCAAAATTTCTGGGTGATTCCCTGATGAAATTCAAAGGGATGGGAATCAATGCAAGAAAACTAACGTACTAAATCACTAACTTTGCATTCAAAATAAATTCATTATAAAATGGACAATCAGAATAACTGGAATTTTAATTCGCTCAATCAGCCCGGACTGGCCCAGACGGCCAGCACGACCCGTACTTTCCTATCTAATGTGTTTTCCTGGATGGGAATTGCTCTTGGTATTTCGGCGGTAACTGCTTATGTATTTGGAAACAATGCCTCATACATGAGTTACCTGATCAACATGGAAAGCGGTGGAATGTCAGCACTTGGCTACATCGTCATGTTTGCACCTCTGGGAATGGTGCTTCTCATGGGAATGGGTTTTAATAAACTCAGCATGAGCGCTCTCACCGGTGTTTTCCTTCTTTACTCAGTTGTCATGGGAGTCAGCCTGAGCTTTATTTTTCTTGCTTACACTCAAAGTGCCATCTTCCAGGTATTCTTTATCAGCGCAGCAATGTTTGGCGGAATGGCCTTGGTAGGGTACACCACAAAAACAGACCTGACAAAACTTGGCAGTTTACTAATGATGGCTCTATTCGGAATCATCATTGCAGCAATTGTAAACATGTTTATGAAGAGTTCTGGTCTGAGCTATGCCATCAGCTTTATTTCAGTGATCGTTTTCACAGGACTTACAGCTTATGATGTTCAAAAGCTGAAGAACATGAGCGCAACTGTTGAGCCCGGAACCGAGGCAACAGCGAAACTCAGCATCATGGGAGCACTCACGCTTTATCTTGATTTCATCAACCTGTTCCTTGCTTTACTTCGACTGTTTGGAGGAAGAAGAGATTAATAATTGAATAGCTCATCAAATAAGCCCGGTACATCCGGGCTTTTTATTTGCAATAAATAAAAGCATTAACTCAAAAAAATTTGTTGATGTGAATTAGCACATCATGATTATCTTGCCGACTGAATTAAATTTATTAAATTACGTAAGAAATAAAATGCCTATGAAAAACGCTTACATTTTCCCCGGACAGGGATCGCAGTTTACAGGTATGGGAAAGGAATTGTATGATGGCAGTACGGAAGCTGCGCGCTATTTTGAAACTGCCAATCAAATTCTTGGATTCAGGATTACAGATGTAATGTTCAACGGTACAGACGAGGAACTCAAGCAAACAAAAGTTACTCAGCCATCGATTTTCATTCATTCGGTAATTGCAGCGATTATGATGGGTGATAATTTTAAACCTGATATGGTTGCAGGTCATTCACTCGGAGAATTTTCTGCGTTGGTTGCTGCCGGAGCTATGTCTTATGAAGACGGTTTGAAATTAGTGAAGGTTCGGGCCTTTGCTATGCAAAAAGCCTGCGAGATTGAGAAGTCTTCCATGGCTGCAATACTGAATCTGGATGATCAGCTTGTTGAAGATATTTGCAAAGAGGTTAGTTCGGCAGGAAACGTTGTAGTGCCCGCAAACTATAACTGCCCGGGCCAACTTGTGATTTCAGGATCAGTTCAGGGTGTGAACGAAGCATGTGAAAAGATGAAAATGGCAGGAGCGAAGAGAGCATTGGTGTTGCCGGTAGGAGGGGCTTTTCACTCCCCATTTATGGAGCCAGCCAGGCAGGAGCTGGCAGACGCGATTGAAAAAACCGAATTCAGAAAACCGCTTTGTCCGGTATATCAAAACGTAAATGCCATTCCACAAACTGATCCGGCAGAAATAAAAGTCAATCTTGTAAAACAACTGACAGCACCTGTAAGATGGACTCAGACAATACAGAATATGGTGTCTGACGGAGCACAGAAATTTTTTGAAGTCGGTCCTGGCAAAGTGCTTCAAGGACTTGTGAAAAAAATCAACAAGGACATGGAAGCCATGTCAGCCTGATTTGAATTTATTTTTCTGGTATGGCAATAATCAATTCCATTCTCAGTTGGTTCATGAAGAAGCGAATCCATCAGATTGAGCTCTTCATAAAATACCCTCATGAGGTTCAACTTGACTGGTTCAACCGTCTTATAGATCACGCCAAGTCTACAGAATGGGGAAAGACATACGATTACAAAAGTATCAGCCGTCCTGAAGAGTTCAGGCAACGAGTTCCGGTGAGAACTTATGAGAATTTCCAGCCTTATATTGAAAGGCTGATGAAAGGAGAACAAAACGTGCTGTGGCCTTCAGACATCAAATGGTTTGCCAAATCATCGGGAACTACAGCAGGTAAAAGCAAATTCATTCCTGTGAGTACTGAAGCAATGGAGGAGTGTCATTACAAAGGAGGAAAAGATTTATTATCTCTATACTGTAACAACAATCCTGAAACCCAGATTTTCACAGGTAAAGGGCTCATCATGGGCGGAAGCCATCAGGTGAATGATATATCGTCGGAATCATTTTACGGTGACATATCAGCAATACTCATGCAGAATCTACCGTTTTGGGTGCAGATGATCCGGACACCGGAGTTGTCAATTGCTCTCATGGATCATTGGGAAGATAAAATTGAAAAAATGGTCGAATCCACAGTCAGAGAAAATGTCACAAGCATCAGCGGCGTGCCGACCTGGACTGTAGTTCTTGCCAAGCGAATTCTTGAAGTTACCGGGAAAAGCAATCTGTTGGAGGTGTGGCCCAATCTTGAGCTATTCATTCACGGAGCCGTAAGTTTTACACCGTACAGGGAGCAATTTCAGAAACTGATACCATCTGCTGAATTTAATTATCTGGAAACCTATAATGCCTCGGAAGGATTTTTTGGAATCCAGGATCAGTCTAACAGCGAGGAAATGCTGCTTATGCTTGATTACGGTGTGTATTACGAGTTTGTGCCAATGGATGAACTGGGTAAAGATTTTCCCGAAACAGTTCCGCTTGAAGATGTCCAGCTAAATAAAAATTACGCACTGGTGATTACTACCAATGCCGGTTTGTGGAGATACCTGATTGGCGACACAATTCGTTTCACTAGTTTGAATCCTTACAGGATACGTATTACAGGAAGAACCAAGTTGTACATTAATGCATTTGGCGAAGAAGTTATTATCGAGAACACCGATCAGGCTGTAAAGATTGCCTGCGATAAAACCAATTCGCTTGTACGGGATTATACAGTAGCACCGGTTTACTTTACAGAAGGAGAGAACGGTGCCCATGAATGGATAGTTGAATTTGAAAAAGCTCCGGTGAGCATCGAATATTTTACCGAAATTCTCGACAACGCTTTAAAATCTCTGAACTCAGATTATGAAGCAAAACGTTACAAGGACATGGCACTTCGCTTGCCTGTAATGCGGATTGTTCCTCAGGGAACCTTTTACAACTGGTTAAAAAGCAAAGGGAAACTAGGAGGGCAGCATAAAGTCCCAAGACTCAGTAACAGCCGAGAAATCATAGATGAAATACATTCAATTCTGCAGTCCGGAAATAAAGTAAAAGACTCCCTGTAATGAGATACCTTTTAGTTTTTATTTGTTTTTTCTGTTCATCGTTCAGCAACTCTGAGTACCGGTTTATTCATTCGATCCCTTTTACAGGAGTGAAAAGTTTTACTACTGATAATCTTGGATTATCATATGTTGTGGCAGGTAATCAGCTGCTTCAGTTTGATAGTCAGGGAAAGCCTCTTGCTTTTTTTAGTGAAAGCGGTTTAGGTGAATTGAGAAGCGTGGATGCAGGTAATCCATTAAAGATCTTGTTGTTTTATCCTGACTTCGCAAGAATCATCATTCTCAATTCAAAACTTTCTGTACAGGCGACTGTCAATTTAAGAGAAGCCGGGATAGAACAGCCAGTACTTGCATGTAATTCTCTCAATGAGGGATATTGGTTTTACGACAGGCAGGATTACCAGTTGAAGAAAATGGACCTGAATCTCAGAATCAGTTTTCGAAGTCAGGATTTACTATCACTCACAGGGAAAAACTTACAACCGAATTTTATCATTGAGTCAGGTTCGTATGTATATATGAATAATCCCGAGGAGGGCATCATGATGTTTGACCGATTCGGGAATTACTATAAGACTGTTCCTGTTACCGGCTTGACAGATTTTCAGGTCAGAGAAAATGAAATCCTATTTGTCAGGGATAATAAATTTAAAAGTATTAATATCCGCAGTGGATTGGAGAATGTAATACAAATTCCTGAACATGAAACATTGCTTCAAGCGAGAATTGAACAACATCAACTTTATTTATTAACAAGCGACAGTTTGAAGTTTTATTCTTTTTAGATTCGCACTTTATCAGTTTAACTATTTAACAGCGAAAAACACAAATATGGCATCCAAGTCTCAAGTAAAAAAAGCAAGTGTAAAGTCTGCGCCTGCCAAATCAGGCTCAGCTAAAATAGTCAGCGCAAAATCCATTGAGAAATATTCTCCTACCAGGAAGCAACTGACGCCATTGCACATAGCTGTTGCAGGAAATATTGGTGCAGGAAAAACTACGCTTACTACGCTTCTTGCAAAAAACATGAAATGGGAACCGCATTTTGAAGACGTGGATGACAATCCTTACCTGAATGATTTTTATGAAGACATGCAGCGCTGGTCATTCAATCTTCAGATCTACTTTTTAAATTCCAGATTTGATCAGATAACCAGAATCAGACAGAGCGGCAAGACAATCATACAGGACAGAACTATTTATGAAGACGCTCACATCTTCGCGCCAAACCTTCACTCTATGGGTCTGATGACAACGCGTGATTTCAATAATTATCAGCAGTTGTTCAGCCTTATGAGCAAGTTTGTTTCTCCACCTGACCTCTTGATTTATCTTCGGGGTTCAGTTCCAACTCTGGTGAATCAGATTGCAAAGAGAGGAAGAGATTATGAAAATTCAATCAGAATAGATTACCTGAAGAGACTTAATGAGAGGTATGAAGCATGGATTTCTACCTATGAGCTTGGCAAACTTCTGGTAATTGATATAGATGATTTAAATTTTGCCGATAACCAGGAGGACCTAGGCCGTATCATTGACAGGATCAATGCTGAAATAAACGGACTATTCTAATCTGGATATAATATCTAAAAAAAACCGGATCAAGTCCGGTTTTTTTTGTTTCTGATTTTTAGCCCTGCATCATTACAAACCTGTTGAGCTCCTTCACACTCGAATCAAACACGAATGCACTATAAGTAATGTGGAAATTATTCTTGTCGACGGTATGCTCGTATGATTTTTTCGCAATGTCGAGTCGTGTGGATTCAAAGTCAAATTGCTCCATCAATTCTTTAACCTGAAGAGAAGTCAGATAATTATTGCGGATCCAGTTTTCGGCCAATTCCAATCGACTGCTTTCAAAGGACTGCTCTTGCAAAACAGACAGAATGTTGTAGAAGTCTTCATCATCCGGAACCTCCATTCCGTAATAGGGGTGATGATACACAGGACGTGGAATAATCGGAGACGGATAGGGAACAGGAGCTGCAATCGGTCTGATGCTTTCTACACGGAACCCGTGTTTTCCTGAAAATCTGGCTTCAGTGTGAGAAGCAGGATGAATGTCAACGTATGAATCAAAAACAAGACGCGAGTGATGATGATAGGCCCCGGAATGTTCTTTATAAATTCTTATGTGATGTCTTCCCGGAATCAATTGATTAACATAAACTGATTTACCATGTGTGTTTAATCGATAACCGTTTAATTGGACCGAATAATTGTGATGGCTGAAACGAACGATGAAACTTGAATAAGCCGGATGCGCGAATGATTCTATTGCAAAGAGCAATGCAATGACAGTGGCGGTGATGAAATTTTTCATGATGAGGAAGTTTATTCATCGCCTGACAACAGCTGTGCCACAAATTTCAACCTGAACTCAGTCCGATTCAATCAATTGTACTTATTCATGCGATCTTCACGAGGGATATATTTTTATTTAAATTTATTTACCAGGCCGAGAGCATGATTCAGCAGCAGCCATGCTTCTTCCACTTCATTTTTATCAAGTAAAGCCTTGGCAAGCTCTTCAAATTTTCGGGACAAAACTTCAGGATTGCTTCCGAAGCGGGCGCTTAGTTCTTTCACATAAGCTTTGCCCGCGAATTCAGATAATTGAGCCTTGCTTGGATATTGCTTTATATTTCCCAATTGACCAAGATTGTTTCCAGTTAAAACTTTGCTGAGACGGATTTGATCAGGAAGTTCATCTACGCCTATGCCCAATTCAGCAAGTGGTTTTTTTACAGAAAAGATTGCAGGTCCAGAAGCGCGGCAGTACAAATTGCCTCCCATTCGTGCAACAAGATCCAACTTGTCTGCATCCATATGCCCGTTTTCATCAAGAACATCTTCACTCACATGCATGAGTAGCACTTCACAAATGATTAGGTTGGCAGCTCCCCCCAATTGGCCCATTTCTTTTACTTCCAGCACCTTGCATTCCATTTGAACAGGAGATTCCTTCACACGGAATGGCTTGATGATTTCTGAAGGGATCGGAGTCAGTCCGCTTTTGACAAACTCATTCACACCTTTTGGATATTCTGTACTGGAGAGAGACATCTGCTGAACGATTGAATAGTTTACAGCATTGATCACTACTTCACCGGTTTCATGGATGTTCTCGAGTGTATGTTTCAGTGTATTGTCCCGCACTCTTCTTGCTGGCGAAAAAACGAGGATCGGAGGTTTGCTGCCAAAAGCATTGAAAAAGCTGAATGGAGCCAGGTTGGGCCTGCCTTCCTTATCAACTGTACTGGCAAAAGCAATCGGACGAGGCGCTACGGCATTGAGAAGGTGGGCGTGAAATTCCGATGTTTTGATTTGCCCTGGAACAATCTTGATCATGATTCATGGATTACGTTTCAAAGGTAAAAAACCTGCATGTTTTACCCTCACAGGAAACCCATGTTTTGCAGGACCTGAAATTTATACTACCTTCGCGTCCCGTTTCTGCGCATGTGGCGTAATTGGCAGCCGCGCCAGACTTAGGATCTGGTGCCGAAAGGCGTGGGGGTTCGAGTCCCTCCATGCGCACTTAATTCGGATTCATAAAAGAAATCCGCATTTTCATTGAAATGATGAATATTACCAAAGAACAAGTAGATGCGCTTCACGCGGTTGTTAAAATCGAGGTTCAGCCTTCTGATTACCAGCCCAGAGTGAATGAAGTGATCAAAAGCTACCAAAAAACTGCGAATGTCCCAGGATTTCGTCCCGGTAAAGTTCCTGCAGGAATCATCAAGAAGATGTATGGCAAAGCTGTACTGGTAGAGGAGTTGAACAAGCTTTTATCCGAATCTCTGGGGAAGTACATTTATGATAACAAGCTCGAAGTGATTGGAAGTCCGCTTCCGAAGAAATCGGAAAAAGAACAAGTATTTGAAGACGGGGCCGGCTTTGAATTTTCTTATGAATTGGGAATCGCGCCTTCCTTTGAATTAAGAATGCCTGATAGCAAAATCCCTTATTATGTCCTGAAAGTGGATGATAAGATGGTGGATGATGACATTACTGACATACGCAGACGTTACGGTAAATTCTCCAACCCTGAAGTTTCTGAGGCCAGTCACATTCTTTATGGTGAATTCACTGAGCTGAATGATGACGGCGAAGTGAAAGAAGGAGGAAATCGTACAACTACTTCACTTGCCATCGAAATGATCCGCAATGAAGATTTCAGAAAACCTTTCATCGGTCTTAAAAAGGGAGACACAGTCCGTTTCAACCCGTTGAAATCACTTCCAAGTGAAGCTGAAGTGGCAGCTATGCTTAGAACCGGAAAAGATTCTCCTGCATTGAGTGCCGATTATATTTTCACTGTCACTACAATTAATCAGATTGATAAAGCTGAGTTGAATCAGGAATTGTTTGATAAGCTTTACGGAGAAGGCGCAGTAACAACTGAAGAGGAATTCAGAAATAAAGTTCGTGAAAGTATCGCTCAGTATTTCGTGAAAGAAAGCGACCGCAAACTCAAGAAAGATTTACGAAATGTACTGCTCGAGGGCAATGAAATTCCTCTGCCAGATGACTTTCTTAAGAGGATGTTGAAAGCTAATCAGGAAAAAGAGAAGGCAGAGCACGAATTCGATCATGAGTATTATCACCTTGCTGAAGATTTGCGTTGGAGCCTTATCCAGAATAAAGTCGCATCCAGCAATGACATTATCATCAGTGAGGAAGAAGTAAAAGCACTCAGCGTACAGGTTATTCGCCAGCAGTTTGCACAGTATGGCTATTATGAAATGGAACAGGACAAGCTGGATGAAATGTCAGTGCGCTATCTGAATGAAGAAGGCAATTACGACAGGTTGGAAAGAACATTAAGAGAAAACAAAGTGTTTGAGCATCTCAGGCAACAAATTCAACTCGACAATATTGAATTGTCATATACAGATTTTGTAGACAAACTTCGTGAGAAGACCAATCATGAACTGGAACATCATTGATCGGATCTACATACAGATCAAGGGGGAATGCGAAGCATTCCCTTTTTTTTATCTTACGGAACAGGTATAAGTGTGGAAGATTGATGTTGAAAACTATTTTGAAGCTGCACGGCGAAAGCAGCAATCACTTTTAATTTTGGCTTGACAAATAAAAGGAACTGCAGAACATTAACTGCGGACACCGGATTCACTTATAAATAATCAACAATGAATTATTCAGAAGAGTTTAGAAAATACGCGATCAAGCACCGCGGGATCAGCAGTATGACTGTTGACAGTTTCACCAGTGCTGTGAGGTCAGATTACATTTCACCTACCATCATCGAAGAACGACAGTTGAACATTGCAACCATGGATGTATTTTCGAGACTTATGATGGACCGGATTATATTCCTGGGTGTGGGTATCAACGACTACGTTTCAAACATCATTCAGGCACAGCTTCTTTTTCTTGAATCAGTGGATGCAAAAAAAGACATACAGATTTACATGAACAGTCCGGGCGGGTCGGTATATGCTGGTCTAGGAATCTATGACACCATGCAGTTTGTTCAGCCAAGCATTGCCACTATTTGCACAGGCATGGCTGCATCCATGGCTGCGGTGTTGATGACGGCAGGAGCAAAAGGAAAGAGAGCTGCATTGCCGCATGCAAGAATCATGATTCATCAGCCAATGGGAGGTGCAGAAGGCCAGGCATCGGATATTGAAATCACTGCAAGGGAAATCCAAAAGCTTAAGAAGGAGCTTTATGAAATCATTGCAAGTCATTCAGGTCAGGAATATGACAGGGTTTGGAAGGATTCAGACAGGGATTACTGGATGACTGCCACTGAAGCCAAAGAATACGGAATGATCGACGAAGTACTTACCAGAAAGAAGTAAATAAACCAGCAAAGTCGAAAAGGCAGAATTGTTCAAACGAATGATTCTGCTTTTTTTTATTCTAGTGTTTTGCATTTTATTACACTTGTAAATGTGTGAAATTGTGATGATTTAAGGCATTCAGGCCGGATTGATTATGTTGAGAGAACTATTTTATTTAGCTTGCGTTAAATTTTTCGCCATATCATAGTATGAAAAATCAGAAAGAAATCAAGTGTTCATTTTGCGGGAGAGACAAGAGTGAAACCTATGTATTAATTGCAGGCATTACCGGCCATATATGCGACCAGTGTATTCAGCAGGCACAGAATATTCTCAGCGATGAAATGAATAATAAGGTGAAGAGCACCATCAATTCTCACCTTACCTTGTTAAAGCCAATTGAAATCAAGAAGTTTTTAGATCAATATGTCATTGGACAGGATGAAGCCAAAAAGGTTCTGGCGGTAGCAGTTTACAATCATTATAAAAGAATATCATCCAAAATTAAAAAGCAGGATGAAGTAGAGATAGAGAAGTCAAACATCATTCTCGTTGGAGAAACAGGAACGGGTAAAACCCTGCTGGCCCGTACCATTGCAAAGATGCTGAATGTGCCTTTTTGCATTGCTGATGCCACGGTGCTCACCGAGGCAGGATATGTTGGCGAAGATGTAGAAAGTATTTTGACGAGGTTGTTGCAGGCGGCAGATTATGATGTTGCTTCTGCAGAAAGAGGCATAGTATACATTGATGAGATAGATAAAATAGCCAGGAAAAGTGATAATCCGTCTATAACAAGAGATGTGAGCGGTGAAGGCGTTCAGCAGGCATTGTTGAAACTGCTTGAAGGTTCAGTAGTGAACGTGCCTCCTCAGGGAGGGCGCAAGCATCCTGAGCAGAAGATGATATCCATGGACACACAGAACATCCTGTTCATTTGTGGCGGAGCTTTCGACGGAATTGAGAAAAAAATTGCGAAAAGACTCCAGGCGAATGCCCTTGGATTCAAAGCCAGCAAGGAGCATGAGCAATTTGATAAATCAAACTACCTGCAGTACATCAGTCCGATGGATCTCAAGTCTTTTGGTATAATTCCTGAACTGATCGGGCGTTTACCGGTCATCACCCATTTGGATCCGCTTGACAAGGTTGTTCTCAGGTCAATTCTGACAGAGCCAAAGAATGCCCTTATCAAGCAATATGAAAAGTTATTCCTGTTTGAGGGAATCAGTCTTCAGATTGATAAAAGCGTATTGGAATTTATTGTGGAAAAGGCGCATGAATTCAAGTTGGGTGCCCGCGGTTTGAGGTCAATTTGCGAGGCAATACTTTTGGATGCCATGTTTGAATTGCCTTCTGCTGGAAAAGGGGCAACCAAAGAATTCCACGTGACACTCAGCTATGCCAAGGAAAAATTCGAGAAATCGAATGTGAATAAATTGAAAGTCGCTTAATCAGCAATTTTCTATCAAATTTAGCATTGCATGGCCATCCTGTACTGAAAGAGTGCAGGATGTTTCATTTTTAACCAAAATTGAGGTTTTGACCATGTAAGTGTTACCTGACTAACAAACCTCCTTTATTATTCTTTTCCAGGATCTTGAGACTGCAGAAAAAGCTGAAAATGTTGGAAAAAAATTATCCACATAGTTTGGTAAATAAAAAAGAAGGCCTACCTTTGCATTCCCAAAAAATGGGCAAAAACGCGTAAGCGACTGATTTATAACCAGAAAGAATAATAATCGAATGCCAACAATTCAGCAGTTAGTTCGCAAGGGGCGCACGAAACTTATCGATAAGAGTAAGTCTCCGGCCTTGACTTCATGTCCTCAGAGACGCGGTGTTTGCACCCGTGTGTACACTACCACGCCAAAGAAGCCAAATTCAGCTATGCGTAAAGTGGCTCGTGTGCGTCTTACAAACAAATTTGAAGTCACTGCATACATTCCGGGAGAAGGGCACAACCTGCAGGAGCACTCGATTGTGATGATTCGCGGAGGAAGGGTTAAAGATCTTCCTGGGGTTCGTTATCACATCATTCGCGGTACACTTGACACTGCAGGTGTTGAGGGTCGCAAACAGCAAAGAAGTAAGTACGGCGCGAAGCGTCCAAAAGAAGGCGGAGCCAAGAAATAATATATAAAGTAACAAGACTTAATTACCCATCAAGGATCATTGAATCATGCGTAAGACCAAACCAAAGAAAAGAATACTTCTTCCAGACCCAAAGTTTAACGACACTCTGGTTACACGTTTCGTGAATAACCTCATGTACGGAGGCAAGAAGAGCCTGGCTTACGGAATCTTCTATGATGCGATTACAAGGGTAGAGGAAAAGACAAAGGAGCCGGGACTGGATGTGTGGAAGAAGGCAATGACGAATGTAATGCCGACAGTTGAGGTGAAGAGCCGTCGTGTGGGTGGAGCAACATTCCAGATTCCGAGTGAAATCCGTCCTGACAGGAAAGTTGCCCTTACAATTGGCTGGCTGATTTCATATGCTCGCAAGCGCAATGAAAAGTCGATGGCTGAAAAGCTGGCTGGTGAAATCATCGCTGCATCCAAAGGTGAGGGTGCTGCAGTGAAGAAGAAGGAAGATACGCACAGAATGGCAGAGGCTAACAAGGCATTCTCGCACTTCAGAGCATAATTGATTCCTGAATAGTAAAGAGTAATTCCGGGGTTTGCCCCACATAAAATAAACAAGTAGTTCTTTCTTTACCGGATAACCAAAGACTTGCCGAGAACTGGCAAGATTCAACTGGATAACTGAGTCGGCCCTCCGGGCGGTAATACCTAAGCAGATTCAAAGTGTCCGGTTATCACGCAAAAGAAATAACTATCGTTATGATTAACGGATAAATAATCAGATGAGCAAAGAATTAAAATATACGAGAAACATTGGTATTTCCGCTCACATTGACGCAGGAAAAACCACGACTACTGAACGTATTCTTTACTATACCGGTAAAGTACACAAGATCGGAGAGGTGCATGAAGGCGCTGCTACCATGGACTGGATGGCCCAGGAGCAGGAAAGAGGTATCACCATTACTTCTGCTGCAACCACGACTTACTGGAACTATAACAACGATCAATACAAGATTAACATCATCGATACGCCTGGTCACGTTGACTTCACAGTAGAAGTTGAGCGTTCCCTCCGTGTACTCGATGGCGCTGTTGCTCTTTTCTGTGCAGTGGGTGGTGTTGAGCCGCAGTCTGAGACAGTATGGCGCCAGATGAACAAATACAATGTTCCCCGTATCGGTTTCGTCAATAAGATGGACCGTGCCGGAGCAAATTTCCTGAACGTAGTACAGCAGGTAAAGGAGCGCCTTTCAGGCAATCCTGTTCCTCTGCAGCTCCCTATCGGCGCTGAAGACCTCTTCAAAGGAGTGGTTGACCTTATTACAAACAAAGCCATAATCTGGCATGAAGAAACAAAAGGAGCAACATTTGATGTAGTTCCAATTCCCATCGACATGCAGGCTGATGTGAATCATTGGAGAGCCAATCTGGTGGAAGCTGTCGCTGAATTTGACGACCACCTGATGGAGAAATTCTTCGAAAATCCTGATTCAATTACTGAGGAAGAACTACGCAATGCAATCAGAATGGCTACAAATGCCATGAAGATTACCCCGCTTCTTTGCGGTTCAGCTTTCAAGAACAAGGGTGTGCAGGTTATGCTGGATGCAGTAATCCAATATTTGCCTTCACCGATAGATGTTCCTGCTGTAATGGGAATCAATCCTGAAACAGATAAGGAAGAAGAAAGAAAGCCAGATCCCAAAGATAAATTTGCAGCCCTCGCTTTCAAGATCATGACTGATCCTTTTGTAGGTCGTCTTGCATTCTTCCGTGTATATTCGGGTAAGCTGGATGCAGGATCCTATGTATTGAATGCACGCACGAATAAGAACGAGCGTATTTCAAGGATCATTCGAATGCACGCGAACAAGCAGAATCCGATCGACTTCATTGAAGCTGGTGATATCGGTGCTGCAGTTGGTTTTAAAGAAATCAGAACCGGTGATACACTGTGTGATCCGAATAATCCTATCGTACTCGAATCTATGTCATTCCCGGTTCCTGTAATCGGACTAGCAATTGAGCCTAAGACTCAGGCTGACGTAGACAAACTCGGAATGGCTCTTGGCAAACTTGCTGAAGAGGATCCTACTTTCCGTGTGAACACGGATGAGGAAACGGGCCAGACCGTGATCTCAGGAATGGGTGAGCTTCACCTGGAGATTATTGTGGACAGGTTAAAGAGGGAATTTAAGGTTGAGTGTAATCAGGGTGCACCACAGGTTGCTTACAAAGAAGCGCTGGTTGGCACTGCCACTCACCGTGAAGTATATAAGAAGCAGACAGGTGGTCGCGGTAAATTTGCCGATATCCAGTTTGAACTTTCACCGGCTGATAAGGATTGGCTTGAAAAAGGTCATACCGGACTTCAGTTTGTCAATGAAATCACAGGTGGTGCAATTCCAAGAGAATTCATCCCTGCAGTACAAAAAGGTTTTGATCAGAGTATGTCAACAGGTGTTCTTGCAGGATATCCGATTGACAGCATGAAGATTCGCCTGTTTGACGGATCATTCCACGCGGTTGACTCCGACGCGCTTTCATTTGAAATTTGCGCAAAGATCGGTTTCCGCGAGTCTGCAGGAAAAGCTAAGCCAGTGTTGATGGAGCCAATCATGAAGGTTGAAGTAGTAACTCCAGACCTTTACATGGGAGACGTTATGGGTGACCTTAACAAGCGTCGCGGACAACTTGAAGGTATGGACACACGTGCCGGTGCACAGGTAATCAGGGCAAAAGTTCCACTGTCTGAAATGTTCGGATATGTAACAGCTCTTCGTACCATCACTTCAGGACGCGCTTCTTCCACTATGGAGTTCTCTCACTATGCTGAGTGTCCGAAAAGCCTTGCCGAGGAAGTAATCGCGAAGGTGAAAGGCAAAGCAAAAGCAGAAAACGTAAACTAATTACCAGTATCAGGATTATTCAATATCACAAATAAACGTTCTTTCAAATGTCACAGCGAATCCGCATCAAATTGAAATCTTACGATCACAATCTCGTTGACAAGTCAGCAGAGAAAATTGTGAAGACGGTGAAAATCACAGGCGCAGTAGTGAATGGTCCCATTCCACTGCCAACCGACAAAAAAATCTTTACCGTATTGCGTTCACCACACGTGAACAAGAAAGCGCGTGAGCAGTTTCAGTTGTGTGCATACAAGCGACTTCTCGACATATACAATTCATCGGCCAAGACAGTTGATGCACTGATGAAACTGGAATTGCCGAGCGGTGTTGAAGTTGAAATTAAAGCAAGTTAATAAACAAGAATAAAAAAATAATGGCGAATGTCTGAATTCCGTTCAGACCGCTGGCCTAAACAAACAGAAACAATGTCTGGAATTATCGGAAAGAAAATCGGAATGACCAGTGTCTTTGGAGCAGACGGAAAATACATACCCTGCACCATAGTACAAGCCGGTCCCTGTGTTGTCACTCAGGTTAAGACAAAAGACACAGATGGTTATGAGGCTGTACAGCTTTCTTTCGGCGAACGTAAAGAAAAGCATACAAGCAGCGCGATGGCCGGCCACTTCAAGAAATCGGGCGCAAGTCCGAAAAGAAAAGTGGTTGAGTTTCGCCACTTCCCTGAGCTTCCTGCACTCGGGAGCGAAATCAAAGTTGACCTCTTTGCGGAGGGTGATTTTGTGGACGTTATCGGCACAAGCAAGGGTAAGGGTTTCCAGGGTGTTGTACGCCGTCATCACTTCAGCGGTGTTGGTATGCAGACACACGGACAGCACAACCGTCTTCGCGCACCAGGATCACTGGGTGCTTCATCGGATCCTTCACGAGTAATGAAGGGAATGAGAATGGGAGGACAGATGGGAGCTCGCCGCGCGAAAATTCAGAATCTTCAGATAGTTAAAGTTATGCCTGAGCAAAACGTGCTGATCATCAAAGGCGCAGTACCGGGTCATAATGGTTCATATGTAATTGTGGAGAAATAAAAATGGAATTAGCGATCTTAAATACATCCGGTAAAGAAACCGGCAAGAAGGTGAAGCTGAATGATGAGATCTTTGGCATAGAGCCAAATGATCACGCGATTTACCTTGATGTGAAGCAGTTTCTTGCCAATCAGAGACAGGGAACTCACAAATCAAAGGAGCGCGCAGAAATTGCCCGCACAACCAAGAAGCTGAAGCGTCAAAAGGGTACTGGCGGCGCAAGGGCAGGATCTATGAAATCACCTCTCTTCGTAGGCGGTGGCCGCGTTTTCGGTCCTCGTCCGAGAGACTATTCATTCAAGCTGAACAAAAAGCTTAAGCACCTGGCATGCAAGTCAGCTTTGACTTACAAAGCAAAGGAGAAAGGCATCATGATGCTTGAATCATTCAAGATGGACAGCCCTAAGACAAAAGGTTATGTCGATATCCTGAAAAACTTAAGTCTGGCAGACCAGAAAGTTCTGATGGTGCTTCCTCAGCACGATTCAAACATCTATCTGTCATCAAGAAATATAGAGCGTAATAAAGTCACCACAGCAGCAGAGTTGAATACATACGACATTCTCAATGCACAAAACATTGTGTTTGTTGAAGGTTCAGTTCCGGTGCTTGAAAACAGATTTTTAGCAAAATGAGCATCTTAAAGAAACCAATCATCACTGAAAAGATGACCAAGGCCGGGGAAAAGCTGGGCCAGTACGGTTTTATTGTGGACAACAATGCCAACAAGATTCAGATCAAGAAGGCAGTTGAAGCAATGTATAATGTGACCGTAGAAAGCGTGAATACAATGAAGACCGCAGGCAAGAGAAAGGTGCGCGCAACCAAGACAAGCATGCAGGTTGGAAACACAGGCACTCACAAAAAGGCTGTAGTTACCCTGAAGAAGGGCGAGACTATTGACTTTTACAGTAACATATAAAAATTAGGAGAGAAGAATCATGGCAGTAAAGAAACTTCGCCCGATGACTCCGAGCCAGAGACACACCATCTCTGACTCTTACGATGATATTACCACGAACCGCCCTGAAGCAAGCCTTCTTGTCCCAAGAAAGCGCAGCGGAGGACGTAACAGCGATGGTAAGATGACAATGCGTTACATCGGCGGTGGACACAAGAGAAAATACCGTTTGATTGACTTCAAACGTGACAAGCACGGAATTGAAGGAGTTGTAAAGACAGTTGAGTACGATCCTAACCGTACATCGAGAATTGCACTTGTTCATTACAAAGACGGAGAAAAGAGATATATCATTTGTCCGAACGGTTTAAAAGTTGGTCAGACTATCATGTCTGGTACAAGTGCAGTTCCTGAGATTGGAAATGCAATGTTCCTGAAAGACATTCCACTGGGTACTCTCATTCACAACATTGAAATGCGACCTGGTCAGGGTGCGGAGATCGCGCGCAGCGCGGGAACTTACGCTCAGCTTGCAGCACGTGACGGAAAATATGCCGTGATCAAAATGCCTAGCGGAGAAACAAGAATGATTCTTACCACATGTCTTGCTACAATCGGAACAGTTTCCAATGCTGATCACATACAGGAGAGACTCGGAAAAGCCGGTCGTTCACGCTGGATGGGCCGCAGGCCACGTGTAAGAGGAGTTGCCATGAATCCAGTTGATCACCCGATGGGCGGAGGAGAAGGACGCGCATCCGGAGGGCATCCTCGTTCACGCAAAGGATTGCTTGCTAAAGGTTACAAGACCCGCAAGAACAAGTCTAGCAACCGTTACATCATTGAAAGACGTAAGAAATAATCAGTTTAAACAATAAGGAAAGTTAATTTCCTCAAATAATAAAGAACAGAACAATGGCTCGTTCACTTAAAAAAGGACCTTACATAGCCCACCATCTTGAGAAGAAAGTTGCTCAGATGAGTGAAAGCAAAAAGAAGACAGTAATAAAGACCTGGGCTCGCGCATCAATGATAGCTCCGGAGTTCGTCGGATTAACTTTTGCTGTTCACAACGGAAACAAGTTCATACCTGTTTACGTGACTGAAAACATGGTTGGACACAAACTGGGAGAATTTGCTCCTACAAGGACATTCCGCGGGCACAGCGGAAGTAAGAATGTTAATGCCTGATAAATCGTATCAATAGAAAAGTATCATGGGAGTCAGAAAAAGAGAAGCTGCTGAAAAGCGCAAGGAAAATAAGAAGAACACTGCAGTCGCACGCCTTGTGAATGTACCGACATCACCTAGGAAAATGCGTGTGGTTGCCGACCTAGTTCGCGGCAAGGAAGTAATGCAGGCTATGAATATCCTGAAATACAATCCAAAAGCTCCGGCTGCCCGTCTGGAAAAACTTCTCCAGTCAGCAATCGTGAATTGGGAAGCAAAGAGCGGAGATAAGATCGACGAAGGAAAAGTATATGTAAAGAGCATCAACGTTGACAGTGCAAGAATGCTGAAGCGTCTTCGCCCGGCTCCGCAAGGTAGGGGATACAGAGTTCGCAAGCGTTCAAACCACGTCACAATTATCCTTGATGACATTGCAAACAGACCTTCGAAAGGTGAATCAAAGAAGTCAGAAGTAAAAGAATCAGCAGAGTAATAAAAAAATAAATCCTGATCCGGCAAAGCCGGGCTAATCAATAAAAAATGGGACAAAAAACCAATCCAATAGGCAACAGACTCGGCATCATACGTGGCTGGGATTCCAACTGGTACGGCGGCAGAAAATATGCTGACAAGCTGGTTGAGGATGAGAAGATCCGCAAGTACCTGAACGTACGTCTTCAAAAGGGCGGCGTTGCAAAAATCGTGATCGAGCGCACTATGAAGCTTATCACTGTAACAATCCACACTGCCCGTCCGGGTATTGTAATTGGAAAAGGTGGGCAGGAAGTTGACAAGCTGAAGGAAGAGCTAAAGAAGCTTACAAAGAAGGATGTTCAGATTAACATCTTTGAAATAAAGAGACCGGAGCTGGATGCTCAGTTAGTTGCAGACGGAATAGCCAGGCAGATTGAGGCGAGGATTTCATTCCGTCGTGCGGCAAAGATGGCAATCGCTTCTACTATGAGAATGGGAGCAGAGGGAGTTCGTGTGATGACAGCCGGCAGGCTTGGAGGTGCAGAGATTGCTCGTACAGAGCAGTACAAAGACGGACGCATTCCACTGCACACATTCCGTGCAGATATCGATTTTGCCATTGCGGAAGCACATACTTCCTATGGAATCATCGGCATCAAGGTGTGGATTTGCAAAGGAGAGGTTTATGGAAAGCGTGATTTGTCTCCGAATATCGGATCAAGCACCACTACAACAGCACCAAAGGGTCTGACACATACAGGAAGAGGAGATCGTGGAGATCGTGGAGACCGCGGGGGTCGCGGGGGACGCGGTAAGAGAAAAGAACAATAAGCACAAGGCATAGTATTAAACTATTATTTGAATAAACGATGTTACAGCCAAAGAAGACGAAATTCAGAAAACAGCATAAAATGGTTCCAAAGGGGAATGCCACCCGCGGTCACGAGCTTTCATTCGGATCGTTCGGAATCAAATCGCTTGAGACAGGATGGCTTCCAAGCAAGCAGATCGAGGCAGCACGTGTTGCGGTAACCCGTTACATGAAGCGTGAAGGACAGATCTGGTGCAGGATATTTCCTGACAAGCCGATCACCCGCAAGCCTGCAGAGGTTCGAATGGGTAAGGGAAAAGGTAATCCGGAATTCTGGGTTGCTGTAGTGAAGCCCGGCACAGTCATCTTCGAAGCTGAAGGAGTTCCTGAAGCGACAGCAAGAGAAGCCCTTCGTCTGGCAGCACAGAAGTTATCTGTCAACACCAAGTTCATTATCCGCCGCGATTACGTCGGATAATATTCAAGGTAAAACTGAAGAAAAATTAAGAGCATCATGAAAAAAGAGGACATAAAAGAATTGACAACGGATGAACTGAAGCTTCGTCTTGCAGAAGAGAAGAATCTTTATGTGAAAATGAAGATGAACCATGCCGTGTCTCCTATAGAAAATCCTATGAAGATTCGTGCCACTCGCCGTGGTATTGCAATGCTTCACACGGAACTGACTAAGCGCGCGAAAGCGGATCAAAAGAACAAATAAGCCAAGCGAAGAATCAAATGGAAAATACAATAAATCAAAAGCGCGGACTGCGTAAAGAGCGTGTCGGAGTTGTGGTGAGCAACAAGATGAACAAGAGCATTGTTGTCTCTGTTGAGCGCAAGAAGAAGCACCCGATGTACGGCAAATTCATCAAGACGACCAAGACATTCATGGCTCATGATGAAAAGAACGAATGCCAGATCGGCGACTTGGTGAAAATCACCGAAACCCGTCCATTGAGCAAGAACAAGACCTGGCGTCTTACAGAAATCCTGGAGAGGGTTAAGTAATTTTTAATAAACGATTAATAAAGAACAGCGATGATACAGCAAGAATCAAGATGCGTAGTGGCTGACAACAGCGGAGCCAAAGAAGTGCTTTGCATACGGGTGTTAGGCGGAACCAAGAAGCGTTATGCTTCAATCGGCGATAAAATTGTAGTAACGGTTAAGCATGCACTGCCAAGCGGTAATATTAAAAAAGGTACGGTATCAAAGGCAGTGGTGGTACGCACCAAAAAAGAAGTGAAGAGACAGGACGGTTCCTACATCCGTTTTGACGACAATGCGGTCGTGTTGCTTAATGCACAGGATGAACTTCGTGGCACGCGTATTTTCGGGCCGGTTGCCCGTGAACTCCGTGAAAAGCAATTCATGAAAATTGTTTCTCTCGCACCAGAAGTTCTTTAATCACAAATAGAAAAGATCCGATTACAATGGAAAGAAAATATAACAAACAGCAAAAGCTCAACATCCGCAAGGGTGACATCGTGAAAGTGATTTCCGGTGATTCACGCGGCACACAGGGACGTGTCCTGGATGTTTTCCGCAAAGAACGCAGAGTTCTAGTGGAAGGTGTGAACATGGTGAGCAAACACACGAAGCCGAATGCCAAGAATACACAGGGAGGCATTGTGAAGAAAGAGGCGCCGATCCACATTTCAAACGTGATGCTGGTTGACGGCAAAGGCAATGCGACCAGAATTGGCCGCAAGATGGAAGGCGATGAATTAGTCAGATATTCTAAAAAATCAGGGGAGGTAATCAAATAATGTCTTACGTACCTAGCTTAAAAGAAAAATACAGCAAGGAGATTACTCCGGCGCTCAGAAAGAAGTTTAATTACAAGAGCGGCATGCAAGTGCCGAAGCTGACCAAGATCTGCATTAATCAAGGTGTGGGTGATGCTGTAAGCGACAAGAAGCTGATTGAATATTCAATCAACGAGATTACAGCGATCACAGGCCAGAAGGCAGTGGCCACTAAGTCGAAGAAGGACATCTCCAACTTCAAGCTGAGGGTGAATGTTCCAATCGGTGTGCGTGTCACACTTCGAGACATCAAGATGTATGAGTTCCTTGAAAGGCTTATCTCAGTCGCTCTGCCACGTATCCGTGACTTTCGTGGAGTGAATCCAAAAGGATTTGACGGCAGAGGCAATTACACGCTCGGTGTAACTGAACAAATCATCTTTCCTGAAATCGACATCGACAAGGTGAACAAGATTACGGGAATGGATATCACCTTCGTAACTACAGCAAATACAGATGAGGAAGCAATGGAACTGCTTCGTGAATTTGGAATCCCATTCCGCACTAACTAAAACCGAAAAAGAAAAATAAAGATATCATGGCAAAAGAATCAATGAAAGCCAGGGAAGCTAAGAGGGCAAAGATGGCTGCTCGTTACGCTGCTAAACGTGAAGCATTAAAAACCTCCGGTGATTATGCTGCTCTCGACAAACTTCCGAAGAATGCATCTCCGGTACGCATGCATAACCGCTGCAAACTTACAGGTCGTCCACGCGGTTACATGAGAGTGTTCGGCATCTCCCGAGTACTTTTCAGAAAAATGGCTCTCGCAGGAAAAATCCCAGGTGTAACTAAAGCCAGCTGGTAATTAAATAATCAAGGAAAAACGCAACATCATCATACAATGACAGATCCAATTGCAGACTTCATTACCCGTATCCGCAATGCCGTGAGAGCGAATCACCGCATTGTTCAGGTACCTGCTTCTAATCTGAAGAAGGACATGACAAAAATCCTGAAGGACAAAGGGTATATTCTCGACTATAAATTCGAGGAAGACAACAAACAAGGCAACATAAAAATTGCACTTAAATATCACCCGGTGACAAAAGCGCCGGCAATCCGCAACCTGACAAGGATATCCAAGCCAGGTCTGAGAAAATACTCTGGCGTAGACACCATGCCAAGAGTGCTGAACGGTCTCGGTATCGCGATCCTTTCTACATCGAAAGGCGTGATGACAGACAAGGAAGCGCGTCAGGAGAAAGTTGGCGGAGAAGTGCTTTGTTATGTTTATTAATAATCAGAAAGAAAAAGACAATGTCACGTATTGGAAAATTACCTATAGAAATTCCTGCTAAGGTTGAAGTTAAAGTCGCAGGGAGTACCGTCCACGTAAAAGGACCAAAGGGAGAATTATCTCAAAAGCTCAACGACGGCATCAGTATAAAAGTTGACGGAAGCACTCTTACAGTGGAGAGAGCAAGCGATGCAAAGCATCACCGTTCACAGCACGGTCTTTACCGCGCTCTGATCAACAATATGATCGTGGGAGTTTCTCAGGGTTTCGTAAAACAACAGGAACTGATTGGTGTTGGTTACAAAGCAACTAACCAGGGTCAACTTCTTGACCTTGTACTCGGATACTCTCACCACTTTGTGTTTGAGATTCCGGCTGAAGTGAAAGTTAGCACCAAGCAGGAAAAAGGACAAGCACCGACCATCATTCTTGAAAGCGCGGACAAGCAATTGCTTGGAGCAGTAGCAGCCAAGATTCGCTCACTGCGTGCTCCAGAACCATACAAAGGAAAAGGTGTGAAGTTCAGTAATGAAGTATTAAGAAGAAAAGCCGGTAAATCGGTAGCTAAAAAATAATTAGTCATGTTAAAGAAACAGCTCAGAAGAAATAGCATTCGCCAGCGTATTCGCAGGAAAATCAAAGGTACTCCGGAGATGCCGCGTCTGTCGGTTTTCAGGAGCAATAAGGAAATCTATGCCCAGCTGATAGATGACGTAACGGGAATCACTCTTGCAGCAGCCTCTTCCTCAGCCAAGGATATGGAATCGTTGAAAGGAAACAAGGTTGAGATCGCCAAGGCTGTAGGTAAGGCGATAGCCGGAAAAGCAAGCCAGAGCGGGATCAGCAAGGTGATATTTGACCGTGGAGGGTATTTGTATCATGGAAGGGTGAAAGCCCTTGCCGAAGGAGCTAGAGAAGGCGGATTACAATTCTAACAAGCAAAAAAACTGATCAATACACTATGTCAGCAGCAAACGTAAAAAGAGTTAAAACAAGCGAGATCGAACTGAAAGACCGCCTTGTTACTGTGAACAGGGTTACCAAAGTAACCAAAGGAGGACGCGCATTCACTTTCGCCGCAATCGTTGTGGTTGGAGATGAAAAAGGAGTAGTTGGACACGGACTTGGCAAAGCAAAAGAGGTTACAGACGCGGTTCAGAAAGGAATTGATGACGCAAAGAAGAATCTGGTGAAAGTTCCGATCATCAAAGGAACTGTTCCTCATGAATCTTATGGAAAGTTCGGTGGCGCACTTGTTTATCTGAAGCCAGCCGCACCAGGAACAGGAGTGATCGCAGGAGGTGCGATGCGTTCTGTGCTGGAGAGCGTAGGTATTCACGATGTACTTGCAAAGTCAAAAGGCAGCTCAAATCCTCACAACGTAGTGAAGGCTACAATTGACGCCCTCATGCAAATGCGTGATCCGGCTACAGTAGCTCAACACCGCGGAATTAAGATGGAAAGAGTTTTCAATGGTTAATCGCTGAAAAGCAATAAAAAAGATTACAATGGGAAAAGTGAAAATAACACTTGTAAAAAGCGGAATCGACAGGCCGATCAGCCAGAAGAGAACTTTGGTTGCGCTCGGACTTAGAAAGATGCAGCATTCTGTGGAAGTAGAAAACACTCCCCAGATAAAAGGAATGATTAATAAGGTGCAGCACCTTGTTGAAGTAAAAGAAATATAAACAGAGGTAATTACTCCATAGGAATAATAAAATGAATTTATCTACACTTAAACCAGCAAAAGGTTCAGTAAGGACAAACAAGCGCCTCGGCCGCGGTACCGGTTCAGGACGCGGTGGTACTTCCACTCGTGGACACAAGGGTGCACAGTCGCGCTCAGGGTACAGCAGCAAACGCGGTTTTGAGGGCGGTCAGATGCCGCTTCAGCGCCGTGTTCCTAAGTTCGGATTTAAAAATCCGTTCCGTGTTGAATATCATGGAATAAACCTGGACACAATTCAGGCCCTTATTGAATCAAAAAAACTGAACAAGGTTGACCACGCAGTACTGGTTGAAAACGGACTTGCTTCCAAGCAGGACAAAGTAAAGATTCTGGGACGCGGAGAATTGAAATCGAAAGTTGATGTCAGCGCACATGCGTTTTCGGCAACAGCTAAATCTGCGATTGAAGCTCAGGGTGGCACAACAACCATAATCTAAGTATGAAAAACCTCATTCAGACAATAAAAAACATTTTCAAGATCGAGGATCTGAGAGTCCGTATTCTCAATACACTCTTCTTTCTTCTGATTTACCGTTTGGGAACTCACATCGTGTTGCCAGGAGTGGATCCTGAGCAGCTGGCCGCGCTTCAGCAGCAAACCAGCGGCGGGGTGCTTGGGCTTCTCGACATGTTCTCTGGAGGTGCGTTTTCGCAATCGTCGATATTCGCTCTTGGAATCATGCCGTACATCTCCGCATCCATTGTGATCCAGCTAATGAGCATTGCAGTGCCATACTTTCAGAAGCTGCAGAAAGAAGGAGAGAGCGGAAGAAAGAGAATTAATATGATTACCCGTTGGTTGACCATTGGTATCACGGCCATGCAGGCTCCAGGGTATATTGTGAACCTTCGTGCGCAGGTGCCGAACGCGATTATTTCCGTAACAAATCCTGAGCTTGTATCGCCATTCCAGTTCTGGTTCACATCAATTATCATCCTGACTGCCGGAACGCTCTTTGTCATGTGGCTCGGTGAGAAGATTACTGATAAAGGAATCGGAAACGGAATTTCTTTGATCATCATGATTGGTATCATTGCAAGTTTACCGGGCGCGCTTAAGGACGAATTCTTCTCCCGTGTAAATCAGGGAGGAGGACTGGTGGTTCTTCTGCTTGAACTTGTGGCGCTAGCTGCTGTTATACTATTTACAATCATGCTGGTGCAGGGTACAAGGAGAATTCCCGTGAACTTTGCCAAGAAAATCGTAGGCAATAAGCAGTACGGTGGTGTTCGCCAATACATTCCGCTTAAAGTAAATGCGGCTGGGGTAATGCCAATAATCTTCGCTCAGGCGATCATGTTCATTCCAGCGACAATTGCTCAGTTTTTCCCGGATGCAAGTTCATCACAGGGGATACTAGCGACATTCGGTAACTTTACATCATTCTGGTACAACTTTGTGTTTGCCACTTTGATCATACTCTTCACTTACTTCTATACAGCCATCACGGTAAATCCTAATCAGATGGCAGACGATATGAAGAGAAATAACGGTTTCATTCCCGGAGTAAAACCCGGAAGGAGCACCGCTGAATTCATTGACGATGTAATGTCGAGGATTACACTTCCGGGCTCAGTGTTTCTGGCTCTGATTTCAATCCTTCCGACATTCGCAATATTGCTGAACGTGAATAACAACTTTGCTCAATTCTACGGCGGAACCTCCCTGCTTATCATGGTAGGTGTTGTTCTTGACACGCTTCAGCAGATAGAAAGCCACCTTCTCATGCGTCATTACGATGGCCTCATGAAAGGCGGAAAGATTAAAGGCAGAAGTTCGCCTGTGGCGACCGCTGTGTAAGTGTAGTACACTGCTGCATTTGCAAACCGCGGTTGCGGCAGTCAAATTTAGAGTGATGCTGTATTACAAGACACAGGAAGAGATAGAGATAATAAGAGAGAGTTCTTTACTTGTTGCAAAGACCTTGGCAGAGATCGCAAAGGTTATCAGACCGGGGGTGACAACACTGGAGTTGGACAAGCTGGCTGAAACGTTTATCAGGGATCACGGAGCTGTTCCGGCTTTCCTGAATTACAACGGATTTCCTAATTCGCTGTGCATTTCGGTCAATTCGCAGGTAGTTCACGGCATTCCGAATAACACTCCGTTAAGCGAAGGAGATATTTGCTCAGTGGATTGCGGGGTTTTGAAAAACGGATTTTACGGAGACTCTGCTTATACATTTGGCGTGGGAGAAATCACCGAGGAAAACCGACGCCTGTTGAAAGTGACCAGAGAGTGTCTTTACAAGGGCATAGAAAAAGTGACAGCCGGTAACAGGCTTGGAGAGGTGAGTAATGCCATTCAGGAGCATGCAGAAAAGAATGGATATTCTGTAGTGCGGGAACTGGTAGGTCACGGCATAGGAAAGCACCTTCACGAAAAGCCCGAAGTGCCAAATTATGGTAAGAGGGGTACAGGAATGGTGCTTAGGGAAGGATTGGTTATTGCGATTGAACCGATGATCAATCTTGGAACCAAAGGTGTGGTGCATGACAGAGATGGCTGGACAGTCAGAACCGCAGACAACAAACCTTCTGCGCACTTTGAACATACGGTCGCAGTGAGAAAGGACGGGGCGGACATATTGAGTTCATTCGAATTCATTGATGAAGTACTGAATAAAGAAACAACAAACGCAAAGTAATTAAAACATAAAGTGGCTAAACAGGCAAACATAGAACAGGATGGAACCATTACAGAGGCATTGTCCAATGCGATGTTCCGGGTGGAACTTGAGAACGGCCATGAAATAATAGCACACATATCCGGGAAGATGAGGATGCACTACATCAAAATCCTGCCGGGTGACAAGGTTAAGGTGGAAATGTCACCTTACGACCTGACTAAAGGAAGAATAACATACAGATACAAGTAAATACAAACATAGGATCGAAAGCAATTTTGATCCGGAATAAATAAAGAAGAAATGAAAGTTAAACCTGCAATCAAAAAGAGAAGCGTCGACTGCAAGATTGTCCGCAGAAAAGGCCGCTTGTACGTGATCAACAAAAAGAATCCTAGGTTCAAGCAGCGTCAGGGTTAATAGACTACTATTATCAGATTTAAAACCATATAACTAAAAATAAATGGCTCGTATAGCTGGTATTGACTTACCAAAAAACAAAAGAGGTGAAATCGGCCTTACCTATATCTACGGTATCGGCCGCACAACCGCGCAGAAAATTCTTGATGAAGCCGGTGTTAACTACGACATCAAGGTGGAAAGCTGGAATGACGATCAACTGAACAAGATCAGGGGGATAATCACCGAGATGAAAGTTGAAGGTGCACTGAGATCTGAGATTCAGCTGAACATCAAGCGTCTTGTTGACATCAACAGCTACAGAGGAATTCGACACCGCACGGGGCTTCCTGTACGCGGACAGCGGACAAAGACAAATTGCCGTACAAGAAAAGGTAAACGTAAAACAATTGCCAACAAGAAGAAGGCAAGCAAAATGTAATTGATCATCATGGCAACGCAACAACAATCATCTGGAAAGGCAAAAACCGCTAAGAAGAAAGTGGTAAAAGTGGACGCATACGGTAAAGCGTTTATCAATGCCACATTCAATAATATCATCATTTCCCTGACTAATGAAACAGGACAGGTAATCTCCTGGAGTTCGGCAGGAAAGATGGGCTTCAAAGGCTCGAAGAAGAACACTCCTTATGCAGCTCAGCTTGCTGCAGGCGACTGCGCGAAAGCTGCACACGACCTCGGACTGAGGAAAGTGAAGGTTTTCGTAAAAGGACCGGGAGCAGGAAGAGAATCTGCAATCAGAACAATTCACCAGGCAGGTATTGAAGTGATGGAAATCGTGGATATGACACCAATTCCGCACAATGGATGCAGACCTCCGGGAAAGCGCAGAGTGTAATTAATATTCAGAATCAATAACATAGAAGAAATCATAATACAATGGCAAGATATATTGGACCAACCAGTAAGATAGCAAGGAAGTTCCGTGAGCCCATTTACGGTCCGGACAAATCATTCGAGAAGAAAAACTATCCTCCGGGGCAGCATGGTCTTAACAAAAAACGCGCAAAGCAGTCTGAATACGCTATACAGCTGATGGAAAAGCAGAAGGTGAAGTACATGTACGGAATTCTTGAGCGCCAGTTTTCCAAAATTTTTGACCGCGCTTCCCGCAAGGCAGGCATTACGGGTGAAAACCTCCTGCAGTTGATGGAAGCCAGACTTGACAATGTAGTTTACCGTCTTGGCATTGCACCGACAAGGATGGCTGCTCGTCAGCTTGTCGGACACAGGCACATCACTGTGAACGGCAAAGTTGTTAATATTGCTTCATATACCTGTAAGCCAGGTGATATAGTTGGAGTTCGTGAGCGTTCTAAAGCGCTTGAAGTGATCACTGAAGCTACGAGAGGCAATGTGAGCAAGCATGCTTGGCTGGAGTGGGACAAAGCAACTATGAGCGGAAAGATTTTGAATCTTCCTGCACGTGATCAGATTACTGAAAACATCAAGGAACAGCTGATTGTCGAATTGTATTCTAAATAATCCTGATCCCGCAGCATGCATGAAAGCTGCTTAAAACATGCGACAAAATTTTAACCCTAAAAACCGCAATATACAATGGCCATCTTAGCATTTCAGCGTCCTGACAAAGTGATCATGATCCAATCTGATGACAAGCACGGAGTATTCGAATTCCGTCCGCTTGAGCCAGGTTACGGAATCACTATAGGAAACGCATTGCGCAGGATTTTACTTTCTTCCCTTGAGGGACATGCAATCAGTTCTGTGAAAATTTCCGGTGCTGACCATGAATTTTCAACTTTGACAGGTGTTGTGGAGGATGTTACAGAAATCATTCTCAACCTGAAGCAGGTTCGCTTCAAGCAGCAGATCCAGGGAACTGATTCCGAAAAGGTAAGCATTACCGTAGGTGGAAAAAGTCAGTTTACCGCCGGAGACATCAGCAAATTCACCACTGCATTTCAGGTTCTGAATCCTGAGCTGGTTATTTGCAACATGGAGACTTCTGTGAAGCTGACAATTGACATTCAAATCGAGAAGGGCAGAGGTTATGTTCCTTCGGAAGAAAACAAGACAAGCAGCGCTCCGATCGGAACTATCTTCACTGATTCAATCTTCACTCCGATCAGAAATGTGAAGTATTCACTGGAGAACTACCGTGTAGAACAGAAAACTGACTACGAAAAACTGATTCTTGAAATCACCACTGACGGTTCCATTCATCCGAAGGAAGCACTGAAAGAGGCAGCAGAAATTCTCATTCATCACTTCATGCTCTTCTCTGATGAGAAGATCACATTGGAGACGAAAGAAAAGACTCCGACTGAGGAGCTTGATGAGAATACTCTTCACATGCGCCAGTTACTGAGCACAAAACTGGTTGATATGGATCTTTCAGTACGTGCTTTGAATTGCCTCAAAGCGGCTGACGTAGACACGCTTGGCGACCTGGTATCTTACAACAAATCGGATCTTCTCAAATTCAGAAATTTCGGAAAGAAGTCTCTCACCGAGCTTGAAGAGTTGGTTAGAGCGAAGAATCTGACTTTCGGAATGAACGTATCAAAATATCTGGAGAGCAAATAATCAGAAGTTAAATGTAACGGCACTTCAATTCTGAAGACCGTCTTAGAGAAAATAAAATGAGACACGGAAAGAAAATAAATCACCTTGGAAGGCAGTACGGACACCGTCAGGCGCTTCTTTCGAATATGGCATCTTCGCTGATTCTTCACAAAAGAATCAACACAACTCTTGCAAAGGCAAAAGCTCTTCGCAAGTATGTTGAGCCACTGATCACAAGGTCAAAGGATGATTCCACACATTCACGCCGAATCGTATTCAAATATCTTCAGGACAAAATTGCTGTATCTGAATTGTTCCGCGAAGTGGCGCCAAAAATAGCTGATCGTCCGGGCGGATATACTCGTATTATCAAGCTTGAGCCAAGACTTGGGGACAATGCAGAAATGTGCATGATGGAGCTTGTTGACTTTAACATGCATCTGCTTGGCGGATCAGAAGCTGCGCCTGCAAAGAAAGCAGCAAAAACTACCCGCAGGGGAAGAAAAAAGAAGTCTGACGATGTGGAGGCTGCTGATAGCGATTCAGCTCCGGCTGCTGAGGCAAAGGCTACTAAGAAAACTGCTGCTAAGAAAGCGGCTCCGAAGAAAAAGAAAAGTGACGATAGCGGGGATGAATAATATTAATCTTCAAGTAATTGAAAGAGGGAACGGAATGTCATTTCAGTTCCCTCTTTTATTTTTCAGCAATTATGAACAGGAATACATCGAATTTCAGAATTACTTACCTTTGAGAAACAAGCAATCATGAAATACGCAGAAAAGAAACCAGCAGTATTATTGCTCGAAGACGGAACGGTGTTTTATGGGAAGTCTGCAGGAGCTATTGGAACTACCACCGGAGAAATTTGCTTCAACACCGGGATGACCGGTTACCAGGAGATATTTACAGATCCGTCTTATTACAGACAGATATTGCTTGCCACTCATGTGCATATCGGAAACTATGGTATTCATGATCATGAAGTGGAAAGCAACGGCATTAAAATTGCCGGACTTGTATGCAGGAGCTTCAATATTCCATATTCAAGGAAATCAGCATCCAAGTCCATACAGGAATATTTTACAGAGGAAAAGATTGTAGGAATATGTGATGTCGATACAAGAGCAATTGTAAGACATATCCGAAACAAGGGTGCAATGAACTGTATTGTTTCCTCGGAGACCAGTGATGTAAGTAAACTGAAAAAAATGCTTTCCGATGTTCCTTCCATGAAAGGACTCGAGCTCTCCTCAGTAGTTACCACTTCGAAGCCTTATTTCGGCGGCAATCCATCTGCAAAATTAAAGGTCGCGATAATGGATTACGGGGTAAAGAAAAACATCATACGCAGTCTGGTAAACCGCGATTGTTATGTACAGGTTTTCCCGGCGAAGTCTACTTATGCTGATGTGAAGTCCTGGAACCCTGATGGAATCATGCTTTCAAACGGTCCGGGAGATCCTGCCGTAATGCCATATGCAGTAAACACAGTAAAAGAAATGCTGGCCAACAATGAGGTAATATTCGGAATTTGTCTGGGACATCAGCTTCTCGCTGAAGCCTGCGGAATAGGGACATTTAAAATGTTCAACGGTCACAGAGGCATCAATCATCCTGTAAAAAACATCATCACCGGACGTTGCGAAGTTACCAGCCAGAATCATGGCTTTGGCGTTATCGAAGAAGACGTAAAGAAATCAAAGAAGGTTGAAATTACACATGTTAATCTCAATGATAACTCCATTGAAGGAATCCGTGTGAAGGATGCTGTTGCTTTTAGTGTACAGTACCATCCGGAGTCATCACCTGGACCACATGACAGCGCATATCTTTTCGATGATTTTGTGACTGCAATGAAAAAAGTGGAAGTGGAACAATAAGTCAGCTGCATCAGAGCGCAGCATTGCGCACTCCTATTTCTGCCAGTTTCCACAGATGCTTTTCCGAAATAACTTTCTTGAGAGATTCAAGGTGTCTTGCACCATGCAGGTCACTGCCGATAAAATCTATCATATTTTCATCGATGAGTTTTTCGGCAATTTTTTTTGCAGGACCTCCGTAATATCCGCATAAAGAATTTGTGTTTAACTGGAACAGAACGCCAGCTTCCTTCAGCTTTCTGTATTCGTCAAATTTTTCATACCAGAACGGGTAACGTTCAGGATGCGCCAGCAAAGGAGTATAACCGCGAACTGTGATTTCAAAAATTACATTCAATATATTGTCTGGCGGATTGATATATGAAACTTCGAAAAGCAGGTACTTTCCTCCGATGGTAAGAAGTCTCTCGTTTTGAATTTTATTGATTAGGAATTCGTCAAGGTAATATTCAGCCGCGGCTTCTAACTGAACCGGAATGCCTGCTTTTATCACAGCTTTCTTCAGGTCTTCAAGTCCTGATTCAATGATTTCAGGAGTGTTTCTGAAGTAATCGCTCATTACGTGTGGAGTAGTGATAAGTTTTGTGAAACCAAGTCCGTGCAGTTTGGAAATCATATCCACTGCCTCATCCATGTCCTTTACACCGTCATCAATTCCGGGAATGAGGTGTGAATGTAGATCTGTTTTAAAGACTGAAAAATCCGACAATGCTGGATAGTCCGGCTCATTGGATTTGCTTCTGAATAATGATTTGAAAAAGGACATCTTTCGCGAATTACTTTTTCCCTGATCTGAACCAGTCAAATGTGATTTTCAAACCCTCTTCAAGTCGAACAGCCGGTTTATATTGTAAAAGTTCTTCCGCTTTGCTGATGTCAGCCAGGCTATTTCTGATATCTCCTGGTCTTGTAGGTTTGTGTTCGGCTTTGAGTTTGGATCCTGCTGTATCTGTGATAATTCTGAAAAGCTGGTTGACACTGAAGTTTTCACCAACGGCTACATTATAGATCTGGTTCAATGCATCTTTGTTTTCCGTGAACATCGCAAGTATATTAGCCTGCACTGCATTTTCAACAAAGGTGAAATCTCGGGTTTGTTCTCCGTCGCCGTCAATGCCCGGAGCAGAATCGTTTATCACTGAATCAATAAAGAGGGGAATCACTGCAGCATAGGCGCCTTCAGGACTTTGCTTTGGTCCGAAGACGTTGAAGTAACGCAGTCCGATAATCTCCATATTGTAAGTGTTTGCAAATACAGACGCATACAATTCGTTAGTTCTCTTGCTCACTGCATAGGGTGAAAGAGGATTACCTATCTGATCTTCCAGCTTTGGAAGTCCGGGATGGTCGCCATATACTGAAGAAGAAGATGCATACACAAATCTTTTCACTCGTGCATCTCTTGCGGCAATGAGGACATTGAGAAAGCCGGATGCATTGATGTCGTGAGTAGCGACCGGATTTTTCACAGAACGGGGCACAGAGCCAAGAGCTGCCTGATGTGTGATATAATCGATACCTTCACAGGCTTTTCTGCAAACTTCCTGGTCTCTGATATCTCCATTGATGAATTCCACATTTGGGAGAGTAATGAATTCACTGATGTTATCAATTGAACTGGTAAGCAAGTTGTCCAGGATTCGAACTTTTCCGGCCTCATACCTGATCAGATACTCCACAATATTTGATCCGATGAAACCTGCGCCTCCTGTAACCAGAAAGGAAAACTTACTGATATCGTGGTTGTGAAAAGCTGTGTTGTACATGTCTAGACTTGAATATGCGCAGTATTGATAGAATTATCTTTGGGAATATTGTTGTTCATAATAATGAATATAGTCGCCGGATACTACCTTCTTCAACCATTCGTCATTACCAAGGTACCAGTCGACTGTTTTATCAAGCCCTTCCTCAAAGCTGACGGAAGGCGCCCAGGCAAAATCTTTTTGAATCAATGAGCAATCGATGGCATAACGCATATCGTGCCCTGCGCGGTCCTTCACAAAGGTGATCAGTTTGGATGATGTTCCCTCAGGACGTCCAAGTTTGCGATCCATGATCTTGCAAAGCAGCTTAACAAGATCAATATTCTTCCATTCATTATTTCCGCCAACATTATAAGTGGATCCGGCATTGGCTTTATGAAAGAGCAAGTCAATTGCCGATGCATGGTCCTCCACAAAAAGCCAGTCACGGATGTTCTCGCCTTTGCCATATACAGGCAATGCAAAGTTGTGTTTGATATTGTGTATGCAGAGTGGAATCAGTTTTTCAGGGAACTGATGAGACCCGTAATTATTGGAACAGTTTGATATGACTGTTGGCAGACCGTATGTATCATGGTATGCTCGTACGAAATGATCAGAAGCAGCTTTGGATGCAGAATAAGGACTATGCGGATCATAAGGTGTTTTTTCCGTGAAGTATCCTTCAGATCCCAGTGTTCCGTATACCTCGTCAGTACTTACGTGGTAAAACAATTTACCTGAATCATTCATGCTGCCTTTATTCCAGATTTTTAAAGATGCATTGAGGAGGTTAACAGTTCCCAGCACGTTGGTCATAACAAATGCCAGTGGTTCTGTGATACTCCGGTCAACGTGAGATTCAGCAGCAAGATGAATGACTGCGTCAAAATTTCTTTCGGAGAATACTTTATCAATGAATGCTGAATCATTAATGTCACCTTTGATGAATTCATAATTCGGACTTCCTTCAATGTCACTCAGGTTGGCTAAATTTCCTGCATAAGTGAGTTTATCCAGATTGACAATAAGATATTCAGGATATTTTTTAACAAACAGGCGCACTACATGAGAGCCTATGAAACCGGCTCCGCCGGTAATCAGAATATTTTTTTTGTAGTCCGACATGAATTTTCAGGCAATAGATTTATTGGCTTCACTCAGTTTCTTCTCCCAATCCCATGCTGTTTTTACTATGTCTTCAAGATTGCGAAGAGCCTTCCATCCGAGCAAGGAGTTAGCAAGGCCGGTGTCAGCATAGACTTTTTCCACATCACCAGGTCTTCTGGGCGACATTTCATAAGATAATTTTTGTCCGGTTACTTTTTCGAAAGTTTTAATCACTTCAAGTACCGTGTTACCCTGTCCAGTTCCCAGATTGAAAATTTCCATATCCTGATTCACTTTTCCTCCTGCCATTCTGGTAATTGCGTCCACATGAGCGCTTGCAATGTCCATTACATGAATATAATCGCGCACACATGTCCCGTCCGGAGTGTTGTAATCTGAGCCGAAGACCTGCATTTTTTTTCTCTTGCCAATCGCGGTTTGGGTAATCACAGGAACAAGATTGGTTGGCGCCTGCAGCGGATATTCTCCAATGAGAGCAGACTCATGCGAACCTGCAGGATTGAAATATCTTAGGGAGCAGCCTTTGAATTTATAAGCTCGGATACTGTCTGAAAGAATTTTTTCCCCAATTTGTTTGGTAAAAGCGTAAGGAGATTCTGCCTTTCCAAGTGGTGTCGATTCACTAACAGGCTGTTCATCATTCTGGCCATAAACGGAGCAGGAAGAAGAGAAAACAAAATTATCAAGACCAAACTCATTGTAAAGATCGAGCAGGTTAACAAGAGACTGAATATTGTTGCGATAATATTTTAACGGAAAATCCACGGATTCTCCAACAGCCTTGAATGCAGCAAAATGTATTGTCGCTTCGATTTTATAAACTTCAAAAAACTTTTTAAGCTCACTTCGGTTGCAAAGGTCAATGTTGAAAAAAGTGACGCCTTTACCTGTGATTTTTTCAATTGCCTGAATAACTTCTTCTCGGGAATTACTGAGATTGTCAACCAGGATCGGAGTGTATCCCCGATTTATTAGTTCTACGGTTGTGTGGGAGCCAATGTATCCGGTTCCTCCTGTGACTAAAACATTCATTCTACAAACTCCAGTAGGATAGTTTTTTAATTTTATTTCTGTAAATGCCTTTGATATCTACCAGTAATCCTTCTTCGGAAAGTTTTTCTTTAAACCAACTTTCATCAAGATCAAGGTACTCCTTGTGGTTCACTGCGATAATAATAGCATCGTATTTGCCTGTTGCTTCAGGAATCAGCTCAAACCCGTATTCATGCTTTAACTCTTCAGAGTTTGCTCGGGGATCAATTACATCCACATGTACTCCGTATGATGCGAGTTCTTTTACAAGGTCAGCGACTTTTGAGTTGCGGATATCATCTACATTCTCCTTGAATGTAGCTCCCATCACCAGTGCGCGGCTTTTGGAAACATCTTTGCCGGCCCCGATAATTTTTTTGACTGTCTGCTTAGAGACATAGAATCCCATGCTGTCATTCACATAACGTCCGCTGTTGATTACCTGGGCATGATAACCCAGTTCCTGTGCTTTATAAGTCAGGTAATACGGGTCAACGCCTATGCAATGGCCACCGACAAGTCCAGGCTGGAAACGTATAAAGTTCCATTTCGTCCCTGCGGCTTCCAACACATCGTATGTATTGATGCCCATCTTATTGAAGATGATGGATAACTCGTTCATCAGAGCGATATTGACATCGCGCTGGGTGTTTTCAATGATCTTTGCCGCTTCCGCTACCTTAATGGAAGAAGCTTTGTGAACGCCTGCATTTACAATGATTCGGTAAGTTTCAGCAATGTGATTCAGCGATTCTTCGTCGCATCCTGAAACCACTTTAAGTATTTTGGAAATGGTATGTTCCTTGTCTCCCGGATTGATACGTTCAGGAGAATAGCCGATTTTAAAATCTTTACCGCACTTTAGTCCGGAGAGATCCTCCAGAATCGGAACGCAATCCTCTTCAGTGCAACCGGGATAAACTGTGGATTCATAAACTACGTAGTCGCCTTTCTTGAGGACCTTACCTATGAATTTGGTTGCGGATAGAAGCGGCTTCAGGTCCGGAAGATTGTGCTCGTCGATTGGTGTAGGTACTGTCACAATATAGAATGAAGCTTCAGCGAGTTTTTTGCTATCAGAAGTGAATTCAATGTCGCAGTTTTTAAAATCACTCTCAGTGAGCTCACCGCTTGGATCTACTGATTTGCGCATAAGATCTAGCCTTGACTCGCTGATGTCGAATCCTAACACCTTTATTTTTTTTGCGAACTCCAGCGCAATTGGTAAACCAACATAACCCAGGCCCAATACGGCAAGTGTTTTCTTTTTTTCTTTTAGTTCTTGTACGATCATAATTTAGTCAATCATGGACCTGACATGATTCTGCAGTTTTTTCAGATTCCTCAGGCTGTATATCCTCTCTATAATATCGACAACCTTCAGGCCTTCAAGCGCGTTCGTAGTAGCGCTGGTTCTTCCTTTGAGTGTGTCAATAACATTTTCAATAATAAAGTGATGATTTGCGGCTGATCCTTTGTAATGGCCGTAATCATTAGCCGGACTAACTGGTGGTAACTCAGGCATTTCATAGTCCTTTATATGACAGTATTCAACTTCATTCATGTATTGTCCGCCAATTTTAATACTGCCTTTTTCACCAATGATTGTCATGCTGCTTTCCAGGTTTTTATCCCATACGCATGTTGAGTAATTGATGCAGCCCATTCCTCCGTTTACAAAATTAAAATTCACAAAACCTGAATCTTCAAAAGCTGTCAGATTGCTATGATTAAAATCCCTGAACTTGCCTTGTATGTCTGTAATGTCGCCAAACAGCCAGTACATAATGTCAATAAAGTGTGAGAACTGAGTGAACAAGGTTCCACCGTCAAGATCAGGTGTTCCTTTCCAGTTCTTTCCGGTGTAATATCTATCATCACGGTTCCAATAACAATTAAGCTGAACCATGTAGACTTTTCCGAGTGTTTTGCTTTCCACTACATTTTTAATCCACAAAGAAGGAGGGGAGTAGCGGTTCTGCATGACGCAAAATACTTGCCTTGATACCTGTAAAGCTTTGAAGATGATTTTTTCGCAGTCAGCTACGGTCAGTGCCATAGGTTTTTCAATGACTACATGTTTTCTCTTCTCCAGTGCTTTTAATGTTTGTTCTGCGTGCAGTCCGTTTGGAGAAGCGATGCTAATCACATCATAGCTGATGTCGGAGTTTAGAAGCTCATCATAAGAATTGAAAAAAGGAACATCAAATTCGTCCAGCTTTAAATCAGCTTTACTTTTGATGTCGCACATTGCTACAAGTTCGGCTTCCGGATTTCTGCGAATCATTTCCGCATGTCTTTTTCCGATGTGTCCGGCACCTACTATAGCGAACCTGACCTTTTGCTTTTCGTCTATCATATGCTTATTTGATACGTCTCACTTTATTGCCCTCAAGCTTGTATTCCTGCTTGCTTTCAGGGCATACAGCAATTCCGTTTGCGTCAAATTTCAGTTTATATCCGTATTCGCTCATCCACCCGTTTTGACGTGCAGGATTTCCAAATACAAGTGCATAGGCTGGAATATTTTTAGTAACCACCGAACCGGCACCAATGAATGCAAACTCACCTATGTCATGTCCGCAAACCACAGTGGCATTAGCACCGATAGTAGCTCCTTTTCCGACACGTGTGCTTGCGTACTGATTTTTTCTCACCACCGCGCTGCGTGGATTGTTGATATTTGTAAAAACCATGGAAGGTCCGAGAAATACATCATCTTCGCACGTCACGCCGGTAAAAATGGAGACATTATTCTGCACTTTGACATTTTTTCCAAGAACCACATTAGGAGATACAACCACATTTTGACCGAGGTTGCAGTTTTCTCCGATTTTACATCCGCTCATGATATGACTGAAATGCCAGATTTTGGTTCCTTTGCCAATGTCACAGCCTTCGTCGATTACTGCTGAATCATGTGCGAAATATTCTTTTTCCATCTGAAGTTTTTTTTACTAATGTACAAATTGAATTTCGTTTATCATGCCGAAGTAGCTTTCACATGATCAAACCTGTGAGATGAATTGTACAATTCATCTTTGGGAAGATTTTTAAAGTACTCGTAAGTAAGTTTAAGTCCTTCGGTTCTGGAAACTTTAGGTTCCCATTCAAGTATTTTTTTCGCCCTGCTGATATCTGGTTGCCTCTGCTTGGGATCGTCTTTAGGAAGATCCTTGAAAACGATTTTCTGATTGGTTCCTGTGAGCCTGATTATTTCCTCAGCGAATTCAAGTATTGTGATCTCATCAGGATTGCCCAGGTTCACCGGCAAATGATAATCGCTGAGCAGCAGTCGGTAAATTCCTTCCACAAGATCGTCCACATAGCAGAAAGACCTGGTTTGGCTTCCGTCGCCAAACACTGTCAGATCCTCGCCTCGAAGAGCCTGTCCGATGAAAGCCGGTAATGCTCGGCCGTCATTTAGCCTCATGCGCGGACCATAGGTATTGAAAATTCTCACAACTCGGGTTTCGAGTCCGTGGAAAGTATGATATGCCATGGTCATGGCTTCCTGAAAACGTTTCGCTTCATCATACACTCCTCGAGGTCCGATAGGATTCACATGTCCCCAGTAATCTTCATTCTGAGGATGGACTAAGGGGTCACCATACACTTCTGAAGTAGAAGCTACTAAAATTCTGGCAGATTTTGACTTGGCCAGACCAAGCAAATTATGAGTTCCCAGTGATCCCACTTTCAGGGTTTGAATAGGGATTTTTAAATAGTCGATCGGGCTGGCAGGAGATGCAAAGTGAAGTATGTAATCCAGTTGCCCCGGTACATGCACAAACTTTGATACGTCATGATGGTAGAATTCAAACTCTTTTAGCTTGAAGAGATGTTCGATGTTTTTTAAATCGCCCGTAATGAGATTGTCCATTCCGACCACTTTGTAGCCTTCGCGTATAAACCTGTCGCAAAGGTGAGAGCCAAGGAAACCGGCCGCACCGGTAATCAATATTCTCTTCATCTTTTCATTTTTTATTCTGTTTTACAAGCGGTCTTCCGACACTGTAGTATGTATATCCTTTTGATTCCATCTGTTGCAGATCGTAAAGGTTTCTGCCGTCAAAAATCAGTTTATTTTTAAGCGATGAATCAATTTTGCCGAAATCCGGAGTGCGGAATGCCGACCATTCAGTGGCTATAAAGAGCAAATCCGCTCCATTCAGAATGTCATATGCATTTTCTCCGTATTGTATCGCATCTCCCAGAATTTTCTTCGTGTTGCTCATGCCTTCAGGATCATAAGCACTTACAGTAGCTCCGGCTTTGAGGAACTCCATAATGTTATGTATGGATGGTGATTCACGAACATCGTCCGTGTCAGGCTTGAAAGAGAGTCCCCATACGGCAATTTTTTTTCCACTGATATCTCCGCCGAAATGATCCAGGATCTTGTTGAACATGCTGATCTTTTGAGATTCATTCACTTTCATAACGGATTTGAGTATATGAAAATCATAGTTGAATTCAGAGCTTGTATTTTCAAGTGCCTGAACATCTTTGGGAAAACAGCTTCCTCCGTAGCCGATTCCGGCGAAAAGAAATCGTTTGCCAATTCTGTCATCAGAGCCGATTCCTATTCTCACTGCATCTACGTTGGCGCCTGTTTTCTCGCACAGATTTGCGATTTCATTCATAAATGAAATTTTAGTTGCCAGGAAAGCATTAGCCGCATATTTGGTGAGTTCCGCGCTTCTTTCATCCATGAAATAAATTGGATTTCCTTGTCTGACGAATGGAGCATAGAGTTCAGACAAAACCGACCTGGCCTTTTCTGATTTTGTTCCAATCACAACCCTGTCCGGTTTCATAAAGTCATCCACTGCAAATCCTTCCCGTAAAAATTCAGGATTAGATACTACATCAAACTCTGTTTTGCAATTTTTGGATATTTCGTACCTGACTTTTTCAGCTGTACCTACAGGAACAGTGCTTTTGTTGATGATGATTTTATAATCTGTGATAATTCTTCCCAACTTACCTGCGACATCAAGCACATGCCTCAAATCTGCAGCTCCGTTTTCGCCCGGAGGGGTAGGTAGCGCCAGAAAAATAATTGATGCGTTTTTAACCCCTTCAGATAAGTCAGTTGTGAATTTCAAGCTACCCTGTTTTAAATTCCTTTCGAACAAGACATCAAGATGAGGTTCGTAAATAGGAATTTGCCCATTCTGAAGACGCTTTACCTTTTCGGAATCAATATCCACACATGTAACCTGATTACCTGTTTCTGCAAAGCAGGTGCCAGTTACAAGTCCGACATAGCCTGTTCCAATGACTGTGATGTTCATAAAATATAAAAGTCAAAAATTATTTTTTAAAATAAGCCAGGACATTTTCAATAATGAAATCCTGAGTTTCTTCTCTCATCTCGGTATGAATTGGGAAAGAAATGACATTTGCACAGAGATGTTCGGTTACAGGGAAGCTTCCTGATGAGTAACGGTCATCTCTGTATGCTTTTTGCAAGTGTAATGGGACCGGATAGTATATCATTGCCGGAATTTCCTTTGTTGCCAGAAATTTCCTGAGTTCATCGCGACTGGCATTATTCAATACCACTGTATATTGATGAAATACATGGTCTGAATTTGAAGAACGTACGGGAACTGAAATATTGGGGTGATTTTTAAAAGCAGCATCATACCGGTCTGCCACTTTTCTTCTTGCTTCTGCATACTGATCAAGTCGGGGAAGCTTAACCCGAAGTATTGCTGCCTGCAAACTGTCCAGCCTGGAGTTTACTCCGACTTCATCGTGGTAATATTGCACCGACTGTCCATGATTGGCAATCATTCTCATCTTGGCAGCCAACTGATCATCATTAGTAAAGATGGCACCGCCATCACCGTAACATCCGAGATTCTTTGAAGGAAAGAAGGAGGTACATCCGATCGTGCCAATGGTACCGGCTTTCTGAGTTCTTCCATCCCTGAATATATAATTTGCACCTATAGCCTGTGCATTGTCTTCGATCACAGCAAGATTATATTCTTTTGCGATTGACATGATTTCATCCATGTCAACGCATTGTCCGAACAAATGCACCGGGACGATGGCTTTGGTCTTTGGTGTGATTGCCTTACGAACAGCACTGGGATCAATTGTGAAGGTGTCAGGCAACACATCTACCAATACAGGTTTCAGACGCAACAGGGCAATCACTTCTGCTGTGGCAACATAGGTGAAATCGGCGGTGATAATTTCGTCTCCCGGCTCCAAGCCGAGACCCATCATGGCAATTTGAAGTGCATCTGTGCCGTTCGCGCAAGGAATAACATGCTTCACTCCAAGGTATTTTTCCAAATCAGCCTGAAAAGATTTTACTTCAGGGCCGTTAATGAAAGCGGCAGATTGAATCACATCTAAAACCGCTTTGTCGACTTCAGACTTAATCTTTTCATACTGACCCTGAAGGTCAACCATTTGGATTTTTTTCATAGGAATTTTAAGGACTGCGAATATACGGAAATATTCAGGATAGGCTCATTCTTTTATATTCGCAGGTGTTTGATAATGAGGCATATATGTCAGTTTGAAAATTATTTTTTAAAGACTGCAATAGGGCAGTTTTTCTCAATTTTCAACTTTCTTCATAGGAAAATATATCTTTGCCAGTTCTGAATAAAATTATGGCAAAATCAAAATTCACTAAGGAAACCTATCTGAAATGGTATGAGGAAATGCTTCTCATGAGAAAATTCGAGGAGCGTGCAGGACAATTGTATGGCATGCAAAAAATCAAAGGATTCTGCCATTTGTATATAGGTCAGGAAGCAATAGTGGCAGGGGCCATGTCTGTCCTTCAGCCAGATGACAACATGATTACAGCATATCGTGACCATGCTCATGCATTAGGCAAAGGAACCAGCGCAAGAGCTGTGATGGCAGAGTTGTATGGAAAGGCAACCGGTTGTTCAAAAGGAAAAGGAGGCTCAATGCACCTTTTCGATGCTGAGAACAGATTCTTTGGCGGACATGGAATCGTAGGCGGACAAATTCCTTTGGGTGCGGGCATCGCATTCGCAGAAAAATATCTTGGGACTAAGAATGTCACGCTTTGCTACATGGGTGACGGAGCTGTGAGGCAAGGCGCATTTCATGAAGCCCTCAACATGGCTATGACATGGACTTTGCCTGTTGTCTTTATCATTGAAAATAATCATTACGCGATGGGAACATCGGTAAAACGTACATCAAATGTAGTGGCGCTTTACAAACTCGGACTTTCATACGACATTCCAAGTGAGCCTGTAGACGGTATGAGTGTTGAGGCGGTGCATGATGCAATGGAAAAAGCTGTTTCTCATTGCCGGGAAGGGAAGGGTCCTTATCTGCTTGAGATGAATACCTACCGTTACAAAGGCCATTCAATGAGTGATCCTGCAAAGTACAGAACCAAGGAAGAAGTTGAGGGATACAAGGCCAAAGATCCGGTGGAAGTGGTAAAAGCTACAATTCTTGAAAAGAAATTTGCCACTGAAGCTGAGATTGAAAAGATTCAACAGAAAGTGAAAGATATTGTGGAAGACTCTGTTGACTTTGCAGAAAAATCTCCATATCCCGATCCTTCGGAATTATACACCGATGTGTATGTACAGAAAGATTATCCATACATCATGGATTGAGGTAAAAAATTGTTGCTAAAAAATTAAAAAACCAATGCAATGGCTGAAATAGTGAGAATGCCCAAGATGAGTGACACCATGACAGAAGGTGTATTAGCCAAGTGGCATAAGAAAGTAGGGGATACAGTTAAAAGCGGAGATCTTGTAGCCGAAATTGAAACCGACAAGGCGACAATGGAATTTGAATCATACCAGGAAGGTGTTTTGCTTTACCAGGGTGTAGAGGAAGGCAAAGCCGCACCGGTGGATGGAATTCTTGCCATATTAGGTAAGAAAGGGGAGGATTATAAAGAATTGCTGGCGGCAGAAGAAAAGAAGCCCAAAGCTGAAGCTGTATCTGCACCGGTTAAAGATAAATCTCCAGAGCCTGTAAAGACGGAAAAGCCTGCACCTGCAGCCAGTCCTGCACCTGCAGCTCAGAAAACTATAGTTCAAGACCACTCTGCTCCTTCAGATACCAGATTAAAAGCATCACCGCTTGCCAGAAAACTTGCGGGTGAGAGAGGAATCAATCTTGGTCAGGTTAAGGGCAGCGGAAATCACGGTAGGATAGTGAAGCGTGATATTGACTGGTTCAAACCAGGGCAATTTGTATCAGCTACTGGTGTGAGCGCTGCTATGACAAAGGAGAGTTATGAAGAAGTTTCTGTGAGCCAGATGCGCAAAACCATCGCAAGAAGATTGGGCGAAAGCAAATTCAGCGCTCCGCATTTCTACCTGACTATTGAAATTGACATGGAGCAGGCAATTAGCGCCAGAGAAGGGATCAATGCAGCAACTGGCTCAAAAATATCATACAATGATTTTGTGATCAAAGCAAGTGCCAGAGCGCTCAGAGAACATCCTAAGGTGAATTCTTCATGGCTTGGCGATACGATCAGGATTAATCATCATGTTCATATTGGTGTTGCCGTTGCAGTGGAAGAAGGTTTGCTGGTACCTGTTGTTCGCTTTGCCGACGGAAAAACTTTGAGACAAATCAACTCTGAAGTAAAAACTCTGGCCCAAAAAGCGAAAGATAAAAAGTTGCAGCCATCAGATTGGGAAGGTAACACTTTCACTATATCCAATTTGGGCATGTTTGGCATCGACGAGTTCACGGCAATCATAAACCCTCCGGATGCGTGCATCCTGGCTGTTGGAGGTATTCAGGAAAAACCGGTTGTGAAGAATGGCCAAATTGTACCTGGCCAGATTATGAAAGTAACCTTGAGCTGCGACCACAGAGTGGTGGATGGTGTTACGGGCGCTGAATTCCTGAACACATTCAAAATGCTGATGGAGAATCCTGTTATTCTTCTTGGAGAATCTTCAATTTGATTCCCTGAATTCACACATAAAAAAAAGGCTGTCATTCGACAGCCTTTTTTGTTGGTGCTAAGTTGAGTCTTATTGCAAGACAAGCTTGCTGACACTCACACCGCTTTCGCTTATCAGCTGAATCAGGTAAATTCCTTTAGCCAGATTGCCAAGTTGATAATTTCTCCTGAGATTGCCTTTGTTGTCAGAGGCATCGTCGAAGATGTATATCTTTCCATTCATATCCATAACTTTAATCTGTACGTTACCCTTTACAGCATTGCTGATTTCAATGAAAACTTCGTTCTCAGCAGGGTTAGGATAAACTGCCATCACTTGTATGTTGCTGATTTCATTCAGGCCAACGCTTATTGTAACAACAATAGTGTCAGAATTAAAGCATCCGTTGGCATCCTGCACAGTTACAATATAAGTGTCAGATACGCCTGCTACAATTGTTTGAGTTGTTGCGCCGGTACTCCAGTTATATGATGTGAAGCCTGCACCTGCATCAAGAGTAATCGGACCGGTTACAATAGTGTCATTGCCAAGATTTACTGATGGCAATGGGTGAATTGTTGCATCCACTGGTGTTCTGTTTTGATTGTTACAGGTATTGCCATTTTGTGCATAGAAAGTCGTACTGGCTGTCAGGTTTGGAATTGTAAGAGTGTTCCCGGTGAAAAGCAGGTTGCCTCCGCTTGGTGCGTCATACCACTGTATGGTGGCGCTGGCAACAGCGCTGATTGCGATTGCTCCGGAACCACACCTGGACCCTCCAAGTCCTACTGGCAATGCCGGTTCTGTAACCAAAGTAGCGCTCGTGCGAAGAGTATCATTCGTCATGTTTGGATCCGCATTGTAAGATGTGATAGCCTCCACGTTTACTGTTCCACCACCCATTGTGTTGATTGATCCAAGCACCCGGATAATGCTGTCACCTGCTGCAAGATTCGGAACTGTATCCATGAAGCTAGCAGTTACAAGGCCGCTAATGTTCACGGTAACAGGGATGCCTATTGCAGGGTCAGTGCCATGATTGCGTACTACTACAGAAACGATGGTGCTTGTCTTCGCGCAATCATTGTTGGCAGGTGATAATACAGTGGATACGCCGACGTCAGTAGGCTGTACTACAAAGAGGCAAGCGGTATCGCTGTTGGAGCAGTTATTGGCATCAGTTACAGTTACTGTGTAGCAATCCTGAACATTCACATTAATGCTTGGAGTCGTTTGGCCACCCGGACTCCAGAGGTAGCTGCTGAAACCGACACCGGCATTGAAAGTTGCGGAATTTGGTGAAACAACTGTTACATCATTGCCAAGATTTACGACAGGAAGAGGCAGTACTGTTGCAACTACCGCTACACGTGCGCTTGGACATCCATTATGAGCAGAAACGTAAAAGTTTGTGGTGCTGCTGATATTTCCTGTATTGAAACTGGAGCCAGTGCCAAGCACTGATCCGCCACTAGGCCCTGCAAACCAACGAAGCGTATCAGAAGAACTGGCAGAAAGGTTAGCGCTTCCAGGTCCGCAAATGCTGTCACCCATAACCACCGGCATAGCAGGTATTCCTATGATATTTCTGGAAACGGAAATTGTGTCATTTGTATTATTTACATCGAATGCAAGGTTTGTGTAAGATTTCAAATTCAGCGTACCGCCTGCAGAAGTATTCACTGTAGTGGCAAATGTGAGAGTGTCATTTGCGCCCGGATTGAGGTTTCCACTGAATGTGCCGTTCAGCGTAGTGCTTAGCGTTCCGCTCAGTTCGCAAGTGACATTGAATCCTGTCTCAACAGCACCTCCGAAGTTGGTTACGATCACTTTTACTTCCATGTTGTTTTCACCGCAAGCATTGTTCAGTGGAGCAAGAACTGCCGTAACACCAAGATCTCTGCTGACTCCGCTGTACTCGTCTGCACCGATATCAGGTGTACTCAGGCTTCTAGTTTGTCCGTCGATGTCGGTAGTAACATTAGCCAGAGGATTTCCAAGGTTATCCATGGCTATTGAGGTTGCATGTAAGTCTGTAGTGGAGATAAACTGAGGATTAATACTTACGGAATTGCTGTCCTTTTGGAATGATGAGCGCCACTGTGCAAGGCTTGTGCGGTTTGTACCGTTGTAATTTCCAAGATTGGTGCCCACATGATAGAGATTATTGAAGTTTGAGCTGTCAATCCCGGAAGTAGGATGGTTGGAAATTACATAGCAATATCCAGTGCCAGTGTTAGCAAAAATGTTGTTCTTGACAATCTTGCCAGTGCCGATACCAGAAGCTGTGAAAGCTCTGGAGCTTGCGGAACTTCCTGTGATGTGAACGCTGTTATGTACTATGTCCTGGTAATTTCCACCGGCAAGTGAAATTCCCACGCTGTCAGAAACCTGAATGAAGTTGTTAGCTACAATTCCAGGAACTGAATTAAATCCACTGCAGTCTTCAAGATAAATTCCACTGCCTGTGATTCCGCTGATTTTATTTCGTGCTATCATCTGACTTCTCTGACTGACAGCAAGACTCATTGCAGCATAGCCCAGGTAGGTAGATGAACTGCTGATTTGATTGTTGATGATCTGTACATTCGCAAGATTTGACATTTGCATCGCTTTTGAGTACTGATTCACGAATGTATTGTTACTGATTACAAGATCCGACTCAAGTGATGATGGTCCGTTTCCGTTCATGTAAATTCCCAAAGAACCGTTTTCAATCCTGTTATTGGTGAAAGTGTTCATTGAGTCGTTAGTTGCAGAAGATGTAGTGGAGTAGATGATTGCTGATAAGCTATTCGTAACAGTATTTACTGCTCCGACAAGCCTGCAATTGGTGATGGTGTTGAAAGTTGCATGGTTGGTGAATTCGATAACACGCGCATATGGCTCAATGCCTGATCTCATCAAAGTGAGTTTTCTGAAAATAAGATGGTCGGCACCGTTTAAGCGAATGAGATAGTTTGGCGGTACGCCATCAGGACTGGAGGCGTAAACCAGAACCACAGAAGAACTGTCGCCATTTTCTGACTGAAATGTAATAGTATTCGTGCTGCTTGCTCCTGTGATAGCATTGATCACAGTTTGAATGGTGTCGACGCCAGCACGGATGTTGAATACGACAGGTCCGCATATTCCGCTGCTATGTAAAGCAGCTACCGCATTAGGAACATTCGCGAAATCGGGTGATGTTCCGCCAATTGTGTATGTTCCGTTCAATCTTACCACAATGCCGCTTTCGGTCAGTGTGTCATTAGCATTGTTCGCGTCAGCGCCGCCATTTGGATTGCTTGTATATGCGCGGATTGAATAGCTGAGGAAGGAACTGAAATTAAAGTTCCCCAAAGTGACTGTGTCCGAATTTCCTGCCGAAATCAGTCCGGAATAGCTGGCGCTTGTCTGTGCAACGCCGTTTACCTCCCAGCCGACATTGACGCTTGTGATATCAACTGCCCCGTAATTTTGAACAATTGCCTGCACCGTTTGAGTACCGGCACAAACCGGGCTGGAAGGTAAGATGACAGTAACTCCTGCATCAGTCTGCGAAAATGCAGGATGCGAAAGCAGGATACATGCCAAAAGAAATCCTGGTAAACTTAGTTTCGTAAAATTATTTCTCATGATTTATAGATTGATGATTTGATTGCTTTTTCATTCGTAAAAATATAAAAGCAGCTGCGCTGAGTTGAATGTAATCAATTAAACTTATGAGAGGACAAATGTTGAAAAGAATGTAATTTTACTTTTCTTCATTGCTTTGCTTGTGTTCATTTTCATTGCTGTGATTTGCATTCTCACGAAAATGATAGACAACTTTGATAGAAGACTGACCATTGTCTTCTTTTTGAATATCTGCAGCAGGGTTTTCTGCAGAATGAGCTACTGCATCCTGCTCAGTTTCATTACTCAAATTTTCATATTCCTCATCAATCTGCCACTGCGGCTTGGGTTTTTTAGGGCCTTCATTGCGAAAATAAAATGCGCATAAAATTCCTGCGGCCGATCCGAAAAGATGAGATTCCCAGCTAACACTCTGATCAACGGGCAGGATACCCCAAACCATGCTTCCGTAGAGGAAAGTCACAAGAAGCGAAATTGCCAGAAGCCTTGTGTCTTTTCTGATGATGCCGCTGAAAAACAGGAAACTGACCATGCCATAAATCAGTCCGCTTGCACCAATATGGGTATCAGGCCTTGCAAAAAACCAAACCCAGATTCCTGAAAAAATCCAGATCATCAGGATTACATTTTTGGCCACTTCCCTGTAGAAATAAATCAATCCTGTTCCGACAATCAGCAGAGGCAGTGAATTAGACAGCAAGTGTTTCAGGCCGGCATGAACAAGGGGGCTTGTAAAAATCCCTGTAATTCCTTTTATGCTGCGGGGGGCGTTACCTAAAAAATCGAATCTGTAATCCAGCAATAGTTGAAGACCCTCGAATAACCAGATCAGAATAACAAACAGCATAGGATATAAAATACCGGACCTGCTAAGCCATGACTTTTTATCTGTGTTCAATTCAATCAAACTTGGCTCTGATTCAGAGGGACTATCTTCTGGTTTGCTCTCGTTTTTCATTCGGATAAAGATAAAGCATCTGGTTTTAACAAAGATGATGGATTTTTTTTGAATCTTCTTTTCAGTCATTTAATAATCACTTCGAAGGATTTGGCATGTTATATTTGCAGGGTTGGAAAAGGAATATTTTGACACTCCCATAGAATTTCTGAAAGGCGTGGGCCCGCAAAGAGCTGAGCTTCTCAGAAAGGAACTTGGCATTTTCAATTTCGGCGATCTGCTTACATATTACCCGTTTCGATATGTAGACAGGACCAGGTATTATAAATGCTCGGAAGCTCACGCCGATTTACCGTACGTGCAGATCAGGGGACAAATCAAATCCCTTGCAGTGCAGGGAGCCGGAAGAAAAAAAATCCTCAAAGCAGTTTTTGCAGACGAGACAGGAAGTGTTGAACTGAAATGGTTTCAGGGTTTGAAGTGGATAAGTTCATCGCTAAAACTCAACCGTGATTATGTTTTGTTTGGAAAGCCCAATGAGTACCAGGGGCAGATTAATGTCATTCATCCTGAACTTGAAGATCCGGAGGATCCGACAAGGGTGAAGGAGTCCTCGCTTCAACCGGTTTACAACAGCACTGAGAAACTTAAGTCAAAAGGCCTTGACAGCAAAGGATTTCTTCGTCTTCAGCGAACACTCATCGCAGCTTTACCGGTTAATCTCACGGAAAGCCTTCCGGAGTCTTTTCTCTCCGAATTCAAGGTTCCCTCAAGAAGGAATGCATTAATCAGTATTCATTTTCCGGAGAATCAGGAAGAATTGTCTAAGGCTGAATTCAGAATCAAATTTGAAGAATTATTCTACATACAGTTAAAGCTATTGTTCCTGAAACTAATCAGGTCTGAAAAAATTAAAGGTGTCGATTTTCCTAAGGTAGGAGATCATTTCAATACCTTTTACAAGGATCATTTGCCATTCGAGCTCACAGAAGCACAAAAGAGGGTCATTCGTGAAATCAGATCTGATTTTGCATCGGGCAAACAAATGAATCGTCTGCTGCAAGGTGATGTAGGTTCTGGTAAAACTCTGGTTGCATTGATGTGTATGCTGCTCGCTGTCGACAATGGTTATCAGTGTTGCCTGATGGCTCCTACCGAAATTCTTGCGGTGCAACATGCCGAAACCATTGCAGGTTTCATGAAAAACCAGGAAATCAATGTGGCGCTGCTTACAGGCTCTGTTAAAGGAAAAGCAAGACAGGAGTTGCTTTCATCACTTGCCGAAGGCAAAATAAATATCCTTATCGGCACTCATGCTCTGATAGAAGATGATGTGAAGTTTCAATCACTTGGCTTTATTGTAATTGATGAGCAGCATCGTTTCGGGGTGGAGCAAAGAGCACGCCTTTGGAAGAAGAACAATATTTATCCTCATGTTCTCGTAATGACAGCCACACCCATTCCGAGAACTCTTGCCATGACCTTGTACGGCGATCTCGATTATTCTGTGATTGATGAATTACCTCCCGGAAGGATGCCGGTGAAAACTGTTCACCGATTGGACTCGAATCGGTTGCAGGTATGGGGTTTTGTAAAAGATGAAATCAAAAAGGGCAGGCAGATTTACATAGTATATCCTCTCATAGATGAATCTGAAAAAGTTGACCTGAATAATTTACAGGAAGGATACGAAAGCATTTGCCGTGATTTTCCTTCGCCGGAATATCGTGTCAGCATTGTGCATGGGAGAATGAAGGCGGCCGACAAAGATGCCGAGATGCAGAGGTTTATCCAAAAGAAAACTCAAATCATGGTGGCCACTTCGGTGATTGAAGTTGGTGTCAATGTTCCGAACGCAACCGTTATGATTGTGGAAAATGCTGAAAGGTTTGGCTTGTCTCAGCTTCACCAGCTCAGGGGAAGGGTGGGAAGAGGCTCTGATCAGTCATACTGCATTCTGATGACAGGTAACAAGCTTGGAAATGATGCAAGAATAAGAATACGAACTCTTTGTGAAACGAATGACGGGTTTAAAATTTCAGAAGCGGACCTCGAATTGAGAGGGCCGGGAGATACGGAAGGTACCCGGCAAAGCGGAATGCTGGATCTCAAGCTGGCGAACATAAGCAAAGACCAGAAGATTGTCGGCCTTGCAAGGGAAGCAGCAATCCGAATTCTTGGAGATGATCCTTCACTCGAAAAATCTTCCAACCGTACTTTGCGTGCCGGATTGGAAAAAATACTGAAAAAATCAGGTGACTGGAGCCGTATTTCCTGAAGATGCGATTAACAGGATATCCTGAAGTCCTTGTTCATTTAAGATTATCTTTGCGCCAATATTCTATCCATTGATCTCATTTTATGAAAATTAGTTATAACTGGCTGAAAAATTATCTTCCTGCTGAACTGAGTCCTGAGAAAATCGCAGAACTGCTTACCAATTGCGGACTTGAAGTGGAGTCGGTCGAGCAGTTCGAATCTCACAAAGGCGGACTTGCCGGTATTGTTGTTGGAGAGGTTATCAGTTGTGAGCGTCACCCTAATGCAGACAAATTGAGTCTTACGAGCGTAAGCATCGGTGGTACAGCGCCATTGCGAATTGTATGCGGAGCGCCAAACGTAGCTGCAGGTCAGAAGGTAATCGTGGCAACACCGGGAACAAAACTATATCCTGTGGATGGCGAACCATTTGAAATCCGTAAATCGAAAATCCGCGGAGAAAGCAGTGAAGGTATGATTTGCGCTGAAGATGAAATCGGACTGGGTAGTTCTCATGACGGCATCATGGTTCTTCCTCAGGATACTCGGGTGGGAATGACTGCCGCAGAATATTTTGGAGTGGAACATGATGTGGTGTTTGAAATTGGCCTGACTCCAAACCGTGCGGATGCTGCTTCACACTACGGAGTTGCAAGGGACCTCAGAGCTGCAATGTTCGCCGAATCTTTGGCGGTGCCTGAACTGTCTCTTCCCTCTGTGGATGGATTCAAGGCAACGGAAAATTCGCCTCCTGTTATTGTTTCTGTACTTGATTTCGATGCATGTCCACGTTACAGCGGACTTACAATTGAAGGAATCTCTGTAAAAGATTCTCCGGCCTGGCTTCAGAACCGATTAAGGTCAGTTGGATTGAATCCAATAAATAACATTGTTGACATCACAAATTTCGTGATGTTAGAATGCGGTCAGCCATTGCATGCTTTCGACGCGGATAAAATCGAAGGTGGAAAGGTGATCGTACGTATGGCTGATCCTTCTGAAAAATTCACCACACTGGATGAAGTTGAAAGGAGCATGTTCCCTGAAGATCTGATGATATGCAGTGAAACCAGACCGATGTGCATTGCAGGAGTCTTCGGAGGTTTGAATTCCGGAATCAGCATAAACACAAAAAATGTGTTTCTTGAAAGCGCTTGTTTCAATCCTGATTTTATCCGTAAAACCGGAAAGCGTCACGGACTAAAAACAGATGCTTCATTTCGTTTCGAGAGAGGAACGGATCCTGAGATGACAATTTATGCACTCAGACGTGCCGCATTGCTCATCACTGAAATTGCCGGTGGTAAAATCACGGGACAAGAGTTGGATTTATATCCTGAACCTGTTGAGCATAAGGAGATTTCACTTAGCTTCAATTACCTTGATTCTTTTATCGGCGAATCAATTGAGCGGAGCAGGATTGTCGAGATTTTAAAACATCTTGAAATTAAAGTTTTATCCTTTGAAGGTGATCGCGTGAGCCTGAAAGTGCCTCCCTTCAAAGTTGATGTGATAAGACCTGTGGATATAGCAGAGGAAATACTGCGTATTCATGGATATAATCGTATTGCTATTCCTCAAAAACTTAGCAGCTCATTGCCTTCGGTGAAAGGCCTTGACCGTGACAAGCTGCAGAATAAAGTTTCTGATTATTTGTCATCGAACGGATTTCTCGAAATGCTGAATAATTCCCTTGGCAAATCCCAACTTGCAGAGTTGTCAGGAATCTCACAGGATGCGGTGATTAAAATCATGAACCCGCTGAGTCAGGATCTGGATTCATTGAGATGGGACATGTTGTTTTCCGGACTGAGCAGCGTGGAGTACAACCGAAACAGAAAAAATCCTGATTTAAGATTATATGAATTCGGAAAAGTGTACAGTATTAGTGAAGGAAAACGTCAGGAGAATTATAGATTGGCGGTTTTCCTGAGCGGAAGGAAGGCAGATGTTACCTGGACAGGTGACAAATCAGCCGTCAATTTTTTCTTCCTTAAAAGTTTTATCGAGAATATTCTGTCACTGGTGAAAGTGGATATACATTCACTTAAGCAGGAGGATGTGTCAGATTCAAGATTCAGTTACGGACTACAGCTAAAGAGCGGTGATGAGGTTGTGCTCTCATACGGACTGGTCCGCAAGCAGATATTGAGGAATTTTGACATTACGAATGAGGTTTTCTTCGCTGATATTAACTGGGACCAGTTGATCAGGATATCCGGTAAAATACCTGTTCGAGTAAGTGAGTTGTCAAAGTTTCCTTCGGTGCGAAGAGATCTTTCGATGCTGATTAATTCAAATGTCAGCTTTTCTGACATTACTTCTGTAGCAGGTAAAACAGAAAGGAAAATCCTGAAAGATGTCAACCTTTTTGATGTGTATCAGGGTGACAAGCTGGAGAAAAATAAAAAGTCTTACGCGGTTTCTTTCATTCTGCAGAACGACCAGCAAACTCTTACCGATAAGGAGATTGACAAGGTGATGGAAAAGCTCATGACAGCGTTTGAAAAAGAACTGGGAGCACAAATCAGGAAAAGCTGACCATTTAGCTTCTGAAATTATCAAACTGAAGCGGTAGTCCGAGATCTGATTTTTCCAGAACGGAAATTAATTTTTGCAGATCGTCAATTTTTTTTCCCTGTACCCGAACCTGTTCATCCATTATGGAAGCTTGCACTTTCATGCTTGTGTCCTTGATGATTTTTACGATTTTTTTAGCGGTCTCTTTGTCAATGCCCTGCTTTACTTTGATTTCTTTCCTTACCATGTTCCCTGAAGCGGAAATCTCTTTTCCGAAATCAAGTCCTGAACTGTCAAGGCCCTGTTTCACCATTCGGGAGATGATTATTCCCTCGACAGTTTTCATGCGCATGTCATTTTCGGTGAGAATATTAATCATCATGCTTTTTTTATCAAGTTCAACACTCGTTTTAGAGTTATTAAAATCAAAGCGTGTGGCCAGTTCTTTTGAAGCAGCGTTGATTGCATTGTCGAGTTTCTGAAGGTCCGTCTTACTTACTATGTCGAATGATGGCATGTTGCATATTTATGTCAGGTGTAAATGTAAATAATAGCATAATAATGATAAAACTGACCCGCTTCATTCATTATATTTGTTTCATGAAGAAACTGCTGGCTTCCCTTGTCTTTTCGCTGTTTTTGCTGAATGTATTTTCCCAGAACAAGTTTGACAGAATTTTTAATATACCCGTCAGATCGGGTGCACAGACTTTACAGAACCCCTGGGCCGGTGGAATTAATTTCCCTCTCATTTCAGAGGTTGACATGAATGGAGATGGGCTGCATGACCTATTCGTCTATGACAGGCATAATCGCCGGGTGTTAACTTTTATCAATACAGGACTTCCTTCAACAGATGCCTGGCGCTATGATACTTCATTCACCAACAAATTCCCTAAGGTTAATGAGTGGGCATTCTTGCACGACTATAATTGTGATGGCAAAGCGGATTTTTTCACCCTTACTTCAAGCGGTCCTCCGGGTATTATGGCATACAGAAACGACTACACAACCGGAACCGGTTTGCAATTCACCCTTGTGAGCCCTTTGCTCATGGAACAGATCTCGACTATCACAAGCAATATTTTTGCAAGTGCTCTTTCTTTGCCCGCTTTCGTTGACATAGACAATGACGGTGATATGGATATTCTGGGCTACAACTCGGTTCCCGACGGAAGAATAGTCTTGCATCGTAATTTGTCAATGGATAATTTCGGTCATTGCGATTCTCTTAAATTTCAGTTTGCAACAGGTTGTTTTGGCAATTTCGCCTTGCAGATAGGAGGATCGAATGTGGTCGGATGCTTCAATTGTCCATGCCGCATTTCAAATCCTGCTGCTGAACCGGGTAAATACGAACTCGAACCGTTTGATCAGTCGGATGCAGCAAGGAGGGATGATACAGTATCATCAGTTTTCGCATTGGATCTTGACGGTGATGGTGATAAAGAACTGCTCGTAGGTGACATATCAAGTACGAACACTTTGATGATACTCAATGGCGGAACAACTGCTTCAGCTCAGATGATATCTGAGGATATTAATTATCCTTCTAGTGACATTCCTGCTTCCTTCAATGGATTTCATTACCATGCTTATGCAGATATTGACAATGATTCAAAAAAAGATTTGCTGGTCATGTCCGGAGAATTTGAAAACCGGGAAGGAATCTGGTGGTATAAAAATTCAGGAAGCAATTCTTCTCCCTCATTTTCTCTGGCCGGAAAAAACTTCTTGCAGGGACAGATGATTGATGTGGGCGAATCTGCATCTCCTGTCTTATTTGATTTTGATGCTGACGGTTTGCTTGATCTGATAATTGGCTCAAGCACTTACATCAATGCGACAGGAAGCTACAAGAACAGCCTGACTGTCTACAGGAATACCGGAACCATCACTGCTCCTGCTTTTGAATTTGTTACGGATGATTTTGCAAACCTCTCTTCAGTCTCATACTCTCCGCCAATTTATCCATCCTTCGGTGATATGGACAATGATGGTGACATGGATATGATTATTGGAACAGATGACGGCAAACTGTATTATTACAATAATTCGGCGGGTGCCGGCAATCCTGCAAGCTTCCAGCTTGCAGTGCCTGCCTTCATGAATATTGACGTAGGCAATGCAAGCACTCCTCAAATTGTGGATGTGAACCGGGATGGAAAACCAGACCTGCTCATTGGAGAGAAGAACGGATTCGTTAATTATTTTGAAAATGCAGGAAGTGCATCAGCGCCTCTTTTCAATGCCATTCCTAATAATGATACGCTTGGCTGTATAGTAAGACAATCATCCGGACTTCCTGATGGTTATACCGTTCCGTTTATGTTCGATAGTCTTGGGCATTACAGGCTGATGGTGGCTGATATGGCCGGCAATGTTTATCAGTACACGAAAATTGACGGTCAGCTCAACTCATGTTTTGTACTTTCTGATTCACTTTATAAAATTCCGGAAAGCATGAGAACCAGATTTAATATGACCGTGAGTGGAGGAGATTTAAACGGAGACGGGCTTACAGATTTAGTTGTTGGAATGGCCGGAGGAGGCGTACAGGTTTTTTACCAGTATAATCCGAACGCATCTGTTGAAAGCATGGTATCTGGAAATTTCGATTTTGAGATTTTTCCGAATCCCGCAACTGATGTGTTACATGTAAGCATTTTCACTGGAAATTTTGATGCTCATGCCGTATTGAAACTGTTCGATGGTACGGGACGTCTGCTTCTTACTCAATCTGTAAACGCCGAAAAAAATTCAATCAACCTGAAAGAATATTCAGGCGGAATTTATTTTATCGTTCTTGAATCATCTGCCGGCAGAAAAGTCCGCAGATTTGTGTTGAGATAATACCTTAGTTAAAATACTTTTCGCAGTATCCTTCGCCTGTGTCCTGAGTTCAGGCACTGCGGTGCTTTCCCACAGAGATCCTTTTAATAAGGAACCTGTTGCAAATATCCTTCCCTTCAGAGACTCTTTTGTCACAAGCATTCCTCCCGATACAGTTTGAAGTCCCATGTTCATTTCATCGCATAAAATGACTTTCTTTTCCAGGAGGTTTATGAAAAATGCTGACTTGAATTTTACCGGATTAGTTTCAGGCCCGGTGCAGTTAATCAGTCTCTGCACCGGCAATAGCATTTCAGCCTGAGTGAATCTTTGTCGCAATGTGATGATTATTTCCTTGTCACTATTCGTTACATTCCGGATTCGTCCCGCTATAACTTTTAACTTTCCATCTTGGATAAGCTGTTCTATGAATTCATGCTGATCCTGGGGAAGCCGGTGTCTTGCTACACCCCACAAATGCCTGAGGTGCCTCATGAATCGTCTTTTTTCCTGCACAGAAAGCTTTCTCCATATTTCCTGAGTATGCTTTCTAAGAGAATCAACGAGGCCTATTGCACTGATTCCTTCAGACTGTGCCTTTTTTACGTGCTTCCTGAAAGTACGGAAGAGATCACTCAACTCATAGGGCGGTCTGATTTCATTTTCAAACTCAGGAAACTCTTGTTTTTTCCTGTGAGGAAGCATTAAAAAACCTTTGGGGCTGACTGCATATATTATTCCCTTAAATCCTTTCTCATGAATTCCGATTACTGCATCAATCATTGTTAAGCCAGTGCCTGCAATCATGATATTTTTATCCGGATCCAGACCACTGACACAAGATTCCTCCCAGGGATTTCCAGAATATCGAGTCAAAGCAGGATCAACGATTCCATCTGTCGTTCGAATTTCTGATGGCAATTGATTACCGCTGGCAAGCACTAGAAAATCGCAAGCCTGGTTCGTTCCTTTCTTGCAAGTAAGGGTCAGTTTGCCATTATTGATTTTCAAATCTATAACCTCATCCCGGATCAATTCTATTTTTACATTCTCATCATTGCGCAACAACTCATTTTCAAGCAGAGAATTCAGATAGTCTCCATATAAATTTCTAGGATAAAATTTAACATTAGATACTTCACTGGCAGGCAATCCCGAGTGATCTTTTAGCCACTCGACGAAATGATTCATCTCATCGGGGAAAGCACTCATATTGCCTGCAGAAACATTGAGCAGATGTTTATCAGAATAAGTTTTGTATGCGATACCTCTTCCCGGATTCGCACCTTTGTCAAATACCCGAATGAGAATACCCTGACCGGCCTCTTTCGCCTGCCTTGCCAGTTGTATCGCTATCATGCAGCCGCAAAAACCTCCGCCTATAATGGAAACCGAGATCAAATCAGATTAAATTAATGAGTGTCAAAGATAAACTAATGCGCGTCTTTTTGCTTTGCGAAATACATAGAAATAAAAAACGCCCTCAGTAATGGGGGCGTTGAGTGAAATTGCAATTTGAGTTATGCGTTAACCTGAGAGCGAATAATGTTGAGCGCTCCGCCGGCTTTGAACCATTCAATTTGGTTTGCATTGTAGGTATGATTCACCTTGATTTCATCGCTGCTGCCATCGGCATGGTGCAGAATGAGAGTCAGCGCTTTGCCAGGAGAAAAGCTCTTCAGTCCCGTGATGTCAATGACATCGTCCTCAAGAATTTTTTCATAATCATTCTTGTCTGCAAAAGTTAGTGCTAGCATTCCCTGTTTTTTCAGGTTTGTCTCATGGATTCTTGCAAAAGACTTTACCAGTATAGCGCGCACACCAAGATGCCTTGGTTCCATGGCAGCGTGCTCACGTGAAGAGCCTTCACCGTAGTTTTCATCTCCAACTACGATTGAACCCACCGAAGCCGCTTTGTACGCACGCTGGACAGCAGGTACAGAATCATATTCTCCGTTAAGCTGGTTTTTCACAGAGTCAGTTTTACCATTGAAAGCGTTCACTGCGCCAATCAGCATGTTGTTGGAGATGTTGTCAAGATGTCCGCGGTATTTCAGCCAGGGACCTGCCATTGAAATATGGTCAGTTGTGCATTTTCCTTTTGCTTTGATGAGCAGTTTCAGTCCTGTGAGATCTGTGCCTTCCCAGGGCTTAAATGGTTCAAGCAGCTGAAGGCGGTCGCTGTCGGGAGATACTTTCACTTCCACTTTGCTACCGTCCCTGGCAGGCTCCTGGTATCCGGGATCCTCGACTGCGAAACCTTTTTGAGGCATTTCAATACCCATTGGTTCCTGAAGTTTGAATGGCTTTCCGTCTTTGTCTGTGAGGGTATCCTTCATTGGGTTGAAGGTCAGGCTGCCTGCGATTGCCATGGCAGTGACTATTTCAGGAGAGGCCACGAATGCGTGTGTATTCGGATTTCCGTCGTTTCTCTTGGCGAAATTCCGGTTAAAAGAAGTGATGATCGAATTCTTCCTGTTTGGATCATTGGTATGTCTTGCCCATTGGCCGATGCAAGGGCCGCAGGCATTGGCAAGCACAACTCCGCCCATTTTTTCAAAAGTGCCGAGGTATCCGTCGCGCTCCACGGTGTATCTTACCTGTTCTGATCCTGGAGTGATGGTGAATTCGGATTTTGCTTTTATGCCAGCATCAACAGCCTGCTTCGCAAGGGAAGCTGCACGTGTGATGTCTTCATAGCTGGAGTTTGTGCAAGATCCGATAAGTCCGACTTCAAGCTCTTCAGGCCAGCCGTTTTCTTTCACTGCCGCGGAAAATTTGGAAAGTGGCCATGCAAGATCAGGAGTGAAGGGACCATTGATATGTGGTTCGAGTTCGCTGAGGTTGATTTCAATGACCTCGTCAAAATATTTTTCAGGATTTGCGTACACATCATCGTCTCCTTTCAGGTCTGCTGCAATCGCATTGGCAGCATCCGCCACTTCAGATCTGCCTGTGCCACGAAGGTAATCAGCCATCTTCTTGTCGTAGCAGAAAATAGAAGTAGTGGCTCCGATCTCGGCGCCCATATTGCAGATCGTTCCTTTGCCGGTGCAGGAGAGGCTTTCAGCGCCGGGTCCGAAGTATTCCAATATTTTATCGGTGCCGCCTTTTACAGTCAGGATTCCGGCCACTTTCAGAATTACGTCTTTTGCAGATGCCCATCCGCTGAGCTTGCCTGTCAGCTTTACACCAATAAGTTTTGGAAATTTAAGTTCCCAAGGAAGACCGGCCATCACATCGCACGCGTCAGCTCCACCCACACCGATGGCAATCATTCCCAAGCCGCCTGCATTCACGGTGTGTGAATCAGTACCAATCATCATTCCGCCGGGGAAGGCGTAATTTTCGAGAATAACCTGGTGTATAATTCCCGCTCCGGGCTTCCAGAAACCTATACCGTACTTGTTGGAAACTGATGAAAGGAATTCGAAAACTTCTTTGTTCTTGGTCAGGGCACTGCTCAAATCTTCTTTCGCACCCGATTGTGCAAGAATCAGATGGTCACAATGCACTGTGGAAGGCACCGCCACTTTTGGTCTGCCTGCCTGCATGAACTGAAGCAAGGCCATTTGAGCAGTGGCATCCTGCATAGCTACACGATCCGGATTAAATTCAACATAAGATTCTCCTCTTGCAAAAGGCTTAGCAGGTAAATTGTCGCTAAGGTGAGCGTATAAGATTTTTTCAGTAAGAGAGAGGGAGCGTCCGGTTAGTTTGCGTGCAGCCTGGATTTTTCCAGACATTTCTGCATACACAGACTTGATCATATCGAGGTCAAATGCCATAATATATTATTTTTTTAGGAATGCAAGATACGAAAATTTAACCCCGGTTTTTCCACTTCACCCTGCATATCGAATATTGATTACTCCGAATTCATTGTAAGATTTAATGCCGGATTGAAAATTATTTGCGCCCGGGTTGTTTTATTTTGTCCTTATCTGAAAAGCCAGAGCGGATAAATGATGAGTTACAATTACCAGTATCAAAAGCACCCGGCCAAGTTCCGGAAATCAATCTTCACAGTAACATTCCTGCTCATTCAACTCATCTTTTTTGGAGCCCTGATTTATTACATGCTTAAGAAACATCAGTTGTCTATTCCAGGTCTGGGTCTTAACTGAGACAACCTAAATTAAACAAGATAACGCATTAAGACACTTACATACACACCAATATGAAATACATTAAAAAGTTCATTGCTCCTTACCTGAGTAAGCTTAACAAATCCGGGTTTTATCAAAAGAAAATGATTGTCGGACTGCTTGTCCTGATCTTTTACGCCTTGCTTTTCCTGGGTAGTAGTCTGGTCTTTTCCTCGTAAATGCCTGACAGGTAAATAGTTGTGAAAATTGGGTGCAGGGTATAAGCACTGGATGAAGGTTTTCATTGAATTGGGCGCGTTTAATATTTCGCGTTTTTGGCTCAAATTGGAAATTTGACTGCTTATTCTATCTTTGCACGCTCTAAAAAATTATCCAAGCTAATATATCATTAATTTATCCGATTAGACATGCAAAGCAAAGGTGCGATAAAGTTATTTGCGATTCTGCTGGCATTGGTATGCTTATACCAATTGTCATTCATTTTCGTAACCAGAAGTGTGGAAAAGGATGCAAAGGAATATGCCAACGGAGACGCTGAACGCGAGCGCGCATACCTTGATTCGATCAACACGCAGCCTGTGTATCCAATACTGGGCATCACTTACAAAAAATGTAAGGAGAACGAACTCAACCTGGGTCTTGACCTTAAAGGTGGAATGAACGTGACCATGGAAGTGTCACTTGTTGACCTTATCCGGTCTATGGCTAATAACAGCAATGATCCAACTTTCAATACAGCGCTTGAAAATGCTGTGAAAGCACAGGCGAATAGCCAGAAAGATTTTGTGAGTCTGTTTGTTGATGAGTTTAAGAAGCTCGACCCAAATGCAAAGCTTGCTGCGATTTTCGCTACAAAGGAATTGCAGGACAGGATCAACTTCAATTCCACAAATGACCAGGTGAAAGCTGTCATTCAGTCTGAGGCTGATGCAGCATTTGACCGCACCTATCAGATTCTCAAAACTCGTATTGACAAATTCGGAGTGACTCAGCCTAATGTTCAGAAACTTGGAAGCGGAAGGATTTTGGTTGAGCTTCCGGGTATCAAAGAACCAGACCGTGTAAGGAAACTTCTCCAGGGAACAGCAAAGCTTGAGTTCTGGGAAACATATGATAACACAGAAATCTATCCTATTCTTGAGGAGGTAAACAAGGTTGTAAAACTTGTAGGAGAACCAGGATTCCAGGGTGCAGAGAATCAACAGATTGCTGCCAATACAAGTCCAAGGAGTGATAGCCTTATTGCTTCTGACACCGCTGCAATCACTAATGCAACCCAGGATACTGCCAAAGCTTCAAGCCTGATGGATCAGCTTAGTTCAGCCGGATCAGACACCGGTGCGACATCAGATACAAGCGCAGCTGCATCATTCGAAGAGTTCGCAAAAGAGAATCCTTTGTTTGCTATACTCCAGCCTTCGATTCAGACGAATGAAAACAATCAAAGTGAGCTGAGAAAAGGACCTGTTATCGGTTCTGCATTTGTAAAAGACACTGCACGAATCAACAGTATTCTCGCGATGGATCAGGTGAGGTCTAAGTTCCCAAGGGAATTCAAGGCCTTGTGGTCAGTGAAGGCGATTGATCAGGAAGGCAAAGTGGTTCAGCTCATCGCCATCAGAATGCCTGCGCGTGACAGAATGGCTCCACTTGACGGTTCTGCTGTGGTAGATGCACGCAAGCAAAAGGGCCAGTTCACCGACAATTGGGAAATTTCCATGGCTATGAACGCTGAAGGTGCCCGAGTTTGGAAGCGACTTACAAGGGATAATGTCAACAAGTCAATTGCCATTGTTCTGGATGACTACGTTTATTCTTATCCAAATGTAATCCAGGAAATTTCCGGCGGTAACTCAAGCATCACCGGACAATTCACTCTCGAAGAAGCAGAAGACCTTGCCAATATCCTGAAGGTCGGTAAACTTCCTGCGCCTGCAAGAATTGTTGAAGACACCGTAGTAGGTCCTACCCTGGGTCAGGAGGCGATCAATGCAGGTTTCATTTCCTTCATCATTGCGCTTATTCTCGTGCTGTTATTCATGATTTCGTACTACAACACTGCCGGTTTTGTAGCGGATCTCACTTTGTTCGCCAACATGTTTTTCATCATGGGTATTCTTGCTTCGCTAGGAGCGGTGTTGACGCTGCCGGGTATTGCGGGTATAGTACTTGTAATAGGTATCGCGGTAGACGCGAACATCCTCATCTTCGAACGTGTACGTGAAGAGTTGGACGCAGGCAAGGGAACTCGACTGGCTATCAATGATGGATTCAAACATGCGTTCAGCTCCATCATCGACTCCAACATAACTACACTCATCCTGGGTGTGATTCTTTATTCTTTCGGAACTGGTCCTATCCAGGGCTTTGCCACAACACTTATCATAGGTATCCTTTCCTCTTTGTTTAGCGCACTGTTCATCAGCCGACTCATTTTTGAATGGCTGCTTGGAAAGAACAAGCCTATACACTTCTCGAATAATTTCTCAAGAGGCGCATTCAAAAACATCAATATTAATTTTGTTGGCAGGAGGAAAATGTATTACATGATTTCGGGAACAATCATTGCCATTGGTTTGATATTCTTCTTCATGAAGGGTCTGAACTTTGGCGTAGATTTCAAAGGAGGAAGAACATACGTTGTGCGTTTCGATAAGCCTGTGACTACGGTTGAGGTGATGGATGCTCTGAAGAATCCGCTTGAAAAAGCTCCTACTGTAAAAACATTCGGTGGTTCAAATCAGGTGAAGATAATCACAGACTATTTGATCGATGAGAATTCACAGGATGCTGAAACCATGGTTGTGGATAAGCTGAATGCCGGACTTACTTCTATGACTGGTTATACTTATGAGGTGATGAGTTCGCAGAAGGTAGGTCCGACCATCGCAGATGACATCAAGACTTCCGCAGTATGGTCGATTCTTGCTTCCTGTGTGCTGATATTTATCTTCATTTTCATACGCTTTAAAAAGTGGCAGTTCGGACTTGGTGCTGTAGTCGCGCTGATGCATGACGTACTCATTGTACTTTCCATCTTTACGATCTTTAATGGTATACTGCCATTCTCCCTGGAGATCGACACTCACTTCATCGCAGCGATCCTTACGGTAATGGGATATTCAATGACTGATACCGTGGTTGTATTCGACCGTATCAGGGAGTTTGTAGGAGTACATCATCATGCTCGTGATCAGAAACGCATTATCAATGATGCCCTCAATGCAACGCTGAGCCGAACCATCAACACATCCCTCACGATCATGTTTGTACTCCTTGCGATATTCATCTTCGGTGGAGAAGTGATTCGCGGATTCACATTCGCGCTTCTGATCGGAGTAATTATCGGAACTTATTCTTCAATTTGCATTGCGACACCGGTGGTTGTCGACTTTGCGAAGAAGGAAAAGGAATAAAACTTAAATTTATTCTCAAAGCCTGTTTTCGGAGGAAAGCAGGCTTTTTTTATGTAATTACCTGAGAAAACTCATGTCCTTTTCAGTATAAATGAGTAATTTTGACTCATAAAATGGAAATCATGCAATTACTGTTTCTAAATCTTGGCGGAGGAGAAATATTTCTGATCATGTTGGTTGTACTGCTCTTTTTCGGATCAAAAAGAATCCCTGAGCTGGCAAAAGGAATGGGAAAAGGAATGCGTCAGTTTAAAGATGCCATGAACGGAATCGAAAGTGAAGTGAGAAATGCATCCAGTGACGTAAGCAAATCTGTTAACTCTGTGACAGAAAAGGACTCAAAAAAAGCGGATTGATTCTGTACTTCTAATTCCTTATTTCATGTATTCGCTGATTCTTTCCAGCGAAAGGGCATTGAATGTCATGTCTTTTGTGAGCCCTCCTTTTCTGGCCACGCAAACACCATAATGCATATCATGATAACCATCCTTACGGTGTGCATCCGGATTGATTGATATCATCACATTCTTTTCAAGAGCGTAAGGGAGATGCCTCCAGTCTAAATCAAGCCTGTGCGGATTCGCATTCAGCTCAATGATCACACCATTGGCAGCGCAGGCATCAATCACCTTCTTATAATCAAGGGGATATGCTTCCCTTGCCAGCAGGAGTCGTCCGCTAGGATGTCCGAGAATTGTTGTAAATGGATTCTCGATTGCCCTGATAAGCCTTTGAGTTGCTTTGTCTATGTCCATTCGTAAAATTGAATGAACGGAAGCAACAACAAAATCAAAAGAATCAAGTATTTCATCAGGGTAGTCCAGAGAACCATCATTCAGAATGTCGGATTCAATTCCTTTGATAATCCTGAACGGCGACATTTTTTCATTTAAATCGTCAATCTCTTTGTGCTGCAGAATGATTCTTTCAGGCTGCAGTCCGTTCGCGTAAAACGCACTCTTGCTGTGATCACATATTCCCAGATATTCATATCCCAGCTCCCTGCAATAGGAAGCCATCTCTTCCAATGTGTGCGCACCGTCACTATATGTTGTGTGATTATGAAGGATTCCTTTCAGGTCTTTTTCTTCAATGAGCTCTTCTTGCTTCTTGTTCTTGAAATAACTTTCTTCAATGATTCCCTCCCGCAACTCAGGAAGGATCTTCACAGAATGATAATGCTCATAAATCGACTCTTCATCCTGATACTTCTGATTTCCTAATCCATTACCATTTGTAATCAGAGATATGTGCTCATCTGATCCTGTAGTCTGAAATAAGACTGAACCGAAGTTATCAGTTCCGGCGATGTAAAATGTCAGAGGCAATTTACCGGCAATGCGTCCGGATATTTTTTCCGGTGAAATATGAAGTTCATCATCCACCAGTGGATGTTGCTTCAGAAAATCAACAAATGATTCGGTGTCCTTAATCTCTAAAACAAATTCAAGTACTTCGATGATTTCAAACTTGCGCCGCATTTTTCCGGTGATGGAAAAGCGGATGAGGCTTTTTTCATTCCTCAGATCCTGCTCCAGCTGCAATGCAATCTGTTCAATTACCGCATAGAGATATTTTCCTTCGTTTCCGGCGGCATATTCAATTGAATGTTTGATTTGTTGTTGAGTCTTCTCACCAAATCCTTTCAGTTCAACCAGTCGATTCTCATTGCAGGCATAAAGCAATTCGCCGGTGGACTCAATGCCAAGCTCTTTCCAGAGCAGAGCCACTTTCTTCGGACCGATGCCCTTGATTCCGAGCATTTCAATTACACCTTCAGGTGTTTTCTTTCTTAAGTCTTCAAGCTCTTCAAAAGAATTTTTTGAAAGCAGGTCCAGTATTTTAACCTGAATGCCTTTCCCAACTCCTTCAATACCTGAGATTTCATCAGGACTCATGTTTGATATAGGAACTGATTGTCTTTCCAGCTTGAATGCGGCGTTCTGCATACTCCGGACCTTGAATGGATTTTCCTCATGAAGCTCCATCAACTGTGCCGCGAGTTTGAATGCTCTAGCGATTTCTTTGTTTGACAAGACGGATTTTTCCATCATTGCTTATCTGCTGAAACTGACATCAAACGGGATTCTGGCCTGAATGCCGCTATTGTCCAGCATGGTTCGGATGCTCTTATAATATCTGTAATCTTCGCCAAGTTCTTTTTTCGCAAAATAAGTTCCTGCATCAGCTTTCATGTCTTCCATCAGTTTCTCAAAAAACTCTTTCTGTTCAGGCATGGAAATAACACGGTATGCATCCAGCTTTGCCATGCCTGCAGCAATTTCAACTGCACTTTCCAAGTTACCCAGCACATCCACCAGACCACGGCGCTTTGCATCTGTTCCGCTCCAGATTCTGCCTTGTCCAATGCTGTCTACCATTTCCTTGCTGATTCCTCTGCCATCAGAAACGTGTGTGATGAAAGTTTCATATATTCTTTCCACTTCCTGCTGAATCATTTCTTTCTCTTCACTGCTTAGCTTTCTGGTTATGGTTCCAAGGTCCGCGAATTTATTCGTCTTCACATCGTCGAAAGTGATTCCAAGTTTGTTCTTGAACATCTTTTCCGTATTAAAAAGAATTCCGAACACTGCGATTGAACCGGTGAGAGTGTTTGCCTGTGCTACGATAGTATCCGCATTGCAGGCAATGTAATAGCCGCCTGAAGCCGCAAGGTCACCCATTGAAACCACAACAGGTTTTTCTTTCTTGGCCAGAGCCATTTCTCTCAGGATTACGTCTGAAGCGATGGCGCTTCCTCCCGGAGAATTTACGCGAAGCACAATCGCACGGATGGACGTGTCGCGACGTGCTTTGCGGATTTCTCCCGCAATCTTGTCTGAACCAATCTGGTCAGACTCGCCTTTCCCGCTTACAATTTCCCCGACTGCATAAATCACGGCGATCTTGCGGTTCGAGAATGCTTTGTCTGATTTTACGGATGCGTTGTCGTACTTGTTAAGCGATATGAGTTTTGGTTTAGAGTTTTCCTCTTCACCACTGAGCTTTTGCATTTGAGCGATGACTTCATCATAGAAAGCCACCTCATCAATCAGTTTGCTTTCAACTGCAGCTTTCGGATTCCTGCTCAGGAACTGGTCGGCAGAAGCCTGTAATTCTGTCGTGCTTAACTTTCTTCCTTCCGCAATGTCCTCCACCATTTTATTCCAGACAGAATTAACGAATGTGCTGATCTGCTCACGGTTTTCATTGCTCATCTTTTCATTTACAAAAGGCTCTACAGCACTTTTAAATTTCCCATGCCTGATCACCTGGGGTTCGATTTCCAGTTTTTCAAGAGTTCCCTTAAAGAATGTGAGTGTCGCATGTAAGCCCCTGAACTCAAGAAGTCCTTCAGGGTGAATAATAACTTTGTCGGCCACCGAAGCTAGATAGTAAGCTCCTTGTCCCATGTATTCGCCGTATGCATAGATGAACTTTCCGCTTTTCTTGAACTCTTTCAGCGCGTCGCGAATTTCAGCCAATGTCGCAAGACCGGCTTCAGTGCCGCTCAGGTTCAGAAAAATTCCTTTTATATTTTCGTCACGTTCTGCCTTTTCTATATTCTTGATAATGTCATTCAGTCCGAGATACTTTTCAGTACTGAAACTCGAGAAGCTGAAATTCTCAAAGGGGTTGTCAGATGTGTTTTCGGTAATGGCATAATTGAGATTGATTTCCAGAATGGAATTATTCTCAACCGCAGTTTTCTTTTCAGGAGAGAAAGTCATCAAAGCCCCTGAGATGACAGTGAACATGATGATCATAAGCACGATTCCGGCCAGAACAAAACCAGCCATGGAAGCAAACATAAATTTGAAGAATTGTTTCATGAGAGAGCAGAATTAGTTTTGCACAAAGGTATAAGTCTGGATGAATTCTGCTTGTACCTTCCTGATAATTCTGTTAGGTTTGACGCTGAAAATGCATAAGCTGATTTTACTTCTGGGAACCAATTTGGGCCGGCGCATTGCTAATATTTCCACGGCCATTCATCAAATTGAAACATTGCTGGGAAAGGTCTTGAAAAAATCCTCAGTGTATGAAACTGCAGCCTGGGGGAATACAGAGCAGCCAGATTTTTTAAATCAGGTTATACAGGTGGAAACCGGCAAGAACCCAACAGAATGCCTGGAAATTCTCTTGCAAATCGAGGCAGGTATGGGCAGAATCAGAAATTTAAAATGGGAACCAAGAATCATCGACATCGACATCCTCTTTTATGATTCAGAGATAATAAATCTGGATCATTTAAAAATCCCTCATCCTGAATTGCACAGAAGAAAATTCGTACTCATTCCACTGGCAGAAATTCTGCCTGAGTTTGTTCATCCCCAAAGTCTGAAAACCGCTAACGAAATGTTGGCAGAAGTCAGCGATCCCCTTCAATGTCATGTATACTCTGAAAGCGTCTAAGTCAAATCAAAAATCAGAAAGCAGGATGCCTGGAAGACTCAAGCATGATTATCTCGTAATTGAAGGGAATATCGGAACAGGTAAAACTTCCCTGGCTACGAAAATATCAGGGCAATTCAATTCCCGCCTCATTCTGGAGCGATTTGCAGACAATCCCTTCCTGCCCAAGTTTTATGAAAATCAGCAACGTTATGCCTTTCCGCTTGAATTGTCTTTCCTTGCCGACCGCTACCAGCAGCTCAGCGACGACCTGAAAAATCAGGATCTCTTTCAACAGCAAACCGTATCCGATTACATACTGAGCAAATCACTAATCTTCGCTGCCATCACCTTAAAAGAAGATGAATTTGATCTCTATCAGCGTCTGTTTCACATCATAAATCCCCATCTTCCAAAACCTGATCTGATTGTTTATCTGCATAAAGATGTGACAGAGCTTCAACAAAATATCAGAAAAAGGGGAAGGGACTATGAGCAAAATATCCGCGATGAATACCTGGCAAGCCTTGAATCCGGCTACTGGAAGTTTTTTAAATCCCAGCCCGGACTTAAAATTCTTGTGATAGATACCAATAATGTCGATTTTATTGAAAATAACAAGCATTATGAGGGCATTTTGGAGCTGATCAATCAGGATTATGCCCCTGGGATACACCGTGTTTTACTGGATTCCTGATCTGTGGCTTGATTGACGCTCTCCATTACTTGCCAAGTTATACTTTGTATTTGCAACATAAACTTTCAAATCTCGTAAATCTGCATTATTTTCCGGTGTTCTTTCAAAGAACCCTGTAAGTTAGAAACCCGCCAGTCTTCAACCGGAATGTATATTTCTGTTTAAGACTGGATAATAATTTAAATTGCCCGGTATGAAAAAACCTGTACTGCTGATAGTTATGGCATGCTTTTTCTTTAACCTGAAGCATCCATTTGCTCAGGAAAGCAACACATACAGCACATCATCTGAAACAACTCAAAGCGCTAAAGTCAGCCTGAAGAGTGGAAACATGCCTCGGGCAGGAAAGTATAAGACTTGGGATATAGGATTGCACGGAGGCCTTTGCATTCCGAATACCGACATCACTTCGAATGATTTGAGTGCGGGTAGTTTTGGAAATGAAATCGGCTACGGCTTGAATCTCACAAAATTTCTTTCACATTCATTCGCATTTCAGGGCCAGTTTTTCAGAGGAAAAATCAGCGGAGATGAAGAATCAGGAAGTAACGGAGTTTTCAATTTTGAAACTGAAATTGATTATTCATTGAGTCTGCATGCATTGTACCAGCTTGGCAACGTTTCTTTCCTGAAACGCAATCCGAATCTCGCGATATACGGTTATGCAGGTGCCGGAATCATGCGATTCAATCCCAGGGTTTTCAGAGACGGTTCATCTTCTTCCAGCAACTGGTATGTGCAGGAAGGCAGAAGAGATTCCACAATGGACTACAGCAATTCTACAGAGATTGTTTATCCTATCGGAGTCGGTGTGAAGTACAGGATTGCCAAACCGCTTTCTCTCACAATTGAATATTCATTGCGCCTTACCAATACAGATAAACTTGACGGTTGGTACAGGCTCCTCTCTGAGCGGGATAATTTTTCCTATGTCAACCTCGGTATTTCATATCACCTGGGAAGAAAAGAAAAACCAATCGAATGGGTCAATCCAATGCAGAGCATCTATGCAGACCTTTATGACATGAAAGACCGTGTGGATATGCTTAGCGGCGATGCGGATAAAGATGGTGTTGCAGATATTTTCGACCGTGAGCCTGACACTCCTGAAGGAGTGAAAGTGTATGGAGACGGAACTTCGGTAGATACAGACGGTGATGGTGTTCCAGACTGGAAAGATGTGGAGCCATTCTCTCCAAAGGGCGCACAGGTAGATGCTTCAGGACGTGAACTTGACGCAGACGGCGATGGTATTCCTGACAGCCGTGACATAGAGCCGAACACTCCTAAGGGTACTCTCGTGAATAGCCAGGGTGTGACCATTCCAACTGGTCCAGCAACCCAACGCGGAGGCGCATCTTCAATTCTTGCAGCTAATGGTTACCTGCCATCCATCTTCTTTGATATCAACAGTGCTGTCATTGATAAAAAATACGATGAAACACTTGCAAACATTGCCCTGGTGATGAAGAGCAATCCGGATGTGAAATTCGAAGTGATCGGAAACTGCGACTCCCGTGCCAGCAGCGATTACAACATCAAGCTCGGAAAACGCAGAGCAGAGGCGGTGAAGAACCACCTCGTGAAAAAGTATAACATTGACGCTTCACGCCTGAGCATCACTTCACTCGGAAAGAATGATCCAATCACCAAAGATCATCCTATGAACAGAAGGGTAGACTTCAAGGTGGCTGAATAATAAAAATGCAAATAACAAGAAAGGGCTGCGCTTTATGGTGCAGCCCTTTTATTTTGCTTTCAGTGCTTTCCAGAATTCCCAAATCACAATTCCGGCTGCGACAGAAATGTTAAGTGAATGCTTTGTGCCATGCTGAGGTATTTCCAATGCAATATCAGACAAGCCGAGAACATCCTCACTCACTCCTTCCACCTCATGGCCAAAAATCAGAGCGTATTTTTCTGACTGATTAAAAATAAATTCATTCAGAGAAAGCCCGCCTTCAGCCTGTTCAATTGAGATGATTTTATATCTATTTTTTTTCAATTCCATGACAGCGATGGAAGTCTTTTCAAAGTATTTCCATTCCACAGTCAGCTCTGCTCCTAGAGCTGTCTTGTGAATTTCACGGTGCGGTGGTTGAGCCGTAATCCCACAGAGATAAATTGCCTTGCATAAAAATGCATCTGCAGTTCTGAAAACCGATCCTATGTTGTTCAGGCTTCGCACATTATCCAGAACTACGACAATAGGGGATTTATCTGCCAGGCGGAATTCATCGGCGGATTTACGCCCAAGGTCTTCATTTCGTATCTTGCGCATGAGTAAGAATCTCTAAGCAAAAATATAAATTGCAAAAGAAAACAGGAGGAGAATAAATTATACAAATGGAATTTGTATTTTAATGCAGGTAGATGATTGCCTCCTGATCTTATCAGAAGTTAAAGCTAATAATTAAGCAGAGTGATTGAAGAAGAAGTGAAGAAATCGGCAGTGGAAACTCCGCTGATGAAACAATATTACGGCATCAAGGCGAAATATCCGGATGCTTTATTATTGTTTCGTGTCGGAGACTTCTATGAGACTTTCGGAGAAGACGCGATACGCGCTGCGAATGTGTTGGGAATTGTTCTTACAAAAAGAGCGAACGGAGCCGCATCCTTTGTCGAGCTTGCAGGATTCCCGCATCATTCCCTCGACTCATATCTTCCCCGTCTGGTACGTGCCGGAATGCGCGTAGCAATCTGCGATCAGCTTGAAGATCCAAAGCTTGCAAAGAAAATCGTCAAGCGTGGAGTCACCGAGCTGGTCACGCCGGGTGTTTCATACAATGACAAGATTCTTGAACACAAAAAGAATAATTTCCTTGCAGCCATTTATCCCGGTCCTAAAAGTACCGGACTCGCATTCATTGATATTTCCACCGGAGAATTCCTTGTAGCTGAAGGTAGTCAGCAATATGCAGATAAACTGCTTCAGGGTTTTAACCCCGGAGAGATTGTATATCCCAAGTCATGGAAAAAGCAGTTCACAGAACATTATGGCAACGCATATTATTCCTATGTGCTGGATGAATGGGTGTTTCAGGAAGACAATTGCAGAGAGTCATTAATCAGGCATTTCGGCACAAAATCCCTCAAGGGTTTCGGAGTGGAGGACTGGAGTGCGGCGATTGTCGCGGCAGGAGCTGCCCTGCATTATGTTTCAGATACACGACAGGACCAGCTGAAACACATTGCAAGCATTGCCAGGATTGAAGAAGACAAATACGTGTGGCTGGATAAATTCAGTATCAGAAACCTGGAGCTTGTCAGTTCAGCCAATGAAAAAGCAGTCACTCTTCTCGATGTCATCGACCATACCTGTTCACCGATGGGAGCAAGAAAATTAAAGCGATGGCTGATGTTGCCACTGCGTGATGTAAAATCAATAGAAGAGAGGCAGCAGGTTGTACAGTATTTTCTTGACAATCCGGAATTCAGCCAATCGGCTTCTTCCTTGATCAAACAAACCGGTGACCTGGAAAGAGTGATTTCAAAAGTCGCGTTGGGAAAAATATCACCACGTGAAGTGTATCAGCTGAAACGTGCACTCGATATTGTTTCAGATTTGAAGAAAGCCTGCGCATCAGCAGGCAATGAAACACTGGAAAGAATAGCTGACCGCCTGAATCCATGCATATTAATCAATGAAAAGATTAGCGCAGAATTGAAAGAAGATGCGCCGGCCATGCTGAACAAAGGAGGTGTCATTCGCGAAGGCGTAAATGCCGAACTCGACGAGTTGAGAAGTGTCGCCTTCCATGGAAAAGACCACCTGTTGAAAATCCAGCAACGCGAATCTGAAATTACAGGAATCCCCTCACTCAAGGTCGGATTCAACAATGTGTTTGGATACTACATCGAAGTCACGCATACACACAAGGACAAAGTGCCTTCATCCTGGACCAGGAAACAGACGCTCAGCAATGCAGAGCGATACATCACCGAAGAGCTGAAGAATTACGAAGAGAAGATCCTGGGAGCGGAGGAAAAAATTCTTCAGCTTGAGAGCCGCCTGTTCACTGAGTTGGTGCAGTCTCTCCTGGATTACATACAGCCCGTACAACTGAATGCCTCGCTGATCGCAAGGCTCGATTGTTTGCTTTCATTTTCCATTTGCGCTATTAAGAATTCCTATGTCAGGCCGGAGGTAAATGACTCGAAAATCATTGACATAAAAAACGGAAGGCATCCCGTCATTGAAAAGCAACTTCCGCCGGGAGAAAAATTTGTAGCCAACGACATATACCTGGATCCGGGCTCTCAACAAATACTGATGATCACCGGTCCGAACATGTCAGGTAAATCGGCATTGCTCCGACAAACAGCCCTCATCACGCTGCTTGCCCAGATCGGTTCATACGTTCCCGCATCGCATGCTTCCATCGGAATAGTGGATAAGATTTTCACACGCGTAGGAGCTTCAGACAATATCTCTTCCGGAGAATCGACTTTCATGGTGGAGATGAATGAGACAGCGAGCATCTTGCACAACATCAGCGACCGTAGCTTAATATTGCTTGATGAGATCGGCCGCGGCACTGCCACTTATGACGGCATCAGCATAGCCTGGGCGATTGCGGAATACCTTCATGAGAACGGCATACACAGGCCCAAGACACTATTCGCCACACACTATCACGAATTGAATGAGATGGCGGAAAGCATGCCCAGGATACGCAACTTTCATGTCTCCGTGAAGGAGCTTGAACACAGCGTGCTCTTTTTGCGAAAGCTGGAAGCAGGAGGAAGTGAACACAGTTTCGGAATTCACGTGGCGAGAATGGCCGGTGTGCCTGTAAAAGTTGTTCAGAGAGCCGGAGAGATTCTAAAGGATCTGGAGTCGAGCAGGGGAGGGAAAAACCTGAGTACGAAGAGAACTGTCGGAGCAAAAGACAATCTTCAGCTGAGTTTTATTCAGCTCGACGATCCCGTACTGGAGCAGATCCGGGAAGAGCTCATCAAAACCGACATCAACAACCTCACCCCGGTGGAAGCCCTGAATAAACTCAACGAAATCAGGAAATTACTGGGCAGATGATGTCCGCGAATATTTTTTGCCATTTGCTTGTTTTTAAGGGAAAATCCTTAATTTTGCACTCCTTCCTGAGGGAAGAAAAAGTTCGATTGAAATATTGAATTACATAAGCGGATTAGCTCATTCCGCCTTCGGTGGCAAAGCCAGCTTCGGCGGATAAATTAGTAGAGCACGAATACCCGTCTGAAATTAGAGTAAGAAGTTCGATTGAAATATTGAATTACATAAGCGGAAGTAGCTCATTTGGTAGAGCACGACCTTGCCAAGGTCGGGGTGGCCGGTTCGAGCCCGGTCTTCCGCTCTTAAAAAAGTCCCTCTACGCGAGGGATTTTTTGTTTCAGGCTATGAGTTCTTTTAATTTTACTTGAGTGTTAGAAGCAGAGTGAATGAACTGAATGAGTGTGAGAAACAGTGTGAGTGAAGAGAATGAGTGTGCGTGTCAGAAACAGGGTGAGTGAACAGAAATCTCTATTAATGTTCAAGCCATTTTCAATGACACTGCCTTTGCCCGGGTGGTGGTCCCGATTGCTATCGGGATGGTAGACACGCCTAAGGGTGATTATTGAAAGAGAGATCGAGGAGAATGGAAATATTGAAATAAGTTTTTGCCCGGGTGGTGGTCCCGATTGCTATCGGGATGGTAGACACGCCTAAGGGTGATTATTGAAAGAGAGATCGAGGAGAATGGAAATATTGAAATAAGTTTTTGCCCGGGTGGTGGAACTGGTAGACACGCAGGACTTAAAATCCTGTGGCCGTTGAGGCCGTGCGGGTTCGATTCCCGCCCCGGGTACAGAGTGAAAATGCGGCTTTTGACGAGTCGCATTTTTTAATTCGGATTTTGGCAGGTAGAACATGGGTAGAACAATTATTAAAGATTCATATCACTGAGGTTGGTGGCCTTCACTACTTAAGTTTAAGGTTTTTCAACTTTACCGGGTACAAAGGAGATACAAATTTCAATTGACCTGAGAAGAAGACTGAGTCTTGAATATCTTAATTTTGCAGGTTAAATATTTGAGTCGAAACAGAATCGGAAAGAGAAATGAGCGCAACCTTACCCAGCAGACGTTTAGGCAAAAGTACTCTCTCACAATACTTAAGATCGCAGTGTGACAAACAGCTTTATCTTTCCTTGTTTGGGAATAGACCTGATGTTTTGACTAAGGCCGGGTTACCCCTGCCATTGAAGACGCGTCCGAATGTTGCTATAGTTACTAAATCAGGACGAGAATTTGAGCTCGAACAGTTTGATAATTTGCAACGGGCTATTCCTGATCATGTAGTTTGTGAAAGTGGTTTTCAAGAAATTAAACTTGAAGATGCGCTGCCGAAAATAAAAACTCTCCCGACTTTTATTCTTCAACCTATTTTTCATCCACAGCAGTTTCGCGAACCAGCTCTGACAAATTTAGGCCTTGATAAAAATGAAATCGCGCTGATACCGGAATTATATGGATTAATTCCGGATGCCTTACTGATTCGAGAATCATCTTCGAATGATTTTGAAGTGCTACCGAGCGGCAAGAGAGTACGAATAAATCCTGGGGAAAAGCGACATGCTATAAGTGTTATCGACTTAAAAAACGTCACTGAGGCAAACTCAAGCTATGCTGCGGAAGTTTGTCTCTACGCTTTTTTTCTATCGAACTGGCTCGCAACGAACGGTAAAGCATTCAGTGCAAACTATTATGTTTCAGATAAAGTTTACTTGTGGAAGCATGTCGAGATGCCGCACTTTCACAATGTTCTTACACTCAAAAGCGCAGCGACTTCTCAAAAAAGGATTGAAGCTCTACTCATCGACTTGGAAGATGGCTTGGTTGACTTCATGCTGTTTATGCCGAGCGTACGTAAATTCTTTAAAGAAGATGTTCCAAGAGTTGTAAGTAAAGGTGATACAGATGGTTGGAAAACTGTTCCTTATCATGTCAACTCAAAATGCGGGGCGTGTGATTGGTTAGGCAATAAGGAGTGGCTGTTTGGTGACTCTCTGAAACACTATAACACTCATGCAGAAGACTACTGTCTTCAAGCTGCCGATACTTCAGACCATTTAAGTCAGATGTCTGGATTAAGCAAAGGAGCAACGCAAATTCTATCTGGCGACGGCCACAGTGAAGTAAAGCAACTGGTCGGAATTCAAGCTGCATCACCTGTTCTCAGAAAGCATACATTATTGAAGAAGGATCGATCGCAAATTGGTGAACGGGCTAGAGCGATTAAAACGGGTGATCTTACAACTGATGGTGCGGCACGCATTGCAGGATTTGCAAAAAATTTTAATATTGAATTTGAGATCATTGTTAATTTTGATTCAGGCGCTGGCTTATTGACAGGGATCGCTTTTCGAGGAATTGCTTTTCCGCCGTTCGGCGAAACATTCACTGTTGATGGCGAATCAAAAACGTTTATCACAATTAAGGAAGAAGCGGTCGTTGTTGGAAAAGATCTGATGGATACTGAATGGGTTGCGCTGGAAGAATTTATTCAAAAGTTTGCTAAGGCTGCTTCTGATATACAGAAGATATTTACTGATAATGGTTGGGGAAACGTTGCTACTCAGATTTGTTTTTGGGAAGCACGACAATATGATGAGTTGTGTAATGCATTCGGTAGACATTTAATTAAAGTGCTCGGTTTACCTGAGAAAACAGAGCGTGCACTAGCTTGGCTGTTTCCATCTGAAGAATTGATGGAAAAAGATGAACAGATTGCGCCGGGAATAATATTTATAAAAGATATTGTTGATCTCTCGTTACGGTTGCCAGTGAAGTTTGCAAGCACTCTGTTGGGAGCTGCTGAGGCCTATCATCATCCGAACATGACACCTCGTAAGGTGGATACCTACTATCGAGAGCGACTGGGAAATGCGATTCCGCGTGAAAGGATTTTTGAGATTTGGAAATCCTCGACGAATACAATAAAAATGTACGGTAAGCAAATCAGTCTAATGGAAGCCATGAAAAAATACATGGAAGTTCTTAAAGCACATACTTGGGCATTGGCCAGTATTACAGCTCGACTTCGTCAAGACTTCAAAGGCCAAATTTCTGGTAAAGCACCTGCACTGAATCTTTCTATCCCGCGTGGTGCAAATAGACTTGCATACGATTCAAAGCTATGGATGCAGTGGGACTATGTTGAGACTGCAACTGCGCAGAATGAACGAAAGGCTAATCTCGTAACAAAGGTTGAGCGCTTAGAAGCTTCGTACCAGGCGATACTTATGCCACGTTTGATATCTGACTTAGGTAATCATAGGTATGAATTTGAAGTGAGCGAAGATTCTACCGAAGCAAAATTGGAAGAAGGCAATGCATATTATGTTTTGGGGTTTGTGAATAACGCAAGCTTTCCTCTGGAAAGCCCCTATTCACTTGGAATAACTTCAAGTTCAAATCCCGGTGATCTCTATACTCCTCTGCATAAACTCATCGCTGTAAGCCTAGAGAGTTTCGACCGAGTTGAACGACGAGCCATTATTCAAATCAGGCCGCGATGGTCAGCTTTGCAGTCCATTTTCGATGAACTTTTCAGTCGAGATTTGATTCATATTGAAAGAGAATCAATTTTTATCACTGAAGGTATGGCTTACGACGATACCGCAAATACAAGAAGAATTTTAGACTCCATTGGAAATCCGAGCAATTCAAAAATTGCTAAGGAATCTCTCGCTGCAATGGGCGCAGGTAGGAATAAGGTTTCACAAGGAACTGATGCTATCACTCCGGCTGCTTCTGTACTTTGGGATGCAGATAAATTGGCGAAGCAGCCTGTTCGTTCAGATCAGGAAGTTGAGATTATATTTAAGTATGTAAAGAAAGTAGCACCATATCTCAATCAAAGTCAGGAGAAGGCGATCGCTCATGCTGTAAAATATCAATTATCCATTGTGTGGGGTCCTCCAGGAACAGGAAAGACAAATACGCTTGCAGCACTGATTCACGGTCTTGTTTACGAAGGACAGAATGTGAATAAAGCGCGCAAAATTTTATTGTCAGGGCCAAACTACAGAACAGCCGAAGAATTGTCGGATCGTGTGTTGCAAAGTCTCAATAAGGACCCAGGATGCAAAGTCGATATTTTTTGGGTGTATTCGAGAAGTCGTACTCTCAGGCCTGCATCTCAAGTGAACGACCACGTTAATTTAATTTCTCTGCAACCAAAAATAAATAATCCCGATGAAGATACTCAAGCTCTTATCGATAGCCTGAATAATCCTGATGTCGTGACTATCGTTTCAACAACAGCGCATAATATTTTGAATTATTTATCTCCATTATCTAGTGCAGATGATAATGGTTCTCTTAAAGAAATATTTGATGTTGTTGTGATTGATGAATGTTCTCAAGTGCCAGTGACAATGGCTCTCCGACCGTTTGCAGTATTAAAGGAATCTGGCCAACTAATTATTGCAGGTGATCATTTACAAATGCCGCCGATTGCAAGTCTAGAAGCCCCTACAAATGCAGAGTATCTCGTCGGCAGTATTCAGACCTACCTTCTTAAGCGCTTTGATATAAAGCCACAGGAATTGCTTATAAACTATCGTTCTAATCAAGACCTTGTCGATTTTGCAAAGACCTTAAATTATCCTGCACTATTAGAGGCTTACAATAAAGATCGCAGTTTACACCTAATAAAAAAGTTAGATGATGTAATTGCATCTCTGCCGCCAGGTTTGCCTCGAACAGATGCATATCGTCAAATCTTATCACCTGATCGTCGAGTTACTGCACTTATTCATGATGATATTGTCTCATCACAGGCTAATGAAGTTGAAGCGAAGGTTGTAGCTGGTCTTGCTTATTGTCTCCGTCATAGCATGTCTTCATCGATGGCTCCTCAAGCTCAGGGCTTTGTTTTTAAGCCCTATACTGATGATGATTTCTTTCGACTAGGCCTGGGGGTAGTAACACCTCATAAAGCACAGAAAGCCCTCGTCATAAAGGAACTGAGAACACTATTCCCGGGAGTATCTGGAGAATTAATTTTCGATGCTGTAGATACGGTTGAAAGATTTCAAGGAGGGGAAAGACAATCGATTATTGTTTCTTTTGGTGTAGGGGATTTAGATATTATAGAAGGTGAAGAAGAGTTTCTTCTACAGATGGAAAGAACAAACGTTGCAGTTTCCAGAGCTCAGGCTAAGTGCATAGTGCTTATGCCTAAAGCACTCGCTTATCATTTACCGACTGATGAGAAGGCAAGAAAAACTTCTGTTGCTATCAAATCATATATCGAAGAATTTTGTTCAAATCGAATCGGTGTTGAGCTGGATTTTAACGGACAAAGACGATCTGCAGAAATAAGATGGCACTAACGACGGACTGCATGAAAGTCATATTCAATCGTAGCTTTTGAAGTGGTCGCCATGTGATCAGCCTGGCGACGTCCTTCATCTGCTGTTTTTGCGCTGCGAGTAGAAACAAGCTTCCACCCACCAGATTCTTCAAGTGATGAATAAAAAATTTCTTTCGGATCACTTTTGGTAGAGGGAATGCTGCCAAGACGAACATATAAGTGGAGATCCTCTGCATCAGACCTAAGACTGATATTCGTCCATACCGAAGCTAGATCATTAATGAAGGCTAATTGACCATGATGATTAAGTTGGTCATTATTTTCGTATAACAAATCTTCCGGCCCTCCAAGAAACCATAACCTTAACCACTGATCCTGTATATAGGTTCTCATACCATAGTATGGTGGTGAAGTGACGACAATGGAAATGTCATCAGGTATACTCTCATAAGACATTGGTATGCTGGAATCAGAACATAAAATTTGAACCGGACTACCGGTACTCTCATCTTCCAGATTGCCTATGCGATTCAATTTTCTTTCCAATACTTTGATCACACTGACTTTCGGCGCCACCAAATCTCTTTCCTTCCAGTACTTGCAGGAGTAATCAGGTTTTGTAGAAAAAGTTCGCGGCATCTGATTAGAAAAATAAGAAGCGGTATCGATAGTTTTAGTCAAAGGTCCATGCAAACAACCGAGCGCGGCTGCTCTTAATAGAACAGATTCATCAGTTTCTTTTCTTATTCTAAATAAACCTTCGCGTAAAGCACATACTTCTTTGAGAGTAGAATTCGAGTAAGCGTTTCTAAAAAATTTTGATGTTGGGATATTTTTAGCTGGCGTAGCAATAAGTTTCCTTGCGAGAGAAAGTATCTTACTCTTTTTAGAAGTTGCCAATTTAGCTTTGGCAATCGCTACCGCAATTGGTGAGGTGTCAATACCCCATGCAGACAAACCTAACTCGCGAGCAGCATAAATAGTAGTCCCGCGACCACAAAAAGGATCTAAGATAACTGGACTTTGTTCTTTGTGCTTCTTTAAAATCTTGAGCGGAAACTCAAGTGGAAACATAGTAAAGTAAGGACAAATAGCATTTAATGCATATTTAGACTCATAAGCTAGTCCACGCATAGTTATCCCTCAATTTCGACAAAAATATGATAATCCTTTTAGTTTAAAAGCGATACAAAAAGTTATTTTTCCTATAAGAGTGTTAAAATCGACTTGCCATTCTTAATTTTTATTCGAGGCTTCATCCAAATAATCAGCCCAATCTTGCATCATATGATGCCTCTTCTTCAAAAACTGAGATCGGTCGTAAGTCGCCCCTAATGCCCCGGGCGGTCTGTGCGCCAGTTGTGCTTCGATAACATCAGGATCGTAATCCAATTCTTCCCGAATTACAGTTCTTGCCAGGGCACGGAATCCATGGGCTGTCATTCGATCTTTAAAACCCAACCTTTGTAGAGCAATTCTTACTGTGCCATCACTCATTGGTTCCTGAGGATCAGAGCGGCCCGGAAATACGTAATCAGTGTTGATATGACCCGTTTCGTTCCTTTGCTTTTCCAGGATGGAAATTGCCTGATCAGATAGTGGAACGATATGAGGACGACGAGCTTTCATGCGTTCCGCAGGAATGAGCCACTCTTTTTTACCAATAATAATTTCACTCCACCTCGCCATCCGTAGTTCTCCCGGCCTGACAAAGGTTAGCATTGATAATTGAATAGCACGTCGGGTTCTTGCGAATAGCCTTGCTTCATTCAGTTCAATTGCTCTTAACAACTCCGGAATCTCATTTGAATTAATCGCGGCAAAGTGCTTCTTTTTTCGGGTTCTCAAAGCACCCTGAAGGTCAATGGCGGGATTGTATTTACATTTTCCGGTGAGAACGCCATATCGGAAAACCATGGAGCAAATCTGTCTGCAACGTGCAACCATTTCAAGGGCATCTCTTTTTTCAACTTTTCGGAGCGCGATTAACAGGTCCGGTGCTTCAATTTTATTAATTGGTTCATTACCGATAGTCGGAAATAAATCTGATTCCATACGACGAAGGACATTCAAATAATGACCCTTGCTCCATTGTTCTTTTTTAGTTTCACGCCACTCCAAAGCCACGGCTTTGAATGTGCTACTGGAGTTGTGTAAGGCATTTCTGTATTCTCGCTTTTTTTCATAAGATGGGTCTTGTGATTTGGCCAGAATCTTTTTGGCTTCATCTCGCTCCTGCCTTGCCTCCAGAAGTGAAACAAGCGGATATGTGCCTAAGGCAAGCAATTTTTCCTTTTTAAAATACCGGTATTTTAATCTCCAGTATTTTGATCCATTAGGCATGATCTGGAGGAAGAGACCACCTGCATCCGAGAGCTTGTAAGGCCTCTCTTTAGGCTTGCTATTCTTGCACTGGCTGTCTGTTAAGGCCATTTTGATACCCCCACGCTATTTTATACCCCCACTTATACCCCCAAACGGAGGTTAAGAAAGATTAAAGAAAAGTAGGAGCTGATGATGTAGATTATACCTGATGTGCTTATTTTTCAATGATAAAATCTGCTTTTATCATAGATGAATAATTTCTGATAATGTAGGATAATTATGTAATTGGAGCGGGTGACGGGTATCGAACTTGAAATTTATCAATCTGTAATCATTGAAGAAATCAGCATTCGATTTTTTGATATACCCCCGTTTATACCCCCATCAGAAATTATAACCGGTTAAATTTTATCAAATCAGAAAAATAAAATCAAAAAAAATTTACCGGCAGATTTTCCGCCAGTAAATTTCTGCCTTGATTGTGTTCAAGGCATTCAAAAGTTTTTCGCGTTCGTTCGTTTGGTGAACAATCCGGTCCGCAATGTTATTGAATTTTGACTTCAGCTCTTCGTCAGTCAAAGATTGAAGAGCATCGTATGAAATTACTTCCGTCATATTTTTTCTCCTTCTGTAAGCGGCTGAGATCATCACAGCCTTTGCCACACCAGCGCGAATAAGGTTGTGATGATCGATCTTGGAGAAGCGAAAAGTAACGGAAGGGCTCAAATGCTTGTGAGTCAATAGATTCAAAATGTGCTAATTACGAGTCGGATTTGCGAGAAAGAATCCATACTTTTGAACCCGTAAAACATCTGAATGGTATAGAAATATAGTGTTTAAAATATAGCGTTTCGCTAGAACTCCTGTCATAGAAAAGTCGAAAAGTTCATGTACACAGGGAAGTAAAGTGGAAACGCCTGCGGTAAAGCGTGGGCGTTCCTTTTGCTGTGTGTACGGGGCTTCGACTCCCTCTATGACCGGCATGGGAATTAGCCTGCGCCTTTTTTTTGCCGAAGCCCAATGCACATCCATCACAAAAAAGTTTTATCCCATTCGAGCAATCCGTCAGGAATGTTACAAATCATTGCGTCCATCAGGCCGCCTTGAAATGTATTTTCTCTATCTGCCTTTTAATCAATCCAAATATTTATAAACCAAATAAATCACACACCGATGAAAATTAAATCACTGTTATCAATAACAGTCTTGTCATTCACACTCGCTCTACTATCAGGTTGCGGCGGCAGTATGAGCGGAACATACGAAGCCCAAAGCAATGCCTTCTTTGACAAGCTCAATTTTGTTTCAGGCGACAAAGTCGAAGTAACCGGATACGGGAATACAAAGGAAGCCACTTATAGGAAGGAGGGAAACAAAGTAGTCATTTCTGCCTCTGGAGAAAACCAGGTTTTCACCCTCGATGAAAACGGTTGCCTGAACGGCGGTCCTCAGATCGGAGTCTACTGCAAGAAATAAACTGCTGAACGGACTTGAAGAAAAAATCAGTGCAATATCATAAGTGAATTTTAACCCTTAAAAACTACATCAAATGAAAATCACAATTCTGAATTTAACCCTTATCTGTTTATTCTCTATAGCAGTCATGAATCCTGCTCAGGGAACGATCCTTCGTGTAAACAAGCAACCGGCATTCATCAACTGCACGAATCCCACCCTCTGTTACAATGATCTGGCTACTGCCGTCAATGCGGCTTCTGCCGGTGACACGATTCATGTAGAGCCAACCACGAACACGGCAGGTTATGGCTCCATTGTCATTGATAAGCCACTCGTCTTGATTGGCAACGGCTATTACCTTGGTGGTGCAGGTTCCAATCCTGGAAAGCAATATCATGTCGGAACGTCTTACCTGCAAAGAATAGAATTCAATCACGGTTCGGCAGGATCAGTTGTCCTCGGCCTTGATATCAGAGAAGCCAGTGGAGGCAACAGGGGAATCTATATCAATGACAACGACATCGAAATCCGTCACTGTATCGTTCAGGCTATTTACTTTGTCAATGTCGGCGCGGGCAATTTTGCCCTTGATAACATACGCATTCAGCAAAACACCGTCATTGCTGATTTCGGGTTCACGAATACAAATGTGCTGGCAGTTACTAATCTATTGATGACAAATAATCGGATTGGCGGAACGACTTCTGCGAAGAATAGCTGGTCGGGCATCATGCGGAATAATGTATTCGCAGCAACGGTGAATGTATTTTCCGGCATGCAGGTCATTGACAATATTTTTCAGTGGTCATTTCCCACTCACACTTTGGAGGAAAATGATAATACGATGGGTAATGTGAATTACAACATCTTCCCAAGCGCACCTTCATGGTTTCCATCCGGTAACGGCACAAACCATATCATTCCTATGGCTTCAGTTTTTGGTTCGGCAGGTTCGGATGACGGCAAGTATCAGCCACTTAGTACATGCAACATCTGTCACACGGGCAGTTCCACTGCCAGCGAGATCGGAATGTTTGGAGGTTTGACTCCTTACACATTAAGTGGAATTCCGGAAGTGCCAAGCATATATCATTTGTTTGCGCCGCCTTCCGGATATCAGGGTGACAGCATCAATGTAACCATCAGTACAAAAACCAACTAAGGCCATGACAAGGATACTATTCATTCTGGCCTTGCTTCAGGGAAGCTATGCCCTTGCGCAATCCAATATTGACAGGATTGAATATTTCACAGGAAGCGATCCGGGATTTGGTCTTGCAACACCCATAACAAATTTCGTTTCCAATCCTGATGTTGTCAATCACCAGTTCTCTCCTTCATTGTTTGCAGGATTAAATCCCGGTATGCACCAACTTTGCTATCGTTCAAGGGATGCTAATGGTAACTGGGGACTAACGAATTTTCGGCTGGTCTATGTGGAAGACAGTTCAACCACACCGAAGTTGATTGAAAATATGGAGTACTTCTGGGATGTGGACAGCGGGTTTGGAAGCAACGGCGCTTTCATTCCCGCAACGGCTTTCAGCGATTCTGCGAATTTTCAATTCGAGGCTTATGTACCGGTTCATCTTCTTGTCGGAAATCATACGCTCTTTCTGCGATGTCAGGATACAGAAGATAACTGGAGTCTGACGAACAGAATTGAGAATATTTTTGTCGATACCATTACTCATGTTGGATTACAACAAATCGGTGAGCATGATGTTTCAGTCTTTCCTAACCCATTTCAAGATCAGTTCACGATCAAGTGTCATGATGAAAGGACGATGCGACTGACCCTCTATGATCAATCAGGAAGATTGGTTCTGGACAAAAACGTACTACCGAACCTTCCTATTGATACCGGTAAACTTGCCTCCGGCAACTACACTGCATTCCTATGGATTGAACGGAATGTTATTCTGAAAGCTGCACTGATTAAAAACTGATTGGAAATTCTGGCATAAAGGATCAAAAGCCTGCGTCACTTGCAGGCTTTTGATTCTTATTTGGAATCCGTTAATTTTGGCTCTTTCCAATTAGCAAGATGAGAGAATAGTTTCCATTTTAAATCATTCATTGATTTAGATAGCTCTTCTTTTGTCAATCCAATCTCCATTAGGAACCCACACACTAAAAGTATTTTCATCCTTTCGGAGAGATAAAACAAATCGGATCCTTTCAATGCATGTTTTTTACCATCATTGGAATAATGGGTATAGTAATTTCTTGAACGCTTTACATCCAGAACAAACTTTTCCTTTTCTCCAATAATTCTATCAAGGATTGGATTCGTATATTTTTCAGTAAGTTCAGTTAGTCGTGTATGCAATCTAAGGCTGTTCCCCCAACTGAACTGATCCTTTAGCCAGTCGTTATATTTTCCTTGTGTCATCTTAAGTATTTCTTTTTCCATTGCCTCATACTCTTCTTTTGGCATTCTCGTATGATTGTGTACGCGCGCATGAAAGGTTTCCGCAGATTGCGCTAAATTCAAAAATGCATTAACTGTAAATCGGTTTTCGCTATAGAATTGTTCAAAGACCAAATCAAAAGCCGGTTCAAGCAGTTCATATTTTTCAAACCATGATTTTATAATTGAAGGAAATCTATCTTTCAATTGGTGATAACTAAAAAGCATTTCACGAGCGCTTTTCGGCTTTTCCTTTAATTTAGCCTTTCTACGTGAAAAATATAATTGAATATTTTTTCTTTCTGTTGACTCCTTGAAAATTTTTACGTGTCTATTTCCACTCAGCGTAACTGAAGCAGGGTAAGTGCCTTCATATAGTGCTAAAACCAAAAAATTCTGAAAAGTAAAAATGTGTTCAAGGAGTTCTTCGAAATTCTTTTCCTCATTCGAGGTTATCTCAAACTCCACGCGCTGTTTAATCGTTGCTTGCTTTTGAAAGAAGTATAATCCTGGTTGACTCGCAGTGAAGTTGAATGTTCCCTGAAGTCCTTCAGTTAATGGAAAAATTATCTGATCCGGTAGTTTATAGTGAATCTTTGCTTCATAAGTTTTCGCTAGTTCAAATTCCTCATTCGATCTGATGAATCCACTTACTCTTAACCATTCATCGAGATTGTAAATTTCGCTCGATATCTTTTCAAATCTGAGTTCGTCTTTGTTATCTGCGTGGCAACCAACCAAGCAGAAAAGAGGAGAGTAAGAAACCGATGATTTTCCTGACTCTTGTCCCTGAACAAGCGTAGCCGCACCTGAACGGGTCATCATGCATTTATAAAGTGTTACTTGTTTGCTTTCACTCGTTAAACCTAAGATTATCTCCTGATCCATGAATTCCGGAAGCAATTTCTCATTGCCAAAACTGTCATACAATTCAAGCTCAGTTCCTTCGTGAGGATCGAAAGTCAATGTTCCATGGACTCTTACTTCTTTTTTTGATGGAAGAAACCATTCTCCCTTCATGATAAATCCTTCCATTGCTTAAAATTTGGGTTGGGTGATTCGGGAATGAACCTATCATTTAATTACAATTTCATCCCAGAAATTATAATTAACAGCAATCATTCACTGTTCTCGTGTTATTTGTTATTAACGTAATCAGATATTTCCAATATTAAGGAAAAAGAAAGATATGATGAGTATATAAGCTACTTAAGGTTGTAGGGGAATATTCAAGTGCAACCTTCTGAATTATAGCGAAGTGTTTTGGGGGAGAATGAAATGAAAGCAACTGCGGAATTGGACAACCTTCTGGATCGGAAATCGGCTGCAAAGTATCTATGCGTTTCGCCGGGAACGTTGGCCGTATGGGACTGCACAAAGCGGTATGACCTCAGGCCTATTAAAGTGGGCCGGGCTGTCCGTTACCGGCTTTCCGACCTTGACAGGTTCCTGGAAGAACGGCTGCGGCCTTAAGCCATTTCAGAGAATTCAATTCTTACGCCAGTCCATTTTTCATTGGAGGGGAAAGCATGTCCATGACGCTGGAAGAAGCAAACTGCATTGAGTTGACGACAATCCTGGATCGTCTGAATGCAAAGCCCGTGAAGCAGAAGGGTCATGAGGTCTGGTATTCCTCGCCTCTCAGAAATGAAAAGACGGCCAGCTTCCATGTCCATACCGGCAAAAACGTCTGGTATGACTTCGGCGAAGCCAAAGGGGGTTCCGTCATTGATTTTGTTGTGACCTATCTCGCCAGTCAGAATGAAGATCACACCATCATTGATGCGCTTCGCTGGCTGACGAATATGAACATCGCCATATCACCGATTGCTTATCCGACAAATGCAAAATACAAGAGCGATGATGTGTCCATTGTCGTGAAGCAGGTCACGACACTTCACAGTCAGATACTGATCCGCTACCTTCAGTCCCGCGGTATCCCTTCAGGTTTTGCAAAAAAATATGTGAAGCAGGTTTCGGCTTTCAACAAGAAATCCGGCAAGACTTTTCTTGCCCTGGGTTTTCGCAATGAGGACAACGGGATTGAATTGCGAAATGCTTTTTTTAAAGGATGTATTTCTCCAAAGACAGTCTCTTTCATTCGCGGCGCAGTATCGATGACAAAAGAGATTCATGTCTTTGAGGGGTTCATGGATTTTCTGTCCGTTCTTTCTTCGCAGAAGAAAGGCTCTCTTGACGGTGATGTTATCGTTCTGAATTCCGTCGCCTGCCTTCAGTTGGCTCTGCCTTATATCCGCAACTACGGATATGAAACATTGTATTCCTGGACGGACAATGACAATGCCGGAGAAAAGACAAAGCGGGCCATAGACCGCTTCGTCAAAACGCAGGCTGGCCTCATCCACAAGCCGATGAATGGCAGTTTTGCACCCTACAAGGATGTGAACGAATGGCACATGAATCAATTGGGCCTTGTGAAGTAGGAGTTTAAAGATGAAATCCAATGAAGCCTTTGATCTTTTCTCCGTCACGGAGATCGAGCTGATCTATCGCAACAAGGGAAGGGCCGAGAATCGCCCTCTTCTAGATTCATCAAAGGCCGCCTATGAATTGCTGCTGAATACATGGAACCAGAACAAGATTGATCTGGTCGAGCAGTTCAAGATCATGCTCCTGGATCGCAGGAACAGATGCATGGGCCTTTCTGAAATTTCTACGGGCGGTATGACGGCCTGCATCGTCGATCCGAAGATCGTATTCGCCACGGCTTTGAAGGCAAGGGCTACCGGCATCATCATGGCGCACAATCATCCTTCCGGGAATAAGCTTCCGAGCGAGTCCGATAAATCATTGACGAAAACTTTTATTCAGGCCGGAAAGATGCTCGAACTACCGGTCATTGATCACATCATTGTCACGCGGGATGGATATACATCTTTCGCCGATGAAGGATTAGTGCCTTAACTGTTTGCTTTTTTTCAATCTCAAAGGAGGAAGACTATGACGACAGCAACTGAAAACATCAAGACGAGTTTTAATGATAACCAGAATATCTATTCCAAGGTTACGCAGAAAATCATTGCCGATCTTGAGAAAGGCGAATTGTCGTGGAGGCAGAAGGATTCACAGGCAATCCATTTTATTCGTCCGCTTCGGAGCAACGGCGTTCCTTTCACCGGCATCAATCGCCTGATCCTTGCTGGCAGCGCATCGGCAAATGGTTTTCAGTCGCCTTACTGGATGACCCTGCGCCAGGCAACCGACCTTAATGCCAGCATTCCCGTCGATCAGCAAAGCACAACCGTTGTCTTTGCCGATAAGGTCGTGACCGAAGGACAGGGTGAGGATGGAGAACCACTGAAGCAGGAATCCACACAGCTTAAAGAGTATTCCGTCTACAATGCCGATCAGATCGAAGGCCTGCAAGATTTTCATTACAAGAAACCGGAATTGATAAATAAGAAGAACCGTCTGAAAACCCTGGAGAAGTTCATTGCCGGAACGAAGGCTGAAATCAATACCGGGAGTGTGGCCTCCTATGATGCGTCCTCCGACAAAATCGAAATGACGCCATCTTCCAGCTTCGCGAATCAGGAAGCTTATTATGGCGCGGTATTGAATGAACTGATCCACTGGACACAGCATGAGAGCCGTCTTAATCGCGATTTCAAGAAAGAGCGGAACGGCAATCACATTCTGGCCAAGGAAGCACTCGTGGCGGAGTTGGGCTATTGCTTTCTTACAGCAGAACTGGGAATTGAGCCGACAGCGGACGTTCATTCAGCCTTTGTGAAATCCTGGCTGCAAATCCTGAAGCACGACAGCAAATTCATTTTCATCGCTGCATCACAGGCGCAGAAGGCCGTCGATTATCTAATCAGTCTTCAGCCGCTGAATGAGCCGAAACCGCGATCCGTTGCAGCGGAGCCTAAGCCTTCCGGTAAAGCGAATCCGGCATTTTAGAAAGGGTTTGGTTTCAGGTTGGCACTTGTTCTCCAGAAGGCCAATTGCATCTTCCCATTCGTGCATGCTTTGGCTCCCTGCCATGCGTTCGTGCGCCTCGCGTCAAGGATAAAATCGGCTCCCCCTGAAGGTTGCCCCCAATTTTACCCTTGACGCTGCACGGACTACTGGCTTTCCGGGAGGCATCGCCCGAAAGGGTCATGCAACAAAAAGGAGATGCAAATGTCAACTCAAGATGAAAGCAAACCAAAGCAAATGCCGGCGTTCTTCATTTACGATCAGGATGAAGAAGGCAACAGCTTAAGGATCGGAGCGGTTTTCCGGCACAGGCGCGGACCGGGATTCAATATCCTGCTCGACGGTAAACGTTACCTCGCATTTCCGCCGAAGGTGAAAACCGAAACATCGGGGGAGAGCGCTTAGGCGCTCTCTCTTTTCCTCAAAGGAGTTCATTCATGACTGAAAATACATCCAATCTCAAAGATGTTTACTCGCGCGTCACCAATAAAATCATTGCCGACCTTGAGAAAGGCGAGCTGACCTGGCGAAAGCCTTGGAGTTCCGAGCATCTGGCCAGCAATGTCGTGAGGCCGTTACGTTTTAATGATGAACCGTATTCCGGGATCAATGTTCTCATGCTCTGGGCCTGTGCCGTTGAGAATGGTTATGCTTCACCCTATTGGATGACCTTCCGGCAGGCGCAGGAGATGAAAGCGCATGTCCGCAAGGGTGAAAAGGCCTCACAGGTGGTCTATGCCGACAAAATGATCATCACTGAAAAGAATTCTTCCGGCGAGGAAGAAAGCCGGAATGTTCCTTTCCTGAAATCATACAGCGTCTTCAATGCGTCACAGATCGAAGGACTGCCGGAAGATTTTTACAAGGTTCCGGAAGTGAAAATCCTCAACTCCGAGAAGCGGATTGAAATGCTCGAAGAGTTTTTCAGGAACACGAAGGCAGATATCTTCACCGGTTTTAAAGCTGCCTATTCTCAGGCCACCGACCGGATCGAAATGCCTCCCTTTGAAAGCTTCATTGATGCGTCAAATTATTACGCGACGCTCTCCCATGAAGTCGCCCACTGGACGAAGCATCCGACTAGATTGAACCGGGATTTCAATCGCAAGAAATGGGGTGATGAAGGCTATGCTAAAGAAGAACTGGTTGCTGAGCTGGCAGCATGTTTTCTTGCTGCTGACCTGGGCTTTGAGCCTGTGACCAGAGATGAACATGCAGCTTACATTCAGTCCTGGCTAAAGGTTCTTAAGAATGATAGCAGGTATGTATTTCAGGCTGCATCTCATGCGCAGAAGGCGGTTGAGTACGTCACCAATCTCCAAACAAGGGAATATTCACAATTTCAGTTAAAAAGGGGCATTTGACATTATACTTAATAAGTTGTATCTTTCTTGACTTATGAAAAGTAAGGTTAAAGGCACTCTTTTTTAGTCATTCACCCAAAGCTTTAATTATGATATACCAAACAGATATTGCAGAAGTAGTTTCTAATGAGGAGCGAGAAGTGCCATACAAATATCGGTTTCGTCGAGGATCAAAATGGAGTAATCCTTATGGTGAGAGCCTTGCGAAATACTATAACAAACTCGCCAATAAGGATTCTCCTTCAAAAGAGGACAAAGAACAACTTAACTTGATAACAGAGTACATTGAATATCCTTCTTTAAAGGAGTTTATCCAAGTAGAGCAAACATGGACGAAAAGGATTGTTAAGTTTAAAATCAAAGACGGTAAAAAGGATTTATACGAAGCAGAAAAGACAAAGCTTGGACTAATTCAACCTGCTAAAGTCTAATATTTCAAATTTACTCTTAAAGATTATTTTTATTGAACTCTTTTGTCTCAACGACTTTACTTGCGACCATTATTTTCTTTATCTACCTATTTCCTGGATTTGTATTTCGTAAGTCGTTTCATGGAAATGAAAAAGGGGACCTTGAATCCTCAAATATTTATACTCACTTAGCTTGGGCAATTTTCATTTCATTAATACTATATACTTTTTTTATATGGCTATATCTAAAATTGCAAATTCGTTTTGCGTGGATTCCAACAATTGAATTCGAGAAGGTATTTAGTCTCATTGGTAAGCTTACAGATAAAAATCAATCAGTTTCTATTAGTTTTGACTTTTCAAGAATTGATTATATAAATGGTCTTGTACGGCTGACTTTATTTTCTATTTCAATATCACTCATTGCTTTCATACTTGGTAATGTTGCTCGTTTTCTAGTATTGACATTAAGGCTTGATATTATCTTTCCTGATTTATTGAAGTTCAAAAATGAATGGTTTTATATACTTAGTGGAAGAGACTTACTTTTTAGCCCAGATAAATCAGATAGAGCACTATACCGTTCGAAATTATTTATTATTAGATTGAATTTCCTTTGTGAGATCGGCGATGCTGTCGTTCTATATCACGGTACAATATATGATTACAAGCTTAAGAACGATTCTTTAGAATATATTTCAATTTATAATATTCAGCGAGAAATTGTAAGTTTTCAACCAAAGGAAATTCCTCAAATAGTGACCCAGGAAGATCGAACTAGCAAACCAATAAACAGTTCCAATATTAATACGACAGAAGGAAATGCAGCTTTAGACTCAGATAAATCGCAGTTTGAAAATAGCAAGCAAGAAATCGCACCGAGCCATTGTATGGTTTTTAAATTTCAAGATATAAAGAATTTAAACGTTAGTTATATATAGGCATTAATTTGTTTTAGAGGTTATTAATATTTCAACTACAGCACTTATATTTATATTATTGTCGTTTAGATATCTTTTATCCACCACTCTGATTATTTTGGTTAAATTGTTCATCAATTCTTGAAATAAATTCTCCAAAAAAATTCCCTTTAATTCTACGATATGAGAGGTAAACATGAGAATGATTCTATTGTCATCTGGTATATATTCTCCTGAAATCAAATATGCATAGTTCAAAAAAAACCACTTTCCATCCGCAAGAATAAAACAGATGTTACGCGCATTGCCAGGCTCCCCATGAATTCCAATTAAATTTGAATTTGGGTCTACGCTTTCAATCTTCTCCTCTCTGGTTTGGATTCCTTTATGCGATCCATTATATTTTAATTTAAGTTCGGTCATAATCATTTTCTTTTGCACTCTTAACTTTGAATCCTGATTTTTCTTTTATGAGCTTGACAGTTTTCTCTTCTTGTTGGAGTTTTCGAGCAATATTAATATGTGACTTGTCATTAATTAGTTCTAGTGCAGATTGTCTCTCAGCCACTTCGGCTGCATGATGAAGCAATGCTTCCTTGTCATCTGTATAAATCATTGCCTTGTCCCTCCCCCGCGACACAGAAACATAAAACTGCTTCGCATCAGTCGCTGTAAACGTCTCCGCAGGTTGTGAGATGAACACTTCATCAACGGTTTTTCCCTGTGACGCATGGGAGGTTATGCAGTGCGCATGATTGATATGTCCGAAAGTCGCTGACACTTTATAAGTTGAATGGCTTTGCTCATTTCGCAAAGTAATAACGCCTTTCTTAGTGACGGAAATAACTTCCAATTTCTGGCCGTTGTTCAGTCGCTTTCCGGTGTCATCAAATCCGTTGCGTGTGATTCTGATCCTGTCGCCTTTGGAAAGCTTTAACTCCGATTTTTTATAGACATCAAAGGTGCTGCATTTATCGATGTGTAGAAATTGCTTTTCATCTTTAGCATTTGTTATCTGAATTTTATCGTCCTTAATGGATGCTATATTCCAGATGCTGCCGCGTTTTATTCGCTGAACATTTTGATTGAACTGAATGACCTGCCCAGCTTTGAAATTCCGAACATCGGATTTTTCTGCTTCTGTCAGATTCAGATTTGAATATCGGATCGCAGAAATTTCTTTCTTGCCAATCAAGTTATTTTCGCGAAGTTTCTTTCTTATTTCTTTGGTGACTTCTTCACCTTGGGCGTGTGTCGGGGAAATGATCAGTGCAGTCTTTCCTGTCTTCAAAGTTTGCACATAGTCATCGACAAGCTGTGCATTGGGCTTCATCGGATCAATAGATTTAATGAATCCGATCCTGTCCAGCTTTTCAAAGGCAGATTTCACATCTGCCTTTGAAAGGTCTTCGACTGCTGATTTGTATTCGACGGTTCTTTGCCGGTAGATTTTGCTGACCTCTGCCGTTTTGATTCCGGCGACTGTATTGAGGATGCGCAAGGCATCCCCGCGAACGACGCTGGCATGTTGCTTTGTATCTCCGCCGAGGATGAGCCGGGCGTTTTGTTTTGTCGTCAGTTGCAGCAAGGCTTTCATGTCCTTTGTTCCAAGTAAACCAGCCTCGTCAACCCAAAGAACCTGGCCTTTGATTTTCTCCTGCATCTTCTGGTCTTTCAAAAGCAGGGCAACGGTATCCGCCTTGCCGTATCCTTCCTGCCTTAAGACTCCGCGTGAGGCTTCCGCCGTAGGTGCGACCACAGTGACCTCCTTACCGGCCTTTTCCATCCAGGAAATAGCCTCCTTCATAAGGGTCGTTTTACCGGTTCCTGCGGCCCCACGGATGATAGAAACCCTGTGGCCTGTGGTGAGCACATGCCTGACTGCCGAGGCCTGCTGGCCCTTTAAATTGACTTCTGGCGCGTTTTCATAAAGGGGCAGGACTTTGCCCTGTCCGTTCTTGGCCAGTTCGACCATGTCCCGCTCCTCAGAAAGGACTTCTTTCGTCGTGCACATCGTCCGGGTTCTTTCCCGGACTTTAATGATCCGTGTATCATTCCTGAACTCTTCAGCGATTGTTTTGGCGTTAACGGACTTATCCCCGAGGCTGAACCGGTAGGCAGACTCCAGCAGCCTCCGTTCAGCCATGACGGAAGCCCGCTCAAAGGAATGCAGGATGGCATGATTGACGCATCCCCTGGCATCGAGGCTGGATTTTGTCTTCTGCGGATCGAAGCGGACGAAGTTGGATTCCTGGCTTGGGATTTCAGCATCCTGCACTTGCCTTTTCCATTCCGCTTTCAGTTCAGGCATTGTCAGTCCCTTCTGCTTCTTGGAGCGTGTGCGGGCGCCGAGTTCGCTCAGTTCCTTTGCATCTGTAATGCCCTTTTCTTTGGCTACGCGTCCGATCTCATCGGTGCGTTTGGAGAAAAGGTCTATGGCCTGTTGCGGTACGCCGACAACCTCAAAGGACTTTTCAGTGGGGCGTATCTGGTATCCAAGGTTTATGAGCCGGTCGGAAAACTCCTTATGGAAGAGAGCCTGATAGTAAGGCATGTCTCGTTTAATGTCGCGGAACTGGCCTGCCTTTAACCGATCCTCTGTCTTGTCCCAGGTAACATTGAACACGAAGCAGTGGCAATGGAGATGCGGATCAGGTGCATGACCTTCTACCGGCCTTGCGGTCTGGTGGATGAAGTCCGCCCAGACAAGTTCGCCTGAATCCCGTTCCTCGTATTTGCCTCCCTTGCGGACGCGGGTTTTGCTGTCCGCTTCGATGTGCTGCATGGTTTCCTGAACGCTCGCATGAAAGGCATCGAGAATATGGCTGTCATTGCCGAGAGCATGGAGAATTGAAACGGACTTTGGACAATGGAAGTTAATGTCATATCCCGTTGTCCTTTCTTCCTTCGTGCGTGGCGTGAGCTTATTGCCCGTTGCCGGGTCTTTGTTTTCGCAGAGCGCATAGAAGTTCTCCTTTGTTGCCATGCCTGAAATGCCGAGACGATCCGCAATCTTGCCCTGAATGTTTCCGTTCAGTTCCTGCCCGTCGATGTAATAATCCGACCGGGCAAGGGCTTCCGAGAAATACGCTTTCGCGTGCCCGGCTGAACGGCTTTGAATCATGCGGATCATATCGGATCAGTTTACATCAGATTTTTAATTTGCCTTTGTAAATCTCCAGAGCTTAAGAAGAAATAACATCACCCACCAAGGGACGAAATTTCCTTTTCGATTTCCTTTTTTCTTTGCTCCACTTTAACAAGCATATCAAATTTTTCATTCAACCTTTTGTGCAGCCTTTCATCCTTTGTCCAATTCAAGTCTGCGTATAACTGACCGATTTCCATGATCGTTCTGTCATACAAATTTTGAGTGGCATTCAAATCATCGATTGCCTGCTGAAGGGTTCGAGCCATTTTCATTTATTTTTTGAAGAGTACAGAAACTTTCCAACGATCTCCATTTCCAATCCTCTCATAAACTATCGTCCCTTGATTAAGGTCGGTTAAAATGCGGATTCGATCAATGAGATCAAGTTGAACAAGTCCTGCAGCTTCATGGGCCAGGATGGATAATCCTGAAGTCAGGAAGATATTGCTAAGAACAAATGGGTAATCAAAATTCTGGCTTTTCATCGCCTCCTCAATGCCTTCAAATTTTATTTCCTTTCGAGTTGCCTCAACTTGAAAGTTTTCCCGGTTCTGTATTTTAGTGAAAACTTCTTTTGTTAGATCGCTGAATTTCTGCATTGGTAGTTACGTTTGGTTAGTCGTTATTTGCTTTTAATGTTTGTCGGTGAGCAGTGCGAAGGCAAAAGTGTAATGTCAGTTAAAGAAAACCCATCAGACATCTTCCCTAAGCACAGCTTAGGACGTTAACGGGCCTCGTAGATTTCTTCATCCACTGTCATGAGGGATGCTACTTTTCTTCGCATCTCCTGGTCGTTTGGCTTCTTGCCGTAGAACCTGAATCCGCGGGTTTCGCTTGGATCTTTGTCGTTTACGAATGAATCTTCCAGTTCCTCATTGCAGATCATTTCATCGATTTTATCCATCACGAAGTTGTCTCCGATATGATAAGCACCGGCATACCCAAGGCTATAAAATAAGCTGCAAACGATGAGCAGCATGCCAAGGGGTTGCGCCAGAAGATAGAGGCCGATGCCTCCCAGAAAGAAGATTAACGGCTCAGAGAAGATTTCGACGGTGCGGGGATTTGACTTCCGGAATGGAATTTTAAGCCGGTAGAATCTCGGGTCTATTTCTCCGGCATAGAGGCTGAATTTGGCAAAGTCGAAGACGGAGGGATTGCGCTTTTTATCCCTGTTATGTTTGAGGCTCACGCGAAGGAAGAGGAACAGGAAGACATACCAGCTCGCATACTTGGCCATGAACTTTCCAAAGTGAAACTCCTGAAACATGACGTTTGAGATTTGCAGGAATCCGGGTAGCAGAAATAAAATGCTGAATACTGTGACAGCGGAACTGAGAGTAAAATACCTCTCACCGAAATTCTTCCTGATAAAGACTTCAAGGAGAAGGCGCGGCCAGGATGAGAAGGTAAAAAAGTAACTTAGGATGAGGCTCTTTAACATGTTTTGCCGCCCGATGTTTTGACGGTAATAGAGATTTTTTTTCATGCTTCTATGAGTTTGGAAATGGGTTTGTAATTCTGGTTAAAGGCCATTTTGATATGGTTTCTCGACAGGGAATTTCCCTGGCAATGCAGATAGCCTTCGACCCGGAAATCATTGGCCGGTCCTCCGGTTTTAAGGCTCATGAACTCCTCCGGTCTCACCAGGCGATCCAATTTCAGTGACTTCGTTCTGGAGGCTGAAAATTGTCCTGCGGCAGTGGACGTTTTGGACATTTCCTCATAAAAATCGTCGCCGATCAGATCTGAGGCATACCTGTTTGTCTCTATGTCTGCATTGGCGTGGAATATTTTTGTGGCCAGTGTTCCCAGAAAGCTTTTCACACGGTACTCGGCTTTCGCACCACCCATGTTTGCGTAGTAGTTCGGAAGGTTTTGAGAAATATAAACCGTCGCAATCCGGCTGCTTCGTGCCGTGGCCTGATATTCGGCATCGTGTTCATGGAGGAAGTTCTGAGCCTCGTCAGCCCACAGGAAAACCGGACGTGCATCTTCCCTGATGCTTCTCTTTTCCATTGCCCGCTGCCAGATGTACTTGAACATCACCTGGCAGTCGCGGCCAATCTTATCGTAAACCTTAACGGGCAGGTTAATGAGTATGATCTTTCCCTTGATGCTGTCTTCGGGAGTAAAGGTTGAAACGTTCTGACAGAAGAGATCATTGACCGGGTCACGCAATAGCCGGAACAGAAAGCCGGTAAAGGAAAAATCTATGATGGATCGTGTCTTCTCTGAGAGGTTATAATAGGTCTCCATGAAGAACTGATCGAGGAACTTTAACAGCCGGGCTTCGGGAATTTCTCTTGTGATGATTTCATTGAAGCTGTTTTCATCTTCAATGTCTGTTAAGGTTTCCACTGTCTGTTTGCCTTTCCATGCTTCAATCCTGTTAACGACATTTTCCCGTGCATTATCGAAGGCATCCCGGAATGCATTCACTGAGGTTGATTGTTCTTCATTGGACTCCGGCTTTGGAATGCTTTGAACGATCTCAAACATTCTCTTCACTGAAAGGCTTCCATAGGCCAGCTTGCAAAGATCAATGACATTAAAGATGAGCATATCCAAAGCTGTTTCCCAAAAAGGGTCATCGCTCTTACCGTTTGACTTTTCTTCCGATGCACGAATGACTGTTTTCAGGACGCTGACGATGTTCTCCGTGATGGCATTCGATGAACCGGCACGGGAGGATTCATATTCGAGGAAATTAAAAAAGTGACCGCTACCCGGTTCAACCACCAGAAGGTCATTTTCCCGGCCAGTAATCTTACAGTACTCTGCCCACATTTCTTTTTCATCGGGCTTTGTGGAAAGCACAAGACCACCGAATCCCGCCGACAAATATTTTAATGCGAGTAAACGTCCGGAGCCGGAGGTTTTGCCTGAACCGATCCCGCCAAAAATCTGCACGCCTTCGACGGCTTGCCGGATCGTCCAGGATTTTTTATCCGAAACTCCGGTAAGCTCGATTAATGCATTATCAAGATCGTAGCTGTTCATGCGAAAGCTATTTGAAAAAATTAAACCTGTTATCTCTCCATGCCGCGCTCCCTTTTCTTTGAAGGGTTATTCTCTTTATTGATAGTTTTGTTGGAACTGCTTTTTAACCAATCTGGAAGACGGTTCTTATCCCGCTCAATTATGAATTGCTTCTGGCCGTCAATGAATCCTTTCGTCCTTATGCCGGGCGCATTCGTCTTGAATGAAAAATTCTGGATGTGCTTTGCAATGATATAACCTTCATTGAATCCTTTCTGATAGAGCAAAGCGGAGGTGCTGGTTTCTTCCATGTTAAAAAGTTTCTTTTACATTGCTTTCAAGAAAGGCAGAGATTGAATCCCTGTCATAGAGTATGATTTTCTTCTGAGGCTGTGAGTATCTGATCTTTCCCTCGTCGCGGAATTTCTGAAGCGTGGTCTTGGACTTGATGTTCAGCAACTGCATCGCCTCATCATCGGTTATCCACTTGTCCTGCGTTTGGCCATGAGTTTCCTTCAGGCGCTGAACGACCTGTTCTACCAAAGAATAAAAAGCTGCATCCTCAAGGCAAATGACTTCCATGATGCGGTGGGGTTAAAAAACGAAAGTCACAAACCTAACAAAGTAATTGTTAAAAACAAATCGTATAACTACGAGAAAATCATGAGGTTTTCACTAAAAGCGGCTGTCATACAATCATTTGTTGAAAACTAAATAGGCTCAATCCGGTTGCATTTTCACCCTTTTGAGATACATTTGACAAATTCGGTCAATTCAGCAGGTGTCAAATCAAACATTAGGTCAGAAGCTGCGCAGGCTACGCGAAGATCAAGGATTATTACTTCGTAAGGTTGCGGCAATTCTAGATATTGATGTTGCTGTTCTCAGCAAGATGGAGCGTGGCGAAAGAAGGTTGTCAAAGGATGCAGTCTTAAAGTTGTCTAAGCTCTATAAAGCCGATGCCGATGAGTTGTTAACTCTATATCTAACTGAAAAAATTCTTGGCGAGATCGAAAATGAAGAACTGGCAATCAAAGCTCTTCACCTAGCAGAAAAGCAAATTAAGTATCAAAAATTAAATCTGAAAACATAGATGCGATTCGTCCATTACACCGGAATCATTCGATCACAATCTGACAGGCTTGTTTATGAAAATTTATTGTGGGTACAAAGTGCACCTATAATTACATTCTCCAATTCCCCTTTTAACCGCGCCCATAAGCAATTATAACCGTTGTATGCCAACACTCCAATTCAAAGGAAAGACCTTCGTTCAAAACCATCACCTGGCGGTGAAGTATCACCAATTGGTTCCGAATAAAAAGTTAAGTCTGACGGATAAGGTTTCACTGCATGATAATTTAATCATTCACGGTGATAATCTTAAGGCATTGAAAGCTTTGTTACCTACATATGCTGGTAAAATTAAATGCATTTACATTGACCCACCCTATAACACAGGCCAAGACAATGAAAAGTGGATATACAATGATAATGTAAACAGTCCAATGATCAAGGAGTGGCTGGGAAAGGTTGTAGATAAAGAAGATCTTACAAGACATGATAAATGGCTTTGTATGATGATGCCTCGTCTAAAATTATTGAAAGAATTGCTAGCAAATGAAGGTGTTATATTTATCAGCATAGATGAAAACGAAGAGCATCATTTAAGGAACTTGTGTGATGAAATCTTTGGTCAAGATAATTTTATTGAGAAAGTAGTTTGGAATAAACGCATTCCAAAAAATGATAAAGGAATAGGAAATATACATGAGTATATTTTGATATATGTTAAGGATTCCAAACTTAGACATGAATTTCATATGCCCAAAGACGGTATCGATGATGTGTATGATTTCGTTGCAAAGCTGAAGAAGAAAAAAGTCCCTATTGAGGAAGCTGAAAAATTACTTAAGCAGTTTTATTCAAAAAAGGGTTATGACCGAGGGATTACTCTTTACTGCAATCTTGATGATCAATACAGGATTTGGGGGAAAATAAATGTAAGTTGGCCAAATGGCAAGGATGGGCCACGCTATAATGTAAAACATCCAATAACAAAAAAACCTACGAGGGTTCCTGATAACGGTTGGAGATACATTGAAGATACAATGAACAGTTATCTCGATTATAAAAATGTATTCGAGCGATATGATGGAACATATGTATGCGGAAGAATGTGGTTTGCGGAGGATGAAAAAACTCAGCCAAGTTTCATTCAATATCTCGATAACGTAAAAGACTTTCTATTTAGATCAGTTATATCATTAAAAAGTTCTGGCGGTTCTGAATTGGACGAGTTATTACCCAATCATGGCTTCCCACACCCCAAAACTTATAAGCTTATACGTAAGCTAATTCAAACTATTGAAGGCGATGACTTTATTGTTTTAGATTCTTTTGCTGGATCAGGAACAACAGCTCATGCTGTGTTAGACTTGAATTTTGAACACAACTCAAAATTAAAATTCATTTTAGTTGAAACAGAAGATTATGCTGATAAAACAACAGCAGAAAGAGTCAGAAGAGTAATTAAAGGCGCTCCAAAATCTTCAAACTTTAAAGAAGGTTTAGGTGGAACCTTCAGCTATTTTGAATTAGGCAAAGAAATCGAAATGGAAAGTATTTTACGAGGCAAGAGTTTGCCTTCTTATGCAGAGTTTGCCCGTTACCTTTTCTATACAGCCACTGGCGAAGAGTTTAATGAAAAGGCAATCAATGAAAAGACAGGTTTTATTGGCGAAAGCAAGAACTATGAAGTCTATCTTCAATATAAACCAGACATTGAATGGCTGAAGAAAAATGCCTTGACGCTGGATGGGGTAAAGGCTTTCCCGAAGTTCAAGAAGAAGCAGCGTTTGGTTTTTGCTCCGGCAAAATATGTTGATGACTATACCTTGCTCGAAAACAGAATTGACTTCTGCCAGTTGCCCTATGAAATTTATCGCATTCAGAAATGAAACTGAAACACTATCAGGAAAAGGTTTTAACGACGCTCAAGGATTATTTGAGCGCACTGAGTGACTTTCGGGGTAAGTACGAAAAGGCTATTGAATTCGATCCTGAAATGGCTCAGGAATATAACTTCCCAAAGCGTGCGTTTTCACAGGCTACAGGTAAAAGTATTTATCATGATAAGACCAATGGCCTGAGTGAGCCATTGCCGGATATTTACCTGAAAGTGCCAACTGGTGGCGGCAAAACCTTGCTGGCCTGTCACAGCATTGACTTGATTCAGAAGCTATATCTCAAGAAGCAGACAGGGCTTGTTCTCTGGATAGTACCTTCTACGCAGATTTACAGACAGACGATATTATCTCTAAAGAATAGGGAACATCCTTACAGGCAAATGCTGGATATATCCAGCGGTGGCAGAACGCTAATAAAAGAAAAGACCGATCTGTTTAACTGGCTGGACATTGAAGAAAATCTGGTCGTTATGTTGCTGATGTTGCCTTCGGCAAATCGGCAAAATAAAGAAACCCTGAAGGTGTTTCAGGATGCTGGCGGGTTTACCGACTACTTTCCTTCCGAGGACAACTATCCGGCGCAAATTGAATTGCTGAAGAAAATTCCTAACCTCGATTATTTCGGGCAGGACGGAGAGATCATCCAAAAGCAGATCAAGACTTCCCTGGGAAATACCCTGAAGCTCCTTAAACCGATAATCGTCATTGATGAAGGACATCGTGCCTATGGCGAGTTAGCCCGGAACACGATCAGAAACTTTAATCCAAGTTTTATCCTCGAACTATCGGCAACCCCGCCGCCAAACAGTAATGAACTGGTAAAAATCACGGGTCGGGAATTGCACGAGGAGGAAATGATCAAGCTGGACATTCACCTGACAAACAAAGCCAGCCTTTCGTGGAAAAACACCTTACTGGCAAGCTATGAAAAAAGAAATGACCTTGAAAGCAAGGCCAGGGAGTATCAGGAAAACACCGGCGAGTATATCCGACCGATCTGCCTGATACAGGTAGAGCGAACCGGAAAGGATCAGCGGGATAAAGATTACATCCATGCGGAAGATGCAAAGGAATACCTGATCAAGAAATGCAATGTTCCGGAGAGCCATATCGCTATCAAGAGCAGCGAGAAGGACGATATTGAAGGCATCAATCTGTTTGCTCCGGATTGTGATATTCGGTATATCATCACGAAACAGGCTTTGCAGGAGGGCTGGGATTGTTCCTTCGCCTATATCCTTGCCATCCTGACGAACCCTCAGTCATCAACAGGAATTACTCAGCTTGTCGGTCGAATTTTACGTCAACCCTCAGCTAAGAAAACCAAGATCAAAGACCTGGATGAATGTTACATCTTCACCTACAAACCGAACGCCACAACCCTTGTCCGTGAAATCAAGAACGGGCTGGAAGGTGAAGGGCTTGGCGATATTGCAGGACGCTTGGTAACTGACGGTGCTTCGGGAGAGGCTGAAACAGCCAGGGATCGGGATGTTAAATACCGTTCCAAATTCAAGAAGTACGAAGGAAAGATTTATCTGCCAAAATTTGTCATTCAGGAAAAAGATAGTTGGCGCGACATCATCTTTGAAGCGGACATCCTGGAAGGCATTGATTGGAGTAAGGCCGACATCAGTGAAATCGGTGAAAAGACACTGAGCGATCGGCAGACCAAGGAACAGGAATTAACCCTTGGCCTGAGCGAAGTGGAATCGCAACTGCTAAGAGAAACCGGAAGGTATGAGACTAAAGGTACGCTTGAAATTGACGAAGCTTTTTTAGCACGGCAGATCAGTGATGTAGTCCCGAATCCATGGATTGCCTTTGAGTTGGGGCACAAGGCACTGGAACTTCTTTCCAAGAAATATGAGAAGGAAATCATTTCAGCAAATTTTGTTTTCATCATCGAGGAACTGAAAAAGATTTTGGAGAGGGAAAAGAATCGCCTTGCGGAAAATGTCTTTCGCAATCTTCTCGATACAAAAAAACTGTGTTTCTTTTTGATAAAGGAGAAAGGACATCACATTCTGCCATCTCATATCAAAGTGAAAGGCAACAAGCAGTTAGTCCGCAACGACAATTCACCCATTCAAGCATCTCTCTTTGACTATGTGCCCGATGAGGATTTGAATGATACTGAAAGAGCAGTAGCTATCTATCTCGACGAGCAGGAACAACTTCTCTGGTGGTATCGTAATCGGGTGAGAAAGGACTTTCACATCCAGGCTTGGCAACGAAACAAAATCTATCCCGACTTCATTGCTACTCGAAAATCCGAAAAGCAGAAGGATGAATACGACAAGGTATTTGTCCTTGAAACGAAGGGTGTACATCTCAAAGAGAATGACGATACCCGCTACAAGAAAAATGTTTTCGCTCTGTGTAATGAATTAGGCGCAAAGAAGGCTTGGAAAGAACTTTTCGATGAATTCCCTGATCATGAATTTGAATTTCAGGTGGTATATGAGGATGAGTGGCAGGCGACCATCAATAGATTGGTACAATAAGAGGCACCCAAATGTACTTACGATAATTTACATTAGATTTCGATAATCGTATGTTTTACCTGCAAATCTATTGAGTAACCAACCAATACGGGCTATTTCATTTGAGGATTCCAGCGTGGCAGGTAACTTTCCATACAAATCAAAATTATTCCAGTTCATTTTTGTTAAACCTAGAATCTCAGTTGCAAGAATACTGATATTGCTTGAGCCGTAGTGTTTTTTAACCTTTATTGGTACAGGAATATTCTTACCTCCCAAGTAATAGTTTCTATTTTGTCCTTTAACTGAAGGCACAATACCATGCGTCCACATTAATGCAGTAAATCGATCAAGTAGAAAACAATTTCCACGTGAGAGAGGATACCAGTGCGGCGACAATGTATTGTCTTTTGAAATCAGTGAAATAAATCTTGCATCCGGTTCAAAATTTATTTCTACAAGATCAATTTGATGAATACCTGTTTTTTTCAGACTATCAATAATTCCTTGAGATTCATCTGTCTTAAAAGGCGTTCTTTTGTGCAATACAACACGCTTTGGTAAATAGCCCATTGCATTGAAAAATAATTCACGAATAGACGTACCAAGTTTATAGGCTTCTGTATATGAAAGAAATGGGTTTCTTCTGCTGTTGTCGAGGAAAAAATCTTCGATACGAGAAAGCTTATATTTTAATCCTTGACCATAGGCATTATAAATATGACTGCATCCTAATATAATTTTATTGTTTTCGTTGCGGTGCCGAACGCTGTATCCTAATCCTACAAATGCGGTTTCAGATTGAAGGTTATTAAGTATCCATGGAGTTCTCTGCGCTTTCACATAGAAAGAAAGGGAAAGCCACCAGTTGACCTGACACTCTAAATTATCGGTTAGCGTATCTTCTCTAATGAATTGCGTTGATATTTGCTTTTGGGCTGCATAAGCCTTGATATAATCATGTAGATCAAATTCTTCGCCTTCATCATCCACTGTTGTAATATTGTTCCAAGCTGTTGGAACAAATATCACCATGACAAGCTTCTTGTTTGTCGCCTCTAAAAGATCGATGCTACGCTTTATATTATTCGCAAGGCTTGTTGCAGTCGCAATTAAGGTTTCCTTTGGTTCGAATGAACTATTTGTCCAAAGCTCACTCTGTGGATCAGGTACATTTAAAGGAATGCCGTAGATGGATATGAAATTAGGGTAATCTAAAAGGTATTCCTGTTTAAAAGTGCCAGTTGGCTTTATAGCATTGAGGCGTTGCAGAAATTGATATAAGGCGTCTTTGTGAGAAGGAGGACAAATTACACCCAGGTTTATCTCAGGTTCGAAAACATTGTTGTTCATTGAGAAATCATACGGCCGGTTCTGAATTAAACCGCGCATAGGATGAATGTCCTGAATCATTCCTATTCCTGATCGAGATGAAAATTCAAGAGTAGGCTCGGCATATTGAATGCCTCTATGCAAAATCAATTTTTGATCAAATGTGGTTGGAAATTGAAATGAGTAATTATTTGTACCGATTCGTTTGATCGCCACATGCATCGTGTTAGAGCTTAAAGAAAAATTGAATGCCGTTCCTGAATCAAAAGGAAATTCAAACTTTAACGGAGCACGCTCTGGAAATAATATTCCGCGCCAATAATCCAATAGCTCATTGTATTTGACATTGGGTCTCTGAACAAGGGTATCTTCGTGATATTTTTTACCGATATCGAATTTTGCGCGCTTTGGAACTGGCTTCTCATCTGTGCTTTGAAGATAAAAAGTGGGTTTAAAACTTACGTAAGCGAAAGGTGGTGTGCGATAAATGTTATTGTCAAAAGAGAGTGTCATTTCCACAGCATCAAACAATTCATAGGCGATATTTTCATGTGTCACTGTCCTCCTCGAATTGGGTAACCACAGTAATTTCTTAAAATCACTTCCCAAATTTAATTTCAGCGACAATGCTTTGATCACAGTTCTGATATAAAGATGATGCAATGCGGTGCTATTTTTTATTTCTTCATAAGTAATTGGAGTTCTCTTAATCGCATCCTTTATTCTGCTGCCAAATGCTTCACGAATAGCTCCTTGAGTTCCAAAAGCAAAAACCATCTTTTTAATTGGCGCTGCGACTACTGCTTTATCTTTGGTCAATTCTCTTAAAGTCGCCCAAGCTTTTTCCTCAGGCTCGAAAGAAAATTCCATCTGGTAAACTTCAGATGGAAGGCTAATAGGGACTAAATTGCTACGAAGTAGGGCATGAGTTGTCGAAGAATCAATGGTGAAAGGTGTCTTTATCCATTCATCAGTCGTATTTCCTTTAAGCAATTTTTCAACAGCAGATGAAAACTCTTCATGGTCTGTGAAGCACGTTTTCCATGTATCTGTCATTAATTGATCAAATCCATCCGTGCCAATGTAGTATCCATGCCTGCCGCTTTGAGAAAGAGAATTTAAAAGTTCTTGTACTTGTGGTGATGGATCATCTCCATAGCCACACCAAAATAACATCCCACCGCCGGGTTTAGCATAAGCCTTCTTCAGGGCCTTCATGAGAGAAATGTCTCTTCCGCTATACCCACAGACAATTAAATGCTTGTCGTATAGGTGTCGTTCGATTGCTTCAACAAAAGTTTCGTGTTGGGTATCAAGTTCAGTTGAAGTATTTTTTAGCGGCCCATATTTAAAATCTCCATGCAGGGCAACAGACATTAACTCCTGGTTGTTAACAGGCCTATGTATTCGTTCTGCTGTGTCCAGTGAAATAGCAATGGGAGTTAATCCCATTTGATGAGCGGACTTCTCAACCAGTCCATCGAAATTTGTGGAGAAAACTGACCTGACCATTCCGTATTTTGCGAGTAAAGCCAATATTTTATATCCAATAAATGGCTCTTTCCCTTTGCAGATATTTTCAAAATATTTCCTGCGCGTATCATCAATCGGAAAAGTTTTTAATGCATAATAGCTATATTCCTCTGTAGAATTTTCGAGGGGGTAACACCCTTCCGCATCCAGCCACTTCTGAATGCTACGCCGAACGGAATCCGATTTATATTCAGAATATTCTTTTGAAAGGTTTGGATTTTGAGTTATAAAAATATTTCGTTTCCACTCCCATATGCAATCGGCAGCTGATTGAATTCCAGAGCTGATAGAAGCACCTGCTCCAAGAAGAAATACATGTCCTGTATCTGTATTTTCCCTTAAAACTCTTAAAAAGGCATCGTAAGGAAGTAGGGCTTTAGAAATATCAAATTCCTGTAGAATATCAGTAATTACAGGGGATTTGGGGCTATTCATTTTGTTAGGAAATTGGGGTAACAAAGATTGAATATGGCAGCAAATTCACAAGTATTAATGAACACACTTTTCAACAAACAATGGTGTATAAAATGCAAAAAACCTGGCTCTAAATTTATTGGAAATGCTTTCAATATTTTCAAGTGTAATGAAACTGCCCATTAAAAATCTATCACAGAATCTAATGCTTCATCGGCGTTCTTATGAATGAAGTTCGCCTGATATCCAATCGTCGTTGTAATTGAAGAGTGACGATATAACTTTTGCAACATCTGAATTGGGATTTTGTCGCCTGAAATGTTTCCAAAGGTGTGACGAGCAATGTGCATTGTTAAGGATTTTTCGATTTTTGCCTCTTCTCTCAATCTCTCTAAAAACTTGTTAATTGTCTTCACGGCATAGGAAATCTTACGCTGCACATCAAAAGAGTTATCAAAGGACTTCACATGCTTAAGTTCTGGAAAAATTAAATCGGTTTTGGATTTTTTATCCCGCTGATAGAAATTGAGAATCTTAATTACCTTCTCAGGAAGTTTTAGAGAACCGGCTTTAGCATTTTTACCCATCGTGTAATAGAGCCGGTCGTTCTGAATATCAGACCATCGTAGCCGCAGTACATCGGAAACCCGCATTCCTGCAAAGTAGAAGGAAAATAAAAAGAGATTGCGGACATGGTGTAGACGCGGTTCATCAGAAAGGTCAAGCTCTTCCAAAATCTTAATCTCTTTTTCGCTCAGGCCAATCTTGGCCGACTCAGGAAATTTGATCTTAACTTTCCCCTGACCGAACGGATAGAATTTGGGATCAACCAATCCTGCTTTGATAGCCCGGCTGAAAATGGTTCTCAGCACAATTAAATGATTCACTACCGTCCTGTCTGTTATGGTTCGTGTGCTTTTTAAATGCACCTTGAATTGCTCAATGAGTGGAACGGTAATCTCATTAAAGGTAATGTCCTTTTCCTTTACAAACTCTTTGAACCTTTTGATGCGTGGTTCATCTGCTGATCTTCGATTGAACTTTCCTGCAGCTTTTAGATTCGCAAGATATTCCTTTGCCTGATCAAAGAATGAAATTCCGTTTTTAGATTCGAGATTTTGCCGGATAGCTTTGACCGTATGAGGATTTACGTCAGTTTCTATCTGGAGAATGGAGTCATTGTATTCCGATAACTTTTGAAGGAGAAAATTATTCAGCCGTACAGAATTGGGATGAGACTTTCTTACCCTCTGAGCTTTCTGATCCCAGAATTTTTCTTCCAGGCTTTTACCGAGATAGATATAGCTGGATCTTCGGTTCTTGGTTATTCTCAGAGCTAATGGATAAGTTCCGTCATTATTTTGTTTCTTGCGGAGTTCAAATTTAACTGTGGCCATGGCATTGGTAGAACATGGGTAGAACAATTGCTGGTTTTACCTGGTTTGATGAAGAGTCAAATTTAGTGAAAAAACTGATATAATATTGATTGTCAGTACAAATAAGTTCAGGTGAATTCATATCGAACAGGACTTAAAATCCTGTGGTCATTGCGACCGTGCGGGTTCGATTCCCGCCCCGGGTACGACTATCCTACCGTATTAACATCCGCTTAAATTGTTTTGCGGAGGTGTTTTTTCGTTTAGTGGCCAGTAAATTGGAAATCTTTTAAGATTTTCTTCCCTTTTGTCTGATCTTGGTTTCAAGCCCCTACCGGAAAGACACCGGAGGGTTTCCTTGCATAGTTTAAATGTGGAATTCAAAAGTCTTCGGTTCTTCAGTCGCAATTGGCTCACCTGTTTCTCTGATTGGATTCATTATAAACCCAAAAGCCGCCCTACAGTGAAGTAAGACGGCTTATATTATGGATTGTTAATTATTAGTTCACATCACCGGTGATGAAGTAGGACTTCAGTCCGTTGACTGTTGCCACGCGGATGGTTACTGTACCTCCGGATGGAATGGTGATGCTGCTTGCTCCGCTTCCGCCGTTCCAGCCTGTTGTTTTTGTGATAAATGAAACTGTCGACAAGGTATTGGATGTGAAAGGATAGTTGGAGTAATTGATAATGTCGCATGTAAATCCGTCAGGAAGATTTTCCGGAAAGACCGGATTGGCTCCCCATTGTGTCGGGATTATTTTTCCGGCATCCTGCTCGCTGATGGTGATGAATGCATTAGTCTGGATTTCCTTCATGCCGGGATTCTGCCACTGGGCATTGCCCTGTGCGTCGCTCTTCAGCACGAAGCCGTTCACCTGATTTCCGCCAGTCAGCCTGATGCTGCTGAAAGTGGGGGAGTCTGAAGCGCCAAGTCCGAGATTGGTTCTGGCCTCAGAGAAATCCTGCAGATCGGAAAGATTGTTGTGAACCTGCATCAGGTCGCTTGACTCCAGTCCGTCTATCATGTCGCTGTTCAGGTTTGTCACGAGCGTGGTGCTGTTAACTGTCAATGGTGCAGTACCTGTAGTCACTGAGGAAACAAAACTTTCTGCCTGGATATTTCCTGATACATCAAGAAGCTCTTGCGGGTTGTTCGTTCCGATACCGATGCTGTTGCCGTCATTGAACAGGATGTTGCTTGAAACAACCCATTCCGATCCGTCCCAGTACGGAGTATTGCCTGCCTGTGTTCCAGGTGTGATGAAACCCTCATCTCCTTTTTCTCCTGATGGAACGAAGGAGATTACCACTTCTTCATCATTGTAAAAGTGGAAATCCGGATAGGGAAGAGGGTTGCCTGCTACATAGGATATACCCAGACGGTATACATTGGGAGAGATCGTATCTGCGGAATGTACATTGAGTGTGACAAAATTTTCAGACGAAACCGGACTGAAGATCTTCATCCTTCCTTTGATTGCGCTGTTTGATGCATTGATGGCTTCCAGCCAGGACGAAACATCAATGTTGTCCTTGTTTTTTGTGCTGATGTAAATGAAGTTAATCGGTGCATTGTTGTCGTCGAAGGAAATGTAGTTATCAGTAACGTTATGTGCATTGAATTCATTGAACAAATACCTGTGTGAATCTCCTCCTGGAAGCCCCTGAGGTCCTGCCACACCTTGCGGACCTGCCGGTCCGTCAACGCCCGGAACGCCTTGTGGTCCCTGTGGCCCTGCCTGACCATCATTGCCCGGAATTCCCTGCGGACCTTGTGGTCCTGCTGCACCCTGAGGGCCCGGTGTGCCGGAACGTTCGGCATACAATGCATATGGAACGCTCAGAAACTGGCTGGTTCCCGTAATCGTATAGTTTGTACCTCCTGCAGGATCTGTTTCGGTTTTAATGAAGTATGGTCCGCTGGCCCAGTTGATCGTATTGAAGCTTCCAGAGATCACACTGCCGTTACCAATTTCAATACTCATAAGCCCGTTCCTGTTTGTTGAAACTGCATGGACTTCTTCATACACTGCATTGCCATTTGCTGAACCCTGCAAAATGCTGATTTTGGTTCTGACGGCCCTGTCATTTACCAGGGTGTTGTCGGTGTTTCTCACCACCGCCTGATAACTCATTTTCGCTGGAGCCTGTGCATACATGTAAGCTGACAGGAAAATACTGAATATTGTAGTACTGATTTTTTTCATAGATATTTTGTGTTGTATTGTTTTTCTTTAAGGTGTGCTTTGGATTTTAGCGACTCGCTTTAATGATTTTGAATGACTTTTGCTCTTCATTATTCACAAGCACGCGGATGATGTAAGTGCCGTCGGCAAAAGAAGTCATTGGAATGTGTGTTGTTTCAGCCAGAATTTTTTCACTGGAAATGATTCTTCCCTTGACATCCATTAGCTGGTATTCCATCATGGCATTTTCTCCCTTGTTTGCCGTCAGGCTTATCATTTCAAATGACGGATTCGGATATACGCTTGCAGTTAGCTGAATATTTTTATTTGAAAACCCTGTGATGATGCTGATCTCATACACCTGCTGAACTCCTTCGTCAACAAATCCGTTGTTTCCCTGCACAGACCGGTATCCTGTCTGTCCTGCGGAATAGCTCACTCTGCCACCATTGCCAGTTGCTTCTCCTCCTGTGCTGACGATTGCTTCCTGTGCTTGTAGTGTTGTTACAAAGCAGCATAATATGCTCCAAACTAGTAGTGATTTATATAACATTGTATCTTATTAATGCGTGAAACTTTAATTTTATCAATCAGAAGATTTTTACAGAGAATTGAAAGCCTGAGTTTGAGCGCAAATGCTGGGAATCTTACATTTTAAAAGTTTTCCAGTATGCGCTAAAAAATCAGACTTTTCTTTTTTGTAGTTTAACTGCAGAGAAAAGTAAAATAACGGTGATCAGTTCAGTATAAATGATAAATGCTCATTTCCCCATTCGACCTAACAGCAAATCATTCAAATTAATTTGGATTCAATGATTTATAAGAAAAAACCGGATACAATCAGGATTGATTTCGTAGAGACATTCATAATCTGTAGACTATAAGCGTATGTGAGCTCCTCTGAAAATCGGCCAATTTAAAACAGAGAAAACAACTTAAAACTTCTGAATTAATTGCTTATGAAAAAAATCAAGAATTAGTGAATCTCAAAGCTTTTCTATCTTCAATAAGTATGAGTATGTAAAACAGGTTGGTGACATTTTCCGTGAACACTGTATTGCCGATTTCTATTCCAAAATCATCACCTCGCTACCACAAACTTCTTCGAAGCGACTTTTCCGGAATAATTTACCCGAACAAAATATATCCCGCTTTGTAACTCCTTTAGGTTGATCATTGCCATGTTTCCGCTGATGCTTTGATTGTACATTAGCAACTTTCCGTATATGCTGTAGAGTTGGATATCGCTTCCTGCCGGAAATATTTTCTGGCTTTTCACCAGCATGTATCCCTTTGAAGCATAGTGTTCAAATATCAAATCAGAGTTGTTATTTTCTTCATCAATGGAAGTAGGCAGGGTATAACATACGTCTATCCTCGGATGTCTGGCAGGATCGGGATGATCGCTGCTGCAGAATACAAGACTCCGGTAATAATTTTCATTGTTGAGCTTGAATAACAGACCGTGGTTCCCAGCCGGATCATTAACCATTCTTTGAACAATGCTTGTGAGGTCAAGGGTATAATCCTGTTGCGGACTTGTGCTCGCGGGCACATGAACAAACATGCTTGTATCAATACTGGGTTGTGTGTTCCAGGTAACAGTATGTTCATTCCATGGACTCGTTATTCTGTATAGTGATGCATCGTTTGGTCCGCTCTGGTTTGAATGCCCGGGATTGGATCCTACAGGAACCCAATACAAAGTCAGATCAGCGCTGTTTACAATTGCATTACTCGGAATTTCAGAAAAGTCCCAATAGATCAGTGAGCGTCCTTCGCTCTTTTGTCCGCTGTAAGTCCATGCAAGCGCGTCAAATTCCCAGCTGTCGCCAAAATTCAGTGTGTCGTATCCGGCTGCCTGTGCATTGCCTATCAGCGCGTCCACTCCTTCGCAACTCGAATACTGGTATTGTTTGCATGGATTCAGATTAGGGACGTATGTCAACTCAAGCGATGGCCATTTTGTTGGATTTGGATTATCACTCGAAGCAAAAACAAGTGAACGATACGCTGTTTCATTGTCAAGTGTAAGCATCCAGCCATGACTGGATCCCGGGTCATTGACAAATTCCTGCACCATACTTGTTACATCCATATTGATGTAATCTTGCGTTGAGCTAAGACTGGCAGGAAATTGTACGGAGTTAACCGATGTGGTTGCAGGCTGGTTTGCGAAAGTGACGTTATTTTCATCCCAGGGCTGTATGATTTTTTTCAAGGTGGCTGCGTTCGAACCAGAGATTGTTGAATGTCCCGGATTAGAGTGGGTGGGATTCCAGTATAAGGATAGGTATGCGCTTTGAACACCTGAACCTTCTGGTATAAAGCTGAGGTCAAAATCGATCAGTATTCGGTGTATTGCCAGGTTGCCGCTGACTGTCCATGCCAATGCATTCATGTCCGGGTTATCTCCGAAATTATTGGTGGTCATTCCAGTATTTGAATTGCTTTCAATGAATGCGTCTTTCCCGCAGGCCGCATCAGGTTTGAGCAAAACAGTAACCGGACTTCCGGCATTCAATGTGCTGAATAAATTAGAAGAACTGTATCCTGATACACCTTCACCTGCGCAGACTGTCTGAACCTGCCATTCATAATCGGTATTCGGAGTCAGACTTCTCAGCGTTATAGAAGTTCCGGAAGTGCTGTCACTCAACCACACTCCGGACACAATTGATTTGTACCTGACAATATACCGAATGGCTGCATTCACCGGCAGCCAGCTGACTGTCGCATTCAATGAGCTGATGAATGAACTGGACATCCCGCCAGGTATGTTACATACCAGCGGAACAGTGATAAAATAAACAGAGCTGCTGAAAATTGAATTGCTGCCACTGCAAACTGTCTGCAATTGCCATTCATATAGATATCCCGATTGTAATCCGCTTACCGGGTAAAATGTGTTGGATGTTGTGTCACTTGTCCAGGTAGAGCTTCCGCTGATTCTGTATTGAATGTTGTAGGAGACAGCGTTCAACGCCGGATTCCAGCTCAGATATGCGGAGCTGGTTGTGATGTTTGTGCTTTGCAAATCAGTCCCTGCTCCGCAAAAGCTTCCTCCTGTACAGGCTGTCAGGCATGCGCCAGAATTATAACGGCTCATGATCACAGCGGTGGGCTGTGGGCCGAAGCCATTGGCAAAATTTATTCCTGTTCCGGTCAGGTGACAATAACTCATGATGGTGCCTCCGTTAGTTGGAGTGGGGGCTCCACTGCATGAACCTTCATAAGGATAACCTGCACGTGGGCCGCAATCGTCAATCGCAGTATTGTTTCCGTTCCATACACAACCATGGGTATGTCGTGAGCCCATGAGATGACCTTGTTCATGTGTGACAACTTCAACAGACCAGGAATACAATGGCACATTTTGGTAAGAACTGTGAACTCCGCTGTAACACATGCTGTAAGTTCTGTTTGACGCGCAGATCCCGCTGGTACTGGCTGCAACTCCTCCGCCGCCTGAATGACCTATCAGATGCGCGAGATCACCGCTGAAAGATGTGCGTGTAGCCTTGAACTGATTCAGTAATGCTAGTGTGCTTGTAGCTGTATAAGGGCTTGGTATGTCCCAGATGTACAATTGTGAAAGTTGTACTGGTATTCCGTCATTTGTATACAGGGTCGCGCTCTGATTAAACAAGCCAAGGGCAAAATTGGTAGTATTACTCATGCTTCCCTGACCCGTGTAGACATCGTAGTTAATTTCCCAATAGAGATTGATGCAATTGACCACACTTCTGTTTAGAGGTGTCAATTCATCTAATGAATATGGATTTGCATCGTATTCAGTATGACAATCTTTTTCTGGATTTAATTTCAGGTTGAGGTCGTTGTAAAGTATGTGAACATCGCCGGCTGAATTATCCAGTCTGGCCAATACCATGTTTCCTTTTCCCGGAGATGAAAAGAAACCCATCACTTCATCCTTGAAAATACTCACCGCACAAAGAGATAAACTGTCGCCATGGATAATGCCCTGGTAATGGGCTCCTTTTTCATATTGAATTGGATCCGGGTTGGAGCTGCTCCGGATATTAAACTCAGGACTCATGAAGCTGCTCTTTTTAAGCAGCGCAGTGAATGACTTTCCATTATTCAGTGAAATGATAAACTCTATATTATCCGGATAATTACTGCTGATGTTCTCTGCGAGAAATTTTTCAAGCTCGAAATAGTGTGCATCACTCGCTGCCTTGTCGGCCTTTGCCATTTCATCATTATGCTCTTTGATATGAGTTAACAATTCAACTTTTTTAAATTCAGTATGCTGCTCTAGTAATGAAATAATAGATTTAGAAATTTCATTGGTCGCAAAAGCTGAATTGAAACATATTGTGGCCAGGACGAATGCAGTGGTCAGTATTTTATTCATCTGGAATATTTATAGAATCTTTTAAAACTAGTACGATAAAAGCCAAGTCAACACAGCCAGGTAAAATGTTATGCTATATCTAATTAAGGAATTTTTTTTGAGAATATGGGAAAATTTATAATGGCAGGAATATCAAATCGTATTTTACTGGATGTTGAAAGTCTAAAGTAAATTTACACCCATGGGAAACCTTAGAATTCTTGAAGATTTGCATCAATTTTAAAAGAACCCTGAGTTGACGCTTTCAATTTAACCAGTTTGTCATAAACCATGAAGTCATGGTTTAATCAAAGCCCTCCTTGTAATAATCTTATTGATAGTCAGGAAATTTAAACTAAGATTGCGCCTCAATTGAGCTTCTGCCGCAGTTTAAGATAAATGATTTCCTCATTAATTTTTACGGCAATTAAACCTTTATACAGGCTTTGTATCAAAACAACCTTGTTTCTCGGCATTAAAAAGACCCCAATTAAATCCAACTAAGACAATCAACAAATTATATATCATGTTACGCAAAATCACACAAATCTTCTCCTTGCTCTTGATCGCTTCTGCATACGCTTTTGCACAGGGACTGCCAAAAGAAATGCATCTTTCTCCGGATCTTAAAATGCTATACACTGGAGGTAATCAGTATACCGGAATATTTGATGATACCCAGATTAAAAGAATGGACCTGATTTTCTCACAGCCAAATTACTGGACATTGCTGACGAATAATTACAATTCCAAAACTGACTTGCCGGCAACTCTTATGTATGATGGCTTGGTGCTTGACAGTGTGGGTGTAAGATTTAAAGGTCAGACTAGCTACAACAATACAAGTGGTTCGGAGAAAAAGTCTTTCAATTTAACACTGAATGCTTTCATCGATGGACAGGATATCGAAGGTTACAACATCTTAAATCTCAACAACTGTTTTGACGATGCCTCATTTATGACTGAGTTTATTTATCTGCGTTCAATAAGGAATTATATTCCTGCAGCCAAAGACGCATATGTAAAACTCTACATAAATGGTTCCAACTGGGGTCTGTATCCAATGGTACAGCAATTAAACAAGGATTTCTATAAGGAATGGTTTAAAAATAACAACGGAACTAACTGGAGAGCTGATCGGCCTTCAGGTGGAGGTGGAGTTTGGGGAGATGGAACCACTGCTCTGAATTATCTCAGCGCTGATACTACACCGTATAAGACTTATTACACGCTCAAGAGCACGGAGCTTGCCAATCCCTGGCAGGACCTCGTGAATACCTGCAGAATATTAAACACTACACCTTTGGCTAACCTTGAGAATGATTTGGCCAACACCATGGATGTGGACCGAACTCTATGGTTCCTGGCCTGTGAGATCGCTTTTTCTGATGACGACAGTTATGTGTACAAAGGAAAGATGGACTACTATGTTTATTTTGACGAAGCAACCAGGAGAATGGTGCCCATTGAATACGACGGTAACAGCGCGATGAAAGCCAGCCGGGCAAACTGGAGCGCCTTTTACAATGCTCAAAAGGTAAATTATCCTTTGATGAACAGGTTGTTTCAGGTTCCTGAACTCAGGCAGCGCTATCTTGCACATTTGAGAACAATCATATCCGAATCATTTGATACAAGTGTGGCTTACCCTTTGATAAGCCAGTATGCTTCGATGATTGATACTGTTGTTCAGAATGATCCCAAAAGACTTTATGGTTATCCTAACTTTACTGCAGGAGTACAGTCACTGAAGAATTTTATTCGTGACAGGAAAAATAATTTGATGATGAACGCTGAAGTGGCTGCTCCGACGCCAACTGTGAGCAACGTGAATTTTTCTTCCGATGGACAATTGAACAGATATCCAGATCAGACAGACAGCGTATTGATCACGGCCGAAGCAAGTTCAGTAATTGGAATTGACAAGATGACTTTGTTTTATGCAGCTGGCGTGTATGGAAATTTCAGTCGCATACAGATGTACGACGACGGCTTGCACGGTGACGGCGCTTCCGGGGATGGCATTTATGGTGCTTACATTCCTCCGCATTCAGCAGGCACCTGGATGAGGTACTATGTCGGAGCTACTCAGTCTGATACTGGAAAAACTGTTACCTATTCACCGGCTGGCGCTGAGCACAATGTATTTGTCTATTTTGTAAATAATTTATATGCTGCTTCAACTCCTGTTGTGATCAATGAAGTGATGGCTTCCAATTCTACAACTGCTGCGGATGAAGCAGGACAGTTCGACGACTGGATTGAAATCTATAACAAAAGCACGAGTCCGGTGGATCTGAGCGGATACATGCTTAGCGACGATTCCTTGAATACTGATAAATGGTCTTTCCCTGCTGGTACGATTATCAATCCAAATGAATACCTGATCGTTTGGGCCGATGAAGACGGAAGTCAGGGTCCGTATCATGCAAACTTTAAGCTCTCTTCAGCTGGAGAATATGTATTGCTGTTAAATCCGTCAAACGAAATTCTTGACAGAGTTGATTTCGGGCAGCAAACTACGGACATGGGTTATGCACGTGTTCCAAACGGCACTGGCCCTTTCGTGATTCAAACTCCGACTTTCGCTGCTGACAATACTATGGCAACTTCCGTCAGTTTCGTGGATTCTCATAGCGCTCAGCTGCTGATCTACCCTAATCCGGCATCATCTTATGTGAACATTTATTCAAATGGAAAAGATGGTGTAAATGTGGAAGTCATGGATATGATGGGTCAGGTGATAGATATCTTTAATTCCGGAAAAGAACATAAACTCATTACGGATAATTTGTCATCAGGTATTTACTTTGTCCGTTACGGCAATATCACCAAAAAGCTGATCATTAAAAAATAGTTTGTATTATTTCATGTGTCTGGGGTCCGTCCGCTTTGGGCGGGCCCTTCTTTTTTTTCCAAACATAATATTCCAAAATATCAATTATATGGTACAGACCGTACAGTAAACTTCTAGAAATTCAAGATGATTTAAACGAGTGCTTGATATTGAATGCTGGAAGGAATAAGATTATTCAGCCTATGGAAAAAAGTTGTTAATTTCTTATGCGGGTTGGCCGACAAAACTGCTGCCTGCCTGCCGGTAGGCAGGGAAGCGTCCGCTTTGTGCTGTGGGTAGCATATTTTTATCTTGACTTTTCTTTGCCAGTTTCTTTTGGTCAAGCAAAAGAAGGTGGAGTAAATCTTAATGTTGGATCCGTTTGTATCGCGAATGGTTTATTTTAATTTGATAAGTCGCTTCGTCCATTGCTATGCAGCTTAGTAAACTTAATATTGAAGATTGATTTATTTATTCGTTTCAAATTAAAATCGCTTTATCTGTGTAATTTAAGTGAACCTTCAATTCTGCTTTATCACAGGAAAAAGCCTGTCATTAACACGAATAAAATATACTCCAGGCGCCTGACTGCTTAAGTCAATTCTAGTCTCCTGATGTAAGATCTGATGATAAACAGTCCTTGCCGTGAAGTCGTAAACATCGAGGTTCAGGCTACCGGAAGTTTTATTCCTTATATGCAGAATATCGCTGACAGGATTTGGGAACAATTCAATTGCACTGCTTTCAATCAGTGAAGAAATTCCTGTTGTGTTAAGCGCAACATACACGCATGCTGAATCAATGCAAGTATTGGTATCCGTCAAAGTAATGCAATATGTACCTGATGAATCTACCAGTATGGACATATTAGTGCTTCCATTTGACCACAAATAATCCAGGTACCAGGGATCGGCGCTGAGAATATAGGTAGCGCCCGGAGCTATGATTGTGTCAGAAATAAATGAAAATGGTCTTGCTGCTCCTACAGTGATCATATCCACAATGGAGTCAACTGACGCAACTTGTCCATTGTATGCTGTCAGCCTGACTGTGTATATACCTGCTGTTTGATATACATGAGATGGTGATGGATGTGTGGATGTATTGTTATCCCCAAAATCCCATAAGTATGCGTTTGCATCGATAGTGGAATTGGTAAATTGCACATCAAGCGGCATGCAACCATAGATGGTATTCGAGCCAAAGCTTATTTGCGGATAGGTATTGTTGTCATAATTGAATGTGGCTGCCTGATTGACAAACGGACCGTAACCGTTCGGTACTCTTGCAAGCGCCACATCACTGACTTGCTGACCGAAACTTACCTCATCTACAAGCTCAAGGTTGTCGTTCAGAAAATACAGTTCATCGCCATCAGCTGAGAGTTTAAAGTTTGTCTGATATAATCCGGATCTGGAATTGTCGTCTGCCCAAACAATAAGATAATCATTTGCAGGAATTATTGTTCCGGAAGGAAATTTCCACTTAATCAGGTTTTCCTGATCATCGCTCAAAAAGAAATTACTGATATCCTTATCCTGAGATGATTTGTTATGCAATTCTATCCAGTCTGCATATCTGCCAGAGCTGTCTGTGACTGTCATGGTATTTTTGGCCATTAGTTCATTTATCACAACTGAAGTGTCAGAACTTCTGTCAGGCCAGACCATATAAGTATATACATCATGTTCTGCACCTTCGGGGTCATACATAACGGTCTTTGCGCTGTTGGATGCTGTGGCTTCCACATAAAACCTGACTCTTGTTCCTCCCTGTATCCCGTGAATTGTTGCTCCATAAATACCGTCACCCGCCAGCTGGTCATTGTGCAAACCGTCATCGTGCATTTCTATATTCTGAAATTTTCCGGATAATCCTGTTCCGAAGAATAATCTCACCTTGTCAATTCCTGATGCGGAATTCACTGCGGTGTTGACAAGCACTGTCTCATTGTGCGAAGGTCTTTTCCAGGGAGTAGAATCGACATACATAATTGTGTTGGAAATGACTGGTGGGACTACGTTTATCTCTGATCGTCCGAGCACATATGATTTGCGTGAATTGATAAATCCTTTCAATACATTTCTGTGGTCCACAAATTCAGTATAAGTGTAATTTTTTACTGGATCAGCAAATACCATGGAATCAATCATGGAGTAATAAGTGTCAATCATTGGAAATACAGCACTCGTATCAAGCATATCCTTGACAATTGTTCTGAAGTGTGCAAGATATCTTTGCCTGAGTTGTGATTGGTTTAGAAGTTTGTATAGTAGGGGATAGTATGGCTTATTGACATTTCCAAAAATACTATACGAGCTTGTAGAAGGAACAAATGTGTCATTGCCGTCCATTTCAATGAGCGTTAACCGGCCATCTATCGAATCGATAATGAAATAATAATCAGAGCGCCCCTTGATTACATAGCTGTCATCGTCTGCAAACAAAATTTCACTTGCAATAAACCAGAGGGTATTGTCCACGTCCAGGTAATCTGCCAACACTTCCTCCATGTGTTGATTTGAGACTGTATCGAGAATCAGGCAAAAGTCTTTTAGTTTGGTATGTGGATCGACTAATCCGCCTGACTTCAAATTATAATGAATCATGTAAGCAGTAGTGTCGTTGCCAAGCCAGTGTAAGGAGCGAAGACTGTCGCCACGAGTTCCGTTTGGTGCAGGACTGCCCTCCGGTCTTTTTGCTCTCCACAATGAACCGCCTTTGTTTGGAAACCATTCCTTTACAAGATCCCTGTTAACCTGTTGCACATTCGCATATACGCCCCAATTATTGCCGTTTATCGTCAGGTGAGCAAAATTTCCTTTAGGAGATGTAACATGTTTTCCGATTAAGTATTCGTACAGTATCTCCTGCATGAAAGAAGGATCATGATAAGCATTATTCAGGTTGATGATATTATAGCCTAAATACTCCTGATCTTCTTTGTATGCATCAAGTGTGATGTTGAATGACTTTTTATTGCTGTTACTTCCTGAATAGGAAGTTGAGCCTTTGAATCTGACTCCGACACTGTCAAATACAACACCGTTGATGGTAACTCTTGCAGGAATATTGATTTTATCATTGAAATTGCTGACAAGTAAACTCCAGTAATTCGATTGGGGGAATTCTAAAGCGATTTCATTGATTGAATAATGATCATAGAATCCTGTATAGCTGGTATTGCCGACCATGAGTCTTGTCCCTTGGTCAATGATCCTGTATTGTGGAGGTAGCTTTTGAGCGTGTGAATCAAATTTGCTAGTGAAAATAATGAGTATAATACTCCAAATTGAAAATTGGAAATTGTGGGAGCTCATAAATGTGGAAATGAATTATGTGTATTTAAAAATAGAGAAAATGTCGTTTTGTGCAAAAGAAAATGCGATTTTTAAATTAGAAAAATGGTGAATTTACATTTATAAGGTATGAGTGCTTTTGCCTATGAGACGAATCTTGAATGCAGGTGGTTATCTCAACATTTGATGGAATAATTTAATGTTTGCATAGACTCATTGAAAGAAATATCAGTCTTCAAAATGAACATGCAAAGTAATTTCATTCTGCTTGAATTGTTATTCCAAATACATTCGAAACATAAAACAAGTTCTTTTGTAAAAGAAAAATTTAATCGTATAATTTTATGCATATGACTTATTTGGCATTTGTCATGAGATAGAAATTCAGAAAGATTCAATAGAATATTTGATGTTTTTTATTTTCATTTGTTCCATCAAGAATCGAAAGCATTCTTCACTCTCTCCTAGATATTCCGGAGGACTGATGCCTTTCTTTGTATAAGTATTGTTTAACACAAGTCTGGCTGCAGCTGTACATGTGTATCCCGTGGTTCGTGCCATAGAACTGGTTTGGCTTGCCTTGTCGTATCTGTCAAGTAAATCATAGACATACTTCTTTGATTTTCCCTTTTCTTCCCCTTTAATTGTCACTCTCATCACAGTGAATTCTTCTTCCCCATCTTCCAGCTTCCACATGGGAAAGAGAAGTTCTGCAGTCAAATCTATTGGCCTTAAATTTTTTCCTTTGACTTCAATTTCATCCTCCCTGAAATAACCTGTCTCGCGGAGTATTTTCATGATGTCTATATGCCCCGGATAGCGCAGCGTTCTTTCTGTCATGTTCGGGATCTTCATAGTATGTAGTAAACTCCTCAATCCGTCTGTATTGAATGCCTCTAGTTTCCCGATCTCTGGAAACACTATGATCTCTGCTTCACTGAGGGCAGGCAAAGTAACTACACTTCCTTCTCTCATGATTCTCGCGGGACGAGTATACTCGGCAATGACGTCGATAGGTGAGAAAGGGGCCTTGTATTCATAAGGCCATTCCCTCCTGACAGGCAATCCTCCCACAAGACATTCGAAAGAATTCACTTTCATTCTCTTGTTGTGATACCCGAGAATAATATTGTCCATGCCTGGTGCGACTCCGCAGTCCATCACCGCCGTGACATTGTTTCTTATCGCCAGATCATTTAATTCGAACATATCTTCATTGAAGAATGAAATGTCCACCATGTTTTTTTTACATGAGATCACTCTTTTTGCAGTTTCAAATCCCATGAAGCCGGGGACTGCGCCAATTACCAGATCAGCATCGACAATCAGTCTTTCAATTGAATCAGCTTCCCTCAAGTCCGATTTGATCTTTTTAATTGGGTGAGATGAAAGTCTGTCAAGGTTTTCATCCAGATAATCGGCAACGCTTACATTATATTCCCTGCACAGATCGATTGCGATTGCTCTGCCCACCCGTCCGGTTCCTAATACATATATTTTCTTCATTTCATCATTATAGTTGTGTGAAGTTATTCTTTTCCTCTTGTTTCAAGGTATAGATTGCCAATTTATCATCTGATTAATTGTCAGTATTTTCAGAGTCATAAGGATTAGGATTCTCATTTTTTATTAACGACGATATGGATTTTATCCGCACCCTGCATCCATAGCCCAAAATTCCACATGTCATGAAAAATATAATTTTGTTGACGCTGCTCTTTCTGGCAGCGGAACTTACTTTCGCAGAAAACATCAAAAGAATCAAGGCCGAAGTGAATAAAGCGACCGTCTATCTTCGGGGGGTTCAGCTGAGTTGCACTTCCGAATTTACCACACAATCAGGATTCAGTCAGGTCATTTTTGAAGAAGTCTCTCCGATGCTTGATGTCAACTCAATCCAGGCAAATGCCAAAGGCAGTATTGTGATCTTGGATGTCAGGTTTCAGACTTTTTATAATGAAAGCCAAAATACAGATCTGGCAGCAAGGCATGAGAGAGTTTTAAAAGCTGCCGGCGATTCTCTGGTGATGCTGAATTTTGAAATTGAAGAGCTGAATGATCAGGTTCAAAGCCTGGCTACTGAAAAAAACATCTTGCTGAATAACCGATTGCTCAAAGGAGAGTCACAAAAAGATACGCTCGAACTGTTTAAAGAAGCAATTTCATATTTGCGCTCCCGTCTGAATAACATCAGTGCTGAAAGTACAGTTCTGAAGCGAAAGCTGTTTTATAAAAATGATGAGAAGAAAAAACTGGAAAAGAGGATTCAGGATCTGAATAGAATCTCAAAGGCTGGACAAAACGGAAACAAGGAATCTATTCCGTCCATTGTTGTGAAGATTTACTCGGAAGCTCCTGCCACTGCTAAAGTTACCGTATCATTTTATGTAGATCAGGCTGCATGGCTGCCCTCATATGATCTCAGAGCTACTGCTTCAGGAAATATTGAATTGCATTACAAAGCCGAGCTGAACCAGAAAACAGGCATGGACTGGAAAAATATTGACCTGACATTGAGCACTGCAAATCCGGCCTTGTCTGCGGAAGTACCTAAGCTCAGTCCTTTTTATATAAACTTTGTCAGACAATACCGGAATAAGATAACAAATGAAAGCAAGGAATTGTTGAGTAAGTCTTCGGTTGCCGGAGCTGCAAGAGAGGAGTCAAATTCTGCAGACGAGTTGTACTTGGATGCGAAAAATCTTGCGGCATACACCACAGAACAGGAAGGGATGATTAGGACAGAGTTTGAAATCAAACTCAAGTACAGTATCCCTCATGACGAAAGCATGCATGTGGTGATGATCAAGAATAAAACACTGAGCACTGAATACAAGTTTACCGCTGTGCCACGGCTGGATATGAATGCTTACCTGCTTGCTGAAGTGCACAATATGGGTGAACTAAACCTGCTTCCGGGCAGTTCGAGGATTTACTTTGATGGCTCTTACATTGGAAAATCTGTTTTGAATCCTGATGCATTTGCTGATACCCTGGAAATGAGTCTCGGACGAGACAGAGGAATTCATGTGAGCAGAAAAAAGCTTAAAGACAAAGTGAAGGAGAAAATCCTGGCTGACGAGAAAATCCTCACGGTTTCTTATGAGCTGAATGTTAAAAACAATAAGAATATGGCCATCAGCCTGAAGCTAAAGGATCAGATTCCGGTTTCTCAGGATCCCATGGTGAAGGTTGAGCTTACCGAAAGAGATGGTGCGGAACTGATTCAGGAGACCGGAATGCTCGACTGGAATCTTTCACTTAAAGCCCAGGAGAGTAAAAAGATTCGTTTTACATATGAAATCAGGATGCCTAAATCAAAGAACATCGCGGGTTTATAATAAGGCTTCCTTTACTTAGCACTGATAATGAACGACAAAGCCGGATTTCCGGCTTTGTCGTTTTTAACCTGATTTGAGTTGATGAAGGAGGAGTGAATTTGTATTCTGTACAGTTCAGGTTTTCCATCCAGGAAAATTGTATCTGTTAAATCTTTATACTTGCACCCTGAAATTAAAATATATCAAATCATGAGTGAAGAATATACTGACATCTTTGATGTAATGAAAAGAAAGCCCTGGAGACAGTTAATCATTATCGGGGCAGTTTTACTGGTTTTAATGATCATGAAGCCATGGGTGCAGATCGGCGCCGGAGAAAGGGGTGTGGTTCTGAATTTTGGAGCGGTACAGCAAAAAGTGCTTGACGAGGGAATGCATTTCAGGGTTCCTATAATGCAAGAAGTGGTTATTATGGATGTCAAAATTCATAAAGCGGTTACAGATGCCCAGTCAGCCTCCGCAGATCTTCAGGATGTAGCAATGTCCGTGGCTCTAAATTACCATGTGATTCCGGATCGTTCAAATACAGTTTATCAAACTATTGGATTGGAGTTCAAGGAGAGAATTATTGATCCAGCCATCCAGGAAGTAATGAAAGCTGTATCTGCTCGTTATACGGCCGAAGAGCTTATTACCAAAAGGCCAAAGGTGAGCGCAGAAATGCAGGAAGCTTTAACAGCACGTCTTCTGAATTATCACGTTTCGGTCGATGCCTTTTCGATAGTGGCATTCAGCTTTTCCAAGATTTTCACAGATGCGATTGAGGCAAAGCAAACCGCAGAGCAAAATGCCCTGAAAGCAAAGCGTGACCTTGAAAGAATAAAGGTCGAAGCGGAGCAGACCGTAGCTGCCGCTACTGCAGAAGCTGAAGCATTACGTCTTCAGAAGATGAATATTACGCCTGACCTGATTGAACTCAGAAGGATTGAAGCAAACCTCAAAGCAATCGAAAAATGGAATGGTATCCTTCCTAACGTAACTGGGGGAGGAGCAATTCCTTTTATCGGTGTTGGAGAAACTCCGAAGAAATAAATTGAATTAATTATTTTTTGAAGAGCCGGCGCAAGCCGGCTTTTTTATTGTAGGATAATTTTTTCTGTAATGATTTGATTGCTTCTGACAAGGTTCAGGAAATAAACACCTTTTGGAAAATCGCTTAGCTGAATTGTTTTTGTCATTGCAATATTTCCGTACTCTAAATCCTGCATATGCAATAATCTTCCGTCGGCTGATGAAATTGAAATTTTCGTTTTGCCTGATAAATTTTCTTGTAGTTTGATTGAAATTAACCCGGAGCTTGGGTTCGGATAAATCAAAACTTTTTCACCCATGTGTTTGTCATTGATTGCAGTGAATAAAAATTCGTCTGCGCCAATATCCGGGTTGGACATACTTCTAGTCTCTCCATCTATGTCGTCAAAAACGCCTGCTGCAAATGTGCCTGCGTCCGACAATATTGCTGAGTTCACATGCAAATCAGAACTGGAAAAGAATCCTGGATTTCCGCTCACAGAATTCACATCCAAGCCCGAGGCAGATTGGTACAGTCCGAGATTCATCTGTGCGCCGTTCCAATAGGCAAGGGTGCCGGTGCTAAACAGACAATTAAAATCAGAAACTGAAATTCCAGTTTGTGCATTGTCATTGATGTAAAAAGCGTAGCCTCCGCCACTGTTTGAGAAAATGTTGTTCAGCAGCCTTATGCTGCCGGTGCTGAGTGCGTCTGCGAAAAATGCCCTGCCTAGAGTTGAGCTTCCTCCAGTATAGTGCACACTGTTATGAAAAATATCCTGGTGATGGCTGTCGTCTTCAATACTGATCCCTCTGCCTGTTCCAGATGCACTTCCTGTCTGAACAAAATTGTTGACCACAATTCCCTCAGCAAACGGGGAAGCAAAACAGGACCTGAGACGAATTCCATAGTTGCCTGTATGCCCGGTGATTTTATTTTTGGCAACTAATACGTTATCGTCGCAAAACCTGAGGCTGATTCCGTAATAGTCAACAGTGGAGCTGATGGATGTTCGTGTAATCAAATTTTCGCTTACTTCACATGCATCCTGATAGAGCAGGAAAATTCCGACGTAAAAATTTTCAAAGACATTGTTCTGCACTTTCATGCCTGTCGAATGCGTTTGCACATTTCCGTTTATCCAAAGTCCGTTCGCGTTTCCTGAAAATAAATTGTTTCTGATAATCCTGTCATTTCCTGAACTAGTGTTTGGAGAAAAGATACAGGACCGGCTGCCGTCAGTATTTGTGGTTGTAAGAATTGAATTCGAAATAAATTGATTGTTCAAGATCCTGATATTCTCGCAATCACCGTTAATTTCCATGATTGTTGAATATGCATCGCTGCCTGTTCTTTCAAATGTCAGGTTACTGAACATGACATGATCCGCACCATTGAGCCTGATTGTATAATTGTCGGTGGCTGATGTTGAAGAAGGAAAAGTTATTAATACCGAACTGCTGTCCAATAAGGCCGAGTGAAAATGTACCATGTTTGTAAAGCTTGTTCCGGGGATTGAATCCAGAGAAACTTGTTGTGCATATGTTCCGGATTCGATTGAAAAGTTCACAGGTCCGCATACACCTCTCGACTTCAAATCATCGAAGGCCACACCTATACTGACGTAATCAGGCATTATGCCGCCTACTGTATAGGTTCCGCTTAATGCGGTTTGTACACCATTTTCACTCATGAAATCATTAGTTGGATCTGAGTCTGCATTTCCGTTTGGAAGACTTGTCCAGACAGATATATCCATACTCATTGATGCGCTGAAACTTATTTGCCCAATCAGCACCGTGAGTGAACTGTCAGGATCAATTGGACTAGTAATAACAACCGGCCCCTGGCTGATTGTATTCACACTCCAGTTTACCGTTACAGTATTTAGAGTGTTATCACCATAATTAAAAATTGTCGCATAGACATCCTGTAAACCCGGACAACGATGCAATACAGAGTCGATTGAAATAATACCGGCATCATCCGGAAGTTTGGCGAAGCAGAATGTTGAAAATAGGAAAAGCACGAACAGGAACAGTAGTTTTTTCATGATTCTTTGTTTGATGCGATTTAGTTAAAATTAATAAAACATTTTGCAATTGGAAAATCTGATTAAAATTGTTACCTATGATTCTATGATTAATTGATATATTGTGATTAAAATCTGAAATATCTGTGACTGAATGTTTATGCATTCTTGTCAATTTAGTCTCAGTAATTATTAAATTGTCATCTCATGAAACTTCAAATTACTCGTCTGGTCTTGCTTTTCTGCTTCCTGACAGATGCAATTAATGCACAGATCGCACCCTTATGGATCAGAAGTCTTAACACAAGCCCTGATTCGGCATTTTTGTTTCCTGTCAGGATGATTGCTGATGCAAACAATGATTTATTTGTGCTTTGCCAATGGGACAAGCAAAGCAATCCAGACGGGGAAAAGGGGAAGGTGCATTTATATAAAATCAGCCCGGGCGGTTTGATTTTATGGAATACTGTATTCGATAATAATGGAAGCGGAGATCCAAGAGCCTTTGACATGGCACTTGATTTGAATGGTGATGCTTATGTCGCTTGTGGTCTGATGTCTCCACCGAGTTACAGTCCGATCCTGCTCAAAGTAAGTAATGCGGGAATTCCTCTATGGATGAGAGATTCGACAAACTCATTCAATAGCGGACAATTCAGTAAAGTGATATTCAAAGATGGCAGGGTTTACCTTCAATCAAGTACAGGCCTTGCAGTGTTTGATTCTAATGGAAATGAGCTTTGGTCATATGCCGTAAGTGCTTTTAGTATGACTGTGGATTTATCAGGACAAATGCTGGCATCGGTGTATGATGGTTCAGGCCCGGTCAGAACTATTTTGAGATTTGATTTGAATGGACAAATAAATTTTTCGGATAGTGTGATGATTGCGCACAGAATGATCACTGATTTGGACAAAAGCATTTACCTTATATCAACAGATTTTCCAAATTATGAATTGATCAAGCTTGATTCAAGCGGTGCATTTGCCTGGAGTAGAAGTCTACAGCCTTCACCGCCACCCTTTGGTGACCTAAGTCTGGAAATGCTGGTTGATTTCAATAATGAATTATGGGTGGCAGGCGTGGATGATACTATTTTTCGTTTCGACAGTTCCGGCAACCTTTTGCTTGCTGCTTCTATGCAGGGATTAGATCAATACAGATTATCTGCCAAACTGGTAAATGGAAATACGCCACTAATTTGCGGTACTGTATTTGACGGAGTCAGTCACAATCCTACCATGGCCGCATTCAACAGACTGGGACAAATCAGCTGGCTGGCCGACATCAATTCCAATCTCACGCAGGAGTTTGGAGTGGATATGGTAGCTAATTTCAGCGGTGCTTATTTGCTTGCAGATACCGGAGGAAGCACTTTGATCGTGAAATTCGACTCTCCATTCAGTTCCGGCAATATCGACTCATCATTAATTTGCATCGACAGTGTTTACTATGATCCGGTTGATCCAGGAATGATTCATGTGAAGGTATTCAATGGAAACCTTGCTCATCTCAATTATCCTTCGGTTCAGATAATTTCTCCGACAGGTGATACCATAGGTAATCCGTCAAATTTTGTAAACTTCTTTGCTCATCTTGGAAATGAATTTCAGATCTATGTGGATACAATCACAGTACAGGGTATTTCCGATTTCAGCAATTACACCTTTCTGATTCATGATGGTTTTGGCAGCACCACATATCAGATAGGATTCTGCCTGATCAATAGTTCCGGAGAAGTTGCAATTCAGAGTCCTGATGTATTTCCAAATCCTTTCAGAGCTTATTTACGTGTGAGTAGTTTTAATCCAAATATGAGAGATTGTGAATATCACCTGTTCGACACCTTTGGGAAGGTTATAAAAAAAGGTGAAATCAATCAAGACAATAATTTGATTGAAGGAATGGATGCGCTTGTTTCAGGAGTTTATTATCTTAGGTTGTGTACCGGAAGAGAAATTTTTAGTTACAAGCTGATAAAGATTGAATGAGCTGGTTCAGATTTTATTACTATGATTAATGAATGTTCAGAGTCCTGAGGATTTAATATATACGTCATATGTATGCCAAAGAGGGAAAGTCTCAACAGGAACATACTGAAGTGGGCGCGCAAGTCAGCAAAAGTATCATTGGAAAAGGCTGCCGCGAGAATTTCGAAAAGCTGTAAGTCGGAAAGAATTCGTGATTGGGAATCACCGGAAGGAAGGGAATTTCCCACTGTAAAGCAGGTTGAAAAACTGGCTAAGCTATACAGAAGACCTGCTGAGGTATTTTACATGTCATACATTCCACCTGATTATCCTTTGCTTAAAGATTTCAGGAGCAACAAGGAAGAGGGAATGGATACAGGACTTGTATTTATGATGAGAGAAATTCAGGAGAGGCAGGACTGGCTCAGCACATACCTGAAGTCATCTAAGGCTAAAATTCTTCCTTTCGTAGGAAAGTACAACATAAAAGATAATCCTGCTGAGGTGGCAGCAGATATTCGAAGAGTGCTTGCTATCAGGCAAGCTAAGCCGGGTGAGAAAGCATTAAAAGTTTGGATAGATCAGGCTGAGAAAAAAGGCATTTACATCTCTCTCAGCAGCAATTACCATACAAGATTAAAGTTAAGCAGCGACAGTTTTTCCGTCTTTGCTGTGTCAGATAAATATGCTCCGTTTATATTTATAAACAGTGAAGCCTGGGAGCATGATCAGATCTTTGCCCTTATTCATGAACTGGCGCATATCTGGATAAACGTCAGCGGTATTTCTGTTGATGTAGGAATGAATGAGAATAAGGTCCGCAATTTGCATATCGTGGAAAGGTTTTGCAGAGTAGTTGCGGAGGAAGCCTTGCTTCCCCAGGATCTCGTTGAAGAATTCCTGAGAGTGAAAGGTGAATTAAAGCTGAAGAATATCTCCACCGCCGGCCGACGGCTTGGCATAAGCAACCAGGATTTTCTTCTCAGGTCTAAAAAGCTGGGACTTCTCGAGGAAAGTCTTTTCAAGCAACTGTATGCCGAAGCAGAAACTGCATGGAAGGTTTTTTTGTACAAGGAGAGTGTGAAGCCTAAATCAAAAGGTGGGCCGAACTACTACATCATGCAATTAAGAAGAGGAGGAAGGTCATTCAGCTCCACTGTATTGAGTCTTCACAAAAGTGGAAAACTTAGTGCTGAGAGAGCCAGCAAATTATTGAATGTGAAAGAAGGGAATTTCGGAAAATTTGAAAAATTTGTATTCGGCAAGTAAAAAATCAATTCAACGAATTCGAGATTAAAGTTTCTCTGAACGAAGATTCTTTGCAATGTAATTTTGAATTTTATACTTCAAGAGTTTCGTCTTAGACTTATTAGTTGCAGATATTTTATTGTTAAATGACTGTGCACTGAAAAATTGATTTGCAGCAGTTTATCTTTTATAACGAGAGCCTGTTTATAAGTTTGAGCTGTTTTTTAAAACCTTTTTCCTGACAAGCGTTAAAGAATTCACATCGCACAACATAAAAATAACCCGACCATGATTATCGATGAACTGAAAGAAACATTGACACTTCTAAGAGGCGCAGGAAGAAATCTGCCTGCACATTATACTAAGTCTGGAAATCGAAGCGCAACATTTTGCATAGAATTCGAGCCGCTGAAGGAAGATCTGGATACAGAAATGGCTCATGAATCATATTATAGTCTGACAAGATTCGTTCCGGTTACTAATGCACCTACAGATTTACATTGGCGAGTTCTCTTGAAGCTTGGTGAAGATTGCATGGCAGGTTCATTCATTCTAACAACATTGGGAAAACCTTCTGATACATTTACGCTTGTGAGAGAATTGAGGAAAGACATCACTTCCCTTGTCAATGAACTCGCCGAAGAAGAGATCAGTGATGAGTGGTATACTCAGAAAAGCTCACAGGATTACTTGCATTACTGCATGGAATATGGCACGAAAAGGGCTTTGGTGTTCAATATGTCATGATAATTTTAGAGGCGGAATGGGGATTACTTTCTGCAAATCATCCTTTTTATTGATATTTTAATGATTTTACATTAATTATTCTGATATAATATTTAAGGATAATTCTTTGGGATATTTCTGAATTCTTATTAAACTTGATATGGCTTTTGCCAGGTGTTTGCGTATAGCCCGGAAATTCATCTGTCTGCGAGATTTAAATTTTATGTGAGATGGGGAATAACTAAGCGAGTTCAGGATTTTATTAAAATCGATTTCCATGAATAGCCAGGAAATATTGAATTCGAGATTTAACTTATATCTGAAGGGTGTTAAGATTTCTAATGGGTTTATTTTTTCAAACTACCGGATTATTACTCAAAAAATAATTAACGGAATTATTTACCACATTAATTCTCTTTTCAATTTTGGAATTAGCATTCCTGATTCAGTGATTAAAACATCCGCAACAACTTTTTCTCCTGATATCAACACACACATAAGCGAACATGAACACAAAACTATCCTATCACGGGGTGGCGTCTTTTGGCGTCAATTCAGGATTTAGAATAAAGGGAAAATTCACACAAGAACTTTTTCCAAAATTATTGTTGATTTTCTGCTTGCTGTTTTCAGCAACTAATTTGGCTATTTCCCAGACGCCACTTTCTGCGAGCGTTGATTCCAATTGCACGACCAAAGCTTGCAGTCCGGCTCAGCTAATCAATTGTATTGCCGGTGTAATTGTAACAGGAGGAATCCCTCTAATTTATTGCCAGATTTTTGAAATATATGGTCTTGTTGCAAATACGGGATGTGGTGCCGTAATACACCTGGAGGATATTAATTTATTTAAAAAATAAAAGATAAACAATAAAATAGCTGCCATGAAAAAAATTACTTTAATCGGCATTACATTTCTGCTTGCATTGTTTGTGAATGTTAAAACAATGAACCTGCATGCACAATCCTGCAATCAGGTTGAGATTCTTTATCAATCTCCGGAATGTTTAGAGAAACGTCATGGCTCAGCAGGATTACCCGGCGGGAGCACCTGTCATGAAATTGCAGTTTGCGTGAATGTCCCATACACTTATTCATCGTCTGTAACAGGTGCAGGCTGGACCTTCAGCTGGACAGTAAGCGGACCAACTTCCGTTGTGATAAACCCCAACAATACTTCAGCAAATATAAATATTGTTTGGCCGCAGATAGGTGCTTATACATTGACACTTACCGCCACCGATGGATCCGCTAATGTCTTTACTTATTGTTTGAAAGTAAATGTAAAAGATAAACCTGTTGCCAATTTTACATTTTCTCCAAATAATGTTTGTGAAGGAAGTACAATCGCATTTACAAATACAACTACTTTTAGTGGTGGTGGTGTAGCTTATTCCTGGGATTTCGGTGACCCCGCCTCTGGAGGAAATAATTTCAGTACTACTACGAATCCTCTGCATACTTACAATGCTCCCGGACTTTATACTGTGACATTAGTTGCATATAGTTTTACAACTTCATCAAGCGGACAACCTACAGAACCTGTTTCAATTACTGCCTGTTGTTCAGATACGATCACTATGCAGGTGAATATAATACCTGGATCAATCACAATAGAATGTATCAGTACTGTTTGTGCAGGAGATACTGCTACTTATACTTCGGTAGGATGTGCCAATCCTGTCTGGTTGCCACCCATTGGTGGAAGCATACTTAATCAAAGCGGAAACAACGTTACTATCATTTGGGGAAACGGAAACCCGCAAGGACAGATTGTTGCGCAATGTCCGGGCGGATGTATTGCCACTGTTTCAGTCCCGATCATACCTACAATCCCAATTATTGCAGGGAATGCATCACCCTGTTTTAATTCTTCAACTTCTTATTCCTTGCCCGTTTTGCCCGGAACTTTTTATAACTGGACTTTGACGAATATTTCGACGGCAACTAATTATAATTCGCTACTCAATACTTTTCCGGATAACAATACAGTTTGGATCAACTGGGGAGTTGCCCCACCCGGAACTTATCAGTTAGATATAAATCTCACGAATAACCATCTTTGCTGCAATAGTAATGGAGTGTTGATCATTAATCCAACTTTTCCCTGGGAAGCATATTTTGATCAAACTATCTGTACAGGAGCTCCCGGTGCAAGTTTGTCTGTATTTCCCACCCTTGGAACTTTTAACTGGACTGTTTTACCTCCTAATGCAGGTGTTTCTCCTTTATCAGGAACCGGACCGACTTTTAATCCTGTTTTTAGTAATACCGGAAATTACACAATAGAGGTGACGGAAACAGGCAACAATTATTGCAACAGCGGCATTGCCAACCCTCAACAGATTCAGGTGACTGTGGTTGGTACACCGGCTCCCGGTACTATCATCGGACCTGCAACTATATGTCTTGGTACGGATTATTCCTATGCCATGAGTACGAATGCACCGACAGGATATCATTACGAATGGTCCATTTCTGCGGGTGCCGGCAGTTTTATGCCCGGTAACCTCACAACAACTACAGGTAATAGCTCAACAATTCAATGGACATCATTACCGGGAACAATTTCTGTAGTGTTACAGCGAAACGGTACACCTGCTTGTCCAAGACCAGTAACTTTGAATGTTGCTCAGGCTACGGTAGGGAGTATCAGCGGTCCATTGAGTGTTTGTGTGGATGGAACAGGCACATATAATTTGTCGGGTGGTAACTTGCCTGCGGGTGAAGAGATCACATGGTCACTTGCGCCTCCTTTTTCAAGTATGGGTACAATAACTTCCGGTCAGGGTACAAATTCTATTGTCATTCTTTGGCATGGTCAGGCCGGTATTGGACCCTGGGGGCCGGTTACCATTAATGCAACAACGAATTGCGGATCAGCTACAGCCTTGTCCGGTATCATGGTAAATCCAAAGTTTGGTTGTTCCATTGTCAGAACAGGTTTAAATGTTTGTCAGCCGGGAGGTGTAACATTGACGGTATCAGGAGTGCCAGGAGGATCAACGTATTTGTGGAGCCCGGGCGGACAAACAACTGCTTCCATTTCCAATATTACATCACCGGGTACCTATATTGTCACAGTTACCAGCGGAGGTTGTGTTACCACGTGTGAATATCTTGTAGAAGACCCATTTGAGATTGGCCCTGTTACCTGCTCACTGGGCATATGTACTACTGCCGATTCAACAAGTGAAATTTTGGGAGTACAAATTATAAAACCATTAACAGGAACATTTACCTATCAGTGGTATTATGGCATTTCACCTTCTGGTACATTAATACCTGGGGCCAATTCGGCAACTTATACTACCCTTACGCATGGTAATTTTTACGTAGCAGTAACTTATGGGTCATGTACAAAATACGTCGATTATTTTGTAAAGAAAATCTGTTGTCCGAATATTACGAATCCACAGATCACAAGTGTAGTCCGCAACAGTTGTAACTCATACACATTTACAGGTACGACTAATTCGCTTCCTCCCGGCACCACAATTACCTGGAGTTTTGGTGATGGAACTACAGCGCCCGGCGCATCCGGTGTTCCTATAAATCACACATATACAAATGCAGGTGATTATTGTGTTTCATTCTGTGTCGGACCACCTTCGCCAAATCCAACAAATTGTACCGGCAATTGTGATATTACATCAGTGACAGTGCCTATTGAAGCAGCTTTTACTTATACATTAGGATGTAATGGTTGTCTAAATGTTACCAATATTTCAAAAGTCATAACCAGCAATCCCTCTTTCGTAACTTATTTCTGGGATTTTGGCGATGGCAATACTTCTGTCGCAGCTAATCCCGGGATTCATTGTTATTCAGTTCCGGGAACCTACACCGTATCTTTAACAATCACTTATAATGATGGGGTATTTACATGTACGAGTACTGCAACGCATATTGTTAATTATACTCCTCTAGGTATAAATATAATCCCAACACCTGTATGCACTGGTATATCTTCTGCATTTAGTTCCACTCCCGGTAGCTTTATTTCCTATGCATGGGATTTTGGTGATGGCTTTACGGCTTTCACTCCGTCAACTACACATATTTACAATGCAACTGGAACCTATCCGGTTACATTAACAGTAATAGATCAGTTAGGTAATACCTGCACGGCCTCTAGTAGTATTAATGTCTTACCGGGGATTGGCCCCTGTTCCATTCAACCGGCTTTTATATGTCCTGGAGGAACAGCAACATTGTCTACTACAAATATCGTTGGCTATACTTATTTATGGGAAGAGGAAATTAGTCCGAATGTATTTGCTCCTGCACCAGGTATCAATACAAACAATACGTATACTGTAACTAATCCGGGTTTTTTCCGGGTATTAATTACTGGTGTAAATGGATGTGTTTGTACAACTAAAAAAGTGGAGGTGAAAGCGGTGCCTCAACCCAAGGCAATCATTGCAGTAGCTCCGTCTTCAAACATTTGCGGTTCTGGTGATGTAACGCTATCCAGCGTTAATCATTTAAACGGATACACATCTGATTGGTATGCCAACGGAAACTATGGAACTCTTCTTGCTTCAGGCTCTGTGTACATGGAGTTTGGTGTTTCAACTACAACAACATATAATCTTGTTCTGACTAATGAATATGGATGCAGAGATACATGCTCAATTCTTGTAACTGTAAATCCAATTCCGAATGTTCCGGTTATCACTTCATCACCTACTTTGTGTGAGGGAGTGCCTATTAGTTTAACAGTTTTAAATTATTCTGGTGATATCACCTGGAGCACAGGAGCTTCAGGTACAAGCATTACAGTATTTGTTGCTGGAACTTATGTTGCTACATACACTGATCCGGTTACGGGATGCACCAGCAGCAGTAATATTACTGTTAACAGAAGGCCACCTGTAGGCTTGTTTCCTCATTACTGTGACATTATTCAGTGTAGTTGTTTGAATCAGCAAGGTGAATTCACAATCTATGCTCCTTTACCTTTAGTCGGAAATTTCGCATCCGTATATGACATACAATGGTATTTCAATAATACTCCTGTAGGTTCAAATGGGCCAAATCCAATTTTTACTCCGGCTGTAACAGGTACCTATCATATTGTTATAACTGATCCTTTCACAGGTTGTACTGACACCAGCAAAACCTATTCAATCGTTATTCCAGATTGTGATTTATGCGATAGCACCACATGTCATGTTGACTTGGGGAATGACACTTCAATTTGTGCAGGCGATGTTCTAACGATCACCGCATTGGGTTGTACCGGTATTACTAAATTGTACGAACTGGGACCAAACGGGCCAATTCCATTAGGAGCCGGACCAATTTGGGATATTAATCCTGTTCAAAGTACTTGTTATGTAGTTGAATGCTGCGATTCAATCCCGGATCTGATCAATGGTGGAAATGTTCTTTGCTGTTGCACAGATACGCTTTGCGTCACTGTAAATCCATTACCAATTTTACAATGGCCAACAGTTTATCCTGATGTTTGTCAGAATTCTGATTCAATATTCCTTGACGCTTCTAATATTCTCGTCTTTATAAATCCAAACTGGGTTCCTGTTACGAGTACGGGTGGAACAGGTGTGTTTAGTGGTCCGGGTTTTATAGGAAATTACTTTTATCCAACTACAATTGGCCTTCATACTATTATATATACTTATACTGATAGTCTGGGATGCAGCGACACGATCACAAATACCATCAATGTTATCTTCTGTTGTGATACGACATGTGTAGTGGATGCTGGTCCTGATATTACTATTTGTCAGGGGCAGGTTGCTACAATTACAGTTACAGGTTGTACTGGAACTGTAACCTGGGCTGAACTTAATGATAATGGCGGTGTGGCAGCGAGGTCAACCTCAACCATCGGAACCGGATTTATATTTGACGTATCTCCACAAATTACAACTTGCTATGTTGTAACTTGCTGTGATACGATTTTTGATCCTGTGGGCGGATATACACTTTGTTGTTGTAGTGATACAGTATGTGTGTTCGTAAATCCGCTTCCTCAGTTGCAATGGCCGTTTGTTTACCCGACTGTTTGCCAGGGTAGTGATTCCGTCTTTCTTGATGCATCTGCTATTCTTGTTTTCCAGAATCCGAATTGGGTTCCGGTAACAAGTACAAACGGCACTGGGGTATTCAGCGGACCTGGAGTTATCGGAAACTATTTTTATCCAAATACACTGGGCACTTTCATGATCACATACACTTATACAGATAGTCTCGGATGCAGCGCGACCGTCACAAATACCATAAATGTGATATATTGCTGCGACAATTCCGGATGTACAGTCAGTGCCGGATCAGATACAAGCATTTGTCAGGGTGACGTTGCTGTGCTGACTGCCACAGGTTGCACTGGTACTATTACTTGGTACATGCTCGGTCCAAACGGTCCTGTACCAGTCGGACAAGGACCTGTTATTGATGTGCAGCCTGCAATATCCACTTGTTATGTGGTGGAATGCTGCTGCCCCGGACCAATTGTTTGTTGTGTAACAGATACCATTTGTATCACTGTGAATCAAAAGCCAAGACTTCAATGGCAGATTACCTTCCCTTCAGTATGTCAGAACAGCGATTCAATCTTTCTTGACGCTTCAACTATTCTTGTATTCCAAAATCCGAATTGGGTTCCTGTAACAAGTACGAATGGCACCGGTGTCTTCAGTGGACCGGGTGTTATCGGCAATTATTTCTATCCGACCACACTTGGAACCTTTGTAATCACTTATACTTATACGGATAGCCTCGGCTGCAGTGCCTCTGTCTTCGCCAACATCACAGTTATCTATTGTTGTGACAGCAACAGCTGTACTGTAAGTGCCGGTCCGGATTTAACAATTTGCGAGGGTGACGTGGCAGTGCTCACAGCTACTGGTTGCAATGGTACTATCACATGGTATAAACTTGACCCGAATGGTCCTGTGGTAATTGGACAAGGTCCAATCGTGGATATTTCACCTTTGCAGTCTGAGTGTTATATAGTTGAATGCTGTTGTCCGGGTCCTATTGTATGTTGTGTAACAGATACAGTATGCGTCATTGTAAATGAAAAACCAAGATTGCAATGGCCGGTTGCATTCGCTCCTGTATGTCAAAACAGTGATTCTGTTTTCCTTGATGCATCCACAATTCTTGTTTATCAAAATCCGAACTGGGTTCCAGTGACCAGTACTAATGGTACTGGTGCTTTCAGCGGACCTGGAGTTATCGGAAATTATTTTTATCCAACTACACTTGGAACATTTGTAATCACATACACTTATACAGATAGTCTGGGTTGCAGTGCATCAGTGTTTGCTGCAATACAGGTTATTTACTGTTGCGACAGCACAGTGTGTACGGTAGATGCCGGCCCGGATATCACTATTTGCCAGGGAGAAACAGCAATACTTACTGCTGATGGATGCAATGGAACAATTAAATGGTACATGTTAGGGCCTATTGGGCCAGTTTTAGTTGGAGAAGGTGAGATACTGGATGTGTTCCCGACACAGTCTACATGTTATGTGGTTGAGTGTTGCTGTCCGGGCCCAATTGTTTGCTGCGCAACGGATACAGTATGTGTGATTGTAAAACCAGTTCCTCAATTGCAATGGCCTGTAGTATATCAGGATGTGTGTCAGAGCGCAACCCCTGTTGTTCTTGATCCATCACAAATTCTCGTATTCCAAAATCCGAATTGGGTGCCAGTCACTTCGACAAACGGAAGCGGTTTCTTCTCGGGAATCGGAGTGTCAGGAAATTTCTTCACTCCTTCCACATTGGGCACATTCACCATTTCATATACATATACAGACAGTGCGGGATGTTCCAGCTCGATTTTCAATACTATCAATGTGATATTCTGCTGCGATACTAATTGTGTAGTTTCAGCGGGTCCGGATATTAGCATTTGCCAGGGTGAAGCTGTGATATTATCGGCAAGCGGGTGCCAGGGTAATGTTACTTGGGCAATACTCACTCCAAGTGGTCTTGATATAATAGGAGAGGAGCCGGATATGGAAGTATTCCCTCAAACAAATACTTGTTATGTGGTGACTTGCTGCTGTCCTGGTCCTGTAGTTTGCTGCAAAACAGATACAGTTTGTGTGACAGTGAAACCCAAGCCGCAACTGCAATGGCCGATATCTTATGTAAATGTCTGCAAGAATTCTCCGCCAGTCTTACTCAATCCAGGTAATATATTCGTCAATATCAATAACACATTAGTCTCTGTACCATTCGCTCCTGGAACTGGATATTTTTCCGGATCGAATGTCAGTCTGGGTTATTTTTATCCTAATACAGTGGGTTCTCATGTTATTTATTTTAATTATACTGATACTAATGGTTGTGTTGGAGTAATTACAAACACTATCACTGTCATCAAATGTCCTTGCGGTCCCTGTCATGTACCGGGATTTGAACTTATTCCGAATCATTCCTTCAGCAATGGTAATACCGGATTCTCAAGTAGCTTGAGTGCAAGCTGCATTTGCTTGCCTGAATCATATTGCATCGAATCAGACGCCAGCAGAAAATGCGTAGATAACATCAGGGTGACATCGCCCGATCCTGCGAGCAGTTTGTTTATGATTGTGGAGAATCCATTGCCTTCAATGATTTGGCAGACCAATGTGACGATTGATTCCACAGAAAGATACGAGTTCAGCATACAGTTGCATCCAGATCTTCATTCAGGTGTTTCTGAACGACCAGACTTGACAATTACTGCTGGTGGAGTGACACTGCTTACCATTCATGGTTCATCGATGAGTAGTGGATGGGATGAATATGCCGTCCAATTTACAGGCGTTGATGCCGGTTCAATTGAAGTGATTCAGACAAATTCAAGTGGAAGCGGAGCAAAAATTGTATACGGCATTGGTGCAATTTCTCTTAAACCATGTATACCAATTGTCAATATTGCACTTGCATCCATAAATAATGTGACTTGTTTCGGAGGAAGTAACGGAAGTATTTCTGTTACAGCTTCAGGCGGAACTGCTCCGTATACTTATCAGTGGAGTAACGGCAGTACCACATCTTCCATATTCGGTTTGCCTGCTGGAACCTATACAGTCACTGTGACGGATTCACTAGGTTGCAAGAATAAACGGACGTTCATTATAACTCAGCCTGCTAAATTGCAAGGTACGGCAGTGTCAACACCGGCAAACTGCAATGTACCAAACGGAACTGCCACAGTTTATCCTTCAGGTGGAACAGCGCCATATTCATATCTATGGAGTAATGGACAGTCTACACAGACAGCAACTGGCTTATCGCCTGGATTATATTCAGTCAGCATCTTGGATGCCAACGGATGTGTCGGTACGGTCAACGTCACTGTGTCCGGAACCGGATTCTTCCCGGATGTCCCGGGTCCAATCAGCGGACCATTGGGTGCATGCAGAAATCAAAGCGGAGTGGTCTACTCTGTGGCACCTGCAAGTGGAGCAAGTTCGTATCAGTGGAGTCTTCCAGCAGGCGCATCTGGTGTTTCCACCGGAACTTCCATTACACTGAATTTCAGTTCATCATTTAACGGTGGATTCCTTTGTGTTTCTGCAGTCAATGCATGCGGTCTGAGCCAATCGAGTTGCATTTACATTTCGGTGCTTTCTGTAAAACCATCCAATCCAGGAATTATGATCGGGCCACAATATCCTTGCGGACCCGGCTTGTTTACTTACATGATCAACCCGGTAATTAATGCGCAGTCCTATGTATGGAGTGTGAGTGGTTCTGGAGTGGCAATTATCAGTGGCCAGGGAAGCAATTCAGTTGTGGTTAGCATTCCAAGCGGATTCGGCCAGGGAAGAGTATCTGTTTACGCCAGAAATTGCGCAGGAAATTCAAGTCAGAGAGATTTCACAATCACCGGTCTCGCTGCACATGGTAACACGCTGGTTGGACCTTCGAATGTCTGTGCCGGGGCATCCAATGTAAGTTACAGTATTGCTCCGGTCAACGGTGCATCTTCTTATCACTGGTTTGTAACTTCCGGAGATATGTCGATTGCCAGCCAAAACGGCACTTCATGTAACGTGAGTTTTGGGTCAGGATGGACAACCGGCCAACTTTCAGTGGCAACAGGAAGTCCATGCGGATCATTCATTAAAACATATACACTGTTTTCTGCTCCTGCTCAACCTGGAAGTATATTTGGCCCAGGTACTAATTTATGTTTGCAACAGGGCGTAACTTATAATATTAATCCAGTTGCGAATGCCACGTCTTATCAGTGGGTTGTTTCTCCTGGTATCAATATGGTTTCAAATAACGGAGTGTCAATCACAGTGAACTTCAATGCCACATTCACCAGCACAGGAACGATATGTGTTTCTGCAGTGAATGCCTGCGGATCAAGTCCTGTAAGGTGTTATACGGTTTTCGCTACTCCGTCGCTTCCAGCACCTATCAATGGTCCGTTCGGAGTATGTAAATCCAGCTCATCACAATTGTACAGTATCACTCCGGTCAACGGGGCTAGTCATTATTCCTGGTATATTACAGGTGGCGGACTGATCACACCTTTGGGCAATGGGGTGGAAGCGTTGGCTGATTTCACAAACGTGACTGGTACTTCTGTTTCGCTGAGTGTGAGATCCACTAATGCTTGCGGAATGAGTCAACCTGCTAATAAAAACCTGATTGTGGATCAGAATTGCAGGAGTGCTAATCTGACCGATAATTCAAGTGTATTTGTGATATACCCGAATCCGTCAAACGGTTTGGTAAATACCGAATTTTACTCAGCTTCAGATACCGATGCCGAAATCATCGTCTATGATATTTTTGGAAAAATTATCCGCAGAAAAGCATGGAAACTAAAAGTCGGATTGAACAATATGGAGATTGATTTGGGCGATTCTGCACCTGGAGTGTATTTAGTATCGGTTCAAAGATCTGATGAGGAGAGAAAGGTCATCAAGCTCATCCTTCATTGATGGACGTATATAAGTGAAGAGGCCGGAAGTTTATTTGTAATTTACTTCCGGCCTTATTTATTGAATATTATAAAGTTAAATGCCAATGATCAGTAAAATGTGAGATCGATTTTATCAGGATTCACGCGTGGCCTCACGCTCAGAACCGGAATAGGAGAATGGTTCACCACTTGTTGGGCAAATGGACCTGTAAAATACTCAGTGATGTCCATTCTGTCCAGATCGGACATAATAACCAGCAGATCGATTTTTTTTCTTTTAGCATATTTGAGAATTGTTTCTCCAACATAAACATGTTCAATTACATTTCCCGTCGCCTTCACACCGCTCCGTTCGGCGAACTTGATAATCTGCTTTACCTGCAGATCCAGTTTCTTCTTGTGTGATTTTCTGAATTCTGTATCTACAGCAAGTATATTCAGCTTTCCTCCGAACATCTGGGCCATTCCAATTGCTTCATCCACATTTTCCCTGCTATGTCTCTTGTCTCTGTAGGGCAATAGTATGTTTTTATACGGTTCGGCCTTTGCGTCTTTATTTACAGAAAGAACCGGACACTTAATGTCTCTGATGACTTTAAAAGTATTGCTGCCGATAAAAAACTCGCGGAATCCTGAAACACCGTGTGTGCCCATAACCACAAGATCGATTTTTTCATCTATTACAGTCTCACTGATTCTCTGGCTCAATCCCCCGTATACCGTTAAAGTAACTACAGATTTAATCCCCTTATTTTTCAGCTTCGTCGCCAGTTTTTCGAGTTGTTCATTGCTGTTTTTTTCAAGAGTGTTGGACAATTCGGCTGTACTTAAAGATGTGCTGAATGCACGACGGTCTTCTAGTGGAATGATGTATTCCAATGCATTTAGCAGTACCAGCTTTGCATTTTTGACTTTCGCAATCTGTGTAGCATGATTCAATGCATTCAAGGATGTTTTGGAAAAGTCTAATGGAACAAGAATATTTTTAATATTAAAAGTCATCATAGTTTGTATAGTTTATTATATACAATTTACGAATAATTACAGCAAAATTCAAGTGTTATGAATAGTTATAAAAAGATGAGTTATTAAGCTCATCTTTTCGAAAGCTAAATGTGATTCCATTTTGCCTTAACGAATGATTTGAACAATTGTTGATTACCGTAGTAACCGGTTTTAATCAATATAAAATTACAGTCGTCTCCCCCTGTCATTTAAACCTGCCCAACAAATTACAGTACTTACGCCCGGAATTTCTACAGTCTGGGATTCTTATTCAAAAGAAGAATTACCATTATTGCGCTCAAAGTAGCTTTAAGCATTTGTCTAATGCATGTGAAGCACTAATGATATATTGATTAAAATTGTATTTTTCATTGGAATAGTGACTTATGTTTTAAAAGAAATAAATGCTATTCAGCTTGAATTAAGAATTTTAATATCCTATTTTATTTTGCTAGTAGGAATGTAGTAACGTTTAATTGTAGATTGTGCGCTAGAATAACTTAAAAAAAAAGCCGGCATTACCGGCTTTTTTTAAGTAGTATCAAATTATTCAGCTTTGATTAATTTTAGTGTTTTTATACATTCATCGTCTGCGTGAAACTTTACAGCATAAATACCTGCCTCGAATTTACCTAGATCATATTCTCTTTCAAATTCGTAACCGTTTGCTTCATTGTCTATATGAATAATACGTCCAAAACTGTCGGAGATGGTAATTTGAGTAAGTGATATGGATGGATCTGCAAATTTTACTATGAATTTACTTTTTGAGGGATTTGGGTAAATGTCAATCGTAGATTCGGCTATGATTGGCTCACTGGAAGTTCTTGCATAAACAGGTGTTGCGCATGAGGGCAGGCATTGACCAAGATATGATCCATTATTTAGTAAGGTGTTGACTGCATTTGTGGAAACACAAACTGACTGGCAACTACGCGGATTTCCCGGAGACACATGACATACTTTAACCTTAGTGGAATTTTGATTTTTAGAGCAGTCAATATTTATATAATCAACTTTTACCTGAGAGGAGATTGAACATCCGAGGGCGTCACTTACTGTAAGCGAGTAATTGATTTGCGTCTCACTCGTATTGCAAACACTCAGGATTGGTCCATTAAAACCGTTGGCGGGCGTATGTGTGCTTTGCCACAAGTATGAGTATCCACCTGCTCCGCCTGACAAATTAGGCTGTAAATTAATGCAACCAGTAAATCCTAGTGCACCAAACAGAGCATATCGGTCGCTTCCCAGGTTTAGGTTTAATGGAGCTGGCTGACTTAGCGAAAAGGTGGCTGTAGTGCTGCATCCTTTGCTGTCACTTAACACATATGAATAGTTTCCAGTCGGCAAAGTGTAATGTGAGGATTCTACGTATGGTCCTGTGCCACCACTCAACTGGATTTGCACATTGGTAGTTCCTCCGTGACAGGCAATCGGATTATAACTGACTATAGCAGCAAGTTCTGCAGGTTGATTAACATTTAAACTTGCAGTAGTGATGCAATTATTTGCATCTGAAACTGTAAAGTGATGAAGCCCTGCAGGTAAGCTCAGGTTGCCTATATTTGAATATGGAGGAGTACCGCCATTCGCGCTGATGTGAATTTCTGCCATTTCTCCATTGCAGCGAATTTCATTTGTTATCTGTGTGCTAATGGAAAGAGCAGCAGGTTGCAGGATGTTGACACTGCTAATGTATGTGCAACCGTTAGCATCCATTATACTCAATGAGTGGTTTCCTGCTTGAAGTTGAGATAAACCAGTGCCGGTATATGGAGCAAGACCACCTTGTGCGCTAATTTCAATTTCCGCCGTCCCGCCGAAGCATAGAATAGGCGAGATAAGTCTGTGAGTAGCAGTTAAGAGGTCAGGCTCAGAAAGTGAAATTGACTCTTCGCTGATGCATCCGTTCGCATCAGTGATTACGAAGTTGTGAGTACCTGATGATACCTGATAATTTCTGATTCCATTTATAGGTGAAGTGCCACCCTGTGCGTCTATTCTTATGTTCGCCGTCCCTCCATAACATTTAATGGGTTCAATTAAAGTGAGGGAAGATGTCAGCTTGTCGGGTTGCAAAATTGTGATTTCGCCTGTAGCGTTGCATCCGTTCGCATCAGTGATTGTTAATTGATGATTACCTGCTGCCAATGAAATAATTCCAGTTCCATTATATGGCTCGAGGCCACCGACTCCTGAAACTTGAACAATCGCATTTTCTCCAAAACAGAGCACTGGAGTATGTAAAGCTATACTGGATGTAAATGTGTTAATTGAGATGTTGTTTTCAGTCTTGTTGCCAATGACTGCAGGACTGGATGAAACTACCCTGAATCTGTAAAAATTTGACGGGGCTACTCCTCCTGGTATTGTCACATTTATTGTTCCAGGATGAATGCTCAGGTTTGAACCGATTGTCAAAGCATTTTCAAATGATCCGGCAGAATCACTCAGTTGAACAGAAAAAATGTTTCCTACATTAAATCGTCCGTTAGTTGAATAGTTTACAGAAATAGTTTTTCCGGAACATATTTTTGTGGACGCCACACTTGTAGATAAAATTTCAGGTAAAATTTCAAAATCACCGTTACCTGGATTTTTCCCTTCAAGGTCATTCAAGTCCCGCAATTTTGTGTAATTGGAGTTTAAAGGGTCAAATTGGAAAAGAACGCCGTTGTTCAGTGTGCCTCCTTCAGAAGTCATTCCGTAAAGCATGCCATTGCTGGTTGTTACCAGACTGCCTTTAGGATAAGAGCCGGATGAAGTTCCGTCGAAATCAAATTCCTTTTGAAATGTTTCTGATACTGGATTGTAACTGAAAATGATTCCTTTAGAATATCCCCCAGCTTCCATTGTCATGCCAAATAAGATACCGCTAGGCAGTTCCGTAAGTGATCCAACAGGAGTTTGCCCATCAATCCACAATGAAAATTCATGTTTTGACTCAAATAAATTTGTAATCGGATCATAGCTGAAAACCTCGCCTCCGTTCATCCATCCACCGGTTTCAGTTACACCGTAAATTTTGCCGTCACTTGCTTCCACTAGTGTTCCAGTCGGGTTTCCGCCTTCAATAAAAATATGCTCTATGTAAAATGCATTGAGAGTTGAATTGTAACTGAATAAAACCCCGAATTCTTCTTTAAAATTCCAACTGCTGGTTCCATCATTATTTGTTACCTGGTACCAATACCCACCGCCTTCACTTGTCATGCCGTAAATATTCCCGTTACTTGCCATCATTAAACTACCAACTGGATTGCTTCCATATATGAAGTAGTCGAAGTCGAGCAATTTTACAAACTGACTTGACGACGGTTCATAATAAAACATCACACCATTGTTATATAGTCCGCCTGATGAGGTCATGCCATATAGCTTGCCATCAGGGCTTTCAAATAAATTACCTGTAGGCCATGCGCCGTCATTGCCATTAAAGTCATGAAGCTTGGTAATGTCAAATGTCTTTGGATCAAGACTGAAAATAACTCCATTGTTAAATGTTCCTCCGCTTGTAGTCTGCCCGTACAACAATCCATTTGAACTCAAAGTCAGACTGCCTAAAGGCAGGCTTCCAATTGTGCCGTCAAATTCATAAACTTTATCAAAGCCGGATCCGTCAGGTTTGATTTTGAAGATAACACCCAGATTGTAGGATCCTCCTTCTTTAGAGGTGGACCATAGCTCAGTTTGTGCATTTGTCCGGAATATGGATCCAATACAGATAAATGCAAACAGTAGTGTAATGATTTTGTGTTTCATTTGATTATTGTGTTTCATGTTAATAGTGCCTTTATTTGTGAATTGCTTTTTTAATATTCATTAATTTGACATTGCCCTGAAAGGCCCTGTTTATAAGTATTTTGGGAGTTTAAATATAGAATTTAATTTTAATTTAAATGAATATTTATTTAAATACAATTCATGCCTGATTCCAAAGAATACGGCTGAAAAATCAAGTAATTTTAGCGTATTTATGATCTTTGTTTCTTTTTAAATAAAACTGCAGAATCAGTCAATGAAACAGTATATTCATGCTGGTTCAGGACTAAGTTCATGCTATATTGGTACTACATTTGGTTCAATGATACAAGTCAGATTTTTTATACTACTCATGATTGCCCTTGTGTGCTCTTGTTCAGTGAGCGGGCAGGATTACATAATCAAATCGAATGGTGATTCGCTGTCCGTTAAAGTGCTGGATTTAAAAGGTGACAAAATTCGTTTCAGAATGTTCAATGATAATTCTGGAACAATCAGGGAGGTTTATAAAAATCAGGTTTCAAAAATCATTTATGAAAATGGAACTGAACTGAAAATTATTTACAATATGTATGAGGTCTCTCCTGACCTTTACGCTGATCTGCCGGCCGTTGTTTTTAAAGCAGATTTATTCGCTCCTTTGTTAAATCATGTCACATTCGGAGTGGAATTCAATGTTGCGGATAATACGAACATAGAAATAAAAGGAGGTGTGATTGGTCCAAGAATTTCCACAGCTCTAGATAAAGCGGATGGTTTCTTGCTTAAAGCCGGATTGAAATTCGTTTGGACAAAGGATGTCATACGCAGAGGATTAAAATATAGCCACCCATTTATAGGAAAATATGTAAAGCCGGAGCTTGTATATAATCAGTATCTTCTGTTTGAAACTGAAGATTCAGGGCCTGAGTCGCGATTGTTTCTCAGCAACTATTCGATTCAACTTGATTTCGGAAACCAGCTTTTGATTTGGAATCGTTTCAGTATCGATTATTTTATAGGACTTGGATACGCGATCCAGACTAAATCACCCGACAAGCTGAATGCCAGAAGAGAAACTGATTATAGTTACAATTACACTCACTTGTATTTTGGAAAACAGTTTCCTTTGGCGCTAAGTGCTGGAATCACCGCAGGTTTTGTTTTCTAAATTTCAATAAAAATTTCAACGGAACAATGTTACGTGACCTATCACCCGGTGTTTCTGATCTTTGTAGTCAAAAACATCAATGACGTATTCATACACATCAGTTTGACAAACATTTCCGTTGCCGAAGTATGTGCCGTCCCAAGGCTGGCTCGTACTTGTGCAGTGAAAAATCTTTAATCCCCAACGATCCAAAATCCACATTTCATAGCTTTTCCAGCCTATCCCCTGAGCGATAAAAAAGTCATTAATGCCGTCACCGTTCGGTGTAAAAGCATTCGGAACATAAATTGTAAATTCCTGTTCAACCCTGATTATACTGTAAATGGTATCTGTACATCCACCTATGCTTGTTACAATAAGCCTTACAATATAGGTGCCTGTGTCAGTATATTCATGAACAGGATGTTGGATAAATGAAATGTCCGAGCCATCTCCGAAATCCCATTCGAATCTGATTGCATTAAAACTGTTATCAGTAAAATTAACTATCGGTTGGAAAATGGAAACTTCATCTGCGCTCTGCTGAAAATCAGCAACAGGATAGCCGTACACAATAACAGCATTCGGAATCAGCATTGAAGAAGTGCATCCGGTTTCTGAAACAAGATTCAGTGAAACATCATACTCGCCGGGTATAGTGTAAATATGTGAAGGATTTTGTTCAGACGATGAGGTGCCGTCGCCCAAATTCCAAGTATAAACTGTGCCAGGTGGAACAAATGAATAATCCTGAAAATTAGCATATACGGGTGTGCAGCCAATAATTGACTGCGGTAAGAATTGAGCAACAGGGGCAGGTTCGACCAGGATAATTACTGACTGTGTTACAGTGGGGCTGCCGCATCCATCAGTGACGATCACCGTAAATGCTGAATCGGTCATAGGATATACCGTATGTGCAGGGCCTGTGATCGCACCGGAGTTCCAAGTGTAAACATAGGGCCCGCCGTTTCCTCCGGTAGCAACAGCTGATATTGAAGCCGGTTCGCCTGCGCAAATTTCCAGAGGATCAGAAATTGTAAGCGACAAGGCTGGATAAACATCAACTGAGATTTGTTGGGCAGGAAGGCTGCATCCGTTTTGATCAGTCACGCTTACTGAGTAAATAGTGGCAGAATCGGGCGAAATTGTCTGAATGGAATCAGTTACGCCATTGCTCCAAAAATAGAAATACGGACTTGTGCCTCCGCTTACTGAAGCAGAAATTGTTGTGTACTGATTGATGCAAATTGTACCGGAACCACTAACTTGCATTTGAAGAGGTGTGGGTTGTTGAATATTAACTGAACTTTGTTGAGTACATGAATTGGCATCCGTTACAATAACAGAATAGGTGCCTGATGGCAATCCGGAAATTTGCTGATTCGTAATTCCCAAACTTGTCCAGTTATAAGAATGTGGGGTAGTTCCGCCTGCTGAAGATACTGTGGCTGTTCCGTCTGATAATCCAAAACAACTTGCATCTGTATTTGAAGTGCTAATGGAAAGAATCGCCGGCTCTGAAATCTGTGTGCTGCTTTGTATTCCGCATCCATTTGCATCGGTAACAAATACTGAATATGAGCCTGGTGATAATCCTGTAGCGTTTGAAGAATTACTGACCTGAGGATTCCAGCTGTAAAAATATGGTGCTGTTCCGCCTGATGCACTAAGGCTTATGCTTCCGTTTGCCATACCATTGCATTGCACGTTTGTGGATGTGCTTGTTGCGACCAATGCAGGAGGTTCGCTGATATTCAGATAGACAACTGTTATACATCCGTCATCATCAGTAACCTGAACTGTGTAATTTCCTGCAATCAGGTTTGAAGCAGTATTTGAATTGCCTCCGAATGGCAGCCAGTTGTATGAATAAGGGGGTGTTCCTGCAGATGCGCTTACTGCTGCTGATCCGTCACTTCCTGCAAAGCAAGCCACATGGGTCAGCACTGAACCGCTTGCAGTTGGACCACCGATGTTTCCAACCAAAGCACTTGCAGTTGTTGTACACAGATTGCCGTCAGTTACGGTTACTGTATAAGTTCCTGGAACGAGTCCTCCTGCTGATGCATTTGTTGAACCAGTTGGTGACCAGTAGTATGTATAACCTGGCATTCCTCCGGTGGCATTTACACTGGCCGTGCCGTTCGGACTGCTTCCGCAGGATGCAGGTGTGCTGCTTGTGTTGAGATTTATCGCCGTAGGTTGATTAATGTTAGCGGTGTTTGATGTTGTGCATCCGTTTGCATCCGTAACAATCACAGTGTAATTGCCTGCCTGGAGTCCGCTTGCCTGGCTCATAGTCCCGGCACTTCCAGACCAGATGTATGTATAACCTGGAGTTCCGCCTGATGCATTTACTGTCGCTGTTCCATCTGCTGATCCGAAACAGAGTGCGTCAGTGGAAATTGTACTGGTATTCAATGCAGGTGGTTCATTGATCTGCATTGTTGAATTTGCTGTACAGCCATTCTGATCAGTTACAGTAACTGCATAAATTCCAATTCCGATCTGGCTGAGTGATTGATTTCCATTCCCACCGGGACTCCATGTGTAAGCGAATGGCCCTGTCCCTGAATTTACATTTGCTGAAACTGATCCAGTATTGCCTCCGTTGCAAAGCACATTAGTTCCAGTAAGAATCACCGATGGCACAGAATATACACTTGTGGATCCGATGATACTGTCACTGCATCCATAAGGTGAAACAACAATCAATTGTACATTGAAATTACCGTTACTCAGATAAGTGTGAGAAGGACTTTGAATTGTACTGGTGTTACCATCGCCAAAATTCCAATAATAATTTAAAGGATCGTTATTGCTGATTGTGGATGAGTTGGAAAAAACAGAAGGATTGTTTTGGCAAACAGGAATACTTGAAAATGAAGCAACTGGCAAGGGGGCTCCAATGAATGAAGAACTGGCTGTATGTACACAGCCTGAATCTGAAGTTACAGTTAACAAAACATTGAAAGTTCCTGTAGAAACAACATTTAATACAGGATTTTGATCTGTAGAATTCCCGAGCGATCCAAAGGTCCAATCAAAGCTCAAGCTTCCGGATGAAATCTGCGATGTATTAGTGAATGTGAAATTTGAATTGACACAACTTACAGGAGGATGAGTGAATGATGCAAGCGGATTCGGATTAATATTTACAAATACAGTGGCAGTATCCTGACATCCATTAATATCAGTAATGGTTAATAGGAATGCTGAATTGACATTCGGACTAACATTGATTGTCTGTGATGTGAAGCCGCCTGGGTTCCATGTGTAATTCAATCCACCGGATGCGGAAAGTGTTGCGCTTTCACCATTGCAGATGTATTGATCGGGGCTGGTAATGGCAATGGGAAGTGTGTTAACAGTCACAGCAACTGAATCACTCTCCACGCATCCGTTGACGCTTGTCACTGTTAAAATATAAATAGTGTTGGATACAGGGGTGACCGTAACTTGCCTTCCGTTCAGGTTACCAGGATTCCATGTATAAGTATTTGTGTTTGGCCCTGGCCCGCCTCCTGATGCTGATAACATGATTACAGATCCATCGCAGACTGTTTGATCAGGTCCGGCATTGGCTTGTGGAAGCGGATGCACTGTCACATCCACATCAGCGTTATTAGTGCAGCCGTTCACATCAGTCACTTCCAATGTGTATGTGATTGACTGAGTGGGAGTAACTGTGATATTCTGAGAACTTATTGCCCCGGGATTCCAGACATAAGTCACACCACCGTTCCCTGACAAATTCACGCTGCCACCTTCACAAATTGTCTGGGAAGTGCCTGCATTTGCTATTGGTAGCGGATACACTGTTAATGGTTGTGTGATCGAAGAAGTGCATCCGTCGGCGTTAGTTATAGTCAGGCTAATATTATAATTCCCTGCAGCAGCATAAGTGTTTGCCGGATTTGGTATTGTAGAGGAATTCCCGTCACCAAAATTCCAGGACCAGTTTGTAATTGCAGAGGATGAGGTCGAGGCGTCCATGAAGTTTGCCTGCTCACCGAGGCATACATTCGCCAGACTGAAAGCAGCAGCAGGTATGCTTGGTGCAATGACCAGGGTTTGAATCTGCGTGTCAATACAGCCACCTGCAGTTTGAACCGTAAGTGTAACCTGGTATGTACCGGCTGCCGCATATGTATGTGATGGGCTTGTGGAAGTTGATCCTGTTCCGTCACCGAAATCCCATGTCCAGGAACTTATATTCCCTCCTGAAATTGATGACTGATCGTTAAATTGGACATTCAATCCGGAGCATGCAAAATTCATATTGAAGGCAGCCACCGGAGTTGCAGAACCAGGATTGACCACTACTGTATCCTGCCTTGAACACAATCCATCTGAAGCTGTAACAATATAAGTGCCCGGTCCAGCTGAGATTGATTGTCCGCTTGCTCCATTATTCCAGGAATATGTATAGTTTCCGCTTCCTCCAATGGCGGTTGCGCTCAAGTTAACAGTGGAATTGCAACCCACAGAAACATCAGGACCTGCATTCACATTGAGTCCTGAGACAATGATACAATAACTGAATACCTGACTGCCCAGGTAAGGGCAATTATCATCCTCAACCGTTACAGTAAAACAATAAGGATTTGAACTGATCTGTGCCTGCGTAGGAGTCCAGCAGAAACTGGCCGACTGACGGTTACCAGGTATCACAGTGAATGTTGCGCCGGGAATGGAGTAGTCCCAGCTAACATATGTGTTCTGACTTGTATTCGGATCCGATGAAAAGAGATTGAAACATGTTTGCGTTCCTGCACAAATTGTTTGTGAGAAACTGCTTGTACCATTGATGCCGCTCATGGCTGGCAATTGATTGTTGCAATTTATCACAGTAACCTGTATGTCCCTTTCAACACTTCCTATCAACACTCCGTTTCGGTATTCTCGCACCAGCACAGCCATAACCGTAACTTCCAGATTTGTCGGTGTCATGCAGATGTCTCCTGTCTGCGGATTGAAGGACATGGCTGGATTTGAAGTCAGTGGATTGCTTGCGGAGAAAGGAGGTCTGTATTGTATATTGAGATTAGGTGAATCATATGGTGTAATGAGTGTATACACAAGCGAATCACCGTCACTGTCGTAGGCTCCATGATTGTAACAATATTGTTGACCCTGACAGACGAATGGTACAGGACGGTTTCCAAATGTGGGTGAATTGTTGCACGGTGCAGCTACATTGTTCAAGGTGGCAAACACATACATTTGTGTTCCGCCTGGAATATTAATGTTGGTGATGGCATTGTTTCGGCAACATAAGTTGTACCCAAATGTCCAGTCTGTGCAAGGGCCGGGTAGATTAACTATGCCTCTGTAAATATACTCCTGCACTCCTGTGAATGTTCCTCCGCTACATGTGCTGGTTTGGGAAGGACAAAGCGGACTGATTTCGTTACCGGTACCCGTGATTGGATAAATGGTAGTGCTGAAAGCAGGGTAACATGAAGAAGAAAGAATGATGTTGGCAAAGCCGTCTGCTGGTACTCCAACGCAATCCCTGTAAAAAGAAAGTGTGATTTCGTATGTGTTTCCGCCAAGACAACGATAAGTAAGGTCTGAGCCCATAGAATGGGAGGCTTGCAGATTTTCTGTGCAGCAAACAAAGAAGGCCATCACGAAACCCATTTTAAGTTCCCTGAATTGAAACGGTATTTTTACCATTGATTAAGTTGAAAGAAATTAAAAATACTATACCGGTCCTTCAAAGTCTAAATCTAAACTAAGCTATGAAATATAATAACATGAAGAAAGTAAAAATGCTTTTGAAGGAATCAATTGATTCCTTTATTTACTGATAATAAATTCACACTTGAGGGTTAAAGCAAGGAGCATAATTTTCCTGTTGAAGCAAAGTAAATCATATGTGCCTCTCAAATGCTTATTGGTCGGGGCTTATGTATGCTTGAGAAAGTCCAATTGCAAATTATATAATATTCAAGAGAATAGTTTTTAATTCAAGCTCAGTTTGACTCTATTTTATATCCGGTTTAATTGCAAGAGATTCTTTAATTCTTACTCAGGGATAAAGTCCATTTTTGAGCCAATTTTAACCTAATGAAACTATATAGCATAAAAAAACCCGGATATTATCCAGGTCTTTTTTAAACTAATTCTCTGTTTCGGTCATCTTCTGATGATGATCTTATGAGTGCTAATGCCGGTGTTTGACTGAATCCTTAAAAAGTATATACCTGACGCAAGCTTGTTCGATTTAACAGTTTGCATTTGCGAAACGCTATTTAACCCAAGTATTACGGAACCCTGCATGTTTACAAGTTCAACTTTCCTTTCTTCAGAAGTCTTCCATTTCAGATGAATCAAATCTGATGCTGGATTAGGGTAGATGCTGATATCAGAATTCGAAGTAAGATTGTTGACGTTCAATGTAAAATCAATTGTGTGCATAGTTGTATTTGTGATCACTGGAGGATTATAGTCAAAATATATTCCTGCTGTGTTATACAGTACAGTGCCATGTGTTGTACCGCTAAGCGGACGAATTCTGTAACTCACATATCCATGACTTTGAGGTTCGTTAGTGTTACTGTCAGGCAGCATGATGTTGTTGAACGTGAATCTTAAAATATCACCTGTCAGGATGTTGAAGCTCATAGGATGGCTATGTCCGGTGATTTCAAAAGAGTTTAAATCAAAATTCCTGTCAAGTGTGTCAAGAATATAAATGTCATAAGCTTCGGCAGTTCCGGTATTCTGAAACCGAATTGTGAAATCAATTAAAGTTCCGGGACGAATGGCATTTGTCGGACCTTCTCCTTCAGGAAAGGCTAACTTGTCATTCGGGTCCCAGCTTGTTCTAACAGGTGCGCACTGAATCACAGTGTTGTCAGCTGGATTCGTATCACCGTTAACTGGTTCGAGCAACATGGTAACGCAAGCCGTGTCACCAAGTGTTGCGGATGTGGAAGTCATTACGTTGGCGCAATAACTCCAGTAATTTTGTGAAGGGGTATAATTCCAAATGAGGGTATCACCGCTGATTGTATAACTGCTTTGCGAATCCGGAAGCGCAGTGAGCATTGGATCCAGTATTACTTTTATTTGTCCTGATGGTGCATTGCATCCTCTGTCGTAGGCGAAAACGCAAACTCGTCCGGTTCTGCCTGGAATTATTCCGCTCAAAGTAACTGTTCCGGTGAGGTCAAAACCAGCGGGACAACTCAGGTAAAAGTCATTGCCGGAAGAAGGAACTGTTGAGACAATAAAATTACCTCCCGCAGGGCAGTTAACTACATAGTTTCCGCCATACCAATTATTTTGATGCACTCTGATTTCATATAATGGTCCATTAGGCACATTAAATGAATAAACTCCATTAATGTCTGTATGTGTCAATGCGACAATATTCCCGCCTGTGCTCAGGCTGATGTTGATCCCTGCTAAAGGTGTGTCACCTGAATTAAAGATACAGTCAGTGTTATTGTCAAGATAGACAGTTCCTGCCAAAGGTCCGCAGTTGGAATTCACTACGATAGGAACAGATATCATGGTATCGGCCACTCCACGTCCGCTAACAATAACCTGAGCGGTATATGTGCCTGCATTCGCATATGAATAGATCCACTGCGTGAAGAAAAAGTTTTGAGGATTCCACAGGTAGAATGTTGTATCGTTTCCATCGCCGTAATTGACCTCTATCAAGACTGAATCGGTTGTAGAAAAGCCGTTCGTCTGACCTTGCAGCATAAACTGCGCGTTTGCAGGTGATGTGCAGAAAATAGAAGAGATTGAATCAGGTCCAAAAAAAACAATGTCTATGAATGGAATTCCTACTGAAGGAATCATGACCGACATGCAAAGAGTGTCTGTGCATCCCAGATCTGTTGTAACTGTAAGACAGACTGTGTATATGCCTGGAAAGCGGAACGAATGAACAGGGTTCTGACTGCTGTCTGACGTTCCATCACCATAATCCCAAAACCAGTCGATTATTGTCCCGGGGCTTGTGCTTGACATATCTATGAACTGAATGACGGAGGAGTCTGGCGCAGCTGCATAATTCCAGTTGAAGGAAGCTGTGCATTGTGCACTGGAATCATTATTAAACGATGTCAAAAGTATAACCATCGTCAACATGATCAGTTTTAAATAGGAATGGTAGAGTTTTTTCATGGCGCTTGATTTTATGGAGATTGATTTTATAATCCTTATTTGGTATAAAAGTGCAAATTTATTTATGTCGGTATGAAATCAATAGTAAATAATCCTTACTCGTTCAATTGACTATTAGCGAAAGAGCCCGATGAACGTGTTTTATTGATTAATTCCAGCCATGATTTAAGCCCTGGCAACTATTGCTGTTGAGCAATTGTAATAGGGTAGGAAGCAGTGCTCACATGTTTGCCGGATGTGTCAGATACAAACAGGAACAGTCTTAGGTTTTTTCCCCGGCCGGGCACTTTAAAACTTACGCGTTTATTTTTGTCATCCTGTATGAAATCAATCTTCATCTCCAGAAAATCTTCTGCACAAAGCATCCATTCAAGATTGAGTTTTTTGCCGTTCAGGTCCTCTAAAATTGCATAATATGTTGCTTCCTGTCCACGGGTGACTTTATCTGAAGCTGAAAATATGTATACATCCTTTACAGGAAATTCTAACTTCTTCCCAGTCCATTTTTCCCTTAATGCATAATATGATTTTTTTACCCGGTCTTTGTGATCCGTGAGACCAAACCATGTATAAGATCCTTCCATTCTGTCGCGCCATGAATAGGCGATACCTCCAATGTTAAATCCTTTTTTTCCTTCCACATGCCTGTCCCAGCGTTCTGTATAAAGCTTTGCCTTGACAGAGCCTGGATCTTCCAATACACGTCCATGCCTGTCATGCTTGCTGAAATAAGTATCCCAATATCCCTGCGGACCATATTCGGAAACCAGATAAGGCCTAAGTGTATCGAACATATATTGGACATCATTCAATGCTTCGAGCTGATCATCATAATATGAATTGATGCCAACTGCATCCACAGAAGGTGCCCTTTGTGCAAAGCCGTAAATCTCTCCTGGAAGTTGATGCGAATTTTCAGCGACCGAAAAAACCGGATGGTTCGGATCTGCAATGCGGATTTTAATTGTAAGAGATTCTATGAAGTCCAAATATGCGTTCCTGACCAGAGTAAGGTAAGGTTGTCCGAACTTGTGCTTGCTCAATCCCCATACTTCATTACCAAGACACCAGCTCAATACCGCAGGTTCATTCTTGAACTTCTCCACATTTGCAAGCACTTCAGCTTCGAGTTTCTTCAGCTTTGCCTTGTCAGCATAATAGTCAATGTCCTGATCAAACCAAAAACCATACATCACTTTGAGGTTTTTCTCATGTGCGACATTGAGGATATTCTGATCATACGCTGAAATTCCATATCTGCGTATGGTATTTGCACCCATTAATCGAATTTTTTCAAAATCTTCCTCCAGCTTCTTGCGTGTAAGTGGAACATTGCCGTCTCTCCAGTCGGAATGCGTATTATATGCAATTCCTCTGATATAAAACTCATTGTTGTCGATAAAGAGTTTAAATTCCGGATACTTTCCTTTGACAAATGTTTTTTGGATATTGTTTTTTACATCCGAGGAACTTAAAACCGGAATGGATGAATAATTAAAGCTATGGGTTAGGAATTTACTTTTAATATTTTCACTCAATATGGAAGCCAGTGTTTTGTCATTGTGAAATGTCCAGTCTATTCTTGTTGATCCGTCAGCCGGTCTCCACTTGGTGGCACCCCAATGCGGGTCTTCATCACTGCAGAAGAAAACGACTGAACGTATCTCGGGATAATTATTTTTAATTTTGCTAAGGGCATCTTTAAACCATTCAGCCCTATTGCCTCCAAAGCCTGTGGTGCCAAACTCAGATAGCATTACAGGTTTTTTATATTTACGCAGCTTTTCTGAAAAAGGCTTGTAAAGAGCTTCAAAGTCAACCCACACACCGTTGGAATTTGCCAGACCGTAGTTCAGGTTTGTCACACCAATCCAGTCTACAAATTCATCTCCGGGATAATATTTTTCAAGTTTATCCTCTTCCCATGGATTCCAAACCCAAGTAACATTTGTTGCACCAAGCCGGTTGAAATATTTTACTATATAATGATGGGCTTTGATAAATTCATCGGGTGTATTACCCCCTGATTCATAAGACCAGGAATAGGAGGGATTGTCCATCTCATGTGCAAAGCGCAGCATCACAGGTTCATTCAGATTCCTGATTTTTTCAGCATATGCATGTATGTATTTGTCTAGCTTGCCTTCTGTAATTGCAAGAAACACTTTCCAGTTGACGCTCAAATAAGGATCATCTTTAAATTCCGGAAAGTTGCTTGTATAGGGTTCCCATGTAATCATGGGTATAGATCCTGATTTGCGTATTTCTCTGAACAGTTTTTCCGGAAAGTCTTTCAGGCTTGCAGGGCCCCAGTGCTGATAAATAGAAACAATATTAAACTTAACATCAATGGATTTTTCAATTTCATGCACCGGAGACATATTATTTTGTCGGTCTGTATTCGGTGAGTAAACGCCAAAATAAAATCCTCCGTATTCTTTTTCAATGTCTGCACTTATGATTGCAGACTCAGGAAGATCGATGCTGTCCGGCAGACTGCTAAATCCGATAGCTAAAAAAGGAATGAGTATACCCGCAGCAAATGCAAATCGTCTTAACTGACGAACAAGACCGCGGTACATGATATTCAGCCTGTAAAACAACTGGTCTGTCATATTCTCAATGCTGTGATGTGAGCTGAATTTATTAATGAGTTTTTGTTGCGATAAAATTACACATATTGTAAGCAATAATCCATTTATCCCTGCAAAGGATGCCATGGCTATGCTGTATGGATTCCAGTCGATATTGAGCCCGTAGCCAATACAGCCAAAACAAAATAACGCTGCTATAATATTCGGAATGCTTTGTTTCCATTCATTATTTATTTCATCATCTTTGGGAGTGGGAATATAAGGGATTCGAACTCTCAGAATTGTTGTAAAAAATCCAAGCAGATAAATCCACCAGGTTCCAAACCTGAGTACACCTCCTGTCAGATTCAAACTTCTTTCATGTTCTTCAATGAGCCATTTTTGCATATACAAGCGGATGCACAGTGCTACAGTGAACAATGGAACAAAGCGAATGAAAAACTCTTTCATGTCTAGTGTCCAGGCCACATCTGCATAGATAAGTGCCAGCGATGGAACGATAATGTCAATCAGCGTGATAAATCCGTATAAATAATACATCGGCAAGGTGAAATAATGCACTTTTTGAAAAGTGCTGAACTTCCTGAATTTACTGATGAAAGTCGTAAACAATAATTCAAAGGTGCCTCTTGACCACTTTAACTGTTGTTTGTAATAAGCGGACAGGCTGAAAGGAACAAGTCCTTTAGAAAGAATTTCAGGAATATAAACAGACTTCCACCCTTGTGCGTGAAGCTTCATTGCAGTATGCATGTCTTCAGAAAGTCCTGCCGCATGTCCTCCGATTGATTCAAGTGCTTTACGCCTGAAGCTGCAATTCGCTCCTATAGCCTGAACTGTACCCAGGGAATGCATCCCCATCATCATGGGCCCGTAAAAAGAATAGGTCTGCTCGGCTGCGCCTTTGGCTACAAAGCTATCATTGTGATTGCTGTATCCCTGAACACATTGTACGAATCCGACATTTTCATCCTGAAAATAAGGCAGTACCCTGTCAATAAACTGCGGTACCGGCACATGGTCGGGATCCAATATGATGCATATTTCACCTTCAGATTGCTTTAATGCGTTGTTGATGTTTCCGGCCTTTGCATCGATTTTTACTTTTCGTGTAACATGGATCACCCCGAGTTCATGACACATTTGTCTCACCTCTGGATCATCGGCTTCATCACACAGATAATTTTTATGAGTATGCCGGATGTTTACCATTGCTGTGAGCGTTCTCTTTAACATGTCCTTCGGCTCACCCGCACAATAGGTCGTAAATATGTCGACTGTGTATTTTTGTTCACTTTTTGTTTTGGGAGGGACAGCTATGTGTGAATAATGGAACCATTCATGATTCCATCTCAACAGCTTGAATACAAGTGCAACCGATAAAAGTGTGTACAATACCGGGTGACCGATATGATTGTCACTGAAAAACCACCAGAGAAAATTTATTGTCAGTGCTACGCCAATGATACTGAGTATCCTGATGCAGAGGACTTCTTTTTTTTCGGGTATCGGCGCCTTCTTGATAAGCTCAAGCTTTCGAGAAGGTGTACTCTTAACAAGCAATTCATTTACTTCCTGCATGATTGAAAAAAAATCTAATGTGGATTTATTCATCGCTTGAATAAATAATCCACCAGGTTAAACAAAGATTTTAACAGCTTGTGTGCGGCAGAAAATGTTTCAGATTAGTTGATAATGGTTCATGCCTGATTCTGCCATTGACACGTTTACAAGTTAAAAAAAATATCAGTAATAAAAATTTATTCGTAGATATAATGTCTTTCCCTTCATAAAATCGCCAATATTTTTTGTATCAGGTTCATTGTTTGCCATGGTAAAATACTGTGAGTAAAGGCTTTTGTGCAGATTTTAGACGGAAATCCTTAAGATTGAATTAGACTAAATGAAATAAATAAAAAATATTTATAGTTTTTGTCATCCAGGTAAATAAGGGGCTATATCTTAATTACAATTATGACAAGAAGTTTTATTTAATCCTTAATTATATGTTCAGGTTTTCTGCCAAGTAGTTTGCCAATGACAGCTCCGGTGATGGTTGACATTATAATGGTGACAATTACGTCTGTTACAAGCATGTTAAACATCATGATATTGGTAGTGCCGTACATGATTAGATCATAAGAAAGGCTAATAAAGAAACCCATGATTGCGCCGAGTTTAGCGCCATCAGAGGCATTCCTTATGTTTGCAAATTGTCCGAAAATTACGGAGTAAAAAATACCCCAGGTCAGGTTGCCCGCAATCAGTGGGATGAAGTCTGGCATTTCTTTCTGAACACCGCTCGCAGAACCGGTACTTGCCATCATGAAATCCATTAAGAGTATTCCGTAAAACAACCATCCCAGAAAAAAGAACATGATTCCGCCGACCAGTCCGGCTACAACAATTTTGCTGCTTTTCATTTTGTGTTGGTTTTATCTTTTTGTGAAGAATAGAATTTCCTTTACTTTCAAAGGTTGTATAAATAAAAAGAAAGATATAAGCGCGTAGTGAAAAGTTTTGAACAAATTATAATTCAGCAATGCTGTCTTGCATTATTATCTGAAAAATATTCTGATGCCTGTGCCGAATACAAGGATTTCCTCAAGCCCTAATTCTCCGACATTCGGAACAATGCTGACCAAATAAGCATCATTTGTGCTGATTTCAAAGTATGATTCAAATTTCAGATTAAGCTTTCCAGATTCTCCGCGAATGGCAGAAGATATAAAAAATCCTTCCCTCAATGCTGTAGAAAACCAGTAATAATTTGGCGGATAATCGTTTGAAGAGGTGAAATTTTTCATGAAGAACTCTTTCCCGGTCGTATAACTGAGATATAATCCCGTTTGAACAGGAATAAAACTGAGTTTCTGCACTGGAATTGAAAATGGTTCATAGGAGATCTTCAGAGTGAAAATATGAAGAGGGTCCAAGCTGAATTTTTCAGGAACATATCCGTATAGTAAATCAAATGATATTTTATTTTTCAAGACCTGGTAGCCTGGTCCTGCCGAAATCATTCCGATTCCTCCGGCGAATTGGGCCGTAACCCGATGTGGAAGAAGAGGATTCGGTTTTATAGCTGCTTTTTGAATAGGATTTTCTTTTTCCGGAGCAATGTTATTTAAATCATCACAAGCACTGTTGAATGACATGAACATGATTCCTGCAAGTATGGTCAATGCTCTGTATGTCATAAATCTATTTTTTGAAAACTGAAACCTTCCCTGTCAAGACTTAATACAACAAAGCAATCTTTTTTAGGGCTGCTGGAGTTGAGATAAGTGACTCCGTCATTGAAAGGTGTATTGATCTGGAAGTTATGGTTATGCCCGTGCATGACGAGTAAAAGTTTTTCGGACCGGGCCATTGCATTCGCAAACTGATTACTCAAGGCCGGATCGAAGTCTCTGTCATATGGGGCTACATGGCAAATAACAAGAATATCTCTCACCTCATCTCCGGTTTGAAGTTCAGCATCCAGCCAATTCATATCAGGAACATTGCCGTTAAAGCCGTATTCAAGTCCGTTGGTATTGACAAATATGTATTTAACTGAGTCATGGATAAATGAAAAATCAAGAGGGCCGTACATTTCCCTGAATACTTCGTCACCGTTTGCCAGTATATCATGATTGCCAATCACTGCCAGATATGGAAAACTCATCCTGCTCAGTCTCTCGTGCATCCACTCATATTCTCTTAACAGTCCGAAGTCCGAGAGGTCGCCGGAAACAATAACAAAGTCGATATCTTGTATTTGATTTATTACTTCAGTGAATTCAGAGACGTCAGCGTAAAATCTTTGTGTATCTCCTATGAAGCCGATTTTATAACTCTGCTTATTTCCACCGTTTAGTATTTTGTAAATGGCTTTGGCATTCAGGTCACGGTATTCAGGTTTAATTCTTACTTCATTCGGACTAAATTCGAATTTTCCGCATGAAAGGAATATGATTATTGTTGAAATAAAACCTATCAAAAAAAAGTTTTTCATTCACTTAATATAATTAAAAAAATCCATCTAAAAAAAATCTCTAAATGAAGGAGATATTTCTAAAATTACATAAAGTCTATGCCCTGATGATTTAAAAGAAACTCATGGATACAATTGATTGTAACTGTGGATTCAGAAAGTCGCCGGAATATCTATGTTTTCAACAGAGTACATTGGTTGTGCTCTTACCCCGAACTCCGAACTAGTATTTCGAACCCTAACCAGTTCAGGGTTTTGCAAATGCAGGATTAGTAAGGAAATTGTAATCTGTCAGTGTTTTCAGGAATGCGATAATGTCGTCCATATCCTGTTGTGTCATTCTTCCTTTTACACTGGTGCGAAGGTTTGCGTCAAGATTTTGAGGGTAATGAAATCCGGTGTTGTAGTGATCCATGACTTCCTGTAAAGTGAAAAATCTTCCATCATGCATGTATGGCGCTGTCACTTCGATGTTTCTAAGACTTGGCGTTTTAAATTTGCCAATATCACTGGCAAGCAAAGTGATTCTGGCTCTGCCACTGTCTGCAGCGATTGAATCCAGTCCTGTGTTCCTGAACTCAAAGTCGGTAAATGTGCTTCCCATAGTGTGACAGTGCACACAATCCCCTTTAAAAGGATCGGCATATAAATCCATGCCTCTTTGTTCCTGGGCGGTAAACGAATCGAGTCCGCGCCTTACGCGGTCAAATTTTGAATCACCCGAAACCATAGTGCGCTCAAACTGGGCAATCGCTTTCATGATCATCGGTGTAGTGACTGTACTTGATCCAAATGCTTTCCTGAACAATTCCGGGTACTCCGGATGAGCATTGAGTTCCTGAATTACATTAGCCAGGTCTTCGTGCATTTCCACCGGATTCTGGATCGGTCCGATCACTTGTGATTCCAGGTCTGCAGCGCCACCGTCCCAGAAGAAATTGCTGGCATAGCCAAGATTGAACAATGGCATTGCATTTCTGTCACCGGGTATTCTGTCAATTCCAATGCTAAACTGTATTGTGCTGTCTGAAAATCCGAAATGTTGCTTGTGACAATCTGCGCAGGCCATTGTATTATCGCCCGAAAGAATTGGGTCGTAAAATAGTTTCCTGCCCAATGCAATCCCTTCTTCCGTCATTGGGTTATTTGCTGGAATTGGCATTGCAGGTAAGCCTGGAGGAATATCGAGAATGTAATGCGAATGATTGTGTCCGTCTCCCGGATCTATAACATCATCTTCTTTTTTCTTGCAGGCAATGATTACAAAGCCGGCCAGCAATGCTGTCAGTAATAATTTACGCATTTGATTATTCAGATCTGTCGTATGAGAATGAATTCTGGAAGTTTTCGAAAAGGGAAGTCAGCCAGTCGCGGTCATCCACACTTGAGGATTGCCGGATGTTATTACCGTTGAATTCCACAGTATGAGTGGATCCGTAGAGTGAATTGAGGTCAAAGTTCAGATAAAGCTTCTTTTCATTATTATCAATTCTGAGAGCTCCAATTGGAAGTTCTATCTGTGCAAGCACAGGGTCAGTACCATAGTGGTATAACAGGGGCTCAATGCTGCCGGTGCTGTCCATGAAATCTCCTTCATGCTTGAAAAATATATAGCCGGTATTCCAAGTCCAAATCATCCCATGCACCGGATCAAGATCTCCGTCCTGCGCGCCTGTATGATTTCTAACCGGATCAACTCCAAGATAAAATCGGATTCGGTTATAAGTCCCGTTCGGAACTACATTGCCGTAAATTCTGCATGTTGAATCGACTTTCGCATTGATCAGATCGTAATTATTGAATTTGAATTCTGAACTGTCGTCTTTGATTAAAACCACATTTGTGACATAATACTTCAGCATGTCTACCTGGTAGTTATTCCCGGCCGCATTCGTGTAAAGCCTTTGGCCAAATTGAATTTCCTGTCCACCCGCAAGATTTCTGAAAAAGATGGTAAGCTTACCGCTGGTGCCCGGATTAACAGGAACCGGATCTTCGTTCTTTTTCTTGCAGGATCCAAAAGCAATGGAGAACAAAACTGCATAAATCAGCAGACTGACAGCTGAGGCTGAGTAGGATTTCATGGACTCGTAAATATGAGGAATACTTTCGCTAAAGTAAGAAAAAAAGCGTAAATTTCCTGTAGTGAGAGTGAAGCATGATTTTAGAGTAATCATGATGAATGTCATTCATTTCAGATGTGAAAGGTCAGATGCAATTAGATTCGGCCTTATTATCTTTATAAGTACTAAAAAGCATTAAAAATATTTTAAAATCATCGATATGTCGCTACTGTTTGAAACCTACACTCACAAGGGCAATGAATTCCTGAATCATGTGTCTTCCTTCCTCACAATTAAGGAAAAATCCAGATCCGGGAGGATCACAAGATGTGTCCTGAAAACTTTGCGAGACCGGCTCACACATGCTGAATCACTTCAATTACTCGCACAGCTTCCAATGGCCATCAAAGCACTATATGTGGACGGATGGAAATATTCTGAAAAGCCCAATAAAATAAAGACCATGCAGGAATTTATTGACGAAGTAATAAGGACAGACGGTAATTCTGCCTGGAAGGATTTTTCCAGCGAAGAAGAAGTGATCGAAGGGATTAATGCTGTTTTCAAAACTTTGGCAATTTATGTGTCTCCGGGTGAAATAGAAGATGTGATGGCTGTTTTGCCAAGAGAACTGAAAATAATGCTAACCGAATCCATCATGTATTGATTTGTAATATTTAAAAATGCAATAATTATGAGCCAGTTAAAAGAAAATATAAGCATAATAGGTCAAACACATTTTCCGGCTATCTCCATTATTCTGCCACTTGCAGAAGGAAATGCGCGTGTGAAGGTTGCAAAGGATAGACTGAATACTTTGATAGAGCAAGCAGCCGTTGTCATGCTGAAAAAGTACAGCAAGCAAAAGACCGATGAAATGATTGATCGTATGCGCCGGACGGTGAATAAAATTGACTTTTCATCCAGTGCAGGTTCATTGGCGCTTTTTGTATCACCGGAATCAGACCGTGTAGTTCATTTACCATATTTTGCAGATGAGAAGGTTGTAGTGGACTCTTCATTTCAGGTGAGGGATTTAATCTATTCTGCCAAGCTCAATAAAAATTATTTGTTGGTGATAATATCCAGAAATAATGTGAAAACACTATTTGGATACGGAAGTATACTTCTCCCTATTGAGTTTGATGGTATGCCTGATAATGTCAATGAAATCAGGAATGAAAGAAGCTTTCCCGGATGGGACTATCTTGATACAAATGCTTATGAGGAGAAAAACCTGAAAAACTATCTGAGATTCATAGATGAAGTGATTGAGGAAAATATCAAGTCTTCGAATTTGAATCTGATCATGACCGGCGACATAAAAATTCTGGCCTACTTTCGAAATCATTCTAGGAATCGCGACAGGCTGATCGGCGAAATAGAAGGAAATTACGAAAAACATTCCCTAGCCCGGTTAAGTGCTCTGATTGAACCGCTTCTCAATAAGCTTATTTTGCAGGATCAGGAAGATGCGTTGAAGCTGCTTGAGCAATCAGTGAGTTCAGGAAATTTTTCGGCCGGAATTTCTCAGGTCTGGCGTGCTGCTGCTGAAGGCAGGGGCAGGTTGTTGCTGGTTGAAAAAGACTATTTTCAAAAAGCAGGTTTTGGCAAAGACAGCTATACTTTGATCTTAGATGAACTTGCTGATTCATCCCATAATGTTGTAGTCGACGCTGTGGACGATATCATTGAATTGGTACTAAAGCATAATGGTGACGTTGTGTTTTTTGAAAAGGACACTCTCGCGAAATTTCAACGTATTGCAATTGTAAATCGCTACTGAACGAAATATTTGACCCGGATAATATTATTTTAATAAATTTCCTGAAAACCCAAATTATGAAAACATTTCTTGTGCCTACGGATTTTTCTGAAAATGCTCTTCATGCTGCCAGATATGCTCTGACGATGAACAGGAAAATGAAGGCGAAAATTGTACTGTTTCACTCTTACGTGGTGCCTGTTTACGCAAGTGATATCCCTGTGATTGTTCCCATTGATGCAGAACTGCTGAAAGCAGGAGAAGAGTCATGCAGAAGGCTTCATGCAGCAATGCGTGCTGAATTTCCTGAGTCGGAGATAATAATGGACATCAAGCAGGGATATCCGGAGGAGGAGATAATTGAGGCGGCATCAAGTCACAAAGCAGACCTGATCATTATGGGTACAAAAGGAGCAAGTGGTCTGAGAGAGACTTTAATCGGAACCATTACTGCTTCGGTGATGGAAAATGCAACTTGTCCTGTCATGGCAGTTCCTTTTGAAACTGTTTTCAAGCCATTCGAAAGATTTGTTTTCGCGACAAATTACGCTGAAGGTGATTTCAGATATGTAGAGCAGGTACTAGAATTTGTGAAAGCTTTCGACGCAACATTAGTGCTCTTGCATATTTCTTCCGGGGAAATTGAAAAATCATACGAGTATGAAGCTATTGAAAGGTTTAAGGAGAGAATTAAGGACGACAGTGCTTATTCAAGACTTGAAATTAAGCTGATAGAAAGCACCGACGTATATGAAGTGCTGAATAAATTCATTGTAGATTCTAAAGCGGATGTAGTAGCAATGACAATGAGGAAAAGATCATTTATCCAGAAGCTTTTCAGCCGGTCAGTAACCAAAAGAATGGCTTATCATACTCACATTCCTTTGATTGCATTCCGGGCTGCAGATTGAACTTGTCTTCAATTTTTTGTAATTTCAGTTAATTTATTTAAAGTCGTTTACAACTCATTTTAATATATGAATAAGAAAAGCAAATGGTCGATCAATCTTGGTCGTATTGCAGGAATCGAAGTGAGGATTCACTGGACATTCTTCATCCTGTTTTTATATGTATTGATTGTAGGCCGTTCCCAGGGACAAAACCTGTCAGACAGTTTGATGATGCTGGCATTCATTCTCGCGGTGTTTTTTTGTGTCACCCTGCATGAGTTTGGCCATGCTTTAATGGCTAAAAAATTCGGTTGCAAAACGCGTGACATCACACTGTTGCCAATCGGAGGCTTGGCCCGAATGAACCGGCTTCCGGAAAATCCTTCACAGGAAATGCTTGTTGCACTCGCCGGGCCTTTTGTTAATTTGGTGATTGCCGTGATTCTATATGTGTGGCTTTCATTGAATGACGGCCTCACGGAGTTGATTGATTTCGCTAAGCTGGATGCAGAAAATTTTTTTCCTGCGCTTTTTGTCGCCAATGTCGTACTCGCGGTCTTCAATCTGATTCCTGCTTTTCCAATGGACGGAGGCAGGGTGCTTAGGGCCTTGTTAAGCATGCGATTGCCCCGGCATAAAGCCACAAGGATCGCGGGAGGTGTTGGCCAGTTCATTGCGATATTATTCGTTTTCATCGGCCTGTTTTATAATCCCTTTCTTGTATTCATCGGTGTGTTTATCTTTTTAGGCGCTCAGATAGAGACAGACTATTATCAGTCAAAATATCTTTTGAGAACGTTTCGAATAGGGGATGCCATGATTCACCAGTTTAAGCCTCTGCACCCTTCGGAACCGCTTTCTGCAGCTGTGAATGCGCTCCTTGACGGACATGCTTCAGAATTCGTCGTGCAGGATAATTCAGAACCTGCAGGAATACTCACCAGAAAGATAATTCTAGAAGCCTTAAAAACTCATGGACTTGATGTGCCGATTTCACAGGTGATGGAAAAGAATTTCAGTGTTGCAGAAGAAGAGGGTTTGCTCGACAAAGCCTATGAAAAAATGAGAATGAATAATATCAGCATCATGCCGGTTGTGAAAGGAAAGAAACTCGTAGGACTGATTGATATGGAGAATATAATGGAATTCCTGCTGGTTAGGGCGGCCATTGCAAATAATAAAAAGCTATCTTGAATTGGATGTGTTATTCCGGATCACCACTTTTTTGATATGATGTCTATTTTTCCGAAGACTGCTCCTGCTTCTATCCTATAGGCCGGTTGATCCGATTTGTATGCAGCAGTTGTATAATTTGAATTCCCAATCATGGCCACACTTCTGCCGGGGGCATTCACCGCCCCGAATACTGTACTCATTTCAACAATGGCAGGAATGCTGTCATTGAGGATGAGTGTGGCATTACCGAAAACCACACCGACTTCTATTTTTTTATTTTGAACAGGTACTTCAGCTTTAAACAAGTCCACGGTTCCTGTGCCGAATACAAAGCCATATTCCTTTTCATCGCTGGAATATTTCATTTCCTGTTCGCTGAATACCGCGCTGCTGGATGATCGGGATTTCCACGTGCTTCCGCTGATTACTTTGATTCCCCAGTAAATAAGTAGAAGCCCGATGATGACTCTGAAAAATGGGAACTGTATATGAAAAACTTCTTTGAGTATAATCGAAACTCCAAGCAGGATGATGATTATTCCCCAAAATGTTGCTGACGATAAGAAGCTCATGAGTTTGAATTTTTATGAAACAAAATTATCGGAATTTACTTAGTTGTTTTACTCTTCTTGAAATATTTTCTGAAAAGGAAGTTATCCTCCAGCGCTTTTGTAAGTTCATTAATTCCGGCAGCACTTGAATCTATGTTTGCAAGTGAGTTTTTCAGATGTATGGCACTGACGGAATCACGGAGCAATACTGAGGCAATGTTGTCTTCCTTCTCTAGTTGTGCAATTGTGCCGCGCAGAAGCTGACTTGTTTCCTGCAGATTCACGCTTGTTTCGTTGATAGAGTTCATTGTTTTCAGGAAAGTAATATGTAACTCGCTGCTGTCTTTTGACATGCTGCCTAAAAGCCCTTCACCCTTTTGTATCCCGGAACTAAGCTGATTAATAGCCGAACTTGCCTGCCTGAGATTTGCTGAAATTATTTCGAGGTTTTTAAGAGTGTTGATTATGTTGCTTCCTGATGTAGTGTCTGAGAGAAGTGAAATAACAGTTCCCTGTCCACCTTTCAATTCGCCAGATATTTTTTTCAGATCTTCTGAAACCCTCGAAATGTTTTCATTTGTTACACTCAATGTGCTGAGCATTTGATCTGTATTCACAAGTGTATGTGAACTGATCATATCGCCTTCTTGGATAAATCCTGCCTCGGATGTTCCTGGACTGATATTTATAAGCCTGTTACCAATCAGTCCGTCAGTTCCTATGCTCGCCGTAGAATTTTTCCGGATATAAGCTGCAGCACTTTTATCAAGAACCATGCTGACTAAAATTCCGGAGTCACCCTGAATTTTCACTTCTTCAACCGTACCGACTATAATTCCCGAGTATCTTACATTGTTTCCTTTCTGAAGGCCTTCCACATTATCAAAGCTGGTATAGAGTTTAATGTTGTTGCCAAAGAGATTCCGGTTATCACCGATAAAATACATACCGCTGATGAAAAGAATGAGTCCGGCAATGATAAAAATTCCAAGCCTGACTTTATTTCCGCTTTCCAAGTCCATGTGTAAAGAATGTTTTGATTTTTTCGTCTTCGCTGTTTTGAAGTTCTTCGAATGTACCCTCCGCATAATTGGTCCCGTCAATCAGTGCGACCAGACGATTTCCAGTAATTCTTGCGCAATACATGTCATGCGATATTGTTATGGATGATGTGTTGTATTTGTTCTGCATTTCCAGCATCAGCTTGCTTATTTCACTGCTGGTAAAGGGATCCAGACCTGTAGTTGGTTCATCATAAAAGACAATTTCAGGTTTCAAGACCAATGCCCGGGCAAGCCCGACTCGTTTTTTCATTCCACCAGATAATTCGGATGGTAGCAGATTGATTGCATAATACAATCCGACGTTGTCCAGTGTTTCTTTGATGATATCATCCATTTCTGACTTACGAAGGTCTGGCCTGTTTCTTCGAAGCGGAAACTCAAGGTTTTCTCCTACAGTCATGCTGTCATACAAAGCACTGCTCTGAAAAACAAATCCCATCTTTACCCGTAATGCATCCAACTCCACAGCATTTAAATCCTTTATCTCCTGTCCCAGCACTTTAATTGAGCCACTGTCGTACTTCATAAGGCCAACCGCACATTTTATCATCACAGATTTACCTGAGCCGGATCTTCCCAGTACAACAATGTTTTCTCCTTTATAGAGTGTGAGGCTGAAGTTACGCAGAACATGATTGCTGCCGAAAGATTTATTCAGATTCTTTATTTCCAGAACAGATTCCATATTTTCATCCTGTATTTTAAGTGATGCCAAGGAAATCCGCTATTTGTACGGCAATCAGGTCTATTATGAAGATCAGCAGAGATGAAACAACTACTGCTGAATTGGCTGAGCGTCCAACGCCTTCAGTTCCTTTTTGAGAATGATATCCTTTGTAGCAACCTACTAGGCCAATGGCAAAACCGAAAAAGAATGATTTGACAAAGGCAGGTAAGGCATCGGCGTATTCAAGTGATTCAAATACTTGTTGGTAAAATAACTTAAAGCTAACCGTATCACCAATGTTCACTCCTAAATATGATCCGTAAAGCGCAATAGCATCTCCTGTCACCACAAGCACAGGGAGCATAAATGTGGTGGCAATGATTCTCGTAACCACAATGTACTTGAATGGGTTGGTTCCGGATACTTCCATTGCATCCAATTGTTCTGTCACTTTCATGGAGCCAAGTTCTGCCCCAATACTGGATCCGATTTTCCCTGCACAAATCAATGCAGTTAATACAGGTCCGATTTCACGGATAATAGAAATGCCTACCATGGCCGGAAGCCATGCTTCCGCTCCAAATCGCTCAAGGGTTGGGCGGCTCTGAATTGTCAGGACCAGTCCGATAATAAAGGTGGTGATCCCAACCAGGGGAAAGGATTTGTACCCCAGAAGAAAGCATTGACGAACAACTTCCCTGAATTCATACGGTCGTCTCCAAAATTCCCTGAAAAATCTTATCGTAAACCGGCCAATATCTCCTGTTTCTTCAAGTTGCTTTTTCCACTTTAAAGGCAATAATTGCTTCACGAGTTTAATAAATAAGCTGCCCCCAACCATGCTTTTTCATGGTAAGCCGGGAGCCATTGCTAATGTATGAAATTCTGATAACAGAGTTTGAAAGTTACCCTGCAATCTGCATCTTCTTTGAATCTTTTTAAAGGTAAATTATTGTTGTTTCCTTTAACCAAATTAAGCATGAGTTAAATCATAAAATATCCTGGATACTTATGATGTATGATTTATTAATCATGACCGAATGCATATTTCATGGAATGTAAAGCATGTAAATTTAGATCGAACAATTAAAATTCTATTATCATGAAAGCTAATATGGGTAAAACGGATCGAATGATCAGAACTATGCTTGCAATAGTCTTTTTGGCATTCTACGCCTTGGAGGTAGTCACAGGATTTGCCGGAATTGTATTGATTGTACTTGCTCTTGTTTTTGTGGCGACCAGTTTAATCTCATTTTGTCCCTTATATCTTCCGTTCGGATTAAGCACTTGCCGGAAGAGTGGCAAGTCGGCCTGAATCTTGTCTTGGCAATTTGTGAAGTCATAAAGAATCAAGTTCTGATTTGACCCGATCAAGCAGTTTTTTTTCTTTTGAATTGATTCCATGAAAGGAGCTTGCCAACCCGGTGGAAAGCTTCATGCATACATTTTTCAACTTATCGTCAAAAGAATATTTATATTCTTGTATAAAATTTAAGAATGAATCGAGTGCTGTTTCCGGATCTGGTCTGTTCTCATCAAGGAAATCAAATTCAAACTCTGTATAATATGCGAGATCTGTGCCGTATTCGTCATTATAATTCTCCAGTGGCAACAATTCATCTTTTACAGATTGCTTCAGGGCGATTCTTTCCTTTTCGCTGATTGCACCATCAATATCGGCAATAGCATATAATAGCTTTCCAAGTTCTATATAGAAACGCCTGGCAATCATATCTGCTATAATTGATCTCTGATATTAAATTTACGAAAAAATATTTTTTTTTCCTTTTGAATTAATCAAAACATCTAATTTAGCTTACGATTTGTGAAGAACAGAATTAAACAATTTTTTGAATCCCGGGAGAGTGCAGGGGAGGAGCTTTCACAAAAACTGTGGAAGTACAGAAATGGTCGCACCGTTGTGATTGGAATACCGAGAGGAGGTGTTCCTCTGGCAGCTGTTGTGGCTAAAAATCTGAATTTGCCTTTGGATGTTGCAGTAGTTAAAAAAATTGGACACCCTTCAAATCCTGAACTGGCTATCGGTGCGGTCAGTTCTGAGGGATTAATATTGGATCCGGAAGCAGCTAAAATTCCTGAAGATATTTTGATGGAAAGAATCAAAACTGTCAAGGAGCAGGTGAAAAGACAAAATGAACTCTATCGTGGCCAGATTAAAGAACAAAAACTTGACGGTGTAAGGGTGATTGTTATAGACGATGGAATGGCTACAGGAAATACCATGAGAGCAACTCTGAATTTATTGAGAAAAAAAAATCCGGCAAGCATTATTCTGGCTGTGCCTGTTGCTTCCCGGGAGAGTGTCAGGAAAACGCGCTTCATAGCAGACGAATTTATTTGTCTTATGGAGCCTGATTTATTTTTCAGCGTTGGGCAGTTTTTCAGGGATTTCAGAGCGGTTTCAGACAAAGAAGTTTCCCGGCTGATTGCTGATGCCAATAAAGGTAGGAATTCAGGCTTTGGGTATTTCTGATTCAGCTGATGGATCACTTTCATTGGAATGATCATCTTCCTCATGCTCGTCTTTTCCTGAGCTGAATTTTTCCTTCATCTGATAAAATATTTTCTGAACCCATTCAATAATCTTGCTTTCAAGACTCAGTTCTTTCTTCCTGATCCATCTTTGCGCAAAGAAAGTGACTGCAACCAATAAAGCTCTCTTTAAAAAAGTATTGGCATTCAAATCCACACCTGTAATGGATGAAAATGAATTGATCATAACCTTGGCTGGTGAAAAGTTTTCGCGAATTTCAGTGAAGCGGTTTTTTATCACAGTTTCTTTCGCACAGCAGACTTTCTCCAGACGCTGTATCTCATCCAATAGTTGTTTGCTGTTTTCAATCATAATCATCAGGTTTATTGCAAAGAATGCGTATCAGATAGTTCCGAAGCGGTTTAATAACCCAGGTTCTTCGCATCATAAATATTAAAACAGCACAGAGGAGATAAAATAATGTGACCAGGGAATATCCCGCTAAGGGCGAATTGAGCCATTGAGATATTGCCATTGCCATTACCATACTGAGGAAAATGACGAAAAGGAAAAGGAGGAAGCCGATAATTAAAACTGCCATAACCCTGGCAGCAAGAGAGCTGCCATGGTTAATGGCTTTCAATTTGCTTAATTCAGTCCGGGCTTCTAAATATTCCTTTACATGGCTGATGAATTCATCAACCATTGTGTTGAGTTTATCCATAAAAGCTTAGAATGCTCAGACAAGTTCTTCTTCTTCAACAGAATGCTTGTCGGTTACCTTGCGTATACCGTCTTTGATTTTGCTTTTTGCTTTTTCAGCATACTTCTTGGCTTCCTCAGCAATCTTATGCCTGGTTTCACTGCCTTTGTCAGGTGCAAATAAAATTCCTAACAATGCTCCGGCGGCTGCTCCGCCTAAAAGAGCTAAAATGATTTTAGAGTTGTTGTCCATAGTAACCTTGAATTAAATTGGTGATTAATTAATTGGTTGATAATTGAATATTAAATTCGTTCTAATGTTCCTAAAGATAATAAAAAAAATGATGAATTGCTAATGATATTTATCATTTTTTTAAATTCAATCTAAGTTTTACTGCATTGTTATGTATTATTGAGTTCATCATTACTCTTTTTGTTCTTGAGGAATAATGGTAAATCTGTCTGACAGGATCCTGATTTTGACTGTTCATGATGTTTAACTTACAAATGTTAAATCTCAAATTAAGTGTCATTTTAACCGGGTGGCTTTGAATCAGGCTCACTTTGCTGAAATGCTTTTTAAAAATTCCGACTTTTCTTACACATTCAGTTTTCAAGTACTTTTTTCAAATCGAATTCAGGTCTTAGTAGCTACTTTGATCCTTGAATTTGTTTAACAGTTCCGATAATAATTTTAAAATACCTGCTTTATGAAACACACAAGCTTATTCTTATTTAAATCTTCTTTAGTTATGGGAGTTATTTTAACCATGCTTAACTCTGCCAATGCAGAAGCGCTTGCCAGATCTACTGAAACTTCTTCATCGGGTTCAGGATTGATTTTTGCAGTACCCTTGGCTATGGGCCTGACATTGCTCACGTTTGTTTGCATTTCATCCTTTGCCAAAATGATGGAGAAGAAATCACAGGAAAAAAATTGAATCGAAGCAAAAGCTTGGATCAATATCCTGTGTTGATATCATGTAAATTCAGGTATCATTGTTTTATATTTGTATACCATGAATTTCATCATTTGTCCTTTAGATCTTCCAGCGGCACCTGAGTCTGTCAATTATGCTTCGGCCATCGCAGGAAAATCTTCATCCTGTGTCATGCTGCTACATGTCATCAGGAATTACAGAAATCCTGAAAAATCGAAATCAGTCAGATCAGCCGCATTGCTCAGCCTGAAAAAACTTATCGTGGAATTTCAACAGCAATTTCCCAATGTTAAGTATTCGGCAAGGGTTATGTCTGGAGCTCCTGATGAAGCCATCCGAAAAAGCGCCGCAAAGATGAACGCAGATCTGATTGTAATGGGTTCAGCCGGTAAAGGCACACTGAGAAGAATTGTATTAGGAAGCACTTCAGAAGCAGTGATTTCAGATGTCGGTTGTCCAGTAATGATCATTCCACATGCCTGGGATCAGTTCAGCCTGACCAACATAGTCTACGCCACTGACCTGAAAGAAGACAATCTTCATTCCTCTCAGGCTATCACAACTCTTGCGGGATTGTTCAATGCCAATTTATATTTCGTTTACATTTCGAATAAAAAATTTGTTCAGACAAATGAAGCCTTGGATGATATGACACGGAAAATCAGAAGGCATATTAAGTATAAAAAAATGTCCGGTTATATGTTAAGCGATAGCAATGTGTCTTCGGGGATTGTAAAATTCATAAAATCAGTCGACATTGATTTGATCGTAATGATGACCCATCTGAATGATGGGGCGCCGAAAATATTCAGGAAAAGCGATACAGTTTCTGTCCTTCACAAGATACGCATCCCGCTTCTTGTGCTAAGACCTTCAATGAAAGAAGTATTAACAGAAAATTAATTTATAACCAAATGGAATACAAAGATTATTATTCTGTTTTGGGAGTGGATAAAAGTGCAACGGAATCTGATATTAAGAAAGCATTCCGCAAATTGGCTGTGCGTTATCATCCAGACAAGAACCCCGGTGACAAAAAAGCAGAAGAAAAATTCAAAGAACTGAATGAAGCTTATGAAGTATTAAAGGATCCTGCAAAGAGAAAAAAGTATGATGATATAGGTAAAAACTGGAAGCAGTATGCAGGAAGACAAGGCGATCCTGGACATAGCTGGTCTGGTTTTCAGGGCAGACAGGGTAGGTCTTCCGCTTCTGATTTTTTCAGTGATTCAGGTTTTTCAGATTTCTTTGAGTCCTTTTTCGGTTCGGGATTTGATGAAAGCAGATTTCAGAGCCAGTCTGCCCGTGGAAGTGATATGCATGCTTTCATGGATGTTTCATTGGAGGATGTTTATTTTGGTTCTCAACGGACAATCTCTATCAACGGCAGCAAAATCGAAATGAAATTGCGGCCAGGTCTTACAGACGGTCAGGTCCTGCGGCTGCGAGGCAAAGGTAATCCAGGCAGTAAGGGAGGCCCTTCAGGAGACCTTCTCCTCACCATTCGGCTGCTTCCCCATCAGAAATTCAAGGTAAGCGGAAAAGATCTTTACATGGATGTTTACATCGATGTGCTGACTGCTGTGCTGGGTGGAAAGATAGTTCTGAGTCATTTCAATGACTCTGTTTCAATCAAGGTGCCTGCGGGAACTGACAGTGGTAAAATGCTTCGCTTGAAAGGAAAAGGATTGCCGTATTATGAAGAAGCGAATCGCCATGGCGATTTGTTTGTGCGAATTTTTATCAAAGTGCCTCAAAGATTGAGTGAGCGGGAAAAAAAACTCTATCAGGAGCTGAAATCCATTCAGAACGGAACCTGATTTAGGAATTTCATGACATCAGTCATTTTCTTTGTTTCACTTGTTAGATACTTTTAAGGTGTAATTATCATTATCTAATTAATACTTTAAATTCACTTTACCATGACACTCGTAAAAAGTAACACCGAAAGATTTCCAGCATTTCGTTCTCTGCTGTCCGACTTTTTCAATGCAGAAAACTTATCCATTAACGACTTGTTCGAAAAGAGCCGTATTCCGGCTGTAAATGTTTCCGAAACCGAAAAGTCATATGAACTTGAACTTGCCGCTCCTGGCATGAAAAAGGGTGATTTCAAAATCCGTGTCGACGATGGGATTATATCAATCTCTTCTGAGCAAAAGGATGAAAAGGAGGAAAAGAACAAGCATTACACCAGGAGAGAATTCAGCTATCGCTCATTTGAACGTTCTTTTACATTGCCCGATAATGCAAAAGAAGACAGTGTAAAGGCCGTTTATGAAGAAGGAGTTTTGCGAATCAGTATAGACAAGAAGGAAATCGTTTCAAATAAGACAAAAGAAATAAAGGTTAGTTGAATTTTAATTGAATTTAATCCAAAGAAAAAAACCGGGCAGCCCGATTGGATGCCCGGTTTTTATTAATTGAAGTAGTTCTGATTTTAATTTTTCATCCGAACAAGTTTTTCTGCATTCAATATGTGAATGTTTTTGTCTCTGATGTCAATCAGTTTCTCTTCCTTGAAATCAGACAAGGTGCGAATCACTGATTCAGTAGCTGTGCCTACTATGCTGGCAAGGTCTTCCCTTGAAACTGTAAAAGCCGTTTTGTCGGAATTATCAGATTTATATCTCGACTGTAAGTCAATGAGGGCGCTAGCCACTCTCTTGCGCACTGAATTATATGCAAGATTTATCAATCTTTCCTCAGACTCCTGCAGGTTGTTGGAAAGCATTTTGATAAACTTTGCGGCAACATCCCTGTTCGAATAAAGCAAAGCGAAGAAATCCTGCTTAGGAATAATGCTGATTTCTGAATCCTCAAGAGCTTCTGCTGATTCCCGGTATTCTGTGTTTTCAATCAAATCAAGATAACCAATGAAATCACCTTTTCCATGCATTGAAATAATGAATTCTTTTCCATTCTCATTTGTCTTGAAAGTTTTGATGTTTCCCTTGCTGATGAATATGAGTCCGTTGGGCTCATCACCTTCCATGTACAGTATTTCCTTTTTCTTGTAGTGATGTGTCTTTTTTTCGGAAGATATCTTTCTTAACTCCTCCAGTCCCTGTGCCTGAGCGAGAAATTCATTGAGTCCTTCCACATTCTTGGAAAACTCCTTTTTAAAAATTTCATTTTTTCTCAGCCGGGCTTCCACTGCATTCAGCAATTCCATTTCCTCAAAAGGTTTGGTCAGATAATCATCAGCGCCCATGGTCATTCCTTTCCTGACATCCGATTTTTCCGTTTTGGCAGTTAAGAATATAAAAGGGATTCCGGCTGTTTCTGGGTTTTTACCCAATAAATAAAGCACTCCGTATCCGTCTAGATCAGGCATCATGATATCACAAATTATCAGGTCGGGCTTTTCTACGCCTGCTTTTTCAACACCTGCTCTTCCATTTTCAGCACTTATCACCTTAAAGTTTGCCAGTTCAAGAATTTCAGCAGTATTCTCCCTCATTTCGGGGTTGTCTTCGATTAATAAAATTTTTTTCATAATCACTGATTTGTTTCCAAAGGTAATTCTAATTTGAATGTGCTTCCTTTGTTTATTTCACTGGTAAAAGAAATTTTTCCGTTCAACAGTTTTGCGTAGCGATTTATAATGTTCAGTCCCAAACCGGTTCCCTGGATGGCGGTTACATTGCCGGCTCTGAAAAACCTTTCGAAAAGGTGAGCCTGATCCTCTGCAGGGATTCCTATTCCGTAATCCCTTATCAGGATCGTGGCAAAATTGTCGCCGATTTCTGAATTAAATTCAATGACACTGTGTTCCGGAGAATATTTGATGGCATTGTTGAGAAGATTAATGCAAATATTTCTCAGAAGTTGTTTGTCAGAATAGATCAATTCTGATTTCCCCGAATGGTGATGTATAATTTGCTGCCCGTTTTTTGAAAGGTTTTGAAACTCCTCACGAAGTTCATCGCAAAACGATATCAGGTTGAACCTGGAATAATGCACTTCAATTTTACCTGCTTCCAGTTTTTCAAGACTCAGAAAGTCATTCAATATCTCTGTCAGGTTTTTAACGGAATATTTAATCCTTTCTATATGCTTGTTGCGTTTCTCCTCATCTCCTGTGGCCAGGTACTTTTCTATCAGTGACACAGACGACAGAATAGTACTGAGTGGAGTCCTGAATTCATGGCTTGCAGTGGAAACAAACCTGGATTTCATTTCATTCAGTTTTTTTTCCTTCTCCAGGGAGGCTAATATCTCGGCTTCAGCCTTTTTAATATCTGTGACATTTTGAATGACAACGAGAATTTCTTTTACAAAACCTTTCAGGTCTGGCAGTGGCACTGCATTGAGATTGTAATGACTCGAATCATAGCTGAAGTCATGGCTCTGGCTTTCCCAGTTGAAAACCCTTCGCAATTTGGTCAGAATCGCATTGGAGTCAGTCCAAAAAGGAAGTGATTCAAAGGGAATATTCAGAAGTTCATCTCTTTTCCAATTGAGGTGATGCAATTCCCTGCCGTCCAAAAACAATATATTCAGATTCCTGTCAAGTACACAAATAATTCCGTCTGGAAAATTTCTTGCCATTGCGCTGTATAGCCTTTCACTGACACGGAGGGCTTCTTCAATCTGGCTTCTTTCTTCCATTTCAGACTTTAAGTTAATGTTAGCCTGTGCAAGTGAAACATTCGCTGCCTCCAGTTCTTTTGTCCGGCTGACCACTCGTAATTCAAGTTGTTCATTAATTTGCCGGATTAAATCCTCGTTCTTTTTTCTTTCAGTAATGTCAATGATAAAGCTGATAACATAAAGTTGGTCATCTATCTGGAATGAGCTGAGGCTTATCTCAACCGGAAATTCACTGTCATCTTTTCTTCTGGCAAACAAGGTCATGCCTTTACCCATTGGCCTGTTGCGTTGTTCTTTGTAATAATGTTTTCTGTGTCCTGCGTGGGATGCTGAAAATCTTCTTGGAACCAAACTGTCAATTCCTATTCCCAGCATTTCATCCTGTTCGTATCCGAATAAATTGGCAGCTCTTGGATTGGCCATCACAATTAGTCCTTTTTGATTGCTTATGATGAGTCCTTCAGTGGCAAATTTGAACATCGCATTGAGGTGTTCATTTGAGTGCAGTAATTTCTCCTGGGTTCTCTTGTATTTGATAACCAAATAGGAAAAAGCCCAAAGTAGAACCAAGGGCAGCAGCATGGAAGGAATGCTGGAAGCAGAAAGGTTTTCTTCACTTAAAAAATATCCCAGAAGCATGAACCCACTGATAGCCACACTTGCATCAAAAGTGCTTCTCATTCCAGGAAGCCATATTGTCATCAGGATAATAAGAGTGTATAGGTATTCTAAATGATATTGATGGGGAAGAAAAAGCGATAAAGTAAAAATCGACAGACTTAATATAATGCCAGAAATTTGGATTCGTCTTTTCATGAGAAGTCAAAGGACGCGCAAAAATAAAAAACCTTTATTATCAATACTATAAGCATTCAAAACTTTATTCTGATGAATATCAAAAGCAGACATGATTTACATCATGATTACTGGTTAAAACTTTTTATAGGTTTGAACTTCAAGTGAAAAGTAAATGACAAAGTCTTCAGATTCAGGCCCAGTAAAGAAAATACTGATACCGACCGATTTTTCGGGGAATGCTTATAATGCGGTAATGTATGGAGTGAAGCTTGCAGAGAGCCTGAAATGCACAGCAATACTTTTTCATTCAGCTCATTTGCCAAAGATTGGCAGATTGGAAGATGTTATTTCTGGTGCTGGTTTAAATCGTGAAGATGAGTTGAATGCTGGCCTTTCAAACCTGAAGCAGCAGATGTTGTCCGCACATCAGAATGTCAATATCGAGACACTTCTGTCGGGAGGATTTGCTGTTGAGGAAATTATTCGTTGTGTTAAGGAACACAAGATTGACTTGGTTGTAATGGGCACCAAAGGGGCAGGCGCGATTTCCCAAGTGCTGATAGGAAGCAACACTGCAAAAGTAATTGAGATGTGTCCGTGTCCGGTTCTGGCAATTCCGGAAAATGCAGGATTGGGTTCCTTGGACAAAATTGTTTTCGCTACGAATTTTGCTGATAATGATTTCCAGTCAATTTATCTTCTGGCAGGTATTTTCAAGCCATTCAATCCAGAGATTACCATCCTTCATATCGGAGACAGAACAGACCTGAATATAGAAAAGAAAATGTTCGACTGGTTTAAAGAACAAATCAGCACTACAATACCGTATGATAATTTCAAGTTTGAAATGATAGATTCAACAAATGTTCTTGAATCTCTGAATCGCTTTGTTGAGGATAATTCTGTCAATGTTATATCGGCTTCCACTCGTAAACGCAAGTTTTTTGATAAACTGACCAGCAGAAGTTTGACGAAAAAACTGGCTTATCACAGCCATATTCCTTTGCTGGCTTTTCATGCACAGCATTCGGGAGGTGTGCCTCTTTTTTAAACAGCATCATTTCGTAATGTTTTTGATGACCGGAGTCAATACTTAGTTTGACTGCGGTCATTCGAACTTTATGAATTGTGTATCAATTTTGCATTAAAAATCTGACAAAAAATGATAGAAAGTAAAAGTTTATCTCAAATAGTGATGGAATATCCATTCACAGTGCCCGTCTTAGAGAAGTATCATATGGACTATTGCTGCAAAGGCAAGCGACTGTTGTCTCATAGTGTTGAAGATAAGAATTTGCTTAATGAAATTGTTTCTGAGATCGAAGTAGAAATTGAAAGGCAAAAACATTTGAGTGAATTGCCGGATTTTGATAAACTCAATCTTCAGGATCTGATCCAGTACATTGTTGATAAGCATCACACTTACGTAAGAGAGTCTGTGCCGCTTATTTTATTTCATCTTGATAAGGTTGCCGGAAAGAAAGGGGACAGATATCCTGAAATGTTAAAAATTCGGGAACTTTTCAATGTGTTGAAAGAAGATTTGTTCTCACACATGGAAAAGGAAGAGCAAATCCTGTTCCCAAGGATACTGAGCCTTTTGAATAAGGGAGAGAATATCCCTGCCAGTGATGAAATTGATCAGTCATTCATCGCAGCTCCGGTGGGTGTTATGGAGTGGGAGCATGAAAATGCAGGAAACATTCTGGCTGAGATCAGATCAGTTTCATCAAATTATAAACAGCCTAAAGATGCCTGCACAACACATACTTTGTGTTACCAGGAGTTACGCGAATTTGAAAAAGACCTTCACATGCACATTCATCTGGAGAACAATATTCTTTTCCCTAAATCACTTGGACTTTTTAAACTGTAAGCATTGCTGAGAAGAATGATGTGATGCAAAAAAAACTTTCAAGAGTATATCAGCTTCTCATTGTAATTTTTGCATTGTTTACTGTTTGGGTGTATCTCGGTGCAACAAATTTGGCGGATAACGATATGGAATTCAGTGATGAGGCACTGTCCGGGAAAAAGTTGTTTCAGGATTATAACTGTTCATCCTGTCATCAGATATACGGACTGGGAGGATATCTGGGACCTGACTTAACTGATTTTGCATCGAAAGAATATAAAGGAGAAGATTACCTGAATGCGATGTTGCAGACAGGACCTGGACAAATGCCGATATATTACTTCGATAGCGGGCAAGTTAGAAGTCTGTATGCTTATTTAAACGAGCTTTATCAAATTGATAAGAAAATGCAAAGTATGTATCTAAAATAACTCATCGGGTAATGAAGAAAAGTTCAGTAAAAAGATCCTGGGCCGAACCGTATAAGATTAAAATGGTCGAGCTACTTAAAATGAGCAGCAAAGAGGATCGGGAAAAGGCATTGATCGCTGCAGGTTACAATACCTTTTTGCTGAGATCGGCTGATGTGTACATAGACCTGCTGACTGACAGCGGAACTTCTGCGATGTCTGACAGACAGTGGGCAGGAATGATGATGGGAGATGAAGCATATGCGGGCAGCGAAAATTATTACAACCTTGAAAAAGTTGTAAAAAAAGTATACGGGTACCGATATCTCATTCCAACACATCAAGGGCGCGGAGCCGAGCATATCCTTTCAAAAATCCTTATAAAAAAAGGCGATGTCATTCCTGGAAACATGTATTTCACTACCACAAGGCTTCACCAGGAGCTTTCCGGAGGTCGTTTCGAAGACATTATAATTGATGAAGCACATGATCCTGAAAGTGAGTTTCCTTTTAAGGGTAATGTAGATCTAGGAAAACTCGATCAAATCGTCAGCAGACACGGTGCCTCAAAAATCCCTTATGTTTCGATTGCAACTTCTGTGAACATGGCAGGAGGACAACCGATTTCAATGGAGAATCTCAGGAACTTGCGCCAATATACTGCTGAGAAAGGAATAAGAGTGATTCACGACATGACCAGAGTAGCAGAGAACGCCCACTTTATTAAAGTTCGTGAAAAAGGATATTCCGGGAAATCCATTCGGGAAATTATACATGAAATATGCAGCCTTACCGATGGAGCAACGATGAGTGCAAAAAAAGATGCATTGGTAAACATTGGTGGATTTCTCGCAGTCAACGAACGACAAGTTTTCGAACAGGCTCGAAGTCTTGTTGTTGTTTATGAAGGATTGCACACCTATGGAGGACTTGCCGGCAGAGATATGGAGGCAATGGCCATCGGAATTGAAGAATCTGTCCATGATGATCATATTCAGGCCAGAATAGGGCAGGTTGAATACCTTGGCAGAAAGCTCATGGAAAGTGGAATTCCTATTGTAAGACCTATCGGAGGTCATGGCATTTTCATAGATGCAAAAAAGTTTCTGCCTCATATAGATCAGAATAATTATCCTGCTCAGTCACTTGCTGCGGAGATATTCCTTGACTCAGGTGTGCGATCCATGGAAAGGGGAATTGTTTCTGCCGGAAGAAACCCAGACACCGGTAAAAACAATAAGCCTGAATTGGAGCTTGTCCGTCTTACCATCCCAAGAAGAGTGTACACACAAGCACATATGGATGTGGTGGCTGAAAGTGTGATTGAAGTGCACAGAAACCGAAAGCGAATCAGAGGGCTTAAAATGATTTATGAACCGAAGTACCTGCGCTTTTTTCAGGCCAGGTTCAAGCCTGTGTGATAATTTGGACTAAATGAGCTAAATGGAATTCAAGACTATCATAGAACCCTTCCGAATAAAGTCAGTTGAACAAATTCAGTTGTCAACTGCTGAACAAAGGCAAAAATTCATCAGGGAAGCCCATTACAATCCTTTCCTGCTGAGAAGCAACCAGGTGATCATCGACTTGCTGACTGACAGCGGAACATCAGCGATGAGCGCTGATCAATGGGCGGCAATCATGCGTGGTGACGAATCTTATGCAGGAGCTGAAAGCTGGTATCGTTTTGAATCTGCAGTTTCCGATCTGACAGGAATGCCTTTCATTCTTCCAGCTCATCAGGGTAGAGCGGCGGAGAGAATTCTTTATTCAATTCGCGGAGGAAAAGACAAAATGTTTGTAAGCAATACGCATTTTGATACAACTCGCGCAAACATTGAATTTACTGGAGCGATGGCAATGGATATTCCAGTGAAGGAATCTGCAAATTTCAGCAGCGAGGAAAGGTTTAAAGGGAACCTTGACCTGAAACTTTTAGAAGACCAAATTCTTGCTAATGGTCCGGAAAACATGGGAGGAGTGATTGTTACTGTAACAAATAATTCTGGTGGCGGTCAGCCCGTTAGTTTCAGCAACCTAAAGGAAGTAAGCAGAATATGCAGGCAACACAATGTCATGCTGATTCTGGATGCATGCAGGATTGCTGAAAACGCTTATTTCATCAGGGAGTTTGAAAAAGGATGTGAACAATATTCATATTCTGAAATCGCGAGGATGATGTGTGATCTCTGCGATGCTGTCATCATGAGCGCGAAAAAAGACGCGCTTGTTAATATGGGTGGTTTTCTTGCATTACGGGATAAAAAGTTAGCGGATGAATGTATCCAGTCTTTGATCATTACTGAAGGTTTCACGACTTATGGCGGACTTAGTGGAAGAGATATGGAAGCGATCGCTGTAGGACTTAAGGAGGTTTTTAATCCGGATTATCTCAGATACAGGGTGCGAAGTACCGGTTATCTCGGAGATTCATTGAAAAAATCCGGAATACCTGTAATGTCTCCTTCTGGTGGACATGCCGTATACATAGTAGCTTCAGAGTTTTATTCTCATATACCAGTGAATCAGTATCCCGGACAAACTCTTGTTTGCGAGTTGTACAAAGCAGGAGGAATCCGCGCAGTAGAAGTTGGTTCCGTAATGTTTGGAAAGTATGATGAGAAAGGAGATCTGATTCCTGCCAGATATGAACTTGTCCGTCTTGCAATACCAAGAAGAGTTTACACTCAAAGTCACATAGATTATGTCATTGAAGTTTGTGATCATGTATACAAGAACAGAAAGGAAGCTAGAGGAATGAAAATCACTTATGAGCCAGGTTTTTTGAGACATTTTACATCCAGATTTGAACCTGTATGATCTGATTTCTAAAGTAAATAACAGATAAATAATACATGAGACTTATAACTGAGAATAAAATCAGCCTTCTTACCTCAGTTTCTGTTATCTCTGCGTTATTGTTTTTACTGATTGGCCTGTTGGCAGGATTAGCTTCCAGCCTACAATATATATTTCCCGATTTTCTGAAATCATCGCTGCCATTTTCTCATTTGCGTCCAATTCATACTTCACTTGTCATTTCCTGGATAGTAATGGCAGCCTGCGGTGGGATCTATTTTTACCTCAGGGAAATCAAAGGAAATGAATTGAAATTTCAGCGGTTTGGATGGCTTCAGGTAATCATGTTTATTACAGCGAATATCATTGCCTGCTGTGCATACGCTTTCGGATACTTCGGTGGCAGAGAGTATCTGGAGTTTCATCCGTCAATAGCGATTCCCTTGCTGGTTTCATGGCTGGCTTTCGGAATTTTCTTCGTAAAAAATACCGCAGAAGTCCGAAAAAATCCTCCGGTTTATATTTACATGTGGATTACCGGTATAGTATTTTTTATTCTGACACTTACAGAGTCTCAACTGTGGTTATTCAGGCATTTCTCCGGAAATCCGGTAAGGGATGTCACTGTCCAGTGGAAAGCGCTAGGAATGATGGTCGGAAGTTGGAACATGCTTGTCTATGGAACAGCATTTTATCTTCTTGTCAGGATAAGCGGTGATGAAAATTCCGCACGATCAGGCAAGTCTTTCTTCTTCTATTTTCTTGGATTTATAAATCTGCTGTTCAACTGGGGGCATCACACTTATGTTGTGCCAGCTTCTCCCTGGATAAAAAATATCGCTTACATCATCAGCATGACCGAATTAATCATTCTGTTCAGGATTATTTGGGAATGGAAGCAATCACTCAGAGAAAGTGCAAAACACCTTCATTTGATGTCTTACAGGTTCATCATGGCAGCGGACGTGTGGATTTTCATTAACCTTATACTTGCAATTGGAATATCAGTGCCTTGGGTCAATTCTTTCACTCATGGAACTCATATTACTGTGGCTCATGCAATGGGCGCAACAATTGGCATCAACTGCATGATTCTTTTCGCATCACTGATTTATATTCAGGAAAAAGTAAACAGTTCAGTCATATCAGGTAAAAGAAAATCACTCAATGCGGGATTTTTCGTCAGCAACTTTTCCTTATTTGTCTTCTGGATGGCCTTACTAGCCGCTGGGATGCAAAATATCATAAACCGAAATGAAATGCATTTCGGGCTTTTAAAGAGTTTGCTTCTCCCATACTACAAAGTTCTCTTTTTTTCAGGGGCTATGCTCTTCATTGGTTTATTGTTTTTGATTCTTCCTTTGATTTCACTTTATATACAAAGAAAATATCAGATTTCAAATAATCTTTCGTTTTCTCAACTTTGATGCTGGTCATTTTTTTGCCGAGTATTTCCGCGGACATTTGTGGGAAATTGCTCAACAATCATGAGATTACGCCTTTTGTTTTTCCTGCTGCTCATCGCAGTCATAAATGCTTGCAAAAAAGATGATGAGCAGAGTGTTGCCCCTGGTATTGTTAATACAAGTCTGAATATTGAGATATCTTATGAAGTAGACGGTCAGTCTCTTCGATTTGATACTTCAGGCTATACATGTGATGCAGGATATAATTACAGCGTAAGCCGGCTTTGGTATTACCTTGGGAATGTATGCATGATACGTCAGGATTCTTCATTGGAACTTTTGAAGAATTTTCATTTCGCTGACGCAGCAGATGCAAGCACTTCTCAAATTGCAATATCAAATGCAAAGGAAGAAAGCTACATAGGATTGCAGTTTTTAATAGGTTTGGATTCCTTGCACAATCAGCCCGGATATTTACCTGCTACCAGCCAGAATCTGAATATGGAATGGCCTGTCATGATGGGAGGGGGTTATCATTTTCTCAAGTTTGAAGGTCACTTTAGTGACTCTTCGGGACTTCATGGTTTTGCAATGCATCTTGGTACTAATAATGCTTTGGGAAAATGTGTCATTTATCATCCAATACTTATTCAATCAGGAACTAACAAGTTGCGACTCGCCATGAACCTTAATGAATGGTTCAGGAATCCTTTTTTGTATGACTTTAATATTGATGGAAATTATTCCATGGGTAATATGGCCGCAATGATGAAATTAAGCCAAAACGGAAATGATGTGTTTATTGTCAAATAAAGTAATTAGGTCTTTGTACCTCTTAATCCCCGCATTCTGCCTTACATTCTTTTTCAATTCCTGTACAAGAGAGAATGAGGAGGAGATTATCGCGAACAATCAATACCAGACTGTTCCTTATCATATCAGAGTGCCTTCAGGCTGGCCTGAACCATCCATCCCGGATTTTAACCAGACGACTGTGGAAGGTGTTCGACTGGGACGAATGCTTTTTTACGATCCAATCCTTTCCAGCAACGGACTAACCTGTTCTTCCTGCCATCCTCAGGACAGGGCCTTTGCTGTTCCATTCAGAATTAACAGCAGAAATGAAGTTGTCAGTATCCCTCCGATAATGAATCTGGCTTTCAATCCGGATTGGGGATGGAAAGGACAGGATCTGGTTCTTGACCATTTACCGCTGACGGATTTCAGTCCTGAATTTTTTAATACCAATATGGACACACTTGTCAGCAGAATTAAAAAGCATAATCTCTACCCGCTTTATTTTCGAGAAGCGTTCGGAATCGGAGATGTGGCCAATATTTCACATTCAGAACTGCAGCACAAAATTTCTTATGCTTTGATACAGTTTGTCAGAACAGTGATTTCTGATAATTCAAAATTTGATAAAGTGATGAGGCGCGAGGCAGCTTTTTCGCCGGAAGAACTTTCCGGAGCAAATATCTTCTTCACTGAAAAAGGGGATTGTTTTCATTGTCACGGCACACCATTATTTACTAACAATACTTTCAATAATACAGGACTGGATTCCATTTTGTCCGGTCAAAATCTTGGCCGTTACCTTTTCACCGGACTTAACAGCGACAAGGGAAAGTTTAGTTCACCTTCTTTACGGAACATTGAGCTGACAGCGCCTTATATGCATGACAGTCGCTTCAATACCCTCGAAGAAGTTGTGGAGTTCTATAATTCCGGCGTTAGATGGAATTCTCCGAATATTGATCCGGTGATGACTAAGCCATTCAAAGAATACGGATTAAATCTGACTCCTTCCGAAAAAAGTGATCTTATCTCTTTTCTGAAAACACTGACAGATACTTCATTTTTAACCAACCCGGATTATGCAAATCCCTTTTAATAAATTTTCTGAGCAGGATCATTCATCCTTCCAGCATGATTATACAATTCTTTTCATGACATTTTTCATCTTTTTATCTGCTCTTTCTTTTTGTTAAAAAAAATGTTTATTAAATTTAATAATGCATGATTTGCATCATACTTCAATTATTTTTTGTCATGCTATTTCACCCGGAATTTGAAAATCGCATGTGATGAAAAAACAACGCAATAGAAAACAGGCAGAAGAGAAGTACAAGGCTCTTAAAATCGAAAGATATTTTACTGACAATTCTCTTTCACCTTACGAACAATTTACTTTTGAATTGAGGAAGTCCTGTATTCGGGGGCCAAAGGGCGAGGTTGTTTTTGATATGGATAATGTGGAAGTCCCTTCAGCCTGGTCGCAAGTGGCTACAGATGTATTGGCACAAAAATATTTCAGGAAAACAGGTGTTCCAATGAATGACGGCAGTACTGGCAGCGAGACCTCATTGAAGCAGGTTGTTCACAGAATGGTTTCTTGCTGGACCGAATGGGCAAATCGTTATGGGTATTTTGAATCGAAGAACGATTCCCAGGCATTTTATGATGAACTAGCCTTTATGCTTCTCGGACAATATGCCGCACCTAATTCACCTCAGTGGTTTAATACAGGTTTATATTCTGTTTATGGAATCAAAGGAAAGGGACAGGGGCATTATTATGTGGATCCGCAAACAGAAGCAGTTAAGCTGTCAGACAGCGCTTATGAAAGACCGCAGCCGCATGCCTGTTTCATTCTTTCTGTGAAAGATGATTTGGTCAATGAGGGAGGTATTATGGATCTCTGGCTCAGAGAAGCCAGGATATTCAAATACGGTAGCGGAGTTGGAACAAATTTCTCGAATATCAGAGGTGTAAATGAAAAGTTGAGCGGAGGCGGTTATTCATCCGGCCTTATGTCATTCCTCAAGATTGGAGACAGAGCTGCAGGAGCAATCAAATCAGGAGGAACAACACGCCGGGCAGCAAAAATGGTTTGTCTTGACATGGATCATCCGGAAATTGAATCTTTTATTCAATGGAAAATGAATGAAGAACTCAAGGCCGCCGCTCTAATTGCCGCCGGATATGAAAGGGACTACGAGGGAGAGGCATACAACACCATTTCCGGACAAAACTCAAACAACTCTGTAAGAGTTCCTGATGCTTTTATGGAAGCTTTGGGTAAAAATCATTACTGGGATCTTGTCTCCAGAACAGACGGAAGTGTAGTTAAATCTGTTAAAGCTGTAAAACTGTGGAATGAAATTGCTGAGGCGGCATGGAGATGCGCTGACCCTGGCTTGCAGTTTGACACAACAATTAACGACTGGCATACATGTCCTGAGTCAGGGCCAATCCGCGCATCTAATCCCTGTTCCGAGTACATGTTCCTCGACGATACAGCATGCAATTTGGCGAGCCTTAATCTTGAAAAGTTTTTCGATCTGGAAAACGGAGAACTCAACATACCTGCATTTCGACATGCATGCCGCCTCTGGACTATCGTACTTGAAGTATCAGTTCTTATGGCACAGTTCCCAAGCAGCGATGTTGCACGACTCAGTTATGAGTATCGCACGCTTGGACTTGGATTTGCAGGTCTTGGATCAGTGCTTATGCGATCTGGTATTCCTTATGACAGTGACAAAGGCCGTGCAATTGCTTCGGCGGTTTCTGCGATTATGACTGGGTCTGCTTATTCGGCATCCGCTGAAATGGCCAGGTATTTTGGACCTTTTAAGGGCTATCATAAAAATAAATCCAGTATGCTGAGAGTGATAAGGAATCACAGATATGCGGCATATCACGCAGCTGATGCCTATGAAAATCTACACGTCAAACCTGAAGGCCTCGATGCTGCAAATTGTCCGGATTATTTATTAAAAGCAGCCTGCGAAAGTTGGGATCTCGCGCTTCGTCTTGGAGAGCAGTACGGCTACCGAAATGCTCAGGTTAGCGTCATCGCTCCAACCGGTACAATCGGGCTTGTGATGGATTGTGATACAACAGGGGTGGAACCGGACTTTGCATTGGTAAAATTTAAAAAACTTTCTGGTGGAGGTTATTTTAAAATAGTTAATCAAAGTGTTCCTCATGCGTTGAAGTTCCTAGGTTACAGTAAAAGTGAGATTCGTGAAATGATAGATTTTGTCCGCGGAAGCGGAAGCTTTAAAAACGCTCCCTTTATCAATGTGGAGACCTTAAGATCGAAAGGATTCACTGATGATGATTTAAAAAAACTCGATGAACTGGCTTCGTCTGCATTTGACATACGCTTTCTTTTCAATGAACAGGTACTGGGAAAGAACTGTGTAGAAAGAACAGGTTTTAGTCAGAAGGCATCAGGTTCAAGTAGTGAAGGACTCCTTGAATTTATGGGTTTCACTACATCTCAAATTGAAGAAGCAAATCACTTTGTGTGCGGCAACATGACACTGGAAGGGGCGCCTCATTTAAACGATGCGCATCTGGCAGTATTTGATTGTGCCAACAAATGCGGAACAGGAAGCAGATTTATACATCCATTTGGACATATAAAAATGATGGCCGCTGTGCAGCCTTTTATTTCCGGGGCGATCTCAAAAACAATTAATCTCCCGAATGAAGCAACTGTAGAAGATATCATGTCATGTTATGCATTGAGCTGGGAAAAAGGCTTAAAAGCAATTGCGTTGTACAGAGATGGCTCAAAGTTTTCTCAGCCGCTCAGTTCGAAAAAGTCAGAAATGAAAAAAACACACACGGAAAACATTGCGGCTCTCCCGGATGAGCTTACAGCCGACCAGGTGCTTGATGCAGCTAAGAGACTGATATCATTATCTTCTGATACGAAATTTAAAAGACAACTCTCAAATATCGTTCACAGGAAAAGACTGCCGGAAAAACGGCAAGGCTTCACGCAGAAGTCTAAAGTGGGAGGTCACACTATCTTTGTAAGAACCGGCGAGTATGATGACGGAACATTGGGTGAGATATTCATTGATATGCACAAAGAAGGAGCCTCTTTCAGGTCCTTGCTTAATTGTTTTGCCATCTCAGTTTCCATTGGCTTGCAATACGGAGTCCCACTTGAAGAGTTTGTGGAAAAATTCATCTTCACAAGATTTGATCCTTCAGGACCTGTGGAGCATCCGAACATTAAATCCTCCACCTCTGTGATCGACTTTATTTTCCGGCTTCTGGCTCTTGAATATCTTAGCCGCACAGATCTGGTTCAAGTGCCTCCTGTTAAAGCTGAAGGAGAAAGTCGTGAAGTAAAATCTTCTAAGCCACAAATGAACATCCCTCAACCAGAAGAAATGCAGACAGGAGCAATGCAGTCGCAATATCATTTGAGCAGTATGATGGGTGACGCTCCTGTTTGTCATTCTTGCGGACATATCACGATTCGTTCAGGATCCTGCTACAAATGTCTTAACTGCGGATCAAGTCTCGGTTGCAGCTGAAATGCTTTCCGGCTGCTCAATTAGTGAACAATGCTAAAGTTGAATTCAGCACTGCCTAGTTTGTCATTGACTCTAAGCCATAGCGGTAATAACATCTCTGTGCCTCTGCAGGTGCTGATGTCACCAAGATCAATTATTTCTTTCCAGTCAAAATCCGCTTTCAACATATCTTTGACAATTCTTTTGGCACTTTCATCGTTTCCGCTTACAAATACACAATGCTTGCCTTTGATCATGGAAGGATTAACCATGATTTTGGAGTTCATAGTGTTTAAAGTTTTAACGACTTTCAACTCCGGAAATGCTTGTTGAATCCTCTCTCCAAGAGAGTCAGTATTGCAGACAGAGAGTGAGGGCGGCATACCTTTGGAAAAATCCAATGGATTAGATACATCCACAAGTATTTTTCCGTCAAGGTGCGATTTGCCTGCCTGCCTTAGGGCTTCCAGACTGCTCATTCCAAGTGTGCAATTGAAGATAATTTCTCCGAAAGAAGCTGCGTCTGAAAAAGTGCCATGACTTGCATGGCTTCCATTTTCTTTTGTCCACCTGATTGCCTTTTCGTTGTTAGTCGTTCTAGAACCTAGTTTAACCTTATGTTTTCTTTGAATGAGATGGGATCCGATGGCCCTTCCGACATTTCCTGTTCCTAATATTCCTATGTTCATACGGGTAAAAATTTGCAAAATGAAAATTTCTGATAGAATTGTCTATTAAAGTTAATTATTTGCCCGACATGATAAAATAGAGCCTGCAGATTTATTTGTCAGATTAATTATTGGATGAGGCCGGTCAAGATATTTATTGATTTATATCATGTTTCAGGAACTGATTTGAATTTACCTTGTAATCTCAAGAAAGCTAAGAATCCATGCAGGAAAATCTAAGGAAGTATTATAAAAACAGGAAAATTGCACCGGGCATCATCAAAACCGATTGTATGGAATGTGAGATGAAGGATTGTTCCATCTTGAAAGAATGTACGGATGAATGCGTAAAGCAATTTTCAGGAATGAAAAAAGTTTACGTTTTCAAATCCGGCCAAAGAATATTTATGGAGGGGAATTCCATGAGGGGGATTTATTTTGTGGAAGAAGGTCAGATTAAAATTTATAAGTCGGATGCCAAAGGACAGGAAATTATTCTTCGATTTGCCGGGTCAGGTGATATGATAGGATTGAGCTGCAATACTGAAAACAATGAATATGCTGCATCGGCAGTTTCACTCTCGGATTCAACTTTGTGTTTTGCAGATGCTGAAAGTTTTTCTGCGCTTTATATGAATCATCCTGATCTGGCCCTACAGCTGATTAAATATTTTAAATCTGAGCTATGCACTATGGAAACCAGGGCACTGAAACTGGCATCCTTAAGTGTGTTTCGAAAGGTTGCCGACACTTTACTCACTTTACTTGAAAAGTTTGGTGTGGAACCTTTCAGCGGCACTCTGAATGCCGTACTCAGCCGTCAGGAAATGGCATCCTTTGCAGGCACGACAAAAGAGCAGGTTTCAAAAATTATTTCTGAATTAAAGCAGGATGGAATTATTGATACAAATGGCAAACTAATCAGAGTGCTGAAACCTGATTTGCTTATGGAAATGGCTTCGGATTAAAAGTTTATTCTATCATTGAGGTTCCAAATCATCTGGATTTTATGAATGCAGTTCAAATACACTTAGCTTTAAATCATGTGGCAATTTTGGGAACAATTTTTTCACTCGTGATCTTGTTGTCCGGGTTCGTATTTTCCCAAAAAGTACTTCTGAAGACAGCCATGGTTGGCTTTGTCTTTTCGGCGATTGTTGCAATCCCTGTGTATTTCAGTGGAGAAGATGCAGAACATGAAGTTGAACATTTGCAGGGAATAGAAGAGTTTAGAATTGAAGCACATGAAGAATCAGCAGGTCTTTCTTTTGCTCTGATCCTGGTCAGCGGAATTGTTGCTGCGGCCGGACTGTACTTCAGGGAAAAATATAGCAGGTTAATTATGTTCGCGCTGATTATCGTTTCACTTGCTGCTTCTGCCTCACTTACATATACTGGTTTTCTTGGCGGAAAAATCAGGCATAGCGAGCTTTCCAAAGATACTTTGAAGGGCGATGTGCTTCATGAGCACGTACACGACTGAATCCGGTCATGAAATTGTTATAAAACACTCTCCATGATCTTTGTCATGTCATGATTACGCTCCTGCAATATTTTTGACGAATCATGATAAGCCGAAATGTGATTCTCACCAGAAAATTTAATATCGAAATGGCTCATGCCTTATACGGGTATGACGGATCTTGCAGGAATATTCACGGCCATTCTTATTTACTCGAAGTTTCAATTTCCGGCATTCCACTTGATGATGATAAAAGTCCGAAAAATGGAATGTTGATGGATTTTAAAGACCTTAAGAGAATCGTCAGCGACAATATCGTTTCTGTATTCGATCATGCTTTGGTATTGAATGGAAATTCTCCGCACAAGGAAATTAACGGCTTGCATGAAAATTTTGAGAAAGTGGTTTTCACTAAGTATCAGCCGACATGTGAAAATTTACTGCTTGACTTCTGTGACAGGCTTTCAGGATGCTTTTCCGGTAGTATACGTCTTCATTCCGTTAAATTACATGAAACTTTAAATTCATCGGCAGAGTGGCTTAATGATAGTTTGAAATGAAAGACCTTGTAAAAAAATACAATGTGCCTGGTCCCAGATACACAAGTTATCCGACTGTGCCATTTTGGAAAAACACTCCGTCAGAACTAGAATGGATTGAAAACCTCAACGGCGCAATTGCGAGCTCATGTAATAAAGCAGGTATTTACATTCACCTTCCTTATTGTGAAAGCTTATGCACCTACTGTGGCTGCAATACGCGAATTACTGTAAATCATTCAGTTGAAGAGCCATATGTTAAAGCAGTATTGGATGAATGGAAAATGTACTTAACCAGCCTCCCGGCATTGTCGGGAATTGCAGAGCTACACCTTGGCGGCGGAACACCTACATTCTTTAGTCCTTCCAATCTTCAGAAATTAATTCAAGGCATTTTAAAAGAAACTGATGGCAACATTGTACCCGTGATGAGCTTCGAAGGCCATCCTTCCAGTACAAGTTCCGGGCATCTAAAAATCTTAGCTGAATTGGGCTTCAACCGGATAAGTCTCGGGATTCAGGATTTCGACCCGATTGTACAAGCTGCGATTAACAGGAAACAATCTTTTAACGAAGTTAAATCAGTTACAGAATCAGCCCGGGAATATGGGTATGATTCGGTCAATTATGATGTGATATTCGGCCTTCCGTTTCAGACCTTGCAAAGTATAGAAGATACAATCAGAAAAGTCATTCTTTTGAGACCTGACAGAATTGCATTTTACTCCTATGCTCATGTTCCTTGGATGAAACCGGGTCAGCGTAAATATTCTGAAAAAGATATACCTGACGGTGAAGAGAAACTGAGCTTGTATAAAAAAGGAAAAGACATATTCCTGGAATCAGGGTATGTCGAGATTGGTATGGATCATTTCGCATTAAAGAGCGATGATTTGTATAAAGCCATGACCGCAGGAAAATTGCATAGGAATTTTATGGGTTACACTGTGGCACAATCTTCCGCTGTAATTGGTTTGGGAGTGTCGGCTATAGGTGACTCATGGAACGCTTTCGCTCAGAATAAAAAGATTGTGGAAGATTATATTCAGAATGTTTCGGAGGGTAAATTTCCCATATTCCGAGGACATTTACTCAGCGAACGTGAATTGAAACTGAGAAAGATAATTCTCGATCTGATGTGCAACTTTAAAGCAAGCCTGAATTGTTTTGAAAATGATGATTTGCTCATTCAATCATTGGTCAGGCTCGAATCACTGAAAGAAGATGGGCTTGTTCAAACTGTTGGTCATACTGTGCTTGTCACAGATTCAGGTCGTCCTTTTATTCGAAACATCTGTATGGCATTTGACGAAAGTTTATGGATGGAAAATCCTGAATCACAAATGTTCAGCAGTACTGTATGAAAATTGAGCGTTAAAATATTATACCTTCATTTTCGTCAATCACAAGACTTAAAGGGACAAAATTATCCAATCTGGGAATCTCTGCAAGACGGTGTTGCTTTTTGTCTTTATGTTTTTTGGTTGAGCTATCTGTTTCACTGAATTCATAGTTGAGCTCGCCTGAGAATGGATAATACTCATATGAAAAGCTTTCAATTTCACTTTTGCCGGTGCTGAATGCATGCGCTAAATAAAATGCATCAGTAATAAACTTGAATGAATAGCGTATTTCCCAGCTGGCTTTGACAGTTTTTCCTTTGAAGTTCACAATCAGATTGTTATCCTTTATTTCAAGTGAATGAAAAGGATCTGTGGAACTGCTCCAACCGCTGTCTGAAAATATGATATGTTCTGATTGGCTCACCCGAAAAAAGTTTCCGCTTTCAGAACTGGTAAGAATAATTAATATTCTGTCTCTTTCAGATTGAGTTGGGCTTTCAGCGGCTTCAGCTTCCAGCTCTGGATTATTCACATGCTTTTTTTGAATAACCATTGCTGTTTCCTGTCCAGGCAACAAATCCAGATCTCCGCTTACTGTTTTAATCAGTTCCCAGCCAACGGGGATGAAGGATTCAAGGTCAGAAGCGCTCAGGGGAATTTCCGGCAACTGGCTTGCAGGTATGAATTCCTGAGCATGTGTAACATGCATAATAAAAATCAGAGACATGAAAAGAATTGGGAGAGGCTTTTTCATTGTTTGCGACTAATTTAGCTATTCTGTTCAAATTGTGAAATTCAATTTACATATCTTGTTTGTTACATTTAATCGAAAAATATTTATCTATGGAATTTTCTGTCGCACATTCTGTTGAGGTGTTGAGGGTCACTCCTTATGTTCTGAGAGCAATGTTGTCAGGACTGAGTGATGAATGGCTTTACTCGAATGAGGGTAAAGATACATGGTCTCCATTTGACATACTTGGACATCTTATTCATGGGGAAAAGACAGATTGGGTTCCTCGCATGAACATCATTCTCTCTGGAAATAATGATCGAAAGTTTAAACCATTCGATCGTTTCGCGCAGCTGGAGTTGAACAAAGGAAAATCTATCAGCGATTTATTGAATGAGTTTGAGGTTCTTCGTGCTGAAAATATCGGAATTCTGGAATCGGAGAATTTGACCGCCGATCAGCTGATGCTGACAGGCATACATCCTGAATTTGGAAGGGTGGACCTGAAGCAATTGCTTGCTACATGGATTGTACATGATCTCAATCACATTTCCCAGATCTCAAGGGTGATGGCAAGCCAATATTCCGGCTATGTCGGACCATGGAAGACTTATCTTTCAATATTGACAAAGTAATGCATTCCATAGCCAGGCAGGTGTGAATTTTGTGACCAGCCTCATTTCTCCGGATGATTTTGCTCATGTGAGTCCTTAGCTCTGCATATGATCTTCGTAAAAAAAACTAAGATGTCAGATACAGAAACTCTTGCGCATACTTATAATACAAGCCTTATTTGGGTAACAGGAGAAGATGAGGGAATCATCAAATCAGGTACCCGCATGCCATTGCTTTTCGGTCCCCCGCCGGAGTTCAATGGTACCGATACGGTATGGTCACCCGAGCATTTGTTGCTGGCTTCAGTTTCTTCTTGTTACACTACTACCTTGAGGTATTTTGTGAAACTGCTTAAACTGAATATTCATGATTATAAAATGGATGCTGAAATGATCATCACTAAGGAAGGTGCATCCCCGTTTTCAGTCAGTAAGATTATTTTGAATCCGCACATAGTATTTGCTCATACTCCCGCCCCTAATGTGATTGATAATTTGCTCAGCAAAGCAAAAAGATATTGCATTATCAGTAATTCGGTTAATGCCGAGATTGAAGTAAAACCAGAAATCAGTTTTTATTGAAATAGTTTTTTTAAATCAGAAATTTCAATCCTGACTGATCTTCATCCCTGATCATAAAGCTATTGTGACTGTATAGTACACTGGTGAATTCTGACTAAATGAATCTATTGGAAATTAAAGAGAAACTGGTTTGCTTTCATTGCGGAGAAGATTGCAGGGATGATTTGGTGTTAAAAGATGAAAATACTTTTTGTTGTGATGGTTGTCGGTTAGTATATGAAATTTTAACCGAAAATAAGCTCGATAATTACTATTGTCTGAATAGCAATCCGGGCTTGAGCCAGAAGTCAGAAAGCCGAAGAAAAACATTTGAATTTTTAGATAATGATGAAGTGAAACGCAAGCTGCTTCAGTTTGATTCAGGTGGCATTAGCGGTATTACTCTTTCAATTCCAAGGATGCATTGCAGCAGCTGCATATGGTTGTTAGAAAATCTGAGCAGGTTCAGCGATTCAGTGATTTATTCGAATGTAAACTTCATGCGAAGGGAGCTTGTGGTTCAATTCGAAAATAAGAATTTTAGTCTAAAGAATCTGGTGGAGCTTTTAACTAAAATCGGTTATGAGCCGGAACTGAATCTGAAACATCTTGAAGGAGAGAGAAAGTCCAAGAAGAACCACAGCAAATATTATCGAATTGGTATTGCAGGCTTTGCCTTTGGAAACATTATGCTTTTCAGCTTTCCTGAATATCTGTCTCATGATGACCTGCAACATCCCGGCTTTTCAAAAATGTTCAATTATCTGAACATGCTCTTGTCTGTTCCGGTTTTTTTTTATTGCAGTCTTCCTTTTTTCAGAGCTGCCATTGACGGGATTAAACAAAAATTTTTCAATATCGATGTTCCGATAGCATTGGGTATCCTTGTTATGTTTGTCAGAAGTCTGCACGAGATCCTTGCTGAGATAGGACCAGGATACCTTGATACAATGACAGGATTAGTGTTTTTCATGCTTATTGGAAGAAATTACCAGGAGAAATCTTATAGAGCCTTATCCTTCGACAGAGATTATAAATCTTTCTTTCCCATTGCTGTGACAATTCTAAAAGATGATAAAGAAATTTCTGTACAACTTTCTGATTTGACTCCCGGTGATAAAGTTCTGATTCGAAACGAAGAGCTCGTTCCTGCAGATTCAATTGTTTTATCCGGTGAAGCAAGGATTGACTACAGCTTTGTAACAGGGGAGTCAAGAATTGTAAGTGTGGGTCGTGGCGAGCTTATTTACGCCGGAGGAAGACACTTTGGATCCAGTGTGATTTTGGAAGTGAAGAAAGAAGTGTCACAGAGTTACCTGACAGAGTTATGGAATAAAACAGACCGCTCAACAGAAAACCGTGAATCAGGTTTTGAACAATTGGTAAATAAGATCAGTCATTATTTTACGATTGCGATTGTCGGGATAGCATTGTCAGGTCTGGTATACTGGACCTACTTTGGTCAGGCAAGTATTGGTTGGAATGCTTTCACTGCGGTGCTGATCATTGCCTGTCCCTGCGCCTTGGCGATTTCGTCACCATTTACGCTCGGAAGTATCCTGCGCATTTTCGGAAATCAAAAGCTCTATTTAAGAAATGCGAAAGTCATTGAAAAGCTTGCTCAGATTGATACGGTCATATTTGATAAAACCGGAACACTGACTGTTCGAAACCAAAATTCTGTCCGCTATCAGGGTATTGTCTTAAGTGATGACGAACTGTCGGCGGTGTCAAATCTCGCATCAGAATCTTTGCATCCTCTTAGTCAGGCTGTAAGCAAGTATATCCCTCAAAAAAAGATAAGACAAATTGAATCATTTCGTGAAATACCCGGGCATGGGATTGCAGGGGTCAGCGAATCTTTACAGATTAAAATTGGTTCAGCTGAATTTGTTGGATTGGATCAGGATAAGCATGCGCCTTTATCGAGCCGTGTTCATCTTAAGATCGGCGATGAGTATAAGGGTTTTTTTAGCATTGAAAACAGCTATCGGGAAGGAATTGACAAACTTGTTCGACAACTTGAAAAAATGAATATGAAGTTAGAAGTTCTTAGCGGAGATAATGAGGCAGAATACGAAAACCTGAGATCAATATTTGGTGAAAACACATTGATAAGATTTAATCAATCTCCTTCTGATAAACTCGAGGCCGTAAAGAAACTTTCTATTCAGGGACGAAAAGTCATGATGGTAGGTGACGGATTGAATGATGCTGGTGCCTTGAATCATAGTTACGCAGGGGTGTCTGTTGCTGAAGATGAAACTTGTTTCACTCCTTCATGCGATGCTATTTTGCACTCATCCGGAACAAATAGAATTGCCAGGTTTATAGCTGCTTCTGCAGTAAGTCACAAAGTAATATACTCCAGTTTCGTAATTGCCTTGATATATAATATCGTCGGACTGTTTTTTGCTCTCAGGGGCGAGCTTTCACCTTTGTTTGCAGCAGTCGTCATGCCCCTCAGCTCTGTATCAATCATTTTATTCACAACCCTGGCTTCCCGATTTTTAACAATCAGGATTCTGAATCGCTGAACACTAACAGTTTGCAATAGTCTGACTGATTATTGTCATGCAGTGTGCTGACACTGATCATTATTGTGAATAAGAATGCAGGATAGTTTTGGCATCCGGGATCATTGATTATCATGTCTGTAATCTTCCTCCTTATCATTATTAGCCTTCTGATTGCCATTGGTTTTCTGCTCGCCTTTTTATGGAGCGTCAGAGATGGTCAATATGATGATGATTATACTCCTTCTGTACGGATACTTTTCGAAGAAGAAACTGACAACAGCAAAAAAGAACCAAACTCTGAAATATGAATGTTGAAAAATTCAGTTACGACAACAAGATTGTAAAATACTTCGCAGTCGCCACGGTACTGTGGGGAATGGTAGGGATGCTGGTTGGAATTATAATTGCAATTCAGCTCATCGATCCGGCTTATAATGCTGCTTCTTATCTGAGCTTTGGCAGACTCAGGCCGCTTCACACTAATGCGGTAATTTTCGCATTTGTTGGAAACGGCATGTTCATGGGTGTTTATTATTCTCTTCAACGTCTGATGAAAGCCAGAATGTTCAGTGATACGCTGAGTTGGCTGCATTTTTGGGGTTGGCAGCTAATCATCGTCCTTGCAGCACTTACACTGCCTTTTGGTATTAGCTCCGGAAAGGAATATGCTGAGTTAGAGTGGCCAATAGACATAATGATCGCTCTTGTCTGGGTGATCTTTACCGTAAACATGTTCGGAACAATCTTTAAGAGAAGAGAAAGACATCTTTATGTTGCAGTATGGTTTTACATAGCTACAGTTATAACCGTTGCTGTATTGCACATTGTAAACTCACTTGCTATTCCTGTCAGCCTTTTCAAAAGTTACTCTGTTTTTGCAGGTGTACAGGATGCGTTGGTTCAATGGTGGTATGGGCATAATGCAGTAGCATTCTTTTTAACAACTCCTTTCCTTGGTCTTATGTATTATTTTATTCCAAAGGCAGCGAACCGTCCGGTTTACTCTTATAGGCTTTCAATCATTCACTTCTGGGCTTTAATTTTCATCTATATCTGGGCAGGCCCTCATCACTTGCTTTACAATGCATTGCCTGACTGGGCACAGTCTCTCGGAGTTGTATTTTCAGTTATGTTGATAGCTCCTTCATGGGGAGGAATGATAAATGGTCTTCTGACGCTCAGGGGTGCATGGGATAAAGTAAGGGAAAGTCCGGTGCTTAAATTCATGGTAGTGGCAATTACCGCATATGGCATGGCGACTTTCGAAGGACCAATGCTTTCTCTTAAAAATGTAAACGCAATTGCGCATTTCACTGACTGGATTGTTGCTCACGTTCATGTCGGAGGATTGGGATGGAATGGTATGCTGACTTTCGGAATACTTTACTGGCTTGTGCCCAAAATGTACAATACAAATCTTTATTCGAAAAAGCTGGCTGGTTTCCATTTCTGGGCAGCGACTCTTGGAATTATCTTTTACGCAGTTCCAATGTATTGGGCAGGCTTCACTCAGTCTTTAATGTGGAAAGAGTTTACCGCAGAAGGTGTACTTCGTTATCCGAATTTCCTTGAGACAGTAATTCAGATTATGCCTATGTACAAATTGCGTGTGTTGGGTGGTATTCTATACTTCATTGGTGCCGGTGTGATGATTTACAATCTTGTGAAAACGGCAAAAGCCGGATCATTTGTATCACAGGAAGGCGCCGAAGCTCCTGCATTGACTAAGCTGGTTAAGGAGCCCAAGGGTCACTGGCACAGATGGATTGAGCGTCGCCCTGCCCAACTCATGTTCTGGAGCCTAATTGCTATTCTGATTGGAGGTTTGGTTGAGTTAGTACCAATGATGACTGTAAAATCAAATGTACCGGTCATATCTTCAGTGAAACCATATACACCCCTTGAACTTCATGGAAGAGATATTTATCTAAGGGAAGGTTGTTACACTTGCCATAGCCAGATGATTCGTCCTTTCAGGTCAGAGACTGAGAGGTACGGCGAATACAGCAAGGCTGGAGAGTTCGTATACGATCATCCATTTCAGTGGGGTTCAAAAAGAAACGGTCCTGATTTGGCCCGTGTTGGGGGTAAATATCCGAATTCATGGCACTACAATCACATGATTGATGTGGAGACAATGTCACCCGGCAGTCTCATGCCATCATATCCATTTCTTGCCGAAGATAATCTTGATCTGTCAACCACTGCAGATAAAATAAGAGTCATGAAAAAACTCGGAGTTCCTTACTCTGAAGGATATGAAAGCAAAGCCGTTGATGATCTTAAGGCGCAGGCTAAAGCGATAGCAGATGATCTGGAAAGCACGGGAATAAAAGTTGATCAGGGGAAAGAAATTATTGCTCTGATTGCTTATCTGCAAAAGCTGGGTGTTGACATCAGATCTGATCAGGAAAAGAAACTTACTCAAAACGTAAACCGATAAAAAGATGTTCAAAAATTATTTGCAGTCAATAGACGGAATCGAAATCTATCCTATCATTTCACTTGTGGTCTTTTTTCTGTTCTTCATCATAATGACCATTTATGTGATTGGACTTAAGAAAAGAGATATGAGTCTTCTGAGCAATATTCCGTTCACTGGTGAAGATGAATTCAAAACATCAATTCAGAAACAAAATAAGTGATTGTAATATGAAAAATATCATTTATCCTGCAATTTCAGGATTAGTTTTTACTCTTGTTCCTCACATCGCTTTTTCAGAAGGCCTTAATACGTCGAAGGAGTATGTGATTAATACAGCTGCAATCCCGAATGCATTTTTCGACCCTATGGTTTATCTTGGAATATTCATTGCTGTAATAGTTGTGACTGTTTTAATTGTGCAATCTATTGCAATCGGTGCAATCACTGAACAACTACGCGGGGAGAAAATTAAAGTCCATGAAGAATCTTATTTAAAGCCGGAGCACAAAAGAATTTCTGTTTGGTCTAAGCTCATGAAAGCAATGACCCGGACAGTTCCTGTTGAAAGAGAAGCCGATGTGATGCTAGATCATGATTATGATGGAATCAAGGAGCTGGATAACAGGTTGCCTCCCTGGTGGCTTTGGGGCTTCTATGTCACTATTGTCTTTTCCCTGATCTATATGGTCGCGTATCATATAACTGGCACCTGGAAGTTGCAGGATGAAGAATATCTCGCTGAAGTCAAAAAAGCTGAGACGGAAAAAGAAATAAGAATCAAGTCAGGCCAAAATTTGGTGACAGCGGAATCGGTAGTATTTCTAGACGATCAGCTTTCATTGAGTTCCGGAAAAAAACTTTATGATAATTTCTGCGTCGCATGCCACGGAACCGCAGGGCAGGGTGGAGTCGGTCCAAATCTGGTAGATGATTTCTGGATTCATGGTGGAGGTGTAAAAAATATATTTAAAGTGATAGAGCAGGGCGTGCCATCCAAAGGAATGATATCATGGAAGTCTCAATTGTCACCGAAGCAAATGCAGGAACTCTCGAGTTATCTGATGACATTCAAAGGAACAAATCCCCCTGACCAAAAAGCCCCGCAAGGAGAACTTTGGATAAGTGAGTCTTCCAAAATTGATTCAATGGCATCAGTTAAAATTTAATGAATGCCTGAAAATGCTCCATATAATCTGGATAACGCTTCTTTTCGCGACAGCGTTGCAACTATAGGTGACGACGGGAAGAGAAACTGGATTTATCCTAAAAAACCGTCAGGGAGATACCATACATACCGATTAATTGCCAGCATTGTATTTCTTTCATTCCTTTTCACAGGACCTTTTTTGCAAATAGATGGTCATCCGATGTTTCTCTTCAATATCTTAGAGAGAAAATTCATCATATTTGGATTTCCTTTCTGGCCGCAGGATTTTTTTCTTTTTGTTCTGGCCATGCTCACATTTTTTGTTTTCATCATTTTGTTTACTGCAATATTCGGAAGGCTGTGGTGTGGCTGGGCTTGCCCACAGACAATATTTATGGAAATGGTATTCCGGAAAATTGAATATTGGATAGAAGGTGACGCAGGCAGTCAGAAAAAATTGAACAATCAAAATTGGACCTCCGAAAAAATTGCCAAGAAAGCTTCAAAGCATTTTTTATTTTTCCTGATCTCTTTCATTATTTCCAATACTTTTCTTGCATACATAATTGGAGTCGAACGTTTATGGCAATTAATGGAACATGGACCTGCGCGACATTCCGGTACATTTATTGCACTTGTGCTTTTCACTTCTGTTTTTTACGGAGTGTTTTCAAGATTTAGAGAGCAGGTTTGTCTTGTCGTTTGTCCATATGGAAGACTTCAGGGTGTCCTGCTTGACAGGAATTCGGTGGTAATAGCCTATGATTACACACGCGGTGAACAAAGAGGAAAGATAACTAAAAACTCGGTGAGAAAGGAAGGCGACTGTATCGACTGCTCTCTTTGTGTTCAGGTATGTCCGACAGGTATCGATATCAGGAATGGAACCCAGCTTGAATGTGTGAACTGCACCGCTTGTATAGATGCTTGCGACCATGTCATGGATAAAGTTGGATTTGAAAAGGGACTCATACGATATGCCAGCGAGAATGAAATTGCGAATAAGTCGAAATTCAAGTTTACAGGAAGGATTGCCGGTTACAGCTTGGTTTTGGCAGTTCTGTTTACAGTGTTGGCCTCCTTTGTGGCGTTTAGGTCAGATGTCGAAGCTACCATTCTTCGAACACCGGGACAGCTTTATCAACTGATAGGCGAAGACAGTATAAGTAATCTGTATAACATTCAGCTTGTGAATAAGACTTTTAAAGATATTCCGGTTACCCTTGTTCTGAACGGCTTTAAAGGAAAAATCAGGTATGTAGGAAATGAATTAAGTGATTTGAAAAGGGATTCAGTTTCCTCTGCCGTCTTTTTTCTGGTTTTGCCCAGAAATGAAATCGATCAATCAAAAACGAAAGTAAGTTTCACTTTGAGTTCTGAAGGTAAGCCACTGCAGAATATTGAAACATATTTCATGGGAGTTAAATAAAGGAGGCATTATGAAAATAAACTGGGGTTGGTCTATCGTTATTGCATTGGCGATTTTCATGTCATTCATTCTTTATCTTGTATTCAGTTGCATTGGAGAGAAGGTAGAGTTGGTCGCAAAAGATTATTATGACAGAGAGTTAAGATATCAGGATCGAATCAACAAGGAAGATAATTATTCAAGGCTTAGTTCAAAGTTTCGTTTTGAGCAGGTGGATTCTGTGCTGATTGTTCATTATCCGGAAAAGCTCCCTCATGCTGATGCATCAGGGGAAATTGTTTTCTTCCGGCCAGATGATTCCGGAAGCGATTTTATTGTTCCGGTTAAACCGGAAATCGACAATTCTCAACTTATAAGCATGGCAGGTATCCGGAAAGGTTTATGGTTGTTGAAAATCTCCTTAAGCATGGATGGCGTTGATTATTATTCTGAACAAAAGCTGATGATTCGCTGATGGTATTGATGACGGCATTTGCTTTAGGTTTTTTAGGAAGTGCACATTGTATAGGTATGTGCGGACCTATTGCTGTGATGCTGCCAGGTAGAGATTCTTCATGGTTCGTTTTGATCTCCGGTCGTTTATTGTATAATGCAGGCAGAATCTCAACCTATGTAATAATGGGCTTAGCAGCAGGACTAATTGGCTTCACTTTTAGTATGAACGGGTTTCAAAAATGGCTTTCTGTGTTAACAGGTTGCGGGTTGATACTAAGTGTCAGTATTCCTTTAGTGAACAGTAAATTCAGAATTTCATTTTCCGCTATCACAAAATTAACAGTATACATTAAAGGAGCTTTTAAAAGAGTGTTTAAGTTCAAGTCTCCTCTTTCATTGTTTTTAACGGGCACTGTAACCGGATTGTTGCCCTGTGGTCTTGTTTATGTGGCAATGGCGGCTGCTGTCGCAATGGGAAGTATCAGCAATAGCTCATTGTACATGCTTTCATTCGGTCTTGGTACTTTGCCTGTAATGTTTGCCACCTCAATTTCACACAAGTTATTCGGTGGAAAAATTGTATCTAGTTTCAGAAATCTTTATCCTGTTCTGATTATAGTTCTGGGAATATTCCTCATTTACCGTGGTATAAGCATGAACAGTGCCTCTTGTTGTCATTGATTTATTCAAGACTTTGAAAATCTCTGAAATGATGGTTACATTCGTATGTAAAATGTTAAGCTATGTCATTGCATGAGATGCATCTTGCATTGGGTATGTTGCTGCTTCGTCTTGTAACTGGGATCATTTTCTTCTTTCAGGGTTATGCTAAGATTTTCCGGGTTTCAATAAAGGAGGTAGTTGAAGTGTTTAAAGAGCCTATGGATAAAACATGGATACCGACTGCCTTTCTTAAACCTTTCGCATGGATTACTTCAATTCTTGAACTTGTAGGGGGATTTATGCTAGTCATGGGAATATTCCGCGACTTTGCGCTTTACCTGCTGGCTTTCGACTTATTTTTAGTTGCTTTTGCTTTTAGTTCGATTAAAGCAATGTGGGATATGCAATATTACTTTCCCCGATTTGTGTTTGTGCTTCTCTTGCTTATGCTGCCCCCTGAATGGGATTCACTCTGCCTTGAAACGGTCATTCCAATGCTATTCAAATAAAAAGCCATCTCGATGATCCGAAATGGCTCTGAACTAGAATGACCAGAATAAAAATCAGGAGGATTTCATAGGCTCATAATCAACTTTCACGGTTATTTTTGCTTCTTTGTTTACTTTGTCTCTGACAAGTGTAGGTACTTCAATATTGAAATCAGACAGCAAAATAACAAATTCAGAAATTCCTGATGTAACACTTCCGCCCTTTACGGTCAGTTTGCCTTTGGCTTCCACTTCTTTCTTCACACCGTGAATTGTGAGTGTTCCTTTTATACTTACGTCGTACATGCCATCTTTAGACAGATTAAGCTCCGGGAAGTTCGAAATGCTTCCTTTGAAATCTGCTTTAGGAAATTTGTCGGATTCAACATAGTTTTCATTGAAATGTTCTTGCATCAGTGCCTTTTCAAAATGGAATGCTTTCATCAAAACGGCAAACTGCATTGCTCCGGTTTCAAGATCAAGCACACTGGTTGCTTTTTGATTTACAGCATGAATTGTTTCAGGGCTTGAAGGTGCAGTTGCGTCAAACTCAATTTTTCCGGTTTTGGTGAACACTCTGTTTTGAGCCGTTGTAATTCCGGCGATGAACATAAAAGTTGTGATTAACAATGCTAATTTTTTCATATTTTCTAATTTTAAATTTTATTATTTTTTGATTAGGTACTCAACAGGTGCTTTCAGATAATTTAATTTTTTCAGGTTGAAATCCGAATAGAAGTGTATAGCCGCTGCCTCGTCTTGAACACAGGCCAAATTTCATCTTCCCGGCTTCAAGTAAAAGTTCTATCACTTCATTAGCATTACGGCTTAGAATTGATGGATACATTTTAAGTATTTCAGATGGAATAATGTTTTTCGCCACACAGTTCCACATCTTTAGTAATGGAGTGGCAGCGCTGTTTGAATATATGATTCTTCCATTACGGTTGATTTTAAGCACTGGCAACTCAGAGTCATGCATTCTGATTTTATTTTCATCGAAGTTTACTGTACTTAAAAAATTTGTCTTTCTGTTTAAGCTTGCAGTTTTCATAGCTTTGTGATTTGGTTAATTATTAACCTGCAATTACAATGCCTGTTTTTTTTCTTCAGCCGGCAGGCATTGCACCAGAACCACGTCAATGAGGATCCCTGTGCAAAACCCTTTAATGCTTGTGCGTTTGCCCTCACTAAATTGCCCTTGTATTGGCCTGAAGCCCTTTTCAAACTGGCAACTCACAGCTGCCAGATCCGGCCCTTCGAGCATGACATTCAGATTGCCTTCCTTGTCAATACTCGAGCTTATCACGGTTCCACTTACCTGTACGACTTTACCTAAGTATTTTCCGTTGGCAGATTCTTCATCTGACTCAAATTCTGAAATCAGATCTGAACTGTCAATAAATGCCACAGGTGTTATGTTTCTCACGCTCTTATGCGGTTTGTTGTATAAGTAGATTCCGAATGCTGCTGCACCCAGGAAAACCAATACTCCAATAAGCAATATTTTATTTCTTAAATTTTTCATTTTTCTTCCTTTCGTTTAATTGTTCGCAGCCCCTTGTCTGATCCATTCCCTCAACTTTGAAATGTTGCAATCGCTTATTTTTCCTCCGCCTTTTGGCATGGGAGAGAATCCCTGTTGGTGTGTTACTGAACCTAAAAGACTCCCATCTGTGATGTATGAGGCGAGAGCTGTGTAAGGTTCAAGTGTAACGCCTCCCAGCCCGACTCCTGTTCCATGACATGAATAACAGACATTCTGCAGTATAGGTACTATGTCTTCGGAATACGTCACTGTGCCTGTGTCACATTTGTTGTAAAACTCTGTTGGGTACAATTCCTCCTGAACATCATAATAACAGGAATTCAAAGTTAGCATTCCGGAAATGATCAAAGGGATATTTAAACGAGATTTCATTGAACTAATTGTTTATTGCTCCGTTTTGTACCCAGGTTCGGATTAGAGCGATTTCACAATCGCTGAGTTTTGGAGATCCTTGTGGCATCGGAGTCCAGCCGGTCTGATGGGTGATTGATCCAAGCAAGCTTCCGTTGAGAGCAGCAGAGTTGACTCCCTGATAATTACTCAGGTTTATCTGACCACTCATAACAGTGCTATTGTGACAGCCGCTGCATTTAGCAGAAATAATTTGACTGACCTCAACAGAATATCTGCTGATGCTTGAATCACAATTGTTCTCGGTGCAATTATTATTGAGAGCGCCCTGATTTATCCATTGCGCAATTTGGTTTATCTGTGTCTGGCTTAGAGCCTGCAAGGGAAGCGGAGGCATTCTTTTATCAGGATCGTTGTCAGTTATTACTTCATATAATTCACTTGACCCCGGTCTTCCTGCTCTGATGTCGCCGTACACCATAATATTTTGGTATGAATCCAGTACAATTCCGTCCTGGTGGCTTGCAGCATCATGACATCCGCTGGTTGCACAATTGGATACAATCAATGGCAGGATTGTGTTTTGAAAGTAAACGGAATCAGGCGAACAGGTATTAATAGGGTTGTTATTATTATTGTTATTGTTGCCATTTTGAGAGATGGTGATGCCTTCTGGAAGAATTGGTTCATGCTTGCAGGAGCTTACTGAAAGCAGGAGCAGGGTCAGAATAAAAATCAATCCAGCTATTACAAGGTCAGTTTTTATTATTTCTCCGGAATTTTTATTCATTGTCTTATCGTAAAAATTCTATGATGAAATTCAATAGTAAATATAGCCTGATGTCCCCTTAAAGGATTGGAAATGTTGCTGAACCGGAAGATTCACATGCTGAACCGGAATAAATGCTGGAAAGATAAAATTCTGAGCAAAACATGAAGAGCCTTTACTGTCTACATGCTTGTCAATCTGGAATCGATTTATAATTCCTATTTAAGATTTACACTTGTTCTTCGCCTGCGAGCCAGTTTTTAAAATGCGGAGATCTCTCTGTACTTACAATTGTATCTCCGTTATAAGGTGGTTGCAGATTAATTTTAACCCGCGATTTGGAGAATGCATACATACTCTCAATCGACTTGATTCCAATGATAAACTGCCTGTTAATTCTGAAAAAAACAGAAGGATCCAGTAGGTGTTCTAGTTCGTCAAGGTTATTATCCACCGGATAATTATATCCGTCAAAAGTTCTTAGATAATTTATTTTATCCTCTGTAAAAAAATACGCAATATCATTCACATCAATGCTCTTGATCTGATCTCCGAAACGAATGAGAAATCTGGATTTGTACTGGATTTTTTTAGATGTGAGAGTTTCCAACAAGGATTCCAGTTTTTGCTTTTCATTTTCCGGATTTGGCTTTAGATTCCTGAATTTTTCAAAAGCCCTGATCAGTTCCTCTTTCTTAATTGGTTTTAATAAATAGTCAATGCTATTGACCCGAAATGCCTGCAGGGCAAATTCATCATAGGCGGTGGTGAATACAATGGCTGAGCTCACTTTTACCTTTTTGTATATTTCAAATGCATTGCCGTCTGATAATTGGATATCCTGAAAAATGAGATCAGGCAAAGGCTTATCTTCAAACCATTTCAAAGCACTTTTTATACTTACAATGGTGCCAAGGATGTGAGCCTCCGGCTCAATTTCCCTGATCAATCTTTCAAGCCGTTCGGCTGCAGGTTGTTCGTCTTCAATAATAAGTATTGTCATACTGTGTTTTTTCTGATTACAGGAAGCATTACTTTAAATTGTTTCTCATCTGATCTGATCATTACATCTTTTCCGCATAGCAGCTTGTATCGGCTGATAATGTTCTGCAGGCCGGTTCCGGTGGACTTTTCAGTTCCGAATTTTTTATTCATGTTGTTCTTCACAATGAGAAAATCATTTTCAATTTCTACTTCAAGTTTAAGTGGTGTCTCGTGTGAGATGGCATTGTGTTTAAGAGCGTTTTCTGCAAGCATTTGTAAGCTGAGAGGAGGTATGAGAATTTGATTCTTTTCATCCTCACTTACTTTTATATTAAGGCTGAGATTTTCACCATACCTGCTTTTCTGTAGATATAGATAATTACTGAGCAGTTCGAGTTCTTCGGTAAGCGGAATTGTAGACTTGTCTTTGTAGGCGATTATGTTCCTGAAAAATTCTGATAAGTTTTCTACGTAATTTATTGCCTTACCGGGATTTTTTTCAATCACAGTTATCAAAGTGTTGAAGCTGTTAAATAGAAAGTGAGGGTTTACCTGATTTCTGAGTGTATCGAAACGAAACTGAAGTCTTTCTTCAGCTAGTTTTTGTTCTCTCTTCAGCCTTTGTTCCCTTCTTCTGATCAGTTTATATATCATCAGTGCCAGAGCAAGTGAAATAATAATCCTGAACCACCATTGTTTCCAGAAAGGTTGTGTAATAATAAATGAATAACTGGCTTCAGGGGATGAGTGAAAATGATTGTTCAAAGAAGACCTGACTTTGAATGTGTATTTGCCGGGAGCAAGTCTGGGATAACTTGCACTTTCATCCTTTGATTCCTGCCAGTCTTCACTATATCCTTCTAAAATGTAGCTGAATCTGATACGGCCAGGATCGTTGTACCATACTGATCCGAATTCAAAAGTAAAATTGTTCTGATCATGGGAAAATCTGTTTAAACTATTGAAGTCTATTTCCTGAAGAAACAAGCTGACACTCTTTATCCAAACAGGAGTTTGCTTCCATGTGCTTACGCTTGTGTTGAAGATGAATATTCCGCGTTCCGTTCCTATCCAAACACGACCATCGTGTCCATGACTGACCGTATTAAGATCAGGATTCAATTCGCCCATCCCGCTTTCAGAAGAATAATACTGGAAAGTCTCACTTTCGGTGTCGAAGATGTCAACTCCGTTTGCATGTGTAATTATAACTTTACCATTTTTGTCGCATAGAATTGAGCTGCAATTAATATCGCTGAGACCATTGCGCACTGAATAAATTTTAAATCTGTTTCCGTCATAAGAAGCTATTCCGGCGTCAATGCAGGCAAGCCAAATTTTTCCATTCTTATCTTCATCGATGGAGACTATGGTATTTCCCGGAAGTCCGTCTTCCTTATTAAAGAACCGAAGTTTGCCGTTCGAGTATTGGACAAGGCCCTTCTCATCAGTACCTATCCATGTTTTCGATTTGCTGTCCGTGAATACATAATAGATGTAATCTCCCTTCAAGGTTTCCAGTGCAGACTGATCGGGATATGTTATGTTTAGTTTTCGGGAATTTTTTTCAAAAGCGATTTGCAATTTTAATATTCCGCCAAACCCTGCAATCCATACCTCATTGTCTTTTCCGTTGATGGTTAGTATACTGCCTTCATTAAGCTCAATGTCATCCTTGAGTTTAATAACTTTGTTTGTTTGCGGATCAAGAATATAAACACCTTCTCCAAGTGTGCCGATCCAAATCATCCCATATGGATCCTCATATAAACTGACAATGTCTGTAAGCTTATTCTTGTTTGTGATGAAATATTTCTTGTAGGAAAGTTTCCCGGGCTTCACTTGCCATGCTTTGTATAATTGTTGGTCAGGGCTGAACCAGACATTCCCCTTGCTGTCGGCCAGGATGCTATGCACGGAATGAATTTTCAATTCGCTGTCTGATTCCAGTTTCTGCCAAATTTCTCCGCTCGTACGTACGAGTCGGTGTCCGCTTATTGTCCAAATATTATTATCATGATCTCTCAATGCAAAAGCGGCACGCATACTTTTTAAATTGTTGTCTTTTTCGAAAAGAGGACTGAAACCTCCTGAGTAATCGGCAGAAATTATTCCTTTTTTCTCAGTTCCAATCCACACTGATTTGCTTAGAGGAAGAATGAAATTTATTTGACCGTATGACCATGAGTTGAATTGCTCTGCCATACGCAAACTTCCGTTGATGTATTCCAGTCTGCAAAATCCTTTATCCTGCATACCTGCCCAAATCAGACCATTCTGATCCATGCTTAGATGCCGTACAATATTATCCGGAAGTCCGTCTTCTGAGGAAAAAACACTTACCTGCCATTTTCCACTTTCGAATTTTATCCTGTTTATTCCCTGATCAGTTCCTGTGAGAACAGATCCGTCTGCAAGTGGGAGGATACTATAGCAGTAGTTGTCGGATAGGCCATGATTGGTTGTGATTCGAATGCTTGAATCGCCGGAAAAGTAAATTAAACCTCCGCCTTCGGTGGAGCAAAGAAAACTTCCTGCTGCATCTTCTTCAATGTCTGACACAGGACTGTTTCCGAAGTTATCATCAATCTTTTGCCAGATGATACCCTTGGAAGTCAGCATGCCAAGTTTACCGTTTTTCATTCCTGCCCAAATCCTTCCTTTAGAGTCAGTGTGAACTGTATTGATGATTTTATTGTCAAGAGAATCGTTCCATTTGTAAGGTATGAATTCAGTGCCGGTGAACGAAAACAATCCTTTTTCAGTACCGCACCATAATATGCCCAGAGAATCGATGCAGACCGAAGTGATTCTGGTTTTGGAACCGTTTAACTTAAATTCATGGATTTTGTAAAGTGGATCCTGCGAATGGACTATCAATACTGATAGTATGGAAAGTATCAATGTCATGAAACGTATTAGTCTCATAATGCAGGCTTCTTCCTGAGTACTGCTTTTACTGAAACTGCAATTTCACTCGCGATTTTTTCATGAACTACTTTCGGTATTTTAATGTTGTGTTCCGAAAGCATGACTATGAATTGCGAATCAAGAATGACTGATTCATCAGTAATCACAATGTTTGATTTGATGATTCGTTCACGTTCTACGCCGTGAATGTTTAGCTTTCCTTTGGCCCTGATAATATGTCGCCCGTTCTTAAGCAAATCTACGTCTTCAATGATTTTTCCGCTGAAAACAGCCTCCGGAAATTTATCGGACTCAAGATATTTTTCATTGAAGTGCTCTGCCTGCAAGGCACTATTGAATCCTTTGAAAGACCTGATGTAAACTTTGAATGTAAAAGTCTTTTTTTCCACATCAATGAGGCCCCGCATTTCATTTGATGTCGCGCTGATCACTTCCTGCGGCGCTACTGATTGAAAACTCAAAGTGCCGGTATTAGTAAAATAATATTTTACTGACTCCTGTGCACTGATTACTGTGACGCCCAGAATGAAAAAAGCGAGGAGATTAAAATTTATTTTACTCATCAATTGAATTAGTTTCGGTATTAAGGTACTAAAAATATCTGCTTATGAAGATTAATGAGTGACCTTCAAGTTCAAATGATTTTGTCGGAAATCAGTTTATCTATGATCGAATTGGTAGCTCCGCAGTTCCTGGATACGAACATTTTTGCAGAATTTTCAGCCTTAGTATATAATATTTTGTCATCAATCAACCGAATCAAATGCTTTTTGAGTTCGCCTGAGTCGCCGAAAGAAAAAGCTCCTCCAGCTATTTCCAGGGCCTTTGCTTCTGGATATTTGGAATGATTGTTTCCCATAAGTACCGGTTTCCCGAAAGCAGCTGGCTCAAGGATGTTATGTAATGCATTTTTCATTCCTCCACCAACATATGCAATATGAGCACATTTATAAGCTGATCCAAGAATACCAATGCAGTCTATTATTAAGACGGCTGAATCTTGTGTGTTTTTTCCGATTGATTCTGAAAAAAGAGCTGTACTTCCAATGCCAAGCAGGTTGTCGGATTTGTTTTTAAGTCTGATAATGTTTGCTGCATGAACTTCATGCGGTGCAAATACTAACTTGATTCTTTTTTTTAATTCTGAATCCAGAATTTTGAAAATAATGTCTTCATCTGCCGGCCATGTGCTGCCACAAACAATAAGTAATTTTTCATTTGCAAAATTCTTGATTTCCTGTGGGCAAATTGCAGACAGTGAATTGCTTTTTACCCTGTCGTACCTCGTGTCTCCGCTGACAGTATAATTCAAGATATTGTGAGCTGAAAGAATTTCTCCGGAAGTTTTGTTCTGCAGGAAATAATGATTCACATTGCGTAAAATATTTAAAAAGTATTTTCCTGCCGGCGAAAAAAAGATTTGGTTTTTACGAAATCCAGACGAGATGAAATACACCGGGATTTTCCTTACGTTCAATTCATTCAGGTAGTTGAACCAAAAATCGTATTTAATAAATAAGACGGCTTTTGGATTTAATAAAGAAACAAAATATTTTGCATTTGCAGTTAAATCGGGAGGAAGGTAAAACACGTGGTCGGTGACAGGATAGTTTTTCCTGATTTCATATCCTGAAGGAGAAAAAAAAGTCAGAATTATCTTTGCATAAGGGTTTCTTTTTCTGATTTCTTCGATTACCGGTCGACCCTGTTCGAATTCGCCCAGCGATGCGCAATGAAACCAGATTGAAGGGCGATTGTCGTTCTTTAGAATTTCGGAGTATTTACTTCGCCAGTTTTTTCTGCCTTTAATCCATAATTCAGCTTTGTGATTTCCAAATATTGCGAATAGCCTTACACCAACAGTATAAAGGTAAATTGAAATACTATACAAAATCCTCATGGATTGTATCAGTTAAAATAATACTGACGAGGTGTTCGCTTGTAAACCGGTATAATCCATCCTGCGCGAATCCCCAGCAACTGATCTGTCCTTTTGCGTTCATCTTTTTCCATTGTGTCGAAATTATAAGACCTTCTGTTTTGTGTGAATGCTTGTGTGAATTCAATACCGGCAAAAAAATTAATCTTCCTGTTGTTGCTGAAGTTAACATAACCGGCAAAAGCAGTGAAACTTAAACCGTTTGTAAGACGGTCATATCCTTTTTTATAATCACCCTCGATGGACGGAATAGAACTTCCCTGATTCTCGATGCGGATTTTATGTTGCAACAGTCCGGCGCCAATAGTTGCTATTATACCTGAGTTGGGATTTGGACCTATTACTGGAAAGACTTTTCCCGCTTTCAGTTCGAACTTAAATCCTCTTTCATACAATATCACATCTGCAAATTGTCCAGACTCAGAAATTATAGCACCTTGTCCGGAAATCAATGAATCGAGAATAGTGTTTTCCTTCACTGTATTACCAAATAGAAATTGTCCGTCAAGACCAAATAAAAAATTACCTGAACTTTTATGCATGAATGATCCACCCGTATTCCAGTTGCTCCCAAAACGATCAGACAAATCTGAAAGCGGAATCTGAAAAGCGCCATTGGCGCTGATCATTGAGAACGAAATTGTGGAATCTTTCATGCTCTTCTGCCCGAACGCAATTCTGCAGAACAGCAGAAACATGTTCAGAAGGATGAATAGCCTTGTCGTGAATAGCATTTGTGTATTAATCCGGGTTTAGTTTATAAGCATTTCTGTTCGGAACAGCGTTTTAAAGAATCCTTCAGGAAAACAGATTACTCAGGAAGTTTTAACCTGCAAATCATCTGCAGTAAATTGATATGGCAGGAAACTTCTGATGGAATCTGATACAAGAACTTTCCCTGTTTCGCCTACAAGTATTAATCTGATTGGTCCGTGATATCTGTGTTCATATTCTGCAATTGCCTGTCGGCACGCACCGCAAGGAGTAATTGGCTTGTCGATATGGAATTGATCAGATGAGGCGGTGACCGCAATAGCGCTTATTTTAACTCCTGGAAAATTGGCTCCTGCTGCGAAGATGGCTACTCTTTCAGCGCAAAGACCAATTGGATAGCTTGCGTTTTCCTGGTTGTTTCCCCTCAGGATCTTACCGTTTTCCAGCGCAACGGCAGCCCCAACCTGAAATCTGGAGTAGGGTGCATAAGCCTTATTTGCACTAAGGCGGGCTTCTTCAACCAGTTTTTGATCATCCGGTGATAGTTCATTAACATTTTCAAATTCAGTGAATTCGGAAGTGATTTGTATTCTTTTCATTTTGTTGGACTGGTAAAATTAGGCATTTTAAGCAATTGAATAAAAGTTCTGTAATTCAGCAGATTAATTTTTTAGACTGATTCTGTGGTTCGGTTTTTGTAAAAAAACCTGTTCCTCGCATTAACGCTGAAAAGGTAGATTATTGAGTGAATTGAGACAACTTTTTTATCAATTTTCACGTTAGAGGACAGTTGATTTTACGGTCGTTCATCGGTGCTGGAGATAATATTAGCATCTTTGCGCCTTGAAATCCGTATGGTAAAACGAAAGAATATGTCAATTAAAACAGCAAGCAGCTTCCTGATTTTGATCTCTTTGCTTTTTCTTGCTTCCTGTAAAAAGGAAGCCGGAGAAGGTGGAACATCAACAATCAAGGGTAAAGTAGTCATTTACAATTTTGATAATATTTTCCAGGAAGTCCTGGACACATTTCCTGGAGCGGATGAAGACGTCTTCATCATTTATGGAGAGGATAATGCTACCTATAATGATGATTTCAAGACGAGTTATGACGGGACATTTGAATTCAAATATCTTCAGAAGGGAAAGTACACGTTGTTCGCTTATACGAAAGATACAACTGGAGCCTGGAACGGAACAATTAACTCGCAGTATCGTCCAAAAATTCCTGTGTTCAGGGAAGTTGAAATCACAGCAAAAAACCAGACAGTCATTGTTCCGGATATAATAATACTTGCATCCAAACAATAATAATTAACATGAAATCGAATTTAATTCTAACTGTAATTGGAATTTTCTTCTTTGTGAACGTAGCCAACGCTCAGAGCAAGAAGGATATTCGCAAGCACAAGATCAAGTCTGTAAAAGTTTCCCTGACAACATATAAAGATGGAACTGAAAATACCGTTCCAGAATCTTTTGAAAAGTACGATTCAAACGGTCAGTTGCTTGAGATAATTGACTATGATAAGGAAGGCAAAGTTAAAATGCATGAAGCATACGTCAATAACAAAAACGGAGACCGGACAGAAGAGATCATTTACGGATCAGATGGAAAAGTGAAAAAGAAAAAAGTGATTAAGTATAATTCCACAGGTGATAAAGTGGAAGAGAGCCGTTATGACGGTTCAGGAAATCTGATCGAGAAGGAAGTTTATACTTATAATGCTAACGGTGACCGCACTACTGAAGTGACACTGGACAATAAAAACAATGTAGTGAAAAAGGATTACTTGTTGTATGATAATAAAGGAATGCGGATTGAAAGAAGGACTATGGATGGCAAAGGAAATCTGCTGGAAGTAAAGAAATACGTTTACGAATACTGATTTTCTTGATAGAACTTGACAACATACTTGCAATTTTTGATCCAATTACTTTAAAGGAAATGGATAATGTAAAGCTGCTCGACAGAGTAGACACGAAATACATGTTTCGTGATACCTTGTTGCCGGTCATCCTGAATAAGATGAAGGACAATTACAGGGTTCTTGAGATTGAGGGTAAACGATACAACCATTACGAAACGCTTTACTTTGACACCGATAATTTTGGCTTGTACATCCGTCATCATAACGGAAAATTAAACCGATACAAATTCAGGTCAAGAAAGTATGTAGAGTCCAACCTCAATTTCTTCGAGATAAAATTTAAGAATAACAAAGGAAGGACCATTAAAGAGAGGATTAAAAGGCCTGAAATGGTTTATGAAATAAAAAACAAGTCAGGTGAGTTTGTAAAAGCGGTAAGCAAAATGGATCCTTCCATGCTGAAGCCAAAACTGTGGGTGAATTATGTGAGAATCACGTTTGTGAACAAACATTCGCAGGAAAGGCTTACAGTGGATACTCGATTGCATTACAAGGACGATAATAACACAGTCGATTACAATGGACTTGTAATAGCCGAAGTTAAACAGGGCAGCGGGAGGGACAAAAGTCCTTTTATCCAGCTTATGAGGGATAATTCCATTCTGGCGAAGTCCATAAGTAAATACTGTCTTGGTGTGGTTTCATTAAATCCTGACATCAAAAAGAATAGATTTAAACCTACATTACTATATCTGAATAAATTACTGAAAGCATCATGAACGATCTCAGCTCCATAGAATTGTTTGACAAATTATCTGATAAGTTTTTCTGGCGACTGCTCATTGATATATTGTCAATGGTCGTGATAGTAAGGCTCATTTATTTCCGCATTTATAAGAAAAAGGATTACCTCTTTACATTCTTTCTTTTCAATATTATCATATTCATTATCACTTACCTTTTGAACAAAGTTGATATGTCAATGGGTGCCGCCTTCGGGTTGTTTGCAGTATTCTCTATGCTTCGATACAGAACAGAAGGTATAAACACAAAAGACATGACTTATTTGTTCATTGTCATTGCAATCGGACTGATTTGTGCAGTGAGCAAGGCAAGCTATTTCGAACTGGTGATAATTAACCTCATCCTCATTTCGTTCACTTATGCTTTAGACGGAAACTGGTTGCTGAGAAATGAAATGGTCAAGAATGTTCTCTATGAGAACATTGAAATGATAAAGCCTGAAAACTACAATGCTCTGATGGAAGATCTGAGAAACCGTACCGGTTTGAACATCCACCATGTTAGTGTCAACAAGGTCGACTTCCTGAAAGATGTAGCAGTCGTTAAAATTTATTATTACGAGGACACTGCCAAGCTGAAACCAAAGGGATGATGCAAATTTTCCGTTATTTATTCTCCGGAGTTTTGTTCTTCAGTTTCATCTTTCCATTCAATGATGTAAAAGCACAGAAGGATGCAGGACTTTGGGCAAATGTGAGCCTGAATCACCAGGTGACACGAAGAATTTCTGTTTCTCTATCTGAGCAAATCAGATTGAATCAGAATGTTTCACAGGTAGACCAGGTGTTCACTGATGCTGGAATTACCTATCAATGGAGCAAGTCGTTCAGAACCGGAATCAGTTACAGGCTTTCTTTCAGAAATGAAATCGAATTCTATGAAACAAGACATCGTTTCTATGTAGACTTGTCCTATCGTCTCAGAAAAAGGCCTGTGTCAATGACAATCAGACAAAGGTTTCAGCAGCAATATTCCGGACTTAATACCAGCGAGAATGGAGATATTCCGGAGTGGTATTCCAGGACAAAACTTGCTGTTAAATATGATTTGAGCAAGAAATACACACCTTACGTATCAGTTGAAGCATTTTACCTGATTGATAACGATGATGAAGACAATCAGACTTTTGACCAGATGCGCTATGAAGCCGGCTTTGACTACGACTTCAACAGGAGGCATAGTTTAAACCTTTTTTATATGGTTCAGACTAAGCTCCTGGGTAAAGAATCCACCAAATTTATTTCCGGAATAGGGTATACCTATTCATTCTGATTCAGAAGCAGCGCTACAGCATAGCAACTCACACCTTCTTTTCTTCCTACGTATCCCAGCTTCTCAGTGGTTGTGGCTTTTATAGAAAGGCAATTAAGTTCCAGATTCATTATCTCACACATGGCTTTTTTCATTTCAGGTATGTACCCTGATATTTTTGGCTCCTGAAGGCAAAGTGTGACATCAATGTTTCCGATTTTATAGTTTTCTCCTGCAATAAGCACACATGTATGTTGTAACAGAATCTTGCTGTCAATATTTTTGAATTCAGAAGATGTGTCAGGAAAGTGCTTTCCGATGTCTCCCAGGCAAGCGGCACCCAACAGAGCATCACAAATGGCATGAATCATGACGTCCGCATCGGAATGTCCAACAGCTCCTTTGTGATGATCAATTTTTATTCCCCCTATGAAAAATGGTCTGCCTGTTTCAAGCTGATGTACATCGAAACCAAATCCTATTCGCATGATAGATAAATTTTATTTCTTCAAAATTAGGGTTTAATCTTAGAGTCAGACAAAAAAAAAGCGGATGAAACTCATCCGCTTTTCTAAATTCTTTCGGATTATTCATCCGTATTATCGGTCTTTTTAAGAGCGTCAAAGTCGAATGTCAGGGTAAATCTCAGGGTGTTTTCCAGCGGATTACGCTGAGTAGTAGGGATCAGGTAGGCAAAATCCAGTCCGAATACATTGTATCTCAAGCCTGCACCGATAGTAAAGAACATTCTGTTTCCTTTGGTAGCAGCTTCATGAAAATATCCTGCCCTGATAGCGAATTGCTTGTCGTACCAATATTCGGCGCCTATTGAATAAGTGAATTCTTTTAACTCTTCTTTAAAACCGGCCGGTGCATCTGACCATGAGCTGAAAATTGCAGAAGCCACAGAAATGTTTGAGGGATCTTTACCGGCCTGAATTACTTTGTTTCTGTCAGCATCCAGACTGTCACCGCCAACTGAGTTTTTATAATAAACCGGTGGAGTAGGGACCAGCAATTTATTCACGTCTGCACCAAATCCAATGGAGTTGTAATCATCCAGTTCCACAAGCAGGTTTGTGCCAAATCTGAAGTTAGTCGGAATGAAATCCTTTGATTCAGTATCAGTATATGAAATTTTGGATCCGATGTTTGAGATGTTAAGTCCGAAAGCGAGCTGCGCATCTTTTCCGGAGAGCTCAATTGGCGATCTGTAATATGCGGCGAGGTCAGCAGCCACGGAGGTTCCGGCATGAGTTGAAATAGTATTGTTTGCGATTGTGATTCCACCGGTCAGATTGCTGTAGATATATCGAAGCGCAAGTCCGCCTGAAAAATTTTCACCGAGCTTACGTGAGTAAGCGACATCTAAAGCCCATTCATTTGGGTTGAAGGATCCGGTCTTGACGGCATTGTCATCAGTGAAATCAATATTTCCAAGGGAAAAATAGAGCAATGAAGCACCAAAAGCCTGATCGTTTTTAAGTTTTTTATATCCGGAAACATAAGCCAGATTGATATCATTTACCAGCGCTCTCAACCAGGGGGTGTATGAAAGTGAAAACCCATATGCTTTATCTGCGAAAGCAAGCTTTGCAGGATTCCAGTGAATGGAGTTCGCGTCCGGGGATGTAGCAACACCGTAATCACCCATTCCTCCGGCTCTAGAGTCTGGAGCAATCTGCAGAAAAGGAACTGCAGTGGTAATTGTGTTGATCTGGCCCAGAAGTGAATCCCTGAATGAGTTGATCTGGGCAGTTGAAGAACCGGCGGTGATAATCGCAAAGCCCGCCAGAATGTACTTTTTAAGGTTAAATTGCATTTTTTCCGGTTAATAAGTCGTCAAATATACGTGAATAATGAAAAATGGTTTGAATTATCTTAGAATCACAAGTTTCTCAAATTTATCGGCATATTGACCTTCAGGAGTTCGGACTCGGAGCTTATAAATGTAAACTCCTTTGCCTATTTTATCTCCATATTCGTCAAGCCCATCCCATTTCAGATCATCAGAACGAAAACCTTTCGGAGTTATTCTCTGGCTGATAGTTTTTACGAGTTTTCCTGAGACGGTAAAAATCTGAACCCTTACATCTAATTCGCTGAAAGGCTTATTGTGCTCAAACATGAAAGTCGTATTGGTTGTGAAAGGATTCGGATAATTCAGGACATGGTCTAGTGCCAGTTCTGCAGTTTCTGCAACCACAAATTCAGTGACAGCTTCACCGGAGTTGTTAAATACATCCCACACTTTCAATCTGACAGTATGAGGTCCGGGAGGCAGATTTTTGTAAGGATATTTCACCTTACCCTGCTGGTAACTATTCAGATCGTTTTCATAGTAATCATTCAGCACAATCACTTTGCTTTTGTCATTATTCAGTTCAGCGGTCATGTCATGTCCGATACCAGTTCCAACAGTATTGATGCCGCTTGAATCTGAAATGATCGCATACAAATAAGGGTTGGCATCTGTCAGACCTCCCCTTACGAATTTTTCATCATTCATATAAAGGCGAATTTCCGGACCGGTGTTGTCAGCTGATGCTGATGTATTAAATCCCCCTACTACGGCGTTTTTAAAATATCCTGCTGCATCAGTCTGGCCATTGTGCGCATAAAAACTCAGCTTCCCGAAACCGTATTGAAACTGAATATCTCTCGGAACCACAAATGAAAAGCTGAACTCACCATTGCTCACACTAACCTTTCCTTTATAAATGATGTTTTTCTGCAAGTCGAACGGAGCAGGATAGGAGGGGTCTCTGGCATCATTCAAGTCGTTTCCAAGGGTGTTATAAGTTACAGATTTGTCGTAAATCGTTGGATATAAAATTCCGTTATAGCTGTTCAGCTTTTGACCTGAAGCATCCTGAATTTCACCTGTGATGGTGATCTTGCTCAGTGCTTTCAGTGTGTCAGTAGGCTGGCTAACGTCCACTGAATTGATCGTGTTGGTCTTTACTTTCATTTCCGGGAATGCAAGGCGTAATGCCGGATCACCAATCAAAAGAAAATTACGGACATATTGATCAGAATACACATCCACTTTGGTTCTTTCGAACACTTCACCAATTGTAGGCATCTTTCCGTTTACCGGTGTTGTGAAGTGCTGAAAAAATTTCTGTGTGAGATTAAAATTGGAACTGGAAAAAGCAAGTCGTGAAGTTGTGAACAAGGCAATTCCTCCGCCATTAGGATTCAGGAAGACCAGCTCGCCTGCAGAGGTTCTTCCGGGGTCATCCACCCGGGTGAATTCGCAGGTTGCAGTCAGGAAAGCTGCCAGACTATTGATATTGGTCCACCCATTAATGTCATCTATTTCAAGAACTCTTTCATGTGCCCAGCCGATCTCTCCTCCGTGTCCTATATAGGTTAAGAGCAATGTGCCGCGTTGAATTCTGTCCACTATTGCTGATTGTGCGTCAGGATATCTTTGTCCGCCTGGAGTAGAAATCTGATTGTATGCATCAAGGTAGATTTTCTCAATATTCAGGAGAGGAGCTGCATTTGCCATTCTTCTGGCAAGTGTATCAGATTGCCTGAAGTGAGTATTGCTGTCCTGATCATCACCAACGAAAGTAATGTTGTTTCTCCAGTCGGCGAAAACTGTGGGGTTCACTGCACCGCTCTCATCAAATATCGGTACAGTTTCTCCACCTCCGTAACGAATGATCTTGCGTGCAGCTGATTCAGCTTCAGGAATGGATCTTACCGGAAGACGTCCAACGCTGATATCTACAATTTCTGAATTTGTCCATTCGCCTTCATTGTCATCAAGCAAGCCGTAGAAATCATCGGACATATAGGTTTGAGTCTGGTTTAATGAGCCGGCTGATTGAAATGAAGTCACAAGATTGCTGTTGTTCGAAATCCTGTATTTATTATCATAACTGGCATCCCCATAGAGAAGTAGATATCTTGGCAGGTCTGAAGCATTTTGCGCACGATCGTAAAACATTTTTACAAAATCTCTGATTGCGCAAACATCCTGAGCACCAGAAGAAAATTCATTGAATACCTGATGAGTTGTGGCAACCACTACCCTTAATCCGTCTTTGTCCCTGTGGAAATCAGCGACCTTTTCCGCCTGCTGAACAAATGCGGGATTCGTAATGATGATCATTTCGGCTTGCGCAAGACCATGCAAGTTTTGGTTATCAACCTGACCCTTGATGATGGGAGACAGAAATGAAGTACTGTTAAAAGCTATGAACTGACGCAAAACATCACCGCTCACTTTATAAGACATATTGCTTCCGTTGAGTGATACATCTTGTTTAACCACATTGATGTGATCTGTAACATCCCATATTGTGAGGTTGCTGTTAGCGTTGCTGAGTATGAACTCGAGTACGTTGCCTGGCCCAACAGATCTTGAATCCCTGAATTCAAATTGTGAACCGGTGCCGCTGAGATCCAGATTTCTTCTGACATTCCATTCTATGAAATTCAACCATCCTATACCGCTTGGGTCTGCAGAACTGAATTGAACGCTCACATTGGCTGTAGATGAACTGACAGGTACATGTACATTCAGAATGCCCGGGGTAGCGTAATTGTCCTGCACCGATATTCCAACTGTCGAGAAAGGAAGTAATCCGACAGAAGTACCGTTAACACCGATGTTGAATGCGTTGGTGTTAATCCCTCCGGTGATCGTAGCACGTCCCAACACGCTTACTTTTAAAAATGCAGAATCTCCTGCAACTGCATTAGGAAAATTGAAATTGAAATTACGTGTATTGTTAAAGTTGTCAAAAGTTTCACCGTACCATTCTCTGCCTGATTTGAGATGATTGATTAGATCGGCTTCGTGAAACTGGTGGTCATCAAATGAAGTGACTGTATGCGTAGGAGTTGATGACAACGAATTTCTGACCGGAATTCTCTTGCCATTTCCAAGATCAACAGTCAGGAAGTAGTAAGAAGTATCAGCATAATTGTTGATCTGGTGTATGAAACGTGAAGTGTTTTGATCCTGATTCCAGACAGTCTGACCTTTACCGTAAAAAACTATGTAATCATTTTCATTGAAAACCCCGTCAGTTTCTCCTACTACCAGTATCGCGTTTTCCTGTAAGTCATCATACCTGAATTTTGAATTCAGGTAAGGCAGCTGTCCGCCGCCATTGCCGTACAAGCGAATATTTCTTGGATCTATGCTCTCTACCGGGACACCAAGATTTTTAAGCTGCTGATATGTAATCCGGTAAACTCCGTTTTGAAGTATTCCAATTTTATACCAATCTCCGGATGCAAGCACACTGTTTGATGCATAGGTTCTGGTTGGTGGATTACTGTTTTGTCTTGATAAACCGCTCGGTGAAATTTCAAGCTGGTAGGATACCAATCTTTCATATCCTGCAGGACCCTTTCGAATAGGTTTAATACTTATGCTGGCGAATGCCTCTTTTTTACGATAGGAAATTGAAGTTTGAACTTCGAATTCGCTTGAAAACTTTTCTTTTTCACGCAATAAATCTAAATCTGGAAGCGGTTCTGTGGCAACATTGATCAGTTTAACATTTACGGAGGATGTGCCATTTGCCAGAGGGACTGTTTCAGTGATTATTGGATTAAAATTCTCATCATAAACAGCACCTTCAAAATGATAACTTCTGAAAACGGTTTCATCAGGCAATTTTCTTTCATATTCCTTTTGCCATTTGATAGTTTTTCGCTGCATACCGTTCTCCGGCTGCGCAAATACTGCAAAAGGTAAAAATGAAAGAAGAATAAGAGAGATTCTTGTCAAGGTCATTGTCTTGAAGAAATAAAATTTCGTGCAAAGGGAAGTCATCTCAACGTAAGATTTCCAGGAATATTGAATAAACAAAATTATCAAATAAAAGGATAGTTATCTTCGTAAATTTGCAATAGGGTTCAACCAAATCCCAGACCACTGCGCAGCGTTTAATTTCTTAAATCCACATCATTGATTGCAGAAATCATACATACAGAAAATGATGAATGAGGAAGTTCCGCGATAAAAAAATGCATTCTTGAATTTTATGAACCTTAAAAATCAGTAAAATTGTGTCGAAATCTTGCAGTGAATCAATAAGTTCTCAATTGTGATATTCCGGCTAACGAAACAATGTACCTTCACTCACGTAAGATGACAACTAAATTAAGTTAAAAATGCTCAGGAAAGTTCTGATCTTCTTCTTTATAGTTTGCACGGGGACAACCTCCGCGCAAGATCCTGAGTTTACCCAGTTTTATGCGAATCCGCTTTATTTGAACCCGGCTTTTGCAGGAACAGCAAGATGTCCCAGGGTCAACCTGAATTACAGGAATCAATGGCCGGCACTGACCGGTACATTTGTTACATACACTGCTTCATACGACCAGCATGTGGAGCCATTAGGTGGTGGATTGGGATTGCTTGTTTTGAATGACAAAGCAGGCGAAAACACACTCACAACAACAAATGTAAGTGGGATGTATTCATATCTTCTCAACGTTACAAGGGAGTTTTCTGTGAAGTTTGGTTTGCAGGGAACTTATGCTCAGAAAAAGCTGGATTGGGACAAGCTCACTTTTGGCGATATGATTGATCCCAGATATGGTTTCGTATATGAAACTCAGGAAACGCGTCCAAATACAAATAAGAGTTTCTGGGATTTTTCAGCCGGAATCCTGGGATACAGCAACAAGGTTTACGGAGGTGTGGCAGTAAATCACATCACTGAGCCCGAGGAGTTTTATATACGTGCTGCACCTGGCAGCCGTCTACCTATGAAGATAACAGGACATGTCGGAGCTGTGCTCCCGCTCGGCGGAGGAAGGGATGAGGGCACTTACATTTCACCTAATTTTCTTTGGCAAAAGCAAAGGGATTTTGAGCAATATAACATTGGAGTCTATTTAGCAAAAGCACCGCTCGTAGGTGGATTATGGTACCGAGGCAGCGACTCTTTTATATTATTGGTTGGCTTACAGCAAGGCATGTTCAAGTTCGGATATAGCTATGACATCACTGTATCCAAACTTGCAAAATCATCAGCCGGTTCACATGAACTGTCACTGGGTTTGCAGTTTCCTTGCTCACCTAAGAAGAAAAGATTCAGGACAATTAAATGCCCTGCATTCTAGGATTTTAAAATAAAATAAATACATTTGGCAAGCGTTTAATTGCAAATAAACAGGAAACCCAAAATGAAAAAACTCATTTGGAATTACTTCAGCATCACAGCCTTAGCACTTTTTCTCAGTTCTTGCGGAAAAGAAAAATCATCTGTGACGGGCTGGAATTACAATGATCCGAAAAACGGTGGTTTTGAAGTAGTCCCTTACGACGAACAAGAGACCGGTCCGGGATTGGTACTTATTGAAGGAGGTACATTTACCATGGGTAGAACTGAACAGGAAATTACTCACGACTGGAACAATATTCCTCGCAGGGTAACAGTAAGTTCATTTTACATGGATGAAACAGAAGTGGCAAACATCCACTATCTTGAATATCTATACTGGATTTCGAGAGTATTTGGCAGCGACTATCCTGAAGTTTATAAAAAAGCATTGCCAGATACTTTGGTATGGCGCGACAAACTTGCATACAATGAGCCATTTGTTGAATTATATCTCAGGCACCCTGCATATCAGCAATACCCTGTGGTGGGTGTGAACTGGTTGCAGGCCAGTGACTTCTGCAAGTGGAGAACTGATCGTGTGAATGAACAGATTCTCATCCGCGAGGGCATTCTGCGTGTGAATCCGAATCAGATTAATGAGGATAATTTCAATACTGATTCTTATTTGGCAGGACAATATGAAGGTCTTGTAAAGAGTGACCTGATGGATCTGAACCCAAGTTCAGGTACTAATGGAACTCGAAAGGTTCGTATGGAAGACGGAATTCTTCTTCCAAAATATCGTCTCCCAACCGAAGCAGAGTGGGAATATGCGGCTCTTGCACAGATTGGGAACACTATTTATGAGCGTGTGACTGACCGCAGGCAATATCCTTGGAATGGCCACATCACACGGAACAGCAGTGAAAAATACAAAGGTCAGATGATGGCCAACTTTAAGAGAGGCCGAGGTGACAATATGGGTACTGCAGGATTTCTGAATGACAATGCAGATATTCCTGCTCCGGTCCACAGCTATTGGCCTAACGATTACGGTCTGTATAATATGGCCGGCAACGTAAGCGAGTGGGTAATGGATGTATATCGTCCTCTTTCTCCGGAAGATAAAAGCGATTTCAACTCATACAGAGGAAACGTTTTCACCACTCAGCAGCGTGATGAAGAGGGTTATATTGTTGAAAAAGATTCTTTGGGAAGAATTCCAATGCGTGAAGTCACTCCTGAGGAAAATGCTGACAGAAGAAACTACACATTTGCAGACAACATCAATTTCCTTGATGGCGATGAGGAAGAAATAAAATATGACTACGGAGTTGCTTCTCTCATTAATGATAAAGCAAAGGTATACAAAGGAGGTTCCTGGAATGACAGGGCTTATTGGATGTCTCCGGGTTCCAGAAGATTCCTTGATGAAGGTCAGAGCACCAATACCATTGGGTTCAGATGCGCAATGACAAGGGTCGGGAGTCCTGTAGGTCTTGGAACCAAACCCAAAACAAAAATCAAAAGATAATCTTTCAGCCCCCTCATGCAGGGGGCTTTTTTTTACCTTCCCCTTGAAGATTTATATGTGTTCGAAATTCGGATGTTAAAAATATCTGAAATTGCCTATCACTCTGAATCTGGTATTCGTAATTTTGAGGAATGACAAGACTGCAGTTATTTGAAGAGATTAAGCGTAAAAAATCATTCTTGTGTGTTGGGCTGGACACTGATATTAAACGTCTGCCGCCTCATCTCATGCGGTGTGATGATCCGGTGTTTGAGTTCAACAGGCAGATCATTGATGCGACTCAGGAATTCTGCGTTGCTTACAAGCCCAACCTGGCATTTTATGAATCTTCAGGTCCTGGTGGACTGCAAAGTCTCGAAAGTACTGTCAGATACATCCCTTCGGGTTTTTTTACCATTGCAGATGCTAAACGTGGAGATATCGGCAACACTGCAGAAATGTATGCACGCACTTTTTATGACTATTATAGATTCGATTCTGTCACCGTGGCTCCCTATATGGGAAAGGACTCTGTCGTCCCGTTTATCCAGCCTGGCAAATTCGCCATAGTACTTGCACTTACCAGCAATGCAGGATCAATGGACTTTCAACTGGGAGAATTATCTGTCACATTCCAGGGAAGAAGAGAAAGATTGTTTGAGCACGTCCTCAGGATAGCTTCCGGCTGGGGTAATGCTGACGAACTAATGTTTGTTGCCGGCGCGACACATCCTGAACTCATCGGTAAAATTCGCAACATCGTACCGGATCATTTTTTGCTTGTCCCAGGGATAGGAGCGCAGGGTGGCAGTCTTGATGAAGTGTCAGCACAAGGCCTCAATTCAACAGTCGGCCTTCTTGTTAACTCTTCAAGAAATATACTCTATGCAAGTTCAGGAGAAGATTTTGCGGAGGCTGCACACAGGGAGGCTCAAAGAATTCAGATGGAGATGCAGATAATACTTGAAAGTCGCTTTTAATAAACCGGAAAAACAGCAATCGGTTTTATCTTAGATAAAATTCCGCCGATGCTGGAAGTTTTTTTACACCATGTTTGGAAATATTCTCTTTTTATAAAAGAGGATTTGAAATGCACCTCGGGAGAAAGGATTGAGATTATAGATCCCGGAAATCTGAATTCAGATTCAGGCCCTGATTTTCATACAGCCCGCCTGAAGATCGGTGATACCCTTTGGGTAGGATGTGTGGAGGTTCACCTAAATTCTTCCGACTGGGAAAAGCATGGGCATGATCAGGATGAGGCATATGAAAACTGCATATTACACGTAGTGTTGAATGCAGATACAAATGTGAAAACCAAATCCGGACGTGTTGTACATTGCCTGGAACTCAAGTCCAGAATTCATGATTCTGCTTTTCGCAATTATCGCAACCTGCTTGAAAATCATCATCATCTTCCCTGTGAGCCCAGGTTAAAGGAAACCGATCCCAATCAGAATGAAGATTGGTTTCATCAGTTGGCCCGAGCCAGATTGGAAATCAGGTCCAGGCAAATTGCATCCGTTCTTGAAAAGTTCAATGGTTCATGGGATCAGTCGTATTATTTCTGGATGGGAAAGCAATTTGGCTTTTCATTGAATGCCATTCCCTTTACAATGTTGTGCGACGTATTACCGTTGAATCTATTACACAGGCATGGGAATAACCTTGAAAAAACAGAAGCATTGCTTTTCGGATGTGCAGGATTTCTTGAAGACGAAAGCGGTGATCCATACTACATGGTCTTACGTGAGCATTTTCTGCATTATAAAAATCTACTCCGGCTAAGAAGCCTGCACATCTCATCATGGAAGTTTCTGAGAATGCGCCCTAATAATTTTCCGACTGTCAGGATAGCTCAGTTTGCTGCACTATACTTTGACAATAACAATCTGTTTTCATTGTTGCCCGAAATATCAAGTTATACTGAAGCAAGAGAAGTTTTCAATTTGAAGGCCTCATCATACTGGGATGAACACTATCGATTTAATTGCCGTGCTTCTTTGTCTGTTAAAATTCTTGGAAAGAGGAGCGCTGACCTTCTGATAATAAATGCTTGCCTTCCATTTTTATATACATGGGGAAAGTTTCACAATTCAGAAATGCATATTAACAAGGCGATAGAAATTTTAGGGCAAATAGAGCCTGAGCAAAACCATATTATTTCACGCTGGAAGAAATATGGTATTAAAGCAGGCAATGCCTTGCATTCACAAGCATTGGTTGAGTTGAGCAATGAGTTTTGCTCTCAGAAAAAATGTTTAAATTGCGGAATAGGATTACAACTAATCAACAATCTGCCATGAGTCCGCTTGATAAGCTGAGAAATTTTGTAGAGATAAATGCATTTGGAGTCTGTACCTGGCTGGGAGAGAAATTTAAAATCCAAACTTCCGTCATCCGCTTATTCTTTATTTATTCGTCCTTTCTCGCGATTGGTTCTCCTGTAATCATTTACATGATACTTGCATTCTGGATTAAGATGAAAAATCACCTGATTGCAAAAAGATCTTCAGTGTGGGATCTTTGAAACTGACGATAGAATCAACCATGAATTACAGACTGACTTTGAGAATCTTTCTGGTTCTTCTTTTGCTTGTTTCAGGCAGTTCAGCATTCGGACAATGGATTTCACTCGGACCAGATAGTGTACCTGCTCTGATGAGGCCTTTTGACGGTTCTTTGAAATTCGCCAGTGGAATAGGCAGAGTCTCCTGTCTGCGTTTTTTCAAAGATGGGGATGGAAAAGAGATCATGTATTTAGGCACTCCTTACGGAGGACTTTGGAAAAAAACTGTGAATGGTCCGAAGTGGGAATATGCCGGTGCTGCTCAATTACCTAATCAAGGAGTGTCTGATTTTTTAATCAGTCGAAGAAAAACAGACAAACTATTTATTCTCAGTGGTGATCCTGATTGCATTCTCAATAAAAACGCACCGGCTCTGGGTTCCACCGATTGTCAAAGCCGGGGGATTTTCATCAGTAAGGATGGCGGACAAAGCTGGAGCGATAATGCAGCCGGCTTGTGGATGGATGAGAATGGAGTTGAGCTTATAGATTTCTGGAAGTTTCCCACCCGAAAAGTGGCGCGAAAGCTGCTTGTTGATCCGCGTTGTTCAAGGCGAATGCTGACAGTTATTCATACTTACACCAATGATTCGAAAACATTTGACGGGATGATTTTTAACAGCAATGACGGTGGGCAAAAATGGATCAGAAGTTTCTACGGTAAGGACGCATATCTGCGCGATATGGAATGGAAGCCGAGGTCTAAAAAGACAGTTTATGCATCTGGACGCAGCGTCCTCAGATCCAATGACAGGGGAAAGTCCTGGTTTAGTTTGCAATTAAACGGACTTCCTGCAGATAGCTCAGTCATAAGATGTGAAATTACTCTCAGCAATGCCGCACCGGATAATATCTATGCACTGGTTATTTATTCTCATTCACCTGGTGGGGAAATTTTCCTTTCAGAGAACTCAGGTGAAAGTTTCAGAAGCATCGCTCGTACTCAGGCAAGTCCGCACTGGAGAACAGCCATAGCTGTCAGTCATAAAGACCCCGGGCTTATATTTTTTTCCGGAGGCAACAAAGTATATAAATTAAAGAAGGAGAATGGCCAATGGAAGCAGAGTTTTTCGGGGGGCAGCATTCACGATGATGTTCACGATCTCACTTTTGATCCAAAGGGAAATAGAATATATGCAAGCACCGATGGGGGAATATACAGCAGTGAGGATGAAGGCCGCACCTGGCTGGATGAAAGTACGGGACTTAACATTGCGGAATGCTGGAGTGTTGGGGTATCTCAAAGCGGACCTTTGATTGTGGCATCCGGTCTTCAGGATTGCGGGACAATAATCAGGTTTCCTGAAGATGATAGTCTGCGAGGCTGGTAGATCACTCGCGGTGGCGACGGAATGGCGGTGGAATTTGATCCGTATGATAACAGGTTAATCTATGCCAATGACGGTAACAACAACATCGTTAGCAGATCAGAAGACAGAGCACAGACATGGTCCAGAAATCTGGCGCCTACCAGAGAGCAAAAAGCCATGTACAGAAGACCTTTTGTCAGACACGAAAAATACAGCGGACTTATTTTTACCGCTTATCACGATGTGTTCAAAAGCAGTGATAAGGGAGACTCTTGGAAAAAAATTTCAGACTTCTCTTTTATTTCAAAGGATCACAGTATTGTGGCAATGGCAGTCAGCGCATCAGATACCAATGTCATTTATGCAGCCTATTCCTCTCCCGCATGGAGTGACAAGCCTGAAAAAAAGTTATGGAAAACACGGAATGGAGGAGAAACGTGGACAGATATTTCTCATGGGCTTACTGGAGTTCATTGGAATGAAATCACAGACATCCTGGTTGACCAGATCAATCCCGAAATAGTATACGTAAGTTTTCAAGGCGGTTGGAAATACAAGATTATGAAAAGTGTCAGCGGTGGAGAAGGTAAGGAGCCATGGAAAGATTATTCAAATGGTTTACCTGATGACGGAGATGTATTATGCCTTGCGAAATCGGTCGGAGCGCAAAGCCTTTTTGCGGGAACGATTAACGGAATATACAAGAGGAGTCACACAGATGGAAGTTGGAGAAGCATAAATTACAATATGCCACGCCAAATGATTTCCGATATTGCCGTCAGAGAAAGTCCCTTGATGCTTTTTGCCGGTACACACGGGATGGGTATATGGATGTTACATTTGAGTTTAGAAAGATAATTTGTTAAATTTTAAACAGCAAACAGTGAAGAAAACAATACTTGTTACCGGAAGTAATGGTTTGCTTGGACAGAAAACAGTTTACGGTTTGCTCGTTTTACCGGATGTGCATTGCGTCAGCACCGGCCGCGGTCCAAACAGAATGAAAAGAAAGGACGGATACGAATATGAGGAGTTTGACATTACAGACTACTCAAGGATGGAAGAGTTGTTCGAAAAACACAGGCCAGATGCTGTAATTCACACTGCAGCACTAACGAATGTAGATGCATGTGAAAACAGAAGAGAAGAAGCATATGCGCTGAATGTGGAGGCCGTCAAAAGCTTAGCTTCAGTATGCGGAAAGAATAATACGCATCTGGTACACCTCAGCACAGATTTTGTATTTGATGGATCAGAGGGTCCATACATTGAAAGCGATCAGGTAAATCCTATCAGCTATTATGCACAAACTAAGTCGGAAGCAGAAATAGTTGTGAAAGAGAGCAGAGCATCATTTTCAATCATCAGGACTATCATTATTTATGGAGTAGTGGACGACAACAGCCGGTCAAACGTGGTGCTTTGGACAATCAATTCGTTAAGAGAAAAGAAAATCATTCGCGTAATCAATGACCAGCACCGAAGCCCAACCCTTGCAGAGGATCTTGCGCAAGCCTGCATTTCTGCTGCCTTGCGGAGGGAGAAAGGCTTATTTCACGTATCAGGCAGGGAGTTGATGTGCATAGAGGACATTGTCAGGATCACTGCAGATTATTTTGATCTGGATGACAAGTTCATTCAGCCGATAAGTTCTGAGGAATTGCATCAACCTGCAAAAAGACCACCAATGACAGGGTTTCTGATTCAAAAGGCTGAACAGGAACTGGGTTTTCATCCTCGTCCATTTCTTGAGGGACTGGCTATTGTAAAGAAACAGCTTTTATTGGTGGGTTAGATATTGGGTTTTTTTTTGATTTGCAATTCCGCAACAACTTTCATCTGGCTAAAAAAAGAAAACAATACTTAAACAAAACCTGGAGAGATTATATTCGCTTTTCTGCCAGAGAGAGGAGCGGCATCAATGCGCTTTTGCTGATAATAGCAATCCAGTGCATTTGCCTTCTTATTCTTCAGCAGTGGCATTTGGAAATGCCGCGATATTTTTCAGAAGAAATTTCAAATACTGAAAAATGGCAATTGCTAACTGCCGAAGATCAGAATCCGGGATTAAACTATCATCCTGAATCTGTAAAGACTTTCGGGAATGTCAGGCTTGTGGTTGAAGAGCCCTTTCCATTCAATCCGAATGAAATTGACAATGAAGCATGGCAAAAACTCGGAATGGCAGAATCAAAAATTCGAACTCTCCGAAAGTATCTTAACAATGGAGGAAAATTTCGGATTAAATCTGATCTCATGAAAGTGTACGGAATGGAAGAGTCATTATATAATAAATTATTTCCTTTCATTCTTCTGCCTGATTCAATCGAGAGTGTCAGTCATATTAAAAAGCCTGAACCTGAAGCTAGAATCAGAATTTTAGAGCTCAACACTTCAGACTCCGCGGCGCTGACGCATATAAAAGGAATTGGCCCTGTGTTTGCCGGCAGAATTGTGAAATACCGAAACAGGCTGGGAGGTTTTTTTCAGATAAGTCAACTCAAGGAAGTGTACGGACTAAGTGACACACTTTTTGATGTGATCAAAGTTCAATTGGAAGTTGATTCAAATCAAATTCAAAAAAAGATAAACATCAATGAATCCGGGGAGCAGGATCTGGCTTCGCACCCTTACATTGGTAAAAAGATGGCCAAGTTGATTATAAACTACCGTAACCAGCATCAGAGATTTTCAGGTATTGAGGAATTGAGGAATATTCCTTTGCTGAATGAAGAAAACTTCCGTAAACTTGCACCTTACCTGAAAACAGATTGATTCCAAAGGATCAGGGATTCGCGGAACCTGTATCACGCTTTTCATTAAGAAATAGTTTAGCCGCAGGAAAAGAAAATGCCAGTTGAAAAGTTAAGAGATGCGATTCGCGATGTCAGGGATTTTCCCAAGACAGGAATCCTCTTCAAGGACATTACGCCGGTCTTACAAAATCCGAAACTTTGCTCAGAAATTACTGATGCATTTCACAGACATTTTCAATCCGACAAGATTGACGGGATATTGGGAATCGAGAGCAGAGGATTTCTGTTCGGAATGATGTTGGCTCAAAAATTCGCAGTTCCATTTATTCCGGTAAGAAAAAAGGGTAAACTTCCTTTCCATACAATCAGCCATGAGTATTCCCTTGAATACGGAACTGCTATCATGGAAATGCATACTGATGCAATGGCGCCGGGTTCAAGAATACTGATACATGATGATCTTTTGGCTACAGGCGGCACTGCCTCTGCAGCAGCAGAACTTGTGCGTATGCAAAATGCAGAGATCGCAGGATTTGCATTTTTGGTCGGACTTGATTTCCTCAATGGAGCGGCCAATCTGAAAATGCATTCAGAAAAAATTATAAGTCTCGTCAATTACGATTAATACAATAGACAACCATGAATTTTACTCAAACGGAAAACCAGCCGATTATAGCAGAGACGATACGCAAATTTGCTGAAACACATATCCGGCCGGAAATGATGGAGTGGGATGAGAAACAAATTTTTCCTGTTGAACTCTTTCGCAAGATGGGGGAGATGGGCATGATGGGTGTGTTAGTTCCTGAACAATACGGTGGAAGCGGACTCTCATACTTCGAGTATATGACTGCCATTATTGAAGTGGCAAAAATCTGTGGTTCGATTGGTCTTTCCATGGCTGCGCACAATTCACTCTGCACAGGACATATACTTCAATTCGGGAATGAAGAGCAAAAAATGAAATATCTTCCAAAGCTCTCAAGAGGAGAATGGATTGGCGCCTGGGGACTAACAGAAGCGAATACAGGTAGTGACGCAATGAGGATGCAATGTGTTGCAAAGCAAGATGGAAATCACTGGGTTATTAATGGTTCCAAAAACTGGATTACTCATGGCATCAGCGGGGATGTAGCCGTAGTTTTGGCCAGAACAGGCGAGTTGCTTGATTCAAGAGGCATCACAGCCTTCATCGTTGAACGAGGAACACCAGGATTTAATGCCGGGAAAAAGGAGAACAAGTTGGGTATGAGGGCATCTGAAACCGCTGAAATGATTTTTCAGGACTGCAGAATTCCAAACACCCAGGTAATTGGCAAATTGGGGGAGGGATTTATTCAGTCCATGAAGGTGCTTGACGGGGGGCGTATTTCGATTGCCTCATTGGCCATTGGTATAGCGAAAGGCGCATATGAATCTGCGTTGAAATATTCCAAAGAGAGACAACAATTTGGAAAGCCAATATCTGAATTTCAGGCTATTGCATTCAAATTAGCGGATATGGCCACCAAAATCGAAGCTGCCGAACTTCTCACCTTGCAAGCCGCAGACCTTAAAAACAGAGGTGAAAAATGCGTGAAGGAGAGCGCCATTGCAAAGTACTATGCATCAGAGATTTCGGTTCAAGTATCTACAGATGCGGTGCAGATTTTCGGAGGTTATGGTTACACCAAGGACTTCCCGGTTGAGAAGTTTTACAGGGATTCCAAGCTTTGTACTATTGGGGAAGGGACCTCAGAGATCCAAAAACTGGTTATTTCAAGGGAAATTTTAAGTTGATTTGTAAAAACAAGGAAAAAAATTTACTTTTGCACTCCCAATAGAAATCACATGATCATTGTACCAATTAAAGAAAACGAATCGATTGACAAAGCGCTTAAGAAGTTCAAAAAGAAGTTTGAACGCACCGGTGTAGTCCGTGAACTTCGCCGTCGTCAGTCATTTGAAAAGCCTTCGGTGTCTCGCAGACAAGAAATTATTCGCGCCCGCTACATCAATGAACTGAAGCGCGAAAACACTCTCTGATTCGCTTGATGACAGAATAATATTTGCTTATCTTTACCTTAGTCACACCCAGCGAGGTTAATGATTATGTTGGTAAAGAAATCAGGAGGAAGAAAAATCAATACGGAAGTATAGGTTTTTCTTCCTTTTTTTATGCGCATGAACATCCAAAGATTTATTCAGTACATACAGTTTGAAAAGCGTTTCTCGGTACATACGGTCAAGGCGTACGAAAACGACCTGGGCCAGTTCAAAGATTATATTGTTCAAACATACGAAACTGAGGAAGTGGCTGAGGTTTCGCACGGAATGATTCGATCCTGGATTGTCAGTTTGATGGACCAGGGAATCAGCAGCCGTACAGTAAACAGAAAAATCACCAGCCTGAAAAGTTTTTTTCGGTTTCTGCTTCGCAAGAATGAAATCAGTTTGAATCCCATGCTCAAAGTGCAGTCGCCAAAAACAAGTAAGCGGCTTCCGGTTTTTGTAGACCAGGATAAGATGGAGTTACTCTTTGAGAAGGTCGATTTTGGAGAAGGATTTGAAGCGCAGCGAGATCATTTGTTGCTTGAATTTTTATATGCTACAGGAATGCGATTGTCTGAGTTGATCGGACTAAAGGAAAGTTCTATCGACCAGTATCAGAGCCAGATTAAAGTTCTTGGAAAGAGAAACAAAGAAAGAATAATTCCGTTTACTAAAAAACTTCAGTCGTCTATTCGCGAATATCTTCAAGAGAAGAAAAAAATGTTTCCAGGTGAAGATTCGTTTTTCGTGACAGACAACGGCAAGCCACTTTATCCGAAACTGGTTTACAGGATTGTTACAAAAAGATTATCAGCAGTGACTACTCTCGATAAGAAAAGTCCACATGTACTTAGACATACCTTTGCCACCCACATGCTGAATAACGGAGCAGACATTAATTCGGTTAAAGAATTGCTAGGACATGCAAATTTGAGTGCAACACAAGTTTACACACATAATACAATTGAAAAATTAAAACAAGTTTACAAACAGGCTCATCCACGGGCATAATTCAGGAGGATCAATTATGAAAATCAGAGTACAGTCCATTCATTTTGACGCAGACAGCAAATTGTTGAGTTTTATTCAGGAAAAAGTTGACAAGCTGGTTCAGTTTTACGATCATATCATCGGAGGTGAAGTTTTTTTAAAACTCGACAAGGCAAGTGACAATAAAAACAAGATCGTACAAATCAAGATCCAGCTTCCGGGAAACGACATACTCGCAAAAGAGCAATGTCATACTTTTGAAGAGGCAACAGATCTGTGCGTAGAAGTCTTGTCAAGACAAATTAAAAAGCATAAAGAAAGGGTACGCGGACTCTGAGTTTCCCGTATTCAAAATTGTAAGAATTTATATCAATATTAATAAACCAGAAGTTAAACCATTCGTATTTTCTTTTGTTTTAAGGTTTCCCGAATGAGAATTATTCAGTTTTATTTACTTCTGGTTGCTGCTGTCTTCAGCCTGAAAGATATTCATGCATCTGCAGGAACATTTCAGCTTGTGAATAAAACAGTTATAAGTTGGAACGATACCAGTAGAATGCAGTTTTTGCATGACCCTACAGTTTATTCTGAGGGCTGGGATACACTGGCGCATTCTAAATTCTGGAAAGAGATTATGTGTCTGTCAAGTGACACATTCGTTTTAAACATTGCATATTGCAGGAAGCCGATTGAGAAGATGCATCGTGCAACCTGGATGAATCTTACTGAAGACCAGAAGCTGGTATATAAAGACAGTTTGAGCTTTGTACATTGCATTGACAGCAGTAAGATGATCTATGTAACGGGAGGAAAGGGTGAGTTTTACGAAGTCAAGAAAGTGCTTCCGGAAATCGGAAGAGCAATACGGATTTTTGAAGACAACAACTGTGATCCCTGGTATGCCCAAACCATCTTGCTAATAGAAAGTCCGGGTAAAAACAGAAACAAATCCTCTGCAGGAGCACTGGGGCCATTTCAGCTTATGCCTGCAGTTGCCCGGAAATACGGTCTCATTGTAAATAAGACTATTGATCAAAGGACAGACCTTGATAAGTCTGCTAAGGCTGCATCACGTCTGATAAACGGAGCATGCGTTCCTGGGATAAAGAACATTCTGAATGAAAAAGGAATTCAATACCGTGAAAGCGATTTATGGTTTAGGCTGTTGGTCTTGCATGCATACCATGCAGGAGTGGGGAATGTCCGTTGTGTGCTCAATACCTTGAATCCAACTGAAGGAGGCATAGGTTTGTTCATGAATATTTGGCAAACTACCTGCGGGTCTTTTAAAAACGAATCACAAAATTATTCTCAAATAGCTCTGGGGGCAATTACCCGCATGGAAGAACTCATTGGCGAGAGCGGTGATACTGTTTTTCTTGTGACCGGAGACCGAATGTTAAGAGAATACAGTAAGAAGAACCAAAAAACTTTCGATACTTACAACTTCCTTACCACCTGTCTGAAGAAATACGAAACCGATTTTATCGACGGCATGATTCCTTTCGAATATTTTATGAAAAGGGTAGGATTTATCAGGAAAGAACTTACCGAACTGGCTTCTGTGATTTCTAATTCTGAAAAAGAAATTGTGCTTAAAAAGTATCCGGCTGAGGAGTCTCATGTGAACTATCTTGCTGCACAGCTGACTAAGCGCCAACGCTATCAGGATGCGATCAGCATGCTTAAGATCAATCTGGATATGCACCCTGATTCACCTGCGGTATACGACAGCCTTGCCAGAGCTTACAGGCTCTCGGGTGACAGAAAAACAGCTGAGCTGTACATGAAACGTTCAAGCGGAATGAGCCGTCATAATAATTCTCAGACGGATATCAGGTAGTTTTTTATCTTGAGCGTTCATTAGTATTTTGCCGACAAGTTAATCACAGTATCATTGCATGAAAAAAGTGTTCAGGTTTTTTCTGAAGTCTGTTCTTTGGTTTATTGCTCTTAGTGTATTTTCGGTCATCTTGTTCAGATTTGTGCCTATTCCTGTAACTCCGCTGATGATAATCAGAAGTTCTCAGCAGATTTTCAGTGGCAGGGAGTTGATGCTGGAAAAAGACTGGCAGCCATTGGAAAAGATAAGTGCAGCGATGCCGCTTGCTGTAATTTCAGCAGAAGATCAGAGATTCGAAGAACATTACGGATTCGATTTCGAAGCGATTGAGAAAGCGAGGAAGCATAATATGAAGAATAAAGGGAAGAAAATTAAAGGAGCCAGTACCATTTCACAACAGACTGCAAAAAATGTTTTCTTATGGCCAGCCAGATCATGGGTAAGAAAAGGATTTGAAGTTTATTTTACTTTTCTGATTGAAATATTCTGGAGCAAGAAGCGAATTATGGAAGTGTATCTGAACGTAATAGAAACAGGCGATGGTGTTTATGGTGTCGAAGCAGCTTCGCAAAGATATTTCAATAAGCCTGCATCAAAACTCACCAATCGTGAGGCGGCTCTTATTGCTGCAGTTCTTCCAAATCCAAGAAAATGGTCACCTGCAAAGCCGACTCCTTACATTCAGAAAAAAGCAGGGAGAATCATGTATTTTATGGCAAGGATGAAACCATTGAGTTTTTAAACAGACTGCCTGAATTAAAATAACATATCTGGATTGTTTAATTACATTCCTTCAGGTTTTACATCCATACAGTCTGTGAGAAGAGGCTAGCCCCTTAAGAACGCATGTTGGTCAAAGTTTAATTTTTTTTCTTGATTCGCATTTAACTTTGGAGCATCTTTGAACTCTGCCATAAAATATTCAGACTGAAATCTCAGGGTATTTCAGCGTTTCTGTGAAGCATCAAAGGAATTTTCAGTACAACTGAATTTTGCAGATTAATATTGGAGAAGAATATATTTCATAGTGATAATTTTCGGCTGGCACTTCTGACAACTATAGTCTTTTTGTCTCGACTGCCATTTTTGTGGGATGGATTCGGATTAGACGGCGATTCATGGTCAGTTGCGATTACAGCTCAATTGCTAAATGATGCAGATGTTTATGAAGCTTCCAGGCTGCCTGGTTTTCCTGTGCATGAGATATTATCTTCTTATTTCATTTCTGCGGGTGCATTAGGTACTAATCTTTTAAGCGCCATAGCAGGCACTTTATGTGTTTTGTTTTTCGCGCTTACACTCAAGACACTCAGGTTCAAATACGTGATAAGGGCTTCACTTGCGTTTGCTGCAGTGCCTGTTTTTTACATCCACAGCACGACAACAATTGACTATGTGCTTGCCTTGATGTTTATAATGGCATCACTGTATCTTCTGCACAAAGATCATCTTGTATTCGCCGGAATAGCTCTGGGGCTTGCTATTGGCACACGATTAACTTCTGGTGCTATGCTGCTGCCATTATCTATTTTATTGCTTGAGCAAATTGGTTTCAGGAGAAACCTTTTCAGAATTGTAAAATTAACTGTGCCAGCATTGATAGTTGCTGCAATATGTTTCATGCCTGTAATTAATGAATATGGATTGAATTTTTTTACATACTACAATGTACCTTATCCGTCTATTCCGAAAGTTCTTTACAAGTTTTCTATTGAAGTGTGGGGCATCATAGGATTTATTGGAATCAGCCTGGGAGTGCTCATGCTATTTCTTCCAGACAGAATCACCGGACAGAAATATCTTTTCCCCCGGTCTGTTAACGAAAAGCATGTAATCGCCTGGCTTGTGGCCATTGATCTTTTCATCATAGCATTTTTGAAACTGCCGATGGAAGCTGGATATCTTATTCCGATTATACCTTTTACTATCATGTTGTTTGGAAAGTATCTCTATACTGTTTCATTCAGTTTGTTTTGCTCATTTCTGATTCTGGCTCCATTTGTAGCAGGAGTCGGACCGCGTGATCGTCTGGATGCGAGCACGGCTTCAGCTATGAGCTTTTCAATAAATGCTGCAGGAGAAGAACTCATCGTTGACATGGCAAAAGGGCCGGTGCCAGCCTATCAAAGTCGTCGCGCTAACGGAATGCAGTTCACTGAGAATCTGCTTCAGTCATTTGATTCCGTTTCAGTGAAGTCAGTATTGGTTGCAGGTCGTTGGTACAACCAATTAATAGTATTGGCTGGAGACACTGTTCGAGGGAATATGGTTATACTTGACTATATGGACGAACAGGATGTGCATTACTATTTTGCAAAGGACTATGTAATGTATTATATGCCAAAGCAGGATTATTACAACAAGGTGATGCGAAATGTCGATTTAGAAATATATGAAGCCAAACCATACCTGGGTACTGAAAATTACTAGAATCCGATTCCAAATCCGATCCTGATGATAGGATTCTGATAAGGGGAATGTCGGGATTCATTCAGGTTGTAAAGTAGCATGATATTGATGCTTGAGCGAGTCCCGAGCATTTGCCTGTATCCGCCACCGGCAAAAACACTTGTAATATTGTCCCTTCGAAATGTTCTCAGCAGGTCATCATATATTTCCAGATTGAGAATCTCATATTCAAGGTGGGCGAACAGATTTTCAGTAATGAGATATCTTGTGAAAACACTTCCGCCATATATGTCAGTTGAATAGTTAATGAAAGCATCTTTGTATCGGTAGTAAAGATATTTTGCGCCAAGCCCGGCAGAAAGTTTTTCTGTGATCCTGTAACCTACAATTGGGGCGACCTCAATAATTGTCTGGTTTCCGAATTGAAGTCCGATATTTCCACCGGTGAATATTCTATTGCGAAAACCTCCCGAAGGAGATTCGGTCTGAGGAAGTGCATTCAGACTGAGGATTGAAAAAATGAAAATCAGCAGAATTTTCTTTAGGTGTATATTCGCAAGCATAGAAACAGATTATTGATTAACATTTACAGATCAAAGATAAATGAATAATGATTTTATTTGACGATCGAAAACTTGCCAATAACAAGTATAAATTCTGAAGAGGATGAACATCATGATTACAGGGGCCGGTTCAGGCATAGGTCGCGAAGCGGCTAAAAGATTTGCCGGACAATGCAAACATAAACTCTATCTTGTGAGCAGGAATAAGCAGAAGCTTGATTCATTAAAATCGGAAATACTGGAAAAGGATCAGGATTCTGATATCGAGCTCTTATACGGGAGTGTATATGAAGAGAGTGACATACATAAGTGGGAGAAAGTATTAAGCTCAGAGTTTGCTGCGCTGGATGTTCTCATACACAATGCAGGGAAGCTTATAAAAAAGCCATTTGCAGATCTGCACATGCAAGATTGGCTGGAAGTATACAAAGTGAATGTCTTTGGGCCGGCCATGCTCACTTCGCGCATGATTCAATTCATGATGAAGTCAGAGATTAAATCATCAGGATTCAGGGCCCACATAGTAAATATCAGCAGCATGGGCGGGATACAGGGGAGCCAGAAATTTCCTGGCCTGAGTGCTTACAGCAGCAGCAAGGGGGCGGTGATAACTATGACAGAATGCATGGCTGAAGAGTTTGCAGAACGAAAGATAGCTGTTAATTGTCTGGCATTTGGATCTGCCGACACAGCGATGTTTCGGGAGGCATTTCCTGGAGTAAGAGCGGGTCAGACAGCAGAATCCATGGCTGAATATCTGGTAAAGTTTGCATTGGAAGGAGATATGCATTTCAATGGAAAGACGCTTCAGTTGAGTCGAAGTACGCCTTGAAGCATAAGTATTATATGGGAAAGTTCGGTTTCGAATTCTGAAGAATTGTCAGTTTAGTTAATCGCTTTAAGCCTTTTTTTGAAATTAAACACCTGAATTTCCAGCGGAAGAGTAGTAATGCCTAGGTCTTTTTTATAATTATAGTGCTGATATCCAGCATTTTTACTAGCGATTTGATACTGTTCATAAAAAAGATGATGATAAATTTGTTGAGAGTCGAATTGTTACTACATTTGCATCCCCATTTGAAAACGTTCTTTGATGGGGAAAACAGGTAAAAAATGCGAGATTGGATTGAAGGAAGCCTGCTTTGGGGAGACGAAAATTTTCTAGCTCATTCTGTGCAGATTACAAGTTTTTCCGAAGAAAATAAATAAATGGTTTGCAAAGTTGAAATCAGATTGTACCTTTGCAGCCCTTTAAAATAAGAAAGCTTATAGTTTGCTCAACGGAGCAGGCGAAAAATAAGTAACGTTCTTTGAAGATATGAACAGGAAATAACAAGCCCTGAAATTTACAATTCCTATTTGTAAACTCAGAGTAGCAAATCAAGAGACAAGATAACTTTACTATGGAGAGTTTGATCCTGGCTCAGGATTAACGCTAGCGGCAGGCCTAATACATGCAAGTCGAACGGCAGCGGGTGTAGCAATACATGCCGGCGAGTGGCGCACGGGTGCGTAACGCGTATGCAATCTACCTGTAACTGGGGGATAGCCCTCCGAAAGGAGGATTAATACCGCATAATATCACGAAACGGCATCGTTTTGTGATCAAACCTCAGGGGGTTACAGATGAGCATGCGTGACATTAGCTAGTTGGTGAGGTAACGGCTCACCAAGGCGACGATGTCTAGGGGGTCTGAGAGGATGATCCCCCACACTGGTACTGA
>QQVM01000012.1 GCA_003389385.1 Bacteroidota bacterium
TAAAGTGTCCTCATTCCCAATCTGAAAAGTCTTTAATGTATCCCCATTAAAATCCAGTTTTACGATGATCCCTTGATAATAATCTGAAAGAGGAATCCCCGCACTATCAAATGCCAATGAATCATTAATTCCGATAATAAAATATCCTTGTCCGGGAATTTCCAAAACAGTATTACCTCTTGTCCAGGTATTGAACGTATAATGACGCTCGAAAGCAGATTGAGCAAATGAAAATTTATTTAATAGTAGAAATAAAATTAGAAATGCGAATCTCATAAAAATAAGATTTAAAATCCGGCAACGAAATCTTTTCATTGCCGGATGTGTATAACAGATATTTTATTGTATGATCATTTTTTGATGGATTGAAGGGTAACCCTTCAGGATAAATTCAAACACATAAATTCCCTTAGGAAGATTTTCGTAATTAAGTTCAAGCGATTTCTCTGGGTCAAATTCAAGGTATCTGTCCTCAATAAGCTGGCTCTTCATGTCATAAATACGGATAAGCGCTTCCGTTTTATCCTCAAATGAAGTTGTTGCTGATAGGGTTATTCTTCCATTTTGTGATGGATTAGGATGTATGCGGATTCGGGGTAAATCAGTCTGATAATGATCCGGTCTTGCCATTCGGGCATTTCCTGTATCGCTTGGATGCCATACTTCAATTTCTGCTTCGTATACCATTTTCAAAAGAGCTTGTGCCTGTGCAGCGCTTGTGGTCAAGCCATTCGCAATTTCTTCCAGAATTAGCCTTTCCGAATAGGTCATGTAAAAAGGTGAAAGCCCATTGTCATACCAGTCAATCAGCATGGTGTTTAAATGACAATAGGTTTGACTTTCATCATCATTTTTCAAACAATGTTCATTCAAAAGCATTCTTGCATTGGAAATTTCACCTTCCTTCAGGTAAAGTGGCAAGAGTAATTTTTTTGAAGCTTCGTCATTTCTCTGCTCCAGGTAATCAATCGCCTCCACCTCCATGGCTTCGACCTGATACCAGGCAATGAGCTCATTGACCATTAACTGTTGTTTTATCTGATCTTGCTCTGATGTAATGATATTTTGAGCAAGTCCCGGATCATTCCCGGCCATTGCCATCATTTGTTGACCAACACACGATGACGCAGTTTTAGGTATCTGAGTGTCATCAACAAATATTGTAACTGGAGTATACAACAATGGGATAACTGATGGAGGTTGACTATTCCTGAAGTAGCAGAAATTTGTTGCAGGACATTGAGTTGAAGGCACACCCGGCTCAGCATACAAATCCATCCTGCCGGGAGCTCGGAAAAACACATTACCAGCCGGACATGTTGGACAGCCAGTGCTTCCCTGATCTCCCAAATCCCCTCCAATGTACCAGGCAGTACTGAATTCATTGCCGGGTTGATTTACATTGTTAAATGTATTGCATTTGATTTGCAGGTTCTGGTTATCACCCCTGCAATCAATGCCTCTCCAACACTCATTGAAGATATTTCCTCCATTATTACTGCTGATACTGCCTCCCACACTGCCACTGTTATTGCACCACACGCCATAGCGCATGCGGTTAAAGGTATTATCAACAATTTTAAAACCACGAGCACCTTCGGCAAAAACTCCAAAGAAATTAAGGTGCTGTGGATTTGAAAATCGATTAAATACATTATCTCCAATGATATCGCCGTTCGTATTCATTAACCTTATCGAAGTATGGCAATCTTCAAAAACTAGGTATTCGAACTTGGAAGCGCTCGGATTGACGCTGTTCGCTATCCCAGCCCAAATTCCAGTTCCACAACCTGTAAAATCAGCAAAGTTTAGAATTATATTTCGTGTGTTCAGACAACCGACTCCATAATCTGCATTGATAAAAGTGTTTCTTCCATAAGTGTTTCTGAATACAATGTCAATTCCGGGTAAAGATGAATGGCCTCCAATCACATCCACAAGGGCAACGTGTTCAACAGGTCTGATGCTGCTGTATGGTTGCCATGAGGTTGAGCCTGTAAAGGTACAACTGTTAATTTCAGAAGTATACTCTGCGTTTTTATTTCTATTCCACATCTTAATTCCGAAATGACAATTGTTGAAAGTAGTTTGAGTACAAGATATGAAACCACCATACTCGTTTGTCAGATTGGTGTTAAAATTTCCATTGATCACCCCAACAATTGCCTGTTCAATAATTGAATGATTCTGTGAAATAAATTGCCCTTGTTCGATCTGATCAGGCAAGCCTGTAATTCCGGTTCCTATCACTTCCACTCCAAGCCACATATTGGAGCAATTTGCATTTCCGGTGAGTTTGGTGCCATCTATGGTCAGTGAGGCATCGGGCTCTATCCGGATCTTTCCGTCCAGGCCGAACCTTAGTTCCATGTTTTGAATTGTGATATGGGAACCACTGGGAATATGCAATGTTCCTTTGATTCTGGCAATTGAACTCCCGTTGTTCAATGGATTGCTCAAATCCCATGTATGTGACCCTGTGGGTGCAATAAAATCCAATTGATCCCAAACAGCATTAAAATTGCAACATTCTGCAGTTGCATTGAAGATATTCAGGTAATCTTCCCCATCAATTTGATCTGTTATTGGATTGATACCAAAAGCATTTGATGGAAGAGTTATTAGTATGGCATTATCATCCCATACACCCGAAGCAGGATTGTCAGGATTACTGAAGCTCGCAATTCTGTTTAATGTTTTAGCAGGAAAATACAGCTTTCCATCATAACCAAGTTCGATCTGAGAATACTGAAAGTCATCTGCTTTGGGTATTATACCATTCATAGGCGTAACATTACCATTAGGAACCTGAACTCTCAAATACATATGGAGATACGGTAGCTGTAAGGTAAACAAATTGACCGTTTGGCGAAAATTCAACCCCATGATATTGACCACCCAAAGGTAAACTCACGAATGAAGAATTGAGCAGTATTCCGTCAGGATCTAGTTCATACAATACAAGTACAGGATGTCCACCGGCAATATTCTTTTCTATTGATGCCAGAAGGTAATTTCCATTAGTTTCTTCATATAGTTCCAATTCAGATCTATAAGGACTTGAATTATAACCATGCAGGAGAGGATCAACTCCTATCAATTGATTGATTCCTGTTGATGTAATTGCAAATCGGAACAGTTGTGAATTGTCGCTTATAAATAAAACACGATCTCCTTTATGTTGTCGTATTTTGGAAACTGCAAGGTGCATTGCATTACCATGCTGACTATAGTTAATTCCAGCAGGATCTATTTTCGTTGCTGGAGAATTTAAAAGCGCACCAAAAGTTGTTCCACCAGTTGAGGTATTGGGCAATGACATATCAAGCGTAACATAAAATGGTGTTGGTGCTGTACCTGGTGGACCTGATGTAGGAGCAGCACCAATTATGTAATATTGAGTACAACTTTCCGGAACTGGGACAATACATAATTCTGGTAAACCCAAGACAAAGCCTCCGCTTGGCTCTATGAAAATATCAATTAAATTCCCTGCACCATCATAAATATATCCATCTATACAATAGAATAAAATATTGCCACTTGCATCAGGCATGGCATTATAGCTATATTCCGCGAAAGTCCATGGTGAGGATATTGGTGAAACTAATGGGCTTGGAGAAAACTTGATTTGATTATTCGGTATGACCCAAATAGGATTCTGGGTTTGTCCAAAACCTTTAAAAATAACAGAAGATAAAATCAAAATCAGTGACAGGGTGAGGAAATTTGTTTTCATAGATTGAAGGATTAAATGATGGATTAAGAGATTGTAAAACCAGAAATAAATAATCGATAAGCATTAATGGAATTCGGAATTAAAAACTGCAAAAACTAATAGAATCTAAACTTTAAAAGAAACACTCAATTCAAGGTCGAAACAAAAAAAAAATGAATCTGTCAAGTGTTTTGAAAAATATTTTTTAAGCATGTATAAATTAAAAGAAGTTCCTTATAATAAATGAAGTGAACCGCTCGTCAATTTTCCATCAGTTAGACCTAATTTAAAGTTAAGATAACTGAGAATTAAAGAAAGAAAATTGGTTGTAATAAACAGCAGACGAAGAGCTTCAAGTAAAAACGGCCATGAAAAATTTCATGACCGTTTTATAATTGTGTAAATTATCTTCGATCAAATCAATCCATCCTCCTCCACCGCTTCGACGGATTTGATTTCGGGAACCATTTTTAATATTGTCTGTTCGATGCCGGCCTTGAGTGTCATCGCACTCATGCTGCAGCTGCTGCAGGCTCCAAGAAAACGCAGGCGTACCACCATGTCATCGGTGATGTCTATCAGTGAAACATCTCCGCTGTCGGCATGCAAATAGGGCCTCAGCTGTGTGAGGGCTTCTTCCACTCTTTGCCTGAGTCCGGTTTGATTGTCCTGCATGGCTAATGTATTGTTCATTTTAAAAATCTGTTTAATATGCGGCGGCTGCAACTCTCTTGGAAGGTTCAATATTCGCGTTGCGTATCGCCACCTGTCTTACCAAGTGATCTGCTGCCTCTTCAAATGCTTTTGACACAAGCGAGTCCTCATCAAGCGCTACCGGAATTCCCGTGTCTCCTCCCTCGCGTATGCTTTGCACCAGTGGAATTTCTCCGATAAGGGGAACATTCATTTTCTCAGCAAGCTGCTTGCATCCTTCTTTTCCGAAGATGTAATATTTATTCTGAGGAAGTTCTGCAGGAGTGAAATATGACATGTTTTCAACCAGTCCGAGTACAGGCACATTGATCGTTTCAAGCTGGAACATGTTGATTCCTTTCTTAGCATCTGCCAAAGCCACATGCTGCGGCGTGCTCACCACCACCGCTCCGGTTACAGGCACTGCAGACACCAAGGTAAGGTGTATATCGCCTGTGCCGGGAGGAAGGTCAATAAGCATATAGTCCAACTCTCCCCACTCCGCATCACTGAATAATTGCTTCAATGCCTTGGAGGCCATAGGACCGCGCCATGGAATGGCTCTGTCGGGATCAACCAGCATTCCGATGGACAACACTTTGACTCCGTATTTCTCAACGGGAAGCATATATGTTTTTCCGTCTTTTTCATTCACAAACAATCGCTCATTCTCGACACCGAACATGATGTGCTGGGAAGGACCGTAAATATCCGCGTCGATGAGTCCGACTTTCGCTCCGCATTTTGCCAGAGCCACAGCGAGATTGGCTGCTACTGTTGACTTGCCTACTCCACCCTTGCCGGAAGCGATTGCGATAATGTTCTTCACTTCAGGAAGAAGTTGCTCGCTCTCGGCCCTGCCGGAACTTGTGCGGGCAGTCATGTTCACAGAAACATTGGCCTTTTCATTTACAAAGTGAATGATGGCGTTTTCACAGGCTGACTGTATCATGGCTTTCATGGGACAAGCGGGAGTTGTCAGCACCACAGTGAAGCTGACATTCAGTCCTTCCACTTTGATGTCCTCCACCATGCCAAGGGTGATGAGATCCTTCTTCAGATCCGGATCAATCACGTTTTTAAGGGCCTCAATAACCTGTTCTTTGGTAATATTCATAGCAATAGAATTGCTGCAAAGTTAATGAAAATTAAGGGAATATTGAAGTTTTGGGCAATGCTCAGCACTACAATTCAAGTTCCAGAGCAGGATCCCAGAAGAGTTTTTTAAAGTCCTGCACCTGATCATTTTTCACCTTCACGCCTTCCTTTTTCAGGAGTTTTTCCATTGCGTCCGGACTGCCAAAATGATTCTTTCCACTCAGAAGTCCGTTACGGTTGACCACGCGGTGTGCCGGAACATCCGGAGTTTGTCCGTGTGAACTGTTCATGGCCCAGCCAACCATTCTTGAAGATTTAGCCGTGCCCAAATATTTGGCTATTGCTCCGTAGGATGTCACGCGTCCTTTCGGAATGAGCCGCACCACTGCATAGACCTGCTCGAAGAAGGAACTCAGTTTATCATCCTGTATCTTGACTTTGTCACTCATTTATCTATGCTGAACTGAAGATAGCAAATCTTTAATCCTTCATTCAGCCAGCGCTTTTCGTATGTAGTTTTAATCTCCAGCACTTCGTCCACAATTTCAGAATGATAGAGATCACTTGTATTGCGAAAAATTTTATAATTCATTTCACTGCAAAGATCCAGTGTATAGTTGTATAACTCGTGGCTGTCTGTTTTCAGGTTGATAAGCGCGTCAGGTTTTAAAATCTTTCTGTAATAATCCAGGTAACGAGGTGAAGTAAGGCGTTTCATTTCCTTGCTTTCGCGTAGCTGGGGGTCAGGAAATGTAATCCAGATTTCATCGACTTCGTTCACTTCAAAAAAATGCGCGATAGAGTGAATTTGTATCCTCAAAAAAGCCACATTGTCCATGCAGTCTTCCTGTACGGTCTTGGCTCCTCTCCAAAGTCGTGCGCCTTTCCAGTCAATCCCGATGAAATTTTTCTCCGGAAACATCTTTGCAAGATTTACCGTGTATTCTCCCCTTCCGCAACCGAGTTCAAGCACAATTGGCGCGTCTCTCCTGAAAAATTCGCTCTTCCATTTTCCTTTCAAGGGGTGGTCTTCAAAGGGAAAAGCCATCTTCGGCTGGATCATATGGCTGAATTCCAGATTCTCTCTGAATCGTTTTAACTTGTTTTTTCCCATAATTATCACCGCAAAATTATAAAATATGCAGAGGGCAGATAAAATTATTCCTCTTATATTTCCAATGTGAAACACGAAAAAATCCTTGTGGCGCCATTAGACTGGGGACTTGGACATGCGACTCGTTGCGTACCTCTGATCAATAAACTCCTTGCAGAAGGACATGAGTTGCTCCTTTGTGGCAGCGGCAATTCGGGAAAATTTTTACAGTCGGAGTTTCCATCACTGAAATTTCTGGATTCTCCTTCTTACAGAATAAAGTATTCAAGTCATCTGCCAATGAGCCTGATGATGATGCTTCAGATTCCGAGGATTCTGAAAGGAATAAGAGAAGAAAAATCCTGGCTTGAAGACTGCATAGATAAGCACAGGATCACAAAAGTAATTTCAGACAACCGTTACGGACTTCATTCGAAAAAAATCCACAGCGTGCTCATCACACATCAGCTGATGATAAAATGTCCGGTCTGGCTGAAATTTGCCGAAGGCCTGCTTCACAAAATGGTTCTTGGGTATGCAGAAAATTTTGATGAATGCTGGATACCGGACCGGGAAGGAGAAAACAACCTGAGCGGAGAACTGTCTCATAAATACAAGCTTCCATCCAATGCAAAATTTATCGGACCGCTTTCAAGGTTTGAGGACACTTCAGTTTCTAAAGATGAAGGGAATAAATACGATGCACTCATTGTACTTAGCGGTCCGGAAGAACAGCGCAAGAGTATGGAAGACATTGTGATGTCAGGCGCAAAACTTTCAGGAAAAAAGATTTTACTGGTACGCGGACTGCCTGCCAAAAAGAATTTCAGAATGAACTATGGAAACCTGAGCACAGTTTCGCATCTGCCCCAGGAAGAGCTGAAGAATGCAATGGCTTCTTCCGATCTTATCATATGTCGTTCGGGTTACTCCAGCATCATGGATCTGGAAGCGCTGGGTAAAACCGCGCTGCTTATACCCACGCCAGGTCAGACCGAGCAGGAATATCTCGCAAAGTATCTTTCAGAAAAAAAACAATTCAGGATGATGTCACAGGAAGAATTCGGAAAGAAATTTCCTTTCGTCGACTGAAGATTAACGGGAAGTGATGATGACTGCAGGAGTTGTGAGTGTATTACTCTTATGCAAGGCACGGTCGTAGATGAACACTTCAAAGCGAATCGTGTCGGCAATCAAGCCCGGCGGAACATTGAACTCTCTGTCAATCTCACCTTTGAGTGCCTTGTTCGGGCCTTCAGGAGTCATGTATGGCAATCGCCCGCTGATTGGGATTGGAGAAGTGACTTCCGACCAGACTCCGTTTACAAATTGAAAGACTTTCGCTGAGTAATTGTAATAATACGCACTCGCCGGGTCATCGAAGATCGGATCGTTCAGGCCACTTTCAACTGCATGATAACCTATATCACCATCACCATCAGTAAAAGCGATAACCAAACGCACAAACTCATCAAATCCTCCTGCATCCTGTAACACAAACATATTCTTATATTCTATGGAAGGAATGACCGGATACTCTTCCAGCTTTTTACAGGAAGAGAAAATCGTGAGCGCAACAGCGAATAAAAATGCAATCTTTAACAGTCTCATGAATGTCTAAGAAAGCATAAATTTACAAAAAAAATTAGCTGAAGAAAAACATCACCCGAATATGACATATATATTACCTGTACACGGCATCACTCCGAAATTCGGAGAAAAGTGTTTTTTAGCTGATAACAGTACCATTACCGGAGATGTGGTGATGGGAGATCAATGCAGCGTCTGGTTCAACGCGGTAATCCGCGGTGATGTAAACAGTGTGAGAATCGGTGACAGAGTGAATGTTCAGGACGGGGCGATCATTCACTGCACCTATCAGAAAGCTAAAACCAACATCGGCAACGATGTGAACATCGGACACAATGCCATAGTGCACGGATGCACTTTGGAAAACAATGTACTGATCGGAATGGGAGCGATTGTGATGGATCATGCGGTGGTGGAATCCTTCAGCATCGTGGCAGCAGGAGCTGTAGTGCTGGAGAAAACACGTGTTGAATCCGGATTTATTTACGCAGGCAATCCGGCCAGAAAAATTAAAGCGATATCAGAAGAACAACGCAAGCTGCTGGAAGAATTATCATCACGATATGTGATGTACAGTGGCTGGTATAGTAAAGATTGAATATCAGCTCCAGAAATCCATTTTTTCCAAATGAATCTTTGAAGAGAAGAAATATTTGGTGCTCTGCTCGAAGGATGGCGTAAAATCACTTACGTAAAAATGATGCAGCGGTTTTTTATTTTTTTTCACTGCGCTAAGTTTTAACTTTTCCAAGGTTTCACGAACATGATCTGCCACCACACCGGCTGTATCGATGATGTTTACGCTTCCTTTGTAATATTCTTCCACTTCCTTTCGAATCAGAGGATAATGCGTGCAGGCCAGGATGATTGAATCTATTTTGGAAAGTTTGCGGCTGTCAAGGTAAGAAGAGATGATGCTGCGGCTGATTTTATTGTCGAAAAAACCTTCCTCGATCATGGGCGCAAGTAGCGGTGTAGCAAGTGAAGAAACTTCGATTCGTCCGCTTGCGGCTTTTATCTTCTTGTGATAAATATCACTTTTGATTGTACCCTTGGTTCCAATTACGCCCACATGTTTTATCTTTTTATTCCTGATAACATGCTGCACTACCGGATCAATGACATTGATGACAGGTACAGCTTTGCCAACAAATTCTTTCACGGTTTCATAGGCGAGCGACGATGCCGTATTGCAGGCGATAACGATCATCTTGCAGTTTTGCTTGAGCAGAAACTGGCTGATGCGCAGAGCATAGTACTTAATGGAATCCGGAGACTTATCACCATATGGTAAGTGTGCCGTATCCCCAAAATAAACCAGTGTTTCGTGTGGCAAAACCTTATTGATTGCGTTGGCCACAGTGAGCCCTCCGATACCTGAATCGAAGATTCCGATCGGTCTTGAATTATCCTGTTTGTTATTTTTTTGCGGCATAAGTAGTGAAAGAAGTCAGAACTGGGATTTTGGGGATTAGTGGAATTTATGAGATCTGCGGGATTATTGAGATTTATTCCCCATTATATGTTTCAGTGTACATAAGATGAAAAACCAACATAGCGAAATGCACTTCGTCGGGTAGAATCCGAATTGCTTTTATTGGGTTTACAGAAAGTATAGGTAATTCCTCAGGAAAGATAGATAATTTACTTTGATAAATTAACGGTTCCACTAAAGCATGCAATTCCACCGCTTAAAGAATAAAAACACCAAGTTGAAAATGGTCTTCGTCCCTAAAAACTGTCTAATAGATCCAAGAAATCCAAAACTCCCAGTTCTGACACTTTATCCCTTTCCATTCCCTTCCTTTTTCATTTCTTCTGCTACTATCCTTGAATTAATCTCATTGATTTTCTCCAGTTCAGAAATGATATTGGAATGATCTTCATCGTTTCTGTTTTGGCTGAGTTTCCATTTACCCTGAATCTTTTCCATACTCATTTCAAAACCCACAATTCCTTTGAGGTAATTATCGATCATTTCTTTGGGCAGATTTTTCATTTCGACAGGTTTTGCTGAGCCGTTTTCATAACGGTGCATCAGTTCGTCGAGGCGGTTGTACAACTCCTTCCCTTCAATGATTTTCATCTTGCCATAGACATGCACGGCCATATAGTTCCAAGTAGGCACATTCACATGATTGTACCAGGAAGAGCTCACATAAGCATGAGGACCGTTGAATATCATCAAAACATCCTCCCCGTTTGCAAAGCTTTTCCAGGAAGTATTGGATCGTGAGATATGTCCGGAAAGGACACTTTCACCATTGGCATTCATCGCAAGCTCAACCGGAATATGGGTGGCCCAGGGCTTTCCTTCATGCTGGCAAACCAGGATAGCGAAAGGATTCTTCCGGATAAATGCTTCGATCTCTTCCAGTTTCTCTTTGCGAAAGTATGCGGGAATGAACATGAGGCAAAGATATCATGTTTTAAGAGAATAGAGGCAGACATATAATCTGTAAATTTGAGTATGTCATCTTTAGCATGCCTTGGAAGTCCGATTGGCTTATTGAGAATACAGGAGCTGGATGGATTTATAAGCGAGATAATTTTCGCAGATAAGGATGAGATTGTCGTCCCTCCGAGCTCTGTTGAAGACAGCCATCTGCTGAATGAATTCATGGCAGAGTTGGAAGCCTATTTTTCCGGACGTCTTCAATCTTTCTCCGTTCCTTTCCGGCAATCCGGAAGCGATTTTCAGCAAAGAGTCTGGAATGAGCTTGGCAGGATTCCTTCCGGTAAAAGTATCAGCTACCTTGAACTGGCAAAGCGGCTGGGTGATGTAAAATGCATACGTGCCGCGGCTTCCGCCAACGGCAGGAACAAACTTCCGATTCTGGTTCCCTGTCATCGCGTGATTGGCAAGAACGGATCACTGACCGGATACGCCGGAGGCTTGTGGAGGAAGAGATGGTTGCTGGAGCATGAGAGCAATAAAGTTTATTTCCAACCAGAGCTATTTTGAACAAAAGATTCAGCCCATCGAATGGTTATTGATTTGCATCAACTGATTTTGGTTGGATGAACATTTGTAGGTCCAGTTCTCCCACAAGGTCCTTGCAGGATGACGGCTTCGTAGCCTGGGATGGTTCAGAAACTCACAAGGTCCTTTCTGGACGAAGGAGAAAGATTGAATAACTTTCAATATATGTCTATACATAAAACTGACTCATGCTGCACGATCACAGATTTATGAATAGAAAAAACCACATAGGTTTTTAAGCAGTGACCCGATCCCCGAAGGGGATCAACATCAATAGCAATAAGTACAAATCAATCGTAACCCCGAAGGGGTTGAATGTGTTTTCTGCTATGAAACGCAGCAGTGCGGAATCAGCAAGAGGACCAATAAAAGCACAAGATTTCGATCATCTTTAGTTCATTGATTTGCATCAACTGAGTTTGGTTGGATGAACATTCTAAGTACAATCAACTCACAAGGCCTTTGCCGGAATCACTTCTTCTTTCTCCGCATCATCCCTTCCCACTGTTTCCAGCTTGCGCATGGAGCGCACGGTGATGCTGCAGAATCCGAACTCTTCGTCGACTTTTCCGCGTATGGCATAGAGTCCGCCGCCGCGGAAAGGGAAGCTCTGCGTCACCGCCGGGAAATGCGTGGTGTCGAAAAAATATCCTTCTCGGTCAAGGAAAGTGGCGAACATCATGGTCTCGCGCTTCACTGTGCTGGTGTACTTGATTGTCACCAGATATCCGGCCAGTTCTATTTCCCGGCCGATATATTTCGGCAGATCCGCCGCCAGGAACTGTGTGGGAAGTGTTTCGCGCAGCAGCTGAAAAGGCGAGCGAAGCGGGAAACCCAGTATTTCAATTTCATCCAGCGCATCGTCAAAAGAACCGTGGTGAAGCTCGGGCAAATCAAACTTTTTCACTCCCGACTCAAAGAGTTCTCTCCTCACTTCGGTTTTCTTTTCCGCGCCCGCGATCATGTGTATGTCCCACAAAAGCTCTTTCTTTCCTCTTCCGGTGAAGCGGAAGGCGCCGATGCGCACCAGTATCCTCAGCTGTTCCACAGAGATTTCTACGCGCTTCATGAAATCTTCCAATCCGGAAAAATCACCTCCCCTCTCCCTTTCTTCCAGCAGGATCTCGGCAGTTTTTTTCTCCAGCTCCGCCAGGTGTATGAAGCCGAGGTAAATGTCATCTCCGTATATCGTGGTTTCATAAATGCTTTTGTTCAGGCAGGGCGCATGAATCACCGCACCGGCCATGCGGGCCTCGTGCACATAAAACTCCGTGCGGTAGAAACCTCCGAAATTGTTGATCACACCCACCATGAATTCCTTCGGGTAATGCGCCTTGAGGAATAAACTCTGATAGCTTTCCACTGCGTAGGAGGCCGAGTGTCCTTTGGAGAAGGAATAGCCCGCAAAACTTTCGATCTGCCTCCACACTTCAGCGCTGATCTCCGAAGGATATCCGCGCATATCGCAGTTCTCAAAAAACCTGTCCCTGATTTTTGCGAACTCGTCGCGCGAGCGGAATTTCCCCGACATGCCCCTGCGCAGTACGTCGGCTTCGGAGAGGGAGAGGCCGGCGAAGTGATGCGCCACCTTGATCACATCCTCCTGGTACACCATGATGCCAAATGTTTCTTCCATGAGCTCCTTCATCAGGGGATGAATGTAAGTGCGTCGTGAAGGATCGTGCGTGCGTAAAATATATTCACGCATCATGCCCGACTTGGCCACGCCGGGACGAATGATCGAACTGGCCGCGACAAGCTGCCGGTATGTATCCACGCGGAGTTTTTTCAGCAGCATGCGCATGGCGGGAGATTCCACGTAGAAGCATCCCATGCAGCGACCATCGCGGATGAGCTGCTTTATCTTTTCATCTTCCTTGAAACGCGCGATGTCGTGTATGTCAATTTCGATGCCGAGGTTCCGTTTTACTATGTCCACGGTATCGCGAATATGACCGAGTCCGCGCTGACTGAGTATGTCGTATTTATACAGTCCGATGTCTTCCGCTTCGAGCATGCTGAACTGCGTAGTGGGATATCCCTTTGGCGGCATGTTGAGGGCGCTGTACCAGCTCACCGGTTTTTCGGAGATGAGTACGCCTCCGGCATGAATGCTCAGGTGGCTGGGAAAATCGATGATGCGCGTGGCGCAGAGGCGGATCGTTTGCGCGATGTGGTCGGGCGTGCCGGGATGATGCCTGCTTTCGATGAGTGCGTCGATCTCCGCTTTGGGGAGGCCAAAGACTTTTCCGAGCTCGCGCACGATGGCCTTGAACTGAAAAGTGGAATAGGTGGCAAGCAGGGCCACATGTTCCCTGCCGTGCCGGCGGAAGATGTAGTCTGTCACGTCGTCGCGGTCTTTCCAGGAGAAGTCAAGGTCGAAGTCGGGCGGACTCGTGCGGAAAGGATTGATGAATCGTTCGAAGTAGAGGTCGAGGTCGATGGGATCCACGTCGGTGATGCGCAGGCAATAAGCCACGATGCTGTTGGCTCCGCTGCCGCGGCCTACGTAGAAGTAACCCTTGTGCTGTGCATAGCGCACGATGTCCCAGTTGATAAGGAAGTAAGGTGCGAAGCCCAGCTCGCCGATCATCTGCAGTTCCTTGTCGACCCGCTCCTTCACTGCATCACTTGCCGAAGGGTAGCGCAATTCCATGCCCTTGTATGTTTCCCGTCGCAGTATTGCCGAGTCGAGGATTTTACTCCCGGAAAATGTCTGCTTGTTCTTGCTCTCATGAAAATCGAAAGCGATACCGCAGCGCTCAAGCAGTTTCCGTGCGTTATCCGCGAGCGCAGGGAAATCCGAAAAGCGTTTTTCCAGCTCTGCGGCAGGAAGCATGATCTCGTCAGGAGAAGCGATGTCTTCATCCCTTACCCGGCTCAGCAGGGTGTTGGCAGCCACGGCGCGCAGCATGCGGTGTACGGCATGGTCACCCGGACTGCGAAAAGTAACCGGATGCCAGGCCAGCAATCGGTCCATGTGCAGCATGAGCGGTGAAAGGCGCAGGCGGCCCAGATGCCGTGACGTAATTCCTATATACAAGGTGTTATGCTTGTCGAGCAGGCGCAGGGCATTGAGAGATTTTTCCTTAGTACCGGAAAATTCGGAGAAGGGAAAAATCCAGAAGACATTTTCGCTAAAGGGAGGAAGAGTTGGCATGTCGGGCTCTTCGTTGGTCCCGCGGCGCAGGCAGTGCGTGAGGAATTCGTTCAGTTCATGAAAGCCGACATTGTTGGCAGCGATGCCGGTATAAAAAACTTTTGATTCGCTGCGGAAATCTATTCCGGCGACGGGCTCCACGCCATACTGCGGGGCCAGGCGTATGAAGTCCAGTATGCCCGAAGTGTTGTTGATGTCGGTGAGCGCGAGCTTGGGGATTCCGCAGCGCCGGGCATCCTGCAGGAGCTGCTCCACGCTGAGGGTGCCATATTTTAAACTGAAGTATGTATGACAATTGAGGTACACGATGTTTGCCTGACAATCTTTTCCGTAGTTTGTATGATAATCTTTTTAACAGGATATCTGCAAGAAAAAAAATCAAAGCTCGGATGAAAAGCAAAAAAAAGAGGAGTGCCTTACGCACACCTCTTTTCCTTCAAAAAGAAAAAGCGATTAATGCTTCAAAAATCTGACAACGTCAATATTTTCATCTTGTACAAGTCTGAGAAAATAAACTCCGGAAGAAAGGTCGCGAAGATCAACGAGAAGAGATTGTCCGCTCCATTTGCCTGAACGAACCAAAGATCCCTCAGCAGTCATTATTTGAAAAGCAAAAACACTTTGTCTGATGTTTTCAACTTTAATAAAGTCTATGGCAGGTACAGGATATATCAGGAGACCTTTTAATTCATTTTTAACAAGCCCCAAAGTAAGTCTCGGCGAAAATCCAGATGAATTATTATTCAAGTCAGTCTGCATTGCAGTATAACGGTTTGGATCTGAAAGTGCGAAAGGATACACCCAATGCCCTGTTGCATCAGCATAAAGAGATGGAATTGAATAATCATATCCCTGAGGAAACGCATTGAAGGTGGAATCTCTGGCAAGTTCCACTGTGGCAAAGGGAAGCGCATTGCCCCAGGTACTGTCAGCGTTCGAACCCAAAATAACCGGAGGCATGATGTCATCATTTGCAGCTATACCCGATCCGTTGAACAGATTCACTGTGCCATTGTTATTCAGGAATCGGTTACGGCTCATGAAGTTGGACCGGCACACTCCGGAAGATGAACGAAGTTCCAAAGGATAAGTGGAATTGCTTATCAGATTTCCAATAATAAAATTATCATTGCATCCGTTCAGGTCTATTCCATATATACAATTGTGAACTTCATTATTCTCAAGGGTCGAACTACTCACATTGCCCATCCTGAATCCCTCATTGGGGCTGAGATCGTTCCCTAACAAATCTTTTCCTATTATATTGTTTGCGGCTAAGACGTTGGCGCACTCCGTCAAATAAACGGAGGTAACTTTACCATAAATATGATTTGAATCAAACGTGACTTGCATAGTATCATAATATACCTGGACACCAAGATTTTGCCAGGGCGAAACTGTACCATTCAGGGTCATACCAATTACATTATTGATTACGCTGTAAGTTCCTGATGAGTCGGCAATGTTGAAGGCAATATCATTCCCGGTAAAAACATTTCTTTCACCCGGACCAGTTCCTCCAATTACCAATGTGCTGCTGATTCCGGAATAACCATTGATATTGAAAGCTGTGCTGTATTGTGTGTTGAGCGGATCATTGGGTAGAGTATCGTTACCTGTGATGTCTGTACCTACCAGGTTTCCATAGACAGATCCGGAACATGCGATGAGCAAACAACCACTTCGGCCATTTCCGGAAAGCAGGTTTCCGTCACCGACAGAAGTTCCGCCAAGCATAAGGTTGGTATTGTTAATCATGGCAATTCCATATACTTCATTTCCCAGTATGGAAGTACCCGATAAATCCGTCCCAATTTTATTTCCGGTAATTTTATTCTGATCAGAAGCAACAGAGACTAAGCCCATAGAAATTCCGTTATCATTTCCTGAAATTAAATTGTTCTCGATGACAACATTCGATACTGCCCAGGAGTTAATGGCTGTCCCCGAATTGGCTACTACGGCATTCCCTTCGCAGTTTGTGCCGAAATAATTAGAGCTGATTATTGCATCATCATCACCGATATAAATACTGTTTACTGATCCGGTGAACAAATTCATTTTACCGGCTGTGCCTATTTCAATCTGCGGAGATTCCAGCATCATAAGGTAAGAACTAGGATTGTTAAAATTCCTGAACCATAATCCGTAGATTTTTATTCCTGCTGCCGACAATCGGATAAGCGCGGAAATCGAAGGATCTGCCCCAATGCCATCGAGAACAATTTTAGGACAGGAACCTGTATAACCATTGTCAGGTTGCGTACTGCCATCGATGGTGACACCTTCGGTAACCAAAATACTACCTCCGGTTCCGGCAGGGATTGCATGCGGAGGCATCCCCGGGATGTTAAATTCAATATTATCATTACCCGGGTTTGTGTTTGCCTGATTTATGGCATCCAGCAATGAGCCGGGACCTGAAGCATTTGAATTGGTTACTACAAAAGTTGTGGAAAATGACTGCAGATGAATTAATACAAATGCGAAGAGGAGTAGTTTTGTTTTCATGGCAGAGAGTTTTGATTATAAAAAATAAAGCATAAGCCAATTTAGTGTTTTTATTTTGAAGAGAAAAGGTGTTATCGCTTTCGTCCGTTTTACTTCATTCTACTACGATTTTCTCACCTGCTCATCCCGTTAAAAGGATTGAAATTCTTGCGTCCGGAATCTTTTCCGATCGCCCTTCTCACTGATCCGTCTCCGAAGCGGCGGCGCACTTTGTCCATGGCCTGATAGAGGCGTATCATTTCTTCGTTGTCTTCGAAGAGATTGATCTGGTATCCTCCGCCCACGAGGTGGCTGAAACGCACGCCGATGAGGCGCACCAGCAGGCGGCGGTTGTAAAGCTTGTCGAATATCTCTTTCACGCGCGCAATGAGCGTATGATCGCAGGCGGTGTAAGCTATTCGCTTCTGCATCGTATGCGTATCGAAGTTGCTGTAGCGGATTTTTACGGTTACACATGAAGTGAGTTTGTTCTCGTCCCTCAGCTGGAAGGCCAGCTTGTCGGTCATCCCCACCAGCAGACTCTGCAGCCGGCTCACGTCAATCGTATCCTGGTCGAAGGTTTCCTCGGTGGAGATAGACTTGCGCTCCGAGTAGGGTACCACGGGAGAATTATCGATGCCGTTGGCCTTGCGCCAGATACTGATTCCGTTCTCACCGAGCACTCTTTCCATCAGCTCCACAGGCATCTGCTGCAGTGTAGAAATTTTTTCCACGCCCATGCTGCGCAGTATGTTGTAAGTCTTGTCACCTACCATGGGGATTTTGTTCACCTTCAGCGGGGCGAGAAAATTTTTCTCCGCACCGAAATCAATTTTCATCTGTCCGTTGGGCTTGGCTTCACCCGTAGCCACTTTGGAAACGGTTTTGTTCGGAGAAAGTCCGAACGAGATCGGCAGTCCGCTTTCCTTCATGATTTTCTGTCTCAGTTCCGTCGCCCATTTGTAGCAGCCGAAGAAACGGTCCATCCCACTCAGGTCGAGATAGAATTCGTCTATGGAAGATTTTTCATACAGCGGTACGCTTTCGCTGATGATGTCGGTGATCATGTCTGAATAATAACTGTAGCGTTCGTAATCGCCACGCACGACGACGGCATCCGGACAAAGGCGGCGGGCGAGCTTCATGGGCATTGCCGAATGCACACCGAAGGCACGTGCCTCGTAGCTGCAGGAAGCCACCACTCCCCTGTCGCCCGTGCCTCCGATGAGCACGGGTTTCCCCTTCAGCACGGGATGTTCGAGGCATGACACCGAGACGAAAAAGGAGTCGAGGTCCATGTGTGCGATGCTGCGGTTATTGGCGCTGATCATGTTCTTCCATTTCAAACTCCGGCAGCTTGAAAAGCGCCACCAGACTATATTACAATCAATCTTGATGATTTCATGATAGACAATGGAAGGGGGAAAAGCAAATGTTTCCCAAGCGGATCAGACTACATTCAAAGTGAGGTCGTCCTTTGGGAAAAGGAGTTCTCATACAAATGCACTAAAAAAGAACGACAGTGCTGTAGGATGTTTTATGAAAGTTCGGCTGCTCAAAAATTTTATCCCAATGATTCTGAGGGGCTAAATCCCGAATATGATTGCCTCACAATCATACCTGATGTTCCTGTAGCCGTCAATGACTATATTTGCAGTCTGGAAAATATTCAACCCTTAAAAAATCACAAGCATGCATTTCAACAGCAACATCAAAATCCTGCGCCAACGCCGCAACCGCACACAGGACCTGGTGGCGGGTGAACTGGGCTTCAGCCGTTCCACACTGAACAGCTATGAAAACGGCAGCATCAAGAACCCTACGCTGGATGCGCTCATGGCCTTCTCAAAGTATTTCAAGATTTCCATTGACACATTGGTAAAAGTGGACATGAGCAAGCTGAGCGGATTCCAGATGAGTGAGCTGGAAAAAGGGAACGACGTATATGTGACGGGATCGCGATTACGTGTGCTGGCCACCACGGTCGACAGCCAGAACAGGGAGAACATCGAAGTGGTGCCACTGCGTGCCAAGGCAGGTTACAAGAACGGCTTTGCTGATCCGGAGTTCATCAAGAAGCTGCCGACATTCCAACTGCCGATACTGTTCAACGACCGCAAGTACCGAATGTTCCAGATCAGCGGAGACTCCATGATGCCGATACCTGACAAATCTTTTGTAATCACAGAATACCTTGAGAACTGGTACGACATCAAAGACGGACAAGCGTATATCATTCTCACGCAGGATGAAGGGCTGGTCTTTAAAGTTGCCTACAATAATCTGAGGAAGAAAAAATCCGTGATGCTGAAATCCCTCAACCCTGAATACGAACCTTACGAAGTGCCTGTGAATGATATCCGTGAAGTGTGGAAGTTCTGCAATTACATGAGCAGTGAACTTCCGGACTCTTCCCTTGCAAAAGATGAGTTGCTGAGCAAACTCGCCGCGCTAGAGAAGGATGTAAAAGGCATCAAGAGCGTGCTTGAGTAAGCATAAAAAATCGGTCAACGATGAAACACTTTTTTTTGAATGTGATGACACAGGCAGCCCGGCACAGCCGGGCTTGTTTGTTTATATGAAGGAGCCTTCAACACATGAAGAAGCTGATTTTTTATTCTGTCAATTTCTGAATATTGCTAAATAACAAAATCAATCTGTTTCTCTGGTTGAATCCTTAATGCTACTTAATACATAAGAGAAAAAACATCTGGATTAAAACTTCGCATTTGTTAGGTTGTGTACTATTCACAGCAGTCCTAATTTTACTCGAACGACTTCGTGTGAACTCTTAACTTACCAAATAATAAAAATGTATAGAAAAACTATGTATCAGGAAATTATCCTTTGACCTAAAAATATTTACAGACTTCAATTAAAAAAACTTTTAATCGATCACATTAAAATTTAACAATATTAGCTAAGATAACGAGTCCTGCTCTTCATATGAAACGATGACCACATTCAACCGCTTCGCGGTTGAATAGGAGGAGAGGGCCTACTGTATGCAAGTTGAAGTCCTTCGGGCTTTGCTGAACTTCTATATAGGGTCTTCCATGCATCAACATGGTGATTAAGCTTTACACCCAGAAGCCCTTCGGGCTTCAACATGAATAACACACCGACGTGAAGCCCGAAGGGCTTCAACACGAATAAGCTATGAAAATACCACCCAGAGACATGAGCACCTATACACAAATACTCTACCAGATAGTATATGGTACATACCGAAGACAAAAGACAATGTGTGCTGACACCAGGCAAGATCTCTACAAGTTCATGACTGGACTGCTCCAGCATAAGAAGTGTCATGTATATCGGATCAATGGTGTCGAAGATCATGTACACATACTGATATCACTAAATCCGACAGTGGCCCTGTCAACACTGGTAAAAGATCTGAAGTTGGCATCCACAGCCCACATCAAACAAAACAACTTATTCCCCGTTTTTAATGGATGGGCAGAAGGATACGGAGCATTTACATATTCATTGAAAGAAAAGGACAGGCTGATAGAATACATTAAGAACCAGGAAGAGCATCATAAAAAACAAAACTCTGAAGATGAACTCAGATCTTTACTCAAGGAACACAATGTCAAATTTGATGAAAGATATTTTTCATGAACAACACTAGCTATTGAAATCATTGGATAAGTTCAAATCACACAAATTCGTATTTATATCAAAATCTATAATTTGAAAGAGTTAAATTATTCCTATCTTTAAGTCAAAGGACAATATATGAAACTCCCCCTTTACCAAGTTGACGCATTTACTTCAGAAGTTTTTCACGGGAACCCCGCTGCGGTTTGTCCGCTGAATGAATGGCTCAGCGATGATCAGATGCACAGGATCGCAGCAGAGAACAATCTTTCGGAAACCGCTTTTTATGTCCCTAAGGGAAATGATTTCAGTCTGCGCTGGTTCACTCCAACTGTCGAAGTCTCATTGTGCGGACATGCGACTCTTGCAAGTGCATACGTCCTGTTTGAGATTTATAAATACAGCGACCCGCAGGTTCACTTTCATACTAAAAGCGGATTGCTTTCTGTCAGAAGAGATAACGGAGGATTTGTAATGAACTTTCCTGCTGATCACTACAAAGAAACACCAATCACACCACTGATCACTCGTGCGCTCGGAATCAATCCGAAAAAAGTAGTGCAAGGTAAAAACATACTGATGGCAGAGTTGTCTTCCGAGAAAGAATTGCGTGAATTATTTCCTGAGATATATACAGTCATGCAGGTGCATCCTCACGGGCTGATTGTCACGGCAAAAGGAGACAATGTTGATTTTGTTTCTCGTTGCTTTTTCCCGAATGCAGGCATCAACGAAGATCCTGTGACCGGATCAGCGCACACATTGCTTACGCCATACTGGTCGGAAAAGCTGAACAAGAAAGAGCTAAAGGCAAGGCAGATTTCGAAGCGAGGCGGCGATTTAAACTGCAGCATGTTGGGTGACAGAGTTGAAATCGGCGGGAATGCTGTGCTTTATATGAGGGGCGAAATTGAAATCTGATTTTTCAGGAGTGGCGCGGCAATACTTTCAGAGAACGCAGCGTAAAGATCAAACTGAACAAAGTGAGTATTGCTCCCATCAGAAATGAAGCACCCGGAAAAATCACCGGCGCATCGGGAGAAGTAAAAAAGAAAAACAGGTATGTCATCAGCAAAGGGCCGAAGATTGATGTAATGGAAATCAGGCTGGTGAGTGCGCCCTGCAGTTCACCTTGTTCATTGGCAGGGACCTGCGAAGAGATAATCCCCTGCAAGGCAGGACCCGCGAAACCTCCAAATGCAAATGGTATCATGAATGCAAACATCATCCAACCTTTGGTTGCGAAAGCGAAAAGCACAAAACCGATTACATAGAAGCCAAGACCGAAATATACAGAGCGCTTCTGACCAAGTTTCGGAATGACGATGCGAATGAGACCGCCCTGCACAATGGCGATCATGAGTCCGACAAAACCAAGGGAGTAACCAACCCAGGCTTCATTCCATCCAAATTTTTTCATGGTGTAAAACGTCCATGTGCTTTGTGTGGCGTGGCCTGATAAATAGATCAGCACAAGAGAAGCCACCAGGCTTAAAACCAGCGGATATCTTTTCAGGTTGAGTAAAGAGCCAAGCGGATTCGCTCTTTTCCATTCGAACTTTCTCCTGTTCTCCGGTTTCAGGGATTCCGGTAAAATAAAATATCCGTACATCCAGTTGAGTAGGGCAAGCGCTGCAGCGGCGAAGAATGGAACTCGTGCTCCGAATTGCCCAAGAATACCTCCGATAACCGGCCCAATGATGAAACCCAGTCCGAATGCGAGTCCGATAAGACCGAAGTTCTGTGCTCTCTTTTCGTGCGAACTAACGTCTGCAATATATGCAGAAGCGGTGGTCATGCTGGCTCCTGCAATGCCGGAAAAAATTCTGCCGATGAAGAGCCACCAGATTCCCGGAGCAAAACCCATGAATAGATAGTCCACGCCAAATCCAAAGAGAGAGATAAGCAGCACAGGTCTTCTTCCGTATCTGTCGCTCAGTCCTCCGAGCACCGGCGCAAACAAAAACTGCATGGTAGCATAGGCGAAAGTCAGCCAGCCGGAAAAAACCGAAGCCTCACTCAGTGTTCCTCCGGCAAGTTCCATAATCAGCGTAGGCAATACAGGAATGATTATCCCCAGTCCGATCACATCGATCAGCATGGTGATAAAAATGAATGTTAAAGCGTTTGTGGAATTCCCGTTCATGAAAAATTTTCCGGCTGCAAGTTGCTTTAATTTTTTCTCCCGCTGAGAAAATTCTGCTAAAAGTTTCAATCTGAACTTGAATTGTATCATCTCTATCACTCTTAAAGAAATTCAATGAGTAATGAATAAGCAATCGTTCATTAATTCTCAGCAAGCATAACTCAAGCGACTTTGTTTCGTTATAGTTTTCCCTCCTGAGAATTATTGGACATATAATTAAAGTATCATCTTAAATTATCTTAAATTTGCGCTTAAACAGCTGGGAACAAGCTGATTTTTAATACAATGGAAACTACAAGTCTGCCAACTGATTATTTTCCGATAGCCATACAATTCTTTGTCGCGCTGGGCTTTGTGCTGACGACAATGGTCGCTACGCATTTGCTCGGTCCAAAAAGAAAATCCAAGGTAAAACTCGAAGCCTTTGAGTGCGGAATTGAATCCCAGGGAAATGCCCGCATCCCATTCACAATCAAGTATTTTCTGGTTGCAATCCTCTTCGTACTCTTCGATGTGGAGGTGATCTTCATGTATCCATGGGCTGTGAATTTCAAGGAGTTGGGAACAACTGGCATCATTGAGATGTTTATATTTATGCTACTGCTCCTCACCGGTTTCTATTACATCATTAAAAAAGGAGCCTTGAAGTGGGAGTAAAGGAATTTCAGCAATCAAAACTCTGAAATTCAGAATTTTAACGAAATTAAAATGTCAGAAATTATCACTCCAAATAAAGATGTCAAAGTAGTTCAGGCCCCTGAAGGCTATGAAGGCCCGGGTTTTTTTGCCACCAGCCTTGATAAAGTGGTTGGTCTGGCGAGAAAAAATTCAATTTGGCCACTTCCCTTTGCCACCTCATGTTGTGGAATCGAATTCATGGCTACCATGGCCGCTACTTACGACCTGGCACGCTTTGGTTCTGAGAGACTTAGCTTCTCTCCACGACAGGCAGACCTGCTCATGGTAATGGGTACGATCGCGAAAAAGATGGGACCGGTACTTCGTCAGGTTTATGAACAGATGGCTGAGCCACGGTGGGTATTGTCTGTGGGCGCCTGCGCATCAAGCGGAGGAATTTTTGACTCATATCCTGTTTTGCAGGGAATTGATCACATCATGCCGGTCGACGTGTATGTGCCAGGATGTCCGCCTCGTCCGGAACAGATTCTTGAAGGCGTGATGAACATTCAGAAATTAGTGGGTAATGAATCTCTCAGGAGAAGAAACTCTCCGGAATACAAAGAGTTGCTCGCGTCTTATGGCATTGAATAATATATGGAACAAAGTCCCATTGAAAAAGTAATTGAAAAGATCAGCGCAAGTTTTGGTGACAAAGTGCTGTCTCAAAAAAAAGAATACGACTTTCATATTGTTGAAGTGGAGAGAGACATCCTTCACTCACTTGTGAAATTTTTATATGATGATGCTGAGCATCCTTTCAGGTTTCTCACCACACTTTGCGGAGTGCATTATCCGGCAAACGAAAAGCCGTACACCTTAATGGTTCAATTGCATTGTCTCACCCAAAATTTGAGAATAAGACTGAAAGCATCATCCGGTGAGAAGGAGCCGCACTTTGATTCGCTCACGGATATTTTTCCTGCTGCCAACTGGATGGAGAGAGAAGCTTATGACTTTTACGGATTTAAATTCAAAGGTCATCCTAACCTGAAAAGAATTCTCAACGTGGATGACATGGATTATTTCCCAATGAGAAAAGAATATCCTGTGGAAGATCTCACACGTTACGACAAGGACGACACCATGTTCGGAAGAGATTCATCCAAATTCGACCGGAAGAAACTGATGGAGAAAAAGAAATTTTAATGCAGAGCCAAGAGAGGATGGAAATAAAAACTTTCAAACCGGAAGATCACAAGGAGTACACAACCCTCAACCTGGGTCCAACTCATCCTGCTACGCACGGCATTTTTCAGAATGTGCTGAAGATGGACGGTGAAATCATCATTGATGCCGAACCTACTATCGGGTATATTCACCGAGCATTTGAAAAACTTGCGGAGCATAAGCCATTTTACCAGGTGACTCCGCTTACCGACCGCATGAATTACTGCTCATCACCCATTAACAACATGGGATGGCATATGACGGTGGAAAAACTTATTCGTGCCGAGCTTCCCAAGCGTGTTGAATACATGCGCGTGATCATCATGGAGCTTGCAAGAATCTCCGACCACATCATCTGCAACAGCGTGATCGGTGTGGATACAGGCGCGATGACGGGCTTCCTCTATGTGTTTCAGTGGAGGGAATTCATCTATGAGATTTACGAAGAAATTTGCGGAGCAAGGCTCACGACTAACATCGGACGTATCGGCGGCTTTGAAAGAAACTTCAATGATACAGTTTGGAAGAAGATCGACCACTTCCTGGCAGAGTTCCCAAAACAACTGAAAGAATTCGAAAATCTTCTCGTGCGCAACCGCATCTTCATGGACAGAACCATCGGTTGCGGCGGCATTACTGCTGAAAGAGCGCTTGCATACGGATTCACAGGTCCAAATCTCCGTGCAGCCGGAGTGGATTACGATGTAAGAGTGATGAATCCATACTCTTCATATCAGGACTTTGAATTTGAAATTCCTGTCGGTACGAATGGCGATACATACGACCGATTCATGGTAAGAGAAGAGGAAATGTGGCAGAGCATGAGCATCATCCGCCAGGCTTTGGAGAAGCTGAAGAAACTGGAAGACAAAACCAGCTTCCATGCTGACATTCCTTCCTTCTATCTTCCTCCGAAAGAAGATGTGTACAATAATATGGAAGCCCTCATCTATCACTTCAAGATTGTGATGGGTGAAACAGATGTTCCTGTCGGAGAAGTTTACCATTGTGTTGAAGGCGGAAACGGAGAGCTTGGATTCTATCTGATCAGCGACGGAGGCAGACAGCCATTTCGTTTGCATTTCAGAAGACCATGCTACATCTATTACCAGGCTTATCCTGAAATGATCAAAGGCGGATACCTGAGTGATGCAATCCTCACCATGAGCAGCATGAATGTAATAGCAGGCGAATTGGATTCGTGATTGTAAAAATCTAATCAAGAGAAAAAAGAATCATGTCATCAGATAAAGAAATAAAATTCCCGGAGGAGACACTCGAACTTGTCCGCAGAATGATGAAGAGATACCCTGAGGGCAAGCAGAAATCGGCCTTGATACCGGTACTGCATCTCGCACAGGCGGAGTTCGACGGCTGGCTTAGTCCGCAGGTGATGGATTATGTCGCATCCCTTTTGAACATTCAGTCGATTGAAGTTTATGAAGTGGCTTCCTTTTATTCCATGTTCAACCTGAAGCCCGTTGGAAAATGCACGATTGAAGTCTGCCGCACCAGCTCATGCTGGCTGATGGGTGCTGAAGATGTGATCCGTCATATCGAAAAGAAACTGAACATCAAAACCGGACAGACTACTGCCGACGGAATGTTCACACTCAAAGGAGTGGAATGCCTCGGCTCCTGTGGAACAGCGCCCATGCTGCAGGTCGGCGCTGAGTACCACGAGAATCTGACTCTTGAAAAAGTGGATTCGTTGCTTGACAATCTACGCAAAGAGGATAAGAGAAAATGTTATACCGATCATTTTGATCCGCAAAGCAACTGAGATGGGAAAGAAATTACTACTGGAGAAAGATCATGTTCCCGGAATCCGCTCATACGAGGTTTACAGGAAGGAAGGCGGCTATGCTTCCGTAGAGAAGGCGATCAAAAGCATGACTCCGGAAGCTATTGTGGAAGAAGTGAAAAAATCCGGACTGAGAGGACGCGGAGGCGCAGGCTTTCCTACAGGAATGAAGTGGAGTTTTCTCGCCAAACCTCCTGGAGTGGCAAGATATCTTGTTTGCAATGCGGATGAGAGCGAACCCGGCACATTCAAGGACCGCTACCTCATGGAGCGGATTCCACACTTACTCATAGAAGGCATGATCACTTCCAGCTTCGCGCTGGGAGCGAACACATCATACATATATATACGCGGTGAATATTTCTACGTCGCCCGAATTCTTGAGCAGGCAATTGAAGAGGCTTACAAAAACGGATGGCTCGGAAAGAACATACTTGGAAGCGGTTACGACCTCGACCTGTATGTACACGTTGGAGCCGGCGCTTATATCTGCGGAGAAGAAACCGCTTTGCTTGAATCTCTTGAAGGCAAAAGAGGAAATCCGAGGATCAAGCCTCCCTTCCCTGCTGTCGCAGGACTTTATGGATGTCCGACAGTAGTGAACAATGTGGAAACCATTGCAGCAGTTGTGCCGATTGTAAACCAGGGTGGCGATGCCTATGCTGCCATCGGAATAGGAAAGAGCACGGGGACAAAACTGATTTCCGCAAGCGGACATATCAACAAACCCGGAGTGTATGAAATTGAGATGGGAATTACTGTGGAAGACTTCATTTATTCCGAAGAATATTGCGGAGGAATGAAAGGCGGAAGAAAACTGAAAGCTGTAGTGGCCGGAGGATCTTCAGTTCCGATTCTTCCTGCAGACCTGATACTGAAAACAGCGAATGGAGAACCGAGGCTGATGTCATATGAATCACTTGCCGACGGTGGATTTGCCAGCGGAACCATGCTGGGATCCGGCGGATTCATCGTGATGGATGACAGCACAAGCATCGTGAAAAACCTGTGGAACTTCACACGGTTCTATCACCACGAATCATGCGGACAATGTTCACCCTGCCGTGAAGGAACTGGATGGATGGAGAAAATCCTGCACAAAATTCTGGACGGACACGGAAGCATGAAAGACATTGACCTGCTCTGGGATATACAGTCAAAAATTGAAGGCAAAACTATTTGTCCGCTCGGAGATGCCGCAGCATGGCCGGTAGCCAGCGCTATCAGGCATTTCAGAAAAGATTTTGAAGAGTATGTACAAAATCCTTCTTCAATTAAAGACGTGCATCACTACTATAGATTGAACGATCTGACTGAAGCGTAAACTTAACTGAAGGATAAAAAAAATATTTCAGGCACTCGATGCAAACAGAGAGTTGTCTGATGAAGATAAAGAAGGAGAAGAATATTGTTGCTGTATTAAAACACAGAGAACAAGATGCATTCTGAATAACAGATCTGAAAGAATATGGCAAAAGTTACCATAGACGGACACATGATCGAAGTTCCTGACGGAACCACGATACTGGAAGCTGCCAGGAAAATCGGCGGGAAGATTGTTCCGCCCGCGATGTGTTACTATTCAAAGCTGAAAACAAGTGGCGGATATTGCCGCACCTGCATAGTGAAGGTGACCAAGGGTTCTGAAAAAGATCCAAGGCCAATGCCTAAACCGGTTGCCAGCTGCCGTACCACAGTAATGGATGGCATGGAAGTTCAGAACACCACTGCTCCAGATTTGCTGGAAGCAAGAGCAGGTGTAGTAGAGTTTCTGCTCATCAATCATCCGCTGGACTGTCCGATTTGCGACCAGGCAGGAGAATGTGATCTGCAGGATCTTTCTTACGAGCACGGACTTGCAAAGAGCCGTTACGAGTTTAGAAGAAGAACATTTGAGAAAATTGATATCGGCGATAAGATCAAACTGCACATGACACGCTGCATTCTGTGTTACCGCTGCGTAAAGGTGGCGGACCAGCTTTGCGACGGACGCGTGCACGGAGTGATCAACAGAGGAGATGTTTCTGAAATCAGCACTTACATTAAAAATGTGATTGACAATGACTTCTCCGGGAATATGATTGATGTTTGTCCGGTTGGCGCGCTAACTGACAGAACATTCCGCTTCAAAAGCAGGGTATGGAATGTGAATCCGCATGATGCACACCGCAACTGTAGCAAGTGCGAAGGAAAAGTCCGCCTCTGGTTCAAAGGCGAGGAAGTTTACCGCGTGACCGGAAGAAAAGACACATACGGAGAAGTGGAAAGCTGGATTTGCAACGAGTGCCGCTTCGACCGCAAGAAGTCATCCGACTGGGTGATCGAAGGTCCGAGTAATATCGAAAGAACATCTGTGATATCACAGAACCATTATACACTGGAAGAACCGGCACACAAACCGCTGCTGAACAGCGTGAATGTAGTACCGCATCATCATCAGATTGATAATAATAAATAATATCAAGCATCAATGTTAAGCCCTGCGCTCATATATACTATCATTTTAATTATTGCAGTATTTGCAGTATCGCTGATTGTAGCGATGTATTCCACTTACGGAGAGCGAAAAGTGGCCGCCTTCCTGCAAGACCGGATTGGTCCAAACCGTGCTGGACCTTTTGGGATTTTACAACCCATGGCTGATGGAGTAAAGATGTTCATGAAGGAAGAGATCATTCCGAGCGTGTCGAACAAATGGCTCTTCATCCTTGGGCCAAGCATCGCCATGCTCACGGCATGCATGGCCAGCGCCGTGATTCCCTGGGGAAGCGGACTCGTGATTGACGGTGTCCACTACCCGCTTCAGATTACTGATGTGAACATTGGTATCTTGTACATTTTCGGAGTGGTATCAATCGGAGTGTATGGAATCATGATCGGCGGTTGGGCTTCCAACAATAAATATTCCCTGCTTGGTTCACTGCGGGCATCCAGCCAGATGATCAGTTACGAGATCGCGATGGGGCTTTCCATTATCGCATTGGTGATGATGACAGGCACATTGAGCGTGAAAGGAATTGTGGATCAGCAGGCAGGAGCTTCCTGGAATGTCTTTTACCAGCCGCTTGGATTCCTGATTTTTCTGATCTGCGCATTTGCGGAGACAAACCGTACGCCTTTTGACCTTCCGGAATGTGAGACCGAACTTGTGGGTGGTTATCATACCGAATACAGTTCCATGAAGCTTGGCTTCTACCTGTTTGCGGAGTACATCAACATGTTCATCTCTTCAGCCGTGATAGCCACACTGTACTTCGGCGGGTACAACATGCCATTCCTCGCGAACTATATTTCGGATCCTAATCTGCTGAGCATAGCCGGAACGATATTCTTCTTCCTGAAAATATTCTTCTTCATCTTCTTCTTCATGTGGGTGAGGTGGACAATCCCCCGTTTCCGCTACGACCAGCTGATGCATCTGGGATGGAAAGTGCTGATACCATTATCCATTCTGAACATATTCCTCACCGGACTGGTGATGTGGTGGACAGGAAAAGTATAAGCAGGCATTGTTATTTAATGCTGTATTAAATGAATTGAAATGCAAAGTTTAACAAACAGAAGTAAAGTAGTTGTAAAAAAAGAAATGAGCTTTTGGGAGAAGTTATATCTCCCTGCCATTTTGGGTGGCTTGAAAATCACCATCAGCCATTTCTTCAAAAAGAAAGCTACAATTAAATACCCGGAAGTCAAACGCGATTACGCTCCGGTGTACCGCGGATTGCATGTCCTCAAGCGCGATGAGAATGGCGCTGAAAGATGTACTGCGTGCGGACTCTGCGCGGTTGCCTGTCCGGCTGAAGCTATCACTATGGTTGCAGCCGAAAGAAAACCGGGAGAAGAAAAGCTCTACAGGGAAGAAAAGTATGCAAGCGTTTATGAAATCAACATGCTGCGCTGTATTTTCTGTGGACTGTGCGAAGAAGCATGTCCGAAGGAAGCCATCTTTCTTACAGACAAACTTGTCCCGACATTCTTCGAACGCGGTGAATTCGTCTACGGAAAAAACAAACTGGTGGAAGACAAAGACAATCCGGTGGATATCAGCAAACGCCAGACGAATGCTGTTCTTGAATTTAAAAAGAACAAGGACTTTCAGCATAACCGTCTGGATTAATAATCAGAATCAGCTTAACAGCTTATTACAATGGCATTAAATCTATTTTACTTCCTCTCCTTTCTGGCAATCCTAAGCGGACTGATGGTAGTGTTGTCGAGAAATCCTGTTCATTCAGTCCTGTATCTTATCATCACCTTCTTTGCCATTGCAGGACATTATGTATTAATGAACGCCCAGTTTCTGGCAGCTGTTCACGTGATTGTGTACGCGGGAGCGATACTTGTACTCTTCCTGTATGTGATCATGATGCTGAACCTGAACGAAACAGTGGAGCCACACAAGAGCAAGTGGCTTAAAATCGCTGCGACTGTAACAGGCGGATTGTTGATGCTGGTATTCGTGGGAGTGTTGAGAAAAGCCGGTGATATGGGTCCGGGAGTCAGTTCAGATCCTCAGATTGGACTCGTAGAAAATATCGGGAAGATCCTCTATACCGATTTCATTCTTCCATTTGAAATCACCTCCATCCTTCTCCTTGCGGCCATGGTTGGAGCAGTGATGTTGGGCAAGAAAGACAAGCCGAAAACAGAAAGCATTACTGAAAGCCAGTCATGAGTTTTAAAAATCATTCTCAGAATAATAATATCATAAAGAAAATTAAATAATTGAAAGATGTTAAGCGCCGTTCCGATTGAACATTACATTCTGCTCAGTTCACTGCTTTTCAGCATTGGTGTTCTTGGAGTACTTTTCAGAAGAAATGCCATCATCATTTTCATGTGCATAGAACTGATGCTTAACGCGGTTAACCTTCTCCTGGTGGCTTACTCCAATTATCACGGAGACGCCGCAGGACAGATCCTGGTATTTTTCATCATGGCTGTGGCCGCAGCCGAAGTTGCGGTAGGCCTGGCCATTCTGACCATGATCTACCGCAACACGGGTTCTGTGGATATCAATTTTTTGAACAGGTTGAAGTGGTAGAAAAGCAAGTCATCAGTCAAATCCGGCTATATAAACTTCAATACTTCACAATCTTTTTTACCACATTTTTATCTTTTGAATATACCACTAAAGTATAGATCCCCTTTTGAAGATCAGCTACGGAAAGATTTACTTTGCTCACATTTGAAAAATATTGTTGTCTGCAAAGTGTACCGACAAAGGAATATACATGGACAGTACAATCCTGCACATTGGGCAATTCAATATTAACTACATCATTTACCGGATTTGGAAAAACATGTATGGTATTTGTTTTTACAAAGTTTATGTCTGTAATCAGCGAATCACAAATACTGCCACGTTCCACTCCAAGTGAAAAAAATGGTTGGGTGGAAATTGTTGAAGCATTATAATGCGGAAGATCAATTGCGTGTTGCTGAAGATCGCAGGCAGGTCCGGAGCTGTCAGGCGAATTAACTATATGTAATTTATCTGTTCCATTGTTACTTGTAATGTATATTTTTCCGTCATTGCCTAATTTACTAGTAAAAAAATTGGTAGCAAATGGGGAGACAAATCCATCATACACACCAACCACTTGCATCGAGCTCCTCAGATTCGGACTCCAGGTATCCACCTGGAAAAGTTTTGTCTGAAGACTCAGATATAGGTACCTTGAGTTGGAAGAAAATGATGCCCCGGCTGCACCTGCCTGAGTAGCAAAATGGACTGAATCGATTCGTAAAGGATTACTGAACACTCCTGCACAGCGATCGAAATCCATCAATGTCAATCCATCTGTCGGATTAAATTTTGCATATTTTAATCCATCCGGAGAAAAAACACATTGGCCCACACCTTCCCCGTAACCTAAGACATTTCCAATTTGCTGTGTAGAATATGAAAGGCCGTATGGAGTTGAAAGTATTATATAATAAATATCTGAAAATGCTTTGGGAACCACAATCCACCAGTCTCTTCCGTTGGCATGCCTACAGGCGGCAATTTGACCAAAGGCGAGCAGATCATAAAACAATGGCTGGCTCTTCAGGATGACTGCCCCACGTCCACTGTCCAAGGCCATGTCAATGACCGAATAAAACAGCTTCACCGGCCTGGTTTGAATACGATCCAGTTCTTCGTGAAACAAATAGTATTTTGTGGAGGAGCCGCCAAAGGGTACTATAAGAGCTCCCTGCACAATAGGCAATCCAATTGATCTGTAACCGGCCGTAAAGTGATCGGTACAAAGTCCGGAACCATTGAGCATGGTGTCATTCTGCGCGTTGGCAATGTACCAGCCGTTGGTATAGAACAACAATTCACCTTCTGCATTGGCGATGTTAGCATTAGTGATATTAAAATTCATTCCTCTGAATGTACTTGTAATCTGAGGACTTCCATTTATAAAATCAAGATTTACTCCTCCCCAAAGTGGCGGGTTATTGCCGCCATATCCACAAAGCCATAAATTATCATAGCCTTGAGAATAATTAAATCGCGAAACTAAAAACATCAAGAGCAGGAGAATATATTTTAGCATGATTATTGGCTTTATTGAAAAACCTAAAGCAAGAGAAAATTTTAAATTACAAATTTAATCAGGAACTAATTTAAGTAGCAATTGTAACAAAATGGATTTGAAAAGACAAATCATTCAAAAAACAATTGAAATTCGATGAAAACATTGTTGGCAAGAGCTTACGGCTTTCATACAGGATGCCTGATGAAATCAGCTAAACGTGTACTTTATAAAACCGAAGTTGCGGTAGGCCTGGCCTTTCTGAACATGATCTACCGCAACACGGGTTCTGTGGATATCAATTTCTTGAACAGGTTGAAGTGGTAATTCAACCCTTTTGATTTTTAGAATCCAACCAGTGTAATGCCTGCTGTAACAGGATAAAGTGTCGGTCCTTTGTTTTCGCTGAAGAGTGTGCTTGCGTAGTAATCCGCGAAGAGGTTGAATTTACCGTAACCCACATTCACTCTGAAACCATATCTGAATGTACTCAGGTTAAAGTCGTCACGAACTTTTGATTTGAATTCATTGCCGTTTTCCTCGTACTTCACCTTAGTATGACTGCCGATCTTCAGTCCGAGAATGGCGCCCGCACCGATATGAAATGCTTTTTTCTGTTCGCGGCTGGTGAATGCCTGAAGCATCAGTGGCGCTGTGAGATAACTGCAGGTAAGTTTCGACTTGGAATAACTGCGGGTTGTTGACACATCACGCATAACGCTGATGGGTTCCGTCGGCATGAGAATAACTTCATTGTCGAAGCGGTAATTGTTCCATGCGAGTCCGAGTCCGGTGGTAAACCAAATATTGCTTTTGGCGATTTCAAAATCTTTTTGAAGAAGATTCAGGGCGACAAAGACAGACTTGCTTTGTTTTAACTCGAGCTCACTGAATCCGTCTGGAATATCAAATCCTGCATCGCGGTTCATGTAACCGTTGAGTCCAAGCTCCAGTCCGGACCAGATTGGTTTCGCTTTTTCCTCTTTCTTTTCTTTTGATTTCTTATCTCCGATGATGAGCACTTCTGTAGAACCGAAATTCAGATGAGTAGTGTCCTTTTCAGCTGCTGCTCCGACTTGTTTCGTGCTACCCACGCCGCTGATGTTTTCATTCAGTATTGCCGGTCTTTCTTTGTATGTCACGACACCGCTTCCGCTGATATTGGAATTCAATTCATCCCTCACATCAATCATGCATTTACCCAGTCCGCTGATGTTAGCATTGCATTTGCTCACGCGCATACCCATGGCATCCACCTTGCCGGAGCCGCTGATATTAATATTGGCCTCATCCGACTGACCACGAAGAAGCACTTTACCCAGGCCACTGATATCTGCAGTAAGATTTTTCACATTCACATCCATGTCCACTTTACCGTCACCACCGATTGCGATTCTGAGGGAATTTCCGTTGATGACATTTTCACCTTTCACCGAAGCTTTTCCTCCCACTGAAATTTCTTCAAGGACAGGAAGGCTAACGTACACATCCGCACCGGCACCACTCAGGTAAAGCGTGCCTGATTTCACATCCAACTGAAGTGCATCTTTTTTAGCATCCGGTGAAACTCTGACCTCATGAATTGAAGCTTCTTTAATATAAAGAGTGGATATGGCATTCAGTTTGATTTTGGTGAAAGGAGCCATGGCTGCTGCTTCCTGGGTGATGGCAGAAAGTTCGAAAAGCAGGCTGATTGATAATAAGAAGACCTTTTTCATAATAATTGTTTTTAGGAGTTTAATTATGGGACGCCCAAGGGAGGGGATTAGTTACAGGCCATTGGAAAGTTTTTTTGGATCTACTCTTCCACAAGATCCTTACAGGATGACTGCGTTGTAATAGAGGGTGATACGGTAATCCCACAGAATCCCTGCTGGATTCAAACAGAGCAGCATAGTCTTTTCAAAAGCATGAAGGATTCGGATAAAACATCAATCATTTCAATCACATAAATCTCAACAATCCCATGAAACCCAGTTCAGACAATGTTCCCAGTTCAGACTACTTTCCCAGTTCAGACAAGCCACGACATCCTTACCGCCTCCTGCTTACAGAAAACTTTCCTGCAGAGAGTGCATAGGTGTTTTGCCCCTTTTCAAGTTGCATTCCTGTTCCGGTTACTTCACCGATTTTGCCAACTCCGGCCTCTGCAATTTTCCAAAATCCGTTTTGCTCAATGGTTTCAACTTTCTCATTGATTATTCCGAGATCGGCCAGCTCCTTTTCACTGAAAACTTCCAGCAATTGCTCTCGAGTATATTCACCGGAGGGAAGTGATATTACTTCCTTAGCAGTAACAGGTGCAGGATTGAATGCCAGATTCTCCTTGATATCCTGCTTTGCATGAATAGAATCCTTCGTGAAAATCGCGGGTCTTTCAGCGTAGAATTCATTTACTTCTTTTAGCTCGCTGTTGATTTTTCGTGGTTGTTTTTTATCCTGAGATTGATTATCTTTCTTATGAGCTGATTGGACATTATCTTTTGCTTCGTTTGATTTTTCATTTGCGGCTTTATCCTCAGCAAGCAATTCAGTGCCAAAATTTTCAGGACTGATGTTTTCTGAAGGAGAGATTTCGTTTTTCTTCTCTTCAATTTTCGGAATATCTTTATCCACCAGCATTTCCTTCTCTCTGTTCTGCAAAATAAACCATGCGGAAAGTATCATCAGTAAAAGTATAGCTGCAATTCTTGCAAACCTGTATCCCGCACGCTGCATGGAAATCACTTTGGCATGACGGTACAGTTTTTCTTTCTCAGGAAAAGAGATTTCTTTCTCAGGAATAAGCCGGCTGCTTATGAGTAAATCATATTCCGCTTTGAGTGATGGATCTTTCTTCAGTTCCTCATTCATGAGCGCTCTGTCAGATTCGCTGAGATCGCCTTCCATCAACGCAATCAGCCGTGTGGTCAGGTTGGCGCTGGTGATAAAATGCCTGTGCAGGCGACGCTTATCAGGGAAAGACAGCTCTTCCATCTCCAATGTGATGGCTTCGAAACTTTCAAACTCTTCCTTCAGTTCAGGATGTTTTTCAAGAAAGGCAAAAAGCTCTTCCTTTCCGGCCGCATCCAGAACACCCTCGTGATAATCGAGGAAGTATTGGGGGTAGTTTGAAAGATTTATCATTTGCTTGTTTTCTTTTTTCATTATAGCACGCGCTCCATGGAACCAACATATTGTTTCAGGAACACACGCGCTCTGTATATGTAAACTTTCACCTGAGACAGACTGAGTCCGGTAATCTCTGCGATCTCTTCATAGGAATATCCCTCGTAATCTCTCAGAGTTATCACTGCTTTCTGGCTGTCAGGAAGCAGATTTAAGGCATTGTTCAGCACCTGTTTCAGATCCGAATATTGTTCAGTATGAAATAGACTTTCCTCAGTGACTTCCGTGTAATCGCTGATGCGTTTTCTTTTGCGGATAAAATCTATCATCGTATGATAAGCAGTCGTGAAAAGATAACTTTTAGACTTTGTCCCCTCAATCATTTCAATGTTCTTCCACATCTTTTCAAAAGCATCCTGCACTATGTCGCGCGCATCGTCTTCATCCTTGATGTTTTTAAGAATGAAACGATACAGCGCATCCGCATGCTGGTCTACACAATCATTATATTCGGAGCGGGTCATGTATAAAAATTCCTGTGCTTATTGATGGGACGATCTCAGCACCCCAAAGTTACACTTCTTAAAAATTTACAATTTGACGCATTAAAGCTTAACTTTGAGGAAATTTCAGCCAATTCCATGACCGAGCAGGAACAAATATCCGTTTTTGACATGTTTAAAATAGGGGTCGGACCATCCAGTTCGCATACCCTGGGACCCTGGCGTTCGGCGATGAGTTTTCTGGAATCCCTTCGTAAAAGCAAAACTCTTGATGCTGTCAGCAGTATAAAAGTGAAGCTGTACGGATCGCTTGCAAAAACCGGTAAAGGTCATGGTACAGACGTGGCAGTGCAGCTTGGCTTATGCGATTTCGATCCGGTTACGTTTGATGTCGACAAGATTGTTCCAACAATAGATGAGATTGCTTCGAATAAGAAACTGAATATCGCCGGTAAAAAAGAAATTTCCTTTTCACCTGCAGATGACATTGAATTTCTTTTTTCAGAGTCCCTCCCCTTCCATCCCAATGCACTTACATTCACCGCATATGCAAATGAAGAAAATATTCTGGAAGAAATTTATTATTCAGTAGGTGGCGGTTTTATCGTGAAGGATGGAGATGAAAGCTCCTCGTCATCAGGTCATGTGGACTTGAAATTTCCTGCCAACAATTCCAGTGAGCTGTTAAGGCATTGCGAAGCGAGCGGACTATCTGTTTCTGAAATCGTCATGCAAAATGAACTGAGTTGGAGAACGGAAGAAGAAGTAAGAAGAGGAGTTCTCAACATCTGGAAAGTGATGACCGAATGTGTGTACAGAGGATGTCATTCAACCGGAGAATTACCAGGAGGATTAAAAGTCAACAGACGCGCAGCGGCAATCAATTCTAAACTGACCGAAGGAAAAGCATATACAGATTACGAGAGCTGGAGGGATGTGATCAGAAAAGGAGGGCATGATTTCAAATACACACTCGACTGGGTAAGTTGTTTCGCGCTTGCTGTGAATGAAGAGAATGCCTCCTTCGGAAGAGTGGTGACATCACCCACAAACGGCGCGGCAGGAGTGATTCCCGCCGTCTTAATGTACCTGAACAACTTTGTTTATCCTGGTCCTGCTGCGCTTTCTCCTCAGGACGACCGCAAAGCACGGGATGAGAACATCATACGTTTTCTTCTGACAGCATCCGAGATCGGAAGCATTTTCAAAAAAGGAGCAACCATATCCGCAGCTATGGGAGGATGCCAGGCGGAGATAGGAGTTTCTTCCGCAATGGCCGCAGGGGCTCTCGCTGAATGTCTGGGAGGAAACCCAAGACAAGTCATGATGGCTGCCGAGATCGCGATGGAACATCACCTGGGGCTCACCTGCGATCCGATCAAGGGTCTGGTGCAGATTCCCTGTATTGAAAGAAACACCATGGGCGCGGTAAAAGCAATTACAGCTGCGCAACTCGCCATGAACAGCGATCCCTCAAAAGCAAAAGTCACACTCGATGATGTGGTAAAAACCATGTGGAACACCGCACTTGAGATGAACAATAAATTCAAGGAGACTGCTGAAGGCGGACTTGCCACCAATGTACCGCTGGGTTTGAGTGAGTGTTGATTGATAAAGTCAATCCAGCTTGAATACAGCAAGGAATACCTGTTGTTGGTTTTAATCCAAACAACCTTCCTCTTCCGTCCTGCTTCCCTACACTCCTACACTTAATTTTTATTCTTTTACTTTTAAATGAACCATTCAAAATTGTGAGAAGGACTCAATTTATAATTGTTCAAAATAAATTCATTTCTTTTTTAAATAAACCTGCAAGTTTTTTGTGCATGTTAAGGCAAAGGAAATTAAATTCACTTAAATGGTTGTAATTTGCAATAAAGTGTTCTACAAATTTTGACAAATAAAATTCATTCCGGCAATAAAATCATCATTCAAAAATAAATTGAATCTATTTCCGAACGCTGATCTGCTTAATGCTTTCCATGTCCTGTCTTGCTCAAAAACAAGACAGGATATGGATTTTTGGCGACCATGGAGGCATTGATTTCAGGGACACCTCAAATGTTACATCTTTTTACTCCGGGCTCAATGGCACTCAGGTAAAATCTTCAGTCGTTTCCATTGCCGATAAGCAGGGCAACCTGCTATTTTATGCAGCTGCTGATCAGCTCCGATTACAGGGAACCCGCGTATTCAACCGCAATGATGCCATCATGCAAAACGGGGATTCGCTTCAAGGGCATCCAGTATTCGCTCAGGGTCTGATTATACTTCCATTTCCGGACGATACAAGTCATTTTTATATATTCCAAAAGACTCAAAATAGTTCTAAGACTGTATTTTATTATTCAATTGTTGATATGAATGCAGATGGGGGTTTGGGTGGGGTTATATCAAAAAATAATCTCATTCAAACAGATAGTTTAACTGATCGAACTACCGCAGTAAAACACGCCAATGGTCGGGATTGGTGGTTGATCGTTCAGCGCTGGGATCAGGACGAATATTTGAAATACCTGATCACACCCGATGGAATACAAGGTCCTTTCCGGCAACAAACTGCAAATCCAAAACCCAAAGAAGAATACTACGGCACATCCCGTTTTTCAAGAAGTGGCAATAGACTTGTATCCGTTGGTCAATATGGAAACATTAATTTAATGGATTTTGACAGGTGCACAGGAGATATCAGCAATTACCAAAGAATAGGAGAAAATATTTTTTCAAACGAAAATGGATACTTCGGTTGTGAATTCTCGCCGGATGAAAAAGTATTGTACGTAGGAAATATTTATCCAGGCCCCGGTAAATATATTTACCAATACGATCTAACTGCACCGGATATCAAAGCCAGCAAGCAGGTAATTAATATGTATCCCGATACAGGTTTGTTGCGATATGTTCAAATGGGTCATATACTTTTAGGCCCTGATGATAAAATATATGTGTGTAAGGGAAACGGCAGTGGGCCCAATTCAATTACGGTTTATACCCAAAACATAGATGTGATACTAAATCCAAATGTAATTGGTACGGGATGCAATTACAGCAGCAATTATTTTTATTTAAACGGCGGCCGTACAACATACGGGCTTCCCAATATGGTGAACTACAATCTCGGTGCAATGGTAGGAAGTATCTGCGATAGTTTAAACACAGGCATCAAAGAACAAAACCGGAGAAATCAATTTGTGATCAGTCCGAACCCATTGAGTAATTGGATCAATATTTATAAGCAGGATGAACTGATTTATGAGAAAAATATTGATGTCAGCATATTTAAATCCAAGGGTCAAATTCTGTTTGGGAAGAGCCTGCACAAAAACGAAAATTCTATCCAGGCAGATTTTCTAAAGCCGGGTGTATATGTTTTACAGATCAAAACGAGTAAAGGCGTGTACTCGGAGCGTTTTGTGAAGATCTGACCTTAAACGAAAGCAATTCCTGCAAGGCTTTGTGACTGTTAGGAACAAGTGTGTTTCCCAACAAGCAGCAGCAGCGAAAACTTCCTTTTGCATGCAACCTGTGTGTTAATTGTAAGTCTTTAAGTGTAATTCTGATGAATAAGGGATTAAAGTAACAGATTGAGTATATGTATTTTTGTGCCACCTTACTCACAAGTTCCCTTCTGGAGAACTTGGGGTATAGAAGGTTTTCTGGAGGAGTGCTCGCAAGTTTCTTTGGAGTTTGATTTTTTTGCTTAAAAAAAGGTGGTCAATCCAGCTTAAGCACAGCAAGAAAAGCTTGCTGCGGAATCTCCACATTACCCACCTGGCGCATACGCTTCTTTCCGGCTTTTTGCTTTTCCAGTAGTTTACGCTTACGTGAGATGTCACCACCGTAACACTTGGCGGTTACGTCCTTTCTCAGGGCTTTCACCGTTTCACGTGCGATGATTTTTGAACCGATGCTGGCCTGAATGATGATCTCAAACTGCTGGCGTGTGATCAGCTCTTTCAATTTCTCGCACATCTTTCTTCCGAAATCCTGCGCGTGGCTACGGTGAACAAGGGCTGAAAGCGCATCCACCGGCTCGCTGTTCAGGCGGATGTCAAGTTTTACAAGATCCGATTGCCTGTAAGCGATCGGGTGATAATCGAAAGATGCATAACCTCTGGAAATGGATTTCAGTTTATCATAAAAATCAAACACAATTTCAGAGAGCGGCATGTCAAACTGAAGCTCCACACGGTCTGTGGTGAGGTAATGCTGATTGATGATGGTACCACGTTTGGTGATACACAAGGTCATGATCGCACCGGTGTATTCCGCCTTCGTGATGATCTGAGCACGAATATATGGCTCCTCAATCTTTTCAAGATAATTAGGCTCTGGCATCTCGCTCGGATTGTGAATCTCCAGCGTTTCGCCATTGGTGAGATATGCCTTATAGGATACGTTCGGAACAGTAGTGATCACTGTCATGTTGAACTCACGCTCCAGCCTTTCCTGGATGATTTCCATGTGCAGCATTCCCAGGAAACCGCAACGGAATCCGAAGCCGAGAGCTGCGGATGATTCCGGCTGAAACACCAACGAAGCATCGTTGAGCTGGAGTTTTTCCATACTGCTGCGAAGTTCCTCGTACTCATCGGTATCTACAGGATAAATCCCCGCGAACACCATGGGCTTCACATCTTCAAAACCTTTTACAGCTTCATTGCATGGATTCTCCACAGTGGTTATCGTATCTCCGACTTTCACTTCCGCCGCTTCCTTGATGCCGGAGATGATGTAACCTACATCTCCTGTTTTAACCACATCACGCGGTACTTTATCAAGTTTCAGGATGCCCACTTCATCGGCATGGTAGTCCATTCCGGTAGCGACAAACTTTACGTGATCGTTCTTGCGGATTTCACCGTCTATCACTTTATAATATGCAATGATGCCGCGAAATGAATTGAACACAGAATCAAAAATCAAAGCTTTCAAAGGTGCATCCGGATTTCCTTTCGGAGCAGGAATCCTGTCGATGATAGCATGTAGTATGTCTTCAATACCCAGTCCGGTTTTAGCAGAAGCCGGAATGATGGAATCACGGTCACAACCGACAAGGTCCACGATCTGGTCTTTTACCACTTCGGGTTCAGCGCTTGGAAGATCGATCTTATTGAGGATGGGAATGATCTCGAGCTCGTGTTCGAGCGCGAGGTAAAGATTCGAAATAGTCTGCGCCTGAATTCCCTGTGCCGCATCCACAATTAGCAATGCTCCTTCGCAGGCGGCAATCGAACGTGACACTTCGTACGAGAAATCCACGTGACCCGGTGTGTCAATCAGGTTCAGCGTATAAGATTGTCCGTCCTTGACATACTGCATCTGAATCGCGTGGCTCTTGATGGTGATGCCGCGCTCTCTTTCAAGGTCCATATCATCCAACACCTGAGCCTGAGAATCACGCTCGCTGATTGTCTTGGTGTATTCCAGGAGGCGGTCAGCCAGGGTGCTTTTACCGTGGTCGATATGTGCGATAATGCAGAAATTTCGAATATTCTTCAAGGCAGCTATACTTAATTTTTACCTATTTATCTGTGTTTCAGGCTTTAATATAACCTAAAAAAACATAATCCATTCCTTTTGAGAGGGCTGCAAAGCTACGATTTATTCAGGGAGTTCAAAAGGCCAATTTCAGAAATGCATGAGATAATCAGCAGAAATTCATTTCAATACAAGCTTCAGCATTATCCTTTAAAAAAGTTTGAATTACAGATCAGGAGAGTATTTTTGCGCAGGAATTTTATCCTTAATACAATATATGAAGGTTACGGAACATCTGAAAAGGGCAAACGGCAAAACTTTGTTTTCTGTGGAGATACTTCCTCCGCTGAAAGGTAAAAGTATTCAGAGCATTTATGATATTCTGGATCCGATGATGGAGTTCAAACCGGCTTTCATTGATGTGACTTATCACCGTGAGGAATATGTGTACAAGAAAAGGGAAAACGGACTGCTGGAAAAATTCTCCATGCGTAAGCGGCCTGGAACGGTTGGAATTTGTGCAGCTATTATCAACCATTACAAAGTAGACACAGTACCGCATATTATCTGTGGAGGTTTCGCCAAGGAAGAAACCGAGAACGCATTGATCGACCTCAACTTTCTGGGCATTGACAATGTCCTGCTCATACGCGGTGATGCTATTAAGTCTGAAGCAGTTTTTGTACCGCATCCTAAAGGACACAATTTCGCCATTGATCTTGTGAAGCAGGTGGTAAACATGAATCAGGGCATGTACCTGGATGAAGAATTGAATGATGTAGTGCCTTCAAAGTTCTGCATCGGTGTGGCCGGTTATCCGGAAAAGCATTTCGAAGCACCCAATATGCGTAGCGACATGAAGCACCTCAAAGCGAAGATTGATGCAGGAGCGGATTATGTGGTGACACAGATGTTTTTCGACAATAAAAAGTATTTCGACTTCGTAGAGAAATGCCGTGAAGCAGGGATCAATGTGCCTATTATACCCGGACTGAAACCGCTCACAAGTATAAAACAGTGCACTGTGTTGCCTAAAATTTTCCACGTCGACATACCGGAAGATCTGGATGACGCGATCGCTCAGTGCAAGTCAGACAAAGACGCGAGGAAGATCGGAATAGACTGGTGCATTCAGCAGTCGAAAGAACTGATGAAAGCCGGAGTTCCATGCCTGCATTATTATACGATGGGAAATGCGGACAATACTGTGAGTATCGCCAAGGAGTTATTCTAACCTTTTTTTATCAGGAATCCTGTTGTTTCATCAGTCGGCAGGCTTTTTCAAGCCATAACAGCTCTTTTATAAAACCATCTGCCCTCTTGTTTGTACCTTCCTGATCACTTGCATTTCCTTCTTCATCAAAAGCATCTTTTACATTCGGAACAGGAAACATAGCCGGAGTCACAAGCGCATGCATTTTCCACAGTGTAAACTGAAGGGAAGTGATCACCTGGGCGCCTCCGAAATTTCCAGTGGATACAGTGGAAATTGCCATAGGTTTTTTCTGCCATTCCGGATATAAAAAATCAATCGCGTTTTTTACTGAAGCAGGATATCCTCCATTATACTCCGGAGTAATAAGAATCACCGCATCGGCTTCATTTATCCTGGATGAATATTCCAGCATCTGTTGTGTAGGTGCCTGTTGAAAGCGGAGTCGTTCATCGAAAATCGGAAAATTATACTCCTTAAGATCCAGTATTTGCGCAGTAGCATATCCACGGCTTTCAATAAATCCTTTAAAGAACAAAGCCACACGATGACTGTTGCGACCGCTTCGTACACTTCCTGAAATGATTTCGATGTGCGGGAGTTTATCCATTATTCAAATTAATTTTCTGTCTGCTAAAAGTCTGGCTACGTATTTTCCAATCACATCAAATTCCAAATTGACTTTATCTCCTGCTTTCAGCAAACCCAGGTTTGTATGCTCCAAGGTATAAGGTATGATCGCGACAGAAAATTTTCCTTTAATGGAGTTCACCACGGTAAGTGAAACACCGTTCACACAGATTGAACCTTTCTCCACTGTCACATTTTCTGAAGTTGAAGGAAATGCAAAATGCAAAATGCGGCTTCCCTCCTTTTCCTCTACTTGTACAAGTTCCGCCATGCAATCGACATGCCCCTGAACTATATGTCCGTCGAGGCGGTCGCCCAATTTCATGCTGCGTTCCAGATTCACTGCATCGCCCTTTTTGAGAAAACCAATGTTGCTTCTTTTCAGTGTTTCTTCAATGGCATGAACGAAGTACACATCTCCCTTTATTTCCACCACAGTCAGACATACACCATTATGACTGACGCTCTGATCTACTTTCAGCTCAGACGATATCGATGAGCGAATACCAAGCAACAGGTTTCCGTCACGCATCTCTGCCTTTTCCACTATTCCCTGCTGTTCGATAATTCCTGTAAACATAAATGATTGCTTATTGCGCTGAGCGGATCAGATGTACGTATCCGTTCAGTTCAACGATTTCGGTTCCGCTGATTCTGAAGAAATTTACCCGGCAGGTATAGAAGTAAACGCCATCCGGACAATCAACTCCATTGTCCTTATGCTTGCCATCCCAATTGATGTCCCTGTCTGTCGTCTCAAAAACCAGAGTACCCCAGCGGTTAAAGATTTTCATCTCCACATCTTTCACATTGAGGTAAGGAGGACAATTAGTCTGTTGTAATTCAATTGAAGTGGTGGAATCGCAGGGGTGGAACAAATCATTTTTTCCATCATTGTTCGGAGTGAAAACAGATGGTAACACATATTGCCTGCAAGTATCCACACAAACTTCAACCGGGTTGATGGTTTCATTTCCTACGGAGTCAACAGCAGTCACTCGATAACAGCCGGCAAGAGAGCTCAGGTTTGCATGCAGATAAATTGTGTCATTTGGATTCAATACGGAATCAATCCGCTCAAAACCGCTTCCTGCTGTCTGTGAATAATAGATATAATATTTCAGGACATCATCTGCACAAGTATTGTTAGGGTTTGTCCATACCAGGCGGTTTAATTTATCAAGACAGAATGATTGTGCAGAAAGTTCAGGAGAACATGGGTTCACATTGTCAACAGGAACTGAACATACCTGTTGAGATCGGTTGAGTATGGGATCTACGAAACCGGGGAAAGTGTATAGTCCACGGCTTCTTATATAATAACAATAAGTGTTGCCATTGACCAGACCTGTGTCTGAAAATGTACTCGTTGTAACTGTTGTGAGTGAATCATACTGAGAAGTCAGATCATTCAGCTTGAAGATATCGTAAGACGTGTTAGACCATGGTACAGATTCAGACCAGGAAAGTATCAGGCGATTATCAGTTGGAGCGATGCTCAGGAAAACAGTGGATGCATTAGTGGTTGAACCTTTCAATGCAGGCATTCCATTGTCATTATAATACAATTCCACTTTGTATGACCAGGGAGTGCTTACAGTATTGATAAGCGTATCAATAATCGTAGTGTCACTCAGATCGCTCAGTGTTGCGAAAAGAGAAAATGTTGTACCGGAAAAACCTGTACTGTGATAAACTCTGTACTCATACGGACCGGGATACATCACGGTATCAAGTTCCGATGGCATGCTCCATGCTACGTAAACAGATCCATTAGTAAGGTCAGTCACCCTGACATCAGCATTGGTGATCACCGGGAGATCTTTCTTCAGTGATCCGCACTCCTGATCAGTTGCACAGCTCTCTGTTCCTCCCGCATACACAGCCGTGACGATATAGCAATACTCCACGCCAATCACGAGTCCGCTCCCGTTATTGTTGTCGGTAAAAGTTTCACCGGCTCCGGCAGGCACAAATCCAATCATGGAATATCCTGTATAAGATGGTGCCCCGTTATCACAGGGACATTGAATTGCACCTGGATATAATCCGTTTCTTCTGTAAACATTATATCCCAACACAGAACTGCAGGAAGGCGGATCCCAATCCAATTGCATGTTATTTCCTACAGGCATCACCGTCAGATTTTGCGGTGCAGGTCCGATTACCCGTATAAACACTCCGTTGAGGTTCACCAAAGAATTCGCAGTGGAATCTTCTGCACGGAACTGTGCATAGTAAGCCTGCGGACGAATGTGTGAGCAATCGGTATTCCAGATAAAGCGAGATGTAGCTGTGTCGTCAAACTGACGTACCGGAGAAAACAAGGCAGGATTTGCAACCTGGAAAGGTCCGCCTGTGGCGGAAAGCACAACCAAATGACCGTCAGGATCAATTGCAGTCACATCAAAGGCGAGTGAATCTCCTGCTACAATACAGGTGTCAGCCAAAGGAAGAAATTCAGGAGGACGATTATTGCAATCTCCGATTAGCACCTGCATATCACGAGTGACAGTGCCGAATTTAATGCCGTTCCTCCACTCATGTATCAGGAAAGCAATATTGTATTCGCCGGCAAGAACAGGAGCATTCCATATCAGGTCGCCGGTGATTGCATCAATTGAAAAAGTCCCCGAGGTGGCTGGAAAAGTGTAACCCGGGATCGGAAGTCCGCCAGCACCACGGCAAAGAGTAAGTTCATAGGAAAGACTGTCGGTTCCGTCAGGATCAAATGCATTCGGATTGTGAATGTAAGTGCGCCCTATGCATCCTTTATCAATCGGCGGGTAAGTCAGCACAGGAGAATTGTTGGGAACAAGAAATGGATTGATCACCAATAGTGTGCTGATGTAAAACGTCTTATCTACCGAATTGGGAATATTGACCACGCCCTCATTACGATTCGGATCTTCATAATGAATTAAAAAACTTCCATTGCCCGAATAAGTATGATTGCGTACATATTTGTTTCTGCTGATATCACCGCTCATATTTATTTTTTCTGACCTCACAAACTGCACAGGAGGAGATCCATCACCAAAATAAACCGAATCAAGCGTAGGCCTGTCAGCCTGTATGCTGCTGGTCTTTGTATAAGTGATGATAGTGATTTCGTAGGTGAGTGCAGGCGATGGCCCAAGATAACGGTATGTAATTTCTCCGGCACGGTTGTGTGTGGCCATCGCGGATTTCACAAGGATGACCAAAAAAATTAATATGTACCTGAGTGTTTTCAATTTCTATTCTGGAATCAATAATAAACTGCTGAGAACATTTATCAAATAATCTTCCTTAATAAGTAATCACCTGTTGTTCCATGGCTTCAGGCATTTCCCTCAACTCATACTGCTGGTTTCTCAGCTTTGGAACGAAACCTGCTTCACGAATCGCATTCTGAATTCCATTGGAAGTAAACCTGTGTGGCGCGCCTGCCGCGGAAACAACATTTTCCTCAATCATGATGGACCCAAAATCGTTGGCTCCTGCATGCAGACAAAGCTGAGCTGTTTCTTTGCCGACTGTCAGCCAGCTGGCCTGAATGTTTCGAATATTGAGCAACATGAGACGGCTGATGGCGATAGTACGGATGTACTCCTCTGAGCTGACTCTGTTCCTGATTCCTTTTACATTCTTTAGTATGGTATCTTCATCCTGGAACGGCCACGGGATAAAAGAAATAAATCCTTTTGCATGTTGAGGCTTTTCACTCTGCACTTCACGCAATGCGACCAAGTGCTCAAATCTTTCCTCCAGAGTTTCCACATGTCCGAACATCATAGTAGCGGATGTAGTGATATCGAGTTGATGTGCGGCTCTCATCACATCAAGCCATTCTCTGCCTGAGCATTTGCCTTTTGAAATCAATCGTCTTACACGATCGGATAAAATCTCTGCTCCTGCTCCGGGCAATGAATCGAGTCCGGCTTCTTTGAGTGTCTTGAGAACTTCAGTGTGAGTAGATTTTTCAAGCTTGGTGATATGAGCGATTTCCGGAGGACCGAGTGCATGCAATTTCAGATCCGGATACAATGCTTTCAATTCCCTGAATAGATTCGCGTAAAAATCCAGTCCGAGTTCAGGATGATGACCTCCCTGCAAAAGGAGTTGATCCCCTCCATACCGGAAGGTTTCTTCAATCTTCTCCTTGTATTGATCTATTGTAGTAATGAATGCTTCACTATGCCCGGGTATCCGGTAGAAATTGCAGAACTTGCAATTGGCAATGCAGACATTGGTTGTGTTTACATTCCGGTCTATGATCCAGGTAACATGATTGTCGGGATGAAATCTCTGTCGTAAGATGTTTCCTGCTTCCATCAACATTGCTGTAGGCGCATTTAGAAAAAGAAACTGACCCTCTTCAGCTGAAAGAAATTCCAGCTTCAGGGCTTTCCCGATTAAATCATTTATTCTGTCCATATATGAGGGATTCTCCTTCAGAAAGCAACAAATTACAAAAAAACATGTTTACTGGAAGCAGCAATAAATTGACTATTTTGCGCCTCTCAAAAATACGATTTTCCATGCATATCACAATCCGTCAGGTATCCTCATTTACGGCAAAGGACACGATCATTTTACTTCTTGGTGACAATGAGAAAGTTCCGTCAGGGATTTTAAAATCGAATGATGAAAAAGCTTTCCTGGAATCGGAACTAAAAGCTGGCAGAAAAAGTGTATTTATTAACCAATATAAACGGCAGCTGTATTTTTTCAAACCTGACTATAAGCTGGAGGAATACAAACTGCTGGAGAGCTGCAGAAAAGGCGGCGATACTATACTTTCTTCGGTAAACAGATATAAGAATAAAAAGGTAATAATACTTGACCAAAGCGGAGTAAAAAACCTTGCGATTTCATTTGCGGAAGGGATGGCGCTTGGTAATTATCAATTCCTTCGATATTTCACAAAAGACAAAAAGAAGAACCTTAATTCACTTCAGGAAATTGGAATCAAATCATCATTTGTAAAAAGTGCTGATGCATCACAACTTGAGCATACTATTTCAGCAGTGTTTAGAGCAAGAGATCTTGTGAATGAGCCACAGTCATGGTTGAACGCAACTCGCCTGGCTTCTGAATTCGTAAAGTTGGGGAAGGAAGCACGATTCAAAGTCGAGGTAATGAGGAAAAGCCGTATCAAGGCTTTGAAGATGGGCGGATTGCTGGCTGTGAATATGGGAAGTAAACAGCCGCCTACCTTTACTGTGATGACCTACAAGCCTCGCAATGCAAAAAACAAGAAGCCGATTGTATTAGTTGGAAAAGGTGTGGTTTACGATACAGGCGGACTTAGTTTGAAACCCACAGGTAACAGCATGGACTACATGAAAAGCGACATGGCCGGTGCAGCTGTGGTGGGTGCAACTATGTATGCCATCGCCAAAATGAAATTACCTGTTTATGTCATTGCTCTTGTTCCTGCGACGGACAACCGGCCAGCAGAAGATGCTTACACTCCTGGTGATGTGATCGAAATGATGAGCGGGAACACGGTGGAAGTCCTCAACACTGACGCGGAAGGCAGGATGATTCTTGCAGATGCTTTACACTTTGCCAAGAAATACAAGCCCGAACTCGTTATGGACTTTGCAACTCTCACCGGAGCTGCTGCAGCTGCTGTCGGACCATTTGGAATTGTCTGCATGGGCACAGCCGAAGAAAAAACCAAGGACAAACTGAAAGAGTCTGGTACGAAGGTATATGAACGCCTGGCAGAATTTCCATTTTGGGATGAATATGACGAGCTGATTAAGAGCGATATCGCTGACATGAAAAATATCGGTGGACCGATTGCAGGAGCCATCACTGCAGGAAAGTTTTTACAGAGATTTACTGACTATCCCTGGATGCACTTCGATATTGCAGGACCATCATTTCTGCACCAGCCGATGAACTACAGAGGAAAGAATGCAAGTGGTACCGGAGTAAGGTTTTTGGTGGATTATCTTCGGAACTTAGAGTAAACGCCAGAGCTCGGTCACTTTGGTTTGTACTTTTACCATCGTCATTCAGGTTGATCCCCATCGGGGATTGCATTTTCCTTTTTTCAGATAAGTGTTTTAATAAACAATCTGAAAATTAATTAACTGAACGCATCTTTGTTTTAGGTTACCCCATCAGGAATCGCAACAATATACCATAGCTGAAAAGGAACGGGGCTCTCTCTCGCCAATAAATATTATCTTGCAGGGCGAAAGCGATTTTCAATTTCATTTAATCATGAGTCACCCTGAAAACGAAGGAAGAATAAAAGTCGGCATCAGCTGTGGAGACATCAACGGCATTGGCTTGGAAGTTGTCATGAAAGCTTTGCTCGACAACCGAATTCACCAGCTTTTCACTCCTGTCATTTACGCTTCCAACAAACTGGTATCGCTGCAGAGGAAAGCATTAAACCTGAATGATTTTCAGTATCAAACTGTAAAGAGCAGCAATGAAATCATACTGAGAAAAAACAATGTGATTAATTGCTGGGAAGAGGAAGTGCAAGTCGAATGGGGAAAGGCGACAGAATCATCGGGCAAGTATGCTTACCGTTCTCTTGAAGCAGCTGTAGCAGATTTAAAGAATAACAAAATAGATGTGCTGGTTACAGCGCCCATAAACAAGCACAACATACAACACAAAGATTTCCAGTTCCAGGGACATACTGAATATTTGAGCGATCGTTTCAGCAGTCCGGATCACCTGATGTTTCTGGTGAGTGATTCATTGAAAGTGGCAGTTGTCTCCGGACATGTGCCGGTGAAGCAGGTAGCACAGGAACTGAGCATTGATAAGATAAGGAAGAAACTAATGCTGATGGATCGTTCACTCAAGAGAGATTTCGGCATTCGTAAACCACGCATTGCAGTACTCGGATTAAATCCGCATGCAGGCGATGAAGGCCTCATTGGAATGGAAGAAAAAGACATCATCATTCCGGCAATTAAAAAAGCATTCGACGATGGCATATTTGTTTACGGTCCCTACTCTGCTGATGGTTTCTTTGGCTCAGCTGCATTCAGGAAATTCGATGCAGTGCTCGCCATGTATCACGATCAGGGACTGGTACCGTTCAAGACTTTGAGCTTTTCTTCAGGTGTGAATTTTACTGCCGGACTTCCGATAGTACGCACATCACCGGATCACGGTACTGCATACGACATTGCCGGAAAAGGCCAGGCGAATGAAGAATCAATCCGCGATGCGATGTATTGCGCAATTGATATTCTGAAAAAACGTGAAGAATACGATGAGATTAACGCCAATCCGCTTGCATTTTCCAAGCAAGGAAGGGATCAGTAAGCATATTAACTTTCTTTAAATCAGATTAAATTAAAGAAAGTCATCTTCAGTTCTTTATTGCTTTAATTCGCAGAATACCTTTTTCAGTATGAAGGCGAATCATGTAATTGCCGGAAGCAATTTTTTCAGAATTAATACTGACCTTCTTTTCTCCCTGGAAATTTTCAACATGAATTAGTTTCCCATCCAATGCATAAACTTCTGCCTTATAGACAATAGACTCAGATTCAATTCTGAATTCTTTATCGGCAGGATTAGGATAAATGCTTGCATAATTATCATTTGAGAGAAAATCTATGCCGGTAGTGATGAATGTATTTGGCAGAGGATTAGGATCCGAGGGCTGGCAACCCATTAATCCGTATAGAAAATTGCTTACGAATTTTACAGTGGTATCCATGTATGCGGAACTGGACACGTAGGGCACATGGCCTGCCCCAAAATAAGTATACATGCTGTTTTGCAGACCGATAGTGTTGGCATGATCATGAATGGTATGACTGCCATCAACCTGCATCAGCGGAAATACTCCCAGCAAATAAATAATGTCGGTACCATAAGGAACCGTCTGGTCAACCGGTCCGTGCATGCTGACCAATGGTGCGTCACCGAGCTTGATGTAATTTTTTGAGCCGAGCGCCCCACAAAGATTAATAACACCGCTTATGTGTGAAGGATATCCCGGATTGCCACTGCTTCCCTCCAGATTTCCCATTTGAACCGTATCAATCACAGAAGGGATTTCAGAAACTTCATCAAGGTAGGCAAGATGCAATGCGGTAAAAGCTCCTGCTGAACTGCCTCCACCAAAAATCATATCAGAATCTATTTTGTAGTCATTAACAGATGCGGCATCTTTTCTGAAAAAACGAACGGCGGCACGCATATCCTGCATGGCACGATAAACAGCTTTTGTAGCATTGGTTTCATTCTGAGGAAAAGGTATTCCAAGACGATACTTGATGGAGGCACAAACATAACCTCTCTTTGCAAAGCGCGTGCTCAATGCCACTACATCCACATCATTCTTAGTGCCGCTCAAAAAACTTCCACCATGAACCCATATGATTAATGGCCTCTGCGAAGCAGTGTCACCTGAAGGCTGGTAAACATCAAGTGTGAGTGTCTGAGTCACACCATTCGCATCTACAGCTGAGCCATATACAATGTTGCTGCTTATATCTACCGAAGAAAAGATTTCCTGATCATAACGAGGCAATGAGCAATTGACTACCGTTTGTGCTGACGCTTGAAGAGTCAACAATAATGAAACGCTAAATATTAAGAATGGTATAGTTTTTTTCATGACTAAATATAAAACAAAAAGAGCCACAAAATGCAGCTCTTTTAAAATCGATGAAGGAATTATTAGTTCAATACAATTCTTCTGCTTACGGCTCCTTCAGGAGTCTGAACCCTCAGGATATAAATGCCTCCTGTAAGGTTCCCTCTTTCGTAAGTTTTATATGTATTGCTCCAATTCATATCTGTCCAGACTGTCCGACCGGTAATATCATGCAGACTTAGCATTTCAATCTTCGCTGTTTTGTCCTGAATGGAAACAGTGAAGGAAGAAGCAGACGGATTCGGGAACACAGTCATACTCCTGTTTACAGCCTGCACCTGATTGAGGCCAGTTGGAAGTGCAAGGCAATACGCGATCCTTGGATTCAAATAATTCTGAATAGTATCAATGTATGCAAGGGCTTTTGCTTTGGACATATCAGGATTTGTAGCAAGTCCGTTCATATATGCAGCTGTTCCGGCTGAAGCCGAAAGGCCGATGGCTTGAGCGTACACAGTCAGAGCGGTACTGTCATACCATTCCCACGGACCAGCCTCACCTGGAGCTCCCGGAGGAACCGGACGAAGCAGCGGGAACAGTCCGTCTTCACCACCGTTGATTCCATTTGCTACCATAGTATATGGATCTGTGAATCCTGCTGAGCGGAAACAATCGTTATTACCAAGAAGATTTGCTTTTGTGATTACTGTCTGGCTTCCGCTTACATCCACTACAAACTGAGGAGGCTGTGTAGGAACGAATACAGGTCCGTCGCCGAATGGGGCAAAAGGATCATTGGTAACATGGAAAGCTACCATAGGCACATCACCTGCTTCCAGCCAGCTGCTATCACCCAGCGCGCCGCCCATATTCACCGCAAAGCTAACAGCAGTACTATGTCCTGGTGAATTGTTCGGATTGTTCAGGTTTGGAAATCCGCCAAAGCCTTCAAAATCGCCAAGAGCAGCCTGATTTACGTATGGCTGTCCAATCTGGAAACCATAGGTCGGATTGTTTGACTGTGATAAAAATTTGGTGAGCTGAATTTCTGCCACTCTGTTCAAGGTCGCGGTAGCAAGGGCGATGTAACCACCAGTACCCTGACCGACAAGGATTATTGTATTGGTGTCAACTTTGTATGTGTTACCACCATTCATTGCATTCTCGCGGAAGTAACGAATGCAGGCTTTTGCATCCTGAATGGCGCGGTAAACAGCCTGTAGCAGAGTGCCCGTTCTTACATCCTGGTCAGGATCGGTTGGAACCCAGCCTTGTCTGTATGCCACAGCAGCGGCAACATAACCGCGCTTGGCAAACTGCTTGCACATTTCAACAGTAGCACTGTCTGTCTTTCCACCGGTAGGATTCTGGTTGGCAACAGCCGGAATAAAACTTCCGGTGTGGAAATAAAGGATAAGCGGGCGCTCTGTCATTGGATCAGCCATTCCCGAAGGCTCATATACATCCATTCTCAAATCCTGTGCTGTTGGAACACCGGAAGGGAAAATTGTAAAGTTATTACCATACACAACATTCGACGTAACACTTGCGGAAGGAAACACTTCTGATACAAATCTTTGAGCAGACGCAGTGAAGCTCAAAGAAGCGATGAAAACACCTAAAGAAATTGAAAGTAAATATTTTTTCATATGATTTTGGATTTGGTAAAGTAAAGCTATGCAAAAAAATCAAATCCAAATATGAATTTACTTCGTTAATTCAACAAGCAAACTGACATAAGCCAGGCGACCGATTTGAGGGCCTCCAAAGACCTGATAGTGTTTATTATTCAAAATATTGGATGCGCCAAACTTAAGAGTGGAATTCATTCGAGGAAATTTCTGATTCAACTGTACATCCACCAAACCGTAGTCGTCAATTTCACCTGAAAACTGCGGCGAGCCTTCGAATAAAAATCCTTTTACCCATTTATAAGTGACGCCAAATCCGAAGTTTCTCAGATAGAACAAGTCGAAAATATTCGCTTCCATGTCACGGGCACTAAAACCTACATTATACTTATGCTTTGGAGTATTGTATGCCGGAATGATAGGATCCTCCGACCCGCGCTTGTCCAATTCATTCCATGTATAATTTCCACTGATGGTGTAGTACTTTCCTATGAAGTAATTCAATCCGGCTGAGACTCCCTGTGTATGAACAATGTCCTCAGCATTGGATGAAATCCTGAAAATATTATTGACAGTAATTATGTCGCCGCTTGAAGGTGTACGCGTGGCGCTTACATCAGCGCCCAACTGAAATCCTATGAAGTCGCGATAAATACTGAAATAATAATTCAGGTCGAGATAGAGTCTTTTAAAGAGCGAAGCCCTGTATCCAATTTCAAAAGTCTTCACTTTCTCGGGCCTTACAGGATCCAGATCGAAGTACACCAGTTTATCAATGTTGATGAAACCGGTAAAGGCATCACGAAGAGAAGGAATGGTCACCAGAGAATCATATCCATTGATGTTACCAAGCAAAATTGCGCGCCCTACATTGTAGTACAGATACTGATCGGCGAGTGTGGGATTACGGATTGCGGAAGAAAATGAAAACCTGAAAATGTGCTCGGGCTTATAGGTGTAAACTAAAGAAGCAGCAGGAGAAATGAGAAAATCGAAATTCTCGTTCTTGTCATATCGACCCGTCGCACTTGCAATTAAACGATCATCCAGAAAACGCTTCTCAAGTCCGGCATACACTCCGTATTCCTGGTTTTCAATTTTTATTCCTGAAGTGTCTGAAAAGATTGTTCCGTTAGAGTTTGGTCGGTACAGTCGAACATTTGCTCCTGTAATGATATCCATGAAAGAAGGAGTGAATTTATATTCGGCTTGTGCATGGTATAAGGCAGATTTATCAAAAAACCTTGAGCCCCCTTCGCTGAATGTCTGTTTGGAAGTGATGGATGCGAATGCCGAATCAAATCGATCTGTGCCGGGAACAAAGAAAGGAACAAATCCCCTGGCAGGATCTGCGAGGTTATCTGCATAAGCCCTTGCAGCATCATGAAACTTTCTCAATGAATCAGGATAGTTGTTATTCAGGAATGGATTGATGGAGTTCTGATAGATGACAAACTTAGCTTCATAATCCGGATCACCAAAAGCTGGTGGCTGTGGATATCCGGGATATGACCTCACTGCGGTGAAAATCCTGTTCAGGGCCCAGTAGTTGCGGTAATCCTGGCTCCAGCGGAAATCATCCTTGGCTTCACGCTGCAACAGAAGGGCGGTGAAAAATGCATCGTAAGATTTTCCAGCATCTTCATTGGTCGCATAAACCCTTACGAAGAATTTATTTTCCTTTTTCAACTCAAGTCTGTTCTGGAAGAAGAGAATATCCTTCAGACTATATCGATTGTCACCCTGATAAACTGTAGTTCCAGTTCCAAAGCTTGATGCCGCAATAAGTTCCACATCATCCTTCAGTTTATAATGGAAAGCGGCTGTGGCTTTGAGGTTTTCAGAGTTATAATCAACCAGTGAACTTTCTGCATAACCGGTGCGGTAGTATGTACCTAATCCCGGGTTGGTAACCTGGTTTCTTGAAAAATCATTCGTAGCGAAATATTCGTCACCATAGATGTTCACGGCATCATAACCTCCGTGGCTCACGCCGTTTCTGGAGTCGATTGTTGGAGAAAGATTATTGGCTTCCCAGTCATCTGCTTCCATGTAGCGGAGGTTCAGCTTGTATCCAAACTTGTCTTTGCCATCCTTGTTCTTCAGAACCTGTGCCCAGCGTACAGAAGTTTCCTTCAGGTTTCGCTCTCCTACTTTCAATGAGATTTCCAAACCGGGCTGGACAAAAGGACTTCTGGTTGTCATTGCTATCACACCGTTAAAGGCATTCGGACCGTAGTAAGCGGTGCTGGCGCCTGCGATCAGGTCCACTTTCAGCACATCAAGTTCCGGTGCGCCGAGAAAATTTCCGAGTGAAAAATTCAGTCCGGGCGACTGGTTGTCAACCCCGTCGATCAGTTGCAGAGAACGCACCGGAGAAGTGCTGTTGAACCCTCTTGTATTGATGACGGTGAAACCCAGCGAAGCGCTGGTGAGGTCGACGCCTTTCAGATTTCCCAATGCTTCATAAAAACTCGGCTGCGGACATTCCTTGATGGAAATGATGTCCATGGATTCCACGGTCAGCGGAGCTTCTTTTTGTTTTTCAGAAACTCTCGCACCGGTAATTTCAACGCCTTTCAGCAACACTTCTTTCGGTGTGATACGGGCGCTGACTGCTTTGTCGAGCGATCTCACATTTATTTCAAGTGATTCATACCCTACAAACGTAACCTGGAGAATAAATGGCGGCTTTGCATCAGTCTCAAGTTCGAATCTACCATCAAGATCGGTAATGGCCCCACCTGTTTCACCTTTGATTGTCACCGCAGCACCTATAATCGGTTCACTGGTTTTGTCATCCCTGATTGTACCGCTGATTTTTTGTGCCTGCACATTGCCGGCGCAGATCAGCAACATGAACATTAAAATCAGGCCTTTCGAATAATGCATATGTTCTGGTATTATACTCCCAAACCTACACTATTATTCAGGAAGAAACAATCAGGAAACGTCAGGTTTTGAACAAAGAAATCAAGAAATGACGCAGTTATGTGATAGCGAAATGATGTGACGTATAACATTGAAAGGAATTAACATTCACTGAAGGCGGAATGAAAATCCTCAAGTGCCGGATTTGTAATCTGGCACTTCAAAGCGAAGTATTGCAAATTTTTCGCAGCCAAGTCCATTCTTCGAACACGTTTTTTTTCGAACCCGAATACTACAGTTCCTTGTTCTAGGAACGAGTTCGAACGATTCTTTGTGTTAAGTCAATTCTCCGAACTCTATTTTTTTCGAATTGCAAACTGTTCCCTCAGTTGATCACAATCATCACCTGGTTCTTCTCAACTTTGTCACCCTTGCTGACCTGGATTTTTTTAATTATTCCGTCGGATGGTGATTTAAGTACGTTTTCCATTTTCATGGCTTCCAGCACCAGCAATGCATCACCCTTCGCGATCTGTTGTCCGTCTTCCACCATCACGCTGAGCACCAGTCCGGGCATGGGTGCCTTGATGTCGTTTACCTTTTTGCCTGCGTTTACGTCAATGCCCATCTCCTTGAGCAAAAGATCATATTTATCCTTTACACTCAACTCATACACATTGTTGTTCACCCGTATCACAAAAGTCTTGGCTTGCAGATCGGAAGAAATAATTTCAGCGTTGAAAGAACGTCCCTTGTGAAGCACATGGAATTTTCCTTCCTTATATTCTAAAATGTCAGGATTGAAATCCTCCCCGTTCACTTTTTTCCCGGCGGCTTCAACCTCAACTTCAAAATTCTGATTGTTTACTTTTACTTTGTACATGACACGAAGGTATGAATTGCAACCGTAATCCACCTGCATTCAATAAAAAAGTCTGTAATGCCCGGGTAAAGCCTTTTAGGATTATGTTTTATATTTATTCGCTCATTCTCCTCCTATGAAGTTCCCTCATTTTTCATTGTTATTGATTACACTCTTACTTGGACTTTCCTGTAAAACTTCGCAGAAAGTTCAACAAAAAGGTGGCGAAGTTCCTGATTCCTCCACAAAGAGCGAATACCGCGCTTCCTACAAAAAAGATTTTCAACTAATCCATCATACCGTAAGAGTCACTCCGCTATGGGATAGCAAAACCATTCAGGGAAGCTCAGTCCTAACCCTCAAACCCTATTTCTATCCTCAAAGGCAACTTGTGTTGGATGCTAAGGAAATGGACATTCATTCACTCAATCTGATTGACAGCAAGATGGAGCTGAAACCACTGCCATTCACCTACGACCGTATGCAAATCTTCATCGAGCTTGATACGATATATGGCAGAGCGGATACTTTACAATTGGAAATTGAATACACTTCTCATCCGGAAAAAATTGCCGCATCCGGAGGCAGTGCGATACGTGAAGACAAGGGAGTCTATTTTATCAATGCCGACGGTAAAAATCCATTTCGCCCTCGGCAACTCTGGACACAGGGAGAAACTGAAGCTTCTTCGGTTTGGTTTCCAACCATCGAAGATCCCGGGCAAAGGCTGTCTCAGGAGTTGTATATCACTGTCGACACTTCCTTTCAAACCTTATCAAACGGCTTACTGCTTTCATCCATGATTAATTCATCCACCGGTACAAGAACGGATTACTGGAAACAAAGTCATGCGCTCGCACCTTATCTCAGTATGATGGCTGTAGGAAACTGGAGGGTAACGAAAGATGAATGGCGCAATATGGAAGTGAGTTATTATGTGGATCCTCCTTATGAACAATTTGCACGTTCTATTTTTCCCAACACGGTTGAAATGCTTGAGTATTTCAGCAATCTGCTGAGAACAGATTATCCCTGGGAAAAGTTCAGCCAGATCGCTGTGCATGACTTTATCAGCGGTGCAATGGAGAACAATACTGCTGTGGTGCAGCGTGCGGAGATGCAAATGGATCCTCGGGAACTACTGGATGAAGACTACGAAGATTATGTTTCACATGAACTTTTTCACCATTGGTTCGGCAACCTTGTCACATGCGAATCATGGGCAAACATCACCTTGAATGAAGGTTTTGCCACCTACGGCGAATACCTCTGGCGCGAATACAAATACGGAAGGGATGATGCCGACCGCTCCAACCAGGACAATCTATTTGCATATGTCTATCTGACAAAAGAGGAGGATCCTCCTCTTGCAAGGCATCATTATAATACCAGGGATGAAGTATATGATGTTGTTTCGTATCAGAAAGGAGGCCTTGTTCTGCACATGCTGAGAAAATACGTCGGCGATGAAGCATTCTTCCGTTCATTGGAACTTTATCTGCAAAGACATGCTCATTCCACTGCAGAAATACCGAATCTCAGATTAATTTTTGAAGAAGTGACCGGCGAAGATCTAAACTGGTTCTTTGATCAATGGTTTTACAAAGCCGGAAAGCCATCGCTAAAAATTTCACAACAATGGAATGCTTCTACATCTGAGTTTATATTAACAATGGAACAAATTCAGAATCGCACTTCCAATCCGGTGTACAGGCTTCCGATGCTCATTGATTTTTATCTGAGCGAAAGAAAAGACAGGCATGAAATTGTTATGGACAGCGTTAAGCAAATCTTCCGGTTTAAATTCGATGAAAAACCCTTGCTTGTTAATGTAGACGCCGAACGTTGCCTCTTGCTCGAAACCAGAATAGAAAATAAAAGTGCGGAGGAATATTTGTATCAATATAAAAATGCCCCTCTTTACATGGACAGGTTCGAAGCTGTAAATGAGATTGGAAAAAGCTACAAAGCGACTGATAAAGCTGCTGAAGTAATCGCACTTGCTTTGGATGATAAATACTGGAAGATCAGACGTACTGCATTACGCTACTCTGATACAATGCTGAAGAACACTCCGGGCAGGATACAGGACAGGCTTTTTGAAATTGCCGTATCTGATCCGGTTTCCGCAATAAGAAAGCTGGCATTGGAAAAAGTCACAAAGCACTTTCCATATTCTTCATGGAGTGGAAATTTTTCGGCTTATCTGGCTGATTCATCCTATGAGGTGCAGGCCTTTGCATTCAGAAAATTGTATGAGAACGACACTGCGCTTGCAAGGACATGGTCTAGCAGGCTCGAATCAGACAGTGGCAGCGCTGTGCAACTGGAGTTGCTCAGATTTTACAGCTTGCATCCCATTCCAGGCAAAGCAGATTTTTTTGAAACCGCATTGAGAAGAATCAAAGAACATGAGAAAAAAGATGCAGCGATTCACAGCATTACATATTTTAAAAATTACGAGCGTGAACTTTATGGAAGATGCGTGGATATGTTAAAACTGCAAGGTCTCTATTCCGGAAGCAATTTTATCAATGGATTCATCAGCGGACAACTTGTTGTTTTGGCCGAAGGATTGAAAAAAGATGAAAAGATTCTTGCTAAAAAAATAATAAAGACCTCAGCAGGCAGTGAATACGGAATTAAACTCCGAGCTGAAAAAGAGCTGATTAATTCACGTCTCGAAAAACTTGAATCAGCGATCAGGGAATTGGAAAACAAAATCAACGAACAGGACAAGGGATATTAATGCGACAATTTTATTTATCAATCATGCTCATATTTCTTGTTCTGTCGGAAATGTTTGCCGCAACACGTGACACAAGCAGAGGTTCCTGGGGTTTGCAGGCAAGACAGGCTTACGGGTTTGTAATTGCACACAGGCCGGCACTTGAGCTTTTGCAAGAACGTCATCTCCTCGGCGCAGAACTGAGCATCGTAAAAACTTCAAGCGGAGAAAAGGAATGGCACAGCGGATTTCTCTTCCCCGATGTGGGAATTAACATTTCATATTTTGACTTAGGCGCTCCAAAAATTCTTGGATATGGCATCGTCGTATATCCTTATGTGAATTTTCCGTTGAGCGATAAGAGTGACTGGCGTACACACTTTCGATACGGAATGGGGCTTGGATACGTGGAAAAAATATTTGACGCGGAAGAGAACATTAAAAATTCAGCAATTGGTTCGCACATCAACGGAGTCATGCATTTCGATTTTCACTTTGAAAAAGATCTTGGGAAAAGAACGTACTTTGAAATCGGAGCAGGCATTACACATTACAGCAATGGCAGTACAGCTATACCAAATCTTGGCCTGAATATCGCTCATGTCAGCGCAGGTATCATGCATTATTTTGGACAAAAGACAGCAATTAAAAAAGAAACAAGACCGGCATATATCGAAGATAATGAATGGAGAATTTACCTTGCGGGCTCTGAAAAGAAAATTCGTCCGCCCGGCGGACAGAAATACCAGGTTGGAGTTTTGTCTGTGAGCCGGATGCGAAACCTCAATTATAAAAGCAGCCTGGGTGCCGGCATCGATTTATTTTACGACAATTCATTGCAGCAAAGATCCTTGAGGGAAGGAAATCCGGATGCAGATGAGACATACAATTTCAGACCCGGAATTTATGGCGCTTTCCAGTTGAATGTGGGAAGAATCGGATTCAATTTCAATACTGGATTTTATCCTTATACCCGGTGGAAAGGAGACGGCAATGTGTACAGCAGGATCGGACTCAGGTATTACATGAAGAATCTTTTTCTCTGTATGAATCTGAAATCGCACTTTGCCAGAGCTGATTTTATAGAATGGGGAGCAGGAATCCGATTCAAAAAATTGAAAAATAACTCATCAGGTAAAAAATATATAAATGAGAATTAGACTGGGCATAGTGCTCTGCGTCCTTGCGTTCATTTTCTCTTCCTGCAAAAAAGGACATATGCTGGACTGCATTAAAAGCAGCGGTCCGCAAGTGACCGAGATTCGTGTTTCTTCGGCATTTCTCAACCTGGATATCAGCAGCGATGTGGACGTGTTGCTTTATGCTGATACTGTTCCTTTCATCAAAGTTACAGCCGGACAAAATCTTCTCAGCGGTATCATCACCGAATTGAACGGAAACACCCTGTATATACGAAATGAAAATAAATGCAACTGGGTGCGCAGCTTCAAACACACTGCACTTGTGGAAGTCGGAATGAAAAATCCGGAATCAGTTACTTATTTCGGTTCAGGAAACATCACATCAGCTGACACCATTCGCTCCAAAACTTTCAGCTTTAACAGCTGGAACGGATCGGGCAGCGCACGTTTCCTGATGAACTGTGAAGTCTCATATTTAATTAACAATACCGGGCGAACTGACATTCATGCTGCCGGTTTTTCGGGAGTCAGTTTTGTGAACATGAATGACGTGGGAATTTTGGATGCTTCATCACTCAGAACAGGATTTACATACATACGTACATCTGGCACTGGAAATTGCCGCATTCATGTGGAAAAAGAATTGGGCGCGGAAATTTTTTATCATGGGAATATTTATTATTCCGGCAATCCATATAAGATTGAACAAACAATCACAGGTAGCGGGAATTTGATAAAAGCAGACTGAGGATCTCAGCTGTTATTCTGCTCGTACCAGGAATCAATCGAAAGATCCGGGTTCGAACTGGCGGCTATCGCAAGTTCATCGCAACGATTATTAAAAGGATTATCCGCATGGCCTTTTACCCAGATGAATTTTACTTTATGCTTACGGAATATTTTCAGAAATCGCATCCAGAGATCCGGATTTTTTCTGTCTTTAAAATTCTTTTTCTCCCAACCAAAAATCCAACCTTTCTCAACCGCATCAACCACATACTTTGAATCCGAATACACTTTTACATTTTCTCCGGGGTTCTTAAGCGCTTCCAGCGCAACAATCACACTGAGCAATTCCATACGATTGTTAGTAGTGAGGCGAAAGCCCTCGGAAATTTCTTTCCTGTGCTCACCTTTCATGAGAATCACTCCGTATCCACCCGGACCGGGATTTCCCTTTGCGCTGCCGTCTGTATATATTGTAATCAATGGTATTATTTATCGGGGGTAATGATAAAGGATTTTTTATGAATAGAACTATTGATTATTTGGAATAAAGCAAAAGTTATAAATGCTTTCACCGAAAATAAGATTGCGAATTGACTGGGTGTTTGATATCATTCGGACATTGGATCGAATTCCTAAAACATATTTTAAACACATTGAAGCAACAAATTTATACGAAGTTAGAATCCTGGCTTGAAAACTTTCTTTTGAAATAAACAATCACTGTATTAATAAGAAAAGGCAGCCTGTTTTGAAACAGACCGCCTTTTGAATAAAAAGCTTTTACTTTTTAAAGATATACCTCGTAATAAAGATTCCTTTTCCGTCGTTCCCACCTGCATCACTCTCCACTCCGCTGGTAACGAACACGAGCACCCATCCGTCCTTCGACATTTCGGTAAGCTTGGAACCGATGATGGCATCATTAGAAGCGATGTTCTGGAAATTGATCCCCACTCCGCTGTAAAAGTTCAGCAGCTTGGTTTCTTCCATCCTGTCAATCTTGGCTTCCGAACGGTCAATCTTACCCTGATCTGAATCTTTGCCTTCCTTACGGTCAGTGGTGAATTTCCTGTAATCCACTGTTTCCTGATTTTCCACAAGTCGGGAACGCCCGATTCCCATCGGAACAATGGACTCCACAGTGGTGATAATTTTGTACTCCTGCGCGAACAGATCAGCACAGGCTAAGTATGCAATGCATGCAGCAAGAATTAGTTTATTCATAAATTTTCTGATTGTAAATTTTCGCAAAGAATGCGAGTTTTTTTCTTTTTAGAAAAAAATTTATACGACTTTAACAATCAGACATTGCATCAGCCTAAAATACATTTTGCAAAATCTGGATTTTATGCCCGGCTGAGGTTAAACTAAAGTAATGGATACATGAATAAATATAAAACCCGAATCTAGTCAATTCTGCAGCCAGAACACTCTTCCATTTTTATCGATGTAGGCATTTTTACCGGCAGACTTCACTGCTGCCACTCCATTATTGAATGAAGCCGCACTGCTGAATTGCGGATTAATAACAATGTTGCCCTGTTTGTCGATATAACCCCACTTGCCATCAATGCGAACAGCAGCAAGACCATCTGAAAAATCTTTTTCATCCCCGCCGAAACCTGCATCCGCTTCGAATTTCGGATTGATGTGATACTTCCCTTCCACATTAATATAACCCCAGAGATTACCTATCCTCACCGCTGCCAGGCTGTTGTTAAACCCCCGCGCATCACTGAACTGATATGGAATTATCATCTCTCCCTGAGTATTCACGTAACCCCATTTGCCCTTGAGTTTTACCGGAGCAAGTCCGTCACTGAATATGCCTGCCTTTTCAAACTGCGGATTAATGATGTACTTTGCCTGCCTGTTGATGTATCCCCAAGCCAGACCGATTTGTACCGGAGCAAGTCCGTTGCTGAATTCCATGGCATTGTTGAATTGCGGATTCACTACGATCTTCCCTTTCGCGTCAATGAAAGCCCAGGAAGTACTGATCTTCACAGCGGCTAAGTCTTCTGAGAAATCACCGGCCTCTGAAAATTGGGGAGCCACTGCAAATCCTCCTTCCTTATTGATGAACCCCCATTGTCCGTTTTGCTTTACCGCGGCATATCCATTCCTGAATTTCCTAACATCCTGAAACTGTGGATTCACTGTGAGTTTTCCGGAAGTATTGACATATCCCCAGAGATTTGCTGTCTTCACGGGAGCAAGTCCGTCGGTAAATTCCTTCGCATCATCAAACTGCGGATTGATGGTCATCTTTCCTGCAGCATCAAGATAGCCCCACTTCGCACCTAGCTTGACGGGAAATAAAACGTGCTGCGCACAGAGGTTCAGACTAACAAATGCCAGAAGTAATACTAAATATGTCTTTTTCATGCGGTGAGTTTCAAAACATTTAGTTCCTTGCCTACTTTCACAAAGGCTTCAATCGCTTTATCGATGTGTTGCCTTTCATGACCTGCTGAAAGCTGTACACGAATGCGTGCATTTCCTTTTGCAACCACAGGAAAAAAGAAACCGGTGACATAAATTCCTTCTGCAAGTAATTTGGATGCAAAATCCTGAGCGAGTTTTGCTTCATATAGCATGATCGGTACAATCGGATGATCACCCGGCTTAATGTCAAATCCGGCCTCAGTCATTTTCTTCCTGAAGTATGCGGTGTTATCCCAAAGTTTGTCACGTAATTGAGTAGTGCTGCTAAGCATGTCGATTACAGCAATGGAAGCGCCTACGATTGCGGGAGCAAGTGAGTTTGAAAAAAGATAAGGTCTTGATCGCTGCCTTAGTATTTCAATTATTTCTTTGCGACCGGAAGTGAAGCCGCCCATGGCGCCCCCTAAAGCTTTGCCAAGTGTTCCCGTGATGATATCGATTTTCCCCATCACACCGCAATGCTCATGAGTGCCTCTCCCGCTCTTTCCCATGAAACCGCTCGCATGGCATTCATCAATCATTACCAGTGCGCGGTATTTCTCTGCGAGCGCAACGATCTTATCAAGCTGTGCGATTGTTCCATCCATACTGAAGACACCGTCTGTCACAATCATTCTGTGACGCAGATGCTGCGTTTGGGCAAGTATATTCTCCAGCTCCTCCATGTTATTATGCTTGTAACGAAAACGCTGGGCCTTGCATAATCTTACTCCGTCAATGATGCTGGCGTGATTCAGCTCATCACTGATGATAGCATCCTGATCATTCAGCAATGGTTCAAATACCCCTCCGTTCGCATCGAAAGCTGCCGCATACAGAATTGTATCTTCAGTTCCGAGAAATTCGGAGATTTTCTTTTCGAGTGTCTTATGAATATCCTGAGTGCCACAAATAAAGCGAACCGAGGACATTCCGTATCCATGGCTTTTCAATGCATCAGCAGCAGCTTCAAGCACATTCGGGTGCGATGATAGTCCTAGGTAATTATTCGCGCAGAAGTTGAGAACATTTTTTCCGTTAGCAATAATTTCAGCTCCCTGGGGAGTGCTGATTATTCTTTCTTCTTTGTATAGTCCTGCGGAACGGATTTCTTCCAGTTCTTTTCTAAGGACAGGCAGTAGTGTGTCATACATGAGGGTAAAAGTCCGAAAAATATTTTAAACGACATCTGCTCATCTATTCCATTCATTTATGAAACAAATTCAAAGCGCTTGCCGGGAAGAGCCCTGATCAAACCTTCAAATTCGAGTCGCAACAAGATGGAAGATAGCTTACCCAAAGGGACAGAAAGACTCAACGCAAGCTCATCAATATGCAAAAGTTTAGATTCCCGAAGACGATTCAGAATCCTTTGCTCTTCTTCGCTCAGGCTTGTAAAAATATTTAACTGCACAGATTTCTCAGGCTTTTTCAAGGGACCTTCAATGTCCCAATTCAAGGCTTTTGCAATATCATCGGCAGAACATACCAGCATAGCCTTATTTTCCTTTACCAGAGAAAGGCAACCTTGAGAGAATGCATCATGAATGCGACCAGGAAATGCGAACACGTCACGGTTGTAAGAATTCGCTATGTCAGCTGTAATCAATGCTCCTCCCCTTTGTGCTGATTCAACCACAATTGTCGCATCGCACATACCTGCCACTATTCTGTTTCGGGCGGGGAAATTTTCCCGATCAGGCATAGTGCCGCTGATGTACTCGCTTAGTACTCCACCTTTCATAGTCATCTTCTCTGCCGTGCATTTATGCAAAGAAGGATAAATTCTGTCAAGGCCATGTGCTGTGACAGCCACCGTGCCAAGTCCGGCTTCCATCGCTGCTCGGTGAGCTATGATGTCAATACCATAAGCCAGTCCGCTTACAATTGTGACTCCGAAGGCAGCAAGATCAGCTATGGTTTTTTCTGTGACTTCACGACCATAGGAAGTTGCATGCCTCGTTCCCACCACGGCTATGAATCTTCCGGCATTCAGATCACAATCGCCTTTGAAGTACATCAGGATTGGAGCGTCCACGCAATGGCTCAGCCTTTGGGGGTAAGCCTTATCCAGATAAAAGAGTGATTTGATTCCATATTTACGTATGAATACAAGTTCCTCTTCAGCTCTTTTCATGATGATTGAATGACGTATCATTCCGGCTCTTTCCGGACCGATTCCTGGTATGCGTTCAAGCTGTATTTTGCTTCTGTTAAAAACCTCCCTTACACCTCCGCAATAACTTACGAGATTTTTGGCAAGCACCGGACCAATACCGGGAACAAGGCTCAGAGCAATCTGGTATTTTAAACTTTCATCATCTGATTTCAAAACTTCTGGTATTGTCTTATTTGGTATAATTGCATGAATCATTGTTCGCGGCAAGATTAACATGACTGTCCGGAAGATACAATTCATTATATGCTGAAAAATTTTTTATTCATCTTCATTTTAATTTTCATAGGTCTGAATGCAGAGGCTCAAAAGGCATCTCTTTCAGGAAAAATATTCAGCATAGACACAGGAGAGCCGGTTCCTGGAGCGAGCGTATTTCTGAATAATAACATTGCTGCTATCAGCAACATGGAGGGCAGATTTGACATACTTGCAAATCCAGGGAATTACACTCTTCGTATCAGCATGATCTCATTCGCCGACACAATTCTGGAAATTACTCTCAATGAAAACCGCCCCCTTCAAATTCAGGTCGGATTGAAATCTGAGGCAAGAGAGCTTGATCTGATCGTAATCAGCGCCGGGAAATTCGAGCAAAAAATTGAAGAGATCACAGTTTCCATGGAAGTGCTCAGACCGGAACTCGTTGAAGCACGGAACACCACCACCATGGAAGATGCCATGAATTATATTCCGGGAGTGAACATTGTAGACGGACAAGCAAACATACGTGGCGGCAGCGGATGGACTTATGGAGCAGGCAGCCGCGTGCAGATTCTGGTCGACGACCTCCCAATGCTCGCCGCGGATGCCAATGATACAAAGTGGACTTTCCTTCCGGTCGAAAACCTCGAACAAGTCGAAGTGATCAAAGGAGCATCATCCGTGCTTTTCGGATCATCAGCGCTCAATGGAGTGATCAATATCCGTACGGCATACCCAAAGGCAGAGCCGATGACAAAAATAAATGTGTATCACGGTGCTTACGACAAAGCCGTGATTGAATTCGACAGCACATTCACAGTGAATACACCATCAGGTCCGGTTCAGCAAACTGAAAAACTGTCTTATCCTCAGAACTGGTGGGGAAGCATTCCTCAATTTTATCATGGTTTCAATTTTCTTCACAGCAGAAAGATCGGGCAATTCGATATTGTGAGCGGAGGAAACATATTCATTGATGAAGGATACCGCCGTGGCGAATACGAACAAAGAGCAAGATTCAGTCTGAATACAAGGTATCGCTTCAGAAATCCTGACAGGATGTCTGCAGGAATAAACCTGAATACAATTACTACAAACGGATCATTATTTTTTGTCTGGAAAAACGACACGAGCGGAGCATTTATCCCTGCTGACAACACGCTTAGCGCTTATACAACTTATCGAACCAATGCCGATCCTTACATCACCTATTTCGACAAGAAAGGAAATTCACACAAGCTGAGAACACGTTGGTTTAATACCACCAACCAAAACAATACCAACCAGAATTCAACTGCTAATCTGTATTATGGGGAATATCAATACCAGCATCGCTTCGGACAATATCTTCTGCTTACTTCAGGATTTGTCAGACAGCAATCGCTTGTAAAGAGTGAATTGTATGGAGATCATGACGGCAGTCAGACTGCCTTATACAGCCAGGCGGATATCAAATGGAAAAAATTTAATTTTTCTTTGGGCGGAAGGGTCGAACAAAATAAAGTGGATTCGGTGAAAGATAGTTGGACGCCGGTTTTCAGAAGCGGATTGAATATTGAATTGACAGAAGGAATCAATTTCAGGATTTCATATGGGCAAGGCTACCGCTTCCCTTCCATTGCGGAAAAATTCATCCGTACCAATGTGGGCAACCTGGTGATCTATCCAAACAATGACCTTGAAGCAGAGAACGGCTACAGCATGGAAGCCGGACTCAGGCAGATGATTCAGTCTGGTAAATTTTCAGGATTTCTGGATCTGGCTGTATTCGAAAACCGGTATGACAATATGATGGAATTTGTATTCGGCCAATGGGGAACATTCACTGATCCTCTGATCGGAAATGGTTTCAGATCCATCAATGTGGGTGACACACGCATTCGCGGATTTGAAATCAGCAGTCAGGTTCAGCTAAAAGTTTCTGAAAGCACAATCATCCGGGCAATCACAGGCTATACATTCCTCGACCCTCGCCAGCTCACTTATGACAGTCTCTATGTTGCTAAAGTTGGCACAAGCAATTTCATGGGCAGCGACTCGTCCGATTTTTTAAAGTACCGTTACAAACATCTTCTGAAAGCAGATCTGGAAATCGAATGGAAAAGATTCAATATAGGTGCAACATACCGCTATAACAGCAGAATGGTAAACATCGACAAGATTTTCATTTCTGGCCTGCTGGATATTGCCTTTCCACCCGGACTTGGAATCGGACACTACCGAAACCTGAATCCCGGAGGGAGCCATACCTGGGATTTGAGAAGCAGTTACCGGACTGGAAATTATCTCACTTTGTCATTCATAATAAAAAATGCCTTGAACCGGTTACACATGGAAAGGCCGGGAGACATGCAGCCGCCGAGGACATTTGTCCTTCAGGCAGGTCTGAAATTCTGAGCGAAAAATATCCTTTATGAAACGCGTCAGATATTTTTAATATTAAATTTGCAATCATACCAAGCGACATGAATATCCTCGGCATTATTCCCGCACGTTTCGGTTCCACACGCTTTCCAGGCAAACCTCTTGCTCAAATAGACGGCAAAAGCATGATACAGCGCGTATACGAGCAATGTATCAAATCCAAGCGTCTGAACAGAGTAATGATCGCAACAGACGACGAAAGAATAATGAATCATGTACGTGATTTCGGAGGACATGTAGCCATGACCTCTCCCCTGCATCAAAGCGGCACTGACCGCTGCGCGGAAATTGTCGGCAACGACATTTCAGTTGCCTGGGATGTGGTGATCAACATTCAGGGAGATGAACCTTACATACACCCGGAACAAATCGAACTTCTTTGTGATCTTTTTAGTGATCCCTCCACACAGATAGCCACATTGGTAAAAAAAATCACAACGACCGACGAACTTTTCAATCACAACAATGTGAAAGCGGTGATGGACAAGAATAAGAAGGCAATGTATTTCAGCCGCTCACCAATTCCTTACAACAGAAATTTTCCTGACCAGGAATGGCTGAAGCATAGCAATTATTTCAAACACATCGGCATTTACGGATACAAAACGGAAGTACTTTTGGAAATCACGAAGCTTGCCAAGACCAATCTGGAAAACACAGAATCACTTGAACAGCTTCGCTGGCTTGAAAACGGTTATTCAATCCGCGCAGAAATCACTTCTCTGGATAGCATTTCCATTGACACGCCTGAAGACCTGGATCGGGTCAAAAACATGTGAATTAATTAGCAGTCTTAATAAAAGACCCGCTGCTCACCCGGTTGCCGCTTCTCAATTTTATCAGGTAAATCCCCGAGTTAAGTTCGGAGATCTTCAAACGTATTGTTTCATCAGGCGATACAAACATTTCAGATAGAATCATTTTACCTTTCGTGTCAAAAATCTCTGCACTGAAACCTGACCTGAAGTCATTGGACACGTTGATAAATATTTCCTCGTCAGCAGGATTGGGATAAACATTCAATTCATCTTTTCTGATTGACCCGGCAATTCCAACTCCTGTAAATTCATAGGCTCCGATATCAGGCTGAGGACTGCGAGTATTGAATAACACATCCTCAGTAACATCAGGAATTGAGATTCCCATGTTGTCCATGGCGAGATTGGTGGGAACCGGATTACTCACAGAAACAAACATGGGATCAAGGCTGAGACTGTTCGCATCTTGTGTGCTTGCGGTTTTCCAGTCGGAAAGAGTCGGATACATCACAGTCGGAGTTGCGCTTTTAACAGCGACATTTCCGCTAGGTACGTAAATATTATTGTAATTACTGTTAAATGCTGAAGTTACAGTGGACGTTGATCCAAGCGCTAGACCGCTTCGGACACCGGTTCCCGGCTGTGTGATGCTGATCATGTTGTTTCTGAGCTCTGAATTTGTGTTCGACAACTCCTCCCTGATGCCATACATATTTCCTGAATTGGGATCATTATAATCCATGGAAATTGTGTTGAACCAGATTTTGGGTGCGCTGCCGGCAGTTCGTACATCAATGGCTGTGAAGTTTCCGCTGGTAAGGCCAATGTCGTGAATCACATTATTATAAACCTTGTGTCCGGTACCATTGAAAAGATAGATTCCTCTGAGCGTCATGGTTCCGTTATTCCTCTGCGAAACCTTAATGAAATTACCGTAGATACTTGCGTTTACATTCGCGTTTTGGGCTATCTGAATCGCGTTGGCGCTGGTCACATTGGAAGTTCTCTTGTCAATTTCATTATAACTTATGATGGCACCATCAGTTTCTCTGAGGTAAACACCATTGCTGTGATAATCATAAATCCTGTTTTCAGAAATGAGTATATCGGAGGCCAGATTTCCGAGCAGTCCGAATACAGACACTCCGTAGCCACCTCCTACGGTAGTATTATTTACGATTGTCAGTCTGTGAAAATTACCCGTTTCCAGAATGCTGGTTTCCGATCCCGATGCGACAATTGAACCGTAAAGTGTGCTTGTAGTTCCGCTGATGTCTATGTCACAATTGCTGATAGTAATATCGCTGCCAGATCCGAAAATGTGAATCCCGTAAAAACCTCCGCTTGATGCAGAATCCCAGGCTACACGCAGATGATCAATGTTGAAATGAGTAAGATTGGACAAACGAATGATGTGCCTGTTCGTCGAAGAAGTAGTATCGCTGATTGTTTCTCCATTGCCGGTAATTAGAACCGGATTGGATGCACCGATTCCAGAGATGTTGCTGAAAACTACTTTCTCCCTGTAAGGACCTGAACCCGGCTCTACAGTAACCAGCACCGGTCCGGAAACACCAAAGGTGCTCAGGGCATTTGAAAGCGCATTGAAAGACTGAAAATTCGTAGCGCTCGAAGGAGATCCGGCATCAATGGTATAACTTCCGCTCAGCGGCTGTGCAAATGAAAGCAACGAACTAAAAATTACACCTAGAAATGGAATAAGAAATCTGGATGTTTTCATGGCTGAATGGATTAAATTTAAAAGATGTGATTTTTAAAGTTAAGAATAAAAATAAAATTCAACATCAAAAATATTTACAATGGCTTCTTAAAGATAAAAAACACCGCGAGCATGATAAAACACATTCCAATGAAATGATTGATATTAAAATTCTCTGTGCGAAAAAACAAAGTGGTAAATATCACAAACACAGTTAGTGTAATAGCCTCCTGAATAATTTTCAGTTGCCAGAGATTGAATGGCCCACCATGTTCTGTAAATCCGATTCTGTTTGCAGGAACCTGAAATAAATATTCAAAGAAAGCAATGCCCCAACTGATAAGTATGATGCTGAACAATCCCAGCTTACTGAACCACGGAATATCTTTGAACTTAAGATGTCCATACCAGGCGAAGGTCATGAAGATATTGGAAACAGTAAGAAGGAAGACAGTATATATTCCTTTCATTGACACATATAGATTAGTGGTATTTTAAAAGACTCTGCAATGTGGAAAATAAATTTTCATGCTTGAAATTAAAATTTGCCTGATGCAGTTTCTCATTCGACACTCTTTGACCTTCCAGAACAATTGCTGCTTTCTCTCCTAAGATTGCCTTCAGCATAAGGGACGGAACATTGACCGGCCACAAAGGCCGGTTCAAGACTTTTGCGAGTTGCCTGAAAAACTCACGGTTGCTGACAGGAAAAGATGCCACAGCATTATACACTCCGTTCATGTGTTCATTCTCTATAGCATACTTGAAAATCCCTGACAAGTCATCAATATGTATCCAAGACATATATTGATTCCCTGATCCCAGTGCTGCACCTGCAAAATATTTAACCGGCAAAGCCATTACAGGCAATGCTCCTCCTTTTTCCGAAAGCACAATGCCTATCCTGAGGATCACCACACGAATTCCAAGATTTTGAAACTGCAGAGCCGCCTTCTCCCACTCCCTGCATGTATCAGGAAGAAATCCTTCTCCTCCTTTGTCATCTTCTTTTAACCATTCATCATCTCTGTCACCGTAATAACCAATGGCAGACGCAGAAACAAGGGTGTGGATGCTATGCTTCTGCTTACTTAATTCATCATATAAAAAATTCAAACTTTCGGTTCTGCTCTCCAGCAAAACCTGCTTTCTTGATTGTGTCCATCGTTTATCAGCTATTCCTGCTCCCGCCAGGTTGATTATGACTCCGGCATCTTTAAAAACTGACTGATCAATTTCAGCCTTGGCAGGATTCCAGTGAAAGAAACTTTTGCTTACATTTTTTTGCATTCGGCTAAGGATTCTCACCTTATAGCCTGTATTTTTTAACAGTAATCCCAGCTCAACACCTAGAAAACCGCTTCCACCACTTAAAACAGCAATCTCCAATTTTTTATTCATAGATTAACCATACCAGAGTATAAAATTAAATATCGATATATCTGTAACATTTAGAACAGGATTTTCAAAGACATGCAAATAAATGCTAACACATTGGCGACAATCATGTGATAGAGAGAATCTTACAAATCAAACTTAATATTGTCTATAAATTACATCAGGTTCAAGGTTTAAGTTATAATACACCGATGCAATTCTCGATTAGGCCATTATCAGGATTTAATAAATTATAGTCTTAACAAATTGTTGAACGTTTTAATACTGCCCACAAAGTAAAGTAACTTCTTTTCCTCAATATCCCTATCCTTTATCATGAATCGAATCAAACACAAATTTTAATTGCAATTTAATTCTTACAGTTTCTATACACTCCGAATTACGGTTTAATTTTAAAACCCAAATGTAATTAGCCAACAATATGTAACATTTCTATATCAAACAGGACTACTTACTTCTTCAAACATACAAACATAGTTATTTTCATTGTTTTCAAACTCGGACATGAAACGATTTACGCTTTAGAGATATACATCACATTAGTCACATAGTTTTAGTTTATTTCAACATGTCTATAGTTCTACTGGCTGCTGAACCTCATTTTTAATCTATATCATGTAACTAACCCTATTGTTAAATGTATAAAGCTGATTATCTATAAAATCAAGAAAACATATGCTGTGTAAGCCCCTCCAGAGAATGGGAATCATGATTTTAGGTCTGCTATCACAAACGAGCGGCCTTGGGTTATACATAGTCAAAGAAACAGTTGCAAAACTGAACGGTTCAATTTTGTTGAATTCACTTATAAGATTTTGGACAGAATTTACTCTTTATTTACCAAATTATATTCCAACCAAAGTAAACAATGGCTGAAATCAAGAAGCTCAAATTAGTGATGATTGTGGATGATAATGAAATAGATCGTTACATCGCAAAAAGGGTCATATTAAAAAATAACTTTGCTGAAAAAGTACTTGAGATGGATTCAGCCATGACAGCAATTGACTATTTCAAAAAAATTAACATAAGTGAAGACAATCTGCCAGATCTTATTTTCCTTGACATTAGAATGCCTGCGATGGATGGGTTTGAATTTCTCAAGGAATATGAAAAGTTGGATTAATCAATACGAAACAAATGTATCATTATGATGCTATCAACATCATTGCATCCAAATGACTTGAGCAGAGCAAATTCCAACCCATTTGTAAAAAAGTTTCTAAACAAACCTTTAAATCAGGCTGCACTTAATCTTTTAGGAAAGACAGAAAATGAGAATACAGAAACGACTTAAATTTCATCGCCAACATTAAGGATCACTTAAACTTTATTTTACTTCCCTTATTTTCAATGTTTTACGAGCATAGGTATACATTTCTGCATAGAATCAATCTTTTATAAAATGCCAGTCCGCAGGCCAAAGATCTGAGAGCCATTAGACGAACATTTTCACCTTTATAATATTATGTGCCTGCTGTTTGCAGGATTAGAAAAATGTCCTACTTTTGCAACCCCTTCTGGGAATAGTATTTTCTCGAGTAAAACCTTAAAAATCATTGAAAAGTGGACGCTATCACTTATAAGACAATAAGTCTGAACTCCAAAACGGCGGAAAAAAACTGGGTTTTGGTGGATGCTACGGATATGGTCGTAGGACGTTTATCATCTGAAGTAGCAAAAATCATTCGCGGCAAGCACAAGCCGGGTTACACTCCTCATGTTGATTGTGGAGACAATGTGATCATCATTAACGCTGAAAAAGTGCGTTTTACAGGCAATAAAATGGAAGAAAAGGAATATGTACACCACACTGGATATCCTGGTGGTCAGCGTTTCGCATCTCCAAAAGATTGGATGAGAAAGAATCCGGCTCTGATCCTGGAAAACTCAATCCGCGGCATGCTGCCTAAAAACCGTCTTGGACGCGAATTATTCAGAAACCTTCATGTTTATGTAGGTGCTGAACATCCGCATACAGCTCAAAAACCAAAGCAAATCACAATTTCTTAATCACATTTATAAATCATGGCAATTATCCACGCTATTGGAAGAAGAAAGACCTCAATCGCCCGAGTTTATGCTGAACCCGGGAATGGAGATATCAAAGTAAATAACCGCGACTTCAAGGAGTACTTCCCTACAGGTCCGCTGCAGTATATCGTGACGCAGGCTCAGTCTGCCGTCAATGCCGTTGAAAGCTGGAACATCACTGTGAATGTCGACGGAGGTGGTATCAAAGGACAGGCTGAAGCAATCCGACTCGGTATTGCAAGAGCACTAGTTCAAAGCAACGAAGAACTTAAACCCGCTCTGCGCAAGGAAGGCCTCCTTACCCGCGATCCAAGAATGGTGGAAAGAAAGAAGCCGGGACAGAAAAAAGCACGTAAGCGCTTCCAGTTCTCTAAACGTTAATCTGTTTTCACAATCATTCCCTGCCGAATGATTGTGAAACGAATAAATAAATTATCAAAAACAATCTTTCAAATCAATAAAATGTCAAGAGTATCATATAACGATTTACTCGAAGCAGGTGCCCACTTCGGCCACTTGAAGAGCAAGTGGAACCCTAAAATGGCTCCTTATATTTTCATGGAGGCCCGTGGCATCCACATCATTGACCTGAACAAAACAGTAGCTAAGCTTGAAGAAGCTGCAAATGCCATCAAGCAGGTTGCAAGATCAGGAAAGAAGGTCCTCTTCGTAGCTACCAAAAAACAGGCTAAAGACATCGTTGCCGACGCGGCAAACAGAGTTGGAATGCCATACATCGTAGAACGCTGGCCGGGCGGAATGCTCACCAACTTTGCGACTGTGCGTAAATCAGTGAAGAAAATGGCTGGTTTCGACAAAATGGCTACTGATGGTACATTCGCCATCATCTCCAAGAAAGAACGTCTCCAGATTACACGTCAGAAAGCGAAAATGGAAAAATTCCTCGGAAGCATCGTCGACCTTGGCAAACTTCCTGCTGCTCTTTTCATCGTTGACATCAACAAGGAACACATCGCCGTTGCAGAAGCCAAGAAGCTGAACATCCCGACTTTCGCTATCACTGATACCAATACAGATCCTACTCAGGTTGATTTCGCGGTTCCTGCGAACGACGACGCTACAAAATCGATCGCACTGATTGTTGACACAATGGCGAAAGCGATTGAAGAAGGTCTTGCTGAAAGAAAACTGGATAAGGAAGCTGAGAAGGATCGTGAAGAAGAAGGAACAACTGCTGATGGAGGTATCAATGTAGAATATGTAGGCAAAGATGAGGCTGGCGCAGATGAAGACACCGATTCTGTTCAGACTGCCAAAAAGCCTGGCCGTAAACGCACTACCACGGCTAAGAAAAATTAATCCGTTTACAGTTAAACTAAAAAATTAATATTGAAATGAGTACAGCAACAATCAGCGCTTCAGATGTAAACAAACTCCGCCAGCAAACAGGCGCGGGAATGATGGATTGCAAGAAAGCCCTTACTGAAGCTAATGGTGATTTCGAAGCTGCAATAGATATCCTCCGCAAGAAGGGACAGAAAATCGCAGCAAACCGTCAGGATCGCGAAGCGAAAGAAGGATATGTTTATGGAAAAGTGACTGCTGATGGTAAAAACGGTGTTGTGGTAGCAGTATGCTGCGAAACAGATTTCGTAGCGAAAAATGCTGACTTTGTAAAATACGGTGAGTCAATCCTCGACCTTGCGCTTCAGCACAAGCCTGCAAGTATCGATGACCTCAAAGCTTTGAAACTTGGAAACACTACTATCGGAGAATCTTTGGTTGACCAGATGGGCAAGATCGGAGAGAAAATTGATGTAGTGGACTATCAGGTTGTGAGTTCAGAAAAAGTAATCGTGTACAATCACCCAGGCAATAAACTCAGTTCTATGATAGGTTTCAACTCAGCTCCTGCAGGAATTGATGATGCCGGCAAGAATGTGGCTATGCAGGCAGCTGCGATGGCTCCTGTTGCAGTCGATAAAGATGATGTGGACTCGAAAATCCTTGAGCGTGAAATCGAAATTGGTAAAGACCAGGCTCGCCAGGAAGGTAAGCCTGAGAACATGATCGAAAAGATTGCGATGGGCAAGTTGAACAAATTTTACAATGACTACACTCTGCTCAATCAGGTTTACATCAAAGATGATAAGAAAACGGTGAGACAGTATCTCGAAAGCATCAGCAAGGACCTGCGGGTGACAGCGATGAAAAGAGTGCTGATCGGATAATACAAAAAGAGAACTTAGGTTCTCTTTTTTTTTGCCATGATGTGGCGCTGACAGAATTCAATCAATTTATCTAAATTAGCCCTCGGAAATCTCAAAGCATGAAATACAAACGCGTACTTCTAAAACTCAGCGGTGAGTCACTGATGGGCGAAAAAGACTTCGGAATTGACCACAAAAGACTCAAGCAATATTCCGAAGACATAAAGAAAATTGTGGACAAGGGTGTGGAAGTGGCTATTGTAATAGGAGGCGGAAATATATTCAGAGGTGTTGGCAATGATGCTGAACATGTAATCGACAGAGTCCAGGGAGACTACATGGGGATGCTCGCCACAGTCATAAATTCCATGGCTCTTCAGTCGGCCCTTGAAAGAATCGGAGTGAATACAAGACTTCAGTCTGCCATTAAAATGGAACAGATCTGTGAGCCCTATATCAAAAGACGTGCAGTAAGACACCTTGAAAAAGGAAGAGTTGTGATTTTCGGCGCTGGAACAGGCAATCCGTATTTCACTACAGACACAGCCGCAAGCCTGAGAGCAATAGAAATCGGAGCAGATGTAATTCTGAAGGGAACACGCGTCGACGGAATCTATGATTCAGACCCTGAGACAAATCAGGATGCAGTGAAATACAGCACAGTTACTTTTGATGAAGTGTATGAAAAAGGCCTGAAGGTAATGGATCTGACAGCCTTCACTCTTTGCAATGAAAACAAAGTGCCAATAATAGTATTCGACATGAACCGCTCAGGCAATCTGCTGCGGGTAATGGAAGGAGATCCAGTGGGCACTCTTGTGGAATTCTAAGAGTCAGCTAAATATTCTGTTTAAATCAAATTAAAATATTGCCATTATGCTGGACGCCAACCAAATTCTAAACCATGCCAAAGACCGCATGCAGCATGCGATTGATCACCTGGAAGCAGAGCTTGCTAAAATCAGAGCAGGACGAGCCAATCCTTCCATGCTGGAAGGATTGCATGTAGATTATTACGGAACGAATACTCCTGTCAGCCAAGTCGCCAACATCACAGTTCCTGATGCTAAAACACTAATGATTCAGCCCTGGGAGAAAAATATGATCGCTCCAATTGAAAAAGCAATTCTTGCTGCGAACCTGGGTTTTACTCCGCAAAATGACGGTCAGGTAATCCGCATTAACATACCTGCGCTCACTGAAGAGCGGAGAAAAGATTTAGTAAAAAAAACCAAGGCAGAAGCTGAGCATTGCAAAGTGTCCATTCGGACAAACAGGAAAGATGCAAATGATCACATTAAAAAAGATTCCAAAGGCATGCCTGAAGATGTGGTCAAGGATATTGAAGATAAAATTCAGAAGATGACAGATCACTACATCTCCATCGTAGACAAACACCTTGAAACAAAAGAAAAGGAAATAATGACCATTTGACTTGTTTCCCTCATGAGTACACAGAGCCGGGCCCTGATGAAGTCCGGCTCATTCGTTTCATGTCCCTGTTCAGAAGACCAGATGTCCCACTCAGCAAGTCTTTCAGGCCGATTGTCCGGTGTTTTATTATCTTTAACGGTAAATAAAAAAACATGAAAAGTTTAGGCCAATTATCCTTGATCTTCACATTTTTTCTTCTTCTGTTTTCTGCATGTAAAAAGGACGAAGGAACTTCGCCTTCAAACGATCCCGGAAATATTATTCAATCTGGCCAATGGAGAATATCACTGTTCATGGAAGATGGCAATGATGAAACATCGCATTTCAGCGGATACGTGTTTACATTCAGCTCTGACGGGAGTGCAAAAGCAGAAAAATCAGGAAGCAGAGTGAACGGCAGTTGGTCTAAAGGAACAGATAACAGTACTCCTAAACTTAATTTACACTTTGGAAATAATGATCCCTGGCGTGAATTGAATGAGGACTGGCATATACTTGAGGAAAATTCCTCGATCATTCGCCTTGAACATGTGAGCGGTGGAAACGGTGGCATTGATAATTTGAACTTCACAAAAATCTGATTCGGTTGTCTCAGCATTCATTTTCTGGCTGGCAATTTTTCCGTAATTTTATTCTCCAGCTTTTAATTCAGATCGAATGCGAAAAATTGTTTTTTTCATCACGCTGATGATTTTCTGTATTTCAGCACATGCACAATATCAAATTACGAGCAATGTCATCAAGGCCGACAGTATTATTCCTGATAAATCTACTGACATCAGCCTCTTCAGTCCGCTAATCGGAAGCTGGAAAGGAAAAGGCATGGGAGGATATTGCGATGAAGTCTGGCTTGCTCCAATCAAGGGACGAATGCACGGTATGTTTCGTCTGGAAAGGGAAGAGGAAATTTATTTCACTGAGTTTATGACTCTTTATCACGATTCAATTGGACATGTTTTGAAGATTAAGCATTTCAGTGCCGACTTTATTGGATGGGAATCGAATGACAAATCGCTGGAGTTCAGATTTCTCAAGGCTGAGAAGGACAAATTGTTTTTCAGCGGAATCACATTTCATTTTCCGGATCCTGAAACATTACATATCTATCTTGCATTCAGGCAAAAAGACAAAAGTTATCGGGAAGAAGAGTTTATCATGAAACGTTTCGCTATTCATTAAAAAAATTCACCTGAGCTGAATGAGATTGAAATGCTTTTTTTAGAGATTTCGACCTGAATTGGGTTAAAACTTGACTCAAAAGGATGAAAAAAGTATGAATCAGGGTTTTAAAAATGCAGAAATTTCACCAAAATTGAGGATTTTGAAAAAAGTTTTCAATTTTTCAGATAAAAATTGCAACAAAGTTTAAACGCCTCCGTTAGAATAGGTGTGTTTCATGTTAAGTTTTAAGTTAAGTTACTTGAATTGTTGATCAGAAAGCCCCGGAGTAAAACCCGGGGTTTTTTGTTTTCCGCTCTTTCATTCAGCTTTGCATGATTTTCCAGGCCATTATTTTCCTGTCATCTCCGGCAGATAAAAGCAGATTGTCTGACTTAAGCCAAAGCAGCGTATTCACACTGTGAATATGACCTCCACATTTTTCCAGATCTATTCTGATCAAAAAATCAGCCTGCTCTGAATCCCATATCTTAATTGTTTTATCCCTGCTTGCAGAGGCGAAAAATTTGCAATCGGGTGAAAACACAATGCTATAGACGGCATAATTGTGAGCCGGGATTGAGTGAAGTAGCTTTTTATCATTTGCATTCCAAATCCTGATCATAGCGTCACGACCACCACTGATGAGCCAGGGTTTGAATGGATGATAGCAAACGGTATTGACAGACATTTCATGGGCGGAGAAGGTATTCTTCAAAACAAATGTTTCAGCATCCAAAATTCTGATCTGGCCGTCACCACAGGCAAGAGCGATTTCACCAAGATCTTTGTGTAAAGTTGCTGATCTGATTTTCTCATCGCAATACTTCTGAGAAAATACCAGTGAGAAGTCATCAAAGTTCCATACAGCGAAGAAACCATCGGCGCCTGTTGTAAAAATACGATTGGCATTTTCATCTATCATGATGCTGAAGACACTCTTAGTATGAACCCTGAGATTTCTTGTTTGCTTTCCTTGCTGAAGGTCAACTACCAACATAGAACCGTTCGAATCACCAATCAGAAGTTGTCTTTTATCAGGGCTTAACTTCAGAGAATATATTGTGTATCTGGCATTCACAAATCCCCTGGCTTCAGTTTCGGAAAGAAGGCCCCAGTCGGCCACGAGCTTGTCACCACCTGCTGAAAAAAAATGACCTGATTGCACACTTTCTTCGAGGGCATAAACCGGGGCATCATGTCCTGAGAACACCCTTACTCTTTCTGCTTGTATCAATACCTTTAGATTAGATTTTAAACTTCCGCCCAAATGCGTGTACCCTCTGTGCAATTACGACAAATTTCAATTTCATTTCTGTTTTTAAGGAGATTATTCCTGAATTTTCGGTACTGTTCCCCTTGCCAGATTTCTTTGAAACTCTCATACTTCAGATTTCCCATTACGTGCTTGGCATCCTTGTCAAAACAACAGGGAACAAGCGATCCATCCCAGGTAATTACACAAGAATGCCATAATTTCCAACAACGATTTTCCAATCGGTTTTTTATTGTGAAATTCCCTGTATCATTCTGTTCATATCTGGCAAAATCTTTATTCTTGGGAATAAGTTCATTCCCATTACTGAAATCGTAAACCTGAGCTGTTTTAAATACAACTTTATCTACGTTTAATTCTTTCCCGAGCTTTTTCATTTCTGAAATTTCATGCTCATTATGCTTGAAAATGATAAACTGTAAAATCAGAAATGGGCTTGCAGAACTGATTTTTCCCTTCCATGAATTGATGTTTCTGACACCCTGCAGTACTTTTTCAAGTTCACCTCCTATCCTGTATTTTTCATAGCTGCCCTGTGTGGTACCGTCAATGGAAACTATCAGTCTGTCAATTCCGCTTTCAACTGTTTTTCTTGCACATTCTTCATCAAGAAAGTGAGCATTAGTAGACGTTGCCACATATATTTTCCGGGACTTGGCATAGCGAATCATTTCAAAAAGATCCTTGTTCAAGAATGGCTCCCCTTGAAAGTACAAAGTCAGATAGAATAAACTGTCTTTGATCTGGTCGAGGACTGATTTAAACAAATTCAGATTCAGCATTCCGGTTGGACGGGAAAAAGATCTGAGTCCGCTTGGACATTCCGGACATCTGAGATTGCAGGATGTGGTAGGTTCGATAGAAACTGCCGAAGGCATTGATGGATGCCATGAATTTCTTCTCACTCCTGAAAAATGATAGCTGAGATATACTCCTAAGAGGTTTCGCAGTCGTTTGAAATTTAACTTCGACAGCAGATTGATCCGGTCTCTGAAAGCAGTAGTCATTTTCAAGCATAAAGATGAGGATAATTTTTCTCTGCAAGAGCGTAACCTTGCAGTAATTCATAGGAAGATTTGAATTGTTTTACAGGAATTAATTGTTAATAATTAGAATGATTGAAGAAAATTTCAAATTAGAAGCAACTTATATTTATCAACTCAAATAAAAATTTTTATGAGGGAAATTCTATCAATCTTTATTCTTTCACTGGCTATCACCAGAGTCAATGCTCAGGACAATTGCGCAAGCGCGGTCAATCTTTGCGCCAACACACTTTTAAGCAGAACAACCCAAGGTGCTACTGCAGACCCTTCTGATCCGGCAATCTCCTGCGGCGACAATACTGTAAACAACAGCGTATGGTTTACAGTGATTGGCATCAACAATGGCAATACGACCATTACAGTAACTAACATTGACAACAATCCCGGCCTGGAAATGGAGGTATATACAGGATCTTGCGGTTCATTAGTCCCTTTGGGAATTTGCGCAAGCGGAAGTTCAGCCACTGGAAGGCAGATGAGCATGACATTTCCTACAAACCCGGGGGTGACTTACTACATTATGGTGGATGGCACATCCGGTAATCAGGAAACCTTCAACATCATCGCCAATGCCACCAACAATTCAATAGTAGCAAGGCCTGATGCTAACTTCAGCACGAACATCTCCTACGGCTGTGCTCCCATCACAGCTGATCTGTACAACACGACAGTGCTGTACGGAGGGAATAATATCACCTATGAATGGAGAATTAACACCGGCCCTTACATTCCAGCCAGCGGAGCTGACACATCCATTACATTCAACACTGCTGGAGTGTACAATGTGACATTAAGGGTTTGTAACACCGAATGCGGTTGCAAAACAGTTACACAGGAAATCATTGTCCAGGATCTTTTCCCTTCCATCATTTACAACCCTGTAAATTCCTGCACGGGCGTAAACATCAATTTTTCGGGCGCAGCTGTAGTCCTGCCTGATCCTCCTTACATAAACCCCAACGTCACAAGCTGGGAATGGGACTTTGGTGATCCAGCATCTGGAGCGAGCAATACAGCTTCCGGCCAGAATGTGAGTCATACTTTTTCAAACACAGGAACTTCATTTCAGGTTACCCTTGTTGTCAACGGAACCTGCGGTCCAGACACAGCAAGAACCACAATCAACTTTCGCCCTCCCATCACCGCAAGCGCGGGATCCGATAGAGATGTTTGCGAGGGAACTCCACTCGTTTTAGCCGGTACGGCTCCAGGCTCAATTAATCCGGTTACATATAACTGGACGGGACCAGGAACTTTCTCCTGCAATCCATGTCAGTCTCCAAGTGTAACCGGGCTCACTCCCGGTGGACCTTATACATACAATCTCAGTGTAACAGACGGAGGTGGTTGTACCGCTACATCCTCCGTAAACATCATTGTGAACCCTAGACCCTCTGTCAGTGCCGGTCCTGATCTGACAGTTTGTAATTACAGTACTGTTGCGCTCAATGCGACACCTTCAGGAGGTACTCCTCCGTATGTAGCTTACAACTGGACTCCGACTACAGGCCTTAGCAGTGCAACTATTCAAAATCCTGTTGCCAGCATCACGGGCAATGTGACTTACTGTGTTACTGTAAGAGATTCCCTGAATTGCACCTCTGTACCAAGCTGTAAATTTATCAATGTATACCCAAGACCTACAATTTCCTCTTCGAATCCAGCTTTATGCGCCACAGATCCGAATCTGCAAAACACATTTACGGTGAATGGAGCAGGACCTGGTTCGACTTATTCCTGGACAACTTCGCCGAGTTATTCGCTGATTACCTCAGCCAATGCAGATTCATCGTCAATCACAGCTACATTCCCAAGCGGCGTAACCGGAACATACACCTTTACAACTATTGTGGTAGACGGAGTGACAAGCTGCCGTGACACTGTAACAAGAATATTCAACGTTGTTTCCGGACTGAACATGTCTGTGAGCGGACCTGATGTGACATGCCGGGGAGATTCTGTGACACTGACTGCTAACGGAGCTTCCACTGTCACCTGGACAGCTAATCCGGCCTATGCATTTTCAAATCCGAATCAGGCAACTCAGATTGTAGCACCAATGTCTACCACTGTGTTTACAATCACCGGATCGGTTGGCTCTTGTAGTCAAATGATAACAGATACATTGGTTGTAAACCCCAAACCGAATATCGCTGCCTCTCCGATACCTACAATCTGCGGCTGCGGAACCGTTTCACTTAACGGCACAGGCAGTACTCCCGGGATGATTTACAGTTGGACAAGCGCTTCAGGCGGCTTGATTACCTCGCCTTCTTCACTCGTAACAAGCGCTGCACGTTGCAGCAGTGACGTATTCACTCTAAGGGTGACCGATACATCCACAAATTGTTTCCGTGACAGCTCTGTAACATTCACATCCATACAAATTCCTGCCGCGGTGGCTAATGTCACACCTGACATTATTTGCAACGGCACAAGCACCGTAGTGAATCTGGACGGAACCGGAAGCAATACCGCACCGGGAACTACATACCACTGGTCGAGCAATAATCCTGGAACCCTTATTACTGATACTACAGCTATGGTGACTACTGCTACAATCAGCACATCAACTGTGTTCTATTTAAGGATTACTGACAGCTTTGGCTGCGACTCACTTGTAACAGACACAGTGTTTATTCATCCGATGCCGACTATCACAACAAACAATCCTTATCTCTGCACCAGCGACCCAGTTCTTGAATCGCTCATCAGTATCACAGGTGCTGCACCTAGTTCCGTTTACACCTGGACTAATGTACCAGCTTGTACCTCTCCTAATTTTGCAAACAGTGATTCGCAAAACTTTGACTTTGCATCATGTGGCGCAGGCACATATGTTTTTGATGTTGAGGTGACGGATGGCAACACGGGTTGTGTGACCAACCTTTCTCAAACAATTACGGTTGTAACAGGAGTTACATTGGTGGTTTCCAATGACACAACCATTTGCGAAGGCGGAGTAGTAAATCTCAATGCCAGCGGAGCCAACTCCTATGGCTGGTCGAACGGAGCAACATCAGCTTCAATTAGTCTGCCTTCGCTCACAGCTACTGGTTCGCCATATAGTTATACTGTAACAGGCACCATCGGCTCATGTATGGCTTCGCGAACAATCAATGTCATTGTAAACCCTGTTCCAGCCACTACAGTTATTGCAGGACCATCCACAGTTTGCAGATACGATTCGCTGGTTATTTACAATGTAAATCCTGTGATGGGTAATTATACCTGGACAATTAACGGAGGAACGATAACTAATGGTCAAAATACTAACGAAGTAACCGTAACCTGGGGTACTGCCGGGCCGGGAAGCCTGACTGTCATTGACACAAACAGCTTCGGTTGCGCGGGACCGCTTAGAACCATTTCAGTTACAGTGAATCCGGTCCCGGATTCTTCGCTCGCAATCAACGGCCCTACTACAGTATGTGCCACGGATAACGTGACTTATTCTGTAGTTTCAACCGCAGGATCTACGTACAACTGGACTGTTGCCGGAGGAAACATCAATGGAAGTCCGGTTGGAACTTCAATCAATGTTACCTGGCCATCAAACGGCAGCGGGACAGTAACTGTTCAGGAAGTAAACGCTGTAAACTGTATCGGTCCGATTATTCAGAATAATATCACGATCAACCCAAGACCAGCGGCTCCTGTAGCAAGCGGAATTCAGCTTGTATGCAACAATACCACTCACGATTATTCCGTTCCATTCACTGCTGGTTCAACTTACAACTGGATAATCAGCGGTGGAAACAGCAATCCTTCCTCGAACACCGATACAAATAGCGTATACTGGACTACAGCAGGAGCCATGATGGTAAGTGTAAGCGAAACCAACTTATACGGTTGTACCGGGGACACCACAGATCACCCAGTACAGGTATCGGGTATTCCTGACGCGATTATCACACCGGACTCCGCAGTGGTTTGTCAGCTCAGCACAATCCTGATCAACGGTACGGCAATTAACGGAACCGTAAACTGGATTACCAATGGAGGCGGAACTTTCAACGACCCTACACTTGCAACACCAGTATATTCTCCATTGCCTAGTGATCTTGGTTACTATGACCTTCACATGATCGTGAGCAATGCTCCATGTCCGGATGACACTGCTAAGATTGTGATGCTTGTAAATCCGAATCCGGTAGTTACGGTAACAGGAACACAAGCAACTATATGCTACGGTGAAACTGATACTCTCACGGCAACCGGAGGCGGCACTTACATGTGGACGCCGGGGAACTATACCACACCAGTCATTATGGTTACGCCTACCATGCTTACAACTTATGTTGTAGCTGTGACCAACAGCTTTAATTGTACTACGCTGGATTCTTTTACAGTGGCCGTGAACCCGGCTGGAGTTCCCTATGCAGGTATCGACCAGCTGCTTTGCAAAAATGATAACGCATCATTAGCAGGTACACAACAAGGTGGTGGCGGCTTCCTCTGGTCAACTCTTGGAGACGGCCAGTTCCTGCCTTCTGTAACAGACCCTATGGCTACCTATGTCCCAGGAACTGCAGACACCAGCAGCGGCTCTGCCACTCTCGTTCTAACAACAACCGGATTCTGTCTGAATCTCACTGATACAATGATATTGTCCATTGTAGATGCGCCGATATTGGACGCCGGTCCGGATCTGATTATAACATCTGCTCCGGGATATTTATCCTCCATTCCGTTGAAGCCGGTTCTGTTTAATGCTCCCGGAGTGGTCTGGACCACTTCAGGTACAGGTTATTTCATACCAAACAATACAACACTGAATGCGAAGTATGTTCCAAGTAATGAGGATTATGACTTAGATTCACTCGTCATTACAGCCAGCAACACAGGAGGGTGTATGACGGTAACAGATTTCTTTGTAATTGACTTTGTACCGCTTGTTGTGCCAAACGTGTTCACGCCTTATCCTGGCTCACCCGGACTGAACGACTATTTCTACATTCCAAATCTCCCTGCCGGCAGCCGTCTTAAAATATTCGACCGTTGGGGACTGGTTATATTCAGCAGTAATGACTACCTGAACAACTGGGATGCGGAAGGCCTTAAATCAGATATATATTATTATGTACTTGAAAGCGGTAACAGAGAATATAAAGGATGGGTGCAGGTTTTGTTTGAATAAACCAAAGCACACCGAAAAGAAAAAGCCCTGTACTTTCCGGTTCAGGGCTTTTTTAATTCTATTTGTTGTGAAGATATCAGGACTCTCTTACCATAAGGTTCTCAGCCAAAAGGAAGAATTCCTTTTTATTATTTGCATCCACAGAAATTTCTGACAATGCATTCATGGCTGCATCGAAATAGTTTTCCATTACATTCTCTGCATGTACTCGAACATTGAGAGAATCAAATATTGAAAGCATAGTTTCCACTTTCTGATCCTGATTCTTTTCCTTTTCATTGAGGAGACGTATTATTTCCCTGCCTTGCTTTTCACCGCCAAGCTCAAGTGCTTTCAGCACCAGAATTGTTTTTTTCCCGGCCAGGATATCACCACCGGTTTTCTTCCCTGTTTTAACCGCATCACCATATAAATCCAGAATATCGTCATGAAGCTGGAAAGCAACACCTAAGTTTTTGCCGAAATCATAGGCAAGATTACATTGCTGTACAGAAGCCCCTGCCAATAGGGCCCCGATTTTCATCGAAGCTCCCAGAAGCACTCCCGTTTTCAAGCTTATCATTTCAAGATACTGGGAAATCTTTACTTCATTTATTGATTCAAAATTCATGTCCATTTGCTGGCCCTCGCAGACCTGTGTGGCTGTAATAAGGAAATGATCCATTACAGACTCAAGATGTTTTTGCGGCACGGCCATCATGAGCTGGCAGGACTTTACAAACATCGCATCACCGGAAAGGATGGCGATATCTGGATTCCATTTTACATGTACAGTACTTTGCGCTCTTCGAAGAGGCGCATTGTCCATAATGTCATCATGCAACAGGGTGAAATTGTGGAAAACTTCTATTCCCAGCGCTGGGCCCAGCACTTCGCAGGAATCGCAGCCGAACATTTCGTTGCTCATCATCAGCATTGCCGGCCTGATTCTTTTCCCTCCGAGCGCAAGCATATACCTTACCGGATCGTAAAGCTCTGCGGGATTAGCAGGAAAAGAAAGCCCTGACAAACCTCTTTCAATTTCAATCTGATAATGTTTAAAGTTATGCATCAGGACAGAGAATGCAATGCGTTAAAGTTTTGTCAGGAAATGACAAACTGATTGCTCTTGATTATTTTCAGGAGTCCGCTTTCAAGATCTGTGAAATCACGGTTAAGCAGCTCCTTCATTTTTGTAACATCTGGTTTTCTTCTTGTCATGTCTCCTTCTTTCAAAGAGGGAAGATGCACAATCTTGGATTTCGACTGAGTTACATCTATGATCACCCGAGCCAGATCGAGAATTGTAATTTCCTGGTCAGTACCAATATTGGCCACATCATTCAGAACAAGGTTTTCATAAAATGCCCGGCAAGTTGCGTCAAGATGATCTTCTATGTAACAGAAGGTCCTGGTTTGGCTGCCATCTCCGTAAATAGTGATGTCTTTATCCTTAAGAGCTGCCGTTAGAAATTTTGTGATGACAAAATCCGCGCTTTGTTTTGGTCCGTAGGTATTAAAAAGACGGAAAATTGTAAAGTCAAGATCGAATTCTCTTTTGAAAGATCGGAGATAGGCTTCACCCACATTTTTCACTATCGCGTATGGGAGACGGCTGTTCAGTGGAGTTGTATGCTCATTTTGTGGGTACTCAACCGGTTCGCCGTAAACTTCAGATGAGGAAGTGTAAAACACTCTTTTCACTCCGGTATTTTTAGATAAACTGAGAATATTATTAATTCCCTGAATGTCTGTAAGAACCATCACAGGATTAGCAAGAGTCCTTTTTACTCCGACTACAGCCGCATAATGGAAAACATAATCAAAGCGGTAGGCCAGAAAAATACTGGAAATATCATTCAGATCGTTCACATCAGCTTTGATAAACTTTACGTTTTGATGGACTGATCTTGGAATTTTACTCTGATTGCTGGTCAGCAGGTTGTCTACGATGACTACATAATTCTCAGGATTTGAGGAAAGTCTTTCCGCCAAACTGCTTCCGATGAATCCGGCACCGCCTGTGATTAAAATTTTACGGGTCATATACGCTAAGATGAATCATGAAAATCAATGCCTAAAGATTGGCATTTATTCAGAATGCAAGATACAGATTACATCAATGCTGTTCAAGTGTTGGCTAATGAGGGATTTCCGGAGATTAATTGCTTTAGTCCAGTAAAGAAAGCAGGTATTTTCCGTATCCGCTCTTGGTAAGATCCTTTGCCAACATTCTTAATTGATCTGCATTGATAAAGTTCATTTCAAAAGCGATTTCTTCTATGCAGCCGATTTTAAGTCCTTGTCTCTCCTCAATGACCTGTACAAATTGGGCAGCCTGCATCAATGAAGAAAATGTTCCCGTGTCGAGCCATGCAGTGCCTTTGTCCAGTATTCCTACCTTCAGTCGTCCAAGCTTAAGATATTCTCTGTTTACGTCAGTAATCTCGTATTCTCCTCGTGCGCTTGGTTTCAACTTTGCCGCAATATCAATTACGGAATTGTCATAGAAATACAAACCGGGCACAGCGTAATTGGACTTGGGCTGTGAAGGCTTTTCTTCTATGCTGATCGCATTGTTGTCATTGTCGAATTCAACCACACCATATCGCTCAGGATCCTTGACATGATATGCAAACACAACACCACCATCAGGATCAACATTTTGGCGAAGCAGCTGGTTAAGGCCTGTCCCGTAAAAAATATTATCGCCTAATATCAGGGCCACCTTGTCATTGCCGATAAAATCTCTTCCAATTACAAAAGCCTGAGCGAGTCCGTTGGGAATTTCCTGTTCTGCATATTCGAACCTGCATCCGAGTGATGATCCGTCACCCAATAGCCTCCTGAAGTGCGGAAGGTCATGAGGCGTAGAAATGATGAGAATTTCATTGATCCCGGCCATCATCAACACTGATAGCGGATAATAAATCATCGGCTTGTCATAGACTGGCATCAGTTGCTTGCTCATCGCCAAAGTGAGCGGATGTAATCTTGTGCCGGAACCTCCGGCCAGGATAATGCCCTTCATCGAATCAGTGTTTTATTGCGATTGTATTGTTTATAATCATTCTTCAGTTCATTACAGAAGACTCAATGAGTTTTTTCCGTCTCCTCTGATATCTTCTTGTTTTCATCACGTTTTACAACAAGATTTTCCAGTTCTACGTCTTCTTCTTCGTCAAACACTTGTATCAATGGCTCCTTCAGAAATGCCTTAGTGATAACTCTTTTTTCAAGCGAAAGCAACAGTGTAGGAAGAAAAACCAGATTGCTGCACAATGCAATAAGAAGGGTGACAGAGATGAGCACCCCGAGTGCAGAGGTGCCTCCAAAACTTGAAGCAGTGAATATGAAGAAGCCGGAGAAAAGTATAATTGCAGAGTAAATCATGCTCACACCGGTTTCCTGGATGGCATTTGACACGGTCTTAGAAATGCTGCCACCGTATTTTCGAAGTTCCTGCCTGTACTTGGTGAGAAAATACATTGTGCCGTCACTCGCGATTCCAAATGCAATGCTGAAAATAAGAATAGTGGATGGCTTTAGGGGAATATCAAAATATCCCATGATAGCGGCGGTAAGTAAAAGCGGGGTCATACTCGGAATAAGAGCGATAGCTACCATTCTGAATGACATGAAAAGAAAAAACATCACAGAACCGATCAGTAGAATAGCCAGTAGTACACTCTCCTTCAAATTCAATAGAAGGTAATCATTGTTCTTAAGGAATATAATTGAGTTGCCTGTAAGCTTAATGTTATATTCTTCAGGATCAAATATGCTGTCAATTCTGGGCTTCAACTCCTCCAACAATGCTTTCATTTTGATGGAGCCGATATCTGCAACCTGGAAACTAACGCGTGTTACCTGCTTTGAGCTGTCAATGATTGACTTGAACATTCTTTGATTGTCCTTGGCGCCGGTAGCGAATGACGACAGTCTGGCCATTTCTTCCACATTGGGGATGATGTAATATTTTGGATTGTTGTCATTCAGCCCCTGATATGAAAATTTAATTCCTTCAGCAACTGAAACAGGCTCGCTGAACTCCTGATAATTTGCAAGCAATTTTTGAAGTCGGTTAATCTTGTAAAGCGTTTTGAGCTCAAGAGCTCCGCCTTCATTTTTAGTATCCACGGCGACTTCAAATGGCAATACTCCTTTGAAGTTGCTTTCAAAAAACTTCAAATCCTTGTAAATGATGTCTTTCTTCGGAAGATCATCCACCACGTAGCCAACAGTAGTGATTTTAGTCATTCCATAAAGACTCCCTGTTACAAGAACGGCTACGGTAAGATATATCCACTTGCGCTTGTAATGCGCTAAATAGTCAATCTTATCCAGGAAGTATTGCAAGGCTCTTCTTTCCAGATGCTGTACTTGTCTCTCGGAAGGAGCTGGCAGAAAACTATAGACAATTGGAATAAAAATCAGGGAAATTATAAAGGTCACCATTACATTGATGGAAGTAATAAGACCAAATTCTATGAGTACATCACTGTGCGTGAACGCGAAGACTAAAAATCCGAGTGCAGTAGTGACATTAGCAAAAAAGGTACTGACGCCGGTTCTGTAAATCGTTCGCACCAAGGCCTTGATTTTGTTTCCATGTTTTGCGAATTCCTGCTGGTACTTATTCAGAAGCAGGATACAATTGGGTATACCGATGACAATTATCAATGGCGCTATCAGGCTGGTGAGGATGGTGATTTTAAATCCGAAAAGCACCAGGGTGCCGAATGACCAGATCACTCCGAAAAGCACCACTATCATAGGCCAGAGAACTGCATTGAAACTTCTGAAAAAGGCCAGAAGAATGAGAGATGTAACAATGAAAGCAAGGACTACAAACATTTTCATCTCCCCTACTATTTTTTCAGTCACAGCTGTCCGAATGTAAGGAAGCCCGGAATAATGCAGGTCTATCTTGTGAGTTTGAGCGAATTCGTCGGCATATGCCTTTATCTCGCGCACCATACTTATCCTGCTCTTGGTATTCAGCTTTGACTGATCAAAAGTGATTGCCACAAGGGTGCTGTTGGTTTCCGGATTATAAAGCAAGCCTTCATAAAAAGGAAGATTCATGAACCTTTTGCGAATCGAATCTACCTCTGCCTGAGAACTTGGCCTTTGGCTGATCAGCGGCTTGAAGTCGAGCCGGTGAGAGGAATCATTTCTTTCTACATAAAAGGAACGGCCAATGGAAACAACTTCCTGAATCCCTTCCACATTTTTAATCCGGTTCGTAAGATCATACCAGTCGCAGAAAACCGCTTTATCCCAGATTCTTTCATTCTGGAATCCGATTACCATCACCGTTCCGTCCTCTCCAAACTTTGCTTTGAATTTCAGATATTCGGAGTAAGTCGAATCTGTTGGCGGAAGAATCTTCGCACCTTCATAACTCAACTGCACTTTACAGGCAAAAAAGGCCATCATGCCGGTGAGGGCCAGCAAGGTGAAAAGCGTGGCATAACGATAGCGAATGATTATTCTTGCTGTGGCTTCCAACATGAAATTTGAGTTGTGGTAAAAGTACTATTTTCCTGAAAATGGTTGTTGCCGGAGATAATACACAATCCGGTTCAAGGAATGATAAATTTCAAAACTCAGGGTGTTATTTCATGTCCCAGGATTGTCCGGGAATGAATAATAACATATATTTCTTTGCTGATATTCAGGACCTGGTAGGAAACGGTCCGTACTGAAAATTTTTCTGATGCCTGCATTTAAATTCTTTATATCCATTTTCATTGTGCTTGCCGGCTGCGCCATTTCTCTCAGGGCTGAACAAGGCATTGCTGTTATAGATCCAGGCAAAGGGATCCAGAACGTAAGTTTCAACGTGCAGATTGCCACCCGAAGCTCTGCTGTCTTTGCTTGCAATAATTTCGACAAAGAAACCTGGAGTTTGATCGGTAAGTCCAGTATCGATTTTGGAATCAGTTCTAAGACGAAACTGTACAAGCTAAAACTGGTCAATTTTGGAGTAGAAAACCTTTGTCTTGAACTCGATAAGTCCATTATCGATGTGATCAACTTTTGCATACCCGATTCAAACGGCAATTACCGGTATTTTCTTACGGGGGACTCATACCCTTCACACTCTAAACCAGTTCCTCACCAGAACTTTCTATTCCCGACCGGTATAAAATCCGGAGACACAGCTACGGTATTTTTTTCAGTCAAATGCAGTGATCCACTTCAATTTTCAGTTAATGCAGGATCACATGAAGATTTTGTCAGGAAGGAAAGTGTTGTAAATATTTTCTTCGGTTCCTTTTACGGCTTGATGTTCGTGATGATACTGCTGAACCTTTTTATATACGCTTCATTAAGGGACAAGTCGTATATGCACTATGTATTATATGGCCTGACGATGATTCCGGGTTTTTTATACCTAAATGGTTATGCACAAAGGTACATTTGGCCGGATTTACCGGAAATTAATTCATTTGCTGGAATATTTTTCTGCGCTCCCGGAGTATTCGCGATCACATTCGCGTACAATTTTCTTCACCTGAAAAGCTATTCGCCTTCCTCAAAGCGTATCTACATTGGTTTGATATCAGCGTATCTAATCACCATTGCGCTCAACCTTACAGGAATAAACAAGCCTGTGCCGTACCTGATCAATGTAATCACCCTGATTGGAAGCGGAGTAGTTATTTATTCAGGCATTTTAACATACAGGAAAGGATATTCGCCGGCTTTTTATTACCTGACCGGCTGGGGATTGTTTATAGTATGCATTTTCGTTTTCCTTTTTAAAAGTTTCGGATTGTTCCCAAACAATCTCTTTACGGAGAATGCCCTACAAACCGGATCAGCGCTGGAAACCATTTTGTTTTCTATTGCTCTGGTTAGCCGCATATCATTTTATAAAAAGGAAAAAGAAAGAGCACAGGAGGAAACTATAAGACTGCTGAATGAAAAGAAAGAAATAATAAAGAAGCAGAACATCATTCTGGAAGAGAAAGTCAGTTCTCGTGCAAGAGAATTACAAAATTTAAACAAGGATCTGGAATCTGCTATACATGATTTGCATAAAACACAAGACCAGCTGATACACAGCCAAAAACTAATTTCATTGGGACAGTTCAGTTCCGGAGTTGCACATGAAATCCAAAACCCTCTCAACTTCGTGAAAAACTTCTCAGAACTTTCAGTTGATCTTATCAGTGAATTGCTGCAAAGTCCGGATGAGGAGTCCAGAAAAATAGCTGTTCAGCTAGCTGAAAACATGAATGCGATAATCAACCATGGAAACAGGGCTGATCAGGTGGTTAAGAGTCTTCTTTATCAAAGTAAACCATCGAATAATCTGAGAGAGCTGGCTGATATAAATAAAATATGCAGGCAAATGGCACTTGTAGCATATAAAAATATGCAATTGAAATTTCCTGAATTCATATGCAATCACAATGACGAACTTGACAGTGGAATTCCGGAAGTTTCTATAGTAATTCCGGATATGGGTCGTGTTTTTCTGAATGTATTCAACAACGCACTGTATGCTTGTTTGCAAAGAATCAAAACGCAGGCAAACGGATATCAGCCTTCCATCTCTTACAGATCCTTGGTAGCAGATAATTTGGTAACCATAGTTATATCAGATAACGGAACAGGTATTCCATCAGAGTCAATTCCGAAAATCTTTGAGATGTTTTATACGACCAAAGCTCCCGGAGAAGGAACCGGACTTGGTTTATATGTATGTCACGATATCATGAAAGCTCATGGAGGACATATTAAAATTACCAGCAATCACGGATATGAAACCTTTGTCGAAATTTCGCTGCCGTCGATTTGAATTCACCGATCCTGAGGAACAAGGGCACAAGGAAATTCGGCAATGATTAAGTAATTTTACCTGATCTCATGGCCCAGGAAGAATTTTCATTGCAAAGATGTGAACGCATACTGAAAAGGGTGGAGTTTTTTCGCCGCGTTCCTGAGAATAACATCCGCGATCTGGCTTCGAGGATGACAATCACCCATCATCCTGCAGGGAGCGCTGTGCTTGTTAAAGGTGAAAGCGGCAAAAGCATGTTTGTCATTCTTGAGGGACAGGTAAAGATTCATGACGGAGAGCACATTGTGGCTGAAATGTCCGCCGGGAATTATTTCGGAGAGATGAGCATTCTCGATTCGGAGCCCCGATCCATGTCAGTCACAACTTTGTCCCCAACAACTACAGGAATGATTTCGCTGGAAGACTTCAACTCTGTTTTTCAGTCTAACCCGGAGGTCAGCTGGGATGTAATCGCATCACTTGTTGGCCGTCTCAGGTCTCAGAATCATACAATCATCTCTCAGTTGAAAAAGAGAGAAGAAGAGTTGGAAGAACTTGTCAGGCAACGCACCAAAAGTCTGCTTGAAAAGAATCAGGAGTTGACAGATTTGCTTAACCGGCTGCATAAAACCCAGCAGCAGTTGATTGTACAAGAGAAGCTGGCAACAATCGGGCAGTTAACTGCCGGGATCGCACACGAAATCAGAAACCCTCTGAACTTCATCAATAATTTCTCGTCTGTATCACTTGAACTGATGGAGGATTTCAAGGCAAGTGCCGACGAAGAAGAAAAAGAAGAACTTTTAAAAAATCTTGAGCATAATCTTTCCAAAATTCTCGAACACGGAGGTCGGGCAGAAAGTATTGTGAAAAACATGCTTTTATACAGCAGATCCGGCCCTTCTGAAATGATTCTGACTAACATCAACACACTTGTTTCGGAATACCTTCAGCTTGCGTTCCAGGGAAGGAAAATGCGTGACCAGACATTCGAGTGCAATAACATAATGCACCTTGATCCGGACATCCCGCCTTTCATGACTTTCCAGCAAAACCTGAGCAGGGTACTCCTGAACATTTTTTCAAACGCATTTTATTCGATTGCTCAGAAGAAGGCCAGCAATAAACAGGGTTATAATCCACTGCTGGAAGTGGAAACATCCCTGAAAAATGATAACGCTATAATCGTCATACGTGACAACGGTACCGGTATTCCGAAAGAGTTTCTGGATAAAATATTTGATCCTTTTTTTACAACAAAGCCATCCGGTGAAGGAACCGGGCTCGGACTTTCAATCAGCCATGACATCATAGTAAAAGAACATGCCGGTGAACTCAGCGTTTCCAATAATGAACATGGCGGAGCCACATTCATCATTTCGCTACCTGTAAAATCTGCATAAACAAGGTTAAAATTCAATGGCAAAAAAAAAGCGGGGAATATCCCCGCTCCAGCAATATCATAGCAGATATCAGCTCAGGTGCTTGCTGACAAGCTTTGTCATTTCGAACATGCTAACAGTCTTCTTTCCGCCAAACACGCTCTTCAGATTATCATCAGCATTGATGTTACGCCTGTTCTTGGCATCCTGAAGCTTGTTTTTCTTGATGTAAGCCCAAAGACGCTTAGTCACTTCAGTACGTGGAAGCGGCTTGCTTCCTACGATTGGCTGAAGCATAGCGCCAATGTTCATCGGCTTCATGAATGCAGCATTCGGCTTACGCTTGGTTTTCGCTTTTGCTTTTTTAGGCTTCGCTTTCGCCTTTGATTTGGCTTTCGCCTTTGGTTTAGCTTTCGCTTTTGACTTAGCCTTCGATTTTGCCTTAGACTTAGCCGGTGATTTTTTCTTAGCTTTTTTAGTTGCCATGATCTTTAATTTAAGATTTGGTTTTGTTTGATAGGCAAATCAACAAAGTAAATCACTGTTTTCATCCCCGTACTCCCAGAAGTTATCCACAATGCATGTGGGTTTTCATAGGGAAGACAGGGACTTTTGAGGAGTTTACAATGAGAATTAGCCTTTGTCATACACAAGATAAATATAAATTTCAATACTTACCGCTCCCAGAGCCACTTTCCGGCGTTTTCAAAGGTTCTGCAACAGCAATTTCCATAGTGCGATCCCACTCTCACCCCGGTGATAATGATATACAACTTGAACTATTGCCTAAGATGAATATGTCAGGAATGTTAATTAAATTCCTTTGTCCTCCATGAACTGCCCTTCGCAAAAGCCTTTTGAGAAGCATTTGCCTCATACAGGTAAGTTTGATAATATTGTATTGGAAGCAAGATAAATCTTAATCTTTTCGTGAATAGAATATCAGAATCCTTAGTATTGTTGCTCCTGCTGCTGAGCCTGTCAATGGGATCACTCGCACAGGTGACACCTGCAGAATCATCCCAAGGTAAAGTAGGGTGCATCACTGGAGATTGCGTAAACGGGAAAGGCTCATTCAGAACTAACTCTGGAAATATTTATGAGGGCGAGTTCCGGAACGGAAAATTCAGCGGCGCAGGGGTGATGAAATTTCCTGATGGCGATATTTATCATGGAGAGTTCCTCAACGGGAAAATGCACGGATCCGGAATATACACCCAGAGTGAAGGAACGCGCTATGAAGGTATGTTTCAGAATGGAAAAATGTCAGGACAGGGTACCATGTATTATTCTTCAGGCAATAAGTTTGAGGGCGTATACTTTAACAATCAAAAATCCGGTACCGGCACATTCTGGTTTACTGACAGCAGCAGATATGAGGGGGAGTTCAGGAATGATGTTATTGAAGGTAACGGAACTTGGTTTTATCCGAACGGGGACAAATACACAGGACAGTTTGCAAGAGGCAAACAGCAAGGGACCGGGGAATACATTTACCGAGACGGCAATGTCTATAGAGGTAATTTCCTGAACGGAAACTTTCACGGAAAAGGAGAGCTTGTTCTGAAAGATGGCAGCCATTATACTGGAGAGTTTAAATCCGATAACATGAATGGTTACGGCGTGTTCTTCTATGCCAGCGGGGATGTTTACGCAGGACAGTTTTTAAACGGCAAATACCATGGATGCGGAACTTATCTGTATGCAAACGGAGACCGTTATGAAGGTGATTTTATGGACAATCTGTCACATGGCACAGGAACTTTCTACGAACTGGGAGGCAGTGCTACCCGCTATCATTATTTGAGAGGAGAAATCGCCGGGGAAGGAATGCAGCTGGCCGAAACGACCAAGGAAAAAATAACTTCACTTGACAGCTACATTTCATCTGAAGCCAGAGCGGAAAGTAAGGTCCGTAATGAAGCTGTGACAACAACTTTGAAGAAACAGGATGACCCTCCGCTGCAGACAAAAATTGAATCAGATCCACAGCCTATAGCTTCTGCAACTGTAGTTCCGTGTGACCTTTGCAACGGGAAAGGAAAAATATACCAGGCTGAAATACGCAAGAACAAAATGATCACTAAAGATATTTCAAACGGACTAGGCCCAAGAAATTTTGTCACATACACGGTGAATGAAATTGTCAGGCCGGCAGGAAATGCAATCTGCGGAAAATGCGGAGGGAACGGAAACACCACAGGCAAATAAGCCAAAATCTTTTGCTAGCTGAATTATGAAAAAATCATATCTGCTTATATTTATTCTGGTTCTTCTGATTTCAGTCGGGGCATTCGGTTCCGGATACAGATTTGGACGGCTTATTCCGGAGAAAGGATTGTCGCATCCAAAAGTATATTGCAGCTATCAGGACAGCAGGGGCTTTATGTGGTTTGGTACAGAAGACGGCCTGAACAAATATGACGGCTATACTTTTGATGTCTATAAAAACAACCCGACTGACAGCACCTCTATTTCCAACAATATTGTAAGAGTAATTTTCGAAGACAGTAAAAGAAACTTATGGGTTGGAACTGACAATGGTCTGAATCTGTATAATCCTCTCAATGGAACTTTCTTCTCATTCTTTCACAGGGAAAACGAACCAACATCATTAAGCGGCAACATCATCTCAGCAATTACCGAAGACAAATCCGGCAAACTCTGGATAGGCACCAGCAGAGGGCTGAATATCTATGATCATTCCAGTAAAACATTTCAAAAATTTCAGGGAGGAGGAAACAATTCTCATGGTTTAAGCAGCGAATTAATCTCCGCACTTTATTTAGATAAATCGGGGACTTTATGGGCAGGCACCGCGGATAAAGGATTGAATTCAATTCAGCCCGAATCCGGAAGAGTCAGTCAATTGATAAACTCCGAGGGAAGCAGGGGTTTTCTCTCAGAAAACGAAATCACTTGCATCAGCGGAGACAGCCGAGACAATCTCTGGATTGGAACTGTAAACGGAGGAATCAACAAGTATAATCCGAAGAGCGGAGCCATAGAAATTTTCAATACGGAAAAAGGTCTTGCAAGCAACAGCATTTTCGCTGTTATCGAAGATAAGTCAGGAAACATCTGGATCGCATCTTTGGGCGGAGGACTTCACACTCTGGACATGAAAGGTAAAATCATCGTGCATAAACATGATCCCCAAATCTCAGAATCCATCAGCAGCAACAAAGTATGGAGTCTGTTCGAAGACAATGCAGGAACTATATGGGCAGGCACATCTGAAGGAATAAGCTTTTATAATTGGACACTGTCGAAATTCAAAACATACCGCACAGACAATTCAGTTGAATCAACATCCAACAACAGTGTCTTTGCGATATATGAAGACAAGAATGGACATGCTTGGATCGGGATTCTCGGAGGAGGATTAAATGTATTCAGCAAATCAGAAAATAAATTTGTGAATGAAAAATATGCCGGACTCAACGATCCGCTATTAAAGTATTCGAATATCTTTTCCATTGCCGGTGACCCTACAGGATTATTATGGCTTGGTACGGGAGACGGACTCCTGTCCTATAATCCAAAAACAGGTGCAGTAAGGCAATTTAAAAATCAACCTGGCGACAAGGAGTCGCTCAGTCATAATTACATCCGGAGTGTTTTCGCCGATCGGGAAGGAATTATATGGATTGGTACTCACGGGGGAGGATTAAACACCTACAATACAGCTTCCGGAAAATTTAAAGGCTACACACACAATCCTTCGGATAAAAATTCAATAAGCAGCGATGTTGTTTTGAATATTGCAGAAGGGAAAGAAGGAATGCTCCTCATTTCGACATACGGAGGTGGCCTTAGCATCCTCAACAAAAGCAATATGCAATTTCATTCAGTCGGCCAGAAATCAGACAATGAAAAAGGCATCAACAGTAATTACATTCACACAGCATACACCGATAAATCAGGTAACATATGGATTGGGACCTATGGTGGAGGCCTTAGCCTGATCAATTCGAAAAATGAAATTATTCATTTCACAGAAAATGACGGCCTTCCGAATAATATCGTAAACGGAATTATTCCTGATAAAAACGGAAATATCTGGGTTACCACCAATAACGGTGCCTGCAGACTCAGTATCAGTGATGACAACAGTCGAATAATCAGCTCCACCAGGATTTACAATCAGCAGGACGGCTTGCAAAACAAGTTCAATGAAAACGCTTGCTATGCAGGCAAAGGAGGAATAATTTATCTGGGCGGAAATCGCGGGCTTAATGCATTCTATCCTGATGACATTAAAGAAAACACACTGATTCCACCGGTTGTGATCACACGTTTTTTCCTCTTTGAAAAACCTACAAGAATGGACACGCTCATTACCACCGAACGAGTCCTAAAACTAAACTACAGGCAAAATTTCTTTTCGTTCGAATTCGCAGGGCTCAACTTTCTACTTCCTGAGAAAAACCGATACGCATACAAGATGGAAGGCCTGAATGAAGATTGGATTTATTCAGGAGACCGCCGCTATGTGGCCTATACGAATGTTGATCCTGGCCATTATGTTTTCAGAGTAAAATCTTGCAATAATGATGGAGTGTGGAATGAAGAAGGTATATCAATTGACATCACCATTACTCCTCCATTTTACAAAACCTGGTGGTTTACTCTTCTCAGTGCATTAGGCATTTCACTCCTGATATTCTCCTATATCCGGATACGAACCAATACCCTGGTAAAACAGAACATTATTCTCGAAGAAAAAGTTAATACAAGAACACATGAGCTGCAGGAAAAAAACGTGGAACTTACAATGACCATGGATCATCTCAAGTCGACGCAGAACCAGCTCATACAGTCTGAAAAAATGGCCTCACTCGGACAGCTGACCGCAGGAATTGCACACGAAATACAAAACCCTCTGAATTTTGTAAATAATTTCTCAGAACTTTCTGTTGAACTGCTCAATGAAGCAGAAGGGGAAAGCGATCCTTCCGCAAGGAATGAATTGATAGGCGATGTAAAGCAGAATCTGGAAAAGATCAGGCATCACGGACGCAGAGCCGACAGCATTGTGAAAGGAATGCTGCAACACAGCAGAGCTTCATCAGCTGAAAAACAGTCTACTGACATCAATAAGCTGGTTGAAGAGTTTTTCACATTAGCATATCACGGCATGAAAGCCAAGGACCCAACTTTTAACTGTGAGATGAATAAAAACCTGGCAGCTGATCTTCCACTTGTAAAAATTATCCCTCAGGAAATCAGCCGGGTAATCCTGAACATATTCAATAATGCCTTTTACGCAGTGGATGAAAAGAAAAAGCTCACTCAATCGAATGGCTATCAGCCTGACATTTCGATCAGCACTCGCAAAGAGGATAATCGTGTTTTAATTAATATCCGCGATAACGGCACCGGCATCAAAGATGAAATTAAAGACAAGATCTTTAATCCATTCTTTACCACCAAGCCAACCGGATCAGGAACAGGCTTAGGGCTTTCCATCAGTTACGATATAATTGTGAAAGGACACGGCGGGAAGATGCTGGTCGAATCTTTACCGGGAGAGTTTACAGAATTCAAAATTGAATTACCGCTTTCTTGAAAATCCAAAAGATGAATATACTTGTTGTGGATGATGAACGAGATGTGGAACAGCTGTTCCGTCAGCGATTCAGAAATGAAATAAAAAACGGACAGATTAATCTGACATTTGCCTTTGACGGTTTGGAAGCCATAGATTGGCTGAATAATAACCCTGATTCCGAATTTCAGGTTATACTCAGCGACATCAACATGCCTAAACTTTCAGGACTTGAGTTGCTCAGGCAAGTGAAGAAGAACTTTCCAAAAATCCGCTTCATCATGGTTTCAGCATACGGAGACAGCAACAATTATTCAAATGCGATGAGTTATGGCGCCAATGAATTCGTGACAAAACCGGTGGATTTTACAAAACTGAAAGAATTAATTTTCCAATGACGATAAAATTTAAAATTGAATATCTTTATACTTCTCACCTATAAATCTGAACCGAACAGGAATGAATGCCCAGGCAAAAATACTGGTAGTGGATGACGAACCTGATCTGGAATTATTGATCACACAGAGATTCAGGAAAAAAATCCGCGAAAATGAATTTGCATTTGACTTCGCGCACAACGGCACTGAAGCCCTGGAATTTCTTTCTGATGATCCGGATAAGTACGACATGATTCTGACTGATATCAACATGCCGGAAATGGACGGACTTACTTTACTTGTTAAGATTAAGGAAAGGTTTCGTCACCAGAGAGCGGTAGTTGTAAGCGCATACGGTGACATGGACAACATTCGAACTGCCATGAACCGAGGTGCTTTTGATTTTATCACCAAACCCATAGATTTTGCAGATCTGGAAACCACTATTGAAAAAACACTGGAAGAGAACCGAATTCTCCGTATGGGAAGAATTGCCAGCGAACAGCTCAATCAGACATTGAAAGAAAAGGAAATTGCGGAAATTGAAAGACACAAAGCTGAGCAGAGCGAGAAATTCAAGCAGCAGTTCCTGGCCAACATGAGCCATGAAATCAGGACTCCCATGAATTCCGTCATCGGCCTTACTCATCTCCTATTGAAAACGCAACTTGACGATCAACAGCAGAAATATCTGAATGTGATCCGTAAATCATCGGAAAACCTTCTGGTTATCATCAATGACATCCTGGATCTTTCTAAAATTGAAGCAGGTAAAATGGATTTTGAAAAAATTCCTTTTCACCTGCACGATCACCTGGACACTGTTTACCAAACTATGCTTTTCAAGGCTGAAGATAAAAACCTTGAATTCTCAGTAACTGTCGATGAAGGTGTTCCCCCTATTCTCATCGGAGATCCAGTACGGCTCAATCAGATTCTGATAAACCTTTCCGGAAATGCAATCAAGTTTACCAATGAGGGAAAAATCAAAATCAACGTGAAAGAGTTGAGCAGAAAAAACGAGCAAAGCATTCTGGAGTTTTCAGTTTCTGATTCAGGTATTGGGATTGCGCCCGAAAAACTGAACAAGATCTTTGAGAGCTTTTCTCAGGCAAGCAGTGATACAACAAGAAGATTCGGAGGCACCGGACTGGGCCTGACAATTTCAAAACAGCTGATTGAACTTCAGGGAGGAAGCATAGGTGTGCAAAGCGAGCTAAACAAAGGCACCACCTTTTACTTCAAATTACCCTTCATTATCGGAACCCAATCAGACTTAAAAAAATCAACAGATCATCAGGAAGAATTCAGCGCGGAAGAACTTCAGGGTATCAAGGTTCTGCTTGTAGAGGACAATCATTTCAATCAGATGGTGGCTGTAGACACTCTCACTGATCTTATCACGGGAATAAAAGTCGATGTTGCAGACAATGGACTTGTCGCCTTTGAGATGCTAAAAACCGAAGATTACGATGTGGTGCTTATGGATATTCAAATGCCGGTGATGGACGGCTTCGAAGCATGCCGTAAGATCAAATCTGAGCTTCCTGAACCCAAAAACAGAATTCCTGTAATGGCCATGACAGCAAATGTCACTCAGGAAGAGGTTCAAAAATGCTTTGAATTCGGCATGAACGAGTACATCTCCAAACCCTTTGATCCGAAGAATCTGTTGAATAAACTGGGCAAACTTGTATTGGCCAAAAATATTCAATGAAAATTGTTTGTAATTATACAACTCCGCATTCAAGATAGTCTTTGTTTTTAAATTCTAATCTTATATTTGTTCGTTAAATTCCAATCCTATGACCCGGATTACTGACCTTACTTTTCTAAAAACTTTCACGGGCGATAATTCCGATAAGATGAAAAAGTACATGAATATGTTTATACAGCATTGTCCCGGACAATTGGATCTGATGAACAATCATCTTCAGAGTCAGAATTACGATGCCCTGAGAGCCACCGCACATGCCCTCAAACCTCAGATCACTTACATGGGAATCAAACAGGGAGAAGATCTGATAAAAGGAATAGAACACCGAGCCGGCAATAAGGAAGAAGTGGAAAAGCTGCCTGTACTCTTAAATGAATTTTCAGATATTTGCCGCAAAGCCATTGAGGAATTACGTCAGGAAGCAAGCTGATCCCGGCACTGATTAATCATTAAACAAATTAAGGCTAGACAAGAAATAAACCCAATTTTGCTCCAAGACAAATTCTATGAAAACCGTTCAGAATATTTTTATTGTTGATGATGATGCTATTCAGGCAATGATGCTGCAGGATTATCTGAGCAAGTATTCGACCTTTACTATTCATGTTTTTAATTCAGGGGAAGAATGCCTGAAAAACATGAGCATCAATCCGGATATCATTTTCCTTGACTTCAATTTTGACAAAGCAGGAAAGGACGCCATGAACGGAATTGATATTCTCAAAGAAATTAAAACCCTTCGTCCCGAAACCGAAGTGGTAATGTTCAGCGGCCAGGATAAAATTGAAGTGGCTGTGAACACAATGAAATACGGCGCTTTTGACTACATCGTGAAAAGCGAAAGCGCTTTTCACCGTTCAGAAAATGTGATTTATAACATCATCAAAAGAATGAAACTTGCCGGTGAGGCCAAATTATACAAGAAACTCACCTACTCCTTCGGCATCGCATTCTTGATTTTACTCCTTGTAATTTTATGGCTGTATAATGCGGGGCTTATTTCCAATAATCCCGGATGGATGTAAATCTTTTTTTAACCACCAGAGCCAAAGAATCTGCAAGATTATTTTCATTTCCTTCTGTCTGAATATCAAGTATAATTTGATATTATTCTCTCCAAATCCGGGCTGGAATTGATAAATTCACAATTTGTACAGGCAAATCCCACAACAATATGCAAGCAGAACAAGTTCAGTCTAAACTTCCGGCTGTTGGCACCACGATATTTACAATCATGTCGGCTCTGGCAAATGAATATAAGGCGATCAACCTTAGCCAGGGCTTTCCTGATTTTGAAGTTTCTGAGGAACTCATTTCCCTCGTTCATGAATACATGAAAAAGGGCTTCAATCAATATGCACCCATGGCAGGACATCCTGCATTACGAGAGCAAATTGCCCTGAAAACAGATAAGATTTATCACAGAAAATACAATCCAGATACAGAGATCACAATCACAAGTGGCGGCACTCAGGCTATCTATACCGCAATCGCGGCAATAGTGAAACCAGGCGATGAGGTTATTGTGATAGAGCCGGCATATGACTCATATGTTCCTGCAATCCTTCTGAATGGCGGAATACCTGTTTTGTATTCCCTCTATGGTCCTGATTTTAAAATCGACTGGACTGAATTTGCGAAACTGATCAGTCATAAAACGAAACTGATAATCATTAATACTCCGCATAATCCTGCAGGTACAATTTTCACTGAGGAGGACCTGAACTCCCTCAGCATGCTGCTAAAGGACACAGGAATATTAATTATAAGCGATGAAGTTTATGAACACATCATATTCGACGGACTGTCACATCAAAGCGTGATACGATTCCCTGAATTGCTCAATAGGAGTTTTGTGGTGTTCTCATTCGGAAAAACATATCATGCTACAGGGTGGAAAATGGGTTACTGTCTGGCTCCGGAATATCTTATGAAAGAATTCAGAAAAGTGCATCAATTCCTTGTTTTCAGTAGCAACACTCCACTGCAGCATGCCTTGGCTGAATATATGAAAAACGCGAATTATCTCGAGCTTCCTTCATTCTATCAAAACAAAAGAGATTTTTTTCTAGAAATGTTGCATGGCTCTGGTTTTTCTTTCACTCCTTCCAAAGGCTCCTATTTTCAGCTGCTTGATTATTCCGGCATCTCAAATGAAAAGGACACAGAGTTTGCCATTAAACTCACCAGGGAAAGCGGAGTTGCGTCAATTCCCCTCTCCCCCTTTTATAAAACTCCTCCTGACCAGCATTATCTTCGCTTTTGTTTTGCAAAGAAATCTGAAACGCTCGCCTCAGCGGCAGAAAAACTGAGAACATTATGAGACTAATTGTTAACTTGAGTGTTTCATTATATCCCGTATCAATTGTCTGCACTAAACATCGCTTTACTACAATCTGATATTGCCTGGGAAAATCCCGACAAGAACCTTGAGGCTTTCGACCAAAAGCTTGATCAGATTAATTCCCCATGCGATCTTATCATTCTTCCTGAAATGTTCAGCACAGGTTTTACAATGGATGCCAGGAGGCATGCTCAAAACATGGAAGGAAATTCAGTTAGCTGGATGCGAAACGCTGCTAGAAGAAAAGATGCTGTGATTTGCGGGAGTCTGATTATTGAAGATGAAGGAAAGTATTACAATCGTCTCATATGGATGCAACCAAACGGGGCGCATACTCATTATGACAAAAGACATTTATTCCGTCTGGCCGGTGAAGAGAAATTCTATACTGCAGGCACACATCAGTGGATAATGCATTTAAAAGGATGGAATATTTGCCCACTTATCTGTTATGATCTTCGCTTCCCAGTCTGGAGCAGAAGAAGAAAGGACTTTGATTATGATTTATTGGTATTTGTGGCCAACTGGCCTGAAAAAAGAGTATTTGCCTGGACGCAACTGCTTGCCGCCAGAGCAATAGAAAACCAGTGCTTCGTGGCCGGGGTGAACAGGACAGGAATTGACGGGAATCATCACCCTTATACAGGAGATTCAGCAATGCATGATTACACAGGAAAAAAAATAAGTTCATTTTCATCTTTTGAAGAGAAAACTGAAGTTTTCTCCCTTGACATTCAAGAAATGAAAGAATTCCGCCAACAGCTTCCCTTTTTAAATGATGCAGACGATTTCAAATTAATTATTTGAACCTGAGTCTTATATTTGTATCTTCCCATACTGTGAATTCAGTTTCCATGCGAATTTTACCTGTACTTCTTTATCTGCAATTGGCATTTATGCCCTTTCTAGTTTCCGCACAGTTCCCACAACATAAAATGACGGAACAAGAAAAACTGTTGATGCCTCAATATCTCAGAGAAGCAAGGAGTCATAGTAACAGATTTAGTGTTCCTTTTTCTGCTGTCAGAGCAAGTGCTGAATGGGAAGAAATTGACGCGCTGACCATTACATGGACAGGATTTCAGTCAATACTTAAAGAGATTGTCCGCGCAGCTGCAGTCGAAACACGGGTGATCATTGTTTGTTCCGACTCCAACACCGTGAAGAATTACCTTACATCCAACGGAGTTTCACTTACCAATACAGAATATCTCATTGCCCCTTTCAATTCGATTTGGTGTCGTGATTATGGACAATGGAATGTGTACACCAATGATGTGGATACCCTTGCTCTGGTGGATTGGATCTATAACAGGCCAAGGGCGAAAGACGATTCAGTTCCTGCTTCTGTGCAAAGACATACCGGATTACCGATGTACACAATGACGCAAGCCCCTTTTGATCTCGTTCATACCGGAGGCAACTTCATGACAGACGGATGGGGAACCGGATTTTCTTCCCGGCTTATACTCGATGAAAACTCCGGCAAGACAGAATCTGAAATTGACTCGCTGATGCACCGCTTCATGGGCATAAACCGATACATTAAAATGAGCAATCTTCCATACGACCAGATTCATCACATAGATATGCACATGAAACTATTGGATGAGGAAACAATTCTCGTTGGCGAATATCCTCCGGGTGTGGCAGACGGTCCGCAGATTGAAGCCAATCTTCAGTATGTCCTCAATAACTTCAATTCAGTATTCGGAACTCCATACAAAGTGATACGCATACCCATGCCCCCTGACAACTTCAATGCTTATCCGAACACAGGGGGTGATTACAGGACTTATACCAATGCAACTTTCGTGAACAAAACTGTTTTGGTTCCTACTTACGAAGAAAGACATGATACAACGGCCCTTAGAATCTGGAGAGAATCGCTGCCCGGATACAACATCGTCGGAATTAACTGTAACAGTATCATTCCTTCACTTGGTGCGATCCACTGCATCACTAAAGAAGTTGCTTCATCGGATCCATTATTAATCAGCCATCAGGCTTATCGTGACGCAATAGCTTCCACGTCAGCTTATCAAATAGATTCAAGGATACTTCACAGGTCAGGAATCAGCAGTGCAAATGTCTGGTACCGGACAGACACTACGCAGTTGTATTCATCTGTTGCCATGACACTCACTGATACTTTACTGAACTTGTGGACTGGATTTATCCCTCAGCAAAACCCGGGCAGCACAGTATATTATTATATTGAAGCCAGCTCCATATCCGGAAAAACGCAGACAAGACCATTGCCTGCGCCTGCTGCATACTGGAAGTTTAACATCATTCTAAATACTGAAATTAATAATTCAATATCTTCTGTAATATTTGAAGTTGCAGACATCTTCCCGAATCCATCCAAAGGAATCACCTGCATTCCAGTTCAAAGCGAAAATATCAGACAGTTTGAGGTGGGGCTTTATAACATTCACGGACAAAAGATATCAGATATTTTTACAGGCCAGATTTCAGGGGAGAAGAAATTATTCTTCGACAGCCGAGAACTCGCTTCAGGAGTGTACTTTATACGCATTCAGGATTTAGAGCATTCTATACTCAAAAAAATTATTGTGAGGTAGGCGGGGCTTCAAGCAATGATTGAAGATTTTTCAATTCTTCCTCCCCCAGAATTTCCTGTACCATCTGAAAAAGAATTCTCTCCTCTTTCCTTATGTGCTCTTCGAGCAGGAGGGCGAACTGTTGAAGGATATTTTCATTGTCATCATCCTTTGTTATGCCAGAATATAACGCTTTTAAATTATGGTGATCAGTGCGAAGCGAATCGGTCAGTTCGAGAAAACGCCTGTCTCGTTTTTCTAAATAAGGAAAAAGGAATTTTTCCTCCTTCCTAAAGTGCTCCAATATCAACTCTTGCATCTTTCCTTTCAAAAAATCCCTTTTCTCACTGGCAGTATTAGGCATACCCCTGTACCCGGGAACATCGCTCCTTAGCACCCGGCTAATCAAAAGCATTTTGTGATGTTCTCTTGAAAGTGATTGCAGCGCTGTATGTCTTTTTAATGGAGTCATTGTGTCTGCGTGAGCTGGGGTCTTTATAATTGCAATGCAACCTGCCGGATAATATCAATCCATTCTTCCTTTGCACGGTCCTTTCCCAGCCTGACAATCACGATATTTTTATCAGGCTTGATAAAAATATACTGGCCTCGGTGACCAACAGCAGAATAATGATTGTTCTGTTCAGAACCTATCCACCATTGCCGGTTGTAATACCATGCACCGCCTGAATCGCGGTTGATTGATGTACTTTTCTCTATCCACTCCTCAGGAATGATGCTGGCTCCGTTCCAATATCCTTTGTTCAGATAAAGCCGGCCAAACTTGGCAAAGTCTCTTGCTTTTGCATTAATGCAGCAAAAGGCTTTCTCAATGCCGTTTTTCTTCTTGTCAATGCTCCAGCTTGCATCATATTCCATTCCAAGAGGCTTCCAGATCTTTTCATCAAGATATTCTGTTACTGTCCTTCCGGTTGCTTTTTCAATCACCATCGCAAGCAATTGAGTATTGATGCTGATATAATCAAACTCAGTCATTGGCTCCTTCTCTATTTCTGAACGCAAAACCATATTTCTTAGATTCCTGCCATAATAAAAGGAAGCTGCATCACTGAAAGGCGTGGTATATTTTTCAGAAAAACCGACACCACTGGTCATTTGCAGCAAATGATATATGGTCAGTTTTCTCCAATGTCCTCCTTTGTCAAGTTCCGGCAAATACCGAATTACAAGATCATGCTCACTGGTAATATATCCATCCTTTATTGCAATTCCAATCAGAGCCGACACGTACGATTTTGCGACAGAAAATGAAGCTACATCAGAAGATTCTGTATAACCATGAAAATACTTTTCATAAATCAAACTGTCGTTTCTGAGTATAAGGAAGGCAACAGTTGGAGATTTCTCTAAAAAAGACTTCATGCTCAGTGTGTCCTTCGCATGATTTACAATTCGAAGATGATTTTCAATCTCCGCATTTTTCAATGCTTCAATGAAACGGAACGGTTTATCAGAGGCATGCAGAGGCCGTGAGGGAAATATTTTATAATCTGTTATGTTGGCATAATTGTACCAGATAAAACGGCCAACCTTGCAGGAAGGAATCGAAGCAACAGCAAAAAAAACTAAGAGATAAAAAACTAAGGCTCTTAATTTGCTGACCGGTAATTTCTTTTTCCCAATTATCATTGCCCTCTACTAAAATAGTTAACCTTAATTTATTTACTCTGATCCGACAGATTCCACTTCAATTCTATATCCCAGTTAGCCCTGACAGTTACAGTCTCCGGAAAGTAAATGACTTTCTCAGGCTGTTCCCCTTGAAAATAACTTCCAGTGTCCCATTGTCCGTTTTTATTCTCATCAAAAATTAATCTGAGAGTGTATTGTGATGGCAAAAGATTTTCAGCAAGCAGAACCTTATCTGATTCGACAGTCATTTTTCTCACCACCTCACCTCTTTGATTAACAAATTCAATGTGATATACTTTCCCTGATGTGAGTCCGGAAAGATCGACAGAAGCGCTTCCATAATCTGTCTCCCTTCTGATCTGCATTGAAAATGAAATTGTATCATTTTCATTTCCGAATATATCACGGGCGAAACCAGGAAGCATATTTACATTGTAATTCGCACCCTGTGTCCAATCGCCTTCGACAGCTAACATGCTTTTTACCGGTTCCACAAGGTTTATTTTTTTAACAGAGAAATCCATACTGTCTTGCTTTATCAGCAGTTTCTCAGGAAAAACTTTCTCTACAGGATGCTTGAATGAAATATTTAGTGGAAGAAAGTAGTCCTGAAAAATTCCATTCTGAAGAACCGCTTCAGCGTTGAACTCCATGCTCCTTTTACCCCTTGCCAGTTGCTCTGTCTTTTTAGAGAAAAGGCGAACATATGTTGTGTCAACTGAACTTAAAAAGGGCAATGTGAATGCTGCAGTATCAGAATCAGTGTTCAGGTACCAAACGCTAATCGTGTCTTTGTTTTCTGAATACTCAATCGTATGAAATCTGAGTTTTTCAGAATTCCCCAACCAATTTATGCTTACAGTATCCGCACTGAATGAAAACACAAGGCTAAACTTGCCGGGAAATGATGAATAAGCTTTCATTAATTCATTTCGAGGTCTTTCAGTAAACATCCTGAGATTTATCTTTTCACTGCCTGATGGAATTTTATCCGGCAAGAATGCCAATCCTTCCGCCGGGCTGTTATACAGGTAATCATAATTTGAATCTTTAAGGCCGAAAATCTTATAACTTCCCGGAGCGATGTTTCTCACCTTGAATCTGCCATCTTTTTCTGTGCGTCCGAAATAAAGCGGCTTTCGTTTCAAAGGCAGTGAATCTTCATTGTCTTTGTACAACATCACTAATGCACCCTCTACCGGTGTTCCGTAAAAGGCATCGGTCAGCTCTCCTGAAATGAAAGCAGTGTCAATGAATTCTCCGGTAGAAAAAACAAATTGAAAATCTCCCAGAATATTCCCTTCATTGAAATCCCTGATTGCGTTTCCGAAATTAAATGTATAGGTGGTGTTTCCTTCAAGTGAGTCTTTCCAACTCAGATAGAGATGCTTTTTCCTGACTTTCACTTCAGGAAATCCTTCAAGCGGAGGTGAAATCACGAGCTGACTGCTGATGTTGTTCAGTTGAATGAATTCATCAAAGAAAAGATTCAGTTCATTTGATTTGAATGAAGTGGCCTGATTTTCCGGAACCGACGAAACCAGCTTCGGCGGCTCCTGGTCTCTATCCCCTCCAGATGGCGGAACTTGTATAGCACAAGAGCTGATTGACAACCAGAACAACAAAATAACGGAACGAATAGGCATCAAGTTATTCATAGTTTGCTTTCCGCCAGTTTGCAAATTTCTACAAGATACCTTTCATCGATTTCATCAAAGCATGCATAAATCTCGCTGTCAATATCCAAAACTGCCATCACTTCATTCTTATGCAACAGAGGAACAACCACCTCTGATTTAGAAAGGCTGCTGCATGCTATGTGATCTGGAAACTTGTTTACGTCAGTTACCCGGATTAATCGCTTCTCTTCCCAGGCTTTTCCGCAAACTCCTTTCCCGAAGGATATCCTTGTGCATGCCAGCGGACCCTGAAATGGTCCGAGAACAAGTTCCTTTCCAGTATCGGTATCTTTTACAAGGTAAAAACCTATCCATAAAAAACCGAAAGTTTCACGAATGGCTGCACATACATTGGCAAGGCATGCAATCAAATCATTTTCAGATTTCAGCAGGTTCTCAATCTGGGGAACAAGAAATTTATACTTTTCTTCCTTGCTATGACTATTTGATACCAGAAGCTCTTCCAAGTCTTTTTTTTGCAAAGATGTAAAAAAATGAACGAACGCTGAACCGAATGCTGAGGTCATTCACCAATCCTTCAGGCACAGGCTATGGCGCAAATACTGACCTGTGCACCTTTGCTTTTTAGGATTTCTTCAGCACACGCAACAAGAGTGGCACCGGTGGTAATAACGTCGTCCACCAGCAATACATGTTTACCCTGAAGACAAATAACATCCTTGGATTGAAAAACACCTTCCATGTTTAAGTGTCGTTCATGCCTCTGTTTTTTAGTTTGTGTGGTTGTAGCAGCAATTCGCCTCAATAAACCGCTGCCCGAGGGAACACCCAGCTCTTTGGAAAGGCCGTCAGCAATACTATCACATTGATTAAATCCTCTTTGACGGAGACGGCTTTCATGCAATGGAACCGGAATTACTATGTCTATGCCAGAAAACAAATCGGTCGACATAATCTGAAAGGCCAAAAGTTCTCCAATCAGCTGTCCGATATCCGTGCGCTGATGATATTTCAGGTTATGTATCAGGTTCTGCACCTTTTCACCTTTACCGAAATGATAATACGATGTAGCTGCATTGACTTTAGTCTTGCCCCAAAAAAGCCTGACTAAGGTGTTATCAGCTACCAAATGATAATTAGTCTTTGGAAGCTTAAACCGACAGGATATGCAAATTACTTTCTCACCCTTGCTGAGAGATTTATTGCATGCTCCGCAATATTCAGGAAAAACAAGGTTAAGGAGTCCGTCAATTGAAGCATGAATTGAATGAGACACTGATTTCTTTATCATTGTGTATTATAAGATGATATGCATCATTTATAAACCGCAGATAAGCTGTTATTTTGATCATATTCATACATTATGATATTCTAATATTGTCATACGCGTGCCTATGGAATTCCAGGGATTAAATAATATTCAGGTGGAGGAAAGCCGGAAGAAACATGGCATGAACATTCTCCACAAGAATCTTCCTGCCGGAATAAAAATTCTCAGGAAACTTCTCGGGGAACCCATGCTTATAATTCTACTTCTTGCTTCACTGATATACTTTTTCACCGGGCAGCTCACAGAAGGAATATTCATGGCTTTGGCTATTATTCTGGTCAGCGGCATTTCTGTCTTCCAGGAATACAGAAGTTCACGCGCTATTGGAGAAATAAAAAAACTTACAAAAGCTGAAATAAGCGTCTTCAGGAACAGTAAGATTGATAAAATCCCGAGTGAGGATCTGGTAGTAGGAGACATTGTACAGCTTTCAGAAGGAGAATTGATTCCAGCAGATCTGATGATAATTAAAGCTGCAGACTGCAGTGTGGATGAATCCATATTGAGCGGCGAATCACTGCCTGTAGCCAAATCAGCCAGCGATTCGCTCTATGCAGGAACAAATATTTTTTCCGGCATGGCGTATGCAGAAGTAAAACAAATAGGACTCGCAACTAAACTCGGATTACTTGGAAAAAGCATGGATGAAGTGGAGGGCGGCAAAAGTCCATTGCAGTATCAGATTGGCAGGTTTGTAAAATACCTGAGTATTTTCGGGCTGATCGCCTTTCTCTTTGTGTGGTATCATAACTATAAGATTAGCGGGGATTACATTTTTGGATTCATGCGCGGCCTGACATTAGCCATGGCAGTGCTTCCCGAAGAAATCCCGGTAGCCTTGTCCACATTCATGGCACTCGGGGCATTCCGGATGTTGAAGCATAATGTACTTGTAAAAAAGGCTCAGGCAGTTGAAACACTTGGTGCTTCCACAGTAATCTGTCTCGATAAAACTGGAACAATCACGGAAAACAGAATGAGGCTTAGTCAGGTATTAACGGTAGAGGAAAAAGAAGTGAAAAACTTCAACCCTGACCTTGAATCAGTCGCGCTGCACGATCTTATCCTCTATGCAATGCTCGCATCAGAACCTATTCCCTTTGATCCGATGGAAAAAGCCATCCATGCGGCTTATCGGAAACTGAATTCCGGCCCAGCCGTCGAGTCATTCAACATGTTGCATGAATATCCTCTGGGAGGGAAATTTCCGATGATGACTCACATTCACAAATCCGGCCAAGGAGAAATTTTCATTGCATGCAAAGGTGCTCCCGAAGGAATCCTCAACTTATGCATCAAGGATAATGAGGAAAAGAAATCATTCCTCAGAAGTGTTGACCAAATGACTTCTGAAGGGTCCAGAGTTTTAGCTGTAGCAAAGTCGGTCAAACAAAAGAATGAATGGCCGGTAGATCAGCATGACTTTAATTGGGAACTGCTTGGCCTGATTGCATTGAATGACCCTCCGAAAGAATATATTCGTGACACAATACATAAGTTTCAGGATGCAGGAATCAGAGTCAAGATGATTACAGGAGATTATCCTGGTACAGCAGCAGCAATAGGAAAGCAGATTGGATTGATAAACACGGAAAAATTTCTCACCGGGGAGGAGGTGCGAATGATGACAGAGATTGAACTGAAAGACACATCAGGTACAATTGACGTATATGCCCGCATGCTGCCTGAAGATAAGCTGAAGCTGATTCAGGCCTTGAAAGACAAAGGGGAAGTGGTTGCAATGACCGGAGACGGTGTAAATGATGGACCTGCACTCAAAGCAGCAAATATTGGAGTGGCAATGGGATTAAGAGGAAGCGATATAGCCCGCCAGGCAGCATCAATCATTCTGCTTGATGACAACCTATCATCCATGACTAAAGCGGTCGAACTTGGACGCAGAATTTTTTCAAATCTTCAAAGAGCGATTGGATACATAGTCTCAATTCACATCCCGCTTATTTCAATGGTGACTCTGCCTCTCCTGCTTGGCTGGAAGTATCCTCACTTGTTCAATCCTGTCCATATTATATTTCTTGAACTGGTGATGGGGCCAACTTGCAGTATTGTTTTTGAAAATGAACCTGCAGAAAAATCTACAGTAACAAGAGCCAACAGGCTCAAAAGTGGATTCCCCGGAATGATTCGTCTTGGAATATCTGCTTTGCGCGGACTGGTAATCACAGTTGCCTTGCTTCTCATTCTTCATTCAGGAATCAGCCAGGGATTTAGTGAAGACGAATGCAGGACTTTAGTTTTTACAGGCATGGTGTTCTCAAACATCTTTTTAACGCTATCAGTGAGAAGCGATGTGCATAGCATTTTCAGCTCTCTGAAAAAGAAGAATTTTCTTGTTCCTCTTATCATTCTCATCACTTCCTCAGTCTGGATTTTCACTCTGTTATCTCCGGCTATGAAAGAACTGTTTCAATTTGAATTGCCGGAGCCCGGCACAATAATTGGTGCAATCGGGATTTCTATCGTTTCGGTAATCTGGATTGATTTTTTCAAAGTGTTCCGAAAGGAAAAATAAAATCCCGGAACACAAAACATGTTCCGGGACCGATCATTGAATCTTGAAAGATACTATCTTGATGTTTTGACAATGTGATAAACTCTGCGGAGTTCTCCTGCACTCACTTCAAGAAAATAAGTTCCGGCAGCAAGTTCCTTCCCTGCAGTAATTAATCCCTGCACTCCTTCTTTCTTTTCAAGCATCCTTCCACTCACGTCATAAATCCTGAGATCAATAACTTTCTCTGTCAGAACTTTCATGAAGTCACTAAATGGATTAGGATACAGATAAACACCTATAAATTCAGTGGAAGGTCCGGCTATTCCGGCGCATGCATCGAATCTTATTTGAATTGTATCGCGAGCGCTGCAGCCGAAGGAATTCTCTACACGAACGTGAACTGTTTTGATTCCAAATCCGACACCTGAGCTATCGACACTGATTGAATTTGATGTTGCTCCCGTTGACCAAAGTACGGCTGAAAATCCGCTTCCCGCATTCAGCACTACAGCTGCGCTTGCACATACTACTGAATCAGGACCCAGATCGACACTTGGAGAAGGGTTTACCGTCACATTGGTAGATGCACTAGCAGAACATCCCTGCGGATTTGTATATGTGTAACTGATTGAATGATTACCGACTCCTGCAATACCAGGATTGAACATTCCGCCTGACACTCCTGTGCCGGTGTAAACTCCTCCTGAAGGAGAGCCTGCGGTCAGAGTGAAAGATCCCTGATTAGTACATGCATTTGGAATTGGCGATGCGCTTACTGATGGAACAGGATTAACAGTTAACGGTCTGGATACATTTGCGAAACAACCGTTAGGATCTGTGTAAGAATACCATATCGTATAGGTGCCAGGACCAATGGAAGGATTAAACATATTTCCTGTGACTCCGGTTCCTGTGTAAGTGCCGCCGGACGGAGCCCCTCCGCTGAGAGTGAATGCGGCAACATTTGAACATACCGGATTGAATGCAGACAGAGTAACATTTGATGCAGGCTTTACCACAATTGAACTCTGAGCGGATCCGCTGCAACCTTGTATATCGGTATATGTATATGTAATAGTATGTGTTCCGGCTCCGGCTGTATTAGGATTGAAACTTCCACCACTCACGCCATTACCGGAATAGACTCCTCCGGCCGGGTTTCCTCCACTGAGGGTGACCGGTTGTGCATTCGAACAAATGTCACTGAAAGATGACAGAGACACACTTGGAGTGTTGTTTACAACAATATTCCTGCTTGCTGTGTTGGAACATCCTGATGAATTGGTGTAGGTATAAGTTATGGCGTGTGTTCCCTGACCAGCAGAGCCCGGATTGAACATCCCTGCACTGACACCATTGCCGGAATACGTTCCGCCTGAAGGCGAACCTCCGCTGAGGGTAAATGATGCGGTATTCAGACAAACAGAACTGAAGCTGGCGAGTGATACGCTTGGAAACGCATTCACTGTTACGCTTGTATTAGCTGAAGCAGAACAACCATTAGAGTTGGTATATGTGTATGTCAGTGTATGGTTCCCAGGCCCTGCAATTGACGGATTGAATTGTTGTCCGCTCACGCCGCTACCTGAATAAACACCACCAGATGGTGAACCGCTGTTCAGCTGAACCGGAGCGGCATTTGCACACAATGGGGAAAAGGAGCCGAATGAAACAGAAGGAAGAGAATTTACTGTGAACAAAGCTGTATCAGAACCTGAGCAACCCTGACTGTCAGTATATGAATAAGTGAGGATATGGCTGCCTATTCCTGCAACAGAAGGATTAAAACTTCCATTGTTGACTCCGGGCCCACTGTATGTACCACCTGTAGGAGTAGCACCGGTGAGTTGGAAAGAAGGAGTATTTATACAAATCCCGCTCGTTGCAGTGAATAGTACTGGTGGTTCTGTATAAACTGAAATTGTCACAGAAGCCGAGGCCTGACATCCGTATGCGTTTTCACCGTTAACTGTATAAGTTGTAGTTGAAGCCGGACTAGCCACCACGGTCTGATCCGTTGTAGATGAAAGCCCGTCAGCGGGAGACCATGTGAAAGAATTAGCGTTGCTTGCAATGAGGGTAGCTGATCCGCCCACACAGAATGACTGCGCGCTTGCATTGATGTTCATCAGCAATGCATTGTTAGTCCGGTTTGTCACCGGATTTCCGGAGCCGAGATAATTGCTCGATGGCCCGTAGCCATTGTATTCAATGACCGTAAAATGATATACAACCCCCGGATTCAGGTTCGATATCACAAGGTTGTTTCCATTTCCGTTATACATCACATAATTTCCGCTTCCCAGATGAGGTCCATTTCCAAAGGATGGGTTACCGGTATATTCTGTGCCGTTAGAAGGAAAAGCGTTTACCGGAGCATTTGCGCGCGCAATAACCAGCCTGCGAGTTCCGTTTCCGTTTGTCCAATTAAGCTGAATGTTGTTGCAGCCTGAGCCTGAAGCTATGAGGCTGCTTGCAGCCATGGTGGGAGCTGATGCAGGTTGAGGAGATATCCTTGTAAGATAAAAATCTGCCAAGGGATAACCTTGCAATGTTGTAGCACCGAATGTGGCAGTATCCGTGAAGAAACCGGTATTGTATATGTTTCCAAGAGTGTCCTGTGTCACAGCAAGACCAGCATCGCGCATCTTGCTTCCCGCGGCTCGAACCCACACAATGTTCCCGTTAGGATCATAGGCAGCTACAAATACATCTCTGTTACCTGCAGCACCGACATAGATGTTATCGAAATATCCGTGATCGTCTATCTGGCCCGTAACATATACGAGATTGTTTGTGGGGTCATAGGAGATACCATTAGCCATATCATCATATGGACCACCTGCGGACTTCAGCCACAATACATTTCCGTTGGGATCATATTTTGCGACAAAAATGTCGTTTGCACCCGCACTAGTCACAGAATTAGAACCAAAGACTGCAGTCTGTTTATAATAGCCAGCGATATATGAATTTCCAGCAGGATCTGTTGCGATGGCATTTGATCTTGTAGTATCCGTTGTGTTCACTCCGGCTCTCACCCATTCAAGATTACCGCTATTGGTGTATTTTGCCGTAAAAGAACTGAACGGTCCTGTTCCTGTGAGGGTAGTTCCGCTAAATGTGCAGGAATTGGTGAAGGTTCCGGTGACAAGAATGTTTCCAGATCGATCCAAAGCTACCCCTCTTGGTCTGTCCTCCCTGGTGCCTCCGGCTTTTTTAGCCCACTGCACATCACCTGATGAATTGACTTTGAATATTGCTATATCATTGCTTCCCGAACTGCTCAGGTTAGTGGATCCAAAGCTAACTGAACTGGAAAAGTATGCTCCTATGTATGAATTACCAGCTGAATCCACAGCCAAGGCCCGGCCTTTATCGTCGCTTGATCCACCGTATCTTTTCACCCACACCAAATTTCCATTGATGTCATATTTGGCAAGAAAAATATCATTTGATCCTGCGGAAATCACTGAATCATTTGAAGTGAAGTATGTGGATTTCTCGAACTCCCCTGTAGCATAAACATTGTAATTAGCATCCACACCAACCGAACGGCCAACATCACCCCCGACACTCCCTGCTTTTTTGATCCATTTGATGTCTCCGGAGGGACTGTATTTGCCTACAAATATGTCATGACTGCCTATGGCATATAACTGCAAAGTTCCAAAGTCTGTTGTGTATTCAATTTGACCTGTCACGTATACGTAACCTGAATCATCCGTACATATTCCGTTACCGTATTCGAATCCTTGAGAAACTCCTTTTTTAGTCCATTGAAAAAACTGAGCATCTGCGGAAATAGAAATTCCCGAAAGCGAAAGCAACAGACAAAACAGTCTGATTTTGAAAGTAAAATTCATAGTCTTTGCAATAATATTCCTAAGATCAGAACGACAGCAAATCATGTTGGTTCAAACAAAAAGCAGGTATTTCTGTCGCTCTGCTTACAATTTAATAATTTACATTGCAAAAATCATCATAAAATCAGGAAGTTTGATGAATTTGAGTTGAATTAACACGTAAGAAAAACCAGTTTTTATCAACAAATTTTATGGATGAAGATTTTATAATTCATGTTTCCGAAATGATAATCAAAAGTATTGGAATTCAGCTCAAAACCAGCATTTACAAGGGCTTCAGGAAAATCCCGGGCCATTGCACGGTTCGGCTCGGCTAGAAGAATCTTAGCTTCTGGCTTTAATAATACTTTAAATGTCTGAATCAAATTTTGGTATGACTTCCGTTCATATGCCACATCAGAAGCAAGAATCAGGTCGAATTTCAAATGTTCTGGCGGAACCCTCCAGTCTACATGTAAGAATTTTGCAGACCTTGAGTTGTTAAGATACCAGTTATTCTCTGCCACTTCAAGAGCTGCTTGTTCATAGTCGGAAAAAGTCAGGTCAGCACCGATGCTGCCTGCAACAATACCTGGCAATCCAAGCCCACATCCAATCTCCAAGACTCGCATTCCACTCATGTCTGAGTAATTGTCCAGTATAAATTCAGACAAGACAATTGAAGACGGCCATAAATCAGCCCAATAAGGAATCCTCTCATCAATGAAATCCGGATGCGACTCACCTTTTTCTACAAGGCGATTGAAAAGAACATCTACATCTTTTACTATAAACATAGAATAGAACTTATCCCTAACAGTGATATTCTGTTTTTGAAAAAGCTTTTGATCCAAAATATTAATTGTATTTGATCAGTCGATGCACTTCCCTACCGTACTTATTATTTATTTCTAGCATGTACACTCCGGGCATTACTCTTCCCAACTCAATTTTTTCTTCGGATGCCGAAATCATTTTTTCTATCAGAAGAATTCCTTTCATATCTGATAAACGCATCGAATGTTTGTCATTCTCCGCTTGGCCAAGGCTTTTAACCATAACATACTCTGCAACAGGATTAGGATAGACTACAAATTTTTTATTCCTGCCCAACTCTTTAATTCCTGTCGGCGGAGAACCTTTGATGTGGATTTGAATCCCCCCGCCATAAAGCCCGAATAACAAATCAGTTTTTAAATCTCCGTTAATATCACCTCCGGACACTGATATATTCTGCCTTGTCCGGACACCAAGAGACCTTTTGATTAGAGTGTCTTCAACAGTAAAAAATCCGTTTATATTACCGTCTATATTACCGAACAGTACCACGTCACCTGCCATGTTTGCTACTGCAATTCGCGTTTGCGCACTATCCCTGAAAGCAAATGGCACAGAGAATCCATCAACAAAACCCGGAGTTTGGGTAACAATTCCACCCAGAGTATCGATAGTAGGTTGAGAAGAAAAAACAGGTGAGGACAAGGTTCCGGTATTTTCAAAATAATTAATGAAACCATTTTTCTCTCCAATAAGTAAATCCGGCAGACCGTCTTGATTAAGATCGAAAAACTGTGGAGCGCTCGAAGATCCCACATCGATAGATGAATAATTCGATCCGGTAAATACAAAGTTGCATGGAGCTGAAGGTCCGGCGGTGTTAGTGAAATGATATAAAGTTCCGTCTTCTGCTCCTAAAAGCATATCCTGATCTCCGTCACCGTCGAGGTCAGCAAATGCCGGAAACAAAGGGCCACTGATGTTAAGAGAAGAAACTCCTGCATAATCTTCAGTAATAATTTCAAAAGACGGAGATGAGTGACTACCTATATTTCGCAAGAGCGTCAAGCTCTTTCTCATCACACCGCCAGGCAATGTGGCGAAAACATTTCCAATCAAAATATCCGGCAGACCGTCTGAATTCTCATCAAAAAAAACAGGTGCGGCACCTTCTCCGACATCAATCATCTCAGACACCAAAAAATCATCGGTTTGAAAGGAGAAAACGGGTAGCTGAGTGCTTCCGGCATTACGATAGTACAATACTCCTCTCTTGTTTTCATTTTCATTATGTCCTACAAGCAAATCTTTCACGCCGTCGAAATCCACATCCTGATAAGCATGTGTGACAAAGGAACGCACATTAACAGGTGTTGTGTTCGATGGGAACAAAGTATCCTGAGACACCATGTCAGCGAGTTGAGGAGTTCCACCATTGATAACAAGCAAACTGTTGATTGCCTGGCTGTCGCCGATGAGAGCATCTTTATCTCCGTCTCCGTCAATGTCAATGGTAAAGATACCTGCAAAGGTGTCATCCCTTTGCGCGATTTGGTATGAATTCATTTCAGCTTCCATATTGCTGAGACAGTTAATATGAAATTGCCCGACTGCAACATGCTGAAATGCTCCGCTTCTGAGAGAAAATTTTCCCCACGAATAAGTCTCGAGAACATATTTACTCAAAGAATCACAAACACCATAATTTTCCATCGACATATTTTTATAGTATGCGAAGGTACCAACGCAAAAAAACTGCTGACCTAACACATCCATGTCACCATCTCCGTCTACATCATTTAAATGAGGCATGAGAAAAGCGCTGGCAAATATGCTTGAAAAATTTCCGCCACCGTAATCTGCTTTCATCACTGAATCCACGGCTGTAAACAACAAAGATCCGGGCTGAGAGTCATTACGAAATTGCAGGATGCCGTTGTTATTCACTGAAGTAGTGAACAGATCCGCTTTACCGTCGCAATTGTAATCATAAAGAAGCGCCCAACCTCGCAGTTCAGGCAACTGAGCGGCATATTCAGGGGCATAGCGAAATGAATTCGGACCCGGACCGGTACGAATGAAAGTCATCGCCCTGTCATTGCTTCTGTCAAAAACAAACAAGTCTTCCATTCCATCACCGTCAAGATCGACGGAGGAAAATACCGGAAAGTTGATTCCGCCTGCCCAGGGATGCTTAAGCTGAACACCCGAATTGAAAACAGTAAAGTTATTCTCAAAATACCACTGAGTGCGAGCTGTGATTGAAAAGACGAGAATAAGTAAGAATACAGTTGATACGATTAGATAATGCGGAGATTTAAATTTCATTCTATAAAATTACGAATAATTCATCCATGAATCTTATAACGAAACAATGATAAATATTTTAACAAAGTATGATCAATTGGCATCTGGAGTATTGCAGAAAAATATAAAGGAATGGCTGCTGGGAATAATTCAATACTGATCCGAGAGTGAATCGCTTTAAAAAATCAAGGAACCGCCTTTCAGGCGGTTCCTTTGATCAAAATATCAGCTTTGTTTTCGATTTATAAAAAACAGAATCATAATTATGCTAATCAGAGCAAGCAGCCACTTCTGATCTCCCTGAAAATGGCTTGCAGAAACTGTGGACTCAACTGCATCTTTATTTGTTGCGACAAGATTCAAATCAGGGTTCGAATCGGTTGGCAATACAGATGCAGCATTAAGCTGTTTTTTACCGACAGCATCAATTATCTGTGTAATTTTTTGATTGACAATAGAAGTATCAAGCATGGCAGTTTTATCAATCCGATCTTTTCTATTTACAGGCATCTCATCAATTATTCCATAAGGCAATTGAAGATAATCGCGGTTCCTATCAATATCCCAGCCCGTTAGAAATGAAAGTTCCTGAAGCTCCTTGTATCTTCTTTGCCGCAGTTCTTTCAAATAGCGTTTCCCTTCTGCACAATCAAAGGGGCCCGGGGCTGGATGATTCATGACATATCGAAGTTGGAAGTTGTCTTTGTTGGGAGTTTCCTGGAAAATCAAATCCTGAGGGAAATTCTTCCTGTCATAACGAACATGAAGCCTGGTAATAAACAATTCACCTTCATAAGCACTGCCATTTCTTCCTGGAATTATCCAGTCAGCACCGGCCATTTTAATGTCGGCATACACAGGAGGATTACCTGCACAGGGATCACACTTCACAAAGTTTCTTCCTGAAATGTCCCATGAATATTCCAGGTAAACATTATTCTTTCCTTCCCTTTCAAAGGTTCTGTCAAAAACTGCTTTATAAAAGCCGCTGAAATCACTGGCGATAAACTCAGGGATGTTTCTGTCTGTCGGAACTTTTACTGTCCTGTAGTTTACAGTTTCTACCCTTCCCTTTGAAGAAAGGGCATACACAATCATTTCCTGGCTTCCACTTGCATTGGCCATTCCAAGTCGAATAGGCAACATGAAGCGAGGAGAACTGAAAGATATTTGCAATGGACGTAAACTCCCCCTGCCTTCTGAGTTAAACTTTTCAAGATTAATCTTCACAACAAAAAACTTAAGATTATTCTTTACATAAGGTTCAAGCACCTCCTTTGCTTTCTCAGGGATTTTATATCCATGATCAGTCAGCCATCTTTCCAGTCCGGAACTTTCTTCGGCGGATAAAATAAGAATGTCATATTCACCAACAGCATACTTTGCTTCGATTTTCACTTTATATGAATTCTCTTGTTTTATTTCAGAGGTTGTTGTACGTGACTCTGATTTAAACATTGTTGGAAGAGCGTCTTCCTGAATTTCCAACCTGTCCCAACACGGATTTTGATCCCAATATTCAACCAGTCGAGGACCAGAATAAGCATCAAATGAATCGAACAACTTCTTCTCTACTATTTTTATGTCTGATTTTTTCAGCACAACTGGAACAGGCACTACCATTGCGAAATGATTAGGCTCACCTGAATAATCGCTGCTCATTGTCACAACAGTTTTTTCTCCATCGCGTACGAGAATCACTTGTGATGCTTTATTGAACAGGGATGCGTCTGCTTTTGCTACATAAAATCCGCAAAATGCTTCAGATCGGGCAGGCAACATTAGAAAAGCTGTCAGCAAAATGAATGAGGGAACAATAAGTTTAAGAAATGCAGGAGTCTTAACCTTTGGCTTTAACAAACTCATTGCATGAAATGAATTCCATCTGAAAGGTTTTCCTGAAAATAGCTTATCAAGTAATGGAGTGAACAATGACAAGATAAACAAAGCATAAAGTGGTGCGCCATTAACCCAAAATTTAAATTGAAGAATGGCTGCGAACACTCCGGTTGTTGCAGCCCACACGATCCTGACAAACTTGTTAGACGGTGAACTGACAGGATCGGTGATCATGAAAAAAGTGAACAGCAAAAGAGTTCCGCTGCTGAACTGCTGAAAGAAAAAGTCGAGTGGCCAGCCTTGATAAATTATGGAACGAAAAAACATAACAGCTGAGAATGATAGCAGGAAAGCCATCGCTGTATCTACTCTTTTGACGTTTGCAAGGACAACAAATCCCAAAGTTCCGACAATGAAAATCCACATTCCATGACTTCCCCATTGTCCGGGCGATATCCAGGCATCACCGCTGAGCAGTACAGTGAGCACAATGCCGAAATTGGTCGGATTAAAAATGTGTTTTCCATTAATACGAAAAGCGAATTTACTTCCAATACTCAGAACAGAAGCCAATACAGCTGTTAGAGCGAAATTGCTCTTCATCATAAGGCAAATGCTCAAAGCTGAAATGAGCGCACTTTTAACTGATGAGTAATCTTTGTTGCTTAAAAGAGAAAGTAAAAGTTGTGTGCCAATGCATGCAAAAAAAGTGGCAGTAAAATTTAATGAATATTCAAACCAACCCAATCTGAAAAGTCCAAAAATTAAAAAGGACGACAGAAAAATTATTTGATAATGTCTGCCATCCTTTTTCAGAAACACGATAACATGTTGAAGCCGAAGCGAATTTTTTTCTATCGCTGTTTGAACAGCGCTTCTTTGAATTGCATTTTCCATAAGTTTTGTGATTTGGCAGAATTGATGAACAAGACATCGAAATTCCACAAGCACTTCTCCTGTATACTGAAACAGCTTATCAAGAGCATTCAAAGAAAGACTGGACCTAAAAAGTCTTCGTCCATCCCATTTGGCCGAAATCACTGATCTCTGATTGTTGAAAACTGAAACCTGAATTATGGCAAATTCACCAAAGCCTCTGAGCTATTGCACTGATTGTACGCTAGTTACAAACCAAATCCTGCAAAAATATAATCGGCAGTTATTGTGAATTTTAACTCCTTGAAATGCAAACGATTATGTTAGCCATGATCATTGTGATAATCAGCATCTTGTAAGATAAATTGTGTTTTTAAACGAATTTTAGGCTTTTTCAAACTTCAAGGCATCCAATATTACTTGTAATTCTGCAGGAATTCGCAAAGATTCTGGATATGTTCGTCAAATTCTACCATTATCTTTCTCAAAATGTATCTAAATTCAATGCCGGACCAGGTTTCTACTTTTTAACACAAAAACTCCTTTAAAAAAGCATGAATTCACTTATCAAAAGATTCATTCCAAATGTCATCCCTTTAATTTTAATCTTAGTCGCACCCGAAGCATATTCACAGATTCTGATTAATGAAATTTGCTCTTCAAATATCAATTCTATTTTAAATGATGATGGAGACAATAATGACTGGATAGAAATATGTAATGCAGGATCCAATGCGGTAAACCTTGGCGGCTATGGTCTTTCGGATGAGATAAGTAAGCCATACAAGTTCACATTTCCACCGATGAATATTAATCCCGGGCAAAGAGTGTTAGTATTTGCATCCGGACGAGAGGGCAATCAGACTGGCACACGTTGGGAGACAGCAGTACATGCAGGAAACACATGGAGATATTTTGTCGGCAACTCACAACCAGACACAAACTGGAGAAATCTTTCATTCGATGATTCAGGTTGGTTGAGCGGGCCTGGCGGAATAGGATATGATGATAATGATGATGCCACCGTTATTCCAAACTGTCTTTCAGTAATGATGAGAAAATCTTTTATTATCCCTGACACATCGGATATCCATGACGCAATATTCAACATTGATTACGATGATGGTTTTGTAGCCTATTTAAACGGTGTTGAAATAGCACGTGCAAATGTCGGGAATCCGGGAGACAGGCCGGCGTTCAATGTACTTGCATCTTCATCACATGAAGCAAGAATGTACAATGGCCAGCTTCCTGATTCATTTTATATAGATGCCTGGACTTTAAAAAACATTATTGTTCCAGGCAACAATGTGCTTGCTGTACAAGTTCACAATCGATCTGCTTCTTCTGACGATCTTTCTGCGATTCCTTTTCTCTCTTTCGGAATGCTCAGTGCCGTGAATACTTTTTCACCTGTTCCTTCATGGTTTCGCATTCCGGCCGGAGGATATCTGCAAGCGGATTTCAAATTGAGCAAATCAGGAGATGAGCTGTTGCTAACAGATGATCTGGGCCTTACAATAGATCAGGTAATTGTCCCCGAACTTTTGCCCAATCATTCCTTCGGCAGATCTTCAGATGGCAGTTCCACATTTTGTGTCTTCAGATCACCCACTCCGCTGAGTTCTAATTCAGGCTCTACATGTTATCCTGGATATGTGGCAAGTCCGGTGTTTTCACTTGCACCAGGCAAGTACACATCTACCCAAACAGTTACACTAAGCTGCAGCACTCCGGGAGCAGTCATCCGCTACACAACTAACGGCAATGAACCGGTTGGTACTTCTCCGCAATACAATGGACCGATTACAGTTAATAAAACCCGGATATTAAAAGCGAGGGCATTCAAATCAGGATATCTCGACAGTCCGGTTATCACCAACTCCTATTTTATCAATGAAAATCACAGACTGCCTGTCTTTACAGTAAGCACAGACTCGCTGAATTTATGGGATTGGAATACCGGTATATATGTAATGGGGCCCAATGCCAGTTCCACACATCCTTACAAGGGTGCAAATTTCTGGCAGGACTGGGAGAAGCCGGCGGTAATTGAATACTATGATAAAAACTGGAACCGTCAATTTCACTTCAATGCCGATATCGAAATTTACGGTAACTACAGCCAGGCAAAACCACAGAAAAGTTTTGAAGTAAAGCTTAGCAAAGAAAAAGGGATGTCAGAACTTGAATATTCCTTATGGCCGGACAAGCCATTCATCACGAAAACAGATAATTTCATTCTCAGAAACGCTGGTTCCGACTGGAACAAAGCGCATTTCCGTGACGCATTCATGGAGCGGGTAATGAGGCCTACACATTCCGGTTATTTGTCAACCGACCTGGCAATTGTATATTTAAACGGTGATTACTGGGGAGTGTATTCAATTCATGAAAACCATGACCAGCACTGGGTAAAAAACAATTACGGATACGAGAAGAACGAAATTGATATGATGCTGATCGGATCTGATGTGGAAGTAAAATTTGGAGATGATATTGCATACAACGAACTAGTGAACTATGCAAAAAGCCAAAATCCAAACAGCTCAACATTCTACAGCAACATCGACTCGAAGCTGGATCTGAAAAACTTTACTGATTATTTCATTGCTGAAACTTATTGGAATAATTTAGACTGGATGGGAAGTTATACAAACAACATCAAGTCCTGGAGACCGCGTGTTGGAGATGACAGAAAGGTCAGATTTCTGCTGTATGATCTCGATATGGGATGCGCATATTCAGGAAGCAGCAGCAGTACAAATACCCTGTCAATTGCAGTTAATCCACAAAGCAAGAATTCAGCTTCTGACATACTCCAGTCAATTCTCAACAACAGCACTTATAAAACATATTTCATCAACAGATATGCAGATCTGATCAATACAATTTTCCAGCCTTCCAAGGTCACTCCAATCATGAATCAATTCAAGGATTCAATGAATTATGACATGCCCAGGCATTTTGACACATGGCCTTCTTTTAGAAATGACACCTACAGTATGAGCACCTGGAATTCCGTAATGAACAGCATGAACAGTTTCATAAGTGCCAGACCGGGAAATGTCAGAGGGCATATTCAAAGTCAGTTCAATCTCAACAAGCAGGTCACGCTGACCTTGAATGTAAGTCCCGCTGGCGCCGGAAGAATCCTCATCAGTACAATAGTTCCTGAATCATATCCATGGTCAGGAGTATACTTTCAGGGAAATCCTGTCACCATCACTGCCATTCCAAATCCCGGATACAGCTTTGACCGCTGGAGATCCAATGTGGTAATAAATTCAAACGACAGAAATCAAACTACTACCTACAACTTCACTTCCACTGATCAGATAACAGCATATTTTACAGGAAGCCCTCAAACACCGGGCATTTCTATCAGTGAATTTAATTATCACTCATCCGATGTGAATGATGCAGGAGACTGGATTGAACTGCATAACTATGGTAATATTGACATAGACATTTCACAGTGGAAAATTCAGGATGATGAAGATTATCACAAATTCATATTTCCAGTGAATACAGTCATTCGTGCAGGAGAATACCTTGTTGTTGCAGAAGACTTGAGTAAGTTCCGGAATATACATCCGTCTGTTAACAATGTGACTGGTCCTCTTGGATTCAGTCTCAGCAATAGCGGGGAGCTCATACGTTTATCAGATCATGCTGATGTTGTCAGAGTTTCATTCACATACAATGACAGGTCGCCATGGCCAGTCAGCGCTGATGGAGAAGGGTATACATGTGAACTTCTGGACCCGAACGCAAACCTTAATGACGGAAGCAACTGGTTTGCTGGTTGTGCAGGAGGTTCACCGGGAAGGGCATTTAGCGCACCGAACGCCTCATTCAGCAGCAATGGAGTAGATTATTTCTGCAGCGGCAGCTCCCTTACATTGCAAGCTGTCACCGGAAGTGGGTATGAATATCAATGGTATCGAAATATGAATCCAGTTTCAGGTGCGGATCAGGCAACCTATGAAGCAGATCAACCAGGAAGCTACTCACTGGCAGTTAGCAGTCAGGGATGTACAATCATTTCGAGCAGTCTGGTGGTCACAGAATTGCAGACAGGAACTCTGCCACAAATTAATGACACATTGAAATGCGGGCCTGGCTCTCTTGATTTGCATGCAACTTCTAACGACACTATATACTGGTATGATGCAACGGTAACTAACTTACTTTCTGTAGGAAATTATTACACGACTCCTGCGCTAAACCATGGGATCATATACTATCTCCAAACAGGAAAGCGATGTCCTGGTCCTTTAAAAGAACTGGTAATAGATGTTTATTCTTATCCAAGAGATCCGTTTGCGCAAAGTGTTTCTCATTGCGGTGAAGGAAGTCTGATGCTTACGGCAAACTCACATGATCCGGTTTATTGGTATGATGCTCCATCGGGCAATCTGCTTGGAGCAGGCAATACATTTTCTATTCCGCATCTCACTTCAAGTACAGTGTTCTATTGCGTAGCAGGAGATGTATGTCAAAGTAATTTTGTACCGGTTCATGCTATTATTTTGTCTGAGCCCTTTGTAAACCTAGGACCTGACACAAGCATTCTATCCGGACAAAATATTGTATTAGATGCCGGAGCCGGATTTAGATCATATTTATGGTCAACTGGAGCAAGCACTCAAACAATCACTGCAAACTCAGATGGATTGTACTCTGTAACAGTGGAGGACAGAAACGGATGCATTGCATATGATGATATTCTCATTAGTATACTGAGCAGTGCAAATGAATTATCCAATATGAATGGAGCTTTTCGAGCATTCCCTGTTCCTGCAAGCGGACAATTGTCAATTTTACTTCCTGACAGTAAAAATGAAGATGGCATATTAGAATTATTTGCATCAGACGGAAGATTAATGAAGCTTCAGTCAGTCTTAGAGACAGAAAATAAAAAGAAGCTAGACTGGGATATCCGCGACTTTCCGTCAGGGATCTACTTCCTCAAATATTCCGATTCACAAAACAAAATGTCTATAAAAATTCCGATTCGTTAAAACAATTATTCCAGGCTCTGCATTCTGTAGTTCGGACACTTTTACTAAGAGCTTAGTAATTTAATTGTATAGAATAAAAAAACCCGGAGGAATTCCTCCGGGTTTTTCGTCAGACTATCAAATGGATTATCTGACAATGGTTACTTTTTCAGTCAGGACTTTTGATCCGCTGATAAGCTTTACAACGTACACGCCTTCTGCAAAGCGGTTGATGTCGATTTGACTGCTCATTTCAGGATTTTCTATGCGGAACATTTCTTTACCGCTGAGATCATACACTGAAATTATTGCGCCTTTATCAGCACCGGCAACTGAAACAAACAGTTTGCCTGACGCCGGATTAGGATATACAGAAAGTTCGGCATTGTTGTTCACTTTTGGAACATTCACTAATACAGGGTCCTGAACGTTCAGGCGAAGAATGTAAGTGAATCTGAAGTTTGCATCTTCGAGCAAAGTCCAGTTACCTGTAGAGAACTTGATGAATGAAGTTCCTTCCTGAAAATTAAATGTAGTATAGGCCAGAGTTCTGTTAAGGTTATTTTGATTTACTCCAACAAAATAATTGCCGGGGCTGAGCTGTATTGGACCGCCAATGAAAGGCAAGGTAAGAAACACTCCGCTTACCGTATCTGCGGCAGTGAAAACATAATATCTTGTGGTAGCAATAACACCAAGAGGAGTTCCTGCAAAATTGTAGAGATCAACATTCACGCTGTCTCCCACTTTTGGAGAGCGAAGGAAGAATGAAACAGAGGAAGCGTAGGAAGCCGCAGGCGTGGTGAAGAGCTGGCCAAGAACTCCGGAAGAACCTGCCTGAAGTCCGAAGCTACCCTGAACCGTGTTATTATCGCGGCCCATGATAGAATCAGTGATGATCATGTTATAACGAATGGTATCGTTGATATTCACCTGATCAGCCTGCACACCAGAATTAATATAACCAGTCACATTATAAACCCCATTGGATGTAGGAGTATAGTTACCTGAAATTGCCACATTGTCTGAAGTACCAGGAGCCATATTGAAGATCCTGCCTGTATCGGTATACAATGGATTGCCACCAGATTTCACATCAAGGATGAAATTTACTGTATCAAGTGAACTTGTACCTCTGTTTGTGATATCCATGGCCCATGTGTAAGGCTGAATCATAAACAAAGGATGATAGGTATAAGCTGGAATGAAACGGATAGTGTCAGACGAGGCGTCATAAGCAGGAGGTATATAATCATTCAGTTCATAAGCGAAAAGACGATTTGATGGCACTCCTTGCAAGAGACCAACTATGCTGCGATGACCAGAAGGATCCAATCCATATGTAATGCACAGTCCGCCTGCCAGTCCACTTGAAAGTCCTGATCCAATATCGGACATAACATTGTGGATGATTGCATCCGGCATTCCTGTTGAAATTTTGATTCTAACCAGGTCGCTTTGTGTAGCACTGGTAGACTGATCGAATGCCCAGATATATGGGCCACCTGCTGTGTAAGGATCAAAAGCGATTCCATACATAGCTGTAAGACCATGGTTTGCGGCAGAAATCGAACTCAGTTGAGTACCGGTCATGGAAATCAGACGGATGTCTGTACCGTAATCTGAAATCCAGAATCCACCTGCACCACCGTCAGCTGTAGAATCATATGCAATGCCTCTTACAACTGCGGGAGCTGTGAATGTAGATACCAGAGTTTTGGTAACTGGATCGATTTTATATACAGTTGGAGAATTGGCTCCTGCATAGATGTGGGTACCATCCCAGGTCATTCCGCGAACACCGCTATTGCTCGCACCCACTCCTGCAACCTTGAATCTGCCTGTAATAGTTCCTGCCTGGTTGAATGTGAACATTGAATCCACAGCCCACGCAGACACCCAGAACTCAGTTCCGGTCCAAACCACACCGGCCATTCCGCTGGTTCCTCTTTGCGCAGTGGCATTATAGTTAAACTGGATATCGAACAAAGTATTGACCTCAGGTGTCTGGGTCAGACCTCTTGAAATTTTATTCACCAGTGAAGAATGTGATAATTCGAAATCACCATTTCCAATGCCAGGCGCTTTGTCAGCTTGTGCAAAAGCGACTGAAGTGCCGCCTGCCCAGAGACAGATTACAGCAGTAATTTTTAGTAAGGATTTTCTCATAATTTTAGATTTTCCCCAAATGTATAAAAAGAACAAATTCATTTTCGTTAATATCAAAAGATTAGAAAAAGAAGCAGCAATTCACTTCAATGATGGTTTAAAAGTAATATTGACATTAAAAATCGATAAAATACAAAGTCAGCAGACATAAAAAAAGGGATCCTTTTAAGGGATCCCTTTTGTACAGATAATAGCTGAATTATTCAACCACCAGTCTGAGGGTTTGAGCAGGGTTACCTTCAGTCTGAACAGACAACAGGTACATTCCTTTAGCAAACTTATTCAGATTAATTTCATAATTATTCAAGCCTTTTCCTGCAGCAAACTCAGCAACCATCACTTCATTTCCAAGAATGTCATGGAGCTTGATGAGGTAGTTTGCAGAAGAAGCAGCTTCGAAAGAAACAGTAGTTCTGTCGTTGGCAGGATTTGGATAAATCTGAACCGTATTGGAAACAGAAGTAGATGCTTCACGGCAGGCAAGATTCACAGTTACTGTTCTCTTACCTGGCTGACTGAATCCGCAGGCATTCACTGCATTCACTGTAATGACAGCTGTTGTAGAAGTTGCTGTTGTGAAATTGAAGTTCTGGCTTGTAGTTCCAATTGTTGAAGTTCCAGGGGTAGCTCCACCACTGATGGACCAGAGGTAGTGTGTTGCACCAGGAACTGGAGGAATTGTATAAGTTGCAGCAGCATTTGTCTTACAAACTGAAGCAAGTCCGCTTGGAGATGCAGGAGGCGCAGGTCTTGCAGTTACAGAATAGCAACGTGCTGAGCTGCTGCCGCAGGAATTATCTGCGGTTACACAAATATTTCCTGTACCTGTAAAGGCCGCTGTAAAATTCACTGTGATGGAAGTGCCAGTATTTGTAATGATGTTCACTCCCGATGGAACTGTCCATGTATAACCAGTAGCACCAGGAATTGCAGCGATGCTATAAGTTACGCCAGTCAAGTTGCAAAGATTTGTTCCAGGACCAGAGATACCACCTGGCATGAACGGAACAGAACGAATCGTATAGGTCTTGTCAAATGTTCCGCAGATATTATGGGTGGTTACTGTCAGAGTACCGGAAGTAAATCCAGGGCCAAAGTTGAGCATAACACTATTAGTATTGCTAGGAGCAGCAACAATATCACCTGTAGTAGTCCAACTGTATGAAGATGCATTCAGGACAGGATCTATTGAATATGCAACGCCACTGGTGTTGGCACAAACTGAAAGCGGACCATTGAGTGACATTGAGTGTGCCGGCTTACCGGTGATTACCATAGTACGGGTTGAAGTATTTCCTATACAGTTTTCACCTCGAACAGAAATAGTTCCCTGACCGAAAGTGGTAGGAACAGAAATCTGTACGGATGGAGTTCCCTGACCAGACACAATCACGACACCACTTCCGGTTACAGACCAGAAATAATTTGTGGCATTGGTCATTGCTGGAACAGAGAAGCTGAATACACCACCGCCGCAAAGCAGATTATTACCTATGATAAACCCTGGCTGTGCTGGCCTTACTGTGAGTACAGGCACATTCAGGCAGCTTTGGATTCCAAGGCCACAAGTATTTTCAGGAGTCACGCAAATGAATCCTCCTGCATAAGTGTTGCTGAAGCTAACTGTAATGCTGTTAGAAGTAGAAGAGCCTGTAGCGCCTATTGGAAGTGTCCATATGTATGAAGTAGCACCGGATACAGGAGGTACTGTGAATACCACTCCGGACTGGTTACGGCATGCACCGGCAGGACCGGCAATCTGACCGGCAGGATCTGGCTGACCACCAACACCACCAACGGTAACAGTGGCAGTTCCTGTGCAATTGTCAGCATCGGTTATAGTTACAGTATACACACCAGGTGCAAGTCCGGTAGCAGTAGAACCTGTTTGTCCGCCAGGAGACCACGAATATGAATAGCCGCCTGCACCACCAGTTGCAGTCACACTGGCAGAACCATCACTTGATCCGCAATTAGCAGGAGTAGATGCAGTACTGGAAGCCTCGACTTTTGTTGGCTCATTGATAGTAACCGTGCAAGTGGATGTGCAGCCGTTTACATCAGTTACCATGAAAGTATAAGTTCCCTGAGACAAACCGGTAGTTGTACCGCTAATAGTATATGGACCGGTTCCTCCTGTGGCCGTTACGGAAACTGCACCGTCAGATTCGCCAAAGCATGATACGTGATTTAGAACAGAACAACTTGCCACCGGAGAATCATGGATAACAAGATTTAGTGTAGCCGTATGTGGACATCCAGCTGCGTTAGTCGTAATGTGAGTATATATTCCACCCACCGTGTAAGTAGTTCCGTTTGCAGCCCATGTATAAGAATCACAAGCTGTAGCTGACTCTGAAGAAGAAGTGCTCTGGTTGATGGTCAGGTTAAGGGTAGTTGTGTGAGGGCAACCTGCAGCATTTGTTCCTACGTGAGTGTAAGTTCCTCCTACGGTATAAGTCTGCCCGTTCACCGACCATGTATAAGAATCACAAGCTGTAGCTGACTCTGAAGAAGAAGTGCTCTGGTTGATGGTCAGGTTCAAGGTAGTTGTGTGAGGGCAGCCTGCAGCATTTGTTCCTACGTGAGTGTAAGTTCCTCCTACGGTATAAGTCTGCCCGTTCACTGCCCATGTGTACGAATCACAAGCTGAAGCTGACTCTGAAGAAGAAGTGCTCTGGTTGATGGTCAGATTCAGGGTAGTTGTATGAGGGCAACCTGCAGCATTTGTTCCTACGTGAGTGTAAGTTCCTCCTACGGTATAAGTCTGCCCGTTCACTGCCCATGTGTACGAATCACAAGCTGTAGCTGACTCTGAAGAAGAAGTGCTCTGGTTGATGGTCAGGTTCAAGGTAGTTGTGTGAGGGCAGCCTGCAGCATTTGTTCCTACGTGAGTGTAAGTTCCTCCTACGGTATAAGTCTGCCCGTTCACTGCCCATGTGTACGAATCACAAGCTGTAGCTGACTCTGAAGAAGAAGTACTTTGGTTTATTGTCAGATTGAGTGTGTAAGTGTGTGGGCAGGTACCTGAATTGTCAACATGTGTATAAGTTCCGCCAACTGTATAGGTTTGCCCGTTCACTGCCCATGTATAAGAATCACAGGCTGTAGCTGACTCTGAGGATGAAGTGCTCTGGTTAATTGTCAGGTTCAGGGTAGATGTGTGAGGGCAGCCTGCAGCATTTGTTCCTACGTGAGTGTAAGTTCCTCCTACGGTATAAGTCTGCCCGTTCACCGCCCATGTATAAGAATCACAAGCTGTAGCTGACTCAGTAGATGAAGTACTGTTATTGATTGTAAGGTTTAGAGTGAATGTATGTGGACAGCCGCCTAGAGTTCCATTATGAGTATATGTGCCACTCACGGAATAAGTCTGACCGTTCACTGGCCATGTATAAGAATCACATGCAGTTTGATTTTCGCTTGATGTACTTGGTCCAGGTTGAGAAATTGTGAATGTTTGAGTGGCAGTACATGGTGTTGATGAAGTGACTACTACTGAATAATTTCCAGCAGTGAGGCCGCTGATAGTAAAAGGATTGCTGCTAAAAGGAGTAGCAGGTCCGCTGTTCAGAGAATAAGTCCCTGAAGAAGTTGCGCCTGCTCCTGAAAGCGTCACTGATGCCGAACCATCATTACCCCCATTACATGTAACAGATGAAGGAACGACTGTTGCGCTCATTGCGCAAGTTGCTGCGGGATTAAGTGTAGGATTTTGATCGCATCCAACACCTGCAGGAGAGCCAAAAGAAAAGTGGCTTGTTGCTCCTGCGGTAATATTTGTAGCTATACCATTTACATATGCTGAAACTATTGTGTTAGTTCTACCGCTTCCTGCGGCAGTACTAAATATATGCTTCATTGTAGAATTTGTTGTAAAAGGTACAGTATTAGACATTCTAAATCTGGCAATTCTAGATCCCTTGGAGGAGCACCCCCCGTCCACGTTGCTGATTATAGAACCAAATCCAGAACCAGGGTTCGCCCTTGCAGCACAATTGAAATGTCGGTACTTAACACCGCCTATGTCATATACAACTGAACCTGTAGGTGATGAGGTTGGAGCTTGAGCAGCATTCAAATCAGAAGTTCCGGCAATAATGGAATTGGTAATAACCCCACCATTCGTCACAGATGTGTCGTAACCCAATCCAAAAGAAACGTTGGCTAGTTCAAGTGTTAGTGAACCAGTTCGTAAAAGATATACATCAAACTCATAAACAGTTGGTGATACTTGAACCTGATTAGTCACATACATTTGGTATGTCGGAATCTGAGCATAACTAAAAGTGCCGATGAGTCCTAGCAGACACATCAAAAGACTCTTGCGATATTTCCTGAGTAAAGTTTTCATTTTCATTCTGGTTGTTGTTATGTTGTTTTTAATTCTTTTCTGATTTATAAATTTCCGTATGCAAACACAATCTTGCTTGAGCTTACCTTGATTGATTAGCTGAGTCCGACGAAAAATTTCTTATATCTCTTTGTAATAATTTCCCGAAACCGGGAACCGCATCATTCTTCTGTATTTTACAGGATGATAAAGATAAAGAAAAAAGCAAATCCTCCTAATCAGATTTGGTAAGATCCTTCAGATTTTACACTTAAACCATGTTGCAACATTTGACTGGTATTGACTTTCCTGAACCGGTTGGATACTCTGAAAAGTAATTTTAACCCTGCCCAAGCTCATATTTTCGATAAAAAACTAGGGTTAGACCTGCATTTTGTCGAAAAGAGGATCATTTCTAAACGACATGCTTTCCGGAATCATTAAGATCTTGTAAAAAAGGAATTTGGCCAAACACATGTTTAGGATGGTGAAAAGTTGATCATAACTGAGATGAAAGGCTAGTTGTAAGGATAAAATTGGCTTGAGGATGGCTGAAATAAGGCCCCATCAGCCACTTATGTCGATCACATGGAGAAGATGCATGTAGTTAAAACTATATTTATCTTGCGCGGTGTTAAAACTGTTTCCATCGAATCGTAATTATAGCCTTCCTTATGTTTCAAATGTATCAAATCAAAGTTTCATTAATTTCAACAATATTGTTCCTATCATCAGTTCAGGTTCATTGTCAAAAGAGTATACAAGATTCATTGATTAAAAAAGTCATGAATCAAAGTGTCTTTAATGAAGATGAAGGTTTGCAGTTAATCAGGCAGGGAAAATATGAAGAAGCGGGCAGTGTCCTGAATGAAGTGCTGAAGAGGAACGACTTGTCAAAAGACGCCTACATGAAAAGAGGAATCGTCAACTGGCAGCTTCAAAATGCGGAAGGTGCTTGTCGTGACTGGAGCGCAGTGCTGGCGTTAGGCGATACCGCTACCTTCAAACTTCTCGACAGTCAGTGCAACGGAAATATGCTTATCGGGGAAGACACAGTGAAAAAAGATGATTACAGAAAACTATTCGCCTCAAACTTCAATAATGATAAAAGCAACGGTCCTGAGATTTCCAAGGTGAAAGCCGATGTGATGCCTCAGTTCAAAGGAGGAGACGAAGCACTTTACCGTTATCTGAAAGACAACCTGAAAATGCCTGAAAGCGCAAAGCAGAAGAAAATTAACGGCAGGGTTTATATCAACTTTGTAATTGACAGCCAGGGTAAAGTGCAATTCCCTTACGTAGTCAGAGGATTAGGACACGGCTGCGACGATGAGGCCTTACGATTGGTGAAAAATATGCCTGCATGGACTCCTGGGAAAACTGCAGGGAAACCCGTTCTGGTAAGATACAACATTCCTGTAAAGTTCTCTAACCCTTAATTTTTAAAAGGGAAAGTAAAAGAGCAGAGGAAGTATAAACAAAAAACGACTGCCTCATTTGAGACAGCCGTTCAATCTTCCTGATAAGATTATTGAATAATTATTCTGTCTGACAAAACCTTTTCCTCAGTGATAATTCTGACGTGATAAAGTCCTGAAGCCAGTTCTCCGAGATCCAGGGAATGTCTGCCACCTTTCAAGTGATTCCACTCTTTCACTTCTTCACCCAGGTGATTTAATAAAGATAGCTTTAAAATCTTGTTGAACGCTGTTAAATCAGCATTAACAATTCCTGATGATGGATTCGGATAAAATGCAAAAGAAGTCGAATTGTTCAAATACCCATATTCACTACTTGTGACAATCACAGAGTAACATGCAGAAGTATCGGCACAAATTCCATTGCTGATTCGTACAGCATAGTCGCCACTGACTGCAGGCGAAAATGTAGCTGTATTCTGTCCGGGAACGAGAGAGAAACCTGCACTACAGTTGAGCCACTGGTAAGAGACAGAAGTCGCGCCAGACACCAGCGTGTTTCCATTTTGAGATACTGACAGATCAAGACCGGTAATTATTACAGTCTGGTTTTGACTTACAGAGTTACCTGAAGCATCTTCGTAAATCCATGTGACATTATATTGTCCAGGTTCAGTGTATGATATTGGATCTGAGCTTGTAGCAATGATGTTGCCGTTGCAATTATCACTCGCACCAGGAGGCGTCAAAGTCACGTTGCAAATTGCGCTTACGGCCGGCAAGGTATGGAGGTCAGGTACAGGGGCTATTTGATCAGTGATGATTACATTTTGAGTCTGACTAACGGAGTTTCCGTTACCGTCAGAATATATCCATTCTATCTGATAAGTTCCGGTTGTACCAAAAACAACAGGATCAGCAGTGTGTGCATTCACTGTACCAGCGCAATTGTCCATTGACTGAGGAGCAAGCGCCATGTAGCCGCATGAAGCATGTATATCAGGAAGTGAACTAACAACAGGTACAGGAGCCTGGTTATCTGTTATCACAATATTTTGTGACTGACCAGACTGATTTCCGTGCCCGTCATCATACACCCAATTTATTATATATGATCCAGGAGAATTGTAATACTGAGGATCAGATGTAGTCGCGATTACAGAGCCTGCGCAATTATCTGTAGCGGAGGGAGCTGCCACCTGCACACTGCAGTCAGCAGTGATTTGTGGAAGGCTTGCCACATCAGCTACCGGTGCAATATTGTCAGTCACTTCAACCTGTTGTGTTTGAGTACTGGTATTTCCATTTCCATCATTGTAAGTCCAGGTCACAGTATAGTTACCCGGAACTGAAAAAGTAGTTGGATCAGAGGTGCTGGCCATCACAAGGCCTGAACAATTGTCGGTAGCGGTTGGCGGCACAAGTGACACGCTGCAAGATGAAGAAATCAGAGGCAATGAATTGACATCAGGCACTGGGGCGATTGCGTCTGTGATCAGCACAGCCTGAACCTGCGTGAAAGAATTTCCGTTTCCATCAGAATAAATCCAGTTTACCTGATACGTTCCAGGAACCATGTATGTCACAGGATCGTTTGTGATGGCAGACAAAGTACCTGCGCAATTGTCATTGGCCAATGGTGCATTCAGAGTGACATAACAATCTGCCGTAATTTGCGGGAGAGAAGACAATTGTGGAACTGGCGCGATGGTGTCCTCAACGAATACATTTTGTGTTTGATAGCTGTTGTTTCCATTTGCATCTGAATAAGTCCAGTTGATTGCATATATACCAGGAGTACTGAAGTTAGTCGGATCACTTGTGATTCCGGTAATTGATCCTGAGCAGTTATCCGTCGCAGTAGGAGCCGACACAGCAGATCCGCATGAAACTACTATATCAGGCAGAGTAGCCACGTCGAATGCCGGAGGGGCGTTGTCCAATGTAAGAGTAGCAGTGTTGCTTAGCATGACTGCGCATGACTTGGACAATACACAGTCGTATGTTGCTGCATCTGTAACTCCAGGTGAATTTATTGTCAAAACAGAAGATGTAGCTCCACGAATGGGGTTTCCGTTTTTCCTCCATTGAAACGACTCAGCATTAGATGATATGCTAAACACTGCAGGGGAACCTGAGCATGCGACAACTGGAGATGGATGAGCAGATACCGTAATGCTACCGGGAACATTTAGAGCCGCATCGTATTCAAATGCGCCAATGTCTCGTGTTGTGGCAGACATATAACCTCGCTGGTCCTTGCATGGAATCGGAACTACTCCGTTCATACCGGAGGAGGTACCTGCATCAATTGCCACGCTACTCGCGTACAATGCAAGTGTAGGTGTTTCGAACAAGCTTCCGTTATCGAGCAAAACATTATCAAGATCGAGATAAGTTTGCTGACCGGTTATGGTTCCAGAACCGGTAAATGTATAACCGGAGCTGCTTTCAACAATGTTATGACTCTCGACTACTGCAGCTCCACTAAGCAGGACGAAATCTGTTGAAGCATTATCAGCTACGATAGTATTTTTCATATATAGTGTGTTACCTCCCGCATAAGTCCAAATACCAGAAGAACCATTGTTTGCTACGGTACAGTTCGTGATATAAGTGTTGGCAGATCGGTCAAGCGCTATTGCTGAAGAACCGGTATTCCCGAAAACAGTGACATTGGTAAGCTTCATGACGGTAGTAAAATATCCACTACAGATTCCACTTCCGTAATCTGCTCCTACATTATTGCAAACAGTTGAATTCGTTACGGTGAGATTTCCATTAGCTCCAACCTGATAGTAGCTGTCATTGTAAATTCCTCCACCGGAAGAATTCGCATTGTTATTTCTGATGATACAATTATCTACTGTAAGAATACCATAGTTAAGAATGCCTCCGCCCCATTGCTGAGGATAACCCGAAGTCGCGGTTTTACCGTGACGTATAGTAAGGTTCTTCAACAGGACTGTTCTGTTGGCGTATACTGTAATTACCCTGCGGTTCGCTGTATTTTGCGAAGCTGCTGCCTGGATAATAGAAGTGGATGGACTCACTCCGAATATTGAAATGTTCTTATTGATAATTATGCCTTCACCTGCCACACCTTCTCCGGTGATTGTACCAGAAAGCATGATGGTATCACCGCTCAGTGCAGCGCTGATTGCAGATGAAAGACTAGTGTAATTCGCACCTCCGGCTGGATTTACTGTAATCACAGCAGCATTCATTTTAATCGTGCAAATGATAATGGAAATTGCTGACAGGTAAATTTTTCTTCTCATAATAAATTTCGGTTTTATGGGTGGAACGTCAGAAGCGAATGTGAGTTACCCATAACTGTCTCACTTAAAAATATCGACTGTAATATTTATGTATGAAATCTGTTTCAATCAGCCTCTCAAAATAAATGATTACACATTCTGTTAAAAAATCAATGTTTATTTCGCAAGCTGTTCACTTACAACTTGAAATCATACTGTAAGATGGCCGTTTATTTTTCTCATAATAGAAATTGACAAATGCAGATTGAGTACAGAATTAAACATCAAAATCAATCATAGAATCAGAAAGCTAAACTGAAAAACGACCTGAGACTTACACTTTATAAAAGCTGTAAGAATCAATCCGTTTAATACCTCACTGCAGTCAGCCTCAGTTGTAGTTTTACATCTGACATTTTTATAATAAACGGAAAAACATGAAACCCGTCACTAACAAAACGAAAGATAAAACAAGTGCAGAGAATCGCGCCTTGTCGTCAATCCTGCGTTTTGCATTTCAGATTTTAATTTGTTCTACATTGCTTTTATCTGCCCGAGAAATCAATGCAAGCGGAGCAACTTCACTTCAGTTCAGCAACCCGGTATTGGAAAGCGGTACTGCCGGAGCTCTGAATGCAGAGTACAGGTTCTCTAATGTAACATCCGGCGTGGACGCATTGGCAAAAATCAATGCGATTTCAAATGGTGCTTCTGTCGCAACGGTTGACATACCATCAAGCACAACCGGGTACAACCCTGCCTTCCAGCCTGAAATCAACATAGCATCAGGAACAAGCGGCAGTCCGAAAACGTCTTATGTGGAATGGCTAATAAGATTTAAAAAGGCAGGGACAGGCACAGACACTACATTGTCTCAAATTTCCGCAACGGCCATCGACGTTGATGGCACAAGCAACTTACAAGAAATGGTAGAGGCACACACTCCGACCAGCTATTCTGTGAACTCGTCCACCAGCTTAAGCATTGTACCCGGAGCAGGCTATGTAAATGCATTAGGGCCCAATACAAATTACTCCGGCATAGATTCATCTGTAAAATCGGTGATGTTCCAATTGAATTTTTCAAACGTAAACAGTTTGAGATACAGAACCGGAGGAATCAACAAAAGTTCATCGGCAGCCAGGCAATTCAGTATATATTTTATCACCTTCTTCAGCACAGCAACGACTTTGCCTGTAGAACTTATATCTTTCACAGCAAGGCCAGAAAATGATGGCAAAGTCAGATTGAACTGGGTCACTGCCAGCGAGCACAACAATGCTTACTTTATAGTTGAGAGAAGCAGTGACGGAAGAAGTTTTAATCCAGTAGCTACGATTAATGGCTCAGGAAGCAGTTCTCAAAGGCAAGAATATGTATGCATCGACAACTTCCCTTATAGTGGACAAAACTACTATCAGCTTGTTCAAGTAGATCATGATGGCAATACTCGAACATATCCACCTGTAAATATAAAAATAGATAAGCTCAAAGGTGAATTGGTCATACATAAAGTTTCATCAAATCCGTTCAGGGATAAAATATTCGTAAACTTAAGTGCGCCGGAATCCATGCCAATGAAGTTTTCGATAATGAACAGCAGCGGGACGGAAGTGAGAAGTGAAAATGCGGAAATCAGGCAAGGAAACAATTCAATGCTGATAAGCAATCTGGATGATCTGAATCCCGGCATTTACTACCTGCAGGTATCACAGAATAATTCAATTTCCAATAGTGTGAGAATAATTAAAAACTGAAGCCGATTCAATATTAGAAATAAAGCGTCTACTAGTCATGGTACATATAGGAAATATCAGATACCTTGCCAATATAACCGATGATTTGATTGCTAAGCGGGTCTTTTATACTTGTAGCATTTCCGGTAAGCCATTTGATGTCATTATCATTTCTTTCAACGCGGTAATTCAATTTAAAAATCAACTCCTTTGGCAACTGAAGAAGACCATTCTTTAAAAGTCTTCTCTTTATCATCAGGGTGTATGGCTTTCACCCAACCGTTGCCAATAGCTTCCTGTCGACTCATGCCTGAAAGTTCACACCATTTTTTATTAACATAAATGCAAGCTCCATCACAGTCTGTCCTGAAAATTCCCACCGGTGAACTTTCTGCCAAAGTCCTGAATTCAATTTCACTGGTCATAAGTTCTTTTTGAGCCATCTTTAGCTCGGTGATTTCATTCCCTTACAACTACCACTCCTCTCACTTGTACATCAAGCAACACAGGTGCGAATGTGGAATAAAAATATCGTTCACATCCGTTAACAATAAATTCTCTTTCCACATTGGAAGCGATTCCATAGAGAGCTGAAAGATAATTCATCCTGACAATCTCGTAGTCCTCTGGAAATTTATCCGGAGGGATCATTTTGTAAATTGTCATTCCGGATTTTGTGCGGACTCCGAATATTTCTTTATGTAAACGTTCAAAAGCTTCATTAAAATGTTCAAGCTGCATGTTAGTATCAATGGACCAGATGCTGTCATTGATGGCATTCATGATTTCGGAGAAACTTGACCTGGTTTTCTCGAGTTTTTTCTCCGTCTCGATCACCTCCGTCATGTCGTTGCCGATAAGCAGGACAGATACAACGTACTTTTCCTCATTCAGCAAAGGAATAGATATAGAACTAAGCCATCATACGTTACCTCTGGAACTTTCGACTCTGAAGGTGATGTTTTTCTTATGCCCTCTCCAGCTTGTCTGCAAACAATCACGTAAAGATTTGCTGTCCTGAATAAGAACCAAGTCAGACAAGCGTGCTTTTTTTAATAAGTTATCCGGACGAATCTGAAGAGTATCCCTTGCAGCAGCATTCAGACGAATCAATTCACCGTGCAGACCCAGTTCAAAAGTATATTCAAGACTGTTCTCTAATATTGACTGGGTTTTGTCCTCCTGAGTACGGGCCATTTCTTCTGCCAGAGCTTTTTACTTTCGACTCTCTTTCTTTCGATTGATTTGAGAATTGCACCAGGAAGCTGAAGCAATTCGAAATTAGATTGCACTTCATCAATGCCGGATTCCAGATAAGCACTAACCGTAGCTTTATCCAGTTTCGAAGCAATCATAATCACCGGTCAATACAAATTTTGTTCTCTGGTAAAAGTGAGGCAATCCTGAAAGGACAATTTTGAAAAATGTTTACCGGAAATGATTACATCAGGCTTGAATCTGTTTACAATCCTGATGAACTCCTTTTCAGTTTTGACATTTTTTGATGAAAACTGAATACCCGCATCAGACAATATACTCTGTAGAATCATCATTTCAGATACAAGTTCTTCGAGAATAAGGATTCTTATATCATTGTCATTTGAGGGCATGAAGGCAGTCCTGACTTAAATGATATAGATTTATAAATTCAAATCAATATTAATACACTGTACTTTCAAATTTTATTTAAACATTTACCGGCACCACATTTATGTAAGATTCCAGTAATAATTGCCATAACTATTAATTTGATTAAGTGTATCTTCTTCTGCCCGCAAATTATTATTATGGAAAACTCCAATATTGAAACAGTAACGGAAGCAGGACAGGAATTGAACACTATTGCTGCAACCAATTGCAAGGAAAATGAAATGTTCATTGTCGTATATTCTGATAAAGGAGACGAAATGCTTTCATTCAGGAAAAGCTTTGTGGATGCGAAAAAGGTGATTCCATCGGAAATCATTTCCCTTCACCCGGGTGTTTACATTGTGATGATTTACATAAACGGGAAGGGTTATTCTGAACGTATGTTGGTTGAGTAATAGTACCGGCACCAGTAAAATTAAATTACTGATACTAATTTTTTAATTTCTGGTATCAATGATTTGTTCTCAGTAATGAATGTTTTTATTAGTGTCAATAACAATTGGTCCAATTTTTTAACAAGAACGATTCAGAAAAAACAATTAAATCTTGAATTATGGCATTAGCCACTTTAAGATGGAATCATCAGATTTTAGTTTGGTGAAAATCATCCCTTGAATGTCTGCAAACAATCAGTAATCAAACACTTCTGTCAAATACAAGCTTATATCAGAAATTCGGCTCCGGGCGGACCAGGTATTCCAGGATCCTTAGATCAGTCAATTTCTCTGACTAATTCAATCACATTGAGATAATAAATAATGATCCCGGCAATCTCTATTTTGATTCACATCAAGTTTTTTCATTGAGTCCTGGAATTTGCGAGTAGGTGTGGTTCTACTCAAATTTTTTATCTTGCCGGACAATCAAATTTAGATGAACAGTCCTGCCTCAAAAGCCTCCAAATCATTTTCTGCAAGAATTCTCACTTTCATTGAAAGAGTGGGAAATGCACTCCCTCACCCTGCTACACTTTTCGCGATCCTGGCCTTCCTGGTAATACTCGGTTCCTGGCTTTTCAGTCTGGCCGGAATCAGTGTAATCCATCCCGGAACAGGAGACGTTGTAAAGCCTGTCAATTTATTATCCGTCGAAGGCCTCCACAAGATTATGGTGATGATGATAAAAAACTTCACCGACTTTGCTCCATTGGGCACGGTGCTAGTGGCATTGCTGGGTATAGGGATTGCGGAAGGCAGCGGACTTATCGGAACCAGCCTGCGTTTACTTGTGATTAAAGCGCCGCGTAAAATGCTCACTTTTGTGATTGTTTTTTCGGGCGTACTTTCCAATACTGCAAGCGAAGTTGGATACGTTTTGCTTGTACCACTCTCCGCTATCATATTCCTTGCAATTGGAAGACATCCTATAGCCGGTCTGGCTGCGGCATTCGCAGGAGTTTCCGGGGGATATAGTGCGAATCTGCTTTTGGGAACCATTGATCCATTGCTGGCCGGAATCTCAGAAGAAGCTGCCAGAATTATTCAACCCGGATACCAGGTTAATCCTGCCTGCAATTATTATTTCATGTTTGTTTCCACATTCCTGATTGCCGGACTTGGCACCTGGGTTACAGAAAAAATTGTTGTGCCCAGGCTCGGAGAATACAAAGGGACTGAAAAAGCTGAAGAGATAAAACCGATCAGTAAGGAAGAAAAGAAAGGCTTGATCTATGCAACGGTTATTTCACTTGTAATTGGAGCACTTACTTTGTGGGGAACAGTTCCTGCTGATGGATTTCTCCGGGATATTGAAACAGGTAGCTTGCTAAAGTCTCCCTTCCTGAAAGGAATTGTAGCATTTATTTTCATCACATCTGCAGCTGCAGGTATCGCTTACGGCATCGGCGCCAAGACAATAAAAAATGATTCTGATGTGATGAGCGGCATGGCTAAATCCATGCAAACACTTGGTTCGTATATAGTGCTGGTCTTTTTCGCAGCGCAATTTGTCGCTTACTTTAATTGGACTAATATCGGAATCATCACAGCTGTCAAGGGGGCGGAAACTTTGCGTTCGAGCGGATTTGGTCCTATCCCATTGATGATCAGTTTTGTTGTAGTATCTGCAATAATCAATTTATTCATGGGCAGTGCAAGCGCGAAGTGGGCAATTATGGCTCCGGTGTTCATCCCGATGTTCATGCTTTTGGGCTACTCTCCTGAATACGTTCAGGTGGCATACCGCATTGGTGACAGCGTAACTAACATTATCTCGCCAATGATGTCATATTTCGCACTCATTATCGCATTTGTCCAGAGGTATGACAAAGAAGCCGGAATTGGCACACTCATCGCTACAATGATTCCATATTCATTCTTCTTCCTCATTGGCTGGATAATTCTGTTCGTTTGCTGGATACTCTTCGCGTTGCCTGTCGGACCGGGTGCCGGCATGTTACTTCCGGGAAACTGAGTATGGGGACTGACATGAATCAGGAATTCTTGTAATTATTCCTGATTCACCCATAAAAACGAGAGACATTCTTATTTTTTTTTAATTTGGCGTCCCGCCTTAAAGGCAGTGCTATGGACTTAGCTCTATACATCAATTTAAAACCTACCCTAAAATTTAAACCATGAGAACAGGAATCATCACAATCTTGATTCTATTAAGCGTTTTGTTTAAAGCAAGCGGTCAAACCAATGCACAAAATGAAATGACCCAGAACACATATCGTGAAATTATTCAGACTTATATTAACGAACATGCTGATACATGGGGAATGAATAAGAATGACCTTCAAAACTGGCAGGTCAGCGATCAGTACACATCCTCACGAAACGGCTTCACTTATGTTTATTTGAATCAGACAGTGAATGATGTAAGGATCTTCAACTATGTGAGCGCAGTTGCAATCAGAAACAACAAAGTATTGTCGATAGGAAAAAAGTTTTTCCCAAATGCAGAAAATTCTGTGAACACCCTATCACCCGCGATCACTCCAGAAGTCGCAGTTCAGAAAGCAGCAGAACATCTTGAACTTAATTTGGATGAAGCACTCACGTTGATTGAATCTGAATCAGGATCAAAAAAATACAAATTCAGTTCCGCAGGAATATCCAGAAACGAAATCACAGTTGAACAGTATTACCTTCCTTCCGGAAACGGCCTGCGTCTTTGCTGGAATGTAATTATTCAATTAATAAATAAACCTAACTGGTGGAATATAAGGATTGATGCAGTTACAGGTGAATTTCTTCAGAAAAACGACTGGAATGTTTCATGTGACTTCGGGGCACATGAAAATTGTTCATCACACGGAACAGAGGTAAGTTCGGTGTCTTCGACACAGTCATCCTCCTCTCTTATTCCCAGCTACAGAGTATATCCGCTTCCTTTGGAGAATCCGAATTCCGGTCCATCTTCTTTGCTTAGTGATCCGTCAGACATCACTGCTTCTCCTTACGGCTGGCATGATACCGATGGCAATGCAGGTGCAGAATATACCATTACCAGAGGGAACAATGTTTTTGCATATGATGATATCGCGAACAACAATACACCAGGACTATCACCTGACGGTACAGCATCCCTGACATTTGACTTCCCGGTAAATTTCACTCAACAGCCCGGCACTTATTTGGAAGCATCTACAACAAACCTGTTTTACATGAACAATATCATTCATGACATACTATACCATTATGGGTTTGATGAGCAGGGAGGAAATTTTCAGGCTAACAACTACGGAAGAGGAGGTTTAGGAAATGATTACGTAGAAGCAGAGGCACAGGACGGCGGAGGAACCAACAACGCAAACTTTGCCACCCCACCGGATGGAAGCAATGGCAGGATGCAAATGTATTTATGGAGGGGAGCTACACAGTCCTTCATGACAATAAACAGTCCGCCTTCGATTGCGGGATCTTATGCAGCTGTAGCTGCGGGATTTGGTCCTGCAGTGACTTCTACCATCACTGCTGATATTATTCCAGTTGATGACGGCAACGGAAATACTAATGACGCATGCGATCCCATTCAAAATGCAGCCGCATTACCCGGAAAGATTGCACTCATCACAAGAGGCAGCTGCAATTTTGTCGACAAGGTTCTTGCAGCTCAAAATGCCGGAGCAGTTGGAGTAATAATGATGAACAATACAAGCGGAGCTCCATTTGCAATGGGTGACAATGGAAACGGATCGAGTGTAACTATTCCGTCTGTGATGATTTCACTCGCCGACGGTAATCTTATCACAGGCACCATCAATGGTGGATCCACTGTGAACGGATCTCTCAATCCACCATCATCAGGCAGTGTTGACCGAGACGGCTCACTGGATAACGGTATCATCATTCATGAATATGGCCACGGAGTATCAAACCGTCTTACAGGAGGTCCATCAAACTCCAATTGTCTTGGCAGCGGAGAACGCGGCGGTGAAGGATGGAGCGATTATCTGAGTCTGCTCTTCACTATTGAACCGGGAGATGTGGGAACTGACTCACGCGGCATCGGCACATTTGCTCTCGGACAATTGCCTTCCGGCTCCGGCATTCGCAGGTTTCCGTATTCCACGAACATGAGCATCAATGCCCAGACATACGGTGATCTTGCACTCAGTGGACAAGTCCATGACATTGGCGAAATCTGGTGTTCCGCACTTTGGGACATGACCTGGGGATTGATTGACCAGTACGGTTTCGATAATAACTGGTACAGCGGAACAGGAGGAAACAACATTGCACTTCAGCTTGTGATAGAAGGAATGAAGCTTCAGCCTTGTGCCCCTGGATTCCTTGACGCGAGAGATGCCATTTTACAGGCAGACATGAACTTATATAATGGACTTTACAGATGTATCATCTGGGAAGCATTTGCACGTCGTGGAATGGGTGCGAATGCATTGCAGGGATCTGCAGGATCAACGGGTGACGAGACTGAAGACTTTTCACTTCCGACAATTTGTCTCTCACCTACTGCACCGCCTGTAGCGAATTTCAACAGTGATGTCACCTCCACATGTTACGGTACTGTGAGATTCAATGATCTTTCCACAGATATTCCTCAATTTTGGACATGGGATTTCGGTGACGGTAATACATCAAGCCTGCAACATCCGCAACATACCTATCAGGCTTCCGGAACCTATACGGTAACATTGATCGTTAGCAATACACTTGGAGCTGATACACTGGCACGAATCTCGTACATCACGGTCAATTATCCTGCAGCGCCTGCATTCAGCGGAAACGGAAATACAATATGTCCGGGAGACAGCATTACGCTCACTGCTGTTCCCTCCGGCAGTAATACCATTGAGTGGCTTGACTCTACAGGTACTGCGGTTCTGTCAGTCGATCCTGTATTTACAACTCCGGCTTTGTCTGCATCCAACACGTATCTCGTAAGGCAGCTTACACCAGCAACACCTGTGAATGTAGGGCCTGCAGATAACAGCATCGGGGCTGGAGGATATCATTCTTCAAGTTTCGAAGGAAGATTGATGTTCAATACAAGTTCGCCCGTGCGCATAATATCCATTTGGACAGATGCATCCGGTGCAGGGAACAGAAATGTACGATTGTATTCCGGTACAGGAACTTTACTTCAAACAATACCTGTCTTTATTCCTGCCGGACAAAGCCGTGTGCAGCTCAACATAGAAATTCCGACACCTGGAAATTACCAGCTTGGCGTTGCGGCAGGATCAAACCTTTACAGGAATACAGCCGGAGCGTCTTATCCATACAGTATCGGAGGAATGATCAGCATTACATCTTCTAACTCAACCACAAATCCTACAGCTTTTTATTACTACCTGTATGATTGGGAGGTATCAGAATTGCCTTGCAAGAGTGTACCGGTACCAGTGAATGTGAATGTAGGTCTCAATCCTACCAGCGCGTTTACTTATACCCCGAGCGGATTATCTCTTCAGTTTAATGATAACTCAAGCGCCAATGCTATATCATGGACTTGGGATTTCGGAGATGGAAACACTTCGAACATGCAAAACCCGGCACATACTTATTCTGTTCCCGGGACATATCAGATTTCATTGACTGTAAGCACAAGTGACGGGTGCGAACACACATCTACACAATCCATCACTGTGGTGATTTCAGCATTGGATGAAGCAGATACAAGAGAAACGATGATTCACGTATTAAATAATGAAATCAGAATTAGGTATTCTTTACCTGTGAATAATGCAACGGTGGTTGTACGAGATATCACTGCACGTGAAATTGCACGATGGGAAGGCATTAATGGAATTGCGTCAAAACACCAATTGGTAAATATTGCCGGAGGCTGTGTACTCGTTCAGGTAATCACTGATCAATCTAATACGATCAGAAGAGTGTTTCTGAAATAATCAATTTCATTTCCATTTTGAAGGGCCATTGAATTCAATGGCCTTTTTTTATACAACATCACGGTCTTGAGATGATGATATTCAAAACAGCATTTTTCTCAAGTAGACTAAAATCTGCTGATTCGGCAAGTCCATCACCCGTCAGGTCAGAAATTAGGTAGCCGGAAGATTGATTCAACATGACGGATTCAAAAAAATCAATATCATATTGATCAATCCTGCCATCCTGCTCACCAGCAATCAGTCCGCTGATATCTCCCGAATAAATTGCCCATATTCCAGGCATTACTTCTGCGAGATTATTTCCAAATGCGCTACCGGAAGAATGCTTTAAGCTGTAATAAGATTCAGCTGAAAAAAGCACAGGCACTGAAGACCATGTTTCGAGAGAATTTCTATGAATAATTTTTAGGTAATATGCTTTCCCAAGAGATACAGAATCAAAGTCCAATGTCAGGAGTCCATTAGTTTTGATTATTCCGCATTTCATTTGAAACTCTATCGATGTGGCCAAATCGAAAAGGCTTAGGCACACTGTGTCACAATCGTCGGCATTCGCAGAAAGATTATTTTCATACAATACTGCAGACAATGAACCGCCCTCATAAAAACCCTGAATCCACAATGATAAAAAAAGCCTTGCTACACAGGTCGACTCATCAATGGTTCCATTGCAATTATCGTCAATTCCATTACAGGCTTCGAATGCACCGGGATAAACTTGCGGGTTTGAATCATTGCAATCAGTATTGGACAACACGAATCCGGCCGGTGCTTCACAGGATAATAAAGCAGATCCTGCATCACCAAATCCGTCACCGTCGGCATCTGCATACCAAGTTTGCGGAGTTGTCACTGTAAAAGGAATGAAAGAACTGCTAACCGGATTGATTGAGGGGCAGGGGAAAGATGAAGTCATCACACATGATATCTGATCTCCATCATTCAAATTATTCATTGAAATATTATCTACGCCTGAAGCTATACTTTGATTATTCAGCCGCCAATCGTAAAGCGGATTTACTCCTCCGTTTACAGGACTTGCAGTCAAGACCACGGTTTCGCCTTGGCACAGAGAATCACCCGGGCTTGCTGAAATAGATACTGATGGTGTTAATGTGGCATTTGCCACCCCGACATTCAACGAGTGAACAGTGAGACACAAGGCACTGTCCCTGATATCAATCAAATAACTCCCGGGAGATAATCCACTCTGCTGAGAAGAAGTTGAATTATTCAAATGCCACCGGAATGAATATGGTGGGCCAGCGCCTCCACTTACAGATAATATTTCTGCTTCACCATCGCTCGACCATGTGCAAGTGGCGGGATTTGTAGCATTGACCACAGATATATTTGAAAAAGTTTCAATTTGCGGAGGAACGTTAAGAATTACCGTACATGAATTGGCATCGGTGATGGAAACCGAATATGAGCCTGCCGGCAGATTCTGAATTGTATGGATCCCCGGATAGAGTCCGTTCATACTCCCAGATACCGGCCCAGACCAATTAAGTACGTATGGTGAAGCCCCTGCATACATTCTCAGTGACAAAGAACCTCCGGAAGTTCCCTGACAAGTATTTGTTTTGCTAACTAAATCCAACACAGCTTTCTGATAATTGTAGGTAGCCGTTGAAGAACATCCATTGACAGTTGCAGTGACGGAACACAAGCCTCCAAAACTTGTAGTATAGGTTGAAGAAGTGCTTCCATCATGCCACTTGTATGCAGCGCCTGCAGGATTTGCCCTGAGGGTGATAGAACATCCGTTTAAATTAATCGAAGTTATAGAGGCGGAGGGATAAGCATTGATCGTCACAGGTATCGCATTAGTGAGGTTTGCAGAGCATGAGCCCGGACTGCCTGTAATCTTGCAACTGTAATTTTTCATCCCTGCTACTGCAGGAGGAGCAAAGTCTGCGGAAGTCGCTCCACTGATTGGACTTGATCCGTCATACCACTGATAGTTTCCTGAGCCATTGGAAGCCTGACTGGCCTTGAGATAAACTGGATTACCCATGCATGTGACAGTTGGAGTCAACGCAATAATTCTTCCTGAATTCACCACACTTACTCTTTGAGGCGGAGCAGTATACACAGAACAGGGAAAAACACATGCAGAGCATGCAGAAGCAAATCTTAATTCAAGATGAGCATCATATTCTCCTACAGGAAGCGAGCATGATCCAAGCGCGGCATTCAGATTTATGGAAGATTGAGAAACCGGATCATAAGCAGGCCAGGGGAATGAGGCCGTTGATCCGCAACGAACAACAGAGCTGCCTGCATCAGTAATATAAAATTTGAAGGTGCTGCCTCTCTCCGCAGGACCCTGATAATTGAATGATAAATTTCCATTCTGTCCGGAAGGAACGCATACCGGAGAATTCGAAGTAAAGAGCACAGGGTTGTTTACATGTCCGTTCAGCTGATTGGATGTAAACCATAAGACCGCTCCTGGAGAAACAGCATTTCCATGCTGGGTATGGCCTACTAAATTCGGACTATAATTTACAGCATCGTCATACCAGTCGTTATACCAAAACTTTTCTGCTGTGAAAATATTATTAGCGACATTTTTATTGAACCAGGATCCAAGAAAATTATTTCCTGCTCCCCATGCTGTATTCTCGGCGCTCATGAGAGGCAATATATTGGTCTTTTCATTTGTTCCAGGCTGACAAAAATCCAGAAATCTGGTATTATAATACCCTTGAAAATTCCATCCCGAACTGGTTCTGCTATACATTTTTGCGGGATCACTGGCATAATAATGAAGACTGAAACGGTCAACCCTTCGTTTGCCATTGTACGAACCGTCGAGCCAGTCAGCGATTGATTGATGTTGGTAAATTGTATTTTGATTCAGAAACCCGAGATATGCTTCCACAAAAATTGAATGACCGGTAATCTGATTATTATAATTATCTCTGATGGCATCCATGCTTGTAATCATTGTTTGAAATCGCTCATATTTCTGGTCTCTGGTGGCTGCATCTCCTGTACAATTGTCTGCCCCTGAATTCCAAAACTCATACTCTGTGACGAGTACATCAATTTTGTAGTTGCAGGCAGTATTAAACTCAGCCGCACGTAAATTTAATTTTATCGCTTCAGAGAAATAAAACATGGAGTCTCCGGGCTGGTAGTCTTCAGACAGAAGTTGAAATAAAGAATCAAGTTCAGGGGAGTATGAAAGGGATGAAGAGTTCCTGCCAGACAAATCCATTGGCTCCGAACCTCCTTCTACTACAGAATTGTATATGCTGGCGCAGGAACTTGCAGCACCGAAGTATTCTATGCAATATTCTGTCCTGGCTTTCTGAATGAAGTTGCACAGATAACTTTCAAATAACGGATTTCCCAGCACACGGTGAAGGTCATACAAGATCAGGTATGTAAAATGATTGTCTTTCGCATACTGTAATAAATCATTTTCTTTTTGAGTGACGCTGAGAACAGATAGATTCTGGTCGACAATCAGGGATCCTGATGGGCTGTTTGTTGATCTGAAAAATTTATCTACATACAATCCCCTTCCTGAATGAGGCAGTTGTCCGAATAACAACACGGACTTTAATATCAGATACACAAAGACAAAAAATATTTTATTCATTACTTCAAATGCAAGTCAACAAAACTTATTAAATGATTAACCGGAAAGCCGCATCAATACACGCAAGCGGCTTAATAAACTCTTTCCACCCAGACCAGACAACTGATTAAATATAATGAAAATTTACCGGGAACAGAGGATTTGAGGACTCATTCAATACAAAATACACCAAAAGGTTGAAGTGATTCAATTCGAAAAGTTTAAAATCCGGATGTTCAGAATAAAAATTTGTTACTAGTCAAAGTCTAGAAGGGATACATGATCGGGATCAAAATTGTGGCTAAAATCCAGAATATGATATCAAGTGGAAGTCCTATCCTTGTGAAATCAGTGAAGCGATATCTTCCCGGCACATAAATCATTGTGTTGGTTTGATAACCCACAGGGGTAATCAGGCTCAACGATGCTGCGAATGTGACGGCCATTAGAAAAGGCCGTGCACTAAGACCCAATGCTTCAGCCGTGATGATGGCGATAGGAGCCAGCAGCGCCGCTGTTGCATTGTTCGACATGAAGTTTGTAAAGATCAGGGTGAGAAGAAAAAACGCAGAAACCAACGCTCGATTTCCCAATTGTCCGACTGTGCTGATCATTAAGTCCGAAATTAAAGTTGCAGCTCCAGACCTTTCCAGCGCCACACCCATTGAAAGAACACCTGCGAGAAGGAAAATCACTTTCCATTCCACTGCTTTATAGCATTCTTCAATCTTTATGCATTTGGTGATAATGAGCATAATGCATCCAAGTATTGAGCCTGGAAGGATTGAAAGAATTCCTGATGCAGCCATCAGTACAACACTGAATACGATTATGAAGGCTATCAGAATTTTATTCTTTCTGAATGAGGGTAAACCAGGATCAGATATGATCACAAAATCCTGACTTTCCTTAAGGCGTCTTAATGTGGATTCTGAGCAACTGATCAATAACGCATCTCCTGCATTCAATTTTACATGGCCAAGCTTTTCATGAAGTATTTCCTCTCTTTGCTTGATAGCAAGAACGGTTGACCCGTATGAGTTTCTGAAATCGATTTTCTTGATGGTTGTTCCAACAAGATCCGAGCTGGGAGAAATCACTGCTTCCACAAGTTTATTTTTCCCCTGCTGCATATCCTTGTCGTGCAGCTGGATGTCAGATTTGAGCCTGATTCCTTGTCTTTCCTGCAACTCCTGAATTTTTCCGGCGTCGCCTCTGATTCTGAGTACATCACCTTCTTCAAGCACGGTGTCTGAGCCGGGAAAACGAAGCACCAGATTAGAATCTTTTTTCCTGATTTCAATGATGTCAATATCCAATTCACGTACCAGGGGAGCATTGCCAATTGTTGAACCGATTGACACGGAATCTTCCAGCAGAACAATTTCAGTAAGATATTCTCCCATTCCGAATTCTTCGGTGAGATCTTTGTCCTGTCCGCGGTCTGGTATCCACTTTTTCGCTGCGATGATCATATAGATGGTACCTGACACAAATACAACCAGTCCGAATGGAGCCATTTCAAACATCGAAAACTCTTCCTGGCCACGCGTTGCTGCAATAGAGGAAACAAGCAGGTTGGTGGATGTTCCGATTAAAGTGCAGACACCTCCAAACAGAGCAGAAAAAGAAAGAGGCATTAGTAATTTGCTTGGACTGATTTTAGTTTGCCGCGCGACCTTGAGCACTACTGGCATCAAAAGAGCTACAACTGCAGTGTCATTGATAAATGCAGACATCGCTCCGGCCATGAAAGTCAGAAGGATAAGAAACAGCCAGTCGCTCTTTCCGTGAGCGCGGAATAGCATCAATCCAACGAAATTGAGGGCCCCCGTTCGAAACAAACCCGCACTGAGTACAAACATGGCTCCAACAGTAACTGTAGCAGGATTACTGAAACCGGAAACTCCTTCCTCAGGTGTAATCACACCGGAAACAATGAGCAGACCCATTACAATCATAGCAGTCAGCTCAACGGCAATTACCTCAGTGAAAAAGAGAATGACTGCCAGGAGAATTACAGCAAGTGTGATGATAACATCTGCATTCATTGTGGTTAAAGATAAAATAAAATTAAATTAAACCTGTGGCATTCCTTATTGAATTAATAATTGAAACACTCAGGACAACTTGAATTCTGAAGTATTAATCGATTCAAACATATAATCAAATCATGGTTGTCTGAACATTATTATTCCACGGAATAAATTGCAATTATTTTATAAATTTATTGATCAGTAGGAACAAGGCATCCGTTCAAACTCTACGAAAACAAAAAACTAATTTACCAATGATACAATTTGAAAAAGACTATCTCGCTTCTGTATTCAACAAGGTGATGCAGGATATTTCCATGTGGATTCCATCTGCACTGGGAATAATTCTGATTCTTTTCATCGGCTGGATAATTGCCTGGCTTTTCAGATGGCTGGTATCTTTTCTATTAAAAAAAGCAGGACTTGACCTCCTCACTGAAAAGTCTGGCGCACAAAAAGTACTTCATTCCTGGGGAATTAAAAAGCCTCTGTCAAAACTTGCAGGCCGTCTCTTTTATTGGGTGGTGTTGATACTGTTCATTCTGGTCGCTGTCGAAAGTATGGGCTTAAACATCGTAGCCGGACTGTTTAAAACTGTGATCGGATATGTACCTCATATCATCGGTGCTCTTCTCATCATACTTGCAGGAGGATTCCTTGCAAACATCATCGGCGACACTGTCGCAGCCATGGGAGAAAAATCCGGTGTGGTCAGAAAATCAATTCTGGGCCAGGCGGTAAAGTATGTTCTTATAATATTTACGATCATAATTGCCATGCAGGAGCTTGGCGTTGAAACCTTGTTGCTTTCATCTGTTGTGATTGTGCTGGTAGCAGGGCTTGCCATTGCACTCAGCATTGGTTTCGGCCTTGGCAGTCGTGAGCTTGCAAGAAACATCATGGCAGGATTTCATGCCAGAGAAAGTTTCGCTCCTGGCATTAGATTAAAAGTCGGAACTCATGAAGGAGTGTTAATCAGAATCGGAACATACAAATTCATACTGGACACGGGCAATGCCAGCATTTCTCTGCCAAATCATTTGCTAACGGAGCATGAAGTTTTAATAATGAATCACGGACAAAAATAAATATGGAAGGAAGACACATCAATCCGGAGCTTTATTTTAAAAAGCTGCACCTGGGAGAATCCGTAGCCGAGGAACGTGAGCACATCAGCACATGCGAGACATGCCGGAAGAATGTGGAGAAACTGACAGAACGAAAAATCAATCCCGATCAAGGGGTCAGTTCATACAGTTATGTCAGATTTCTTGAAAACCTGATCCGCTCCGGAATGTCGCTTATGATACCTTCGTTCAGGAAAAATCTTTCACGAAGCGAGATTCAATCAGCGGAGCCGGTCGAGGAAAAATTTCCCGAACCGCTCAGGGTATTGTTACCAAGAAGCCTCGCATTTTTCCAAACAAGTGCCGGCAAGTTCCTGATCATATTCGCTCTCACATCGCTCACACTTCTCATTCCGATGCCGGAGGGATTAAGTTCAGAAGGGCAAAGAGCAATTGCAGGCTTTGTTTTTACCGCAAGCATACTTGCATTGCAACCGGTTTCACTTCCGCTTGCGGCGCTGATGGTTCCCTTGATGCTTGTACTGCTGAATGTCGCGAGCGCGGGAGAGGGCTTTGAGACTTTTTCCAGACCGGTTGTATTCCTGATACTTGCCAGCCTTTTTCTCGCTGAAGCACTGAATAAATACGGTCTTACCAAAAGACTTGCGCTCTACACCATAGTGTCCACCAAAGGAAATATTAAAAAACTACTTTGGGGAATCATGGGTATATCCGCATTCCTTTCCATGTGGGTTGAAAACACAGCAACTGCCGCAGTTCTGATACCTGTTGCGCTTACTATTTCACGTGAAGTGAAAGATCAGAAGGAAGCAAGAAAGATTCTTGTATTGCTTGTGCTTGGGATAGCTTACAGCGCAAGTCTTGGCGGTATGGTTACCATCATGGGTTCTGCATCCAATGCAGTCGCTTCCGGATTCCTGGCAAACATCCGACCCTGGACATTCATCGACTGGCTGCAATACGGCTTACCGCCTTTCTTGCTCATTTTTCCTCTGACATTTTTCATTCTCATCAGGATGCTTCCGGTTAATATCGAAGAGCTGAACATTGATCAGGTAAAAAAAAGTCTGGAAGGAATGGGCAAAATGAAATCCAGAGAAGTGGAAGTCCTGCTTACAATGAGCTTTGCAGCTATACTATGGATCGCAGGATCATACATTGAAACTTCACTGAATCTTCCGGCTACATTGATGTCAAGCGCTGTGATTGCAGTGGGAGCGGTCTTATACCTTGCCGGACGACAGTTAATTTCCTGGGATGATATCAAGGATGTGAGCTGGGGAATATTTTTCATCATAGGGGCGGGCCTCTCTTTGGGAGAAGCATTGAACAGGACCGGTGTGACTGAATGGTTTGCAGTGATAGTTTCACCACTTGTCACTGAACCTCCGTTCTGGATGACACTGCTTCTGCTGGTGCTGATTTCATCCTTGCTGACTAATGTCCTTAACAATACAACCATCGCTGCGGTTCTGGTTCCGGTATTCATCAGTGTGGCCGCTTCAAACCCAGGCATTGATGCCGTACAGCTTGTCTTGCCTGTTACATTAGCCACCACCTTCGGATACTCACTTCCGTCTGCCTCGGGAAGAATGGCGCTGATTGGTGCAAGCGGTATTGTTTCTTCACAGGAAATGATGCGTTATGGCTTAGTGGTGACATTCTTCAGTTCAATAGTGCTTGCAGCGGTATTTTATGTATTCACCTTGTTAAACCTGATTTAAATTCCATTCATATGAAAATACTTGTAGCAGGAGCGGGAGAACGCGGCAGCAGAGTGATTCAGCAGCTTTTAAAAAATAAAAGCATTGAAATCATCGTGCTTGACCCTCGTGAAGAAACTTATGCAGTAAAAAATAAGATTATCGGGAAGGTAGATTTAAAGGAAAGCCTGACCCCATTAACGCTGGACTACATCCTGAACAAATGCAATCCTGACCTGATCATTCTTGCGTCCCATTCGCTTGATCTAGGACTTGGCAATATCGGAAGCTCACATCTGCTAAGCAGATCTATACGCGAGGAACTGGCAGCCATTTCACCAGTTCCGGTCATTGAGGTTGATTAGTTGTCGATCTCAATGACCAACACCTCCACTCTTCTGTCGAGAGGATCTGCAGGGTCCTTTGAGAATTTTTCTCCAAAGTACTCAGTAATTATTCTTGATTGTTTCACTCCGCGCTTACGTAGGTACAATGCTACTGATTCTGCTCTTCTCTTACTGAGCTGAAGATTGAACGCTGCATTCCCGCTTCTGTCGGAATGTCCGCTGACTTTTACAAGCAAATTTTTATCAGCATTCAGAGTTCTGGCAATCTCATTCAGGTCATTGACACTTTCCACAGGAACAGCGGTGGAGCTGGTTTTGAAAAACACCTTTGCTGAAGTCATGCGGACTTTATCCCTTTCCTTCAAGGTGCTTTTCCGGATCACTCCCTTAAGGGCTTCTATGCTGTCCTGGAGTGCATCAATTCCTGTGGTTGGCGGAGCATCTTTTACAATGGACGCCGATTTTCTCATGCTGTCGAGTTCAAGATGTATATCCGACAATTTCCTGAATAAGCTGTCAGTTTTAAGTGACTGTTCCTTCAATTGCCGCTGAATCACATCAGTCTGATCATCCGGAGAATAGTAAACGGATGGTGTTTCTTCCTGTTCAAGAGTATCTTCTAGTTCCAACTGACTTTCCAGCATTTGCTTCAACGCTTCATTTTGCTCCTGAAGATCCTGCATATATGCTTTTAACTCATTCCAGGGAATTGTATCACTTGCACCGCTGATTTCATCCGGACGAACTGCGATGATGTAACCACCAGAAATTTCACGAGGAACTGAGGTTGATTCGTGTTTATATCTTTCATTCACTGTTCCTCTTGAATCCGGTTCCCTCCTGACTCTGCTTTCATCAAAATCCTGTCGACCCTCTTCCCTCTTATCTTCAACAATAATTATTTGAGGCTGCCTGTCAGAAACAGTTTCCCGCAACATTACTGTATCTCTCTTCTGTTTTATCTCACTTTGCTGAAATTTTCTTTCACTTTCAATTGAAAGAGTATCTGAGTGATCTGCCGCTTCCTGCATATGAATTAATGCTCCTTTCTGAAAAACAGAGTCGCTGAACACCACTGAGTCCTTAGCAGGTTTTATTCTTTTTCGTTCAACCGTACGATCCAGTGAATCTTCTTTGATTTGCATTCCTTGTTCAAGTTCTAAAGTATCTCTCTGAACAATTAATTTTTCAATACTCAAAGTATCCGCATCAACACTGTCTTGTACAATTTTCAACTCTTTTTTCACCATCCATGATTTCTGTTTCTGAACAGAATCCGGCAATGCGATTTTAAGTGAATCTTTAAATACAAGCTCCTCTTTTATCACATCTTTTCCAGTTATCTTCTTCGGTATGACTTCTATTTTAACAGGATCCTTTTCTTTCAGTCTCATCTCAGGCTTTTTAGTCTGATGCTCGCCGACAAACAACCGCGGTGCAGTGAAAGTGGATTTTCTGAACCCAAAATTGTATCCCAGGCTTAGGCCTATATGAGCATACGCTTTTGTAGGACTGTCAAAAAGCGGAATCGGATTGCGCAGATGAGATTCAGTATTGTACACTACTTCTGAATGCAAGTTCAGATTCAGCCGGTCATTCAAACGGATTTTTAATCCTGCACCGAAGGGAACAGCAAGAGAAGTGCCGGAAGTAATTCGGAATATTCTGTAAGGGGTTTCATTTTCAGAAAGACCCAGTCCTGCGAAGAGATAAGGTGAAATAACTGATGATGACTTCAGGATAAAGTCATTGTCGGTATGATAATAAACACGTAAGGAGGCCATTTTTGTTTCAGTAAAGAATTCTCTTTTGAAAAAATCAAGTCCGCGTATTTTACCAAATGTCGAACTGACTGAAAACGCAAATCCCATAGGTGTGTTTTTTACCAACTCGAGGCGGTAAAGATTATTCTCACCCGAGTAAGTATATTCTCCACTATCATAGTTTTCATTCAGGTAATGTGCTGCTGACGTATACGCTTGCACTTTCCATTTATACAGGTCGTGCTGAGCGCTCAGTTCAAGCGATACGAGAATAATCAGTAAAAGCAGAAAAAGCCTGTTCATGATTATTTATTTAGTCCTATCCAAAGATCAAATTCCAAACTCAATCCGACGAAAGGGCGTAAGTAAACTTTGTCAAAGTCAGAGAATGAACTTCCGGCAGAAGGACTTTGCAAGACAGCCATACCCGCATTCAGGCGAATGAAAGGAAGCGCTTTATAACCCAAACCGAAATACAAAGGCCTGTCTACAATCGGTCCAGTTGCAATATCATTCTTTGAAAACTCAAGATTATCAATGAACACACCGACAGAAATACTAGTCTTTGACCAAAAGGGCGAAGTGAAAGCTGCCTTTCCGAGGGGCAATGAAACACCCGCGAAAAGCCCACCGGCAGATGAGAAATCATCCACATTGCCTTCATTGTAGACTCCGGCATATCCCAAGTTTACAGAAAGTACATTCCTGGTTTTCTCAGTAGCATAATCAGAAACTTTTCTGCTGTCTGCGACTACAAGCAAATTCATGTTGGCGTACTGGGAAATTTCCTTGTGGATTAATTCCTTCAGCACTTCCAGCTGTTCTCTTGCATAACGCAGTTTAAGATTTTCCGGATCAGAATCTTTTTTTGAAAAAACATTGAAACGTGCTTTTTTCAGATTAAGGGTGCGAATTTGATAAAGCTTATCCAGCACTATGTCGGACAAGCCATGGTATTCGAAATTGATTCTGTTCCTGTAAAAATACAGGCCTTCGTTAATTATGCTGTTAAGATCTGAGGCCATCATACGCGGATGCTTCCGCATGGTCATTTCTGTTTTTTCAATGATGAATGACTGGTCTACATATGCATTGATTGTCTCGCTGAGCTGACTAAGCAGACTTTCCTGAGCCTTTGCAGAAGCTGGCTTATAGTAATTAATCAGGAAGGTGTATTTCTCATTCCCTCTCAGCGAGTAGTTCACAGGAATGGTAAATGTATTCCTTGTATTGGAGGGATGCCTCTTCCAGAGAGCAGAGTGAACAGGACGGGAATTGATGTCATCTGTTTGAAAAATCTTTAGTTCCACAATTTGAACATCCCTAGGAATTTCTCCAGTAACCATGAATTTTTGCTCAGCAGGAAGCAGCCTTCCTTCATTGAAATAAGATTTATCGTAGTTAAACACAACCGTTTCATATTGGCCCAAAGCATTCAGATGCAAGACAGTCATAGCTGCGAGCAGGAGTAATTTTATTCTCATAAATTCAATTTTAGGTATTGGTGTTAAGTGGAAAATCACATGTGAAAATCAATGATTAAATTCTAACAATTCAAACAATACATCATCAGTATCACTGATCATTTACTACCAGTAATATAATAAAAAAATGTGATAATTACACTATATTCAGATTCGGGATCTGAAAATCAACTTAGGATTTCAATTCCGACCGCTTAGCTTTTCTGGAACGCATGCGCATGTTCAGTGCTTCCACAAGCATCGAGAAAGCCATCGATGTATAAATATATGCTTTCGGAACTTCTACATGGAATGCATCCAGTATCAATACCATTCCTATCATCAGGAGAAATGACAATGCTAAAACCTGAATGGTTGGATGCTTATTTATAAAATTGCTCACAGCTTCAGCGAAGACGAGCATTATAATCATGGAAATCACTACAGCGAGTATCATTATTAGAATATTGGACACCAGCCCCACTGCTGTTAAAATTGAATCGAATGCAAAGACAACATCTAACAATACGATTTGCGTGATGACTACCTTGAGCACAGCTTCTTTTACGTTCACTCTTCTTTCTTCTTCAACACCTTCCACCTTATGATGAATCTCAAGGGTGGCCTTAACGAGCAAAAACAAACCACCTGCAAACAATATCAGATCCTTCCCGGTGAATTCTATCCCTCCTATTCCGAAAAGTGGTTTTGTAAATCCGATAATCCAGGTAATGCTGAAAAGCAGCAGAACTCTCATGATGAGAGCAAGCGATAGTCCAATAACTCTGGCTTTTCTTTGTTCTCCAGGATCCGGTAGCTTTCCAGCAACAATAGAAATGAAAATAATGTTGTCGATGCCGAGTACGATTTCAAGCACAGTCAGAGTAAGAAGACTTACTAGTGATGCTGCTGTGAAGAGGTCAGAAATGTTTTGTTCAAAATCCATGTGCGCAAAATTATATAAATCCTGTCCCCTTTTTAAACTATCCGATTTTTCTTCTTAAAGTCCCTGAAATTCCAAGCAATGCTTAGAACTAAAGAGAATACAAAAACCAGTACCACGACCAGATCAGTGATTTGAGGCGAAATCTGAATACCCGTCAGTTTTACCACCAAAAACTGAATGTAAGAGTTGTAAAACTCTGTATATCCAAGTTCGCGCCTTACCTGCCAGTGCCAGTCTGTGCATGGGCAATAACCTATTCCATACCAGATTCCGAGCACAAACCAAGAGAGTCCTGTAAGTATAAGCGTAAGCAAATTCCATTTTCTGAACTTTTTAAAAAAGTACCCGGTGATATTGAATAAAATCAGTCCGGTATGAAACACAAAGAAAAAAATGTCCAGAGTCTTGAGCATCCTGATTAAATCAGTTCAAAAATAAAAAACGGGCCTGCATTTATTTGCAGACCCGTAATGTGATTTGTTCAAATTAATAAATTTATCAGTCCTGACCACCAGGTTGACCTGAAGGTCTTACAGGCGACAACATGAGTGTTGTAAAAGAATCAGCATTTGACCAAGGACTCATTACTGCAAAAGCTGAACTATGTGCGCAAATGCCTCTCACCTGCCACTCGTAAGTCATATTAGGATGCAAACCGCTAAGAGTAACGGAATTAGTTGCTGAAGAAGCATTCATCCAAAGGTTTGTATTTGCAATCCTATAACGTACATGATACCTGTAAGCACCGGTAGAAGTCCAGCTAAGGTCGGCACCTGAAGAAGTTACATTTGCAGATGCAAGTCCTGACGGAGCAGGACAATTAGTTTGCGGACATGATAGTGTAGTAAACTGTTCTACCGGCGCGAATGGACCACCGGCATTTATTGTTCCTGCATTTGACGGTCCGCAAATTGCCTGAACGGTCCATTCATACATTGTATTGCAGAACAAATTGCCCAGGTTGGCAGAGTTGGTCTGTACCGTAACAGTTCTCCAAGCGTGTGTGACTGTCGGTGATGTCACAGGGCGGAAGCGCACCACATAAAAAACAGCACCGGAAACAGCATCCCAGGACACTTGTGCCGAATTCATTCCTATAGCAGAAGAAACAAGATTTGTTGGAGCCGGACAGATGACTGGACAAGGAGGTGTTATGAAATGCTCTGTAGGAGAAAAAACACTTACAGCAGTAGTGTGGTTTCCACAAATTGACTGCACTCTCCATTCATATGTTACACCGCAATGCAAATGTGAAATCGTCAGAGTGGTTGCCTGTGTATTCACTGAGGTCCACAGGGTATTTGCACTGCTTATCGGTCTGTACTGAACCACATACGCTATCGCGCCAGGTGCGGCTGTCCATGCAAGTGTGGCGGTACCGTTTGAGTTTACATTTGAAGTTAAGGCTGTAGGCGGAACACATGTGGTTGGACATGCCAGTGTAGTAAAGAATCCGCTGGAAGAAAACGGGCTTGTCGAATTGATTGTTCCCGAAGGAGAACATACTGCCTGCACCTGCCATTCGTACTGCGTATTGCATAGAAGATTGTGAAGAGAAGCCGAGTTGGTCTGAACTGTCATTAATTGCCAGGCGGAATTGGGAGAATTTGCAGGACGGTAGCGAACTACATAAGCCACGGCGCCAGCAGATGCAGTCCAGGAAAGATCCGCAGACTGCTGCAAGATATTGGCGCTGGCAAGGCCTGCAGGAGTAGGACACTGTATCGGGCATGGAGGTGTTGTGAATTGAGGACCACTCACAAACACACTTGCCTGGTTACTGGAAGTTCCGCAGAGAGCCTGTACCTGCCATTCAAAAGTTGTATTACATGGAAGGTTTGCAATAGTGAAAGAATTCGTCTGTGAAGTGGCGCCTTGCCATTGACCTGGGAGAGAAGACACAGGCCTCCACTGAATATGATACATCACTGCACCGCTCACTGCATTCCAATGCAATGCAACAGAACCGCTTGCACTCACAGTAGCCGTAAGGTTTGAAGGCGCAGGACAAAGTGTCGGGCAAGCAAGCGTATTGAAAGATACGCTTGAAGAGAATGGGCTTGCGCTGTGCACGGTTCCTGCAGGTGAACACAAAGCCTGAACCTGCCACTCGTATTGTGTATTGCAAAGTAAATTATTCAAGGCTGCAGAATTGGATTGGACAGTCAGAGTGATCCATGCCGCATTCGGAGCATTTGCAGAGCGATAACGCACGGTATAAGCGACTGCGCCAGTAACTGAACTCCATGAAGTCTGTGCGCTATTTGCGGTGATTGAACTCGTGCTCAGTCCAGCCGGGGTAGGACATGTCTGAGTGCAAGGACCGGTTGTAAATGTTGCAATGTTTGAAAATGCACTGAGCCCGATTGAAACGTTACCACATACAGACTGTACTCTCCACTCATAGGTAGTGTTGCATAATAAATTTGCAAGAGTAATAGTATTCGACTGAGAAACCATCGATAACCATTGTACAGGATTTGAAGACAAGGGTCGGTACTGAACATTGTAATATGTTGCTCCGGCTGCCGGAGTCCAATTCAGTACCGCGGTTGTGGATCCTGAAACTGAAGATGTAAGTGTGGCCGGTGGCACACAGTTGGTGGTTTGTGCGACCGCTCCTTCAAAAGAAAGAATCAGAAGGCAAATAAGCCAGGTGTAGAAATTAACTCTCATGACTATATGAATTTTTGATTGGATTAAAGAAAGAAAAAATAAATAAAAATTACAACAAGATTTAATAATAGTAATCATTGAAATTACCCCAAAAAGCACGATTAAATTCAATTTCAGTCCCCCCCTTTCAAAGTTTGACCTTACTACAAGGGTGTAAATACTACCACTTTTTTGTCTGTTTGAATGAAATCTGATTGAAGGCAGTAATGGAAGCATACCATTCGATTTTAGATCATTGCGAAAGTTGAATCTTAATATCTCACATGCCATTTCAAATACAATACAAAGGAAAATTCAATTCGATGACGCTGAATTTTAAACTGTTCACCAATTAAAATTGATAGTTAGTGGCTGTAAAATTCATATTGCCCAAACCTAAACAAAAACAATATGACGAGAAGTTACAACACTTATGCACTAATATTACTTTTTACTGCCATGTTCGGATTCACTGTAAGCTTCACTGAATCGCATGCAACTACTATTAAAAAATCCAACAAAGCGACTCAACCTGTTGATGTTCCGTTTCAGATCAGGATCAACGTAGACAGAGCCCTTTCATCTACACGAGCCACAGATGGCGCAATGACTGTGCTTATTGAAGGCGGAAAAGCACCTTACTCAGTTTATTGGTCTACCGGATCCACTGAGTCTTTCATTAACGGACTTGCACCGGGAAATTATTCAGTAATCGTTAAAGATGCTTCCGGAAAATCTTTAAGTGCCACCTCGCAAATTGCTCAATTCAATTGTGGCACCAGTCAATGCCAATACCGTACGCAGACTCAAGGAGGATGGGGAAGCAATCCTAGCGGCAATAACCCTGGCGTGTATGTACAGAACAATTTTTCAAATGCATTTCCCAATGGCCTGGTAGTAGGCTGTACAAATACCCTTACTCTGACATCTGCATTAGCAGTACGAAACTTTCTTCCTTCTGGCTCAACTCCTTCAGCTTTGCCTTCTGGAAACATGACAAATCCAGGATCTGGATACAACAATGTTCTGGCGGGACAGGTTGTAGCACTGACCCTCAGCGTAACATTCGACATGTATGATGCTTCCTTCGCAACTCCTGCAGGAAACCTGAAAGACCTGACAATTGCTTCCGGAACATTTGCCGGATGGACAGTACAGCAGGCCCTCAACGAAGCAAACAAAGCTTTAGGCGGATGTGCAACATCTTATTCGCTTTCACAACTGAATAGTGTAATCTCATCTATCAATGAAAGTTTTGTTGACGGGACGATTAATACAGGATTCCTGAACTGTCAGAATTCGAGTTATAATCTTAATGTAAACGCAATCAAAACAAATGAGAAGTGCTTTCAGGCTTGTGACGGAACAGCATCGGTAAGTTACGGTGGCGGAATCGCACCTTACAGCATACTTTGGTCAAATAACAGTACATCTCAAAATCTGACAGGACTATGTCCGGGTACTTATACTGTACATGTAGAGGACAACCTTGGATGTGCCGGAATGAGTTCAGTAAATATCGCAGCGGCAAATCGAATGATAGTAAGTGCAAGCAGTACAGACATTACCTGCCTTGGTTCTCAGAACGGCACTGCGAGCGTATCTGCAAGTGGAGGAGCGGGCAGCTTTAGCTATTCCTGGAATCCGGGCGGAAGCACCAGTACGCAACTCACAGGATTGTTGGCAGGCAGCTATACAGTAACAGTAACTGATGCAAACAATTGCACAGCAACAGCAAGCACTCAAGTGAATGATGGTTCAAACATTCAAATAAGCGTGCTGTCGGATGCAGATGAAACATGTCCGGGCTCAAGGGACGGTTCCGCCTATGTGAGCGCATCAGGAGGTACATCACCGTACACTTATACCTGGACACCGAATGTGAGCAATACATCCAGCGCAAGCAACCTATCAGAAGGAATGTATACAGTCAGGGTACAGGATAATGCAGGATGCTCTGCTTCTACGCAGATTTATATCGGACTGCAGGAGCCATATTGCGGACAAGCAGAAAATCTTAACCGGAAATCCCAAATAAATGAGAACACAAGATTATATCCCAATCCGGCAAATACTGTAATCAACTTATCAAACGCAGCGTTTAAAGGCTCGGCTATGGAACTCGAAATTTCAGATTTGTCAGGGAAATTGTTGCGAAAAATGTCGTGGACCGAATCAGAAAGCAGCTCTTTATCCATCAACATTGAAAATTTGAGCAAGGGAGTTTATTTTATTAAACTCCAGTTCAACAACAAAGTGGAGACAATTCGATTCAATAAAGAGTAAAATCAAGAACATTTAACTTACAAAAGGGGGCAATGCCCCTTTTTTTGTGATTATAAAAATTTGAATGCCCATTAAAAGCTTTCATTAACCAATTTATCAGAGCCATTCACCAAGAAGTGTAAGATTCGATACGAAATTTTCGAATTCCGGAATTGATACAAAGCCATATTGACCTTGCATATCCCTAAAAAAATGAAAATTAAAAAACACAGGAAAAATTTAAGCTATTGTATGATTTGGGCACTGAGTGTAATATTCATACTTGTATTTACTGGCAATACTGCGGCAAGAAACCCTAAAAAGCACGAACCAAGTCATCCTTCAAAAGAAGGCAAATTAAACATCAGGATAAATATTGACAGGCATTTATCAAAGCCAGGTTCATCAGACGCAATAATCAGTGCTGAAATAATGGGGGGCACGGCGCCATACCAGTTAAACTGGTCTAACGGATCGACTACTGCATCCATCGAAAACCTCTCTTCGGGTTTATATACAGTTACCGTAACTGACACGAGAGGACTGAGTGCAAGGACGAGTATTGATTTGAGGTCGATCCCTTGCGGTGAAGGAGATTGCCGTTTTCGCACTCAAACTCAGGGAGGATGGGGTTCTAAACCAAATGGAAACAATCCAGGTCAATACCTTCAGCGAAATTTCAATTCGGCCTTTCCAGACGGACTCACAATCGGCTGTACGAATAAATTATACCTCTCATCTGCTGATCAAATTCGTCAGTTCTTGCCATCAGGCACAACACCTTCCGTACTGCCATCTGGAATTTTATCAGACCCCGGATCCGGATATAAAAATGTTCTTGCCGGACAAATTGTGGCTTTGACTCTGAGCGTAGGCTTTGACAATTTTGATGCAGACTTTTCTGCATCCAATTCCAGGTTGGAAAATCTTGTTGTTAAATCCGGGCTCTTCAGCGGCAAAACAGTGAAGCAAATTTTATCCGAGGCAAATAAAGCTATCGGAGGCTGCTCTTCAGCTTACACCTTATCACAATTGAATGCCGTGTTGTCTGCCATCAATGAAAACTTTGTTGATGGGCAAATCAACAATGGATTTCTTGAATGCAACATTACCAATATGTCAATTGCCGTTAATTCGACCAATGAATCCTGTCTGGGCGCATGTGATGGCAGAGCTTCGCTGATAATAAATGGAGGGACATCACCATACTTCATACAATGGTCTGACAATAGTGATGCGCAGAATCTGAGCGGATTGTGTCATGGAGAATATTCTGTTACAATTCAGGATCAGCTTGGATGCAGCGCCAGCACAAGTTTTGTTATCTCATCCAATTCAAGCTTAAACATTAATGCCACATCCACAGACATTTCCTGCCACGGCTTATCAGATGGCGTGGCTGAAGCAACGATTGAAAGTCCCAACCAGACTTACCATTATCAGTGGAGTCCGGGCGGACAAAGAACCAGGATGATAAGCAATCTGTCAAGGGGAACATATACTGTGAGAGTCACAGACATGAATGATTGTTCAGCAACAGCCAGTGTAACTGTAAACGAACCATTGCCATTAAGCCAGAGTTTTCATGTTACAAATGCGAGCTGTCATGACAGCAACGGCTCGATTACTGCAGTTGCTTCCGGAGGTACAGCACCATATACTTATTACTGGGTTAATGAGCAGACAACAGGAAGCACACTCAGCAACAAGCCTGCAGGATTTTATCCGGTTTTAATATCAGATTCCAGAGGATGTACGTCTTCAAAAGAATCAATTATTCAGGGAAACGATGTGCAACTTAGTGTAAATGCAATTATTCACACAAATTGTCCTTATGAAGAAAACGGTGAAATAAACATTTCAGCAACTGGAGGCATCGGACCGTATTCATATACATGGTATCCTTACGGAGGAATTGGCCCGCACGCTGACAATCTTATTGCCGGCCATTACATTATCCGTGTGGATGATGCAAATGGATGTCCTGCATATATTTCAGCAACAGTGGAATCAATGAGTGATCATTGTTATCCCAATTATCAATACAGAATCAAAAAGAACGTCGCCACTAATCAGTCAATCAGCTTGAGTCCAAACCCTGCTGAAACATACACGACAATTATCCTCAATGGCCTGAGCCATGAGTTTCCAGAAATAACTGTTTATGATTCAAGCGGAAGGTTGCTGGAAAACTCTGAGGTAAAAAGTATTGCCGGAAACTCTTACATACTGAATACAGCGAACTTTTCCTCAGGTATTTATTTCATCAAAGTTACTACTATTCAAAAATCAGAAATGCTAAAATTGATCCGGCAGTAAGATAAAATTCCTTTCAAAACCATGGAGACTGTTTATTATTACAGTTTCCATGGTTTATTTCAAAATATATAATCACACACCACTCTCAAGCACTTTTTCAATATCCGCGAGTTCCACATGTTCGCCGGCAGCTAACATGTGATTATCTTTCAGATAAATCAGGGCTTTCTCAGGATCATCTTCATTGCGTTTAAGCGCGAAACTGATTCGTTCTTCCATTGGTGAGCCAGCTAGTTTTCTGATCATGGCCTGTTCCATCATTTTGGCATCATGCATCTTCATTTCCGCTTCTGCCTTGTTATTAAAATCGTCGTTAATTGACATCGTTATTTTTATTAGTAGAAATAAAACAATTATTACGAGTGAAAATACAATTTTTTCGGTTCAAATCAAAAAATTTTGCTTTGAGTTCATTCCTCATGAACTAAAGTAGAATATCCGACAGAATTCAGCATTGAAAATTACTTGGGGATCATCCGGTAAAAGCTATTTGTACTTATTATTTGAATTAGGCAGACCAACTCACAATATTCCTAAAAAGCTTAGACGCACTTGTAAGAATATATTATTTAGTCAGATAATGGTGAGTTTTTTGAAATATGCACAAAGCCTCAAATTGCTCATTTTAAACTATTTATATTTATCCTGCTTTATGTTTTTTTCAGTCTGATCAAAGAAATTGAAGGAAATCATATATCCAAACCTAAAAATTGGAATAGAGGCTTTGTAAGAAACACGTTAAGTCTTTCCATCTTTTTTATCCTTTAGTCGTAATTAAGTTTTAAATAGAATTATTGTTGAATCATCTAATGATATAGATTCTTCAAACCTGAATTTATAGATGAATTAAAAATTTTGAAGTAATCAAGAAAATGAGTATTGAGCACAGAATTTATCTAAGTTTTATTCTTTTGGCAATGCTGTTTTCTATAAACGGTTTCATCACCATTTCCACCCTAAAGGATAATAAAAGAATGTCGGATGAAATAAGTAACAGTATCGAACCCGCACTTGACAGAATTTCTAATTGGCGGGAAATGATCATGAAATCCAAAATGTATGCAACAAACTGGGTTTACCTCAAAACAAATAAGGAAGATAAAATTGAACTCATCAAAATACATAAAATTGAATTCCCTGTACTAAGAGAGAAAATTTCAGCTAAGTTCAATGAGTTTCCCAATGCACAGATAAAAGAAAAAGTTCAGGAAAGCATTGTTGAATACCAACATCTGCAGGAGCTTGAGAACTCAATTATCATTTCACTGGCCTCCATTGAGGACTACTCTGATCCGGAGAAATTCATGACAGCACAAGAAACTCTGGAAAACGAAATTCTGATCATGTCGGATTACATTCTTGCAACACTGACGGGTTTAGAATCCGACATACAGAAAATCAGAAACCATAAGCACTATCAGCTTGTGGCATCAAGCACAAGATTGTCAAATATGATACTCGGACAAATGCTGATTATCATTTTGCTTGCCACTTTTCTGGCCACATACATGGTTTGGGTGATTACCAATCCGATAAATAATATCAAAAAAATCATCGCGGATCTTGGAAATGGCATCATCAGGAAGGTCAATTACAAAGCCGGAAATGATGAGATCGGACAAATGATCCGATATGTAAACGATCACGTTGATAACCTGCTTGCATCCGCCAAGTTTGCCAAATCAGTAGGAGACCGGAAATTCAACACTGAGTTTAAACCACTAAGTGAACATGACGTGCTTGGTAAATCTCTGCTATCCATGAGGGACAACCTTAAACAGAGTGATGAACGCTTAAACGAATCTCAGCAAATTGCCAAGCTGGGAAACTGGTGGTGGAGCCAAACAGGAAAATTCCAGATTTGGAGTGACGAAGTGTATCGCATATTCGGAATCGCACCAGAATCAATTATTCCAACAGACTCATTTCTATTTAAGATGATAGGAGAAGAGAACGCCAGACAATTGAAGGAACTCCGAGAAAATTGCATGGTGAAAGGAGAACAATTCTCAATTGAGTGTGAAGTGAAAATCACAGATAATAACAGCAAGCATCTGTTGATACAAGGTAAGAAAGTGAGCAACGACAGTCTTTACGGTGACGATATTATATCAGGTATTATACAGGATGTAACAGAGCTGAAAATGTATGAGCGCACACTGGTAGAGAACAATACAAACCTGACTCGAGTAAACAAGGAGCTGGACAAGTTTGTATACAGTGTTTCGCATGACCTCCGAGCTCCGCTTTCTTCCATGGCTGGTGTTCTTGAAATAATGAAGGATGACACAGAAGATGAAACAATTCTGGAAAATATAAATCTCCTTGAAAATTCCGTGAACAGGCTTGACCGCTTCATTGCTGACATCCTGGATTACTCGAGAAATTCAAGAACAGATGCCAAATGTGAGGAAATCAATTTCCGGGATCTGCTTAATGAAGTGAAAGGTAACCTGAAATACATGGGAGACGGGACACGTCAGGTCATGATCAACGAGCAGCTGAATGAAAGCGGAACATTCCATTCAGACCGAACCAGAATTAATGTGGTATTAAACAATCTGATATCGAATGCGATCAGGTATCAAAAGAAAGAATCTAACGTAGCGCTTGTCGATGTTAAAATCGATCTTTCAGACACTGAAGCAGACATTGTGGTGAAAGATTATGGAATCGGTATTAGCAGAGAAAACCAGGATAAGATTTTCGACATGTTTTTTAGGGTAGCAAAGGATTCCATCGGATCCGGCTTGGGGCTGTACATTGTAAAGGAAACGATTGAAAAACTGCAAGGAAAAATTTAAATAGAAAGTGAGCCTGGTGTAGGAACTGAATTCCGCATAAAGCTGCCGAACATCAGGACCCAATAATGTAACTACCCAAACAAGCTGAATCTGCTATTGGACCATTTACTTATCTCAAAAACGAATATTTTAAAATCTTAAAAAAGCATTACTTTAGCCATCAAACAAAATCGTTATGGCTAACTTCCTCAGTTTTTTAGTTCCTCAAGATAAAAAATTCTTCCCTCTTTTTGAATCTGCTTCCGGAAATCTGCTTCAAATAAGCAAAGTGCTTGTTGAAATGGTTAACTCTTCTGATGTTAACAGAAGACGTGAACTAATAAAAGAAATCGAACGCCTTGAACATGTGGGCGATTCCACTACACATGATATTTTCAGCGAACTAAATAAAACTTTCATCACACCTTTCGACAGGGAGGACATTCACCGACTCACTACTGCAATTGATGATATCGTTGATTATATTCATGGCTCAGAAAAAAGAATAGAGTTGTATAAAATCCATGAATACAACGAAGCCATCAGCAAACTTGCAGAATTGAACAACCAGGCTGCTCATGAAATTCACTCAGCCATGAGCAATCTGAGAAGCATGAAAAATGCTAATCGTATACAGGAAGCATGCATCAAAATCAACAGCATTGAGAATCATGCTGATGATATATTCGATATGACTATTGCAAAGCTTTTCGAGGAAGAAAAAGATGCCATTAATTTATTCAAGATGAAAGAAGTGCTTTCTGCACTGGAAACCGCCACCGATAAATGTGAAGATGTGGCGAATGTTTTGGAAACAATCATCCTCAAATCCAATTGATCCATGACTTTATTCGTCATCATCATCATAGGCATTGCTCTATTGTATGATTTTTTGAACGGAATGAACGATGCCGCCAACAGCATCGCAACAGTGGTATCCACGCGGGTTCTCACACCTTTTCAGGCCGTACTTTGGGCTGCCTTTTTCAATTATTCAGCAATTTGGTTCTTCGGCACTGAGGTAGCTAATACGATCGGAAAGATAATTCGCCCCGACCTGGTGAATGAATATATAGTGTTAGGCGGATTGCTTGGAGCAGGTACCTGGGTATTGGTATGCACACTGTTCGGACTCCCGATCAGCGTATCTCACTCCCTTATAGGAGGAATCATCGGTCCGGCCCTAATTCAATACGGGGTATATGACAACGGCGAATTAGTTTTTCACGGAGAAAAACTTCTTAAAACTTGTCTCTTCATATTCCTGGCACCCATTATCGGACTTGTTACGGGGTATTTGCTGATTATAATCACCTATTGGGTATGCAGAAAAATGAACCCACGCAGAGTTGATGTAGCCTTCAGGGCATTGCAGCTTGCTTCATCAGCCGCTTTCAGCATTGGACACGGATCAAATGACGCTCAAAAAACAATGGGTATTATCATGGTACTTTTATTTGCCACGGGAAACATAGACCACATGGGAGAGGTACCCGAATGGGTGAAAGTTTCATGTTATCTAATGATTTCACTTGGAACAATGATCGGTGGCTGGAGGGTAATCAAAACTATGGGCATGAGACTCACGCACCTGAAGCCAGTGGGAGGTTTCAGTGCAGAAACGGCGGGTGCTTTTACCTTGTTCGGAACAGCAATCGCAGGAATCCCTGCCAGTACTACCCATACCATCACCGGAGCTATCATGGGTGTTGGTATGAGCCGCAGATTTTCAGCAGTAAAATGGGGTGTGGCTGGAAACATCATGGCGGCATGGATCCTTACCATACCCGCCTCCTGTGTGATGGCAATGCTTTGCTATCTGGTGGTCAGAATGTTCAGCTAAGGCTTTTTTTCAGCTTAATTGTATTCAGGAATTTCAATTCCGTATGAATTCGTGGACAAAAATGTCAGAGTGCTGAATATGATTTCACAAAAATCATGAAATTTGTCTGAGGTAATTTTACACAATCAATATCACATCGCCAAAATCGTTATCAAACCGATACAAATCAATCAAATGAAATTCAACAATAAGATTATCCTGGCAATCCTGTTTTTTGCAGCAACTGTTTTTATCTCTTGTAAAAAGGAAAAAGAAGAACCTCAAAAGCTTGACGAACAAACAAGTCAGTTCAATTCAGATGCCAACTTTTATAAATCGGAATCGGATCAGGCTGACAATGATATCAACAACTCCCTTTCAGAAATTCCGGCATTTGGCAAAGTTCGCAGCGAGGCATCCATACTTTCGAGCCCCCTATGCGGAGTGACAATTGACTCAAGTGAAATCTCCCAAAAAATCCTGTATTACAATTTCGACGGGACAACTCCATGCTTCAGTCCGTCCAGGACAAGATCAGGACAAATCAAAGTTCAATTGACAGAAGGAGCAAGGTGGAGTGATTCGGGCGCTGTTTTGACTCTCACGTATGTTAACTTCAAAGTGACAAGGCTCTTTGACAGTAAATCCATCATGTTTAACGGAGTCAAAACACTGAAGAACCTGAACGGAAACAACTGGCTTGGCTTTCTCACCGGTACATCTACTTTAAGGTATCAGGCAAGAGCATTGAATATGGACGTGCGGTTCGACAACAGCTGGAGTGCTGTGTGGAATGCTGCCCGTATTACTGAATGGCAATATATTCCTGCGGGATCAAGTCAATTTATTCCTTACAGTCATATCAAATTTACCGCTTCAGGAGACACTACAATCAATGGACAAAGCAATATTGACAGCTGGGGTGTAAACCGTTTCGGAAGTTCATTTGTAACACGATACTACAGCCCGCTGGTTTCCAATACATATTGCGGCCTGTGGAGATTCACTTCCGGCGAACTTGTGCACAATGTAAACTCAAAAAATTACACCCTCACTATGGGTGTGGATCAAACCGGAAATCCAACTCCGTATGCATGCGCTTATGGCTTTAAAGTAACTTGGATAGCAGCTAATAATACAGTGCAAACAATTGTGCTCAGTTATTAATCCGCTTTTAGCCGGCAAAACCGGGTTTTATATTAGGTAAAGAAACTACTCTAGAATAAATTTTCCAGAATAAAGTTCTGTGCCATTGATGATCTGGAAAAAGTAAGTTCCATTCTGCAATTCATTATGTATGGAGACAGTGTTGCTGCCTCGTTTTACTGCTTGTGCAGATTCATGTACAAGAAGTCCTGTTGCATTGTAAACCTTCAACATACATTCACCTTTCACCTCGGCCTGGAAACGGATTTTTACTGCACCTTCTGAAGGATTAGGAAAAGCCAGTGCTGAACCGGAAGAATTGCCAAACCTAACAGCAATAGTTTCGCTTACATTAGCAGCACCGTCATAGTCAACCTGGACAAGCCGGTAGTAATTGATTCCCATAAAAGGGGTCATGTCCACAAACGAGTATTGACTTAATGTGCTTGTATTTCCTGCACCATTAATCTTTCCTGCATATTCGAATTCAATGCCATCTGCAGATTTTTCTATCAGGAAAAAATGATTGTTCACCTCACTGGCTGTAGTCCAAAATAGATTTATTTTCTCTCCCATTCTTTCTCCCTCAAATGAAATCAGCTCTACGGGTAAAGGCACCGCACCTACAAAGTAAGGATAGTGAGCAGTATGATAGCAGTCTGATGGAACAGTAAAACTGTAACAATATGTATACTGAGTTCCTGGATTCAGTCCATTGAAAGTAAGGTTGCTCAGATTACCCGACTGTATAGGACTTCCACAAGAGGAGGACTGGAATAAGTTCCAGCTGAAGTTTGTGACATTGCCTCCGCTGCAGGTGGAATTGAGAATGACATTAAAGGAGACAGTACTATTGTTGGCAGTGAAGGTATAACATTGGGTATCCTGCACAGCTCCTTCAAGATAAGGATATTGTCGGAATGCGGGGCATGTGGAAGTTACTTGTGCAACGGTTGGATTGCTGGTGAACCCGCATGCGGCTCCGCAAGGCGATGAGCAGGTATTGCAAACAGGACTGAACTGATCACCGACGCGGATGCAAAAATCTGGTATTCTGTTTACACCCTGACCGGTGCGGTAACCTATCTGCACAAGATAGGTTTGTCCGGGCGTAAGTCCGTTGAGCATATTCTCCATGATGTAATCACCGTTGCCTACACTGTTGGAATTTTGGCAAGAGATAATCGATGACGCTGAAGGTAGACAAGAAGTAGAATTGTAAACAGCAGAAGCCCATGCAGCGGGCCCCCAGGTAGTACCATTACCGCTGAAAGTGGTTACCTCTGTTTGCACCCACATTCTTGAGGCTGTGGCCGTGAACCTATACCAAACGGTTTGATTGAAGGCAGATGTGACACAAGATGGTGTCAAGGCCTCACCCGATTGCGTTCCAGCAGCATCAGTGGTGCCGTTCACACAAGCACTGTTCACAGTAAGGACTGTAGCATTCGCGCAATTATCATTTGCAGGAGGAACGCTTTTAGAAGATGCCACTGAATTCAGTCTTAAATTCCTAATTGGATCATGTATGTTCTGAAGCACTCTTTCTTTCAATATGGACTCATGCATTTCTTTCTCAAGCGCAGGTGATAGAAGCATACCTGTCTGTGCATATAATCCACCATATATGCACATGAAATACACCAGGAAAATTGAATTATTATATAATGATAGCAGTTTCATATAAAGGTAAACACCTCAAAACTGAGGTGCATGGCTTAATTTAGCGATATTCCCTGAAATAGACTAATTTATTTGGTAAAATAAATAAAAGAATTAAAAAAATAAAAGAAACTTCCGGAGATGGCTCCAATAAAGGATAAGAGATATAAATAAGCAAAGCCGGAGACTAGTCCGGCTTTGCAATTTTAACTTTGCACTTATTTTAATTTGCCTTAAGGAATTTTGAAACACTAATCAGTTCATCATTTTCATATGACATGATGAAGTAAATTCCACCATCAAAGGAGCTGACATCAAATTCCGTGATGAATTGATTTCCGAAATCAAATTCGCGATCGATGATTACAGATCCTTTCAAATCCTTGATCAGTATCCTGTGAACTTCACTTTCGGGGCTTTTGAAATCATATTGAATCCTGTCAGTGGATGGATTAGGATAGACAAAAATTTCAGTTTCATCCAAACCAGGTGCAATCATGCGGGATTGATTAGGAGGGGCGCAATTGGAGCGACATTTTCCAAGATACGACCCTGTATTCAACATTTGTGACATGGTAGGACTGTTTTCAGAAACACAAATAGTCTGGCAATTTTGAGGGTTTGCAGGTGGGCGATGACAAACTTTTACTTTAACTGAATTGGAATTATTCGAACAATTGATGTTTACATATTCAACATTCACAGAAGCACTTGCTGTACACCCATAAAAATCAGTCACAGTTACATTATAAGTAATAGTTGTCTCACTTGTATTGCAAACATTGAGTACAGATGCTGAAGAACTGACTCCAACAGGCACACTAGACCAGGAATAAGTAAAAGGTGATTGACCATAAGTAATCGTTGGTGTAATTGATGTGCAGCCGTTATATGTACTTGTACCGTAAAGTACATATCGGTCGGATCCAAGTGAAACAGAAAGATCGCATGCAATGAAGCTTACATTTTCACACACGGTTATTGAGCAAGAATTGGCGTCTGTAATTGTAAAGCAGTAGGATCCCGGCAAGAGACCAGTTTGAGTGTATGCCGGTGAAACAACATATGGTGCAGTACCGCCTGACACAGATGTAATTTCAACCGAACCATTAGGACAAGTCGGACATGTTGCATTGACCACATTTGTTGTTGCTGACAGTGGCATCGGTTCAGTAATTGTAATGCTGCAACTAGCTGTGCAACCATTGGCATCAGTCACATAAACCGAGTAAGTGCCTGCGTTAAGTCCAGATATGCTTTGTCCCGGCTGTCCGTTGGACCATAACACCTGGAAAGGTCCGGTACCACCGGAAATCGCCACTTCAATTTCACCGTCACTGCCCCCATTACATGTTACATTCCTGATAATTTTACAATCGAGTAAAAGCTCGGCAGGACCTTCGACATTGGCATAACATGTTGCAGAACAACCTGCACCATCACTCACCATCACGGTATAAGTTCCTACACTTAGCCCTGATAGTGATGATGCAAATGAACCGTCAGACCATAAATATGAATAGGCACCATCTCCACCTGTTACTGATACAGATGCACTACCATCAGAAGCACCGTAACATGATACATCACTGGAACTACATACAGCAATGAGTTCTTCCGGAGATGAAACTGTAATTGTTCTAATTACAAAACAACCATTGGCAATATCATCTACACGAACGTTATAATTACCCGAAGACAAAGCGGAAACATCTTCAGTGGTAGCAGAAAATCCTCCCGGCCCAGACCATAGAAATCTTAAATTAGATTGGTTAGAAGCATTATTAACTGTAATATCAATTGCCCCATTGGCATCCCCATAGCAAGTAACATTTGTTACGCTTTCAGAAACCGACAGAGGGCAAAGAACATTAATTCGTACTGTTCGGAATGACTGAATGCCTACATTATCCTGAGCTACAAAATTGAGCAAATAGGTTCCAACCTGAGCAGCTGTGGGTGTCCAACTGAAAGTTGAACTAATTGGACCGCCTATGGGTCCAGTCACCGGTAAAGATGGCGACATGCTAGCGCCCAATGGCAAAGGAATGGAATTAAGTGTAGTGGTTTGATTTGCATCCGGATCCACTGCAGAAACAATAAAATTTACAGGTACGCCGGGAGGTGTTACATTAAATGTAAAATTATTTGCAGGAGTTGGCGATATAAACTGAGGAGGCTGGGACTGTCCTACCATTTGAATTAAAAAATCAACAGGGATTCTTGTTTTACCGTCCATCACCATTATCTGCATACTGAACAACTGACCTATTGATCTGCCGACTGTATTCATAGTAGCAACTCCTGCTGATGTCAGGCTGAATCCAGCTGGCGAAATGGTTGGCATACCGGATTCTGTCGTTGTTGCCAAACGAAAAGTGAGAGGATCATTGTCAGGGTCTGTAGCCGGAACAGTAAATGTCGCGGCAATGGCATTGATCGGAAGATTCACAATCCTGGGGAGCGTTGACACCGGAGCGTTGTTAAAAGGAGGACCTCCTACATTTACGGTTGTTTGCAATCTGTAGTCTTTGTCGTTGTTGTTATCAAGCAGTGTACTGATGCGACAACAAGAATTGAGCGCTGAAACATTATAATTTCCCGGAGCTGCATAAGTCTTCGTGAATGTCCAAGTCATAAAGATGATGTCATTTGCTATATCCACAGCATTGACAGTCGCAATCACAGAAGCGCTGGTGGCATCACCAAATGTGATATTACCGATATTATTCGTCCCACCGATAGCTCGTGTGGACCAGGAAAATCCATACCTCCAGGTTGTATTCATGGTAAAGGTTATGGAATTACCTCCAGCTTGCTGCCAGTTAAGGTTCCCTCCTCTAAAGTGTGTGGCATGCAATTCAGTCATTGAAGAAAACAGGAAAAAATAAAAGAGAATAAAGCCATAAATAAATCGCAAAACAGTTGAACTGGAATTGTTCTTTTTACTACGGGTCTGAACATCTGAAGCCCGGGGACTTAAATTAGTTTTCATGGTAGTTTTTGTTTAATGGTTTGACAATAAAAATTCTGGAATCATATCAGTGTGTTGATATTTCAATGAACAAATTGAAAACTCAGACCAGAAATTAAGTCGTCATTAAAAGGTCTGAGAAAATGGAAACAATATTCCTGTTAAAAACAATCAGACAATGTAATCGAAATCCAAAAACCGGAACTTAATTCTTAATTCTAATAACCCAAACAAGCAGGGAAATCAAATCCTATATGCAACTAAAACTTCAACTTAATTTTGAATCAAAATTATTATTAAATCAATTCAAAATACTTTTTAATTAAAAAATATTCTAATTAATGTCAATTTCAACTCAAATCGATCAAAGAACCTCAAATTAAGGGATTTATGCTTATTTATCAATTCAAAATCGGGATTTTAAAACAATTAATTCAATTTTTGAAAAAATTAAACATTTCACAAACATTCTTCCAGATATTATAATTACCAACTTTGCCTTTCAGTGGGTAAAAAACAACTAACTTAAAAAGGCTATTTTATGATAAGCAATCGGGATTTATTACCAGTTGCTGTTTGAACTCTGCAAGTATACATTCCGGCAGGTAGTAAGCTAAGATCAAATTGCAGCAGACTTTCATCACCTTGAATCAAATCCTGCTTTACAATCTTACCTAAGGCATTGAGAATTGAAACTTTTACGACATCATTTGAATAAGCCGACATCCTTATATTAATATACTTATCAGTAGGATTAGGATAGATAACAAATGTTGTTTTATCATCAATATCGGCTCTATCGGTAAAAATTCCGTCGAGTCTCATTACCTGATTCGTGCTTGCATTCACGTACCATATTTTTCCGTCAGGTCCAATTTTAACTCCCATGATGCCAGGAGTACCGGTGACAATTCTTCCGAGCTCAACTCCGGGGGAAGAACTGTTATCATAAATAATAATATCACCTGTAGCGTAATCAGAAACGATCACTCTGTTACCTATTACATCCACGCCGCTGGGGGTGACAAGTCCGCTTGACGCAAATACACTCCAGGTAAAATTCGTGTAGCGTGAATATTCTGCGACGGTTTCATATGGTGTAAGAGTTGCGGCGAATGAACCGGTATTAATGTCCATTTTTATTACTCTGTCATTTCCGGTATCCACGATATACAACATCCCAGTTTCCTTCTGTAGTACAAGGTGGCTGGGTACATGATATGTCGGATCTGGATCCAGGTTCATGCCACTGTACCTTCTGATAATCGCGTCGCTGTGATCGGAGTTACCAGGCCCATGATCCTCTTTGAAATCATATCGAACCACATCGCCTGAGTTTCCGTCATATAACCAAAAAACATTATCCACCTCATGGCAAATGCCCATTGAATAAGGGCTTTCATGCAGCATGTCGAGATGGCTGCCGTTTCCTCCACTTGGCTGCGCATAAATCAAAGGATCGCTCGACCAAAGAGCAGGCCCTGTGAAAGGCGCACCACCATTGTGATTGGCATCATACACACCGGGCGAGGTGGCAAAATTTGTATTATCACTGAAAGCGATCCCTGTTGGTAAAGACATGAAGTGCCATGCATTTCCATCAATCTGAACCAGCTCCGTTTGCGTAGGTCTTCCTGCATCCGAAATTTTAACCGTCTTCCCTCCTATGTTCTCTGTACTTTTCAGGATTACCCACAATTCGTTGCGTGTAAGAATAGGATGAAAGTCCAAATCCCTTGGAACCTGCACACCCTGAATGATGTTTGCTATTTCAGTTTGTATTGGAGTGATGCCTATATAATCATCAATGATATTGGGAATGCCCGGGCCTGTATGAATAGTTTTTACAGCAGTGTCATTTGATAAGTCCATATCAATGTTTCCATTGAGATTCGAGGCCCACATCTTCACTTCGCTAACTCCGGTACCACTCACTGACCAGGCAATCGGATGCGTTAGAGAAATATGTGTAAAAGGGAATACTGAAATTGAATTTACAGTAGAAGAAACCGGACTGCCATTATCAATCGTATAGTTAAGTATAAGCGAAGTAATGGTATCAGTTCCGGTATTAAAAAACTCACCTCTGATATTTACATTACCGCTTGTGACATACACTGGCGTACTGATTTTTTCTCCGATCATGTCAAATGCGAAAGGAGCTCTGGCAGTGAAAGTGAATCTGCTGCCGGGTGCATTCCCGGATCCTGTCAGATTGCTGTAAAGAGGAAAACCATTGATGAACACAGTGAACAGTGCACCTCCGTCGGCATAATCATCAGTGTACAGAATGTCATAATTACTTCCTTCAGTCAGGCACCAGGGGCCAGCATTAATGGTTGCATTATTGGCATACCCACCTGACGGAGAATTTTGCTGTCCTCCGCCATTACATCCAACTAAATTATTTCCACCGGCGAAAACAGTTCCGGAACCGCATGCATTACCTGAAGGCAAAAGCTGCCAGTAAATTTCACCTCCGTAAGCATCCGTTTTAATTTGAATGCTCACTTCAACCTGACCGGCAGGACACTGGGCATAGGAAACTATGGAGCTGACTAAAGTCAGCGTTAATAAGGCTGATAAATACTTTTTCATGCTGGTGTTATAATGGTTCAACAATCAATGCACAGAATGCTGTTAACCTTGGTATATAAAACACTTTTGAACGTAAGAATTAAATTTCTCTCACTTCAGAGAGGATAAAAGTAAACAAACCGAGAGGATTATTTTTATGCATGATAATAATGCAAAACAATCTTTGAATAATATGACAAAAAAGAGAAAGTCATTTTTCTTAAATGACTGATTGTTTCAAATAGAATCAGAAAATAAATAAAAAGAAAAAGGCTGCCTTCCGACAACCTCCTTCAGATGTTTTTATTTTATAGCTTTTACCGCTTCATTGCCTTCTTAAAGTCACTGCCGTTCGGTGAAGTAATGCGGATAAAATAAGGACCCGGAGGAATAAATGAGAGATCCGTGATATTCGCTTCATTTATTCCCTCAAAGGCACGTACAGTAACTGACTTCACTATATTACCTGTATGAGAGATTATCCTGACAGATACAGCACAATCCTGATCAAGAGTATAACGAAGTGTCAGCTCTGAGCTAAATGGGCTTGGACTCACACTGTGCAGGACAACCGGTTCAGCTGGTTTGGAATTATTCCTGACTGTCTGCGGTTCAGATACTGTGCTTGTTCCGTCATAATCTGTTTGTCTGAGACGATAATAGATAAGTCCCTGCGGAGGATAGGCGTCTTCTGCAGCATAATTTCTTTTCACCGTGGAATTACCTGCTCCCTGCACTCTTGCGATTTCTATATAATTCTGATTATCCTCTGATCTTTCAAGGGAGAAGTATTCATTGTTAACTTCTGTGGCAGTTACCCATGTAGCCTGCACTTTGCCCTGATGACTCTTTACCCTGAATTCACTCAGTGTGATGGGAAGTACATTCACAATACCGGAAGTGATTCCGAAATGACCGAAGACATTTGGACCAAGGCCTGTCCTATTTGCCACAGGCGCAACATTGCTTCCTGAGCCGGCTAGGTGAGTACCTGGATTTGTCCAGGCTGCATCGGCACCGGTTCTTCTCAAGATGTGAAGCGCGGTGAAATCAGACACCATCGGGAAACCGTTTGCAAGAAGGTTTAAACTGTATACTCCGTTGTTCAGACCGTTTCCGGATGTGAGACTCCAGTAACCGTAACCCACATTGACACAATTGTCACCGTCATCCATAAGGGGAAGCCCGAGTGATCCCGGATTAGTTGGAATGAAACTGGCGGTTATAGTACCGTAAGTACTCGGATTGGTAGTGTATCGAATGATAGCCGCATTATAAAATGCCATGGTACCGACAGGGAAATTCATGTTTGTTGAAGAGATTGCACTGCTCACCCATCTTCTCAAGTTTCCAACCACATGCCCGCTGGTACGGCTGATGCTGCCTACTGTCGAAGTATTGATTCCTACAGTAAGGACATTTGAATTAGTGATGAAATTTCCGGAAATAAAATTCAGTGTGGAGTTAACTGAAGTTGAATATTCAAGAGTTACGTGCGAAGGGTTCTGAATGGTCAGATTCCTCACTTGTGAAGGAAGACCGTCTCCGCTTACCTGTGCGACTGTGCCTCTGTATGTATAGTCAGCATTTGAATTAAAATTCCTGCCACCTGTATTCTGCACATTTCCTTTTGGTTGGTTCAATGTGATTCCGTCGCTTGATCCGATGATCAGACCGGCCGTGGAACTGAGTGTGAAATCTCCGTTTCCTGTAAACACGTTATCAGCCATGTCCAGCGTCACATTTGGATTCACAGTCACATCAACCCTGTTTGTGATATTTCCATTGGATATAAACAGTGATGTTCCAGCAGGCTTGTTAAAGAAAACTTGTCCGCGGGAAACAGAGGATGCTTCTGTCAATAAGCCAGAACCTGAAATAACCAAGTTCCCTTTGATATTCAATATACCTATTCCTTTATTAGACTGACTGCTGTTATAGTTACTTAAAACCATTGATCCCCCGCTGATATTTACATTTCCGTCAACATTCATTGTACCTGACTGATTTCCGTAGGCCGTACCGCCGGTTTTATTGAAATTCAGGCTTCCTCCGGTCACATTCACATCACCCTGAACATTCACGGTGGCACTTCCGTTTACACAAATGAACAAGTTTCCTCCTTCAACATTCAGGTTACCGTTAATCTGTTGAGTGGTGTTATTTCCCTGCTGGTCAAAGAACAAGCTGGCATTACCAAGGTTTCTAATTATTAAATCACCCTGCACTGTTCCCATGCTGTTTCCTAAGTTGATATCTCCGGTCATCCCTGGAGAATTCCAGACCAGACTTTTGAACTGCTGAGATATATTTCCCGGGATTGAAGAGACAACTCCGGTTATTTCGCAGATAGCTCCGTTTTGCCAGGCCGCCTGAGGTAGCGAGCTGCCATCCATTGCGTGTTCAAAGACACCTCCTGTTCTCACATTAAACAGACCCGAAGTAACAGGCATGCTGCCGCCTTCCCTTTTAAATCTTCCCCAAACCCAGATGGAGGCAGAATTATTCACCACTGCTCCTGTATTTTTAAGATTTGTCACACCAAATACTTCGAGCCGTGACAGTGATCTAAGGTCAAGGGTTGAAAAAATATTCAGCGTTCCTTTCACTATGAGGTCGCTGCCGGAAGGATTATCCACAATGGTCAGTGTACCAGCCTGTACATTCAAGGTAGCATCCGTGTCAACAATCACCTCATCCAAAGTGATGTTTGAATTGATGGTTACTGTGTGCCCACTTGAAATGATAATAGTACTGTTTGATGCAGAGGGCACATTGCTGCTGGCAATCCAGGCCGCGCCATTGCTGCTTTCCCAGATGGCAGGATTGTCAAAAGACCCTGATTCTTTGGTTCTGTATATGTAGTTGCTGGCCGACATAGCTTCTTCGGGTGTGATCATGGATGCAAACCATGATGCGGAGAATGTAAGCACACCAAGGATAAATGCACCAGTAACAACCCTAAATGCAGGAGTAAATTTCAGTTTTAGCTTTCTTGAGTTTCTGAACTTAAGATTAGATCGCATAAGTTATATTTACAATATTCTAGTTTTGAATTCTGCAGTTGACCAAAAATAAACTATGCAGAAATAGATCTTTGTATGTGAAATCGTAAGAAAGGTTATAGCTGCTCCGTTTTAAAAAGTGTAATAATTCTTATAAATATTCATCATCTTCATTTCAAGAACGCATGAATTAAAATAACTATAAATCATTTTAAATTGCCAGATCCGAGCTTGAGTTTTATTAATTTTTTAGTGCCTATTACAATTTAAAACACTTCAGAGGAATTCAGAAAATAAATATACGAGCGAAAAAAGATGAACATCTAATGCTAACCTAGCCATACATAATCCTTTACTTCTGTTGTAAGAAGTTCACAGGAATAAAACAAGAATATTGAATATCATCAATGAGTTTTTAGAACTGGAAATTAATGCAGAGGCAAGGTTACTTATTATTCAGGAATTTATAATTACAGGTATGATATAATGAGGAAGCCGGTCTAAAATTGAGTTTCTGGCCCAGTGAATTAATAAGCAGAAAAAAATCAGAAATCAGCGTCTCACCTGGAGTTTTTCGTAGTACACATGAGATGATGTATTGATTTCTACAAAATATAGTCCGGGTTTAAGTTTATCAATATCTACCCTTTCAACGTACCCGGGGGAGGAGTGAACATGCTGTCCTTTATTATCAATTATTCTTATGTGTTTCACAGCATCGGATGATCGCACCTGGAAATGCGTGGAAGCCGGTATGGGGAATATTTCCAAAGAACCAACACCTGAACAGTTTCCTGCGTGAACTACATCAGAATATGAATAGGTGCCGTCAAAGTCCGTTTGCTTCAGCCTGTAATATGATCTCGCTGTTCCCGCCTCCCTGTCGAGGCACGAATAAGAATTTACTGTATTGGAATTTCCGGCGCCAGAAACATGATGTACTATGCTCCAGTTCTCGTAATCCGATGAGCGTTCCACAGTAAAATAATCGTTATTTATTTCGGATGCCGTTGTCCAAATGATTCTGACATTACCATTTTCACATTGTGCATTGAAATTCATAAGCTGAATAGGCAGTGTGCTCACAGCCCAGACCGTAATTCTTATGTGATCAATGTTTGCAGTACCATTCTGTACAATCGCCGACAGTGCAGAGCCAAATCCTGTGCTTAAAACATCTGAGAGCGTCCAGGTAGTCCCCCATAAATCGCTGCTTCCTCCATAGCTGATGTATGAATTTGCTGTAGGCCACTCCACACCGCTATTGGCACGGTTGCTTCCAACCGGTGTTCCGCCTTTCATTAAACTTACCACGTTGTCCATGTTCCGAGCTCTTCTCAAAGTGAGACTTACTGCAGCAAAACGGTTTGCAGTTCCGTCGAATGTGAAGGTTGGCTGTTCTGTGCCAATCGCCGCACTCGCTTTGTGGCTGGTCATGAAGCTTGCTCCGGAATTTGGATAAGATGCATGTGCAAAATAAATATTGGTGCCAGCTGTGAAGGATGAATTCACAGTAAAACCACCAGCACCATCCGGAGCCGGTGCCGGAGCCGGTCTGTTACCGGTAATAACTGCCGCAACAGACATACTGCCCGTGAGCGTGCTCAGCGCAGATCCCACCTGGTATGAATTTGACGGTGGACTTGTGAGTGAACTTTGCACGATATCCGGAACAGGATCGTATTGATCGACATTGTTAAAGACTGCTGAGGAGAATGTTTCACAATACTCTGCATGTACAGTACCGGTGAATACAGGAGAAATTGTATTAGACCCCGCCGCTGCAATTCCGGCTTCGTTCAATATCCAAACTTGAATGCGTGCATAAAACCCTGACAAAGCGAATATGTTCGCTACTTGTGTCATTGGCTGACCACCATAAGTCATGGAAGTAATTTCCCTCGAATCTGTCCCGGTCTCCAGTGCAGCAATGACTACAAGGCAACGATTGATTCCTGCAGAAACAGTTTTGGTAAGCCCGCTGCTCCAATTATTAAGCACCTCCACATTTAAAACTCCGCTGGAGCCTCTAAGGACCTCCACTCTTATTCCCTGAATATTGGCAGGCGAAGGAATGTCAAATCCGTATTCAGAAGAAGTAAGATAACGGCTTATACCTCTGGTTGAAACAGAAGCAGACACACCATCATTAGCAAATATGTTTGAGGTATTATTCCAGGCATTAGCTCCGATTGTAGAGAGGTTTCCGGATGCCGTCGGACTACTTAAATAACTGGTAGTTTGAGATTGTGCAATAAATGGCAATTGCATTAACAAAAACAAATATAGCTTTGTCCATTTGTGTATTGCGAAGAGTTGCATTTTAATCAAGTACTTCATGGTGTAAAAGCAAATTAAAAACCATTGCCAACAATATGCATCAACAAATGAGTCAGACTGAATGAATTTGCATCATATTCTTACATTTATGAATTGACAATATTTCCTTGTAAACTGATTTTCATTATGGATAAATGCTAAAAATGAACTTTTTTAACGCTCTACTTCGGTAAATCTTACAAATGAGATTTTTTTTTATCAGAATATACAGTCTATTAAGCCAGGAAGCTTGAAAAACCAATCTATTATCAGGATGAAAGAAAAGTTCTACTGAATCAGCCGCGGTAGAGATGTATTTTACAATAGCACTCATGCTTCAAGATAGAAAAATTCTCATGCAATAAATTATATCCATTCCTTTACTTAATATTTTTTTCCGGAATTATCAAGCGCTATTTTAATATTTTCAGAATTTATTTTAACCGTTACCGGTTTGCACAATCTTCACAAAATAGTTTATTGACGAAAGGGGCTTTCGTAAATTTGTACCCCTCAATTCACTCTATATAATGCATTAACTTTTCCATCTGCCAATTCCAAATAATACTTTTTACAAGCTCCATTAGACAATAATCTACTTTATGAGTCATTCACCTGAAAACAATATAAAATATGGCATTAATCTCTATCATCATTTTTATCCTTTTTATTTTAGGATTACTGGACAGCATTCTTGAAAAGATTATCGATTATGTTTCAAAACTCTTTCCAAAAAGCAATAAAAAACCCCTGAATTATTATTCAGGATTCAGGAATGCAGTAAGGGATATTCTGGATCAGCGTAATGTTAAATATATCATATCAGCAAACGCCAGAAATGAAAAATTTTATATCATACCTGTGCATACTGATGCAGCTATTTTTGAAATGAGGGTTTACACTGATGATAAGGCCGGCTTCTACTGTACTGTGATAAACCCGGTAAGTATTCCCATTTTAAGTCGTCCTTCAGTATTCAGCCTTATCAATATGCTGAATTATCACATGAAGAATGGGCAATTTTACATAGACTCCCACAGCGGAAATATCTATTTCAGCAGCGAAATCATCAACCAGGAAAATGAAAGAGATGTTCCATCCATGTTGCATGGCGCGATGGAGCATTGCCTGAAAGCCAGCGAATGGGCATTCAACGCATTTATATCAGTCGCATTCAGAAACGCGGAACCGTCTGCTATTTGGAAAGAAATGATGCTCAATGTCAATCCCAGATTAAATTAAAATTTGTATACACCTGCTAAATTAACACCTTTATTCTCCAGAATCAGATTTTACAAAACCAACCTGAGCTTTTTCGGGAGGAAGAAAGTCTTTCCCTTCATAATTATATATTTCAGCAAGTGTCATTTTTTGCTGCCTGAGATTTACTGTATGGCCGATATGATTCATAAGCTTCAAAGTCTTGTCCTCGGTAAGCCTGTCGAATTCATACATGGCAATAAGTCGACCCTTCCTGAGCAATGCCTTGTCTATGTTATCCAGCTGAGTATTGAATGTGCAGATTACCTGGATGCCCAAAGCCGCGCCGGGAATGCCGTCAGTAAGATTCAGGAGGATAGCAATATTTGATTCACCTGATCTTTCTCTTGAAACAATCAGCTCTTCTGCATCTTCTATGATAAGTATACTGTCTTTATTATCGATGAGGAGAGACATAAGTGAAGGCGTATCCATGCCTGCTGCGATACGCACAGGCATGAAGATTATCTTTTTCTTCAACTTGCTTATCAGCATACGCAGATATGTGGATTTTCCTGTACCCGGTTTGCCGTGGAGAAGAACCACACCGCTCTTATTGCCTTTGGAAAGACAATTGAATATCAAATTGTGTACAGCTTCAAAGTCATCATTATAATTGAGAGCAATACTAAGATTGGGCTTATCCAGCTTAAGCGGATGAAGATTCATGCCGAACTCTCCCTGCACAACCATATGGATCAATCCGCTGCGGCTGCGCCTGATCTTGCAGCTCATCATGTCCTTTTCAAGTTGCTTGACAAGCTCAGCGGACAAATCCTTGCAAAGTATAGTTGATGAACCCATGTCTTCTACGTCTACGAGTATATCGTCTCCCAGAATATAAATTGTGTTGACAAACTCACGTGAGTTGCCGTAAGGCGTATTCCGCTTGTACTCATGTTTTGCGAGAATAAGGTGGGCGTACTTTTGCTCAATCAATCCGGCGACTTTGGTATAATCTAAAGGACAAATGTTTAATGCGCTTGGAATGGAATTATAATAAGAGTAATAAAGTTTTTTAGAGCTCACATAAACTCCGGGATGACCAAAAACCGCCATTGAAGGATTTACAAGAGATGGTGCCTGCTTCGACCTGGAATCAGTAATGGAATTATTTACGGGAATTTCTATTATCATAATATAAAATTTAAAAGTTACTTGTCACTAGCAAAAATATAATGCAGCTACGCATTCTATGTACGTTTAAATTTTTTCACTCATCAAGGCGGTTGAAATACTTCTTATATTGTGTGTTTTCGCATATTGCATTCTGCCTATAAGCTGATTAAATAAATAAAAATGACTTCTACACAGATCTACGACCTGTTTCGCAGAGTTGACATATTCGTTCACATACCTGACAATATCCTTGCGGCTTTCACTTCAGGCCTGAGAGAATATAATTTTCGCGAAGGAGAAACAATTATTTACAAAGGCGACGAAGGGAATTCAATGTATGTAATTTCAGAGGGAATTCTTAAAGTACACGACGGAAAACATAAGATAGCTGAGTTACATCCGGGCAATTTTTTCGGGGAATTTTCACTTTTGGATGAAGCACCACGTTCTATGTCTGTCTCTGCTTTGAGCGACTCCAAACTTGTCAGAATAAGCCGTGAGCACTTTTTTTCACTGTTCAGAGAACAACCGGAAATAGCAAGGCAAATCATTAAATCACTGACTCTGCGACTTAGAAAACAAAATGAATCAATAATCACTGAGCTGAGAAACAGGGAAGCTGAATTATCCAGGCAAGTGGAAGAGCGCACCAAAGAACTTGTTCTAAAAAACAAAGAGATAACAGACAATGTAAATTATGCAAGAAGAATTCAGCAGGCAATATTGCCTGATGACAAAACTATTGATGGTGAATTTGAAGACTCATTTATACTGTACATACCGAAAGATATTGTCAGTGGAGATTTTTATTCCTTCTTTAAGGCAGGGGCTGTGAAAATAATCGTTGCGGCTGACTGTACAGGACACGGTGTATCCGGTGCATTTCTGAGTCTGCTTGGGCATTCCCTGCTGAATCAGATCATCACAGAAAAAAAACTATCTATGCCCGGAGAAATACTTGATGAATTGCATGAATCCCTTGTAAGCATACTTAACCAGAGAAACAAAGAATCAACAGACGGGATGGATGCTGCTGTTTGTTGTTATACAGAATCGGAAGGAACTCTTCATTACGCAGGTGCGAACAGGCCAATGTGGCTTCTTCGTGACAAGGAGTTTAAAATTTTTACACCCAATAAATATCCTGTAGGCGGCTTGCAAATCAGTCATGATAAATACAACAATCATTCGATTCAAACCATGAAAGGAGATACTGTTTATATTTTCAGCGACGGCTTTGCAGATCAGTTTGGAGGCGACAAAGGAAAAAAGCTAATGGTAAAAAACTTCAGGGAAACTCTTCTCTCAATAAGCGGAATGAACATGCAGGAACAAAAGAAATTTCTTTCAAATTTTTTCAATGACTGGAAAGGTCAAAATGAACAGGTTGATGATGTCCTGGTGATTGGATTAAAATTCTAAAATAGGCTTTAAGTATTTGCCTCGATTTTTTATTCCAAAATCTCATTTCAGTCCGCGTCAGTTCAATGCTTTCACTTAATTAAATAAACCTGAAATTTCCAATTAATAAGTCTCTATAAATTATAATCCATTTAGTGCCTTCATGCTATTTTCTATGTTCTGCACTTTCTTACCAAGCCACGCATGGATTTGGCCAAAAAAGAAAAATTGTTTTTGCCGGAATTCAACAATTTTCGTAAAATAGAATTTCATTAGCACGAATCCCGGAAAGCCGGGCCAGTTAAGGTTTTGAAACACACACTATCAGCAATTTTATTTGCTTTGTTGCTTCATTTTAGTTTGTCAGCGCAACTGATCATTAATGAAATTTGTCCGGCAAATATTGAAGTGATACATAATTCCTTTGGGGATTATGATGACTTCATTGAATTGTTCAATTCAGGAAATCAGCCCGTCAATATCAAAAATTACAGAATTAACGATGATCTTTCTTTTGTTAACTCGTATGTCTTGCCTGATTATATAATTCCATCCGGAGGCAGAGTACTCGTATTTGCATCCGGCTCAAACGCGAGAGATCCGATTCATCACTATGAAATGCCTGTGAATGGACACGGGATATGGAAATACCAGATAGGTTCAAACTCTCTTGATGACAATTGGCGTGACCTTGAATTCGATGATTCAGGTTGGCTTTCCGGACCCGGGGGAATAGGATTTGGCGACAATGACGATGGAACTACAATTCCTCAATCACAATCTGTCATGATGAGAAGCGAATTTTTCATTTCGGATTCAACTCAGGTGCATGAGGCTTTTTTATTCATGGACTACGACGATGGATTTATCGCTTACCTGAATGGGGTTGAGATTGCAAGAGCAAATATGAATTTCAATAATCCTCCCTGGAATGTTTTCGCGACATATGCACATGAAGCTGTGATGTACCAGGGAATGAGCCCTGATTCTTTTCATGTTGACCGCGAAACGCTATTCAGCGCCATCAGATCAGGGAAAAATATACTTTCCGTGCAAACGCATAATGTGGAAGCAAATTCATCTGATTTAACGTCCACACCATTTTTAATTATTGGCGTAAGTGATTCAAGCATAAATCATGAACCTGTCCCATCCTGGTTCAGAGAACCCTCAGAAAAATTCTTCACAGCTCCTTTCAAATTGAGCCGAACAGGTGAAACTGTTTATTTATTTAAACCGGACACTACCATTGCAGATCAGGTTTCTTATCCGGCATTGGAGTCAGATCATTGTTATGCAAGGATTACAGACGCAAATCCAAACTGGTGCATCAATGACAATCCAACTCCGATGTATGCAAACAACTCTGCAAGATGCTTTCTTGGTTATACTTCTCAGCCTGCGTTTTCAGAAGATGAAGGATTCTATCAGGGCCAGCTGATTGTTGAGCTCAACACAAGCATGCCAGGTGGCTTAGTCAGATATACAACAAACGGTGATGTGCCGGACTCTTCATCTGCCATTTATTCCGGTCCGATACAGCTGAATCAAAGCACAATTGTCAGAGCTCGAGTCTTTGCTGCAAATTATCTTCCCGGTAAAATCGTGTCTCACACTTTCCTAATTGATGAAGAATCCCGCCTGCCTGTCATCACCCTGGCAACTGATTCAGTGAACCTTTGGGATGAACATGAAGGAATTTATGTACTTGGATTAAATGCAGCTCCCAACTCTCCGTATTTCGGCGCGAACTTCTGGCAACCATGGTCTAAACCTGCCAACATCGCCATATTCGACAAAGCAAAGCAAAGAATAATCAACTTCAACGCGGATATTGAAATTTATGGAAACTACTCGAGGGCAAAACCACAGAAAAGTTTTGAAATCAGCTTAGGTGACCGATATGGAATGGATGAGCTTTTCTATCCATTGATCAGGGACAAATCATTCATTAAAGAACACAGAAAAATTATCCTCCGGAACGCCGGTACTGACTGGAATGTAGTGCACTTCAGAGATGGCCTGATGGAACGCATTATGAAAAGCACTCATAGTGGTTATATAGCTTCACAGCCTGCAAGAGTATTCCTCAACGGAGCCGACTGGGGTGTATATCTCATCACTGAAAAACATAACCACATCTGGATAGAAGCAAATCATGAACTTGATGCAGGAGAGTATGATTATCTGGTTGAAGAAGGCAACAATATACATGTTGAAAAAGGAAGTGACGATGATTTTTGGATTACATACAATTACCTTACTACAAATAACCCAACTCAGGAGTCCTATTATGATTTTGCTGATTCAAAATTTAATCTGAAAAATTATACGGATTACTTTATCGCAGAAACTTATTACAACAACGGCGACTGGATCGGGGAATGGACCAACAATATCAAACTTTGGAAAAAGAAAAAAGCCGGTTCAAAATGGAACTATCTGATGCATGATCTTGATTTCGGACTAGGGCTGAAAGGGCGGGTCTCTGATAACCGACTTGAGCTGGCGAGAAACCCGATTGAGTTCAGTCATTCTTCAGAAATGTTTGACCGATTACTGGAAAATGAACGCTTTAAAAATTATTTTATAAACCGTTATGCTGATTTAATGAACACTATATTCCTTCCATCAAATGTAGAAAATGTCATGAAGCAGTTTCGTGATTCCATGATATTTGACATGCATTATCACTTCAATAAATGGGGAAGCGATACTGTTCAATGGCAGTCGAGGATTAACAGCATGCTGAGTTTCGCAAATCAAAGACCTTCCATCAGCAGACAAATGATAAACGACATGTTTGGATTGGGCGGAAATGTCAACATCACCATGAATGTGAACCCTCCGGATGCAGGCAGAATAGAGATCAGCACAGTCATTTCCGATTCATATCCATGGACAGGAGTTTACTTCAATGGAAATCCTGTAAGAATTACGGCAATACCTAATCCGGGATTTACTTTCAGTCATTGGTCTTCAGGATATGTTTCAGCCTCTTCTGGCCAGAGTACAATTGTTAATTTTCTTACAGACGATTTGCTTACAGCAAACTTCACCGGATTCCTGCAGGATCCTCAGTTGACAGTGTCTGAGTTCAATTACCATTCACATCCGGATTTTGACGGTGGTGAGTGGATAGAGTTACACAATTACAGTGCATTCAATCTTGATCTTTCAGGTTGGCGACTGAAAGACGGAAATGAAAATCATGAGTTTAAATTTCCGACAGGAACTGTAATTCGGGCAGGCCACTATCTGGTTCTTGTACAGGACAGCGTTTTGTTTGACAGTTATTATCCAGATGTAGAAAACAGAATTGGAAACTTTGATTTTAAACTGAACAATGCAGGGGAAGAAATTCGTCTGCTTGATCATGCTCAAAACCTGTTCCTGTCATTCTATTATCAGCCCTATCAGCCATGGCCCACAAAATCTGACGGATTTGGGTTTACGAATGAACTCACAACGTATTCAGCAGTCTTAAGTGACGGAAACAACTGGGGAACCGGTTGTTTCGGAGGCTCTCCAGGAACTTCAAGAAGCAACATGCTTAGCATAAAGATACCTGTCACAGGTAATAACTATATCTGTGAAGGAAAGACTGCTGTGCTTAAAGTAAGGCCGATCCCTGAATCTACGATACTTTGGCACAGAAATAATCAAACTATCGCAGGTGCTGTTGCAGACTCACTTTCAATTAACAAAAATGGATATTATTATGTGTACTCTGAAGTCTTGGGATGCGAAGGAGAATCTCAATCTATGGCAATTTCAGTAAGAAAGAATGCCGCGGACCCATTTGTCAGCCATGGCCTGCACTGCGGTCCTGGAAAAATCTTCCTGAGCGCACGAGGTGATGAAACAATACGCTGGTTTGAAAATATAACTTCAGAGGCTGTGCATGCAGGAGAGATTTTTCAGACTGAAATTCTTGAAACAAGCCAAACCTATTATGTTCAGCATGGTGACCTTTGCCCGGGAAGGATGTTACCCGTTAATGCCATTATCAGTTCCTCATGCGATGAAAAGATTTCCGTGTTTCCCAATCCTTCCAGGCCAACTCAGGACTTGAATATCTCTTTGAATGACATCGCAAGCGGGGACATTCTGATAGAAATTACAGATATGAAAGGATCAAAAATCTTTTCAAAAGAAATGGAATTGGGCATTTACGACACCATGATTCAGATACCTGATGCTGATTTACCGAGAGGAGTATATACTCTGTCGGTTATAAGTTTATCAGAATTGCATACGGCCAGGATTATCAGATTCTGAAAATATTTTCTGCGTTTTTCTTTTTTTGTCAATCATCCGTTTTACCTTAGATGTATGAGGAATCTACTTGTTTTCTGCATATTTTTTCTCTTTCCTGCCTTCATATTTGCTCAAAGTCCAGTACATGCCGTTTGGGAAGACAATCAAAACAATGATTATTATTATGTAAGGATTGATCCAACAAGTGGAATTAAAACAAATGTGCAAGTTATACCCGGCATGACTGCCTTTGTCGCAGGCAGAAAAACAGCCTATGATACTGACCTGAACCGTTACTATTTTACAGGACTATCAGGAGCACAGCAGTATTTGTATACCATTGACGCTGTGAACGGGAGTGTAATCAGCGGAATTGCGTTTAACGAAAACGTGGTTGGAATGGAGTACAATTGCAACGACTCGGCAATTTACGGATTTAAAATCAGTGGAAGCGTATATGAAATTGTGAGACTTGATCCTGCAACAGGAGCTACAATCAGCATTTCCTCACCGGTAAACATTACGGCCTATGTCGGAGAAAGCTTTGCACTGGACAGAAGGCAAGGCCTTTATTGTTTCATCGGTTTTTCAGGAAGCAACAAAAGGTTGCTGGCCTATGATATACACTCCGGACAGCAGATGTATAATCATCCTTTTGCTGATAATCTTGCGGGGATTCAATATTCTTGTCCGGACTCCGCTATTGTCGGCTTGTGGGAAAGCGGAGGACAATATAAACTTGAAAAGATTGATGTCATAAACGGAACACACAGCACTATAGGAGTTGTAAACGGGGTCACACCGGGAATCACTGCAGAATCATCCTGTGTCACTTCTACAGGAGTGTATATCTATCGCGGTTTCGACTCCCTGAACAACATTTCGATAATTTCGGTAAAAGTGAGTGACGGCAGCACCGTCAGTGTTGTGTCGACTTCAGACAATGCTAAAGGTTTCAGGGAAATTGTATGCTGTGAAGAAAACAACAGCACGCTGGGGATAGAAATGAATAATTTTTCAGATATCAGTCTTTACCCTAATCCATGTCACAATCAGCTGATCATTGAATCTTCTTTAATGTTTTCTGAAATTCGGATTTACAGTTTATTGCAAGGAGAAATCATTTCGCAGGAAGCCTCTGATTTTAATGACTATCGAATTAGCATAAACACTGAAGAGCTTCGGTCTGGAATTTACCTGACACGAATGATAGACAAGGCAGGAAATACACACACATCAAGGTTTATCAAAAATTGAAGCATAGTTTTGTAAGCTGTAAAGCGAATAATGTTTGTCTGATTTCACTTCCAAATACATTTCAGGCACCTCATCCATTCGGTTTTTATTGATGACAAGCCAAGCAGCCCCCAAGCCAGCCAGACTGTCGATAAAAGGCTTGCGAATATCTTCGTTATATAAGGTCCAGCCCTTTCGGTTTGCAAAATATATTTCCTGAGGAGATTGCCCTCCGTTGATTACAATCAGGTCATTTTTCGAAACATGTGTATCAAGAAATTCCTCCAGAAACAACTTGTGCAACTGTGATTCACGGATAAAAAAATCATGCTGCTGGTTTGCAACACCTTCAATAGCGATGAGCGCAAGGAAAATAAACTTCAGCTTACCCTTGAATTTTTGCAAACCAAACCCAGCTACTAAAGCCATCACAGGCGCATAAGGAATTACGTAATAATTGTGCGTTGGAAATATAGAGCCGGTCTTAACCGTAAACACAAGAAATACTAAAGTCAGCATGCCGAATACGGCCAGCTCGATTTTGCGCTTATTGAAGAAAAGCAAAACCATTCCAAGGATAAAAGCGGCAAAACCCAGATAAGAAGAAAGTGAAGCGAAATAAAATTTTTCAAAGAATCCGGGCCAGTATTGATAGATTTCCAAAATTCCTTCTGATAAAGTTTTGGGAAAATACAGTTGAAAATGATGCTTGCTGACAAGCTCCGGAACCCAGTGAAAATACCAGATGAGTGCGGGAATGGCTGAAGCAATTGCTGTAAATGCAATGATGGCACTTCTGCGGGTATTCAACTGTTTTGAAATTAATAAAACAGGGATCCATGACAATAAAAATATCGCAGGCAGTTTGCTCAGTATTCCAAGGGAAGCAAATAAAAAAAACAGAAAAAGATTCTTAATCGCACCTGAACTCAGGTAAAGGCAAGAATAATACAATCCGATTAAAACAAGAGACACACTGAATGTATCCGGCATGATTTTTCTTGAAAATGCAAACCAAATTGAACAGAGTAAAACAATTCCTGCACTGAATGCAACTTCAGGATTAAAAAGTTTTCTGATGAGTTTATAGAAATAGAAAATTCCGATGCTTGAAACCAGCAAATTTATCAATCGCCCGGCCCAGTGATTGAAATCTGTCATAAGAAAAAACAGATAAATTAAATAATTGAATATTGGAAATTCACTTCCGATTATTCCCGACAGATTTCCTGCCATGTCTATTTTAGGATACAATAATGAAGCGTCCTCTTCCATCATGTTCCTCGCGATCATATTCGTGAGCGACTGTCGCCAGTTGTGCCCTGTTTCGAGCGGAGGGTTGGTGATACCAATCAGGCGGATCAGAAAAAAGATAATAATCCATGATCGGAAATCACTAAGTAAATTATAGGGTATGAATTTCTTCAACACGGAATAGTTTTATTGTATTTCCATTCCCTCTTTAGTGACATTCCCAGAACCCAGCTTTGACTTCATTTTTTAATATTAACTTTTAAGTTTTAAAAGCCGGCAATATTTACTGCACTATAATACAGAATAATCCGTTAATGTTAACTTAAATGCCAACTTAAGCATTTTTCAATATTTCCAATTATGAGAATATGAAAGTATACTGCAAGACAGAGGGTTTAATTTGCAAGTACACGTCTGGTTGGAGACACTCCCCCTGAATAGATGTATCTTTTTCAGATCAACGGGCAACTGAAGAATCTGTTTCCAGCTGTTCAAGAGCTCTCTTTAATCTTGTAAGCGCAGAGCTTGCCTGGTCAAATTTACCCTCACCGGTATATCGGAGATAATCATTGAACGCCTCCTTTGCTTCCTTTACATTAACACCTCCAATATTTTTCAAAATGCCAGATTCGCCTTCCTTCCGCACTGCTCTTCCGGAACCAGAAGATAAAATACCTTTAAGCGCTTCATCAAAAGTTTCTGCATAACTTAGTCTGTCATTGTGCATAACGGCAATAAGTCGCAACTCAGGATAGGCGGCAGTTTCACTTTGCAAGTAAATTGGCTCCACATACAGAATAGTCTTACTCACTGGTATTGCAAGAACATTTCCTCTGATCACCCTTGAACCGCGCTGATCCCAAAGTGTAAGCTGGCTGGACAGAAATGGATCCTGGTCAATTTTAGTTTCAACCTGTTGTGTTCCTAAAATCCTCTTCTCTTTCGGGAATTTGTAAGCAAGAAATCGTCCGTAATTTTTCCCGTCACACATGCCTGCAATCCAGCCTATCATTACCTGTTTGTTCTTTGGAGTAAAAGGGAGCATGAGTACAAAATCAGCATCTTTCGATTCCGGCTGTTCCCACAAGATATAATACGGCTCTACCGGTCTGATTTCACCATAGTATTTCTCTGTTGCTCTAACCCAAAGGTCTTCCTGATTGTAAAATACTTCCGGGTCTGTCATATGATACTTACTGTACATTATACCCTGCATAAGAAGAAAATCTGACGGATAACGTACATGTGAAAACAAATCAGACGGCATATCGGATGCTTTTTTAAATAATCCGGGAAAAATCCTGCCCCATACTTTTAACACAGGATCAGTCTCATCAAATACATAATAATCTATACTCCCTTCATATGCATCTACGACAACTTTCACAGAATTACGAATGTAGTTGATCCCCGACAGGTGACCAAGTTCTCTGCTGCTGATTCTTTCTGTTCTGTCCGACTCTTTATATTGAATTACTTCTCTTGCAAAAAACTTCTCACTGTAAGGATATGATGAAGAAGTTGTATATGCATCCAATATCCAATAAAGTTTTTTACCTGATAAGACTACATATGGATCATTATCGAACGCTAAAAACGGGCCAATTTTCCCTGACCTCACCAGGATATTTCTGTCAAAGAGTATCCTGCTGTCGTGTTTAATATAGGAAGAAAGAAAGAACTGTGTTCCGTCAAATCTCCAGCCATATATAAACTTTCTCCATAGACTATTCAACTGTACACCTCCTTTACCCTCATAGTGTACATATACATTTTGATCTCCTTTAGGATAATCAAATTCTGCTTCTGTACTGTTCACTACGACCGGCTCATTGTTTAGTTCTCCGTAATAAATACCAGGCCTGTCAATACTAAACTCAGGTACATTACTGACAGGTGGAATATCTTTTATCAGGAGATTGGGAAGTCCGTCTGGTGTAAACTCACTGACAGAATTCATTGTGATTCCGTTCCCGTGAGTGTATTTAAATCTCCTGTTGACGAAAGTCTGACTCTTATCAGGAAGATTGTTCACATTCATTTCGCGAGCCGATACCATTACCTGTCTGTATTCATCATTATACCAGTATCTGTCGATATCCACATCCGTGAACTCATAATAAAGTCGGATTTCCTGAAACTGGCGGTACACTGCTTCAAGAGCCCTCCAGTCCCAAAGTCTGATATTTCTAAGTGTAACAGGGTTCTGACTGATAAGGTTTGCGTCAAGCTCTTCCTGCACTTCATACTCTCTTTCTTCTGCCTTGTCAAGACCATATGCCATCCTGGTGAAGCGGATGTTGTTTTCAATGAATGGTTTTTCCAGAGTGATTTCATTCGGCTCCACGTATATCCATTGCACCAAACCAGGAATAAGAGTCAGGGATATCAGCCAGGACAATCCAGCTATGGCACCAAAAGAAACAAGAGTGGCATGCAATTCCTTTGCCGGATCCGTATTGAAAATTCCGCTGACTTTTTTCCTAAGTACGGGCACAGCAATACCTATCGCCAGTATAATCATTATCACAGCGACAACCGTATACGCAGGCAAACGTATATTCACATCCGTCCAGCCAGGACCATTAACCACACCAAACTGGGAATACAGCAGATGAAATCTGTCTATATACCTGCCCGCAGCTATGACCAAAAGTAGGATGGCGGCACTGAAGAATGCAGAACGGTAATTTTCTTCAGGCAATATGCCACTGCGTCTTACAATTACCAGTTTGCCGTCTCTCCAACCGCTTTCCTCCCTCACAAAAACAAATAAGCTGGCAATAAGTGATAATGCAGCAAGCATCGTAAAAAGAATCAGAAGCTTGTCCAGAAAAGGAAGAACAAACATATAAAAACCGGCATCTTCTTTCAAAACTGGATCAAGCACTCCCGTTTTTTCAGCATGAATAAAGAGTATAATGCTCTCCCAATTAAAGGCTCCCCAAAGTATTCCAATTATAGCAGCAAATCTAACCGCAATACTGTGTACCCAGCCAGAACGTTTGCTTATACGGAATGTAGCCGCTTTTACAAACAAATAACTGAGAACACCGGCACTGAAACTATAAATCGCAAGTGTGGACATCAGTTTCCAAAAGCGCATCGAATAGCCCACTGAATCAAACCATAGTTTCTCAGTCCAGAAATTTGCATATCCTAAAAAAGCAAAAGGTAAAATCGAAGAAAAAACACCTGTTAAAAGAGCGAATTTCTTTTTGCCTGAAATTCCTTTATATATCAGGAATAAACCAAGAACAATAAATAAAATGAAGATAGCTGCATACATCTATGAAAAATTAGAATTAAAAATTACGACCCACGGCCGGATAAATAAATTTAATAATTTCTGTCGTTAAAAACCAGAAGATATTTTCTCGTGAAAAAACAGACTCAAAATACAATCTGAATCTTCCAAAGAAGCATAATTTATATCCAGGCTATCCATGAAATTTTGTAACTTTAATTTAAACGGATCTTATTTTGTTTAGTCATGCGTTTTTCAATTATACAATCAATTTTTCTAATCATCACGAGTTTTCTGATCTCAGAACATGTACACGCTCAGGATAAATATTCTTTCGAACGGGCAAGGATGGTGCAGTCACAAATCGCTGACAGAGGCATTACAGACCAGGTCACACTGAGCGCTTTGAAATCTGTTCCGCGTCATCTCTTTGTGCCAGAAGATCAGAAGTCAAATGCATATTCAGATTATCCGCTTCCGATAGGTTATGGGCAAACTATTTCACAGCCTTATATTGTTGCATTCATGACTGAAGCAATCAGCCCTATAAAAGGAATGAAAGTTCTTGAAATTGGCACGGGCAGCGGATATCAGGCAGCAGTACTGAAAGAATCAGGCTGTGAGGTTTATTCAATTGAAATTATTCCGGAACTATACAAGCAGGCCATTGAGAACATCACGAGGGCAGGATATAAAAATATCAGGATTAAAAATGCAGATGGATATTATGGCTGGACTGAGCATGCACCTTTTGATGCTATTGTAGTGACTGCTGCAACAGAGTTTATTCCGCCTCCTCTGATTGGACAATTAAAAGAAGGTGGCAAGATGATCATTCCGCTCGGCAATCCATACCTGGTACAGCAGCTGACACTTGCAGAGAAGATTGAAGGAAAGACCATAACCAAGTCACTCTTACCGGTGAGGTTTGTTCCATTTACAAGAAACTGATCATGAACAAATAATTTCAATGAATCTTGAGATTGAACAAGGATTGAAGGGCAATTATAATTACCGGTTATTTCTTCCTGTACTTTTTTTATCATCTGCATCTCTCATTTTATTTCAAACGTCTTGCATACAGGTTTTTTCATATTTGCAATGGTATCACTTTGCTTTTTGGGTTATATCGATGGCAATGCTTGGTTTCGGAGCAGCCGGACTGGCTGTGACTCTGGGATTGAAACGCATCAGACACCATATACTGAAAGCAGTCTTCTGGCTTCTCTGTCTTGGATCTGCAGGTATTTGCTTCGCTTCTGCAGCCTTTTACCGAGGCTGGATCCGTTTCGATTCATTTCTCATATTCACCGGCTGGACAGAGATTGCATCACTAATCCTAACAGCATTCATTTTTTTTATTCCGTTTTTTCTTGCAGCCACAGCAATCGGAATCATCTTTTCAATGCACACTTTCAATATTGGCCGCTTGTATGCTGCTGACCTCATAGGCTCCGCAACAGGAGCATTACTTGTGCTTTTTATTTCCTGGAATCTGAATCCCGAACAACTTTGTTTGATTTCATCGCTGCTCATGCTATCATCCTCAATCATAGTTGGCAGGAATATTAAGTCTGCAATTAAGTACATAGCTCTGTTGATTTCACCGCTGTCAATAATCATCTTATGGCTGATACCCGGCAAGCCGCACCATTCCGAATATAAAGCGCTGAGCCGTGCATTGCTGCTTCCTGATGTAAGAACAGTATCTGAAAATCACAGCCCTTTCGGAACAGTACAGGTATTAAGTTCTCCCGCTTTTCGATACGGGCCCGGGCTAAGCACGGATTTCACAGGAGAGATACCGCTTGTTTCTAATGTGTACCTGAATGGTGACTACGCCGGAGTTTTGTTCAGCGGAAGTGCACAGAAAATCAAAAACATGTTTGATGCAACTGTTTTTTCCCTTGCCTACGATTCCGTTGATTACAATAATGTTCTGGTCGCTAAGGCAGGAACCGGAGAATTCCTGGTGCAGTCGATACTCTTAAATTCAAGAAGCACGGACGCAGTTGAGCAAAATCCTGTATTGGCAAGGCATGCACAAGAACATGCTAGAAGGTTTTTTAAGAATAATTCCTCAATCAGTGCGAAAATTCACAATGAAAGCCTCCGACCATTCATTGCCAAGACTAGTAAAAAGTATGATCTCATTATGATTCCTCCCGCAGGAGTATTCGGAGGAGGTGCAGGAATCAAGGCCTTCAGCCAGGATGAAGTACTGACGACACAGACTGTCAGATTACTATTCGATCTGCTTGAAAAGAGTGGGAGTCTGTGCCTATCAGCATGGAATGATTATCCACCCAGAACAACTCCCAGACTTGTCAATCTGTTGAATGAGGCATTGGACGGATTAGACTTCAATCTTATCATCATCAGAAACTGGTCTGTGACAATGATTCTCTGCCAAAAGCATGAAAAATCAAACCTTAGAACTGAACATATTGTCAGAAAAGCGGAGGAATTGTCTTTCGAAATCGTTTATCCGATTCTCAGAATTGATACAAATGAAAGTGACCCAGACTTGGAATTGCTCAGGACCCTTGCGCATCAGGCGGAAAACTCGAATGACCATGAGTCAATTGCGGATAATTATCCGTTTCACATTACAGCACCAACAGATGACAATCCGTACTTCTACCAGTTTCTGAAGTGGAAGTCTGTTAAAATACTGCGTGAGCTATACGGCACGAGAGCTCTCCCATTCATAGAAATCGGATACGCCATTGTGCTTATTACCTTAGTTCAGTTGCTTGTATTTTCCACTTTGCTGGTTCTTGCGCCAATTATAATCATGGGTAAAAGATTAAGAAATGGGCGCGTATTTGCATTTTTATATTTCGCATCAATCGGAATGGCATATATGCTTTTCGAAATCATGCTGATTGGAAAGCTTGGGCCTTATCTTGGAAACACGGTTTATTCCACAGCGATTGTACTCGCCTGCCTTCTGCTATTCTCAGGAATAGGCAGCAGGATTTCCGAGGCAGGAATATTTTCATTTGGCAAACTCTGGATTCCGGGTATAGCATGCGGCATTTGCATTATATTATTTCCATCTCTGCTTGATGCAATTATAAAATCAACCTATGGCTTTAGTCTTGCATTGAAAATTCTGTCTGTAAGTCTGCTGATATCCATACCTGCAGTCCTCATGGGTTTTTTCTTTCCCTCAGGAATGATTGAAATCAGAGGAAAGGGGGAGTATCTGGTACCATGGTCATGGTGTGTGAATGGTGCCTTTTCTGTCAGTGGAGCGGCACTCGCCACTATCTTGTGTGTAGAGTCAGGATATGCAATCACATCTCAATTATCCGGAATAACTTATTTCTTACTGGCCCTGCTAATTATATTGTATAGTAAAAGCAAAATAAAATCCTGAATTATAAGCTCCAGTTTATTGAAAAGAATTGCGTGATTCAATAACACATGCATTCATTTTTCAGTCAGACTTCTTCATGAAGAACGTCATTAAAATTATCATTAATGAATTTCAAGGTGCAGATGAATTAATCAATCTCACATCTTTTCTTACAGATTATAAAGAAGAAGTGCTTGTATTCTTTCATTTTTATACTGAAAAATCAATTATTTAGCATTAAGCATATCGGTAAACTGTGCTATTTCTTTCATCAAATCTCCCAGCCATTGATGATAAAAACTGAACTGAACTCCAATTTTGGTGTATAATCACTTGATTGAATTTGAAAAATTTATCCATTAAATATTACGATTACGAACGAAAGGATATTTATAAGCCGTTAAAGTTTTAGTGCAATGAAACAATTAAAGAAAACAAGAATGAAATTAATTCAGAGACAAAGGTTTGCTTATAGAAAAACCTTAGGAATATCCCTGTTGACTTTGCTGATACTGACAATTGCATATCAGTTTGCTTTTGTAGGAAAAGCTCCCGCAAATGTTACAGGAGATTACAGGACGAAAGCTTCCGGTAACTGGAATGCCACAGGAACATGGGAAACCTATAATGGTTCTGCATGGGTAGCGGCAGGATCAACACCCAATAGCAGTCACAATGTGATCACCATTCAAGACGGACATACTGTAAGTGTCACAGCAGCTGTTACAGTTGATCAGGTTATCGTTGCATCTGGGGGAACATTGGCAGTGAATGCATCAAACACTATGACACTTGCAAATGGAGCTGGCACTGATTTGAATGTCCAGGGAAGCATGACCATTAACGGCACGCTTACAGTACAGGCATCAGCCTCAGCTGAATTATCGGGAACCATGACACTGTCGAGCGGAGGTGGCAATACATATGCATCAGGTTCATCCATTTCCATAAACAATGGCGGTAGATATATACAAAGATCATCATCCATGACGACAAGCAGCGGGATCTGGACGGTAAACTCCGGTGGAGTGTTTCAGTCGGATATCAATGGTGCCACTCTTCCACTGGCAATCTGGAATTCCGGAGCAACATGTGAAATAACAGGGATCACAAGTACAAAGCCCACAAACCTCAACCAGACATTCTCCAACTTCACATGGAATTGTGTTTCTCAATCTGCTGGTCTGAACCTTGCAGCTGCGCTGACAAATATCGCTGGCAATTTTAACTTTATTGCCTCTGGAAGTTCGGTGTTATATTTATCACAGTCGGAATCATCTTTTACAACTAACATTGGCGGAAATCTGAATGTCAGCGGGGGAATATTAAGTTATACAACTGACGTTAAACACTGCACACTGAATATTGCAGGTGATTTTATTCAAACAGGTGGTACATTCAGAGGTACGGACATTTTAGGAAGCCTTAATGGAGATGGAACACCGACAGTAAATATCAGCGGTAACTTCCTCCTTTATGATGGTACATTTGATATGACCAGGAATATAGACACAGATGTGAATCAGGGAATAGCAACACTAAACCTGAGCGGAAATTTTATCCAAACAGGAGGAACATTCACTGAAACGGCTGCTCAAACAACCACTAACTATGGATATGGAAGAGTTTTCTTTGTCAAATCCGGAACACAAATTTTCAGCCGGACTTCTGGGACAATGAGCAACACAGTCCACTTTACCGTAAACAACGGATCGATACTAGACTTAGGAACCAGTTTCCCGGAAGGTAGCGGATCATTTACTGTCAGCAGCGGTGGAGCCTTGATCATGGCATCACCGCAAGGCATTACCAGTTCAGGCGCCACAGGAAATGTACAGGTTACCGGAACGAGAACTTATAGTTCATCAGCCAACTATACATTTGACGGCGAAGTTTCACAAGTCACCGGCAATGGTCTTCCTTCCACTGTAAACAACCTGACTATTAACAATCCCACAGATGTCATATTAACGAACACAGTTTCAGTCAGCGGGATTCTTACTATGCAAAACGGTAAATTTATTACAGGAATCAGGGAATTGATTGTGACTAATTCTTCTACGTCCAGCATCAACGGCCATTCAAACGAAAGCTATGTGATTGGAAATCTCCGGAGATATGTAAACAGCAACGGATCTTATGACTTTCCTGTCGGTACCAATGCGCACTATGAAAAACTCACATTGAACTTTTCAGGCATGACAGGCTTTACTCATATTCTGGCAACTTTTACAAATGCAAATCCAATTAATCCTACATATCCTCTCAGTAACATATCTATAAACGGAACCGCAGTTGATGAAATGCTTGACTATGGATACTGGACAATGACACCTAATGCAGCCATGACAGCCGGAACATATTCAGTGACACTTAATGAAAAAGGCCATTCGAATCCGGTGGAATCCGCTGCAAGTTATAGTGTATTGAAAAGAGCGAATGTGAATTCTCCCTGGGTTTCTCAGGGGGTGCATAACAATGCTACTCAATCGCAAAGCAATGGAATAGTTACGGCAATACGTTCAGGTCTCTCATCATTTTCACAATTCGGAATTGGCAAGCATGGCGGAGTTGGCGGACTTCCAATAGTGTTGACAAACTTCGCAGTAAAACTGCTAAAAGATTCTGTCAGGATATCCTGGGAAACAACGTCCGAACTTAACAACGATTATTTTACGGTTGAACGTTCCGCAAACGGACAAAATTTTGAAACTGTTACACACAGAAACGGTGCCGGTAACAGTGTACACACAATACAATATGAATCATATGACCCAAGTCCGCTTCCCGGCCAGTCTTATTACAGATTAAAACAAACAGACTATGACGGCAAATTCACATATTCTGAAATCAAATCAGTTAAAAATGCGAAATTTGAAAAACAAAGGGAACTCAGGTTTAACTCTGTAAATCCTAATCCTTTTGAAAACGATTTCGAAGTTTCCTATACCATGGATCAGGCTGAAGATCTGGATTTCATCCTAATAAATTCTGCCGGACAGGTGGTCTACAAGACTAAATTAAATGCCGGAGCAGGCCTGAATTTATATCAATTTCCATACGGAGAAAATTTACATTCGGGAGTATATTTCGCTGTTCTGATAAATAAAGAAGAGCGGGTGATCAAACAGGTATTTAAAAAATAAGATTATCGGTAAAATTTAATTTTCAGAATGATCATCTACGAGTATTATCACGTTTTTCATTGCAGGCTTTATTTCTTACTTAGACGCAGCGGTATAAATTTTATGCGAATTTATTGATGCATATCAATAATTAAAATCAGAATGGCGATGTGCCTTCTGGAACATTCATTTCATTTTGCAGCATTAGGCTGTGAGACAGCTGTAGACTCATTAAAATTATGTCATCACAAATGAAAAGCGACTATTAAAGTCTTTTATGATTCATTTGGATTTAATTTTACATTTTAGTAATTTGGGTTTTACAATCAATGAGTTCTGAAAATTTGAACTATTTGCGATAAAGAAATTTATTTTTTCATAAAACTATTAAACCATGAAAACACAGCACAAGATTCAGACGCTTATCGTATCTTTTACCTTTTTAATTTTCGCTTATTTCTCATGCACCTCTCCCAAAACTGAAACACCGGCACCAATCAACAAAGACTTTGTAGTGGCAAGTTCTGAATATTCCGACCTTGCAGCCAATGCAATCGAGGCAATTGGTAGTTTCGATTTTGAAAAATGGGGAACCATGCTATCCGAAGATGTGGAGTTTCATTTTCCGGATGGGAACGAAAACACCAGGACAAAACTAATCGGTAAAAAAGCGGTGCTTGACTGGTGGACAAACTGGAAATCAAGCTCAGGAGTGAAATCATTGACCTTTACCCTTCCCAATCACATTCCGGTTGAATCCATAATTGCACCTAATATGACCGGACTACCCGGGGTATATGTGTTCTCATATTTCTCTATGAAAATGGAACTCGATAACGGAAATATTGCGGATGTGCGGATGAATTTTACTGCGCATTTCAACAAGGATAAGCAGATTGACCGATATTATACATATTATGACAGGACACCTATAATTCAAGCGATGGGCAGGAACATTTTATCCCCTGAAAAATAAATACTGGAAGTATATATTCTATTTTGCATAACATGAATTTCCTACTGATTCAGACAAGTCGATGATTTCACTTGTCTCACTAAAATTCGCTTTATCATTTATTTTGTGAATCTTTTCAAAAACCCTGAATATAGGCCTAAAACGTCTTTCTATTTTTTTTCAGCAATTCTACCAATCTGAATGTTGAGCGATTTCATTTCAAAACCTAATTTTATTCTTAACTTAGAATAATAGTGAATTTTTTTATCAATGAAACCTTTAAAAAAGGAGGAAACCATGAAACCGATTATGCTCCTAGGAGCTTTTGTATTATTGGCATTTAATATCAGTATTGCCCAAGGAGGAAAGGATGCCACATCCTCTAATAAGTATTTCGTGAAATCACCACACACACACGAACAGTGTATGTCTGTTTTGATGACCATGAAGGAAAAGGGTGATGAACACTTGTCGAAGTTTTATTTTGGCTGTAAGTCTGGCGACCATACTTCCTATGCCTTTTTGCATGCTGAATCTGAAGATGCTGCAAGAATGATGATTCCCGCTGAAATCAGAGAGACTTCAAAGATTGTAAAAGTCGACAAATTCAACTCAGACCAAATTTCGAAAATGCATGACATGATGCATGAAAAAGCGAAAAAAGGCCAGAGTGAGTAGTTGAATTATATTTGAATAAATTCTCATTTTAAATCTGTTTTTACAGATTGTAACAGATCTAAGAACAGGACTGGTAACGGTCTTGTTCTTTATTTGCAATGGAAAGCAGATTTTAAGTAATTAAGAAAAATGATATAAAATCAATCCGCATTTATCCTGTACATTCTTCCTTCATCGGTAATTGAATATAATGCTCCGTCATTCCCCTGTATTATATCTCTGAATCTCTGCTTTTCGTTTTCAAGAATTCTTTCCTCGCCAATTACTTTGTTATTTTCAATCACAAGCCTCGCGATATGATTGCTGTTTAGTCCGCAAATGAAAAGGTTATTCTTCCATTCTTTCATATCATCTGAACTGTAAAACGTCATTCCGCTCGGAGAAAGAACAGGATCCCAATAGTAAACCGGCTGTTCCATTCCGGCCATGAAGGTTAGACCATCTCCCACTTTGGAGCCCATATATTCAATTCCGTATGTAATCACAGGCCAGCCATAATTTTTCCCGGGTTCAATACGATTCAACTCATCACCACCTCGCGGACCAAATTCATTCTCCCACAGTTCACCGCTGACCGGATGAAATGCAAGTCCCTGAACATTTCTATGTCCGTATGAATAAATTTCAGGTCTTGCATCACTGCGATTTAGAAATGGATTACCCGGAGCAGCCTTTCCATCTGTGTTTATCCGAATGATTTTGCCCAGAGATGAATTAAGGTTCTGTGAATGATGCCTCATAACTTTATCAGATCGCTCACCGGTGCTGAAAACAATGTGACCTGTGCTGTCAAACAAAATTCTTGATCCATAATGTAAAATCCCCTTGTACTCCGGTGTGGCCCTGTATATAATAATGACATTTTCCATATTTCTGTAATCAGCGGATAATGTTCCTTTCGCTACCGATGTCAGAGTGCCATTCATCCGGTTTTCAGAAAAAGTCCAGTAAACTTTCCTGTTTGATTTAAAGTCGGGATCAAGTGTGATGCCCAGTAATCCGCCTTGCCCTGAAGAATTCACTTCTGGAATACCACTAATGGGTTCTGAAATGTTTCCACTTTTACTCACAATTCGCATATGTCCCGATTTTTCAGTCAGGATAAAATTCCCCTCTGGCAGTTCAGCTATTCCCCATGGTCTCTGAAGGTCCGATGTGATTATGCTTACTTTATAATTCTGTTTTGTCTTTAAGCCGGGCGCCCTTGTCTGGCCTTTAAAAGCCGGAAGAAAATCAGATTCCGGCTTACGCCTCTCCAGCGGGGGCATTAAACTGTCCGATTCACTGAAAATTTCATTTTCATTAACTCTTGAAGCGCATGAATTAAAACAAAACAAAAAGATCAATAAAACAGCGTTTTTAAAGTATTTCATATATACATTATTGTTATACATGTCACTGGAATAGATATAATTTAATTCCAGATCCATTATTTTCATATTAATTTGTAAGTTAAATATTTTTTCATATACCTTTACGATACACACATTCATCTTTTTTTTATTCATTTAAATTCTCACAAAAATGAAAAAGCGATTCACATTATTTGCTGTCCTTCTGATTTATTTGCTTCCCTCCTGCCAAGAGACAAACACTAAAGTGGAGACTCCCAAAGAAACTCATGAACTACTCGGTTACTCTAACCAGGAAGCATGGGGCGAACACTTGGTTGCTACCATGGGTTGCGATGACTGTCATTCTCCTAAGGTTATGACTGAGAAAGGTCCCATTCCAAATCTCGCATTCAGACTTTCAGGCCATCCTGCAGGAGAAGTCGTACCTTCAATTGACCGCTCAACAATCGAGAAAAATGGTATGGCTGCATGCAATTCCCATTTCACAGCTTGGATTGGCCCTTGGGGAATTTCATATGCGGCTAACCTGACTTCAGATCCAAGCGGAATTGGTAATTGGTCTGAAGAACAATTTATAAGAGCTATCAGGGAAGGAAAATATAAGGGACTTGAGTCAGGTCGAGAATTGCTTCCGCCAATGCCCTGGCCTAATTATGCAAAGCTAAACGACAAGGAACTGAAAGCAATGCTGGCCTACCTTAAAACAGTTCCTCCTGTTGCAAATGTGGTCCCTGCTCCGGAACCTCCTGTCACTGCAATGAAATAGAACTTACATTGTACGATTTATTGAATTTAATTTCATGTACTTGTTGAATTCAATCAGTGAATTCAACCTATAGACAAGACTGAATTTCTAATAATAGATCCTATACTTTCATGTACTTGGGAGTTCTATTGTATTAGTTTTAATCCTACAGTAATTTTTTAATTCATGTCTGCAGCTTATTAAGCTTATATTAGAGTATCAAACAAAATAAATGGGAATTACTCCCTCAACATCCTTAGCTTTGCAAAAAGCTTCGACAGTGATAGAAACAGGCAAATTCAACAAATTAAAAATACAAAGACCTACAGGGATTGGATTATTCTTGAGTGATGAATCCGGCGAGGAAGTACTATTGCCGAACAAGTATTGCCCTGAAAATTATAAATTAGGCGAAGAAATTCAAGTTTTTGTTTATCGCGATCATGCGGATAAGCAGATTGCAACTAACCTAACCCCTAAGATTGTATTGAATGAATTTGCGTTGATGAAAGTAAATCAGGTCACAAATGTCGGCGCTTTTCTGGATTGGGGACTGGAAAAGGAATTGCTGGTTCCATTCAGCGAACAAAGGCAGAACATGATAGAAGGCAGATGGTACATTGTGTTCATGGATCTCGACAAAAAAACTGACCGTCCTTTTGCCAGCAATAAATTAGATAAGTATTTGAATAATGAATCGCTTGATGTAAAACCGGGTGAAGAAGTTGATTTGCTCGTTTACGGCAGTTCCGGCTTAGGTTATTCTGTGATCATCAATAATAAACATGACGGACTTGTTTATAAAAACGAAACTTTCAAAAAGTTGAATATAGGTGAGCGTCTCAGAGGATTTATAAAGAAGATCAGGGAAGAAAACAAAATTGACGTGTCCATTCATCCGATAGGATACATCAATTACAATGATAAAAACTGCGAAGCCATCTACAAATCACTCATCGAAAACAAAGGATTTATACCTTTAACGGACGACAGCTCAGCGGAAGAAATTCACTCGCGATTTGGGATCAGTAAAAAAGCATTCAAAAAAGCGCTTGGCGCTCTTTACAAGCAGAAAATTATCTCGCTTGATAAAGAAGGAATCAAGCTGAACTGAAATATTTTAATGAAAAACCTAAACAACTTTCTATCGGGTTTTTTATTATGCGCAATCTGCATTTCAAGTTTAATAAAACTCTGCTTCTGTCAATTTTTGCATCAGAAATATTCTTCCAGCTTTCAATCCGTCTTTACCACCCGGAATGTCCTGCCCTCTTTTAAACTTTCAATCCGGATAAAATACACTCCCGGACTTACTTCAGGTCTGGCAATAAAATAATTTCCTATGACGAATTCATCAAGCAATAATTTTCCGGTGACATCCATGATACTTAACCTGAATTTGTCTTCTGTTGCATAGACATGTATTTCATTTCTGAAAGGATTCGGATAAACTACAGTTTGAGGAAACTTTTCATTTTCAGAAACACCGGCACATACATCAAATTCTATCCTTACAGAGTCTGTAGCAGTACAGCCGAAGGAATTGGTTCCAGTCATGAATATAATTACAGTTCCTAATCCTGTACCACTGCTGTCAACAATAATACTTTGACTCACAGAGCCAGTGGACCATATGTAAGAACTAAGGCCACTTCCTGCATCCAGCATGATGCTATGACTTGCACAAATGGTGGTATCTGATCCGATCGAAATTTGCGGCAGCTCATTCACTTGAATGCCTTCTGTGGCTGTAGCAACACAGCCTGCAGCATTGCTAAACGCATAAGTAACCTGATGATAACCAACACCTGCCTGTGCGGGATCAAATTGCCCCGCCTGAACTCCATTGCCTGTATATGTTCCTCCTGCCGGTGATCCATTATTCAAAGTAAAGGATGCATCATTACGACACACATCTGTAAACGGAGTCATTGAAACAACAGGTAAGGCATTAACCGTAATTGAAGCACTTGCAGTCGCAATACAACCGGATGCATCAGTATATGTATAAACAATCTGATGTATACCAGCACCAGCTAAAGCAGGATCAAAGTTGTCATTAACCACACCATTTCCTGAATACGTTCCTCCAGCGGGACTTCCTCCGCTAAGGGAAAAGTTTAATGCATCTTCACAGACATCTGAAAATGATCCAAGAGTCACTACAGGAGAAGCATTCACGGTGATTGATGAAGATGCTGAATTGACACATCCGTTGATCATGGTATAAGTATACGTGATTAAATGTGTACCCTGCCCTGCCAATGCAGGATCAAAAAGGCCGCCTGCAACTCCTGTTCCTGTGTAAATTCCACCGGAAGGAGTACCACCACCGAGCGATTTAGGAGCATCCATTTCACACACATCCGCAAAGCTTGCGAGTGAAACAATTGGCAATGGAAGAACTGTGATTAAAATATCTGAGGACAACTGACAACCTCCATTATCAATAGCTTGTACCGTATATGTAGTATTTGTTGACGGCGATGCCATCACCTGGCTTCCTGTCACAGAAGATAATCCTGCTGAGGGACTCCAGTTATATGACACACCTCCACTTGCACTCAGTAAAACCGAATCACCTGCACAAACAGAATTCGATGAAGATGTAACAGACAGAACTCCTCCAGATGTCATGGCATTTGCGCTGAGATATGTGCTTGTATTGTAATCTGCAAAACCTCCGCCTGAATTGAATTCAATCACAGCAAAATGATAAACGATTCCAGGTGTGAGTCCGTTTATACTGCATGAATTTCCGCTGCCGGAATACACCACGTAATTCCCGGCACCAAGGTTTGATCCGCTTCCGAATGTTGCATTGGCTGTATAAAACTGATTGTCCTGAGGGTAAACATCTACCGGTGAACTTGCTTTGACAACAACCATCCGGCTTAAGCCATCACCCGATGTCCAGTTTAGATTCAAAGAAGCACAATTCGCGCTTGAATAAGCAAAGTTACTTGAAGGCAACACCGGTTCAGTCACTGAGGCTGGTGTGAAATAAGCGGTGATCGTAGTGTCCCTTGCCGGATTCCATGTTAGTGGTGCAGTACTTCCTCCGCTACTATTCCAGCCTGTGAATACAAAACCCGGATTGGCTACAGCCCGAATTGTTACCGGATATCCGTTAAAGTATACCAGATTGCAATGCACTTCCGGAACTCTGAATGTATCGATTTCAATCACTCCTCCCTGAGCAGGAATTTTTGCAAGCGTGAGACGTGAAGTATCTGAAATGCTGAATTGCTGCATTACGAACTTTCGCATATGATTTGCACGGTTGTCGAAGAACAGTTTAATAGTATCCACTTCAGTATGCCATTCAGCCAGAGTTTTATAATAGCCGGCTGTGTAGTAATCTAATGTGTCGTTGGAATCCTTCCATCTCAATATATGGGCAGGAAGTTCATTTTGCAGTCGCCCACGAAACATATTGAGCACTGAATCAACACGAAGAGGACAAAATGAAAAGTTCATGTTGTGAGCGTACTGAGTAATAAAGTTTCTTTTGAACTCGTTATTAGTAAGCAAACTGCTCAACAGGAATCTTGACCAGGCATTACTTGAACCTCCTCCTGAAATTGCCCATGACAAAGTATTGTCTGTATAATTACACATTCTGCTCGGATTCCTTGTGAGCAAAGTAGAACGGTCAGTATCCCACATGATCCATCTCCATTTCATGTGATTGTTCTTCGGCCTCCAGTAATAAATATTTTTATGGGGCCAGTCTGTGCTCGCATAATAAATACGGGCCTGGTAATAGTTTATGTATGAGGTGATGTCGATCTGATTCTTGATGTAATTGTAATTGGACTGCGAAGACATCGGGTTATTCTGAATATAAGAAATCATTGCGTTGTAAGAGGTGTTATCACCGAGCTTTGCCTCTGCATTGCTGAACAGCAAGTCCACGCTGTCTTTGTTGACTGAAGGATGATGTCCGGAAATAAAATGTTCGTCTATTTTTTCAGTCATGCTGATCACTCCCCAGTAATCACCGTTGATGTACAGTATTACAGGCCTGTTGTACTGATGATCCACATCCATAGCACCTTCCATGAGAGAATGGTTGAATGCGTCACGTATACCTGTACTGCTCCAGTCAGAGCCTCCGTTTCTCACTTTGAATGCCTTGAATTCAGTCACCGGCAAGTGAGGAAATAGCTGGTACTGAATGGTGCTCTTGCCAAGCGCTCCTTTGGCTTCAAAGTTCATCGACTTTTGGGCATATACTCTGCTGGTATTTCCGCTGATTGAGATGTTCAGGTTTTGGCTGACGACGTGTGACCCGTTTGCTTCAAACAAATCAATATGACCCGGTCTCTTCCAGTCTTTCCAGAAGTTAGCTCCGTAATAAGGATAGTAATGGTCATAGTCATCATAACCGAAAGTGTAAATGCCTGTCCATTCATCCCAAAGGTGAGATGAATCTGTCACTACTGAAAGGATTGGAAGGTCTGTGTTTCGGTTAATTAAATATGATCTTGTGTTTACTTCTCCCGGAATGTAATTGGCTTTGTAAACTCTTGCTCTCAGAGCACGCGTATTGCTGATTGTGATCGGGCCGGTATAAAGCTTTCCTTTCGTTGGAGACGGCTCATTTCCGTTTAGCGAGTAGTATATAATGGCCTGCGGATCAGGATATGAAAGAGTAACCTGAATGGATGACTGGTAAAACCCGGAGTTCATGCTGATGTTGGCTTTCCCCATAATACCCAGGTAACCACCGCCTGTGTTATCATCATCGGGTGTTGGCACAGCAAAATATGTCCAGGTAGAACTTCCATCTGTCATGCGACCGAAGCTTACATCGTAATTCAGCCTGGGTACAGTCACTGAATCAATAATTGTCACACCGTCAGAAGCCACGAGTGCTATAAAATCACCGGAGCTGTCGAGTTTGAAGTTTGCATGACGCGGCCCTTTGAAGGTTTCATTATCTAAAAAAAATACACGATGATTTCTGCTGCTGATTGATGTGGACGAGTTCGAAGTACTTGCCGGAATTCTGAATTTAGTCCGGTTGTTGATATCATCAGTCAAATACATTCCCGCCATGCTGATGCTTGAGCTTCCAGGATTGTAAAATTCAACCCAGTCACCAAAGTCATCCTCTTCATCTTCATAAACCGAGTAATTGCTGGAGCAGATCTCGTTGATTTTTATATTTTGAGCACTGGTATTTAGTATGCTCATTAAAAAGAATATGGAATAATACAGTAGAAGTTTGTTCATGGTTTAAATCAGCCTTTTTGTGTTCAATCTGTTTAAAAATAAATAAAATATTCTTGGATCCTAAAGACATAATGACATATTATTCCAACATTAATGCAGAACTGCTGAAATACTTGGCGAATGGATTTTACTGCAAAAGACGTCAGGAAACTGCTGAATGCATTAATAATATCAACAAAGAAGCTTGAGAAGAATGAAACAGAGCTTCTTTCACATCGCCGAACATTGCAATATTCACCATCTACAAAATTAAATCCTGCAAATTGAAAACTAATATGCTTTAATCAGCTTTCTGGTGATACTAAGCTTTTCATTTTCAATTTTTATGAAATATACCCCCGGTCTTACCTGTGGTTGAATTACAGAATAATCACCGCTTATAAATTTCCTGTATACGGTCTTTCCTAATACATCAATAATTTCAACTATGAAATCTGCTTCAAATGTTCGAACATAGATTTCTTGGTCAAATGGATTTGGATAAACATCTGTCAAACTCTGTGAAGCCAATTTATCAATTGTTGCACATACATCAAATGTAACGGTTAGAGTATCACTGGCGGAACAACCAAATGCATTCGTTCCGATTACTGAATAACTTATTGCTCCCAATCCAAGACCGCTGCTATCTGCTATAATAAATTGATTCGTCGCGCCGGTTGACCATAAATAACCCGACAAACCGCTACCTGCATCAAGTATAATCTGATGATATGCACATATCACAGTATCATTACCCAGTTGAACAGACGGATTTGGATTCACATTAATGTCTGCTGATGCACTTGACGAGCATCCGGCACCATTCGAAAATGTATAAGTCACAGTATGCACTCCTAAGCCACTTAGGGAAGGATCGAACATGCCTGAAACCACTCCGTTACCTGAATAAACACCACCGGGCGGACTACCACCTGTAAGTGCTACAGAAGTTTCGTTCTCGCACATATCACTGAACGAGGAAATCAATACTACAGGTTCAATTCCGACTGAAATAATTGAAGTGGCAAAATTCTCACAGGAATTATTATCAGTATAATAGTATATGATTGTATGATTTCCCATTCCAGCGATTGCAGGATCGAAAAAACCACCGTTTACACCTACTCCGGAATAAACACCGCCGGCAGGACTTCCTCCGCTTAATGCTATCGGAGCGGAATTAATGCAAACACCACCCAATGCATTCAATGTCACATTAGGTAAACTGTACACATTAATTATGGCTGTAGCTGTATTGCTGCATCCAACAGGATTTGTATATAAATATGTTACTACATGACTTCCAACACCTGCAGAGGCTGGATCGAAAGTTCCTGCATTTATTCCATTACCTGAGTATGTCCCGCCAGAAGGACTTCCGCCACTAAGTAAAAATGGAGCAGAATTTTGACAATAATTATTAAAAGGATGCAATGTCACATTGGGCACATTTGTCACATTGATGCTTGATGTAGCCGAACTGGAACATCCGCCTGAGTTTGTAAATGTGTAATTAATCTGATGAGAACCGGTTCCTGCAATTGAGGGATTAAAAACTCCTCCGCTTACTCCTAGTCCAGAGTAAATTCCACCTATAGGATTTCCTCCACTCAGAGAAACCGGACTGGAGTTTAAACAAACATCATTGAATGAAGCCAAAGAAACAATCGGCAAATCACTCACCAGGATGGTATTGGATGCTGAAGCGGAACATGAATTTGCATCCGTGAATGAATATGTGACGACATGATTACCCACACCTGCAAGTGCCGGATTAATCATGCCTCCACTTACACCCGCGCCAGTGTAGATCCCTCCGGCCGGAATGCCTCCACTTAGTAAAACCGGACTGGAATTTATACACAAATTGCTGAATGAAGCCAGACTAACATTGGGGAGACTATTCACCTGAATGCTTGAGCTTGCAGAATTTGAGCACCCACCGGCATCTGCATAGGTATAAGTGAGTGTATGAACACCTGCCCCTGCATTTGCCGGATTAAAAACTCCTCCGCTTACACCCGGACCAGAATAAACACCTCCGGCCGGACTGCCACCAGTAAGTGTAATCGGTGCAGCATTTTGACAAAGACTGTTAAATGACGCCAATGACACTGTAGGCATATTACTGACACTAATACTTGAGACAGCAGAATTTGCACAACCGTTACTGTTAGTATATGTATATGTAATCGTGTGTGTACCAACTCCTGCTGAAGCAGGATTAAACATTCCTCCACTCACCCCAACTCCACTATAAACACCTCCGGAAGGACTTCCTCCACTCAATGCAATCGCCGCTGATGTCAGACACATTCCATTGAAATTGCTCAGAGAAACTGTTGGCACTCCGAGCACATTGATACTTGAAGTGGCCGTACCCGGACAACCATTCGCACCTACATATGTATATGTTATAGCATGTGTTCCGGCTCCGGCCGCAGAGGGGCTAAAAATATTTCCGCTGACACCACTGCCTGAATAAGTTCCACCTGAAGGACTTCCTCCAACTAAATTAACCGGAGAAGCATTTTGACAAACACTGTTGAATGTACCAAGAGAAACCACCGGCGAACTGTTTACTTTAATCACCGATGTCGCAGAGCCAGAACAACCATTTGAATCTGTGTATGAATATGTGATGACATGACTGCCTACTCCGGCGACTAATGGATTAAAGGAACCACCACTCACTCCTGTTCCGCTGTATGTTCCACCTGATGGACTTCCTCCGTTCAATGTTATCGGAGTCGAGTTCTGACACAAATCTGAATATGAGCTTTGTGTGACATTGGGAAGTGTGTGTACTGTGATTGACTTGCTGGCCGAATTAACACAACCGTTGACAAATGTATATGTGTAGGTAATATTATGAGTGCCAACTCCGGCTATTGCAGGATTGAACATTCCTGAAGTGACACCTGTACCACTATATACACCGCCTGTAGGCGAACCTCCTGTTAAAGTAATGGCAGCTGCATTTTGGCACAATCCGGAAAAATTGCTCAGAGATACTATCGGCAATGGATAAACCGTTAGTGTAAATGAAGACGTTGCCTGGCATCCATTATTGTCTGTTGCCAGTACAGTATATGTAGTCGTGCTTGCAGGACTTGCAGTAACTATTCTGCTGCTCGTAGATGATAGTCCGGTTGAAGGAGTCCATTGCCAGCTTACACCACCATTCGCGGTGAGCGTAGCAGACTCACCCGCACAAATGGTATTGCCTGAAGATGTGATTGAAGTAGTAAAGGAAGATGAAGAAGCATTCCCCGAAAGATAATTTGTAGTGTTGTAAACGCTGGTATTACCACTGCCGTTGAATTCAATGATAGCAAAATGGTAAGTAACACCAGCACTCAGTCCGCTTACGGTAACTGAATTTCCGGTTCCAGAATACACTACAAAATTTCCATTACCCAGATTAGAACCACTTCCAAACACAGAATTGGCTGTGTACGACTGTTGATTTTGAGGAAATGAATTCACAGCTGAAGCGGCACGCGCTACCACAATTCTAGAAGCCCCATTTCCAGAGGTCCAGCTTAATTGCAAATTCGTGCAATTCGAAATCCCGGCAGAAAAGTTTGTAGACGGAACAGTAGGTTGTGTTATCACCGCAGGGCTGAAGTAAGCGGTAACTGTTGTGTCACCGTTAGGCACCCATGTGACAGGAAGCAAGCTCCCTCCTGCTGTTGTCCAGCCTGAAAAAACATAACCGGGGTTCGGCACAGCTCTAATTGTAACAGGATAACCTTTGAAGTAAACAAGCTTACACGGATTATTTGGAACACGGAAAGTATCAATCTCAATCACTCCGCCTTGCATGGGTACTTTATTAAGAGATAACTGAAAAGTATCGGAAATGGAAAACTTTTGCATGATAAACTTTCTCATATTCTTTGCCCTGTTGTTGAAGAATAACTGGATTGTATCCACTTCAGTATTCCATTGTGCACGGCTCTGATAATATCCACGCGTAAAATAATCTATGGTGTCATTTGAATTTTTCCACCTGTTGATATGGGCAGGAAGTTCATTGTGCAGGCGAGTCCTGAAAACATTCAACACCGAATCCACACGCTGAGGACAAAAAGAAAAATTCATATGATGAGCAAATTGGGTAATGAAACCGGTTTTGAATTCACTATTCAGCAATAGATTGTTGAGAAGGAACTGTGCCCAATCTGCAACAGAACTGCTGGTGGTTGCCCATGAAAGTGTATTGTGTGTGTAGTTGCAGGGATGATTAGGATTCGTAGTAAGGAGAGTTGACCGGTCCGTGTCCCACATGATCCATCTCCATTTCATACTTTGATCCTTAGGTCTCCAGTAATAAATGTTTTTATTTGGCCAGTCTGTAGAGGCATAATAAATCCTGGTTTGAAAATAATTCATGTATTCAGGAATATCAATCTGAGTTTTGATGTAATTGTAATTTGCCTGCTGAGCCAATGAATTATTGGTAATGAATGAAATCATGGCGTTATAGCTGTTCGCATCGCCTCGCTTAACTTCCGCATTGCTGTACAATAAATCAACACTGTCTTTATTGATGGACGGATGATGTCCTTTCAGAAAATGTTCATCAATTTTCTCTGTCATGCTGATTACTCCCCAGTAGTCTCCGTTAATATAAAGAATAACAGGCCTGTTATACTGATGATCTACATCCATTGCACCCTCCATCAGTGTATGATTGAACGCATCCCGGATTCCGGTGCTGCTCCAGTCTGATCCTCCGTTTCTTACTTTGAATGCCTTAAATTCTGTAACCGGAAGTTGCGGGAATAACTGATATTGGATTGTGCTCTTTCCAAGAGAAGCTTTTGCTTCGAAGTTCATTGACTTCTGAGCATATACTCGGCTGGTATTTCCACTGATGGAAATGTTCAGGTTCTGGCTGATTACATGCGAACCACTGGCTTCAAAAAAGTCGATGTGTCCCGGGCGCTTCCAGTCTTTCCAAAAATTAGCTCCGTAATAAGGATAGAAATGATCGTAATCATCATAACCAAATGTGTAAATGCCAGTCCACTCATCCCAAAGGTGAGATGAGTCTGTGACTACAGAAAGTATCGGTAGATCAGTTGTTCTGTTAATGATGTAGGATCTGGTATTCACTTCACCAGGGACATAATTTGTTTTGTAAACTCTTGCTCTAAGCGCCTTGGTGCTGCTCACCGTAATCGGACCGGTATATAGAATTCCCTTTGTAGGTGAAGGCTCGTTACCATTGAGCGAATAGTAAATTTGAGCCTGTGGATCTGAGTGACTAAGTGTTACCTGGATTGATGACTGATAAAATCCGGAATTCATGCTGATGTTTGCCTTTCCCATGATTCCCAGATATCCTCCCCCGGTATTCGCACTTTTCGGAGTAGGCGCTGGAAAATACGACCATGAAGAACTTCCATCTGTAGTGCGGCCGAAGGTCACATCATAATTCAATTTAGGAATTGTCACTGAGTCGATAATAGTAACTCCGTCTGAAGCAACAAGCGCAATGAAATCACCGGAGTCGTTCAGTTTGAAGTTAGCATGACGGGGGCCCTTATAGGTTTCATTATCAAACCACAAGACTCTGTGACTCCTTGCGCTTATCGAAGTGGATGCAGTAGGTGTGCTTGCCGGAATTCTGAATTTGGTAAGATTGTTTATGTCATCTGTCAGATACATGCCGGCCATACTGACGGAAGAACTACCTGGATTGTAAAACTCCACCCAATCCTCATACTCATCAAATTCGTCCGGGTAACTTATATAATTTGAAGAACAGATTTCATTTATTTTAATCTGCGCATTCGTATAAGTAATCAGTAAAAAAAATAAAACTGAAGTGCATAGTAGAGTTTTGTTCATGTATCAAAATTTTCATGGTATGGGTCCAATCCATAGGAAAATAAAGAAGTTTTCCAGGATTTAATGCGAAATATGATGAATTATTCAAATTGAGAGGCGAAAATCTTGAAAATTTTGGCGAATGAAATCTTCAGACGGGTCAATCACCTGGAATAAACAGGAATTAAGATCCATAAGTAAAGTGTGCAATTGAATTTATTATATTATGAAAACGCAGGAGAAATATAATAAAACTACACTTGTACAGTTTCTGAACTATTTTCATTGTTGACGAAAATCAATTTCATTTTCTGACTTAAATCATGGAAGAAGCAGTTGTCTTCATATAGTTTTGATGTAAAATAAATTCCGTCAATCCGATGAAAAACCTATCTCCAGCAGAACAACTAAGTGTTTCTTCTTCATACACAAAATCAAAAAGCAAGGGGTTCAATTTTACGGCATTTTGTGAAAAGACAGAAGCTGCAAGATTCGGAATCAGTCCGGCCATATTAACGGTAATCACCTGCCTAAGCGCACTAGCCGCCGCCAGCGTGGCGCATCATGGAGTGGCAGCTCTGCTATTAGTGGGAATGCCGACAGCCATATTCATTTCGACCATCATAGCTGTGGCACCAATGCGCACAATCTACATCGCAGGTGCGCTTGCAATGCTCATTGATCTGGCCGCGATCATTCTTCATTAAACTGAATAGAATATAAAAATTGAATGCAGCGCAGGATTGTTTTTGTATTCCTGCACTGCATTCTCTTTACTTGTGCAGATTGACGTCTGAGGCCTGATGCTCTTTCATCTGTTTCATTGAAAGGTCATAGGACTCCAGCACACGGCTGATTTGCTGTTTGGAAGAATCATCCATAGGCCCTTCAGAACCGCTGCAGATCCATCGGGCAGAAGAAATAAGTGCTGCCAGTTCATATGCACTGATGGTGACCTGATAAATACCAGGGTTCTTTTCTTTAATTAGCATGTGCCGGTTCTTTTGACTTGCTGAACTGTACGATTTGTTTCAGCTCTTTTTTAAAGGCATCATAATCCTGACTCATGCCGTTGATGTAAGCACTCCAGCCTAATGATGCTTTTGCATAATGCACTGCTTCCTGAATTTCTTCATCAGTGGCACCGAATAATTTCGCGGCTTCAGTATGAAACAGAATGCAAAACTGACACTTGGTTTCAGAGTGAATTGCCAAACCCATCAATTCCTTATATTTATTAGGAATGAGGGTTTCACCCAGTTCAAGCTTCTTGAATAACTGCCATTCGTAATCAAGGTAAGCTTCGGGAATGGATTGCAGAAATCCAGGAACTATCCCAAGCTCCTGTTTGATTTCCGCTTCAACTTGTTTGCGGGATCTTGGACTTGTCATGATTAAATTTTTTTTGAGTTAGAGAATAAAAATGTTCAGGTAAAAATTTTTGAAGAATTTTATTGAAACAATATCTAATCAGAAAAGCATAACAAAGTTAGCTATGATATTGCGTACTGGATAACTGGGGGAAAAATGAATATTTATCCACAAGGGAAAATTTATGGAATTAACGATTATATCAAAGTTCAGAATAGCTCAAATTAAAAAATCAGATTAATGGAACCTCCTTTAAACTCAGTCACCTTCCCGATAAAACACATAGCCAGTCGAACACATCTGTGACTTTTACTTTCCAGACCAATAAGCTTTGCAGATCATAAATCAATCTCAGCAGTCATAATGATTCCTTTATGAACAATTCGTTTCTCCAAAGAATATTCGAAAACTCTCTGCACGGTATTCTTCAATGCACTGGTCAGAGGAGAGGCAGTACTTAAGCTAATTTTTTTTGCTTCAGAATTCTATTTCAATGATAAATTGTTTTTACCTGAGTCGCCTCGGCGAACACAAATCTATTGCATTTTTAACCCCTGCTCCTCTTATGATTAATCAGACAACTATAACCGCATTCATCAACATTAACCCATTCTGAAAACTCAAACTAATTTGTACTTTTAAACGTCTTTATGACTATTGCCTTTTATATATATAAAATCACAAGCAGGTAACTTATCCACGTAATGAAACTGAAAATATAATTCTATAAGTATTTATCATCCTTATTCAATATTTCAAATCAATTATATAATGATTAAACGTTTATACAAATTCCTCAGCTCCAGGTATCAAACTTTATTTATGGAATATAAAGTGGAGTTCAAGCCAAGATACGGACATGGAAAGCCCGCACATGCTGAATTGTTGCACATAATTGGAACAAATCGTGCCCAATATGAACATGTAGTAAATAAAGCACTTCAATTGAAAGATTCTATCTGGACAATCAAAGATTCAGAAAATGAAAAAGATCCTGTAAGTCCAGCTTGGAACAATGAATACCTTCCTGGCCTGGACATCATCATGCTTTATACCATGCTGAGTGAATGCAAACCAAACAAATACATTGAAATTGGCTCAGGGAATTCAACAAAAGTTGCCTACAAAGCAATCAAAGAACAAAAACTTAAAACTGAAATAATTTCTATTGACCCAATGCCGCGCGCAGAAATTGATAGTTTGGCAAACAGAATTATCAGAAAACCTTTCGAAGACATCGACTTCAACATTCTTGATGAACTCAATGAAAATGATATTTTATTCGTCGACAATTCCCATCGGATACTGCCTAACTCAGATTCAATGGTCTTCTTTCTGGAGATTCTTCCTAAATTAAAAAAAGGAGTGATTGTTCATTTACATGACATATACCTTCCATATGACTATCCTCAATTTATGTGTGACAGATTTTATTCTGAACAATACGGACTGGCAATGTATCTGTTGGCAAACCCAAAAAAGTATCAAACAATATTACCAAATTACTTCATTTATTCTGATACTGATCTCTCCAAGTTAATTTCACCTATCTGGGAACATATAAATTTAAATAATGTCGAAAGGCATGGAGGATCATACTGGCTTAAGATAAATGATTAATTTGAATTCACGTTATTTCTATATATAAAATGAAAAGACTAATTGTTCTAATTATAATATTGCTTTCAATTGATGCATTCTCCCAGTCTTACAATTGCATCATATCAGAAATGACAAGTACTGTAAAGAGTCGACAGCTTGAAGAAGAAATGAATACTGCGATATACAACTATCTCAAATCACCAGGCAATTTCAGGCGCAACGGCAATGTTCCGCTCATTATTCCTGTGGTCTTTCATGTCATTAATGTAGTTTCAAAAACCGAATTGTCAATGACAGCTACAATCCTTCTAATAAGGAACCAGGTGAACTCTTCACTGAGGCATTATTAGCGCATCAGTACGATTTTTTTAGTCCGCTCATTAATCCGCATGAAGTAAATGCCATCCGGATAATTTTTCATGTTTATATGCGAAAGATTCAATTCCGCTTTTTGGAAAAACAAAGTCCGACCTGTCTGATCTGCAAGTTGTATTGTGGATGACAGATATGAATGGCCAAGCTTTACTGTAAACACATCCCTGGCTGGATTCGGGTATACAATCCAGTCATCAGCAGATCCATCCCTGATTTCAGAAATACCGACAGACATCTGAAAAGTATCTGTTAACAGCGCGGTGAAGGCGTGGTAATTATTTGAAGGATTGTAGCTAATGCCGTCTATAATGCATTGTTCCATCATCTGACCCGAGAGGTATATCCTGTTACCCACCGGCCTGATCCATACGGATGCATGGCCTGTGTTATATCCTGGATTGGAGGATTCCGCAAGCGTACGGTACCAGAGCAGGTTCAGGGCAGCATCAAAAGATGCAACGCAGCCATTTCCATAATATCCGCCAAATCTTTTTCCAATCAATGTATCAACTCCGGCAATAAGAGTATCCTCGAAATTAAGACTTATGTAGTATCTTCCGTTATCGCTCAGAATGGAGTTTCCGTTGGGAGTATTTGTAATGTAATGGCTTGGAATCCGAAATTCTCTGTCATTCCACATAACGAATGATAAATTAGGATCAAGGGCGGCGATAAAATGCCGGTTCCCAGTCCCGCTGATCGTCACATTATTGCATTGCACAGTATCCACCCATACACCGGTTATGAGAATATTGTTATTGGCAGTGTGTTTAATATAAGACAACGCATCCAAACCGGCGCCGCCTATAACCACAGCCGACAATGGATTGCCGTTTACATCAAGTCTGGACAAAAGAATGTCCGAGCTTCCAAATCCTGTGTAAAGGTTTCCGAAAAACACAATGCTGTCGCTAAAATTTATTCCGAGAAAAATATTCCCTGAAGGATCAGTACTCAGAAGGCATGGATATCGTTTTTCGGAAATGTATTTTTCAAACAGCTGTGCACCACTGCTGCTGAATTTGTACAGGTATGTTCTGTAGGAGTCTGAACAGCTGGCATAAGCATTACCGGCAGCGTCAATTTCAAAGGACTGAACATCGGAAGGAACAAAATGAATCCAGTTTACATTTCCGGATGTGTCCATTTGCACCACATAACCGTTAGTCACACTGGGAAAAGGAGGAATGCTCCATTGACTGGAGCCGATGCGCATAATACTATTCCCGCTCCAGTTGATCACGTTTCCGGCCAGATAAAGCATGTTATTATGATAACGGACAAACCTGGCTTTTTCTCCTGAAACAGATCCTGCTACCCGCACCCAGTTTATATTACCTGCAGTGTCAGCCTTGCATAAGACTCCGTCCTGATAACCATAACCGGATACAGAATGACCAGCCCATGGCTGTCCGTTGGGCCGGATTGTCCCGGCCATGAACATGGATGAAGCATTGATGTCAATGTCTTCAAATCCTGAAGTAACGTTTTCATAGAGAAGGACCCAGTCAATTGTCTGACTGTAGGTGTTCATTGTGAACGATCCAAAAATCAAAAAGCATAAAACTCTTTTCATAAGTTTGATCATTAAGGATTACTAAATTTATAATTTTTTATTTCAATACACAAAATTATCGTCTGAAAATAAATGCAAGGATATCGGTTTAAAGAATTCCTACTTCTTCTGCTGAAATCAGGCGTCATCTCGGTCTATGAAGAAAAACAACTGCAGGACTTCTTCCTGACATCCCGGGAAAGGAGTAATTAAATATGTATAGTTAATCAGGCACTTTATATTTTTTTATTTTTTCAGGATAATTTTTACTATTGTAATGTACATACGAAACAATAAAATTAAATTCATGATTTAAGTTCAACTCCCGCAATTGCATTTCAACTTTCAATTAATTTAAAAACTGCACAGCTCTATGAAGAAGCAAATTCTCATGTTCATTTTAACTTTCATTCACACCACAGGTTTTGGCCAAAATATTTACTGCGATGGAGTTCCATTTTCAAACCGTCCGGATTTTAAAGGCCGCGAAAACAAGATGAACCAGCTGATATATAATTATCTCACGAGCCAGCCGCAGCATCAGCGCACAGGAAACGTTCCACTCATCATTCCTGTGGTGTTTCATGTCATTCACCAAAACGGACCTGAGAATGTGCATGACTCTGTTTTAATTAAAGAGATTGACGCGCTGAATGCCTATTTCAGCAACAGCGGTCCATTTTATGATTCTACCGGCACAAACGTAAACATTCAGTTTTGTCTTGCCAGCGTGGATCCCTGGGGAAATCCGACGAATGGTATTACCCGGAATGTTTCTGTTTACGCCGATGTGAACTGGACCTTTGGATTTAATCTCACGGATGATTCAATGAAAAATGTCAGCAGGTGGAATCCGTACAGGTATATGAACATATGGATCATCCGAAGCGTGACAGGATATGCCAATGCATATGCTTCATATCCATCACACCTAGGACAAGCAGTGGATGGCATTGTGTTGTCTGCCTCCGCTCTTGGAGGAATACATTATATCATCGCACATGAAGTGGGTCATTATCTGGGTCTCTATCACGGCGATCATGGTAACTCATGTATAAACTTTAATTGCCTTCTGAACGGAGATTTCGTATGCGATACTCCACCCATGCTTTCCGGAAATTTTGATTGCAGCATCAGCACCTGCAATACAGAGTTGGATGACACCACTGGTTTCAACCCATTTACCTCTGACCAGCCGGATCTCTCAACTATTATGTCTCCAAAAGCAAATTGCAGCCTGATATTTACTCAGGGTCAGGCTGACAGGATGAATGCAGCACTCACTCAAATACGCACAGGATTGTTAGCTTCGAATGGATGTGGTGCCAATCCGGGCGGAGTGATTCCGGTTGCCGGAATTACATATAATGCGAGATGTAATCCCGTTTCTTTTATAAGCACAAGCACAAATGCCGAATACATAGAATGGGACTTTGACAACGACGGTTATTTCGAAGCCATTGGGGACACCGTTCAATTCCTGTATTCAGTCACCGGTAATTACACTGTAAAGATGCGTGCTTTCGGACCGGGAGGGGCTGATGAAGATACTGTGAGTATACATGTTATTGCGCGGCCGTCTCCTATCTATCCATTGCAAAGCGTCACCGGAGTCATTCAAGACAAAGCATGTTACGGTAAGCAGGTCACTTTCACCGCAGTCCCTGGAATGAGCTCCTATTTATGGAGCACAGGTAATACAGGCCAGTCAATATCTTTCATCGCCGACAGTTCTTTTCAGATATCACTCCGGTGTACGGACACTACAGGGTACGTATGGGAATTATGCCCTGACACGATCATGAGTTTTAATGTTATACGAACTCCAAAACCGGCAATCTACAGCCTGTCGCCAGACAGCCTATGCAGCTCGGACACTCTCCGCCTCGGGGTGAATCTTCAGCCTTACAATTATGTAAATCGCTGGCATGTAAATAATTTTTCAATTCACATTCAGGATACGCTGTATAACTTCTACCCGCTTCCACCAGACAACTATCTGGTATATGTCACAGCGGGATCATGGGGTTGCTTCGAATCTTCTGATACATTACACTTCTATTCAGATTCGTCGATAGTACTTCCTTTTACACCGGCTGCATCTGGAGATACAATTTTCGGTTACCCAAACCCCTGGAACAATCAATTTTACCGCGACGGAGTTCTGATTCCCGGCGCTACACAGGATAGCTATACAGTTACGCAACCTGGCTGTTACAGCGTCTCGACTTGGAGCTTATTGCCGCAGTGCGCGGTAATGTCAGATACAATTTGTTTTCTGATTGTTGGTTTGGATGAGCAATTAATAAATAATGAAAGCAAGATTTTCCCCAATCCGGTCATCGATCGTTTTTCAATTCGAGTACCTGAGACTGCCTCAGCGAAATCATTCGATAAAATCATAATGCGGGATATATTCGGAAAAGAAATTGAACTGCAATTTATTTCGACAGAACCGGCAAACATTCAGGCCGATGTGAGCAATCTGCCCAATGGCATTTATATTCTTTCTTTACCTGGACAAACACATCGGATAATAAAAATGGGAAAATAAATCCGCTCTCTTATCTGCAGAACTTAGACTTATCCCGGCTGCGATCGCATTAGAAGGACTCGGCGCTTTCTTGAATTACTCAATCGTGAAGTTTCGCAGACTATATTTAAAATCAGCCTGCGTTCTTCCTGAAATAATCTCATGAAGTCAGTTTGCTTTTTTTAATTTTGCTTTTGTCAACATTGCAACAAAACCTTCCTTGACCAGACTGAACAAATACATCAGCGAAACAGGAATTTGCTCCAGACGTGAAGCCGACAGGCTGATTGAGTCCGGCAAGGTGACTGTGAATGGAAAAACTGCAGAACTGGGAACAAGAGTCAGCGATGAAGACGACATCAGAGTCAACGGAAAAAAGCTGCCGGCAAAAAGCAAGTCTGTTTATCTGGCCTTTAACAAACCAATTGGAATTGTTTGCACGACCGACAGAACACAGCCCGACAACATCATTGATTATATCAATTATCCAAAAAGGATTTATCCTATCGGACGGCTGGACAAACCTTCCGAAGGATTGATATTTTTGACCAATGAAGGCGACCTCGTAAACAAAATTCTTCGGGCGGGAAACAATCACGAGAAAGAATATGTGGTAAAGGTGGATAAGAAGATTGACCACAAGTTCATTTCAGCCATGAGGAATGGTATTCCGATTTTAGGAACCGTTACTAAAAAATGCTTCGCAGAAAAATTAAACGATTATACTTTTCGTATCATTCTCACTCAGGGCCTCAACCGGCAAATCAGAAGAATGTGTGAAGCACTCGGATTTCAGGTTAGAAAATTAAAACGCATCCGCATCATGAACGTCACTCTTGACAATCTTCCGGTAGGACAAATTCGAGATCTAACAGAAGCAGAAATGAAATTCATAAATGAAGCAGTGGCACATTCCAGTAAAACCGAAGAAGCTTCTTACGACGAAGGAGAAGGGGAATAAGAGAGACTTTCCATCCTGCGGGAAAATTTATCATACCTCGGGTCATTACTAGTAAACCTCAGCACTACATGTCCTGCAGTTTATTTTTAACCATGTATTAATTGATATTAAATTAATCCTTGTTTCCTTTATCTTTGGCAGAATTGCTTTATTGAATAACAGATTAAACGATCGCGAATGAATACTAACACTGCCGGAAAATCCGGAATCATCAACCGTTTCTTAAATTTCATTGAAAAAGCAGGAAATAAATTACCCGACCCTGCCATTTTGTTCTTTGTGTTGATGATCGGTATATGGATCTTGTCCGCAATACTTTCCAATTTTGTTTTCTCGGAGATCGACCCGAGAAACGGACAGGCCATACAGGTTCAGAATCTTCTCAAGCCTTCTGCAATCGCGGCTTTCCTATCTTCCATGGTGAGCACATTCACGGGCTTCGCCCCGCTGGGAATTGTACTGGTAGCCATGTTGGGTGTCGGTGTGGCTGAATACGCTGGCTATATCAATGCCGGATTGAAAAGTCTTCTGAGCGTCACGCCAAAAAAACTCTTGACTCCTATCCTGATTCTTGTTGCGATCGTATCTCATACCGCGACCGATGCAGGTTATGTATTGGTGATCCCGCTCGGAGGTGTAATTTATTATGCTGCAGGCAGACATCCGCTAACCGGAATTGCTGCCGCCTTCGCCGGTGTTTCCGGCGGATTCAGCGCTAACTTTATTCCTTCGGGAATTGACCCCCTGCTTCAGGGATTCACCCAGTCTGCCGCGCACATTATAGATCCTTCCGTACAGTTGAATCCATTGAACAACTGGTTCTTCACATCTGCATCTTGTTTATTGATCGTGCTGGCCGGATGGTATATCACAGACAGAATCATTGAACCGCGCCTGAGTAAAATTCCGCTTAACGATAAGATTGATGACATTCCGACAATGGATGCATTAAGCTCAAAGGAAAAACGCGCATTCTGGATTGCCAACTTAAGTGTTGTCGCAGGATTATTGATTTTGTTTATGTGGGCAAGTCCGGCCGATTCTGCTTTGCGTTCTGCAGACGGACAAATCACTTCTTTCTCCGCTCCGCTCATGAAATCAATCGTGCCTTTGATCATGATTATTTTTCTGATCCCGGGAATTATTTACGGAAGATTATCCGGTTCATTTAAATCAGGCAAGGATATCATCAGCAGCATGACAAAGTCAATGAACGGCATGAGCTATTACATTGTGATGGCTTTCTTCTGTGCATTGTTCATCGACGCTTTCGGAAAATCCAATATCGGAGCTTTGCTCGCTCTCAAGGGAGCAGCATTTTTGAAAGCACTTGCATTGCCGGGTCAGGTAACAATTGTAGGAATTGTATTGCTCACAGCTTTTATCAACTTGTTCATCGGTTCCGCATCCGCCAAATGGGCGCTGATATCACCCATCATGGTGCCGATGCTGATGCAGGTGGGCATATCACCCGACTTAACACAAGCATCCTATCGTGTCGGCGATTCGGTTTCAAACATCATCACTCCGCTGATGCCCTATTTCCCTCTTGTGGTTGTATTCTGCCAGAAGTATGTGAAGAATACAGGAATTGGCTCCCTCGTAGCCATGATGCTTCCCTATTCAATCATCTTCCTAGTTTCGTGGACAATCTTCCTCCTGCTTTATTGGATGTCAGGAATTCCTTTGGGACTGCAGGCAACTTATGAATATCTGCCTATGGTTCCTGTACAGTAAAACTGCGTGTATTTATAGTAATGCGTATTGGAAAGGGTTTTCACACGGCTTAACAAAATAATTGCTCGGCCTGGCTTAAAACGAGTAATAACATTTCTATAATACATGAAACTGTCCTGCGCTGAATAAGGTAGTTTTATTACTCTTGAGATTTTGAATAAAAGCTGATTGCTGGAACCGGTTTGCGCTCAATTATATGCTTGCAAAAAATCCGCCAGGTAAAATCCCCGCGAAAATTCTGCACAGCTTTGTTTGTATATGTATTGATCAGGTTGGCTCAGCCCCCAATAAGTTGAACAGTTTTTTCATATAAATTAGTGTAATACTGCTCGCTGACCTGATCGACCATTAAGCCAAGGTAGTCAACCGATTTACTGCAGTCACGGCTTAACTGTGGCAGCAAATAATTTATTTCTATTTCAGTTGAATTTGCCGGCCTTGACATCAGTAAATCGTCTGCCTGATTCAGTTGCTTAATGGTCGCTCCGGTCATTCCCTGCGCCCATTTTTTACTTGGGGTGACGTTTCCGATTTGTTGATGCTTGCGGTAGTAGTTATACCACCACATGTATTTTTCCATGTGCAGTTTGCATTCATAATAGCTGTCAAACTGATGTCGATCGATCAGCTCTCTTTGCATGATGGAATGAAAGGATTCAATGTATGAGTTTTCCTCCGGTGTAGCCACGTGAGTAAATTCCTGACGCGCCTCCAGCTGCTTTAAGTAGCCCCGTACTTTATGAGCAATAAACTGTGAGCCGTTATCATTCCTTATGGTCACACTTTTTAGATTATACATCAAGTGAAGTTTACGCATCTGATCAATTACATCGTGCTGACGGATGCTTCGCTAAAGGATCCACACGAGAATAAACCTGCTGTAAACATCCATGATCGAAAGCTGATAATACCAGTGTCCTTCTCCATGTACCCAGATGTATTTTATATCCAGGCATAAATGCTCAAGCGTGCGTTTGGCTGTGTGAACCCAATTGTCTACACAATTTTAGCCCAAGCCCTTTATATGCACCAGTTACTAAAGCTATTTTCATCGTTTCAAAAGTTTAAAACCAATTTCTCTTCCTTGTCCTTGAAACATTGCAAGATTTATCCAGAACCATGCGAATTGTTCCATTAATTCGAATTTGTCATTGCCACCAATGTTGTAGCACTCTGAAAAACCAGCGTCTTTAGCTAATTGAATGGCTACTTGTTTTCCTTTTTCACTGTCGCCAGCTACAAATAAGTCTAGTTTTAAGTCTCCATAATTTGGATTTTGCATATTATTAAACCCTGTTGTGTTAAAGCACTTCACCACATCTTTTGTCTGAGTGTTATCCAAAATTGCATCTGTGGTATTTTTATATTCATGAGGGCCTTTGTTCATTACGATGTTCATTGCATCAATAATGATTTTTCCCGAGGTGTCGCCTAACGATTTTACCACTTCAACAGTGGAAGGTGCAGGAGTTGAAAGTAAAATGATGTTCGAAATTTTAACAGCTTCAGCAATGGTATAAACATTTGTATTGGTATTGCTTAAAAGTTCTTTGCCTTTAAAGTTGTTTACATCACGAACACCCAAATTTATTTCGTGTCCTTTATTTGCCCAGTTGGTGGCTAACGCACTGCCAACATTGCCTGTTCCTATGATTGCTATTTTCATATTGTTAATTTTAGAATAATAATCCGTTTTCAGGTTCAAGTTTATTTGGTAAATTGGTTTCGCCTAACATTTCTCTCAAATCTCTTTCAATTGTATTGCACATAGCTGTTAAGGGCACATCGGTTATTCGGTTTTCAAATGGGTCTTCGTTTACTTCACCTACCTTGTTTATAATGGCAAACACAAATGAAATAGTGATGGAAACTGGTATCATCAAATAGTCAATATTCATCTTCGTGAAATCACCAATCAACGAAAATGGAAGCAACAACATAAAAGTATATAAAAACACTCTTGTGAAAAAATCATATTGCCTTAGCAATGGTGTGTTTTTAATTCTCTCACACCCCCCCTGATAATTTGCTAATGCCAGTAGTTGACCTTCCATTTGAAAACTATCAAAACCTCCAATCGTTCCGTTTGCCATTGCTTCATAAATCTTTTTACCTGAAATAAGGTGAATGAAATTTGGTTTGTTCTGCGAATTTTGGAGCTCATTAAATTCTTGATCTGAAAAGAATGTTGTTAAATCTTGCCAGTTGTCTTGCTTTCTCAAATGCAAACGCAATGCATGAACCCAAGCAATTACTTTGTAAATCATTACTTCTTTAAATTGCTCACTTCGGGTTTTGTCATAGTTCTGTTGGTGAGCATGGCTGTCTGTAAGTGTGATTATTAGTCTTGCTATAACTCTGCTAGAATTAATGATACCACCCCAAAGTGTTCTTGCTTCCCACCAGCGACTGTATGAACTATTATTTCTAAAAGCAATAAAAATTGCTAAAGCACTTCCTAAAATCGCTGCGATTGAAAACGGAAAAGATATAGCTGTTACTCCATGCTTGTGCAAAGAATAAACCGTGACTGCGATTGCAACTGCAAAAGTAAATTCAGTTTTTACATACTGAATGACTTTGATTGGATTAAAAATTCGTTTTACTATCATAGTTTAAAATTCATGTCTGATGAAACCGCCTACATTATATGTTTTGGCGAAAGTAGTATTGCCTGTTTGGTTAAATTCAGCTCCTGTTCCAAATTGATAGCTCTTTATTGAAAGGCCTAAACGCAGTCGTTGAGTAAATCTGTAATTTTCTGTGTTAACAGTCGGGAAAGCATTTGTGCTTTCAACTTGTGTAAATAGATTTATTGTTTCAGAAAGTTTTGGAGTGTATCGAAACAAAAGGAAATAATCCAAGTCTGGTTTTTTAAGTATTTCACAAACTAACCAAGTAAAAATGGTTGCATTTTTTTTGATGTGAGCATATTGAATGCCTGCTTTGGGATAAACGCCCCAACTCAAAACCTGTCCAACTAATACAGGTGCAAATCCATTTATTATTTCGTGGTTATATGAAATAGCTTCCGTAAAACCGAACTGTGGCAAAAAGGTTGTTTTGGTCATTCGGTAGTCAATACTTGCTCTGTTTCGGTTGAAGAAAAGCCAACGAGAATTTTCTCCTTGTTTATTCTTTATATACTTAAAGAACATGATATCAACTGTTGTTTTTTCATGTCCTCCAAAAATTTCAACGGGGATTTGTGCCTTTACATTGGTACAAATTGCAATCAAGATTATGATTAATAGTTTTCTCAATTTCTGTTAAAATAAAACAAGGTGGGGGCGAAGCCACACCTTGTTTAGATTATTATTTTGTAAGCAGTTCTACTACTAATTCAGCAGCCGCAGCTCCTGAATTTTGTTGCTGTCCAGTAATTAAATTACCATCTTGTATTGCGTATGAGGAGAATGGAGCAGCTACTTTAAACGTTGTTCCTTCTATTTTCTTTGCTTCGGTTTCAATTCTGTATGGTTGAATTATCTGACCAACAGCCTGGTCTGCAAAATCTTCTTCCGAATCTGCAAAGCCAGTCCAAGTTTTGCCTTTTATCAAAAGTTCACCATTAGATTTTTTAGCTTCTAACAATAAAGTTGTTGAATGGCAAACGGCTGATGCAGGTTTTCCTGCTTCGTAAAAGGAAACGAATAATTTTTCTAATTCAGCATTGCCTTTGTAAGTGTACATTGGACCTTGTCCACCTATTAAGAAGATTGCAACATAATCATTGTGCTTTACTTCAGTCAATTTCTTTGTGTTTTCTAACATTTGGTTGAACTCTTGCTTTTGCATGTAGCCCAATGAAATGATGTCGTGAGAAGAATATCCGCTTGCGTCTGTTGGATTAGAATAGCCGTCCATTATCAGCTTTCCACCTTCTGTTGATACCAATTCAATTTCAAAACCTGCTTCTTGAAACACTCTCATAGGGTGTGTCAATTCAGCAGCCCAAAAACCAATTGGCCAGCCTGTCTGCTTGGAAGTTGTTGGCGAGCTTGCCACCATTAAAATTTTTCCTTTTGAGGGGGCACCATATGGGTGAACGTAACTCAGTCTTTCTTTTGGTTTGTCCATTTTGTTGTTGTTTTTAATTGTTTTTGAATTTTGTGCGTAAACGATACCACCGATTACTGTCAATGCACAAGCGATTATCAAGATTGTCTTTTTCATTTATTTTAAATTTTGATGTGGCAAAGTTGCAACTATATGTTACCTTTAAAAATATACTTACCCCGAATAGTGATACACACTTTTAAGAAAGTATTAATGAAATAAAGCGTTAAGACAATGCCTGAATTTTTATACAACAACAAACTCTATTACAATCCAGTTGAATTTGCGATGGATAGAATAGGAGGAACATGGAAAATGCCAATCTTATGGCGATTGAAAGATAAAGTGATGCGATACGGAGAACTCAAAAAGGATATTCCCCACATTACCCATAAAATGCTCACCAGTCAGTTAAGAGAGTTGGAAAAAGAAGGATTTATCAGCCGTGAAGTTTATCCCGTTGTCCCGCCAAAAGTAGAATACTCAATAACCAAGCGAGGTCAAAGAGCAATTCTTATCGTTGATACCATACGCAATTATGGTTTAGATTTAATGAAAGAATTTGGAGTTGAGTACTCTAAAATTGCAAAGCACAAAAAGGAGAAATAGAGGATCGGAGAAAATGGCTCTTTTGCAAAACTTTGGTTGTGTGTCGGCTTGTGCAGTTTTGCAAATGTATTTGAACCTTTGCGATGTCTTAAAAATTTCTCTCATTTTGTTACCCTGTTACAATTTTTGCAATTAATCTGTCTTGTTGTATCTGTGATTCAATAAATCTTGACATTTTCATAGGCAATTAAATTTAGAGATTTGTTTGATAAGTTTTTATATGGAAGTTGTGCAACGGATACGGCTGTTAGTGGCTGGCATTCTTGTCATTTCAGTTGTTTTATTTTCTTCCATTTTCGTATTCTGTCTTTTGCGTTTTTAAATGGCGAAGAAGTATTGAGTTGTATCATTTTTCCCAAAGTCCATTTGTCGTACCAAGCCGTTTCATAAAGTTCTCTGTTCGTTTTGCTTTCAATTAATTTCAATATTTCGTTTGTCGTTTTGTCAAGTTTTTCGTTAAGTGTTTTGAGGTCGTCTTTTTCGTAGTCCTTGTAAAATTTTTGTGCAAGTAGTCCGAGTTCATTCCACTTATAACCTGTGTCTGGGAAGTCAACTTCAAGTCCTTTGCTTTTCTTATCGTTCCATTTCAAAACCAATTGTCCCCAACCAATAAGATAAGCGACAAGGTTGTTGATACTCATTTGAGTATTTTTAGAATGTCCGTCAAGTTCTTTTTTTTCGCTAAGGTCAATTGGAATGTTGGCAAGTTCGGTTGTCAACTTTTTGTAGTTGTCAACTATTGCTTTGAGTAATTCGTCTTTGTCCTTCGGTATTGGCATTTTTGTTCTTATTGTTTGTTGCATCGTCCGCTATGCTTGCCACTAATGTTTCGGGGCTTGGCGATGGCGAGCATTACGAAGAACTATACTGTCGGCAAGCACAAATGTATAATTGAAGCACAACATTTCAATAAACAATGTCCGGCCGCTATTGCTAACCCGTGTTACCTGCTTGCATTTTTTTAATTTTCTTCAAAGCTCATTTTTGTCATTAATAACTAATACAACTTTACCATTAGGCCGACCCTTTTCAACCAAATCCTGAGCTTCTGCTGCCGATGTCAATGGTAATGTTTTTGCTATAAAAGGTTTTATCAGACCTTCCTTTACCCATTCAGCACCTTGCTTTAATTTTAGAGTGTCTGGTTTTGTCGCAATGAAAATAGCTTTGACTCCTATTTGATTTGCCTTTTCAATGTCAGGTGGCATGGCTGTACTAACAAGCATTCCTCCTTTTTTTAAAACACCATATAATTGTATTTGAGTCGGACCGCCGACAAAATCTATTACAGCATCCATTTTGGTAACCAAATTTTTGAAGTCTTCTTTGGCGTAATCGATAATGCGTGTAACCCCAATCATTTTTAACTTTTCTATTCCTTCGCCTGATGCAGTCGCAGTAATATCAAGCCCCATATTATTGGCAATCTGCGAGAAAATATAACCAACGCTACCAGCTGCTCCTTGAATCAATATTCTTTGTCCGCTGGTTAGAGACAATGTTTCCATTAAAAACAGTGAAGTAGTAAGTGCCACAGGCAAAGAGGCTGCCTCAATAAAATTAATATTGTCAGGTTTTTGAACTACTAAATCTGCTGATATAACAGCGAATTCTGAATAGCCTCCATTGGGAATTCGGGCAAAGACTTCATCTCCTTTTTTAAAAATAGTTACATTTTCACCTACAGCATCTATTATTCCTGAAATTTCAATTCCAAAGGTAAAAGGAAACTGAATGGGGAAAATGGTCTGCATAAATCCTGTTCGATATCTTATATCAACCATATTAACTGCAGCGGCTTTTATTTGAACGAGAACTTCATTAATCTTTGGTTCAGGTTTTGAAGTTTCAATAATTCTTAATTTATCAGAACTTCCAAACTCATCGATAACAATATTTTTCATTTTTACGTGTTTTTTACGTTGTATTGATTTCCTTACAGGTAATATAATGGTACTTGGTGCAGTGACGGATTTCCCTGCCTGCCGTCAGGCAGGAGAGTACGAAACTGTCAATACGCCACAAAAGCTAATGCGAGGTAGGATGTTCAATTAACCACTACACCCTCCATTGAGCCAAACACCTGTTCGCGGTTCGGACTTCTATGTCTGTGAAAATTTTATTCAATATTTCTCAGTGTAAATTTCGCCATTTGGATTTCTTATCACTTTTACTTCTTCTATATGATAAGGTTTGTTTGCATTTTTGTTTTCAAATAGTTCAAATCTGAAAGTTAATACTTTTGGGTAATGTATATGTTCTGTTGATTTCATTTCGTTAAAATTGTCTGCAATTGATTTTGGAAAAAAGTTGTCGTATGTTTTATAACGTTCTATGGCTAATTTCGATAAAGTGTCAGGATGCTTTTCTAGAATTTCTTTAGGAATTTCTACTTGCTGTGTCATTGGCTTACTATTAAAATTCGCATCCCCCGGAAATTCTATGTGTCTCGTTGCTATACCATAATTCTCACCACTTTTAAGTTTCTTTTTATTTGTTGTTTTTTCAGGTTGTGATATTGTGTCGTTTTGAAAAGAGGGTGGTTCTTCTTTGACTTGTTTCAATGTGTCTGAATGAGTTACTATTTCATGTGAGCGAAGTTGTTTAGTCTCAGATGACGAATCATCTTGTTTCGAGTTATTACACCCCATAAACATTACCAGAACTATCCATATTTTTAAATTTGTTCTCATTCAGTTTTTTCCTTGTTACTTGTCTCTCGCTCTTGTGTCGTTTTGACTGACGGTAAGTGGCTGACTTTTTCAGACAGGTTAAAAATAGAATATCTATCTTAACTTTAATAATAAACGTCAATGAAAAAGTCAGCCACTTATCAGACCGCATGAATCGTTAAACGATAAAACACCGATTGAATATGCAGCGTAGGTTTTCTTCAGGCGTGGTGCCCTCCGAATTATCAAGAGCGATTACAAAAAACGTGGGCTTGCAAGCTCTTTTTTTCTACATTAAAAAATAAAAATGTGTTTGCAAATGAGTTGGCGATAATAGCGTGGAAGTTGTTTTACTTAACCAAAAATTTTTGTAAGGATTGCTTTGTTAAGTGGTTTCTCAATAAAATCTATGACAAGTGGATTTAGGTTTGCACGTTGAATATCGGCAGGGTCAACGGAAGAGGAAAGCATGTAGATATTGAATTGCTTTTTTACTGGCTCGGAGAGTGAATTAAACTTATCAAGGAATTCCCATCCAGTTAAGGTAGGCATGTTGATGTCTAAAAAGAGGGTTACTTTCTCTTCAAGTGGTTTATTTATAAATTCAGTTTCTAGGTATTCCAATGCTTCCTCGGGAACAACAAAGTCCTTTACTTCTACTTCTCCAAAAGATTTTCTTAATACAATTTTATTAAGTGCATTATTTTGCGGATCGTCGTCAACGATTAGAAATCGCTTTGAAGATTTTGCCATGTTAACTTTAATTTAGTTATCAAATACAATTGTGAACTCAGTTCCTTTATTGAGTTCGCTTGCTACGGTTATTTTTCCGCCAATTGCTTCAACTTGAGTTTTAACCATGAATAAGCCCATACCCTTGCCTTCTACGTGGGAATGGAATCGTTTGTAGAGTCCGAATACTTTATTGCCTTTTGTTTTCATGTCAATGCCTAAACCATTATCCTTAAATGTGAGGATTATTTTTCCGTTTTCTATTTTACTTTTTATTTGAATGAGTGGTGGCTCATCGGGCTTGCTGTATTTTATGCTATTGCTGATAAGGTTATAGAAGATACTGTGCATATATATTTTAAGAGAAAATATTTCGTCAATCTCTGAAAAATCAGTATTGATTCGAACTTGATGTTTGTCTATAATATTCCCGATGCTGATAATTATATCGTTTACCAATTTTGAAAAATATATAAGTTCTTTTTTCTCGTTAACCTCTCGTTTTACTTGTAGTATGGAGTTGATGTCTTTAATGATGGTATCAAGTCGTGATACGGATGTAGAAAGACCATGGAGAAATTCTTTTTTCTCTGGCGGTGTGAGTGTTTCGTCCTGTAGCACTTCAGCAAAGCCGATAATATTTGCTGTGGGTGCTCGAAGGTTGTGTGATATGATGAATGTAAACTGTTCAAGGTCGCGGTTGCGTTGCGTCATATCATCAATCAATTTTTCACGCTCCTGGTATGCAATTAATAAATTCTCTTCCGATTTTTTACGCTGTGTAATATCCCTAACGAAGGCACAGAAAAATTCTTCACCTCCCTGTTTGATTGGTAGTACTGTTAATTCAATTGGAAATTCTTCTCCATTTTTTCTGATGGCAGATAATTCCAATAATGCATTGAGGTATTTCCCTTCCCCTGTATTAAGATAGTTCTTTATCCCTTCAACATGGTATTTGCGAAATGGTTCCGGTATAATCATTTCGGATAATGGTTTTCCCATGACTTCTTCCGCTTTCCATCCAAAAATAACTTCTGCCTGAGGATTCCAGAATGTAATCTTTTCGTTGGTATCAATAGAAATAATTGCATCCAGGGCACCATTCATGATGAGCCTTCTTTTCTCCTCGCTTTTTGTAATTTCTTCATGTGCTTTTTTACTTTGGGTGATATCTGCAAAGTAAACAGAAATACCGGTAGGTGTAGGATAAATGCTTTCCTCAAACCATGCATCAAAAGGAGCGTAATAAAATTCAAACTTAGTGGCCTCTGCTGTAATCTTAACCTTTCTCAATTCATCTTCGAATTGCGTATTTTTTAAATCAGGGAATTCTGTGAACAGGTTTTTACCGATAATATTTTCTTTATTAACGGCTAATAAACTGGCACAGCTGGAATTCATGTATGTAAAATTTAATTCACCATCTAGTGCATAAAAATAGTCGGAGATGCTTTCGAGAATTTCCCGAATCTGAATTTCAAGAGATTTTGAAGCATGAATATCCTGGATGCTTCCATAAATTCGTTTGCATTGTCCATTAATCAGCTCTGCATTTCCTATCGCCCGTACCCATCGTTCATTATTATTAATAGTTACAATAATGGCTTCAAAATCAAACGGAGTACCTGTTTCAATGCATTCGTTCACCGCCTTGCTTACAAGTGCTCTAAAATCTTCGTGATAAAAATTAATGGCTTCACTCAAATTTGGCTTAAAATTTCCGGGGGTTTCGTGAATCTCATGAGTAATTTTGGACCAAAAGAGTGACTTATTGATTAAATCAACTTCCCAACTGCCAATCCTGGCAATTTCTGAAACTTCATTTAAAAGCACTTCATTTTGAGCTTCTTTAGTGATATCCAACACCACCGAATTAAAACAAACCGTGCCGTCGGCCAGAAAATCGGGAGTACCAGTACCCAAAAGTGTTCTGATTTTACCACTTGGAGCAACACTCTTATAACGTGAAACCCACTTGGTTTTTGTTTTTACCGATTCTTTAATGCTCTGTTGCACTTGCTCATAATCGCCACCGGACCTGGTTTGACTCCATACCAAATCAATATTTACCATAACCTCTTCCGGACTGTACTCCCAAATTTCATACGCTCCTTTGGTAACATTTCTAAGAACATCGGTACCATCAGGATATAACAGATATTGAAACACTACCCCCGGCAGATTATCAGCTAAAGAATGTAATCGCAGTTCTGCTACTTTTCTTTCATGGATGTCCTGAAAACTTCCAAAAATACGTATGCATTGACCATTTATCATTTCTGCTCTGCCTATTGATCTTACCCAAACTTCATTTTTTTTAGTTGTTACAATAATGGCTTCAAAATCAAACGGTGTTCCTGTTTCAATGCAGGCATTTACAGCCTCAGTTACAAGTTCCCTGAAATCTTCCCGGTAAAAATTAATCGCTTCATTTAATAGTGGTTTATAATTTTCGGGAGTCTCGTGAATCTCATGAGTAATGTCGGACCAAAACAGAGTATTATTGATTAAATCAACTTCCCAGCTACCAATACGTGATAGTTGGTTGGATTCTTTTAATAAACTTGCAACTTTAACTTCCTCAGTAATATCCTTGCCAATACAGAATATAAGCCCGTCTTCAACTGAAGGAGAACAATTCCAACTAATTGTTTTGATGGCACCGGTTTTGGTGAGGTTTCTATTTATAAAATTATGTATTGGAGTTCCGTAGGATAGCTTTTTTAATTCTGCTAATGATATTTCGGTATCAGCAGGATATAAATAATTGGTAAATGGTTTTGAAATAAGTTCCTTTTCCGTATAGCCCAGTAATTTGCAAGTGTATGGATTTACAGACCTTATGTAACCATCCAAACCAACAGTAATAATGATATCGGGCGCAAATTCAAAAATCTTTGTCAGCTCAATCTCTGTTTTCTTTCGTGCTATTTCGGCACCAATAAATACGCCAAGTTTTTCAAAAACATTAATAATCCAATCCACATTTTTAGTTATTGCTTGTGTTCCAAATTGAAAAACACCAATAAACTTATCATGATACATTAACGGTAAACCAACAATGGTTTTAATTCCGGCCTCTTCGGCTGCTTTAGATCTAATCAGCAAGTCTTGATTCTTGCCTTTATATTCCCATATTATGGGTTTAACATTTTCCCAAACTTTACCCTGCAATCCTTGTCCTTTTTGAAGAATCGTATCTACGATTGAATTTTCATAAAAGATAGTTGCTGCTTTATCCTTTTTATAAACCGCCTTCAATTCGAGTAACTTTTCTTGAATATCAGTCATCCAAATTTCACAAAAACTGAACTGGCCAAAAAAGGCAACTTCTTCGCAAAGTTTGCTTAAAGTACTGAATAAATCAGGCTCTACTTTAAAAATCTTACTGATTTTCGAAGTTAAACTAATTGATAATTCAAGTTTTTTACTTTCTGTAACGTCTCTTTCTACAGCAATCCAATGGGTGTACCATCCTGTTTCATCCGCCACAGGAGAAACGGAAAAGTTTATCCAAAACTCATCTCCATTTTTTTTATAATTGAGGGTAGTAATTTCACATGATTCCCAATTCCGCAGGGCCTTACTCAACCTTTCCAGTTCTGCCTTATCTGAATTGGGTCCCTGAAGGATTCTTGGCGATTTCCCGATGACTTCGTCTGCTGTGTATCCCGTCATCCTTGTAAAGGCCTCATTCACATATAAAATACGTGGTCCTGGATCATCCATGGGTTCTGCTTCAGTAATTAACACCGCATCTTTTGTATTGGTGATTACGCTTTCCAGCAGTTTTAAATGTTGCGTTTCTTTCTTTTTAGCAGTTATGTCTCTCGAGTTGGCCACAATTCCTTTAATAGCAGGATTGGATAACATATTGGTTAAAACTGTTTCTATCCATCGCCATTCGCCATCTTTATTTTTAAATCGAAACGGCTCCACTTCAACCCGACTTTCAAGAATTATTTTATTTAAACTATTCTGTGTTTTTTCCACGTCTTCAGGATGAATGTAGTCGAAAGGACTTTTTCCAATAAACTCCTCAGGCTCTATGCCTAAGATCCCTATAGAGGTTGGGCTAACATAGGTGTATATTCCAGTCTCATCCAAAATTCCTATCAAATCGGAACCCTCTTGTACTAATGCCTTGAAGCGATTTTCACTCTCAATTAGTAATTCTTCCTTTTGGATTTTTTCTCGTGCATCTCTTGCTATTCCAATTAAGTTTTTGCTTTTAGGATCATAACGAACCGACCATAGGTTAAACGCAATTCCTCCATCTTTTCTTTTGTATCGATTCTCGAAAATGGTCAGTGTTTTTCCGTTAAGAATTTCATTGGTAACTTCATTTGTTTTTTCCTTATCCTCTTCAATAACAAAATCAATAAATGCTTTTCCAACCAATTCATGCTTTTCATATCCCCATAGCTCTATACAAGCAGCGCTCACGTTGGTGAAGAAGCCCTGCTCATCAATTTTGCAAATCACATCCAAAGAAGCATCCATAATTACTTCTGCTTCGGTATTTGATTTTACAAAAGAAGTTATATCTCTCGATTGGCAAGCTACATTAACTACAACTTTGTTTTCATCGATTATTGGATTAAACGTTATTTGACTATATTCAACTTGATTCGTATTTGGGTTATAAAAGTGTTCCACAATTTCGAAGTGTTCGCCATTCAACCCACGCTCATAATATGCTTTCCATTTTTCTATATATCCATCGCCAAACCCCTCTACGAATACTTGCTCGTTTAGTTTTTTCTCTTTACCAGTTACCGCTTTCATTAAGTTTAAGTATGCCTTATTGGCATACACCAAACAAAAATGATGACCTACAGCCCAGATAAGGTCGTTGGTTTGGTCGAGCAGAAGGTTGGCATATTGTTTATCAGGCATTTGCGATCATTTTTTAAAAATTCAAATATATATTAATTTGAACTTGAATATACCAGAGATATATTAGAAAATGTAGTGAGCATAATTACAGGGATCTTTTTAAGTGCTGGGTCTTGCTGGATTCTTTTTTATACTGCAAAGAATTAAGTGCGGTTGGGTGTTGCGCGTTTGAGCGAAATAAATGTGAGGCAACGAAGCGATGGTTTTGTGCGGTTGAGTTGCTTCGCGTTTTATTTTACTAAAGCGATAGCCAAAACGGCTTTGCCGACTTTTGGAGCTGTGACGTTTCAAGTTAGCAGAATGTTCAATCGTATCTCAAAGCAGTTGCCTATAACGGTTTCGGCTATGAGTAGTTGACAAATAAAATGTGGATTGCAAATAGGTCAGGAGTGAGGAATATTCTTCGAATATTCCGATTGGCATTTAAGCTACCCGAACAATTACTTATAGCCATTGTTGTGCATCCGTTTTTTGTTTATTTGTTTTTAAAGAGGCTTTCCTTTAACAAAATATCGAGATCCTGTTCAAATTCAATTGCTTTTTCAGCTCGTTCGTATGACGCTTTTGAATGTCTTTTTGCAATTTCCTTTATCTCTGAGTTATTTATGGTTGCAATTGAACTAAATGCCTTTTGTAGCCTCAACATGACCTCAATATTATCAGCTCCATCTCTAGCAATAGGTCTAAAAGCATCTTCAAAGAAATCTTCCATCGAAATTTTCGGTACTTCTATTCGATTATATTTGACTTCTTTCTCATTCCCATTTTCTATTTCATTTTGCCATAAAAAAAATAATCTTTCATGGCTACCTATAATTTGTATTGCTGTACCTGGGTCATTGATTCCTGGCGATAAGGCTCTACTGGCAATTTCGGTTAGTGATATCAAACCAAATCTAGGGTCTTCGTCAAATAATCTTGTATTACCAATAATAATAGCTTCACATATTCTCTTTTGAATTTGAGTTTCATCAACATTTTGATTGGAGCTAAATTGAGCGATGGCAAAATTTTTATGGACAAACTTTCCTGGTAGACAATTAAGTCGAACCTGTATTTCCTTTTCTTCAGCTAATAATTGTATGGCATCTAAATTTAAATTTTGAACATACCCTACGCAATTGGCATAAACCGTATTCCCGTCACGAAATTCTCCTTTTATTGGACGTGCCTTTAGGTAAGGATTTTTGATACATGCCAATAAAGAATTGGCTACAACGGTTTCTACTTGACTTATTGTATACTCTAAACGACCTAATCTTGAAATTCTGTTTACCCACCTTAAAAAGGTAAGTATTACAATTGCAAATAATAATATTGTGAATAAGAATAGGATGAATCTGCCTGCTTTATCATAATATCCATTATCAAGAGCTATTGTAGCTACGATGCTAAAAATAAACGCCCCAACAAAAATAGAAAGTGCATTTTTCGAAACATCATCTGTGACCACAATTTTAAAAGACCGAGGCGTTGCTGTACTACTTGCAGAAGAAAATGCTGCAAGCATCGATGCTACTGCAAATATGGATATGACTAACATACTCGCTGATATTGTATCTAAAAGACCTTCTATAGATTCTGTGTCAATATTAGGAACCAAGTGATTTATACCTATGCCATCTACTTGATGGGCCAGAAGTGCACCAAAAACAGAAAATAAGCAAAACAGAAATGGTCTAAACCATAATTGCTCGCGAAGCCTGTTATAATAAATTAGTATCTTTTTTTTCATTTACAATAGGTCCTTTTTGATGGTTCATAACGTTCCCGGGCTTTGCGATCGGGCGGGTTTAGCTTCGCTGATTTTCAATTCGGAGCATAAAACTGTCAACTTGCACTGAACTTAAATAGATGCATAAAGCTTCAGGTTTACACGTCACCCCGCCTGACGCAAACCCGTGTTATAGCCAGTTTTATTGCTTAATTATTTTAATAAAATGCATCGAATACTTAGAGTTTAACTTAATCAAATAAACCCCTTGACATAAATCCGTCATGCTTATTCGAAGTTGATTTTGGTTATTTACATCTTCTTTCGCGATTATCATTCCGGTTACAGAAATTATTTCAAAGGAGATTATATCAAATTCGCTGCTTATTTGAATGAAATTTGCGGTTGGATTTGGGAAAAATTTTACTTGTCTGTCATTTTCAAATTCATTAATGCTCCGTACAGAATTGTTTTCATAAATCCTAACATGTCCAGAGTTGTTCCCATTGCCATCATTGTGAACTGAACCTACAGAAACGATTGAACCATAAGCAGACAAACTAACGGAAAATCCGGCTTGGTCTCCACTTGATTCTCCATTAATGATATTATCCACTTGTACCCAACTACCCGATTGCTCTTTGAAAATTGTAGTACTGCCTGCATTTAAACCATTACCGTCATTATGTCTTGCTCCAACCGCAAGTATAGTTCCGTTGTCTGATAGTGCTACAGAGCAACCGAACTTATCACCAACGGCTTGACCTAATAGTGTATTTCCAATTTGAGTCCAAACGCCATTGATATTCTTAAAAACTTGTGTTAATCCTTTCCCAGACGCATCTAATGGCTCCCCTGTTGCAACAACTGTCCCATCTGCCGATAAGGTGACGGAAAATCCAAATTCTCCCGCCTGTGTAGTTCCGTTTATATTCATCCCGATTTGTGTCCATACCCCGGCTATGTTTTCAAATACGCTTACATAACCTATGTCACCATTTAAAGGATCACCTATTGCACCTACCGCAACAACGTTACCATCAGAAGAGAGCGCTACAGAAACTCCAAAAAAGTCACTTACACCAAATCCATTTAAGTCGTTTCCAATCTGAACCCAACTGCCAGCCTGATTTTGATAGACTCGAACCTTTCCTGTAAACGTACCTATACCAGAAACATTAGCTCCGCGTGAGCCAACTGCTAACACTGAACCGTCAGAAGAGAGGCTTACTGATCCTGTTTGCCAGTTAAATGATTCACCAACGATGTCATTCCCAATTTGCGTCCAGACATTATTCACATTTGAAAATACTCTTACTCTGCCAGCTGCACTTCCGTTGATGGAGTTGAAAAGAATGGGCTCGCCAACAGCTACAATTGACCCGTCAGCGGATAAGCTCACATATTGTCCCGCTTGGCCCCCAGGATCTCCATCTATATCATTTCCTATTTGAGACCACATCCCATTTGAATTTGCGTATATTCTTACATGTCCTGCACTTCCTTGATTTGATGGAGCTCCGATGGCAACAATTGAACCGTCTGAGGACAATGCCGTTGAGTATCCACTTGCATCACCGGCAGCCTCTCCATGAATATTACCTCCAATTTGCGACCATTGCGCAAAGCAAAATGTTGGTATTAAAGTTAAAATTGTAATTATTTTCTTAATCATTGTTGTTTTGAATTTAGTTAAAATTGGCTATAACGTTCCGCGCGCTGCGGCTGGCCAGCAAGCGGCGTAGTATCAAATGTATAAATTTTTCCTTCTGGCAAGAACCGCTGGCTGGCAGCAGCCCGCAGTTAGACCTTGTGCTTAATCTTCAAGTTCCAAGCAGCCGAGATCTTTATTCAAATTATTTACCAGAAAATCTTTGATGATATCGCTCTTTCTAATAATTAATTCAGCTAAATTTGAAGCCTTTCTATTCTCAGAACGTATCCAAATTATTTTAAGGAGGATGTCCTTTCAAGTTTGAAATATCAGAAAAGTCAGAATCAAATGTTACGATAGTGAAACTATTCTCCTTGGTATATTGCCCAATCTGATTGTCATTAAAATTTTCTAAACCAAGTTCTCTTACTTGTCGAGAGTCAGGAAATTCGGAGTTGATTTTACTAATAATACGTAAGGAAATATTCTGGTCGAAAAGAAGTTTCATTTATGCGACCCTGGTTCTATGTTCACGATCAGCAGCATAAGCAAGGCAAGCATGGATATCCTGTTCAGTCAATTCAGGATAATCGTTTAGAATTTCTATTTAGCTCATGCCAGAAGCTAGCCAGCTTAAAACATCATAAACGGAAATTCTTGTATTACGAACACAAGGTTTTCCGAATCGGACCTCTGGATTGATTTTAATTATGTTTCTGTAATCTTCCATACAAAGATGTTTCCCCAATTATAATAAAATCCTATATATAAGCTAGTTTAAGCATAAGGTCTAACCTTTTGCAGTTACAAGAAGTTGGCGATTTCGGAGACGAAAACTGTCTGTCAGTACTGAACTTGATACGAAGCACAAAGTTTCATTTAACTACTGAACCGCCAAATTCTTGTAGGTGCTGTTATAGGGCGTTTTCCTTTCCCTATTGTTTAAATCTAGCGAATATTGTCAAAAGAGTCCACGTTACGTTCGACAACAAAAGCTATTCTACAATTATTTTGAAAACTGCTTTTTTTTCACCGTCAATAATCTCAACAAAATAAACACCTGAAGAAACCTCCCGAGTCAAGTCTATTCGATTAACTGAAGAATAGTTTTTTCGAAATACTTCTTGACCCATTATATTTCGCAAAGTTAGTGAGGTATTCCTAAGTTCTTTTTGAGATACTATGATCAACTGTCCTTGTGTCGGGTTAGGGTATACTGTAATCGGGCTATTAAATGTATTTTCAATTATCCCAACTGTTGTAATGAGAACACAAGTTGAGGTATCTACACAACCATTTTCCGTTAATTCTACCGCAAAACTTCCATTAACTATTGGGGCGTATGATTGATTAATTGCCCCGGTAATTATCGTATAGTTATTATTACAATCTAGCCATTGGTAGTTAGCGTTTGGATTGTTAGCCGTTATGATAGAATTAGCTGCTGTTGTAGTGGTAAGGTCCGAAACATAGTTGATAGTTAAATTCAATGTTACCAGGCTATCGCATCCATTGGCTGAACCTCCAATGATGTTATAAGTGGCAGTGTTATTACTAGCAGTATAGTTATTTCCATCAATCCATGTGTATGCATTGCAGGCAGTAATTACATCAATTCCCGAAGAAGAAATGCAGGTATTTGTTATTCTACATATCCTATTACTTAATGAGCCATTGTATGATGTGAAATTTCCACCTACTACTATTTTTCCATCCGGCTGCAGATTAGAAGTTATAATCCAAGAATCAGAACCAACACCTGGATTAAAAATATTGTCTAACGTTCCATCACTATTAATGCGAGCGATGCGATTTCTGCTGGTACCGTCATATAAAGTAAAAGCACCAACAATAATTATTTTGCCGTCAGGGAGTAAAAGTGTGCTATAGATGCCGTTGTTTGCTCCCGTGCCAGGATTAAATGTGTTATCCAAAGTTCCATCTGTGTTAAGGCGTGTAATGTAATTTGCACCTACCCCATTAAACGAAGTAAAATTGCCACCAACAATTATTTTGCCATCAGGCTGATATGTGATGGCACGTATGCCACTGCTTGCCCCTGAGCCAATATTAAAGGTGTTGTCGACAGTTCCGTCTGTGTTTAAACGCACAATTCGGTTTGAACTTGTCAAATTATATGAGGTAAAATCTCCTCCAATAATTATTTTGCCATCGGGCTGAATTTCGGTGGTGAATAACCAGTTGTTGGCGCCCATGCCAGGATCAAAAGTATTGTCTAAAGAACCATCATTGTTTAATCGTGCAATGTAATTTCTTGATATCCCATTGTAAGAGGTAAAATAACCACCAATAATTATTTTTCCGTCAGTTTGAACGGAGATTGTATTCACCCGATCATTTGCACCTACACCGAATATATTAAAAGTATTATCTATCGTACCATTAACGTTTATTCGAACAATAAAGTTGCTTACTGAACCATTGTAGGAAGTAAAATCACCTCCCACAATAATTTTTCCATCTGGCTGAATGGCGGTAGCATATACTATTTGATTAGGGCCAGTGCCTGAATTAAAGGAATTGTCCAGTGTACCGTCTGTATGCAGTCTAGCTAAACGGATACTTGAAACTCCATTGTACATATTGAAAGCACCACCGATAATAATTTTTCCATCGCTTTGAATGCTTGTCGTATAAACTTCAAAGTTAGCGGCCGTACCACTATTAAAACTGAGGTCAAGGGTGCCTGGTTGAGCAAAGGATACTAGGGTTAAACACATAAATCCTACTAAGGAAATTATTTTACTTTGGTTCATACTATTTTGTCAATTTATACCGTGTTGATGTTACACATTTAGTTAATATTTGTTTGAGGATTGTTTGTTAATTTGTTTAATCGATTTCAGATACTGTCAAATCTTGTGCCTCATTTTTCCAAATACTATTTCCTAGGTCAATCAATTTTTGTTTGTCACTGTCGATTACCTTTGCAAAAATATTGCAAGCATCGAATCCTTTTCCGTCACCATAGTAAATGCCAAAACAATTTGCTGTCTTTGTCCTGCTTGGTTTTATCGGTCCGAAAACAACTTCTCCTGGTTCTGTAAAAACTGAAGCATTCTCTTGAATAATATCTAGTTTGGGAACATCATCAATCCATATTTCTTGTCCAGAAACCCTTGCGTGAGTAAACGTCCTGGTAAATGGCAAAATGCTTAGAAATGCTCTCGAAGTTATCGGTGCATCGTCAAGATATAATTCAAACATTATTTCTTGTCCGTCTTGTGTTGTTATTTTAAATCCTGTCATTTTTTTTCTATTGTTTAGTATGGTCTTCTTTTTAAAATGCCCTATAACGTTCCGCGCGCTGCGTACGGCCAGCCAGCATGGAATCAAATTTAACAGTTTTCTATTTCATAACAACCGCTGGCTGGTCGCAGCGCGCTGTTAGGCCGCGTTATTTACTGCCTTTGGAATTGAATCCAATTCTTTCATTTTAATTCTTACTTCTTCTTCAATATCATAATCGTCTTGAAGCCCAAGCCAGAATTTTGGAGAATTGCCGAAATACTTTGAAAGTCTGAGGGCCGTATCTGCGGTGATTCTTCTATTCCCTTTGATTATTTCAGAAACTCTTGTTTGAGGAATCCCTAAATCTTTAGAAAGTTTATAAGCAGTTATTTCCATAGGAATTAAGAATTCTTCAAGCAATACTTCCCCAGGATGGATGTTTTTAAGTTTTTTCATTTTAGTGATAGGCTATAATTTCAACATTATCTGCATTACCGTTACTCCATTGGAAAATAATTCTCCATTGTTTATTGATTCTGGTACTATAGAAATCATTTAGCTTTCCGGAGAGCTTTTCAAGTCTGTTTGCAGGTGGAATTCTAAGGTCATTGATACTTTGGGAGTTATTGATCATTCTAAGCTTTCGTCTTGCAATTTCTTGTATCTCTGTAGGTAAGCCTTTAACTCGCTCTCCCTTCCAAATATTTTCAGTTTTCTTTGATCCAAAGGTTGTGATCATAGTAACGTGTAAAGTTAGTAACGCCAAAGATAAGTATACATCGGTAAAAAGTCAAGTTTATTATTAAAAAGATCAATGCGGCCTAACGTACAAGGCTTGCCGCAGGGTTGGGATTGTTGATGTGTCAGCCCGGTAACTGAAGCCGATTGAAAATATGATGCTGAAGTTAACAACTCAAAGACAAATAGAATTCGGTCAGGCCCGATATTAGCTGATAGTAATACAATTGCCGATTGTTACTCCGTCTGCCAGCCTTGCGGCAAACATTTTGTTATGCCCTTTTGCCGTTGCACAGACTGCCAATTATTTCTTTTTAAAACTCTATTTTCCAATTCATGTTTGGGATAAAAATAGCTTCTCTGTGCTCATCTACTTTTTGGGTTTGATGATTATACTGAAAGCCCATAAACTCTTTATATTGTGTTGCATTAATAATTTTGAACGCTATTTCTTGTGCCGATCTCTTTTTATTTATTTTATAACTAGCCGTAAAATGGCTTGTAAATGCTGGTGAAACTTGTTTGCTAAATGCCATTGTTTCATCAAATACTACATCTTGATTTTGGCTAGAGAACATGGTGTTAATTGGAGAATAATGTTCGCCACCCTGATAACTCAACCTTGCGTTTAAGCCCAAAACATTTTGCTTGTTCTTCCCCGTTTGCCATTCTTTCCCGATTAAAAAATTGAAAACATAATTACGGTTGTATCGGGTATCACGCCATATATTGTCGCCACCCATGTATTGCGAATTAAAAATTGAGCCAGTAATCATATAATAATATCCTTTTGATAAATACTTTTCAAAAGTAATGTCCACACCATAGTTTTTCCCTTTTCCCGAGTTTTGCAATTTGCCATTAAAGAACCAGTCATTTTGCTGATTTATCATTGAGAAAGAACTATCAGCGATCACAGGTATATTAAATAAATGTTGGTAATAGGCTTCCACTTTCAAGTGTACAAATTCCGACAGGCTTACATCATAGCCCAATACAATGTGATGTGATTTTGTGAAATCTACATTTTTATTAACCCCTTCACCACCATTGTTTTTTACAAAATAATAACTCAATCTTTCTAAACGGCTGTGTAAACCATATGCAAAACTAATGGATTGTGCTGGTGCAATCTGATATTTTAATCCTGCTCTGGGCTCAATGGTGTAGTGTTTGTTTAAAGTAAATAACTGTGTATTGATGCCTCCATTTATAGTAAATTTTTCATTTATAGTAAAAGTGGAATTGCTGTAGGCAGATAGCAAATTACTACTGCCTATTTCAAATACAATTGTTTGCAAGGGGGTGCCTGTAGGCTCCGCATTTTTTAACAACAAGTCATAATTCATATTGGTAACTACAAAGCCGGATTTGTTGGTGTGTTTTGCACTAATTTTTGAATTAATAAACGAGCTTAAAACAATATTATAGTTTTTATTATTTACTTTGTTTTTGGGCAATACCGTAAGATTATTACTCAATCTTTCGGTATTTAAATCAATGCCATTAATATTAGTGGCAATACTAGATTTGATGTATTGTTTATTATTTAAAAATAGTTTGTGGGTAACACCTACAGCTCCCATATATTGTTTCACATCTTGATTCTCCAGGTCGGTGTCATATTTCCATTCACTGGTATTTTTTTTCGCTTCAGCCCCCGACTTATCTATTAAACCAATACCCCAAACCGAAAACGTTCCGGCTTTTTTTGTGGGAAAATTAAGTTTGAATGATAAGTCCTGGTATTTTGTACCGTCTGCATTATCTGGCAGCAAGCCTTCAAGCAAAGCCAAAGTTGAGTAACGGTAATTAAAAAGATAAGATGATTTGCCTTGCTTTTTAAATGGCCCTTCTGAAGCAATGTCAATACCCAAAAGCCCGACTTGAAGTGTATGTTCTGCTTTTTTGTTATTCCCCTTACGCATAAATATATCAAATACACCCGAAAGGGCATTGCTATATTCGGCAGGCATTGCACCTGAAAAAAAATCTGAATTGTCCAACAACTGACTACTCAAAGCAGTCAATCCGCCTCCACCAAATGCACTTAAATCAGAGAAATGGTTGGGATTGGGTATTTCTACACCTTCCAATTTCCATTGCAGTGCTTGTGGACTGTTTCCTCTTACCACAATCGCATTGTTACTTATGCTACTTGATACTCCTGCAAATGCCGATACCAATCTTGCTGGGTCATCAAAGCCGCCTGCAAAGCGTTTGCCTTCTTCCACACTCAACATCTTTGCACTTGCTGTAGCAGTTGAATTGATAGGTTGCTCTTTATTTACCTTTGGTTTTATAATGACTTCTGCCAGTGATGCAGCAGTTTCTTTCAAAGCAATGTTTAAAAAAACTTCCTTGCCTGATGTTACTTGTATTTCCTTTAAAATAAGTGGTTCGTAGCCAACCATTGATACTTGAATATTATATCTGCCAACTATGATATTCTGAAATGTGAAATTGCCCAAACTGTCGGTAACAGTTCCTTTGGTGGTGTTTTCAATAACGATGTTCACAAAGGCTAGTGGTACATTTGAGGCTTTGTCGATTACCGTTCCCCGAATAGACTGTGTGGGTTGTTGAGCAAATATTGATAGCGACATAAATAGCGAAATGAGTAAAAATATAGGGTATGTAAACTGTCTCCTGCTTTTTAACTTTCTTTTAATTAAGCCTTCTGCAAAGGGGTTTCCCAATTCTTGACTGGCTCCCGTTAAAAATACAAATTGTTCTTCCCCTTTTTTTTCTATCATCATAAAGCTAATTTTTATGAAGCAAAAGTATAACCAGGGCAAGGCCAGAATGGCCTGCTTTATAACATTGAACCTGCGAAGTAAATTTTAATAATCCGTTGATAATGAATAGCTATCAGCAACCCATATGGGTGAGTTCATAAAGTGGAACTACTTTTTTTAAAGTCACTCGGAGTTTGATTAGTAAATTTTTTAAAAGTGGTATTAAAGGCGGATTTAGAATTAAAGCCAGATTCAAAAGCTACTCCCAAAATAGAGTATTCGTTTGTTTTGGGACTGAGCAGCAGTAATTTGGCTTCCTCAACGCGGTGTTTATTTATAAAATTGAAGAAATTTAAATTGAAGCCAGTATTAATGATGTATGACAACTTATGAGCTGATGTTCCAAACAATTCGGCCAATTTTACCAGGTTAAGGTCAGGGTCAAGATATGGTTTTTGAATCAGCATAAATTGAGTAAGTTGAGACTTAAGTATAACCAGCTCTTCGTCAGTTACAATTTTCTTTTTCGTTTCACCATTCTTTGGTTCTTCACCCAGAGATATAATTTCTTCAATAGCGGCCCCTTTAAAGGGATAAATTTCCTTTTGTTTCAAAGCATGAAAAGCGATATAAAAAATTCCAATGAGGCTTATCACATTCATAATTAAATTCAATTGCTTTAAACTGAATATAATATTGTAAAAGATTATTATTATGACTATTATCAACAGTCCCTTTACAATTTTTTCAAGCCATGACAAATCAATTTCACTGGTTTGAGATGAATACAACAAAACGACTTTTTGGTGCTTTCTGATCCTGAAATAAGATGCCGTAGTATAGAGAAGTGATTGGCTAAGCATCAAAATAACGAGTGCATAGTTGATTGTATCTGATTGCGATTTATTAAAATAATAAAGCAAGATGATGTAACCAACCGGGGGAATAAAATGTGGCAGAATTTCTGTCTTAAATTTGAAACCCGGCTTGGAATAAAGCACAACTATTATGTAAAACATTATAGGCGTAAAGTATTGCAAGCCCCTCAGACAGAGCTGCCATTTTTGGTTAAGCTCAACGTGATAAACAAAAAATGAAATTTCATCAGCCCAAAATGATGCCCACAACAAAAAAAACACACCTAGCAGGCGGTTGGCAGTTTGATTTGCTTTAAGTGGATTTGCTAAACTCAAAAAAGAAAGCAGTATAAGTGAACCAAAGTTAACTATTACAAAAAAAGAAGTCAATTTAGCAGCTATCATGTTTTATTTGTTTCCGAGTTCTAATCTAATTCTTGACAAGTTTGCTTTTGAGTACTAATTTCTGCAATTCGCCTGCAACAAATCATTGCTTACTCAGTAGCTCAATATAAATTTTGCTAAATTTGAATTAGCCGTTCCTCTCATTGTTGTTATATAAGGATGCTAACTCGTCGCTACTTGAGGCATAACGTTTCGGGATTAAAGAAGTAAAAAAAAGTATGGAGTAAAAAGCTCACACGCTATCCTCCGCTGCACCCTTTATTAATTGTACACTCTTTCAACATGCGATAAGCCCCTTCTTTTTTTATTTCTATTAATCTGATGTTATCAGAATAACTGAAAGTAGCTTCGTAATTCAAAAGTTCAGCATCAATTTATTTTGCAACAATGAGTTTTTTTGTTTCATTAAAATCTATTGTTTGAATTCGCACAACATAAACTCCCTCCGGAAATTTTGAAACATCTATAAAAATTTCGCGATCAGCGTTTGGGGTCCGGTGAATTTCAGCGTAAACTGCTCTTCCGGTCACATCATAAATCTCTATGTTTACAATTTTCCTTTGTCCATTATCAATGGTCAATTGCTTGCTTGCGGGATTGGGAAAAATATTTATTCCTGAACTAATATTTTCTTCCTCCAACCCAGTTATCATCTGGCACAGCAATGTTACCTGCACCGGAACATTGCTGGAGGTATTGGTTCCGTTTCCAAACTGTCCATACCAATTGTTTCCCCAAGCCCAAACCGTTCCGTCATTCTTCAGGGCGAGGGAATGAGTACTTCCTCCCGCAATGGCTGTTATACCTGAAAGAGCGCTCACCTGCACCGCAACATTGCTGTTGGTGTTGGTTCCGTTTCCAAGTTGACCATCAGCATTCCGGCCCCAAGCCCAAACCGTTCCGTCATTTTTCAGGGCGAAGGAATGTACCGCTCCTCCCGTTATTTCTGTTATGCCTGAAAGAGCACTCACCTGCACCGGAACATTGCTGTCTGTGTTGGTTCCATTTCCAAGCTGACCATCCAAATTTCGCCCCCAAGCCCAAACCGTTCCGTCATTTTTCAGGGCGAGGGAATGTACCGCTCCTCCCGTTATTTCTGTTATGCCAGAAAGAACGCTCACTTGAACCGGAACACCGCTGTTGGTGTTGGTTCCGTTTCCTAGCTGACCATAGTTATTGCGTCCCCAAGCCCAGACCGTTCCGTCATTCTTCAGGGCGAAGGAGTGATTATCTCCTGCTCCAATTGCTGTGATACCTGAAAGAGCGCTCACCTGCACCGGAATATTGCTGGCGGTGTTGTTTCCGTTTCCTAGCTGACCATAGTTATTGAGTCCCCAAGCCCAAACCGTTCCGTCATTCTTCAGGGCGAGGGAATGGCCAAACCCTCCCGCAATGGCTGTTATACCTGCAAGAGCGCTCACCTGCACCGCAACACTGCTGTTGGTGTTGTTTCCGGTTCCAAGTTCACCATTATTATTCTTTCCCCAAGCCCAAACCGTTGCGTCATTCTTCAGGGCGAGGGAATGATAATATCCTCCCGCAATTTCCGTTACACCTGAAAAGGCGCTCACCTGCACCGGAACATTGCTGTTGGCGGTGTTCCCGTTTCCAAGCTGACCTTCGTCATTCCATCCCCAAGCCCTGACCGTGCTGTCGCTGCATGAGGCAAGGGAATGAACCCCTCCTCCTGCAATGGTTTGGGCAAACGAAGCAGCAGACTGCACAAGCAGTATCGCAGCAGCTGAAATAACTGCAGCAGTTAAGAAGTAATTTTTTTTCATTTTATTTTATGTTTAGTTCAATAGTCCAAATTTAGTTCAATAGTCCGTTTAAATGTCCCCCGAAGGAAAAAATGTATCCCCTTAAAGCATGCCGGAGGTACCCCGTTGTGCGGTGTTTTTAACGGTCCGAAAGGTTGGGCTTGTCAACCGCCCTGCTATCCGGAAGTCAGAAAAAAGGGGAGTAGCGGGTGCGGTCGGAGGTCGAGCAATGCGTGAGCGAGGGGTTAAATAACAAGCCGGTCGGCCATGGCGGGGGAGGGGGACTTTAATGACCTGGTCGGGTTGTGGCATAACGTTCCCACGCTTGGCGTTCGTGCGGGTTTTCGGAGCACTTCACTGTCAACCAAGCACAAACTTTGATAGATGCACAAAGCTTGATTGAACCACTGAACCGCCACTTTTGGGTAGGTGCTGTTATGCGGTCGTTTTTCTTTCGTCTGACCTTCCATAGAAGTAAGATATTTTGTTTTCAGTGTCGTCATATGTTACAGGACTTTTGTCCTTATTAAATTCAAAGTAACTCAATAGTCCAAAGTCACCTGAACACATTGCAGTATGTGCTAGCAAAATACTTGCAACAGTCAAAGTCCAAGAAGAGCCAACGACAAAAAGCAGAATTGTCAGTGCTGTTGAAATAATAATAAATGGTGCAAGTGCAACAACTTCAAATTCTTTCTTGTTTGCAACAAACTTGTCAGCCAGTGCCATAAAGTAAAATTTCTTCAGGTTAGCGTCATATGAAGTATTTGTCGCACCTTGAGATTTATACGCTAATACGTGAATGTATTCGTGCAATGGCAGTAAAGCGAATGCAATTGCAAGTCCATAAGAAAAATGAGTAAAACGGTCACCAATACTATATGTCGGTAAGTTAAAATCTTGGACAAATAAGTAACCAACCAGTCCGAAAACAATTATATTACTCAGATAATAAAATACAGAATACTTTGTCCGCTTCTTCATATAAGCCCTTATGAAAGGAACTAGTTCTTTATGTCCTAACTTGTCAAGTTGAACATATCCATTTTCTGTTAATTCTTCTGGTCTAATTTTCATTGATTACGTGTCGTTTAACAATGCCGCATAACGGTTTGCGGCTTTGCGTTGTGGGGGATTTTAGCACAAAAGTTCAATCGAAGAACGAATGTTGAACCTTGCACAAATGTTTCTACGAAGCACGTCAGCCCCCATAACGCAAAACCGCTGTGCTTGTTGCACAACTCATAACAATGTTAAAAATAAAAATTGAACTGAATGCAACCAATACATAAGAATTGCATCTTTATTTATGCAAGGAAAAAAACAGTATTCAGAGAAATTATTCAGCAA